>JACKLR010000004.1 GCA_024235795.1 Burkholderiales bacterium | reverse complement strand
ACGGAAGTCGCCGATGTACAAAACCTGGTGAATCTGATCGTCGATCCGGACGGCAAGGGACTGGAAACGCACTGGCAAAAGACCGCGCATGCCCTGTTAGTCGGATTGATTCTGCATGTGCTGTATCAGTCGGAACGCGAAGGCACACCAGCAACCTTACCTGCAGTCGATGCATTATTGTCCGATTCGGAGCGCGATACAATCCGTGACCTATGGACTGAAATGGTTCTGGCGGGTGAAACATTCGAGCAACCCGCCATTATTGCCGCCGCGAAAGACATGCTCGACCGGCCCGAAGAAGAAGCCGGTTCGGTATTATCGACGGCCAAGTCTTATCTGGCGCTCTATCGCGACCCAATTGTAGCCAGCAACATCAGCGATTCGGACTTTTGCATCCGTGATTTAATGCACCACGGCAATCCGGTCAGTTTGTACATCGTGTCACAACCGACCGACAAGACGCGGTTACGTCCGTTACTGCGCATCCTGATCAACATGATCGTGCGCAAGCTGGCCGGTCAGATGACGTTTCAAAACGGCGAACCGGTTACGCACTATAAACACCGACTGTTGTTGATGCTCGATGAGTTTCCAAGTCTCGGCAAACTGGAAATCTTCCAGGAGTCTTTAGCGTTTATCGCCGGTTACGGTATCAAAGCGTATCTGATCTGCCAGGATATCAACCAGCTTAAAAGCCGGGAATCGGGATACGGTCATGATGAAGCGATCACCTCGAACTGCCATATCCAGACCGCGTTTGCGCCCAACCGCATAGAAACGGCAGAACATTTATCCAAGCTCACCGGCCAGACTACCGTGATCAAAGAACAGATCACCACAAGCGGTCGCCGCTCATCGATGATGCACGGCCATGTCACGCGCACGTTACAGGAAACGCAGCGTGCTTTACTGACACCGGATGAATGCATGCGGCTGCCGGGAGCAACCAAAGATGCAAACGGCAGAATTTCCAAACCGGGCGACATGATCATCTATGTTGCCGGATACCCTGCGATTTATGGTGTGCAACCTTTGTACTTCCAGGATGAAGTGTTTGCCGCACGCGCAAAAGTTGATCCGCCGTTATCAAGCGACCGGCTTACTGCTTCTTATGCTGGTTCTTATGATAGTGATGATTCTGGAACTGGTGTTGGCACTGGCACAGGTGCTGGTACTTCAGGATTTTGATCATGAAAAAGCCAATCAAAATCCTGGCTATTGGTTTGCTGACACTCAGTATCGGTCTGTTTGTGCTGAGCATTGTATTGCGGTTTGGCGGGTTTTATATCAACACCACGCCGAGCCTGCCGGTGGGTTTGTACCGGATCGTTGATGAACCGGTTTCAAAAGACGCATACGTTGCGTTCTGTCCGCCGCAAAGCGATGTGTTTGATTGGGCTATCGCCAGAGGCTATATCAATCCGGGCGATTGTCCTGGCGGTTACGGTCAACTGCTCAAACGGGTGCATGCGGTTGCCGGTGATACGGTTTTAATTGATGAAACCGGAATTACGGTTAATGGTCAATTGTTGCCGAATAGCATACCAATACGCGCCGATGTCTATAGCGCTGCATTGCCGCAATACCGTTTCAATGCAGTACTCAATGAATCCGAGTGCCTGCTGTTATCCGATTTGAATCCCCATTCATTTGATGCACGCTACTTTGGCGTCATCGGCCGTGAACAGATTGTGCATGTTGTACGCCCCGTTATTACCTTCAATCTTCAAGAGGAGTGATTGCCATGAATAATTCTGCAGATGATGATACACAAGCTGATATGTCTGATATTCAGGCTATTGCGGATATCGCTGATACCGGTCAGAACGACCGGGAAGTGAAACGACAGGTGATAGCACAAAAGTTGTTTGATGCTCAGACACCGGGGTTTCAGGCTGAATTCGATCCCGATGAAGCGGAACTGCTTGGTGCATTCAAAGAAGACGCCTTGAGTGTAACCGATGCGCTAGATAGCAGTATCGATCAACCGGATTCCGTTGATGGAGGGCAATGACATGGAAAAATCCAGAAAAGCCTACCATGAACAAGTTGCTGAAAGTCTGATCGCACAACTAAAACAAGGCACAGCCCCATGGCAAAAGCCGTGGCAGCCGGGCGATCCGCTATTATCGTTTCCGCATAATCCAACCACTCAAAAACGCTATCGAGGCATTAATGCCTTGTATCTGATGAGCCAGGGTTATGCCGATCCACGCTGGTTAACGTACAAGCAAGCTGCTGGTTTAGGTGCACAGGTGCGAAAAGGCGAAAAAAGTACCTGGATTCAATACTGGAAATTTACCGATGAGCGTATCAGGAAAGATGATAACGGTAATCCGATATTGGATAGCAACGGCAAGCCCGTCAAAGAAACCGTAAAGCTTGAACGTCCGCGTGTATTTTATGCCTCGGTATTTAATGCCGAGCAGATCGACAACCTGCCGGAGCTGATCATCGAACCACCTACCTGGAACTCGATAGAGCGTGCAGAACAAATCCTGCAAGTATCCGGTGCCGCAATTGAACACGGCGAATATGACCGGGCCTTTTATAGACCAGTAACAGACCGGATACACCTGCCGCACAAACATCAGTTTGAAACCCCGGATCGCTACTATGCTACAGCGTTGCATGAACTGGGTCATTGGACGGGTCATGAATCACGTTTGAACCGCGATCTGGCGCATCCCTTTGGCAGTGAAGGCTATGCGCGCGAAGAATTACGTGCCGAAATTGCCAGTATGTTACTCGGCAACGAACTTGGGTTAGGTCATGATCCCAGTCAGCATGCAGCGTATGTTGCATCCTGGATCAAGGCACTCGAAGAAGATCCCACCGAAATATTCCGTGCTGCAGCAGATGCGGAAAAAATCCAGGACTATGTATTGGCATTTGCCAGACAGCAGGAATTGGTTGAACAGGAGGCTATCAAAATGGATGAGATCAGACAAAACATCGCAGCGTATACCGCCAACCTTACGCCCGATCTTGCCACAGTGGCACAGCAAAACAACCGACAACTACAAAAACTCATCGAGTACCTGCCAACACAACAACAAAACGCTCTTTATCTGGTTGCCGATGCACTGAAGTTCAGCAGAAATTTAAGCATCGACAATCTTGAATTCGAGGAAATATCAAAAGACAAGCTGGGATTTACTATTCCCGCTGACTGGAACGGTCTGGTTGAAATGTCCGGCTGCACGGTTGAGTTTGACGACGACGGCGTTGGCCGCACAAAAGATGCAGATCAATTGGGTGTCCATCCCGAGTTCTGGAACGTTGTTGTCCAACTGGATGATCAAACCTGGCGATGGATAGAGGATTTTGATGTGGAACTTCAGGCCATCGATGCAGTAGAAAAACTCGCGCTGATCGATGCCATGGCCGAGCGCAACGAATATGAAAAAGGCGTGAAACTTGCCCGCATTGATGAATTGCGTGTTAGTAACAATCTACATAGCACCCTGGATGATATTGCACAGGCAAAAGAGCAACGCAAACAGGCTGAAATGCTGGCCATGCAAAACGATGCAGACTTTAACAAAAGGAGGCAGACTATGGAAACCGGTCAAACCAATACCGTTCAACAAGATACGGGCGAATCTATTCAAAAAAATCAAAACAAAAATACTGCCAAAGAAAGTGATAATCCTTCACGCCAATATCTGGCCGTGCCATATAGCGAGAAAGATCAGGCCAAAGCTGCCGGTGCACGTTGGGATAAGGTAGCCAAAGCATGGTATGTGGGAGACAAAGCCGATATCCGTGCATTGCAGCGCTGGCTTCCGGAAAATGTTACCGTACAACAAAATCCCGCCATTGATGCGCAAAGCGAGTTTGCTGCGTTACTGCGTGATAACGGCTGTATTGTGGACGGCAATCATCCGGTCATGGACGGGTTGTCACACCGCATCAAGTTAGAAGGCGACCGACCTGGTGAAAAATCAGGTTTTTATGTGGTACATATGGATGGTCATCCAGCCGGATATTTTAACAATCACCGCACCAAAGTTGAGATACGTTGGAAGGCGAAAGGCTATTCGTTAACCGAAGCGCAAAAGGCAGCCTTTGCCGCGCAGGTTGCGATCAAGCAACAGGAACGCAAAGCCGAACAACAGGTGCAGTATGCCAAAGTGGCGCATGCCGTCAAAGAACTGCTTTCTATTGCCTCGCCTGCCAATGTCGATCATCCTTACCTGCAGGACAAAAATGCAAGACCAAACGGATTAAAAGTCGTGCCACAGAATGCGAAAGGTCTGTCTAAAGATTCCATTATCAAAATCTGTCAGGAGCGGCAGGAAGTCAAAACGGTGCGTGAGCAGCATCCCGAAAGTCTTGTATTTGTTGCCGGTGATCTGCTGTTGCCGATTTATGATGTAAATGGAGATATCTGGAGTGCGCAAACGATACAGCCAAACGGCACCAAGCTGTTTGTAGCAGGCAGCCAGAAGGAAGGTCACTTCCATGTGGTGGGTTGTAACAGCGAAGGATTGTCAGTATTAACAGTACTGGATAACGCCAAAGCTATCATCATTACTGAAGGTTATTCCACTGCCGATACCGTATCGCTGGCTATGAATTGTCCGGTTGTGGCAGCATTCGATTCGGGTAATCTCATACCCGTTGCGAAACAGTTACATGACAAGTATCCCAACAAACCCATTGTTATCGCCGGTGATGACGATCTACACCTGATCGCCCTCAACGGCAAAAATACTGGCAGGGAAAAAGCGCAGGAAGCGGCGCAATCAGTCAACGGTATTGCGGTATTTCCAGTCTTTGCGCTCAATGAACAGGAATCACAGAAACTCAGCGACTTTAACGATCTGGCCAATAAAAGTGCATTGGGCATGCAAGCCGTCAAGCGACAGATTGGCACTGCAATTGAGAAAGCCATTCAGCAAAACACAATTCAAAAACACCAATCCCAGCTTCAACAGGCCAAACCCCAAAACCAGTCACAACTCGAAATAAAAGCAAAATCACAAAAACGAGCATTGGTTTAATACTGACAGGAGGATTAATCATGCGTGCCAATCAACAAGCTATTCCTGTAAACCCAACCAGAAATGATCAAGGTGATCTCTATGACAACATTGAAACTCGTCCCGATACCAGCGAAGCACAAAAAGAAACCGGCAGAAATGCCTATATCGAACTGCTTGAATCTCAGGCTAGATGGGCAGGTGGCACGATACTGGGTTGTAATTTCCCGAAAGACTTCAAAGAACAAGGTGGAACCACACTCCTGAACCGGCAAATCAAATCCGCCCATGAACTTGCTGTAATGGCTCAGATTCTTCGCGATCCACGCTTTGAAACACTGCGCATATTTTATACACGCAGAAATCGCATCATCCACCATACCGCCATCAGCTCACGATTACCGTCATCGGTTTATCTGGACAAGATTAATGGCACTGAACATCATCTGGGCAACTGGGTGAACAATACTCGATTTAAAGTACAAGCCGATGGCTACTGGCTTCTGCATAATCACCCCTCTGGGAATGCCACCGCATCCCGGCATGATGAACAATTTACCGCACAACTGGCCTCCCTTGTTCCGGGATTTAAAGGTCATGTCATTATCAACACCAATCAGTACAGCGTTATCAACCCAAAACGTGAAGTCAGCTTCTTCAACTGGATGGGCAGCCAGGCCGGAGGCTATCAAAATGACGCCTACAAGCAGCACGACTGCCTGCTGGAAAACATCGCTACTCCCGATGATCTGGCAAGAATCGGTATGGCATTGAAGCATCAGGATCAATATTTTAGTCTGATTGGCACCAATGCAACCGGTGCCGTTCAGTTGATTAGCGAGTTGCCGGTATTGATTCTGGAACGATCACCAAGAATATTACTGGCAAGACTGCAGAAATTTACACGTAACTCCGGTGTCAGTTCAGTATTTGTAATTACGTCTGACAAACATTTCAATCACCCGGTATTTTTGAAAGCCTGCGAAATGGGAATTTTACGTGATGTTATTGGCATCAGTGCCAACAATGAAAATAGCGATTACCGTTCCCTCAGGGAAAAAATCGTTATTGCAGCCGGTACCAGTGATGAAATCAGTGCACTGTATAGAAAAGACAGGGCGTTGATTACTGAAGATGCCAACCTGCATGATCTCAAAAGCAAAACCAGTAAACCAGACATGAGCATAAAAAAAACCCGCCGAGCACGCAGCCGATAGAAAAAGATGAATCAGGATAAAGCCAATGTGCGGCGGTATTGAATTTCAGGGTGAAAAAATTTACTTCCCAAATCCGGAAGCGCGTTTGCCTGTGCGGTTGCGCAGTGGAAATGTAACCTGGGTTACCTGGGGCAACCGTAAGAAAGAAGCGAACAGAGACTTCCCCAATGGCGGTTGGGCGCGACTGGATTCAATCTATGCCGGAAAATGGAAACCGTGGCATCCAAAACCGGTGTTGATTGCCGCTGATCAGTTCATGGAAAAAGATCATGGTGGTCAATCGCATTGGATGCCATTGGGCCAATACATGGTGATTCAAGGATTACTCGCTGAACGGAAAAATGAACAACGGGTTTATGTGGTTACCATCGACACGCCACCTGAATATACTTGGATTCATGACCGATGGCCGAGATTGGTGAAGTTAAAGAAGTGAGGATGCGTGCACATAAGTCTGCTTGCGCAGCACTGTGCTTATTCTTTCCATTAATAGTTTCGCATCAAAGCCGCAGGTTGTGTTTAGTGTTGAAGGATCGCATACCACGGGGTAGCGGGAACATTTGAACAGAAACTTACGGCTTCGCCCTTGCGGATTCGTTCAAAACTGTAAAATGGCTTGTATTATCTGAACAAAACATATACAGTAATGTATATGAAACAAGATTCTATGGTACGTACACAAGTCTATCTATCCAAGGAACAAGAGCAAGCCCTCAAGTCTCTTGCACTTACCTCTGGAACACGCCAAAGCGAGCTTATTCGTGAGGCGGTTGATTTATTGCTATCAGAAAAGAATGTCATGCCCTACCATTGGAAACAAGCCCTGCATGACATGAAAGGTATGTGGTCGAACGACAAAAACGCAGAGCAGCGTATGCAGGCTATTCGTGAGGAGTTCGATCGTTAGAATGGCGCATTATCTTCTTGATACCTGCGTCTTAATTGATTTTTTTCGTGGTAACGAAAAAGCAGCGCAGTTCTTGGAAGAATTAGAGAATCCTCCTTTCCTATCAGCTCTCACTGTTGCCGAGCTCTATGCAGGAGTTAGAGAGGGCAAGGAACGCACTATGCTTGATAATTTGGTGCGGCACTTCCCAGTGATCCCTTTAAATGATGAAGCGGCCATTAAAGGTGGTTTGTATCGGCGACAGTATGGCAAAAGCCACGGCGTTGGCATTGTTGATGCGCTACTTGCTTCTTCTGCTGAATGTAAAAACCTTATCCTTGTTACATGCAATGTAAAACATTTTCCGATGATGGAGAGTGTGTATTGTCCTTATTAAATATAAGGCAAAGGCGGTAAGTATCAAAAAAATTGCTTAACCAGGTTCTGCGGATTATGTTTGCAAGCCGCTACAATTATTATAATCTTTTCATAAACAACCAGTAGGAAATATTACAGTGTAAAAATTTGTCGAATTTTATATGACCTTGTATTCTTTGGTTGTTATATCTTGGATTGGTAGGAGAAATTAGTATGAAAATATCAATTATATTTCTTTCAGCTTTATTTATTTCTAATTCATCAGTTGCCGGAGAAATACAAGGTGATGCTACTACCCAGGATAATATATCGTGTGAATATGTAACCGACTCAATCGAATCAGGTGAAAAAATTGCACGTAGGGGTTGTTGTTCTCGTCACGGCGGGGTTTGTGGTTGCTCTAGTGGAAGGATAACTTGTTGTGATGGATCAACAAGTCCTTCTTGTCTATGTAATTCAGAAGAACCTAGTATAAATTCAAATAAATTACTTTGATTTTATGTTTTTGATTAAATTTTCAAATAAATATTTATATTTATTATTTTTCTTTTTAATCATTTTTATTTTATTTCCTTGGGCATTAAATGCACAGGAATATAATGGACGTGTTGTAGGTGTTTCTGATGGAGATACCATAACAGTATTGATTTCTGGAAACCAGCAAATTAAAGTTAGATTAGCTGAAATTGACACACCAGAATCAGCTCAACCTTACGGCAGTCGGTCAAAGCAAAAATTATCTGATCTTATTTTTAATAAGAATGTAACCATTAACGTCACTGATAAAGATAGATATGGCCGTTTAGTTGGTCGCGTCTATGTTGATGGTGTTGATGTAAATGCAACGATGGTAGAAATCGGCGCAGCGTGGGTATACCGTCAATATGCTAAAGATCAAAACTTATTTTCTTTAGAAGAAAAGGCAAGAGAATATAAAATAGGGCTTTGGTCATTGCCCGAATCTGAACGGGTTCCACCTTGGGAATGGCGAAAACAAAAACGCAATAATTCGCCTAAATTTAATGAAGTAGAAAAAATCAGAAAACAACCCGTTAATAATTCCGGTTTCTCTTGTGGTAGTAAAAGTACTTGTGGTCAGATGTCTAGTTGTGAGGAAGCTATGTTTTATTTAAATCAATGTGGTTTGACTCGCCTAGATCGTGATAGAGACGGAGTACCTTGTGAAAGTATTTGTCGATAAAAAAACCAGATACTTGAAAATTTATTAGGTTAAAAGTTTTAACAATGTCATTAGCTAAATGCAAAAAATGCGGAACTGTATTTAGAGAGAATGACAAATCTTGCCCTGAATGTGGTACTAAATTAGATAGAAAACCTATGGGTTGCGGTACTGCGTTAGGAATTATATTTGTTGCTATAACATTGGTAATTTTGGATTCATTTGTAAGAAGTACAAATTCCCCTGACAATTTTGTAAAACCAGAATTAGATATACAAGAAAATATAAACGAAAAAGGTATTGCACAAAAATGGATGCCACAAATAGAGGAAATATGTAAAGATTGGGCTTTTTACAAAGCCAAGGTATATAAATATAGTATGGAAGGTGAAGAAAAAAAAGCAAGAGAAGCAAGTAATATTTTTAAGTCTATTACTAATGAACTTTCTCAATATCCTGAAGAAGATGTATATGAAGCATGTAAAAAATATGACACACCCGAATATCTTAAAAAGTATATGTGATGATCATTCCAAAATCATGAATCAGGATTAAAAGGCTTAATTGCTTGAAATATTCCTGTTTTTGTCATTTTTCTTATGATATTAAATTGAGTTAATGCTTCAATAATGTCAAGACTTTGTAGATTATTAAAGTTTATTCTTGACCATAAGTTTCTATCAACTTGTACGGAATATAAGTATTCATCGCAAATTTGTCCTGTTGATTTATCTGGTCGTTGAGAATATGCAGATAATGTTACTTTCTTTATTTTTGGTAAAGCATAAAATGTTTCGCCAATAATTCTGAAACCGATTGCATGTACGTGCTTCATATATAATTGCTGCACTTGTCTTGTTGTCATTTCTTTAACGGATAATTTGTATCCTCTTTTCGGTACCGAAGCTTTTTTATTGGGTATATCTTCAATTTCGGGTAGATCAACATCGATAAATATTTGATCACCGTTATTAAAAAATTCTGTTGAAATTAATGTTTCACGAGGCCATTCTATGTTTTGCAAATTTTCTTCAAGAAATAATTCCATTGCATTTATATCGCAGTAGATATCATTTTCTATAAGTTTTCTTTTTTTTATCTCATTTGCTTCATGGTGTTTTTTTGCCTCAAGCCACGCATTAAGTTCTTCATTATATAAATCTTCTTTATTTTTGTTTTCTTTCTCTATAGTTAACTGTCTATGTTTGAAAAATTTGTCAAAAAATCCAATTTTTTTTGGTATTGGCTTTATAGGTTCTGGTTCAGTAAATTCTTGCTCTTGATATTTAGGTTTTGTTTCCGGATTAGGCGTATATAAATGAATTTCGCCTATTGCTTCTATCTCAGAATTGATTTCATCACATTTATTTTGTATTAAATTCTGAATGTATGTTCCTTGCTGTTTTTTCGCCAAATTAATTATATTTTCAGGTAGTTGATTGCCTTCTGAGTCTAGAAATTCAATCGTTCCATCGTCTTCTATTCTTATAGTGATAGTTAGCGTTGTTTGCTTGGAAGAAGATTTAAAACTCTGTGTGGGGGTTTTTGTGTTTAAATTTGAAGTATCAATTCTTTCCCGCGAATATAATCCAGTGCCCGGTATTCCTGTATTTAAGTATGTTCCGCGTTTACCTACACTTATTGATGCGCCTCTAGGCCCAAAATTCCAGCTTATGCCGCTTCCACTAAAATTCATACGGATACCGGGCGCCAATTTAACTGATTTACGAAATCTTAATCCCATGTTCATGCCTTGTAATAAGTCAGAGTATTGATTTTTATATCATAAATTTATATTGAGGTTAATTGTTGTAGCCTGCAAACATAAATCATCCTTCCTTCGATAGTAGACACCGTATTGTTGAATTTTGGATCGAAGAAAAGAACATAATGAGTTTTAGTATTACCTATGATGGCATAATTTGGTCCTACACAGTACCTTGGTGGAATCCTACGAGAAAAAAGAAGGAAAAATCCGTTGTCCGCAGCGTGTAGAAAATAATGAAAAACGCCGCCGAGGAATGTTCGTCAAATACCGGGAAAATAAAAACTATAAAGCCGCACAACAATCCCGTAAGCAGCAACAAAAACAAGCCCGGGAACAGCGGGAGATTGCACAAAACACAGACGGCGCAGGCGCGATGAACGCAGCCGGGTCAAGGATCATGGCAGGGAACGGGATTGATTAACCGGGCTTTAATTCCTCTTTTCTACAATTTTAGAGTGTAACTATGAATAATAAAAACTGTCTAACATAGGGAGAGAAAAATGAAAGGCAAATATGGTGGCGCGATGCATATTGTTGATGAATTATTCCAACGTCTTTATCAGGACAGGCAGTTTTCCGAACGGTACGGGATTGACCATGTCAGGGCAGCCTATTTGTATTTGACACCGTGCGATGAAACAGGGCAGCCGGTGATTATCGGGGATAAGTTCGGTAATCCTGTAGACGGATATATAAGTTCCGGCGGATATGATTGCGCTGCCGATACTTACGACCGGTTGTATCTGGAGCCTCAGCCTGTCGGTCGCCGGACGATTTTTTCACCAGATTAAAAATTGGTGAGGATTGAATGGACTTGCAATTCGTGCCGTTATCTGTATATAGTGAAGAAAAGGAGATATGTCATGAAAAATATTTTTGAGAATGCGAGTGTGGGAAAAGCAACGGATATAGAAATTGTTCTTCCGATAGCAAGTGGCCCTGGTCCGGAGCCAGTTCATCCTTGATTAAAAGAGTGCGGATGGCTAGGTCGGTTCTAAAAGGCCACTTATTTTAGTAATCGGGTGTTTTGGCTCATGGTTTATGTATCTCTCGTAAGTATCACGTCTCCATTCAAGAGAAAGAAGAGGATTATGAATTAGACAATTAACCTTTTCTGTAATTTCTGATATGTCCTTATATCCCATATTGTATTCAGCCCAGGCTAACGTTTCTTCCATATACCACCAAGAGTTATCGTAAACATCTTTACTATAGGTTTTGATAACTTTATTTAGCTCATTGTAAATTTCTTTAATCTCTGTTTGTTTAATAACATCAGTCTTTTTAATAAAGGGCGTTGTTATATAAAATAGTCTATTGTTTTTAGACCAATTAATCATTTCTTTATCTTTAGGAGTTAATTCAGTATTAATTTTTTCAAGGTTTTTTGCGGCTTTGTAACCAGCGGCTGATATATTCTTAGCTATTTGGAGATAGCTATCATAAAGTGCGCAGGATCTTTTAGAATCGCTCTCTTCTTTCTTATTAAGATTAATATCTTTATATAGATTGATACAATGTGAACTAATCTCTAGGAGTACTCCAGTAGTTATACTGTGTTCAGTATGTTTAATCACTTCCCCATGAGCTTGTTTAACGGTAGTCGTTATTTTTTCTCGGAATATCGGCATATACCACTTAAGCCAGGCCATAAATACCGTTACAATTATTCCAAGGAAAATTCCAGTAATGGATATAAGGAGGGTAAGTAATTCACGGAAATTAGAAATAAAATGAGAACCCATTGCTATTTCTAGATTGTCTCTGGTTTCATCGAATGAGTCTTTAGAATCTCGCAGGAGAGTTTTTGAAAAATCTAGGTCTTTTTTTAATAAATTAAGTTCTTCTTTTGTTGCGAATTCTTCTTCACTGTCAAGGCCATTTTGTTGTTCAGGGCTAATATATGGCAATATTGGTTTTACTTCTTTTCGCAACATATCTATTAACTCATCACTAATTTGATCGGTGACAGGCAGGCCTATTTGTTCCTTGTATAGCTGGACAGCATGAATTGTTTTTGGTCCGGCAACTCCATCGATGTATCCGTTATACATGCCTTTCAGGTAAAGGACTTCTTGCAAAAAATGAATGTCTTCCTTTTCAGAATCATTTGCATAGATAATTGCTGGTGCGAACAGAATGGCGCAGGTAATGATTACCGCTACTAAAGTTGTCAGATCAAGTTTTGCAAAACCTTGCATAGTAATTGTCCTTTATTAATCAGGGGCATGACGGAATGAATCTTTTCTGCTATTTCTAGCGTTATTATTCTGAACAATTCTGTCCACGAATCTCTTCAAAATCTGCCGATTGGTTATCAATTTCTTTCCTACAAGCTGATTTATTAAACCGGTTTAATAGACCTGGTTTGGCCTATTCATACACAATTACGAAGAGTATCGGTAAAGCTCGTTTTTCAAAAACGGAAAATCGGGCAAAACATAATAAAACCGGGCTGTAAGATTTATTATCAACTACTAAATATTCTTTGTGATTATGAACATAGATCAGATAATAAAACTAATTGAAGTTTTACAAAATACTGCCAGTGAATCTTTCATTATTACCATATTGGAGCTAATAATCTGTATTATGGCTTTATGTGTTGCATGGAAGGTTATAGATTTCCTCCAGACATTGATTGATACGTTTCGGTGATACCTGTCTGATTATGACACTTTGTGGCGTAATGAAACCACCCCTAGAATAAATGTAGTATTTTAATTATATGAGAAACTAATTGTTATTTTTTGTTTTTCTGCTTCGGATTGCCAAACATTGTCCAATTTTTCATCTGTAATCGGATATCTCGACATTAGTACAGGAGATATATCAGGAAAACCATCCCAGGTCTCGTGTAATTGGATTCCGCATTTGATATCGATATTAGGTGCAGTAGCGTTTTCAATAGCCATCACGAGATGTTGTTCTGTTTCATTTTCTTGATATCCAAGAATTATCAGTTTTCTTGATCTTATGCCTACGTTGAGAATATATTTTTTCTTATTGTTTTTTTTATCAGACCAATAAATCTCGCCTTGTAATGATCCTGGTTCTTTGCCTATACGAAAATTCGTTACGCCATGCATCCATACTCTTTCATCCTTTTTTAAGGAAACATGGTATAGATTCCATTCACCTGAACAATATTTGGCATCTTCATGTTTAGAGCTGATATGTTCTTCATTAAAGAAATATTCTTTAAGATCATCAATTTCTGTACCCAACATAGTTGATATTAATAACCCGGCCCCAATTCCAAAGAAAGAGGCTCCTCCTGATGCCATAACCATATAAAGATAAATATCTTCCTTATTTGTTTCTGTTTTTAGCAATCCATATGACAAAGCCATGAGACCAGATAATGCAATTAAAAAATAAATGATGGCTCTTGCTTTTTGCTTTGTCATAGCTTGAGTTGTTTATGGTAATGAATCTGATGGATTATATCTTAAGTAGGTATTTTGACTGATTATCGTAATACTATTTGTTGACGTCGTACAATTGCGTGAAGATTAAAGGAGTGAGGTATGGACAATAAAATAGATGAACTAGAAACACGAATGAGAAAGACAGAACAAGTGCTCGCTGGTCTCAAAATCGCCGCTGGGGTTTTGGGAGTCAGCGCAATCGGTATCGTTGGTTTCGTAAGTTGGGTGATTACGAAGACGACCGAAGATGTTGAAGGCAGTCGCGATCAGGCAATAGTTTCGATTAAAGAGACACGGGATGAAGCGAAGGTTACTGTTGAAGGGGCACGAGACGAAGCTGTCAGTGCTGTTAAAGCCGAAGCTGAAAAAGATTGGGGCAAGAAGTTATTTGTCGAGCACTCAACCTATCTTGACCGAATCGACGCTGGGCCGCAATCAATAAAAATTGGAGCAAAATCTGAGTTCGATATATGTGCCCTTTCTGAAACGATGGTTTCCTTGACGAAAGGAGGTTACTGCAAGGTATGGATTGAAGGAGACGAATGGAGGCTGCGTGCACACGAGTCCGCTTGCGCGGCAGTGTGCCTATCTTTCCATTGATAGTTTCGCATCAAAGCCGCAGGTTGTGTTTAGTTTTGAAAAAAATATAAATGGTTTTTACTATTGATAACCTATTTTATCAATAGTAAACTAACCTCATGAAACCAACCCAAAACACTCCTGCCCTGCCGACAAAATCAAATCGGCTTTTAACCAATGAGGATTTTCACCGGTTGGCCGAGGTGCCGCCAGAGATTGAATGGTTTGCCAATATCAATAATGCGCAGACGCGCCGGTCTTACGAAAATGCCATGAAGGATTTTATGGCGTTTACGGGCATTGCCCGGCCGGAAGAATTCCGGTCTATTACCCGCGCCCATATTATTGCGTGGCGAGATGAACTGACGAATCGGGAATTAAGCGGTACGACAATTCGTCACCGGCTTGCTGCCCTGTCCTCTTTGTTTGAATATTTGTGTGATAAAAATACGGTCACGCATAATCCGGTCAAGGGTGTGAAACGTCCTGTGGTGGAAAGTTATGAAGGTAAAACCCCGGCATTGGGTGATCATCAGGCCAGACAATTGCTTCTTATGCCCCGGATAATTCAACGATCAAGGGCAAGCGCGACCGAGCGATATTGGCTACCCTGCTCTATCATGCGCTGCGCCGGGATGAGTTGTGCCGGTTGAAAGTTAAGGATTTTAAGCAAGAACGGCGTGGGTGCCACATCTGAAAGTCTCTGGCAAGGGAGGAAAAACCCGTTATGTACCGCTACATCCTGCGGCCAGTGGCTTGATTCATGAGTATATGGAAGCTGCGGGCATGGCATGGAAGATACGGGTGCACTATTTCGCTCTACCAGCAATAACCGTGTTGAAGGTTCGCAAAAGGCTATTACGCCAGATGCGGTTTATAAGTTGGTACAAATATATTCTGAAAAACTGGGTTTCAAAATCGGCGCGCATTCATTACGGGCAACGGCGGCAACCAATGCACTGGATCATCAGGCGGATATTGCCAAGGTGCAAGAATGGTTAGGGCATGCGAATATTGCGACTACGCGCATTTATGATCATCGCAAGACTCGACCGGAGGATAGTCCGACGTTTAAGGTTATATACTAACTGAATCGGCCCTATACATCACATTCCAGAGGTTAGCAGAAGGTGAAAAATCCTTCCACCAAGAGTCGTTTCACTAGCACGATTCTACCCCCGTCGTCAAAATCGCCTGGTAATGAGTCAGCGCAAAATTGCTCGTTGCACTCGGTGATGAAACGCAGTTGCAGTTCTGCTACTTGGTGTATGTGATTCGCACATTTCGGCGCTATAAGGATAGACATGACGAAGGCGGGCTGGATGCGCTGATGGATAAGCGACTCACCTAGGCTTCACATCGTTGCGCACCAGTTTATGAAGTAATGCAGTTAACGGAGCAATATCAAAGTCATTATTTATGGTGGAATGCCAAACACTTTCTTTAAATAATAACGTAATTCACGTGCTGCGCTGGAATTTACGCAGATGGACCAGTATCTGAAACCAAACACGTTGGTAAAATACTTCCGGTTTTACAACGAGAACTGGAAACATCAGACCTTGAAGGCGACACCTGATCTGGTCTATGACGAGTCCATCAAGCTACCAAAACAGGTTGATAATAAGAAATAATTTCTAATACTCCCGCGTAACTATTTAAAAAATAGTCCTTCACCCGACGACAGTCCTATGACTACAACATAAAGCTTTTGTTAACAATGTAATCTTTTGTCCAACAAGGTGCTCCACTTGATCGTTATTTCTGTAAAAATGTATTGCACTACCTCACCGTCCACTTCGAGTCGTTTTCGACCATTCTTGTTGAATTGCGTGGAATCTCTGTGTCAATGTGGCACAAATCAGCCCACTAACGGAATTTCATTCCACTGTGTAGTAAAAGCTTGCGTCATCCGGCTACGCTTCATAGCCCACATTTTATGTGTTCCTTCGGCAGCAAAAAACAAAGTATGCTTTCCGAATTGATGATTGATGCTGTCAATCGTTGCCATTAAGTGCGATGATGCTGTGCTTTCAATGGTGTCGAACAACGATTTGTGAGACTGGCTTCGAGGTATGATATCAAACAGCATAACACCAGCCTTAGCGTAGCGAATACCCGGCTTGAATATTCTATTTATCCCGTTGCTGGCCGCTGTTATGAGTTGTCTGGTATCGGCTGTAGGCGTTGGAAAGCGGATGGTGCAGCTATTAGAGAAATACGGCTCCCGGATATTATGCTGACCGCTGCGAATTGACACCTGTAATGCGCCGCACGCAGAATGCTGCGCACGTAACTTTTCGCCAGCTCTGGTCGCATGTAACGCGACTGCTTCGACAAGGCCATACTTTGAAGTCACTCGCGCACCGAATGAGCGTGACGCAATGATCTGTTGCTTAGGCTTAACGTCTTCTTTATCCAGACATGCAATGCCACGCAGTTCAAGTATCAATCGTTGCATGACAACACTGTAACGCGAACGCATGCCTTCCGCATCAGTGTTACGGAGATCGAGGGCAGTGAATATTCGTTGTTTGTTCAACTTTTCTGCCAATCGTCGACCGATTCCCCAGATGTCGGCTACTGCGACTCCCGCCAAGACTGCATCGAGTGAGTCGGCACTGCTGATATTAAATATCCGCCCGGGAATGTCATGTTTTTTGCAGATGCGGTTGGCAATCTTGGCCAGCGTTTTGGTCGGCCCGATCCCCATAGAAACCGGGATACCTGTATTTTTGTAAGTGCGTATGGATATTTCTCGCCCTAATGCGTCCAATTCATCCAGTCGAATACCGGTCAAATCCAACCATGCTTCATCAATACTGTAGACTTCTATATCCGGCGCATATTGCCCCATGGTGTGCATAACGCGAGCAGACATGTCGCCATACAAGGCGTAATTACTGGAAACAACAACGGCTTTCATCGCTTCCAGTTGTTTTTTGTGCTTGAAGTACGGCGCACCCATCGGTATGCCAGCGGATTTGAGTTCGTTGGAACGTGCGATTATGCACCCATCGTTATTGGATAGTACGCCAACAGGCCGCTTGTTCCAAGCGGGATGAAACACCCGCTCGCAGGAGACATAAAAATTATTGCAATCAACCAGCGCAATACGCCGGGGATAACTAGAGTTTGCGGGTAACACCGGACACCACACCCCAGATAATCAACTCCATTTCCTTGTCCAGCTGGATGATCGGATAAGCTGGATTATCGGGACGCAATTCAATTCGCCCATTTCTTTTGTATAGTCTTTTTACCGTTAACTCATTATTAACTACGGCGATCACAATTGAGTCGTGTACGGCGTCAAGCGAGCGGTCGACAATCAGTATGTCATCGGGCAATATACCGGCGCCGATCATGCTTTCTCCAGTAACGCGCACATAAAACGTTGACGATGGGCGGGGAACGAAGTATTCGTTCAAGTCCAATCGGCCTTCGATATAGTCATCTGCGGGTGATGGAAAACCGGCTGGAACTGACGACGAAAAAATGGGACGCCTAAGCGGAGTTGGCTCATTAGCAGGATAGAGAATACCCTTAAAGGTATTGGCGCCTGGGTCGTCGATCAATTGCTCAAGCATTTGATTAACCATGGGAACACAGGACTGCGGTACGCGTATACGTGTTACAGGCCCGTCAAATCGTTTCTTACGACCAGCCCCTTCACGTTTTCCGCCATGTTGTTTCTTGTTCATGGCGATATGTTATCTTGATTTAAGGTCTTTAATCAAGGTTAGGCTTTGACAGTCGGTTACTCGATTCAACAGCACCGATTTATGTATCCGTCGACCCCTAAAATCTCCTTGGCAGGTCCAGAATATCAAAAAGATTGCAACAGAGTATACAGCGGCGTCAAGTTTCAGTTGAATACAAACATCGCTAATAGGCATATTCCGCCGTCATGTATTAGCCCGGTACATCCGCTTGTCTAATTGTTGATAACTTGTGCTTCAGCTCCTCCGCGATATTGTATTGTTACAATCTTGCCTATGGGCGGTTTTTTACCGAAAAATCGCGCATCATGCTTTACATATCCTTGACCAGTTTTTTGATAAATAATATTTTCTTTTTTATCTACAAAAAGCAGTAGTCCTCTATAGGACTGGTTTTTCTGTACTGATTCTGATAGGAATAGATTATAAATTCCAGGTTTTATATCACCTTCAACTCTTTTGATTAAACCGGTTGTTTTCCATTCCTGATCATATTTTTGCAGGATTCTACATCCGTTCATGACAATAAGGCGATACATATTACGGTTCTCTTTTCATATGAAAAAGTTCTCCCAACCAATCCGCCCATTTAGCCGCTTTGGCAATCAGATCGACGCGATACCGTGCATTATATTCTGTTGTTCTTGAATGATAATTCGCCGCCTTCGTCCAGGTATCGCCTTGGTCATTTTTGATATGCTGGCGTATTCGCCAGGCGGCCAGATCGTAGGCATAACATCCGGATTGTGCAACATGATCGGCGTTGATACCGTATTTCGACAAATCCTGAAGATACGCGGTATTGAACTGCATGCTGCCCACATCGTGCGTGCCGTTATTATTTTGCACCCATTGACCGGGCTTGCCGCCTTCTATTTCTGCTATGGCCAACAAGATGTTGGCCGGAATTTCATATTTCACCGCTGCAATGATGGAACAAACGACACGTTCCTGCATGTCTGGCGGCAAATCAACCATTTCAGTAATATCTGGGCTGTGGTGGATAATTTACCGGCTGTTGCTGCGGATACTGCGGTGTAGTCTGCTGTTGTGGGTATTGCTGTTGCGGCCTTTGGTGCTGCGGTGCCTGTGCCAACTCAAACATGTAGATTTCCACACGCCGGTTTTGTGCACGACCTGCCACGGTGTCGTTGGATACAATCGGTTCATATGACCCACGACCATCAATGTGGATTCGGTTCACAGCAATTCCCTGGTTTACCAGGTAATTACGGGTACTGGCTGCACGATTGACCGACAATGGATTATTGATCGCATCGGTGCCGGTACTGTCGGTATGACCGATGATTCTCACTTGTGAAGACGGATTGCTCATCAAACCCGCCACTAAACTGTTCAAGACGGAGCGCATTTCCGGTTTGATGTCGGCCCGCCCCGTGTCAAACGAAAAATCTCCCGGCACGTTCATCTTGAGTTCGTTGCCTGGCGTTTGGGTAACTTCAATACCGGTTCCTTCAGTCACCTGTTCCATCTGTTGACGCTGTTTTTCCATATGCGATGACCAGACATACCCGCCCAATGCACCAACGCCTGCACCAATGCCCGCGCCCAGCGCAGGATCACCGGCAATCGCGCCGATAATGGCGCCAGCGGCAGCACCGATTCCGGTGCCCGCCGCTGTGCCTTGTGCAGTCCTACTTTGTGAGTCTGTCATGCTGGTGCAGCCAGCCAACAGCACTGCTATTAGAACAATTAAAATCGATTTCTTCAAGAACATGTTAGAACCCCAGTTGTCTGCCATATTGGTTATTGATCATATGCGGCCAGTTTCCAGCCGTTGCGCACTTGCCCAGAAACTTGCCGCGTGCGCTAAAAGTCTTGTTCAGGCTAATGCCGCCATGACTGTTGAATTTGATGATATCGAAGTAATCCTGAACAAAACCTTTACAACCGGAAACAACGCCGGAGCCTTGCAGCATTCCGGCCATGCAAAGCACTGTGCTGCAGGAATCTTTAGCCTTTACAGGCGCGGCAAACAAAAACATCAACATAAAAATCGTGAGAATCTTTTTCATCTACCGATCTCCTCTGGAAATGTAATTGCCGCTACTCTCGGCATTCTGCCCGGCTTTAACCGCATTCATCAGTGGCTCAATTCCCTTGATAGGACTGTTTCTGCGTAATGCCGATACACCATAAGCGGTTATTGCTGCAGACGTTCCCGCTGCCGCTACCAACCCGCCAGCGCTGTAACTGCCAATCCCTGCAGTGGAACCGATACTGCTGCCGGTCACGATTCCTGAAATCAGTGGGGGAAGTTTGGAAATCAGCACCCATAGCGCAATGGTAAAAACCAGCATGACTGCGAGTTCTTCGTAATTCAGCACGTTTTTACCCATTTTGAAATAAAAGCTGGTTAACAAATCGCTGCCGATACCTATTATTAAAAGCATCACAAATAGTTGAATACCGACACCGAGAACCGTTTTAAAGTAGTTAATGGCGATATCTGTTGTCCATCGGGCACCGCCAAAGCCCAACAAGAAGATACCGGCATATAACAATACCCATGATGAAATTAGCAACAGCAGCATATTGACTGCAATCACAGCCAGAATAATCAGAATGCCCAGCGATAAAACAAGACCAACCAGACTATCTATCGGATCAAGAATGTTCATATTATTCATTGCTTGATGCCAGATCAGGATGCCTGTATCGACAATACTAGAATGATTAGCACCGTTGGAAAGTCCGGCTGCTGTCCCTCCCAATTGTTGCATTGAACTAATAATGGTTCCTGCAATATTATGTCCAGATACAGCATTGGTCAGCAACCAAAAGAAAAAGCCAGTAAAAATAATGAATCGTGTGAATTCGGCAAAGAATTCACCAATATCAGCTCTTCGTAATAACATCATGCCAAATGTCCAGACCATAGAGATCAGAACCAGTGTCCAGAACAAACGCTCGGCTGCACCTTGGATAATGTTCTGCCAAGATTTAACTTTACCGTGAAACTTTTGAACAACCTGATCAAGTACGCTTTGGTTGGTTGCAGGATCAATATAAGACAGTTCTGCAAAAGAACTGGAAGATACACTTAACAAAAATACAAAGACAAAAAAGGTTAGCTGTATTCTGGGCATTTTACTACTCCTAGTATCTGGAATAATTTGTACTATTCGTTTGGAGAGTCTTCAGTTATATCAATCTCTAACCAGTTTTTTCTTTCCGGCATATCACTCAATTCTTTTCTGGGTTCTTTCAATTCAAGCTTGCCGTCAGTTGGCTCGCAGCCTGATAAAAGCAGAAATGAAATCGTGGTTATGATTAATAGAAATGAATTGATTGGTTTCATCGTTTTTTCTCCTTAAATTAATTATTCAGAAAGCATCTCTGACCAACCAGTTTCGTCCGGTCGGCAATGTTTGCGGACTCAATCGTTTTGTAGCTGTCTCGCGCGCAGCCTGCCACATGGCTTCCTGGTCAACCTTGGCCTGATTCTGGGCATTGATCGCATTGTGTTGCGCAATGAGTAGATGCCGGATTTGCAATAATTGATTTGCCTGGTGAGCGGCGAGCTGGTTGGCATATTGCAATGCTTCCATTTGTCCTTGTGCGGTTTGGGTGCGTTGCTGAAGGATTTGCAGTTGCGCAGCATCGAGCGGAATCTGTTGCGAGTGATGATCGAGACCACGCAGCACGGCATCATTGGCACTCTTTTGTGCGTCGGTACTGGCTTCTTGCCCCTGTTTTAAAATACCCCAAGCCGATTCGGTGCAATTGCCATCCAGATTGAAACACGGTGAACTGCGGTAGTAATTCACGTTGCGAAAACGTTGCAGGTAACCGTCCAGCCCGCCGTAGCGCTGACCGTAATAGCGGATGGTATCGGTCATATGCATAAGCTTGTTCATCGTATACTGTGCCTGCGCCCAGACATACGCCGGTGGCGCGAGCGTATTGCGGATCATGTTTTCGTATTGCTGCAGTTGTGTCTGATACTGCTGTATCTGTTTTAACGTCTGCGACACATTTTCTATCGCGGCAACCGTGGTTTGCTGGACGTTGACTGCATCGATAACCGGAATGCCACCGGCGTTGGCGTTAGTTCCAAGCATTGCAAACAGGACTGCAACGATTCCTGCTATTCTTTTCCAATACGTGAATGGGTTGAAGTTCCATCTGATGTTTGTCATGGGTGATTACTCCTTGCATAGTCAAATGATTGATACGATTTGTTAAACACCATGTCTTTGGTCACGATGATGTTGAACCGGTATCCCGGTCTGATTTCAAGCGTTGGTGAGATATTCATGTTTTTGCGGATAAGGTTTGCTGTGACCAGTCCGAGCTGCTGGCCGAGCGACTGACTCATGATGCTGCCCGCATTTTGCCGCCCGAATGCACCGCCCGAATCACGCTGACTGTAGGCTGTACCGGCGACAATCGCCGACATGATCAAAGCTGAGCCGAAGATACGCAGATAATGATTGTTCACCTGATCCTTGAATCCCGCATAACCGACACCGTCTGCTCCAGGCATAGCGCCGATATCCATGGTCTTGCCATCCGGAAAGATAATGCGTTGCCAGGCAACGAGTACACGTGCCTGACCAAATTCGACTTCACTGGAGTATGTACCCACCAACCTTGAGCCTTGCGGGATCAATCGGTATTTGCCGACCGGCGAGTCAAAGATGTTCTGACTCACCTGTGCCATGATTTGTCCCGGCAGGCTTGAATTGATCCCGGATATCAGCGTTGCCGGAATCACAAAACCGGTTTGCAGGATGTAAGGCGATTGCGGTTTTTTAACGTCGCTATCGAGCTTCCAACGTTCATCACCATCGGCTGAATCAAAACGCGCATAATCATTCGCATTGCCGGTTACCGGATCATTCAACAGCATCGGTGCTGTATCATCATAGTCATCACCGATACCGGTACCCAAGCCGCTTTGTCCTTGCCGCAGATGCGCAAGGCGAGCATGATACGCTGCGGTTGGGTCTTCACGCAGGTTCGCATCGATTTGCTGGCGTACTCTGGCCATTTCAAGTAGTGCTTCCTCGCGTGACGGTGTGCTGCCGGTATTTGTGTATTGCGATGCGGAGGCCGTACTTCTGGGCGCAATCACATTGACGTTGGTTTTGGCTTTGATCGCTTCTTCCAACTGCTGACGTTTGAGCAGGCGGATATGTTCAAGTTCGGCATCACGCGAAGCATTGGAATGATCCAGCGGTGGCGGTGCCGGTGGTAAATCCAGATCAGTTGGCCGTTCGATAATAATTGCCTCGCGCCAGTCTTTGATAAACCGGTCATCCGGTATCTCCGCCGTTTCCGGCTGTACTTTAGGTTCGATCATGCCGCCGATATAATCCTTGGCAATCAGGCTTGCAAAATTGCTGCCCGATTGGGCATCATGATTACTGTCGAAATCATAGGCAGTGTTTCGCTCGGTTGCGCGGTTCATTGCCACAATGCCCATGAGCAGCATAAAAATGAGCATAATGGTGCCGAAGATATACAGTGGCAGATTGTTGACGCGGCGCACACCGACGCTCTTGGAACCCACATCGGGCGATGATTCGGGTGACAGCAGTTTGGAATGATTTGTCATGATATCTATATCCCAGGCTTTCCGTTACCGTTTATTCCTTGCGTACCCATAATCCCGCCGGTTGAATCTGTCCGGACTGGGCAATAAATGCGCGTGTCAGTTGCTGGTCTTCAATCAGGATGCTGACATGATATAAATCATCCGATTGGTCGATGATGTAACCGAATGCCAGACCGTTATTCCGGGTGGATTCTTCAATTATTGGCGCGCTGTTTGAATTCTCGGATTCTTCTGGTGAATGAATTGCGGCCAAAAAGGAATTTGCCGGGCTGACGTTTTCGAGAACGGCAAACCCATCACTGCGCAGCTTATCAATCAATGCCTGCCCAAACGCATCGTTGGCATTATGACGTAAATCAAACTGTGTCGATGCTGCCGGATAGAGCCGTCGGATTTGATCTGCTACATCAATGGCTAACACCTCGCTGTACTGACTGAATGCCGGTGACGGGTTCTGGATAAAACTGCCATACGGTTGTGTCATTGCGCAGCCACTCAATAAAATCAAAACAGAGATACAAACAGTAGCCGCTTTGAGGGTTGAGTTAACAGCCTGTAGTCTGAATGCCTGAAATTTCTGAAGATGGAATCGTAACAACATGATCAATTCCCCCGTGTAATCGTAATACGGTTTTGATTACTGCCGACTCCGGCAACCAGGATTGCCTTATCAAATACCGCATCAACGATGTAGCGGTCTCCCTGCAGGCGATAATTGACCATGACGGTATCGTCCTTTTTGAACAAGCCGCCTTCGCGGTTTAACAGCAATAACGTTGGCGCTTCAGTCTGCGCCATGACTTTCGGCATCTGGATAATCGTTTTTTGACCGTCGTTATACACACGTACCGGTTTCCAGACAGCATTGCCGGACACCGAATACGCAAAATCCAGATTGCCGAGATATTCTCCGGTTTCGGGTATTACGCGTGATTGCCGAATTTCCAGTGCGCGGTTTTCCTGTGCCTTAATCGCATCCCATTTGGCAAGTGCATCTTCCGGATAAATGAAACCGACTCTGGGCATGAATTCACGCCGGTGTGAACGCAGCCGTATGTGGTAGGTTCTGCGGTTGGTCGTCACTACAAGCGATGTTTCTAACCCGACATCCATTGGCTTGACGATCAAATGCTGCACTTCATTGGAACCTTGCCCGGTAATGGCGGGTTCGATGAGCCAGCGTGCCTGATCGCCCAGGTGAATGGAGTTGACCTGCTCACCCGATTGTAATTCAATATCGCACACCTGCAATACCGCACAGACAATGCTGGGCTGTTGCGCACCGAACAGAAAACGGATCGAACCGTCAGAACCGGCAACCGGTTTGATACCCTGAGCACTGTTTGCCTGCCATTTCTTCGCCATCGCAATGGCTTCGCGTTCCTGCTGTGTTAACTGCGGATTCTTGCCGCTAAAATACGCTTCAGTCAGGTTGCTAGCGGAAACGGAAGCAACACCTGTAATGAGTAAAAAAGTGGTGGCTAAAGTGATTATTCGTTTCATGATGGAACCTCATTACGATTGCCGTGACCAGGAGAAATCCTGGATGTATATGCCGAGCGGATTGTTGCGGATTTGCTCTTCGGTGGTACTTTGTGTTGGGGGCCGATGATACACGCGCAGTAATGCGCGCATTTTAAAAGGTGCTTCGAGCTGATGACCCTGCCGGTCATAGACCTTTTCCAGCCAGTCGACCTGCCAGGTTTCCGGCGACTGGGGAATCACTGATATGATTTCAACACTAACGGTTTGTGTTTCCGCACGTTTGAACGGACTGCTGGTATCCGTGCCGTTAAACCATTCATTCGCTTTGGCCATTGCCGGATCGTTGGTTTTGAGCATCGCATAAGCCCTGAAGATGGCTTTGCGCTGTAATGCGATATCCGGTGTGACCATTCTGACATCGTTGATGAACGAAGCGAGTGAAGCATGCACCACACGCTGATCGGCAACTGCAGCGACGTCGGCACGTGAAACTGCAATCGCTTCACCGAGTTTGTTGACCTGCACCACATACGGAATAAACTTCGATTGGCTGCCGATATAAATCATGCCGCCAACACCGGCCAGTGCAATCATCAAACATAGGATTGCCAGCATCTGCCACATATTGCGTGATGACTGAACAGAGCGCATATGATCGTTCCAGGTGCGCCGGGCGGACAGATATGGATTCTCCGACTCACCGGCACGGCGTCCGCCTTCGATGAAGGATGACGAATTTAACTCATCATCGTTTCGGATCGGTTCACCCGATTTGCCCGTGAGACTGAATTTGCGCTTCTTGATTTTTTCGGTTAAATCACTGATGGTACTCATGCGGCCACTCCATAATCCGATAGTTTGAGTCCTTTCATTGCCAGCCACTGATTTACCCAGCCATCGCCGTATTTGGCACAAAGATTCTTTATCGTGGCGATTGATTCCTTGTCGGTCGATCCAACAAACGCAAGCGCCAATGGGCCTAGTGCGAGTTCATACAGCCGTCTGCCGTTTTCCGATACGGTGTAATAATGCTGTTTGGGTACGGCAGTTGCCAGGATTTCAATCTGGCGGGTATTCAAACCCATGCGACGATACAGTGCTGCCGCTTCTTCATCGCGTGCGAATACGTTGGGCAAAAAGATTTTGGTGGCGGTCGATTCGACTATGACATCGAGGATGCCGCTGTTGGCGGCATCCGATAAACTCTGTGTTGCCATCAATACCAAACAATTGTTCTTGCGCATCACTTTTAGCCATTCACGGATTTTGGCGCGAAATACCGGGTGGCCGAGCATGAGCCAGGCTTCATCGAGCAGAATGGCGGCAGGCTGGCCCATTAGACTTCGCTCAATTCTGCGGAACAAATACAGCAACGTTGGCAACGCATACTTCTCACCTAGATTCATGAGTTCTTCGATCTCGAAGGTGGTGAAGCTCGATAAGTGCAGCCCGTCTTCCTCGGCATCGAGCAAATGGCCCATCATGCCGTCAATGGTGTATTGCTTGAGCGCTTCGCGGATGGCTTCATCCTGAATGGTGACCATAAAGTCGGACAATGTGTGTGAACCGCTCTGGTGCATATTTGTAATCGCGAGACTGATTTCGTTGCGCTGCTGTGGACTTATCGTCAAACCGTTTAATTCCACCATGGTGCAAATCCATTCCAGCGCCCAAGCACGGTCACTTTTGGATTCGAGAAACTGCAGCGGACAAAACGCCAACGATTCATCGTCACCGGCCACAGTA
This sequence comes from Burkholderiales bacterium, assembly GCA_024235795.1. GTDB lineage: Bacteria > Pseudomonadota > Gammaproteobacteria > Burkholderiales > Nitrosomonadaceae > Nitrosomonas. The sequence continues at coordinate 13,916 of JACKLR010000004.1, read as the reverse complement.
AAATGCTGCCCGCCAACGGCTTTGGTCAGCGGGTACATTGACAGTCCCTTGTCAAAGCAGTAAACCGACATGTTTTTGTATCGGCGAAGTTGTGCAGCGATCAATGCGAGGTGTGTGGATTTACCCGCACCGGTCGGGCCGAACATGAACGTATGGCCGAGATCGCGCACATGCAGGTTTAACCGGAATGGCGTTGCGCCTTGCGTGACGCAATGCATGAGTGGTGGCGAATTTGGTGGATACATTGGACATGGTGCATTCGACTTGCCCGTCCAGATAGTATTGACCGGCAACAGATCGGCGAGATTCATCGTGTTGATCAGCGGGCGGCGCACATTTTCAACCCCGTGTCCCGGCAGACTACCGAGATACGCTTCCATGGTATTGATGGTTTCAATCCGTGCGGCAAAACCCAAATGGTTGATGGCTTTTTCCACTTTGCGTGCCGCATCTTCCAATGCTGTGCGGTCTTCCATCATTAAAACCACGACACTGGTATAGTAACCCTGCGCCACAAAACCACTGTTGGTTTCCGCAATTGCCGATTGTGCATCTTCAGTCATATTGAGTGCATCCTCATCGACATGACTGCTTTGCAGGTTGAACACTTGATCGAAGAAACCGCGTATCTTTTGTTTCCACTTTTTGCGGTATTGATCGAGATGCGCTACGGCTTCATGCGTATCCATAAAAATATAGCGTGACGACCAGCGGTAGACACCGGGCAGTTCAGAGAGGATATTGAGCATGCCGGGTGTAGATTCCAGCGGAAACCCTTCAATCGATACCGTCTGAATAAAGTTGCGCCCGACTTTGGGCACAACACCGCCCCACATTTCCTGACCGCCCAGGATGGTGTCGAGATACATCGGATTGGAGGGTAAAACCATCGGTTGATCGTTGCCGGTAATGCACAGTTGCAGCCATGACAGAAAGTCATCCAATTTAATAGTGGTGCCGTCTTCGTTGACCTGCTGTTTGCTTTTTAGGCGTGCCAATTCAAATGTGGATGACAGCCGTGATTCAAAGTTGGTGCATTCGCGCTCGAAATACTGCAACAGGCTTTTGGTGCGTGATTTGAAGTCTGGATTATCCGTGTCGTCATCGAACATAAGTTCAACAAACTTGCGCTGTGCCAGCATCGGTGGCAGGAATGTCAGGGTGACAACAAAGCAGCTCTCATACAATTCACCGATACCCTCAAAGAGTTCACGGCGTTCCTGGTCAATCGCTGCCGTTACCGGATCGGGATAATTTGACAAGCCCTTGTCTGAATAACCTTGGGCGGGTTTGCGAATAGCATCCACATGAATCATCCAGCCGTTACCCAAGCGCGATAACGCCTGATTGATATGCAGTGACACCTGTTCACGTTCCACATCCGTACTGCTGGCAGTATCGGCACCACAAAATTGCCAGGCTGCCATGAGTGCACCGTTCTTGCCGACAATGATACCGTCTTCAACTACAGCGGCATACACCAGCAGATCGGCAAAGCCGGTATCCTTGGATCGGTGTTTATCGAGTTTGAATGCTTGCTCCGTTTCACGGATGCGTAGAAACAACATGAGCAACAATAATGAGCCCAACACAGCAATCAGTATGGTTATGGCGGTAATCATTGGAACTGCTTTTCCATGTGCGGTGGGTTGATAGTAAATGGTGTACTTCTAGCCGGATAATATTTTTTGTAGCGCAACTGGCGCAGATACACGTGGCGCAACTGCGGATCGTGTTTGGCCATCAACCTCAGCGCAAACAAGGCAAAAATCCATAGCGCAATGCCGAACAATGTGGTCTTGATTTCCATTGCCGCAAAAATGGATGTGGCTGCAATCAGGATTGAGAACATCACCAGTTCCCGGTCACCGCCCATAAATAGATTCGGACGGTTGCCTGATTGTCTGATCGGTATGGTTCGTAACGCCATGTCATACCTCCTGGATACAGGTCAAATCACTGCCTGACAAAGCTCAAGCGACTTTAATCACTACACTTACAAACTACTTTGCTGTTTTGTCTCTGGTAGCGTTTCCAGTTCGTTGGTCGTGCCCATTTCTGTCATGACATCAACCGGAATCACTGCCCCCTGGAACAGGTTGGTCATGATGTTGTTGGCACCGACCAGTAACGCCATGACCAGCACGATAAAAATCAGCGTGCGGAAAAACGCGTTCAATTCACCACCAAAGATTAAAATGCCACCGGCAACAACAATGCCGACGATGGATAAGGTAAATGCAACCGGGCCGGTTACGGAATTGCGCAGATTTACCAGCCACGATTCATACGGCAATGCGCCACCGGCACCAACCGCTGCCAGGGTGTTATTGGCGAACAGAAACAAACCCAGAAACATGAAAATCAATAGTGCGTAAAACAAAAAGGTGCTATGGTTGTTCTGTTTCAACTTCATGATCATCTCCTTAAACAGTATTACAATCGCCGGGTCTGGTAATTTCCGCGTTTAAAACCATAGACTTCAAGTATTTCATGTACCTGTCTGCCATGCTTTGTGCGTGCGATATGGATCACCACATCCACTGCTTCAGCAATCAGCGGTTTGATTTCAGCCGGTGCATGGTTGTTTCTTGAAATCAGTGATTCGAGCCTTGTCAGTCCCGACAAAGCATCATTGGCATGTAAGGTGGCGGCACCACCTTCATGGCCGGTATTCCATGCATCCAGCAGATCAAGTGCCTCAGCACCCCTGACCTCACCGACCAAAATACGGTCTGGACGCATGCGTAAGGTTGTTCTGAGTAACTGCGTCATATTGACGCTTAATGTGGTGTGATACTGCACAAAGTTCTGCGCAGTACATTGAATCTCGCCGGTGTCTTCCAGGATGACGATCCGTTCATCAGGATCGTTTTGCACGATGTCATGAATAATCGCATTGATCAACGTGGTCTTGCCTGATCCGGTACCACCGACGACCAATATATTACGGTACTCGCGTACAGCATTCCTGATGACAATGCAGTGTTTGGATGACAGTACGCCGTTTTCTACATACTGATCCAGTGTAAAGATGGCCACCGCTTTTTTACGGATAGCAAATGTTGGCGCAGTAACCACTGGTGGCAATTGTCCGGCAAAACGCGAATTGTCGAGTGGAAATTCGCCTTCAATAACCGGATTATGACGGGTAACTTCCTTACCGTGATAACCGGCAACGGTCAGGATGACCGCTTCGGCTTGCGCAGCCTGAAGGCCGCCGATACAAATGATCTTTTGACCGAGTTTTTCTTGCCAGATACGCCCGTCTGCATTGACCATCACTTCGACTGTTTCAGGGTCTTGCAATGCTGAAACAATGATACCGGCATCGCGCTCAAGCTTGCGCTTGGCACGGTCTTTAGTTGTTTTTACAGAAACAATTGGCACAACTTCTGACATGACTATATCGTATATCGTACTGGACAGAGTAGTACGATATAGCAATTCAAAAGTTATTGCAATATATTTTAGTCTTGTTATTTATCTAATAATGTTTTTTTATTTTCTTTACTCCATTGACGAACCTGAAACGCCTGATATTTATTCAAAACACCGCCCTGCCAGACCAATTCATCAGGAAATTCATAAAGTTTTTGTTGCGCAAGCGATTCCATGGTTTTTATGTCCATATCAGTATCGTCAAGCAGCATAGGAAGCGGCGTATTGAGTGCTTGCGCTATCTGAGCGATGATACGTAAAGACGGGTTTTCCCTGCCGTTCACAAGGGCATTGAAAAAAGCGATAGAAACCCCGGATTTTTCTGATAATTCTACGCTGCTGATATTGTTTTCCCGCATCAGCCGCCTTATATTGGAAGAAAGTATTATTTTGTAAACGTCATCCAGCGCCATTGCCATTGAGCCGCTTAAGTATGTTGTAGGGGTTGCAAAATTTTACCGCATAATATTGAATACGCATACCACTTACTTAACAAACAGAATTTTTTAATAAAATCCGCTCTCATGAAAAAAATCCCATACTATTCAATACCACATGGTGCAACTGCTATTAATATTGATTTAATAGAAGAAGACAAAACACAACCACGCAAGGAGTTTAACCAGGAATCGCTCAAGGAACTGGCCGAAACAATTAAATTACGCGGTGTTAAGTCACCGATATCCGTTCGGGAAAACCCGGACAAACCAAATACCTATATTATCAATCATGGTGCGCGCAGATATCGTGCAAGTAAACTGGCTGGCTTAAAAAAGATTCCGGCTTTTATCGATAACGACTATTCCGAAGCTGATCAGGTTATTGAAAACCTGCATAGAGACAGCTTGTCATCCAGAGAGCTTGCTGATTTTATTGGACGACAATTAGCATTAGGGAAAACCAAAGCAGAGATTGCCAAATCATTAGGAAAAGACCCGGCGTATATCACCATGCTTAGCGCATTGCTCGACTTGCCCGATATTATTCAGGAAATCTACAATAATGAAAAATGTACTGATACGACTGCAATCTATTCTTTATATAAAATATATAAAAAATTTCCACTAGAACTATCCAACTGGATCAATCATTTCACCGGGGATGAAATTACCAGGACGGATATTTTAAATTTCAAAAAATATCTTGAAGCACAGCAAGAAGAAAAAGAAGACACTTTTATATTTCAGGAATCTTCCGATTCTGGTACCAAGTCTAAACAATTCGATAATAAAAAAACTGCTCGCAAACCTGAATCCAAACAACCCTACCATTATGATGAACTGGATATGCTGTACCATAAAATGATAAAACCGCAGACCGGTATCTCTTTTAAAAAGCTGAAGGAATCCGAAAAAAAGATTATTACATCACGGTTGAAACACTTCTTTGAGAAAGGACGCAAAGGAGAGAACGATCTGCCCTACTTCACTCAGGAGCTTTTTGACCACCACAATAAACTGAAAAAATCCCGAGGCATTGAGTTGCTTGCATTTCTGGTTGGAATGGACAAAGACCAAGAATTTGATATAGAAGCGATTATTCGATTGCTACCCAACCAAAATTAACGCCATCTATGACAAACCCCATGAAACAACGCCTGGTTGTGATGAACTCACAGAAAATACTTCAACAAAAAAACGACGACGACAAGTGGGAAAATGTCGGCACAATCAAAGCAGCTGGCGCAGGTATTAAAGCGGGTATTTACAACCTCTTCTCTGCTCTACCCGTCCGTTCTGGCGAAACCTACGAAGGCCAGATACTTCATATCGATAAAAAAGAGGGATTAATATTTCAAAAGACCAGGTTTAATTATATCTGTTTTGATATAAATGATTCTCTTAGAGAATTAAAAGAAGGACAATACTATTCTATTAAAAAAACCGATGATCATACAGAATTAAAAGCAATTGATCCGATTACAAAAGTACGAAAACTGAAATTATAATATCTGTTGCAACTGAGCCGTTAATCCGTACACTCTATTTCCCAATGCCCAATGCCCAATGTATAGTTGCATAGTTGTATAGTTGTATAGTTGTATAGTTGTATAGTTGTATAGTTGTATAGTTGTATAATTATTATAGTATTATATATGTATACGCCTATATATTTATAGGTATATAGGTATATAGGTATATAGGTATATAGGTATATAGGTATATAGGTATATAGGTATATAGGTATATAGGTATATAGGTATATAGGTATATAGGTATATAGTGTATTATTGTAGATGTATACTTTATTACACTTATAATTCTATAAAATATATGAAAACTGTAGCGATATTGTCCCAGAAAGGTGGTGTAGGTAAAACCACATTGGCTACCTGTCTAGCCGTTGCGTCTGAAGCAGATGGGAAAAAAACCGCAATTTTTGATCTTGATCCACAGGCTACTGCTTCTTTCTGGCTTGATGTGAGAAATAAAGAAACGCCAGCTGTGATATCTATACAGTCAATTAGATTGTCACATATGATAAAAGCCGCGAAAGATGCAGAGACTGATTTGGTAATAATAGATGGAGCTGCTGTTGCGCGGGATATTGCATATGAAGCTGCGAAAGCAGCTGATTACGTTTTAATACCGACCAAGACAGCGGTTTTTGATACCATGTCTATGCTCAATACAATAGAAGCTGTACGTCAGGTAGGAAAACCATTTTCCGTAATTTTTACGTTTGTTCCTCCGTTAGGTTATGAAATAGACGATGCGAAAGAAACTATAAAACATCTTAATGCCGATATTTGTCCTGTGACGATTGGTAATAGAAAAGCATTTTTTAGAGCGCAGTCGGAAGGAAAGGCAGTTCAGGAGTTTGATCCTGCAGGAAAAGCGGCGGAAGAAATCAATAATTTATACATGTATATGTGTATAAAACTATACGACTCTAAGGAAAAATAATATGCCTAGTACAAATAATTCTTTACAAGCAGTATTAGATCGGGCCAAAAATAATAATATTTCTCAGGAAAAAACTGAAAAAGTAATCAGAAGGAAAATTAAGCAGAGTAAAACACCACAAACAAAGAAAACTAATTCTCGTACCGATACAGTGCTTATTGGTGGGCATTTTCATCCTACAGTATTACGACAACTTAGAATAATTGCTGCGGAAGAAGAAACAACCAACCAAGCATTGATAGAAGAAGCGTTGAATTTATTATTTGCAAAAAAAGGAAAAAAAATAATAGCTATTAACGATTAGTCTGTATACACGTATAGTGCTATACGTATTGTTGAGGACTACTGTAAGTTATTTTTATTAAAGTCTATATCAGAAGAATTTGTTTAAATTCATTTAAGATGGGTTTTTAGAATTTTAACAACTCTAGGCTATGGACTACATCCATAAAGGTTATAGAAAAAACATGTGCGGTGTTGATACGATTTATTATCGTGTCGTAGGTGATATACGGTTGAAATCATGAATTATTTGTCGGCCTGACGTTCTCCGTGAGTTTCAAAAGAATATAACCAGATATCTTCTAAATCTTCCTCAGCACGGGATTGCTTATGGATTTTATGCACTTAATCCCGCTTTCTTCTTTGCTTTGCGTTTGATAGCTTCCATGTCCAGTTCTCCAGCATCGCCGCTTTTTTCACCTTCTATCAGGGCTTGTTGCAGCGCTTGAAATTTTTGCTCCTGTTCTTCAAGCAATCGTAAGCTCGCCCTTATTACCTCACTGGCCGATCCATATCGGCCTTGCATAATTTGTTCGTTAATGAACCCTTCAAAATGATCGCCTAGTGAAATACTCGTGTTTTTTGCCATGGTTTGTCTCCTTGTCTTATTACCAATGAATACCATATTTTGGTAAAAACGGCAATAAGAAAACATATCGTGGACAAAGCTTAAATGGCTTAAAAATATTACATTATTTCTATATAAAGTAATATATGAGTGAAATGCGCCTTTTTGATACAAAGGGTAAATTCCAACAAAGTAGACGGTCATGGTTAATTTTTTCTGATCTATGCCGTTTTATTGATTTCCTGTAGATGAAAAATAAAAAGGCCGTAGTGCGTTTGTACTGCGGCTTTTTTATTATCTTTAGTTCTCTGATAGTTTTAAGTTTATTACTCTATAAAGAACTATATCCATAATCTATTTTAAATCTGTCGTCTAGTAGGAAATATTACAGAGGCTCAAAATTTTGCGAAGCAAAATAGTTTACGGTTTGAGGGCGGTAATTTTCCGTAAACGGGTATTTTCATGTTTTGTTTGTTTAATCTTGTGGCGACTCCTATTTTTTGCCTTTTTTACTAAACAAATAGGGCTCTGGATTAGCCTTGTGTTTTATTTTGGTTAAGTTAATGGAGTTTGAAGTTAAATATGTGGAATTTTATAGTAAAGGAGAGCGAAGCGATCTCGATGGGTATCCTTTGTTCTTTTATCCACATATCCACAAGTACGATTAATAAAAGATTAATATATAAAGACTAAATAAAGAAAAGAATAGAAATTTTAGTTCTATTATTATTTCTTTTATTTATAACTGGTTATAGTTTTAAAAATATTCTTTATTGGGGTTATCCCCACTACTTAAACCTTTATGGGAGTTATCCCCACTACTTTTTAGTGGTATTGGGGGTTGTTCCCACTATGTATTGGGAGTTATCCCCACTACTTTTTGGTGGAATCGGGAGTTATTCCCACTACTTTTATATGTGTGTAAGAATTAATTTTGTTATTTTTGTTTATGTTTTAAAGTATTGGGAGTTGTGCCCACTACTTTGTGGGAGTTATACCTACTACTTTTTGGATATATTGGGAGTTGTGCCCACTACTTTGTGGGAGTTATACCTACTACTTGGGGTCAGTTATCAACAAGTTGACTTGCAAAGAGATTGGTTGAGTTAGTTTCAGCATCCTTTGATCGCTTGTTTGCTGCTTTTTGTTCGCTTATGAATTCTTTAGATGGGTAAATTGTGTATTTAATCTTATTGATAATACGGCCTTTTTTCTCTTCATGGATATCATATTTATATATGATGTTTTTATTGATTAATTCTTTTAATGCGGATATTACTTTTTTTCGGTTATCTGATTCTCTCGTTTGTAAAAGTAATGCAGATTCTTTAATAGTAGAATATGTGAAGTGATAATTATTCATAAAATTGGCTTGGCGATATCGATTTATCAGTCGTTTGTAAATCCATCGTGCTAGTTGTTCATCACAGCTCATTAATCGTCGGTAGTTAAATTGTCGGTATTCTAATTGATTTATTGCATGGCTGATGAATAATGGCAATCTGCAAATGTGTAATGAATTACTATCTGCGATATATTCTTCGCGACCGACAGTTAATAGATCTTGAAGAATTGAACCTTTCCAAACTTCTTTTGAATTTTTGTATAGAGTTAAGACACAAAGACTCATTACTTCAATAGCATGTTTGATTTCATTTCTATTGCGCTGACGTCCTTGTTCTTTAAGTTCACGATGGAGCATGCTTAACGAAAAGCGTACCCAGGTTTCAACTTTGTCAGGATCATGGAAACAATGACTCTGTATTGTTAAAAATTTCTTTAGTGCTTCTTCTACAAGTTCTTCGGTTACACCTGGAAAAAAAGCTTTATATGTACCATTTGATTGTTCAATCAAGGCTGGCTGTATTTTTACCAGATATTTAACATTATCATGGATATACTCAAATTTGTAGGGATCGGCATGTCCAGTTTTTGTTCTTAATTTCTTGACTTGTAATGGTGTTAAAAAATATTTGGGAATACTTTCCCATATTTCTACCGTGTTAGAAACAGAACTGCTGTCATTGGTGACGAATTGCGAGAACAGGTCAAGCTGGGGGCTTTTAATGTATTTCTCAGGCGGCGTTTTCACAGGCTTGTATTGATGACTGGCGACGGAGTTATCACTGATTGATAAATGTCTTATTTTACTATCAATTGTGTATGTGTCCATATTTACGACTCCTGGTAGCGTAGATCGTCGTGTCAGAGAATGAGTAAGACAATAATGATTGTAATTATGAGTATAGTGGTCGATGCCAGATAGATGATGGATGCTGACTTTGCCTTGTTTACAATCGCTGCTGTATCTGTCAGCTTCTCGTTCAAACGTGCATCAATTTGTTGCATTATTGTTTCGGCCAGTAGCCGTATATCGGACTGTGTGTGCTGTCTGCTGGAATAGGACAGGACGCTGTTCCTAGATTCAAAACGAGAGGCATTTTGCTCCAGCAGCGATCTGAAATCGTTCAATAACTGCCGGTGCGCCTGAGCGTTTTCCTCGAGCAAAATCTCGTTGAGCGTGTGCACCATCAAGATCGGATCGTCATGTGATAGTGATACGCCGTGCCTGGCGGCCACACACTCGATGATTCTGCGTTTAGATTCGGAATCCAGGTGAGTCATGCAAGTACGGCCGCAGCATTTTCAAGGTTGGTAAAAAGTTGTTTCTTGATGATGTTCAAGCGTTGGCGCACCATAATCGGTAACGTAGCGTTTTCTAGCGCTTCACCGAATGTCAGCTTCGATTGCAGAATTTCACTCAAATCCTTGCCAAAAGTGTCCGCCTTATACTCCGGTATACGAATAATGGCCGATATACGGTTTTTGTACTTAAGATATACTTTCATTTCTTCAAATTGCTTGCCGTCCATGGTAATTGCACCCCAGTAAGGGTTTAACCAGACAACAAAACACGTTTCATCCGGGAACTGGCTGACCAGATTCTTGAAACCGGTCAACGTGTCCATCAATGCCTGACTGCCGGTAATGACAGTGTGAATAACCAATTCATGACCCATGCTCGAGAGCAGGGTAGGGATTTGATTACTGATCAGATAATGCGACATCGGCACAAAGGTGCTCGCGCCATTATCGATGATGATATCGGTCTTGGCTTCGGCAATAAGTTCGATTAAATCGTCAAACCGTCTGGGATCGATCTCATCGTTTTGCATCACATTGATCTGCCGAACATTCAGTTTCTTGAATCCAAAGAACGTGGCATTGACCGGATCGGTGTCAATGCACAGCGGATTCTTACCTTTGGCGTGCTTATGCTGCGCCAGTGTGGACGCGATAAACGACTTACCGACGCCACCCTTGCCTTGCAGGATCATATGTATTTTGGCCATTAGATTAAGTCCTCCTTATTAATTGTTGACTGGTAATTAAACCCGTTAGCCTGGGTTTCGGTAGAAATGGCGTTACGCCGTTTATTGTGCTGCATAGAAGACGGGGTGCCGGTGTGATGTGCATTGACGTGGCGATTAATCAGCGTGACAAACCATTGATACGAACATTTGATTTTTCCTTCAGCGTGCAACAGCGTCCAGATTTGGCGGATCGTCCAGCCTTCTTTTAACGCCTGTTCAATTTCCGGTTGTAATGCTAATACGTCGGGAAACGATTTTCTGGGTTTCGTATCGTTACGAACAGACAATGCAAGTCTCTCGGATAAAGATTTGGACATGGTTTCGGTTCATCTAAAAAATATTTTTGTTTATTTTTCTGTTGATTTCACTTTATTTCTTTTGATTCTTGTTTACACACTGTTTATTTCAGTTGAATTTACTTCCAATCAGTTGATTTCAACTCTATTTAAGTATCATATTATTCATTGTAAATACAGTTGTCAATGGTTTATCATCTATAATCATGAGATACTACAGGGCAAGATATGTGAAGTTAGCTAACTTTTTAAAGTTACCAAACTTCACATCAGTCTTATTCACACATAAATGTGTTCAACGAATCTTGCTCTGCGAGGCCATTAACACCAAAGAGGGGAGGTAGGGTAATGCCAGGATTACGTAACAAACATCTTCGTGTGCCGGTTAGCAACGAAGAAGAGGTGGCAATAAAAGCAAAAGCGTATGAGACCGGTTTATCGGTTGCAAAATATATGCGGCTGGTTGGCATGGGTTACGCGGTGCAGAGCCGAATCGACAATCAAGCAATTGAGCAGTTACTTAAAATAAACGCCGATCTGGGCAGGGCAGGGGGGTTATTAAAAATGTGGCTGACCAATGATGTCAAAGTCAAAATCGTCGGAAGATACGAAATTGAAGACACACTTCAATCAATACGAGAAACACAGACTGTTATGTTATCGACTGTTTTGCAGTTACAAAAAAATCACACTTGAGCGGCTCAATCATGATCGCTAAAATCGTTCCGATCAAATCGCTACGAAAAAGTAACTTTACGGCGCTGGTCAATTATCTGACTGACACTAAGGGCACCAGTGAACGTGTTGGCCGCATAACAGCTACGAATTGCTTTACAGATGAACTCACCGCATCGCTGTTAGAAATACAGAATACGCAGGCAATGAATACGCGCGCCAGGTCTGACAAGACCTTTCATCTGATCCTGAGTTTTCCTGAGAATGAGCGGCTGTCTGATACCGATCTCAATGCAATCGAAGCGCGGTTCTGTGATGCGCTGGGTTTTTCAGAACACCAGCGCATTAGTGTCGTGCATGAAGACACCGATAACCAGCACATCCATATTGCGATTAACAAGATTCATCCAAGAAAACTAACAATCCATAATCCGTATTACGACTACAAGATTGTCGCAAAAGTCTGTGAACAAATCGAACACGAATACGGACTGATCCAGGTCAATCACGAAACCCGGATAGATAAGACAGAGCGAATCATACAGGACATCGAATTCAACGCAGGCATTGAAAGTCTGCTTGGCTGGATACAACGAGAATGCATCGATGACATCAGACAAGCTGACACATGGAAGGATTTACACCAGGCGCTGAAAAATCATGGCCTGAAGATCAAGGAACGCGGCAACGGTCTGGTGTTTGTTGCCGGAAATGGTATTGCCGTTAAAGCCAGTTCTGTTGACCGGTCTTTATCGAAACCGAATCTGATCAAGCGATTGGGTGCTTTTGTACCGGCTATAGATACATCACAAATCAATATTCAAAGTGCCCAAGCGTCAAAATCAAAAGCCAACCACTATCAACCCAGGCCGCTGCAAAACAAAGTTGATACTTACAAATTGTACGAGCGTTACCAGCAGCAACAAACCAATGCAGCTTCATGGCGCAAAGACCAATGGCTTAAATTGCGGGAACACCGCAATCGGTTGATTGAACGTGCCAAACACGAGGCTAGAAGTAAACGCAGCGTCATCAAGCATGTTCAAGTCGGTCCGCTTGGCAAGAAAGCCCTGTATGCAGCCGTGAGTCTGCAATTTAAAACAACTCTGGATGAAATAAAACGTGATTACCGCGAAGCCTATACGCAATTAAAAACCGATTCCCGGAAAATGGCCTGGCTTGACTGGCTTACGATTGAAGCCAGAAATGGCAATAACGAAGCACTTTTAGTTCTGCGCACCAGAAGTAAAAGGGGCAACGGAACTGGTGCAGCTTTGGGTGATTACATTGCTGGCTATAAATATAATAACATTCAGTACAGAAACAATAATATTGAGTCTGTAACCAAAGACGGCACGGTATTTTACAGAGTTGGCACCACGGCTGTTCGTGATGACGGCAAGCGATTGTTTGTCTGTAAGCAGAATGTAGATAATTCTTTGGCTGATGTACTGCAGATTGCTATCGACAAATACGGCAACCATTTGTCGGTGAACGGTTCGGATGATTTTAGAAAGTCTGTTGCACAGGCTGCAGCACAAAACAGAATTCGCGTCACATTTGATGATCCCGAACTCGAACGACGCCGCAGTCAATTGATGAAATATGCTCTATTTCAGAAACGATCCAAAACTTCAACGTATCGAAGGAGTCTGTGATGAACAAATACAACCCGGGTTTCCCGGAAAACAGAAACGCAAAGAAAGATACTTTGATCATCCGATTACTCGCCATTGTTTTTTTGATTGGCGGATTTCAGGTTGCCACACAGTATTTTGCGCACCAATTCAATTATCAGGATCAGCTTGGGCCACACTTTCATCAACTCTATGCGCCTTGGTCGATTGTGATCTGGAGTATTCAGTGGTATGACAAACATTCGGGCATATTCGATCTGGCTGCCGGTTACGGTATTCTGTTTTCCAGTGTTGGGCTGATTCTGGTGTTGATCGTCAAGATGATGCTCGCAAATTCCAGCCGCGCAAATCGCAGCTTGTACGGCTCAGCGCGATGGGCAACAAAGAAAGACATTGAAGCCGCCGGTTTACTGTCAACAAAGAATAAAGGCGGTGATGTTGTCTATGTCGGCGCATGGCGCGATAAATCAGGAACGACACGTTATCTTAAGCACAGCGGCGCTGAACATGTACTGTGCTTTGCACCGACGCGTTCCGGTAAGGGTGTTAGTCTGGTCATTCCGACTTTGTTGTCATGGACGCAAAGCGCTGTCATAACCGACCTCAAGGGTGAACTATGGGCATTGACATCCGGGTGGCGCAAGCACTATGCAAATAATAACGTGCTGCGTTTTGATCCTGCATCTGTTTCTAGCTGTCATTGGAATCCACTCGATGAAATTATCATCGGCAGCGGC
>JACKLR010000003.1 GCA_024235795.1 Burkholderiales bacterium | reverse complement strand
GTCTCAGTTTGATTTTGACGGTTATGTTGAAGCACGCAAGCAATTTACGACCGACGAGTGGATTGACCTGCTTGTTCAAAGCATTGGTTTCAATCCCGAGATGACCGGCAAGCGCAGCAAACTGATACAACTGATCCGTTTGATTCCGTTTTGCGAGCGCAATTACAATTTGATCGAGCTTGGCCCCAAGGGAACCGGAAAATCTCATATCTACTCGGAGTTCTCGCCTCACGGCATCCTGATTTCTGGGGGCGAGGTCACTGTTCCCAAGCTGTTCGTGAGCAACTCTTCTGGGAAAATCGGTTTGGTTGGTTACTGGGATTGTGTTGCCTTTGACGAATTTGCCGGAAAGCAAAAACGTGTGGACAAAGCGTTGGTCGACATCATGAAGAACTACATGGCCAACAAATCCTTCTCGCGAGGGGTCGAAACACTGGGCGCGGAGGCCTCCATGGTTTTCGTGGGCAACACACAGCATACCGTGCCCTACATGCTTAAGCACGCTGATCTGTTTTGCGAGTTGCCCGATAAGTTCTATGACTCCGCGTTTCTTGATCGTATCCATTTCTATATCCCAGGTTGGGAAGTCGACATCATCCGAGGCGAGATGTTTTCCAGCGGTTACGGTTTCGTAGTGGACTATCTGGCAGAGGTGCTTCGTTCGTTGCGCAATCACGATTATTCGGATCGCTACAAAGAACATTTCTCACTCTCTTCCGACATCTCGACACGGGATCGCGACGGGATTAACAAGACGTTCTCCGGCCTGATGAAAATCCTATTTCCACATGGTGGCGCAACCAAGGAAGAAATTGAAGAACTGCTGAAATTTGCGATTGAAGGTCGCAAGCGCGTCAAAGACCAGTTGATGCGAATTGATTCCACCTACGGCAATGTTTGTTTTGCCTATCTTGATGTTAATGGACAGGCCAAACCTGTCACCACGCTCGAAGAGGAAGAATATCCCAGCCACTACCATAAGACCATCGCCGAAGGTGACGACGGAGAAATCGTAGAAGATGTGCAGCCAGGATTGCCCCAAACTCCAGCCGAACAACTGGCAACGGCCAAGCCCGTCCTTGAGGAAAAGCACCTCACATTCCAGGAGAACCAAAAGGGCCTCTCATTCGATACGCTGCTTGGTCCTTATATCAAAGGCGCAACCACGATCACGGTCACTGATCCTTATATTCGTCAATTTCACCAGATACGTAATTTCATGGAATTTCTGGAAACAGTAGTCAAACACAAAGCTCCAGATGAAGAAATTTCCGTGCATCTAGTAACAGTGGAAGATGAATTCAGGAGTGATCAGCAAAAAGACAACTTTGAGAAGATGAAGGAGTCAGCCAACTCGGTGGGTGTGAACTTCACCTGGAAATTCGACAGCACCGGCACGATCCATGCCCGCCATATCGTGACTGACCACGGCTGGAAAATTTCCCTGGATCGCGGCCTCGACATCTTCCAGCATTACGAGATGAACGATGCCTTTACCTTTGCTAACCGATTGCAACAATATCGGCCTTGTAAGGCGTTTGAGGTGACGTTTATTAAAACCGGAGAATCTGACATCTAATAATCCAGTTTAAAGTTACATTTTGATTTGTATCTGAAATTGCATCAGTTTAGTTAACAAGGCATCCTCCCTATTGATTGTGTCAAAGTCAAATCTTTAGCACTTTTTTCTTCTGTAACGCATCAGCCTGACTCAAATGTGCTTTCTCCCCATCATACTCAATAGCGACATCCTTCCCGGCAACCGGTTTGCCACTAACCAAATTTAATTGATGCACAATAAAATCTTTCCCGGTTTGTTGATAAAAAACTTCGTTTTCCTTGTCGACGTATAGAATCTTGCCTTCATATTGTTTTTTGTCTTCGGGTTTCTGGGCCAGGTAAATATTGTAAATGCCGGGCTTGATGCCTTCTTCCACTTTCTTGATGGTACCGGTTGTCTCCCACTCATTATTGACCAGTGCCTGAATGATTTTCTGGCCATTCATTACAATCATGCGAAGTTTCTGTGTTGTCATTTTTTATTTTGTGCTCTTTGATTAATTTTGAGGGATGAGTGCATGAATCAGTTTTTAACCTGCTTCCTGATTGGCAAGTTCGTCTAGGATTTTAAACAGATCAAAATTTGTTGATCTCTCTGCACCATATAAAAAAGCAATCAATTGCAAAGCACCGCTGCCTTTGGCTGAGAAACGTCCGTCCTGCAAAGCATTGATGGTGTACTGAATCATGTTCGGGCAGTTTCTACCTTCTTCAAAATAATCCTTGACCTTGGTTGTCAGCAGTTTTTTATCATCCCTGGATAATTCACGAATCAAGTCCTGCGGTTTGCGATTGTCTTTTTTAATCAGGTGATAAATCGAATCAAGCAGTGAAGCAGGAACATCATGTTTTGCATGTTTATCGGTAGCGCTGCTGGATTTATCTTCAGCCTGTTGTGACTGTTCATCCGAATCAATGGCGCCTTGTTGCTTTTTCAACTCCAGGAACTTGCTGAAATGCTTTACATCTAGTCTGGATATCACTTCCGGTGCACTCAAGTTGAGCCAGCTGATGACTTCCTCTTTGTTGGCTTTATAAAGCCGGGTCAAATCATAAATGGCTGTCACATCGGTACAGCGTCCTGACCGGTAGATTTCATCAATCGGATCGGGTAGATCAAGCAATGCGGCATGTGTGGTGATATACGGATTGGTTTTGCCCAGTTGCCTGGCAATATCAGACTTGGTTTTGCCGGCAGCCAGTTGCCGTCCGATAAAATCAGCAATTTCTCTTGATGTCAGGTTGTCCCGTTGCAGGTTCTCAATGACTTGATCGGCCTCACTGTAATCGGTATCGATAAACGCAGGAATGGTTTTTAATCCCGCATTAATACTGGCGCGATAGCGCCTGGCACCATGATTGATAATATAGGTTCCCGGTTTATCCGGATTAGGGCGCACCGATATCGGTGATTTCACACCGCGTAATTTTACGGTTTCCGTCAATTCGCGCAGGGTATCCTGATTAAATTCCTTTCTCGGTTGATGTATGTCTTCAATAATCAGGTCAATATCGATTTCGGTTGCCCCTGTTGGTGTTGAATGCTTTGTTGATACTACAGTTTTTTTGACAATTCCTCGCTTTTTGTCAGTCATAAGATATCTGCTTATATTTTCAATTGTGTTTTTATTATGCTATGAGCGTTTTTGACACACATTAAATCCCTCTGGCGATGCAGTAAATACCTGTGGAATTATGTGCGATTGATTGTTTTTTAGCTAATTGCTATTGATTGCATTTCATATATAGCGAAATTATATCGTAAAACATTGCCATTTCCTCCCCTGATAGCATTGTTTAAAAACTCTATATTCCTGTTTAACTTTTTTCTTTATTTTCTGGTTGTTTTTTTATTGTTCTGTTTTTGGTGTTTGCTGGTTTAAAATAACAGCAATAAAGCCGTAAAACAATGATAAATGTCACTTAAGCGGCTTAAACCACAAAATAAGCACGGTTATTATATGTATAACTTTATTCTGATCACAAATATTTTGCGTATTCTCGATGAAAAAGGCATGACCAAGTCGGAACTCGCCAAGAAGGCTGGGGTATCGATTGCATTCTTTACCGATCTAACCAACGATAAAGCTAATCCGTCACTTAGAATCATTGAGGCGATTGCGGAAGCATTGGAAACGCCACTGCCGATGTTGCTCGACAGTTCCGATTTGGAACTTGCCGACCTCGAGGTTCTGGCCAAACGAAAACCCGGCAAGCTGCCCAAAGGCTTTGTCTGGAAAGGCGGCGTGTTAAGTGAATATGAAGCGTATCAGGTTGATCAGTGGGATAAAAAGAATCGTGCGTTTCTGACCAAAGAAGCCAAAAAGAGCAGAGTAAAAAAATCAAAGCAGCAGTCAGAAAAAAAAAAAGTGAAAACTAAAAATCAAGGAATAACAAAAAATATTAAAAAAGTGTTGCGCGAACTTTAATTTCGTTATATTGTTATATTCAATCTGTACCGTATGGTGTGAATATGACAATGCAAAGCACATCAGCATCACCATTACCCGATTCTCAAACTGCACCAACCTCGGCCATATCAGCGATGTCGGTCAAGGAGCGCGCAAAGCGCAAGCTTGAACGCGATGCCCGTGAAATCGTATCTGCGCTGCAAGACCCGGATACGGTGGAAATCATGGTCAATGCCGACGGTCGTATCTGGCAGGAAAAGCTTGGTCAAAAGATCACCTGTATCGGCAGCCTTCAAGCCGCACAGGCTGAAGCGGTTATCAAGACCGTTGCCGGATATCACGGCAAGGAAGTCACCCGATACAATCCGATTATCGAAGGCGAATTTCCACTCGACAATTCCCGCTTTGCCGGACAACTGCCACCGGTAGTTTCCTCCCCGACATTTGCCATCCGTAAAAAGCGGTTGCCATTTTTACACTCGATCAATATGTCGAAAATGGCGTGCTGTCACCGAAACATTGTAATGTCATCAAACAAGCCGTGCGCGATCACCGCAACATCCTGGTGATCGGCGGCACCGGTTCCGGCAAAACAACACTGATCAATGCCATCATCTTCGAGATGGTGCTCAACGATCCGGACGAGCGTATTTTTATCCTGGAAGATACCGGTGAAATTCAATGCGCGGCTCAGAATTTTGTGCAGTATCACACCACGCTTGATGTCGACATGACGCAACTACTCAAAACCACCTTGCGCATGCGCCCCGACCGCATCCTTGTCGGTGAAGTCAGAGGCGCCGAGGCCCTTGATCTGCTGGATGCCTGGAACACCGGTCACGAAGGTGGCGCGGCGACTTTACATGCGAATGATGCTTTGTCAGGACTGACACGCTTGGAATCACTCATTTCAAGGAACAACCATGCGCCGGCTGAAATCAAGCCGCTGATCGCTGAGGCGGTGGATGTGGTGATCCATATTGCTCGTACAAAACATGGCAGACAGGTGCACGAAATACTTGAAGTCTACGGTTTTAGAAGAGGGAATTACCAGACCCGGCGATTGTAATACTGTTTTAGGAGTTCATCATGAAGCTGAAGCAGAACAACCATAACACCTATTTGTTTTACGCACTGTTGATTCTTATGTTTCTGGGTTTGCTTCTGTTTGCCAATAACACCCTGGCAGCAGTTGGCGCCGGTGGTGCGCTGCCGTATGAAACGTGGCTGGTAAATCTGCGTAATTCCGTAACTGGTCCGGTTGCATTTACCTTATCCATCGTCGGCATTGTTGTGGCCGGTGGCATCTTAATTTTTGGCGGTGAATTGAATGCGTTTTTCCGCACGCTGATTTTTATCGTGCTGGTGATGGCGTTACTGGTCGGCGCCAACAACATCATGACCAATCTGTTTCAAGGAGCGGTGATTCCGGCTGGTGTGGATACAGCAAACCAACCGGAAACAGAAATTTTAACAGCACCCGAAATGTAACAGCAGTAATTGTAACTTTCTCGTTTTACAGGAGGTCTGTTATGGCATTACGCACCATACCGATCAGACAATCGGGAAACCGTCCGAATCTCTTCATGGGCGGTGACCGGGAGCTGGTAATGTTCTCGATCCTGATTGCCGCCACGTCCATTTTTGCGGCAATGGAAATCAAGACCACTTTGTTTGGCGTAGCCCTTTGGATTTTCGCGCTTTTTGCACTGCGCCTGATGGCCAAACACGATACACAGTTGCGCCATTTGTACCTGCGCCAGCTGCGCTACAAAAAATACTATCCGGCCAGAAGTACGCCGTTTACCATCAACCCGCCGCATATGGAAAAGTAGTTCCAATGATTACCGCCATAACCATACTGATTGCTGCATTGGGTGCGTCGCTGCTGCTGATACTTTTCATGCGCATCCATGAAACGGAAAAAGCGTTCAAACTCGACCGGTACCGATCCAAAGATACCGGCTTTGCCGATTTGCTGGTATATGCCGCCGTTGTGGAAGACGGTGTCATAGTCGGCAAAAACGGCGCATTGATGGCTGCATGGCAGTTCTGTGGCGCCGATACCGCCAGCAGTACGGACATCGAGCGTGAACAGGTGTCATTACACATCAATCAGGCGTTATCACGGTTGGGTAACGGTTGGATGATTCATGTGGATGCCATTCGCAAACCAGCACTTGGGTATTCGGACAAGGGATTGTCAAATTACCCCGATCCGGTAACGGCAGCGATTGACCAGGAACGCCGCGAACTGTTCGAGCGGATCGGTGAATTGTACGAAAGTTGTTTTGTTGTCACGTTGACATTCCTGCCGCCGATGCTCGCACAGCGCAAGTTTGTCGAACTCATGTTTGATGATGACACAGTGCAATTAAACCAGCAAGCGCGCACCAACAGCCTGCTGCAATACTTCGAGCGCGAATGCGCCAACTTTGAATCGCGGCTGTCCTCCACGTTTGACTTGACGCGCTTAAAAAGCAAAAGACAAGTCAATGAAGACGGCACTGCCACGACACTTGATGATTTCCTGTCGTGGCTGCAACTGTGTATTACCGGTAACGATCAACCGATGGTGTTGCCCAACAATCCGATGTATCTCGACACCATTCTCGGCGGTCAGGAAATGTGGGGCGGTGTTGTACCCAAAGTTGGTCGTAACTTTATACAAACCGTATCGATTGAAGGCTTCCCGCTGGAATCAACCCCCGGCATGCTTAATATCCTGTCGGAACTGCCCGGTATCTATCGTTGGTCGTCACGCTACATTTTTATGGATACGCATGAAGCCGTCGCACATCTGGACAAATACCGCAAAAAGTGGAAACAAAAGATACGCGGCTTCTTCGATCAGGTGTTCAACCTGCAAAGCAGTCATGTGGATGAAGATGCCCTCAATATGACTGAAGATGCGCAATCCGCAATCGCGGAAACCAACAGCGGGTTTGTTGCACAGGGCTACTATACCAGCGTCGTTGTTTTAATGATGGAAGACCGTGCAGCCCTGGAAGAAGCCGCACGCAAAGTGGAAAAAGCCATCAACCATCTGGGTTTTGCCGCACGAATTGAAACCATCAATACCATGGAAGCGTATCTCGGCAGTCTGCCCGGTCATGGCGTCGAGAATGTACGCCGTCCGTTGATCAATACGATGAATCTCGCCGACCTGCTGCCGGTCAATACCATCTGGACCGGCAAAGCGCAGGCGCCCTGCCCGATGTATCCGCCAAATTCGCCACCACTCATGCATTGCGTCACACAGGGCGCAACCCCATTCCGGTTGAATCTGCATGTGCGCGATCTCGGTCACACCTTCATGTTCGGCCCGACCGGTGCAGGTAAGTCTACCCACCTGGCACTGATTGCTGTACAGCTTCGCCGCTACAAAAACATGTCTGTTTACTGTTTTGACAAAGGACTGTCGATGTACCCGTTGACCAAAGCCGTTGGCGGGCAGCATTTCACCGTTGCCGGTGATGATGAAACACTGGCGTTCTGTCCATTACAGTTTCTTGAATCCAAAGGAGACCGCGCCTGGGCGCTGGAATGGATTTGCACCATGGTGGAATTAAACGGTATTACCGTGTCACCGCAACAGCGTAACGAAATCAGTCTCGCGATTACCAATATGCACCAGAGCGGCTCGCATACCTTATCCGACTTTCTGGTAACGATCCAGGACGAGGCCATACGTGAAGCGCTTAAACAATACACCATCGACGGCATGATGGGCCATCTGCTCGATGCCGAGGAAGACGGATTACACTTATCCAGCTTCACCACCTTCGAGATCGAAGAACTCATGAATCTCGGTGAGAAATATGCACTGCCAACTTTGTTGTATCTGTTTCGTCGTATTGAGCGCAGCTTGCAGGGTCAGCCTGCCGCCATACTGCTCGATGAAGCGTGGCTTATGCTCGGACATCCGGTATTTCGCGCCAAGATTCGTGAATGGCTCAAAGTCATGCGCAAGAACAATTGCCTGGTATTGATGGCAACACAAAGTTTATCGGATGCCGCCAACAGCGGCATACTCGATGTCATTGTCGAATCGACCGCCACCAAAATCTTCCTACCCAACGTATTCGCACGCGACGAAGAAGCCGCAGCACTGTACCGGCGTATGGGATTGAATGCGCGCCAGATTGAAATCCTGGCAACTGCCGTACCCAAACAGCACTATTACACCGTATCGGAAAATGGCAGACGATTGTATGAGCTTGCTCTTGGGCCACTGGCACTCGCTTTTGTCGGCTCAACCGACAAGGAATCGATTGCCACGATTAGAAACCTTTGCGCCAAATACGGTGATGGCTGGGTGAATCAGTGGCTGGCAATGAAAGGACTCAAACTATCGGATTATGGAGTGGCCGCATGAGTACCATCAGTGATTTAACCGAAAAAATCAAAAACCGCCGTTTCGGTCTCACAGGAAAAGTCGACACCCGTAAGGATGATGATATTGATTCATCAACCTTTATAGAAGGCGGTCGCCGTGCCGGTGAATCGGAGAATCCTTATCTCTCCGCCCGCCGCACCTGGAACGATCATATGCGTTCTGTCCAATCGTCACGCAACATGTGGCAGATGCTGGCGATTCTGTGCCTGATGATCGCGTTAGCGGGTGTTGGTGGCATGATTTATATCGGCAGCCAATCGAAATTTATCCCGTATGTGGTACAAGTCAACAATCTTGGTGAAGCAATTGCGGTTTCCCGTGCCGATGTTGCAGCAGTAGCTGACCAGCGTGTAGTTCATGCCTCGCTCGCTTCCTTCATAAACGATGTCAGAATGGTAACCCCTGATATTGCCTTGCAACGCAAAGCCATTTTCAGAGCGTACGCCATGCTCAGAACCAACGACCCGGCAACGGCCAAAGCGAATGAATGGTTTAATGGCACTGATATCAGTAGTCCGTTCAAGAAAGCGGAAACCCAAACGGTGAATGTTGAAATCATTTCCGTCATTCCGCAGTCGCCTGAAACCTGGCAGGTCGACTGGCTCGAGAAAGTCTATGACCGGCAAGGCCATCCGCTGGAAGCGCCGTTCAAAATGCGTGCGTTGTTACGTGTCTACCACCGGCCACCGACGCAAAGCACAACCGAAGAACAGATACGAAACAATCCGCTGGGAATTTATATCCAGGATTTCTCCTGGTCACGACAATCGTAACGAGGTTCCACCATGAAACGTATGTTTACTTTAACGGTGCCGATTTTATTCATTGGATGGATGGCGCCTGTTTCTGCCAGTAATTTGACCGAAGCCTATTTCAGCGGTAAGAATCCGCAGTTGACCCAGCAGGAACGTGAAGCCATCGCGATGGCAAAGAAGTGGCAGGCGAACAGCGCACAGGGTATCAAACCGGTTGCAGGTTCTGACGGTTCGATCCGTTTCCTGTTCGGCGCACAACAGCCCAGCATTGTTTGTGCGGTGTTGCAGGTCTGTGATATTGAATTACAACCGGGTGAACAGGTCAACTCCATCCATCTGGGTGATCAGGCAAGATGGTTGATAGAACCGGCCATTACCGGACAAGGTTCCAATGAAGTGCAGCATTTGATCGTCAAGCCGATGGATGTGGGGTTGGAAACATCGCTTGTCGTCACCACCAATCGCAGAACCTACCACATGCGATTACGTTCACACCGACGTGAATTCATGCCACGTGTCGGTTTCATTTATCCGGAAGATGCATTGGCTAAATGGGATGCGATCAAAGCGCAGGAGAATCGTGCGCTGGAAATCAGGCAATCGCGTGTAATACCGGAAACCGGTGAATATCTCGGCAATCTCGATTTTGCGTATTCGGTATCCGGCAATGCAGTATGGAAACCGGTACGCGTGTATAACGACGGCCAAAAAACCATTATCCAGATGCCCAAAGTCATGGCGCAGACTGAAGCGCCGACGCTATTGCTGTTAAACCGCGAAGGCGGCCTGTTCAAAAAAGACGACACCGTCATGGTCAATTACCGCCTGCAGGGAGACCGCTACATTGTTGATGCGGTATTTGACAAGGCAATCCTGGTGGCTGGTGTTGGCGGCAATCAGAACCGTATCATGATTACACGGGGGGATTGATCATGTTGCCACAATTTCATGTTGCCAAACCCAGTAGATGCTCCATCAACAAATCTGTTCTGATTTGTACAGTTATTTTGCTATTACTGGGTGGCTGTGCAACAACACAACTCTATGGCAATTTCATACAGAATCCGTCACCGGCATTCAGTCAATACAGCAAAGTCATGGCTGACGATGTGGCCGATCAGATTGGACGGCTTTATCCGGCAGCAACCACACAGTTTAATTTACGCCATAACGCCAATGATCTGTTCGGGCAGGTGTTAATCGATAAGCTACGCAGTGATGGGTTTGCTGTCCTGGAAAGCACCAGCCCGGCAAATCCTTTCTTGGCCGCAATTCGTTCAACTGAAGACATAGAGAATACCAGCAATGCGCCAATCAGTGAGGAAAGCATCAAAAATCACAGCATCACACTCGGTTATATCATCGACCAATCGGATGATTTATATCATGTCAGCATCCTGATTGAAGATCAGCAACTGACACGCGCATTTATTGCCCAGTCCGGACAGATTCAACCGGCGGGATTGTGGGTGCGCAAGGAATAAGTGCAAACAGGAAAAGGCAAGGAGAAGAGGAATTCACTGTCATGACAAGTCACTCTAAACTGCTATCACCCGAATCATCCCCCGATGTGGTTTCCAAGAGTGTCGGCGTGCGCCGCGTCAACAATCTGCCGCTGTATATCTTTGGCGCCATCATGCTGATTTTTATGTTGCTCATGGGCATTGTGGCGATGAACCGTGCAACCGATCGAAATAGTGTCTATGATTTCGACAGCAATCATGATGCCCAGTCAAGCAGTAATTTTGCGAGCCTGATTGCCAAGGATTATATCGGCGGTATTATCGAACCCAAAGTACAGCCGGAAACGGCTGACATACCGGATGACCGGTTTATCAAAGATTGGCGCGAGGCAATTATTATTGAGCGTCCAGCCGATCTGGATTTGCCGCCAGCGCCGCCACCGCTGGATCATTCCAATGCTTCACGCGATGTCGAGCTCGAACATATCCGTCTGCTCAAACGCCAACAGCTTGAAGAAGCGATCAAAGCCAAAACCAATGTCAATGTGATTGCACCCAGAAGCGCCGCATCTGCACCGCACTATACCGGCACCGGCAACACGCCTTCGCGCGAGGAAGCACTGGCCGAGATGGCCAGAGTACGCCAGCAGATCGATGCGAATCTGCGTGAAGACCCAACCGCCGCGTATCATGCACGTCTTGCGCATTTGCGGCAAGGACAAAGCGGCCTGGGTACGGGTGTTGGTGCTGGCGCCGGTATCGGTGATCCATATGACGATGAAGCGCCCATGTTGTTGAACGACTCGGCAACTGGCTATGCCAATGATTATGCCCGCTTCGACTCCAAAGATGGAGATGATCGCTGGAAACTCGATAGCGACGTTAAAAAACCGCAATCGCCTTACGTCCTGCAAACCGGTTTTGTTATTCCGGCAACGTTGATTTCCGGAATCAATTCCGAATTACCCGGACAAATCATGGCACAGGTGAGTCAGCATATTTATGACTCGCCGGTCGGCAAATACCGTTTGATTCCGCAAGGCTCCCGCCTGGTGGGTACATACTCCAGTGAAGTCGAATTTGGTCAAGCCAGAGTGCTCGTTGCCTGGCAGCGCATTATCTTTCCGGATGGCAAAACGATGGATATTGGTGCTATGCCCGGGGCCGACGGTGTAGGTTATGCCGGATTCAAGGATCAGGTTAACAACCATTATCTGCGCATCTTCGGATCAGCGCTGATCATGTCAGCGATTGTAGCAGGCACTACTTACAGTCAGCGCGATTCGGGCAGCGCATTCGGGCGGCAGAATGCAGGCAGCATCATGAGTCAGTCGCTCGGCCAGCAACTGGGATTGGTCACCGCCAATCTGATTCGCAAAAACATGAATATTTCACCAACGCTTGAAATCAGACCCGGATACCGGTTCAACATCATCGTGACCAAGGACATGGTGTTCAACAAGCCTTACCAATCATTTGACTATGCAAGGAGTAATCACCCATGACAAACATCAGACATCATTTCAATCAATTTACTCGTTGGAAAAGAATAGCAGGTATCGTTGCAATCCTGTTTGCAATGATTGGCACGAACGCCAATGCTGGCGGCATTCCCGTTATCGATGCGGCCAACATCCAGCAAACCACGGTTGCCGCGATAGAAAATGTATCGCAGACCTTGAAACAGATACAACAGTACCAAACGCAATTGCAGCAATACGAAAACATGATCCGCAATACCCTGGCGCCACCGGCGTATGTCTGGGCACAGGCGCAGTATACGATGAACAAGCTCATGCATATGACCGACACCATCCGCTATTACGGTCAGCGTTATGGCGGATTGGACGGTTATCTGCAACGATTCCGTAATGTCAATTACTACCGCAGTTCACCGTGTTTCAATCTCGACGGCAATTGCACCGAATCGGCGTGGGGTATTTTAAAACAGGGACAGGAAGCCAGCACCGATGCACAAAAGAGTGCCAACGATGCCGTGTTGCGCGGCCTCGATCATCACTCGCAACAGATTCCGTTGGATGCCGCGCAACTGCAAATCCTGCAACAACGCACCCAAACCGCACAAGGGCAAATGGAGGCGTTGCAATATGCCAACCAGCTCGCCGCTCACCAGGCAAACCAACTATTGCAAATCCGCCATTTACTCATAGCGCAACACAATGCCATTAATGCCCAGAACCAGGCCGATGTCGACCAGAAAGCGATGTGGCAGGCCGCGCGGGAAGCAGCCACAAAACGATTGAGCCCGCAAACATTGCCACCCGGAAAAAAATGGTCAGTTAGGGATGCATATTAAATTCTGTTTAAAGGAGATCATCATGAGAACGAAACACCTGATTATTTTCATCGTATGTTTATTACCTTTGTTTCTATTACCGGCTTGTTCCAAGGATGGTGATGGGGTTATCGAAACAAAGGAGCCAAAAAAAGAATTAAGCGAATTACCAGAAAGAAAAAGTTGGTCTGTAATGGATATCGAAGAATTTGGTGAATAAACAGGTTAGCAATTGATTTGTAGTTTAATTAGCTAAGAGGATAAGCAAATGCGAAAGATAAGTCTTATTAATTTTACAATCCTGATAATCCTGGCAGCATTTTCTGTCAATGCATTTGCTGAATTAGCATATGTTGATCCCGTAAGCAATCAAAGCGTACTGGATCAAGTAATTCAAAAATTTGGTAGCAAAGTTAAATCCTGGCAAAGCGTTATACAAGGTGCAGCAGAAAGACTGTTTTGGACATTGGTATTGATTTCAATGGTGTGGACATTCGGCATGATGCTGTTACGCAGGGCTGATATTGGTGAATTCTTTGCCGAATTCACACGGTTCATTATTTTTACCGGATTCTTTTTTTGGTTGTTGACCAACGCTGTTTCTGGCCACAACATCGCTGGAACCATCATCTATTCCATGGAAGATTTGGGAAAAAGTGCTGCCGGATTACCGGGAGGCGCCAGTCACACAAGTATTGTGGATATTGGTTTCTTAATTCTCGAAAGATCCATAAACAACATTACCATTTTACAACCCCTCGATAGCTTTCTTGGTTTTATCATGTCCCTGGCAATCATTGTTATTTTGGCAGTAATAGCAGTCAATATGTTACTGCTATTGGTTGCGTCGTGGGTATTACTTTATGCCGGTATATTTTTGTTAGGCTTTGGGGGCGCCAAATGGACAACAGATATTGCCATCAACTACTTTAAAACGGTTCTCGGTGTTGGCGTTCAACTATTTGTAATGCTGTTAATTGTTGGAATTGGTGGTGAGTTGCTGTCAAGCTTCTACACCAAGATGTCCACGAATATTCTGAATTATGAAGAACTCGCCGTCATGCTGGTTTTTACCATAGCGTTATGGGTACTGATTTCCAAACTTCCTCCGCTGATTTCAGGGATCGTCACCGGCAGCAGTATCGGTTCGACTGCCGGAATCGGCAGTTATAGCGCCGGTGGTCTGGTTGCGGCAGCGGGAACGACTGCGGCAATAACCGCTTATGGTGTATCCGCATTACGCAGAAACAGCCCCATCAAAGGTATAGAACCGCTGATGAATGCGGTTAAAGCCGGGCAGAATGCTGAGAACAGCGGCAATTACATTTCCAGAGGAGGCCGATAGATGAAAAAACTACTTGGATTTTTAATATTGATGTTTTTGTTTGTCACACCTGCCAAGGCAAAAGATTCCTGCAGCACCGTACTGTGCATGGCCGGAATGCTGCAGGGCTCCGGCGTGGTTTCAGGTTGTAAAGGTTTTGTTCAGGATTATTTCGATATCATCAAGTTTAACAGTCATGGCGGCATCAGCCTGAACAAGACTTTTAGCGCACGCGGCAAGTTTCTGGGCAAATGTACAACGGCTGGAAACTGGCCGCATATGGTTAACAACCAATATGGCAGACAACTGGGGTTTTAACATGTTCTTGAAGAAACCGGTTTTAATTGTTCTAATAGCAGTGCTGTTAGCTGGCTGCGCCAGCATGACAGATTCACAAAGAAGAACTGCACAGGGTACAGCGGCGGGCACCGGTATCGGTGCTGCCGCTGGCGCCATCATCGGCGTAATTGCCGGTGATCCTGCACTGGGTGCGGGTATTGGTGCAGGCGTTGGCACATTGGGCGGTTATGTCTGGTCGTCGCATATGGAAAAGCAGCGCCAGCAGATGGAACAGGTAACTGAAGGAACCGGTATTGAAGTCACCCAAACACCCGGTAATGAGCTTAAGATGAATGTGCCGGGAGATTTTTCGTTTGACACGGGACGAGCCGACATCAAACCGGAAATGCGCCCCGTCTTGAACAGTCTGGTCGCTGGAATGATGAGCAATTCTGCAGCTCAGGCCAGAATCATCGGCCATACCGACAGTACCGGCACCGATGCAATCAATAATCCGCTGTCGGTCAATCGTGCAGCCAGCACCCGTAATTACCTGGTAAACCAGGATATTGCAGCGAACCGCATTCACATTGATGGCCGTGGCTCGTATGAGCCGATTGCATCCAATGACACTATGGCTGGCCGTGCACAAAACCGGCGTGTGGAAATTTACATGTTTGAAGTATCCCAAGCACAAACACCGCAATCACAGTATCCACAGCAACACCCGGTGAATTATCCACCACAACCCAGATATTACTGAAATGGTTGATTTGCCGCCAGATATGCAAGAACGAGTCGTCTGTTCCATTATTGCTGCGGTGAAATATGAAATTCCGGCCAACATTTTATTGGCCATCGCGGAAAAAGAAGGTGGAAAACCCGGTCAATGGGTAGAAAACAACAATGGCTCGCACGATGTTGGCACGATGCAATTTAATACGACGTACCTTCGGGATTTATCCAAATACGGCATTACTGCTGATCATGTTGCACAGACCGGATGTTATGCCTACGACCTGGCCGCTTGGCGTATTCGTCAGCACATCAAGTATGATAGAGGTGATATCTGGACGAAGGCAGCAAATTATCATTCAAGAATGCCGAAATATAATGCACGATATCGCTCCGACCTAATTGCTAAGGCGGCTAAATGGGCGCATTGACTTGAAGAACATTCTTTATGAAGATATCAAAAACACCTTGATTAGCAACATTCAGAAGAATATTGTATGGGAAGCTTATTTCATAGACAGTTAAATGCTGCAGCTGAACCACGAGACGTAGATTTTCACCGCTAATTACTGCATAATGTTGCACTAACGAATTTGATGTCGATTGATCAACCTCGAAAAAGTGCCTACAAAAATTTCCAGTAAAGTGAAATATGTTTGAATATGATAGTCTCATCTAGTTTCATCCTTGCGGCCCTTCCAGGGAGATATTTCGATTGATATTGCCGTTCTATTTGCACCTCCTCTGTTTTGATTCAATGAGATAAAATGTGCCGTTAACCATAATGATATGATGGAATATTAATTTGATCAATTCACAGCTATTTCTAGTTCAGCATACTTGGGCACAGAAATCAGAAAATCAGGATGAGCAAGATGGTTTTTCTTTTGAGAATTTCCACAACTTGCCCGCTTATGAGTTCATTGGCTGTCCTGATTCTGGTAAAACGCCAGCATTTAAACAATAGACGCAAGAAACTAGGACCTAGCATGTAGCATCACGTAATTTCATTACTTTCAATCAAGAAGAACATAAAAAATAAAATTTTGTTTATTGATGCGTAGGATTAAATACGCGCTAATAGTGCGAATGATAACGGACCGCTTGAGACTGGCTTGGCGAGAGCAAGTGACCAAGCATCAGAAGGGGATGTTCAACCTCAGCCAAGCCATGTAACCCTGGAAACGATTCGTTGCGTACATTTCATTTTGCCACTGTGCAATTAATATCGTTCCGGTCGGACTGTTGTAGATCACACTGGGGCCGATCGCAAGCACTTCACCTTTGCGCCCCGAGGACCAAGAACCGAGTGCTGGCGAAATTATCTGTCCACCGAGTTTGTCGTTGGTTGTCTGTTTTAGGTAGTAGCCCGAAAGCCCAATGCCCCACAAACCAAAACGCTTTCCGGCAAGAAAATCAATATGGAGTTCGTCACCGGATGCGTAGTCCATTTCCGGTTCGCCGATGGCCGTACGAAATTCCTTATTCGTACTCTTGATGTTATACATAAACTTACTAGATATCTCCCACCCATTTTCGGAGAGCCAGGTTACTGCAAAGAGTGGTTCGATACTCCAGTAGTTGGTGCCGATGCTCTTCTGCGGACTACCGGCTTTATACTTGCCGGTAGGTATGCGAATATCCAATGCTGCCACCCAGTGCCAGTTACTCAAATGCCAGGAGAAACCGACCGGACTGATAGTTATATCACCTAGTCCAGCAACTGAGGTACAGTCTCCGCAATTCATACTTTGATGCACTATTGGTATGACAATATGCGCACCGTAATTACCCCCCAGAATACGCGTATCGGTGATGCGAATAAAGCGAAATGCATTGAACCAAGCACTGAGTGTTGCTTCTGATACCTTATTGCCGTCGCCATTACGCAAGGAACCGCTGTAGTGACCGGAATAGTTAAGGAAGTAGTTACCCACAGGTGGCGCCGCACCCGCTAGCCAGTTCTCGGCACCGTTCGGATACTGGTCAGCACCTTCCTTGGCTACTGTATCTCTAACAGCTAAACTCAATAGAATCAAGGCAAGACCTAATAGCTTGATCCCCATGTTTCCTTTTTGATGCTTCCCTTGTTTTTCTTCATGATGATTTTCACATAAATTTCAGAGTGGAATTATCTACTGCTTCCTATGTAGAATAAATACTCCCTTTCGGATAACATTGCTCCATCAATGGAGCATTAACTATGGAATTTCTGAATGACATGGCCCTGTTTGTGGAAGTTGTTAAGGCCAAGAGCTTTCGCGGTGCTGCAGATATTATCGGAATGCCGAATTCAACCCTGTCGCGGCGAATCAGTATGCTGGAAAAGGCAATTGGGTTGCGCCTTTTGCACCGTACAACACGCAAGATTGAGTTAACCGAGGCTGGCCAGATTTACTATGAGCGTTGTAAGCGTATAGTCAATGAAGCCAAACTCGCGCATGAACAACTTGGTGAAATGCTCGCACAGCCCAGCGGCGTGCTACGCGCTTCGCTGCCTGTAGACTTTGCGGTGACCTACATGGCACCTTTGATCACCGAATTTGCAAAACTCTATCCGAGTATCGTCTTTGACTTCGATCTTACGTCACGGTGGGTCGATCTAGTAAGTGAGCCTTTCGATGTTGCAATCCGCATGGGAGAGCCAGAAAATTCGCAATTGATCGCGCGCCCACTAGCGGCGCTTCCTGCGTATCTTTACGCTTCACCTCGTTATCTTGACCGCTCTGGAGATCCTGTCAAGCCAGCCGATCTGGCGCATCATGAGTGTCTGAGCATCATGAAAGCCAATACGTGGACACTTCACGATGGAGTGAACACTACCAAAATTTCTATTAATAGTCGTTTCAAGCTCAACAGTATCGGTATGATTTGCCGCTTGGCAACTCTTGATATGGGCATCATCATGATGCTGGAAAAAATTGTCGCTGACGATCTCGCCAATGGACGATTGCAACGCGTACTCCCCCAATGGCATGGAACTCCGGTATCCGTTTATGCCGTTACGGAAACCCGGTTACTGCCTGCAAAAACACAGCACTTCATTAAGTTCTTACGGGAGCGCCTGGGCAAGGTGTAACAGAATGCCGAAATTTCCTCTTAGAGCCTGTTCTAGATTCAATCAATGGGTACAGTGCAAGGCAAAATTGGACGAAAAGGCGGAGCATTCTTGAAATATGTGAGTATTCTGAATTCTGTCAATCAACATGCAAAAATCCCACATGGGGATTGCTCCATTAATGGATCAATGTTATCTAGAAAACGGTATTTATTCTATATAGGAAGCAGTAGATAATTCCACTCTGAAAATTTTGTGGAAATTATCGTGAAGAAAAACAAAGGAAGTGTGAATATCAAGTTGTTCGACTTTATGTTCGCCTTGTCGGAGCCTGCTATTTATCCAACTGGCACACAATTGAACTGAACATACACATGTATCGCTGATCAGGCGCCCTTTTTGCAGGAGATTCAATACTTGCGTGAGACCTCGTTCGTTGTATCCCCCCGTCCGCCCCTTGAACAATCAGATAATTGATTTTCGGGCAGACACCATATGCAAATATTTCTATGAAGGCATATCTCTTCATGAGAATTCAATTATACCCACGGTAAGGTAATTATGAAACTTATAGGGAGTTATTTTATGATTCGTGTTAATGCGATTACTATTGCTCTGTCGGTTATGCTGATAACCGCGTGTGGTCGCCCTTCGGTGACGATTAATGAAAGAGAAAGGGAAAATTATGAAAAAAAAATTGCTGGTGAAAAAATAGAGTGTCCCTACGGATTGGATGCTAATGGATCGTGCCTGAAAGAAGGTGATGATGGCATCTGGAATTATTAGAAATTTTGTGTCATTCTCTTATCATTAATTTTATAAAAGTGACAAATGGAGCAAAACTTCACTGCAATCTGATTTTGGAGAAACCCTGGAAGCTTTGAAATGCGGAGTATGATTTGATTGAAAAAGATGGCTTATGCTTGAACAGCATATAAAATCCGGGATTGAACAGAATCGGAAGAACGACTCGACACCAAAGACGTAAAATTGACTTTTAGCGGTTTTCAACTGGGCACACCACGAGGCCGCAGCGATACATTTAAGTCCACCGATTAAAAATCCTGTTTTCAATTTTTTAATATTTACTCTGGTACAAATTTGGCACAATCAATTTCTTAACCAACTTTTTTATTTGAGCTGACTCTAAAACTGAAACCTGTTGATTAACAATTATCGTGGCAAGCTGTTTTTTCAGTGTCTCTTTTGGTGATGGTTGAAACCCCTCGTTAGACGAAACAAAGTTAAGTGGTATGTCCGAAGAACATACGCTAAATCATTATCCAAAAACTGTATTCAGTCGGCTTCGAGTCGACATGACCATAGATTTAAGAGCATAGTTTTGATTTTATAAAGTAATTGATTAAAACCATGAACCCCTCGACTTAAAGTCGAGGGGTTCAGTTTAATGCAAGTAACCGACAACTCGTCGATTTTACGATTAGCCTGTTTCAACCCCCACTCTTCTAATTTGTAGAGCCAAATAGCTTCCATATCACGGCGCGAATACTATCGATTAAAGAGATGAACATTCAGATGCTTGAGAGGTATCGGACAGTTAAATTAAACAAGTCGATACTGTACGATAACTACAAACTGTCAGATTAAGCCCATTCCAGAATCTCCGGCGAATACCTCACTTGTTTCTCATTACTCTATCCTCCCAAGAAATAGAATCTCCTGCAAACCCGGAGCGATTCAGATTGACCTTGAAAGGATCACTGCTTATCTAAAATTAACTTATGAAACAAATTAACAAACATACCGCAGATTCAGTAATGAATGACAGATATAAATCAGAATCCCATGCAAAAGACCAAAGAGACCGAAAATATGATCATGGATTACTATGCCAACTACTACGTGCATGAGTTAAGCCGAATTGGTAGTAGCGGGAGTTGATCGATCTGGGCACGTATTGTTTGGCGCGTGTATTGATCTTAATCCACATCAAATTGAGGCAGCGCTTTTACCGATTCGTCTTTTGATAATCTAAGTCAGGCCGTGTCAGTCAGGACAACCAAACTATTTTGCCCAGTTTGTGTTGACGGGATACAAATGTGAGTAATGGTTCTCAATCAAGAGGACGAAAATCTGCCAAGTTAATATTATGTTTTTTTAGTTTGGTGTAAATTGCACGTGATGAAATTCCCATATTTTCGGAAACTCTTTTTATATTTCCGTGATGTTGCTTCAGAGCTGATTCTAGAAATGATTTTTCAATTTTAGTAAGAGCATGTTCTTTTTCGTCTTTCCATTCACCAATGCTTTTTGTTTCAGTTCGAAGCTCTATATCCAGTTCAGTCATTTCTTTTCCACTAACAAACAAGATGCTACGCTCTAGAATGTTTTCCAACTCACGGACATTGCCTGGCCAATGATAGGCGCGGATTTTCTGCATAACTTCACGGCTTACTGATTTAACCTGTTTGTTATATCGCTTGTTCAATCGCTGAATGATCAATTGCACAAGATAAGGCAAGTCTTCTGATCGCTCGACCAAAGGAGGAATACTTAAACGCACTACATTGATGCGATAGTATAGGTCATTGCGGAACATATCCTGCTTAACAAGACTTTCCAAATTCTGATTTGTTGCTGAGATGATTCTCACATCAACCGCCAAAGTTTGCTTGCCGCCAACCCTCTCCAACTCTGCTTCCTGGATCACACGAAGCAACCTGGTTTGTGCTGCTGGCGACAGCGAATCGACTTCATCCAAAAACAAAGTACCGCCTTCAGATCGTTCAAAATAGCCTTGGTGTACTTCTATGGCTCCTGTGAAAGCGCCTTTTTCATGTCCAAACAAGGTACTTTCAATCAGGCTTTCTGGAATTGCGCCGCAATTAATGGCGATGAATGGTTTATGGGAACGATTGCTCATCGCATGAATGGCACGTGCTATCAGCTCTTTACCTACACCTGTTTGGCCTTGAATCAGAACCGTTGCCAAGGTAGGGGCAATAACCTCGATTGATTGCAGTATTTCCTGCATCATTGGTGATTTTGCGATAATTGCAGG
The DNA here is from genome assembly GCA_024235795.1 of Burkholderiales bacterium. GTDB lineage: Bacteria > Pseudomonadota > Gammaproteobacteria > Burkholderiales > Nitrosomonadaceae > Nitrosomonas. Next base: position 986,222 of record JACKLR010000003.1, on the reverse strand, counting down.
AGGCTGATGTTTTTCTGATATTAGCCTATTTTGTTTCTGCCAAAGCCTTTGCATACTAGTTTCAATTCGGCACTGTAATTCATTTGCATCGTTAATTTCCTTGACTGGTGTTGTATCAGTATATTCCATGCCAGCATGCCCTTTTGCTGCCTGTGGATTGGTGTAAATACATACATCACATCTGCCATCCTGGCGAGCAATACTTTTTTTGATATCAACTTTGGCATAACCAAAGTTTCTGGCTGCGATGCCTCCAAATACGCTGGAAGTCATCCTGCATAATTCAGGAAACTTGGTGACTTGTTCGCCAAAAGGACAGCGAGAGTTGGTAACTGTAATACAGTCCTGATCACTGGAGACTAGTGAGAATTTCCCACCGATATTGTTTTTGATACCAAGTATCAGTTCGGTATAGCTCTCATTATCGAACTGTTCACTTTTATGAGTATTTTCTCGATAAGTTTCTTCAAAAAAGCATCCTGCCGTTTGGGCTATATGCTCAATCAACTGTTCACAATGCTTTTGTCCCTGTTGTTCGCTGGCATGTATCAGTTCAAGAATGAAAGTTTGCAAAAAAAATATCGGCGTTAACTCAGAAAGAGGATTGTTGTTCATAGATTATGGATCATGCGTGAAGTTCATCTTCACTAATTGAAGCATAAGTTCACTAATAGAGCAACAAATAAAATCTAACTTATTGTAATTAAGAATAAATATTATTTTTAGCTCAGTGGCACGTTATTTGCATGTAATTTTATAGCATCTGAAAATAACCAGATGCATGGGTTAAATACTCTTAGAAATCCCTCTAGGTTCTACTGTGAAACTAGATCGTTTTAGGAAGATTTAAATTGCAATCTATTAATGAGGAGACTCAAAATTGAAAACTCTCAAAGAAGAATTGGATACACGCTTAGCTGCATATGATCACTGGGCACAACGTCGTCGTCATGGGCCGGCCGGGCATAATAACCGGAAGTTGTGGGTGCTTGCGTGCATGGACGAACGCTTACCAATAGATGAAGCGCTCGGTATCCATGTCGATACCCCAGCAGGTCATGGCGATGCGCACTGCTTCCGTAATGCCGGAGGAATTGTCACCGACGATGCAATTCGCTCTGCGATGCTAACTTGTAATTTTTTTGGCACTAAGGAAATTGTCATTGTGCAGCATACTCAATGCGGCATGTTATCTGCAAATGCGACTGATCTGGAAAAGGTTTTCCGAGATAAAGGAATCGATCCGGATAATATCGTATTGGATCCTACGCTGCCAGAGCAGAAGCTGGAGAAGGGAGCTTTTGCCAAGTGGATCGGAATGATGGACGACGTGGATGAAACCTGCATGAAAACCATCGAAGCATTTAAAAATCATCCTCTCATTCCCAAGGATGTAATCATTAGCGGTTGGGTCTGGGAAGTTGAGACACGCCGGTTGAGAGCCCCAACGCGAGATGCCGATAAACGGGCCAGGACTGATGTTACTTCAGCGCAATTCGGTGTCAAAGGCCAACAGCCACCTCGTTGGAGCTAAGTTCAAGACAAAAAACTTAATAGTGTGACCACTTAGCATAACAAGTGGTCACACTTTAACGTTTCTGAGAAATCTCATTAATGTAAAAAATAAGGATGCCAAATGCCAACTTATGACTACTTGTGTATACAATGCAAACGCAAATTTGAAGCGCGCCATTCGATCAATGCACCCAAACCGTATTGTCCGGCATGTGGGAGCGCGGCAGAAAAAGTGATTCTTTCTGCTCCTGCGATGCATGGCAACATGACCCGTGGCCGTGATCTGGCAGTACGCTCGTTGCAACCAAAAACTGATCAGACAAGTCATGCACACGCACCTGGGTGCGAATGTCGACATCATTAACATTTTTAGATATCGGCCTTCATTGTATGCAATCGTCCCGATCTTGAAGAAGGCGGCACTTACCCAACCAGTTTGGAATTGGAAAATGCAACGCACATTCTTATTATTAATTTTATTTATTTACCCATTGGGATGGGCTCTCTTTCCATCAAAAAAATTAAGTCATTCTATGAGCAAAAAAACATCCTAAGACGAGAGAAGATTAGTCACAACAGCTTTTGGTTGGACCGGTGACGCAGCATGAATCGGCTTGACTGCCAGCCTCTTATATCGCAGATCCAGTATCATCAAAATTTAATAATCCAATCTTGTCAATTCACTACTTCTAGTATACTATGCTTCAAAAAAGAGAATGATTGGTCTACTTATTTCAAAGTGAACAACAGAAATAGTATCGAACGATCAAAATGTTCGATAAGAATGCAAGGAGCTTATTTCTTTAACTTGTTTGTCAAGGAGGTCCGATGATGGTTGACTTAAATATCAAAAATATCGTCAATGGAATTAATCTTGAGCAATCTCAAATCATATACGATCAAATTAAAATGGGAGGAGGCAATGACATTGCCAAACCTTACTGCCGGGCAACAATTGTTTGGGATAACGGTTACCACACTACCACGTGCGTAAATGGCAGTCAGATGATCATCGGCGATGAACCGGTCCGCTACGGTGGAGAGGGCATGGGTGTTACACCGCAGGATCTTCTACTTACCGCGGTTGGCCATTGTCTCACTGCCACTTACATCGGCGGATTATCTGCTGCCCGAGTCAATGTGGAATCACTCCGGTTGCATGTCTCAGGGCGGGTGAATTTCCGAGCGGCTTATGCGATAGAGTCTGGTAATCCTGGATTTGAAGAAATAAAAATTGTCGTGGAGATACAAACTGATGCACCACAGGAAGAAGTAACCACGCTTTTGAAGAAACTACAGCTAACGGCCCCTATACCAGACACCATCCTACGTCCGGTTCCGGTTCATGTCGAAATTCATCACCATTCGGAGTCAGCGATTTAATCTTCATAACAGGGAATCTATTATTAATTAGGGCAATCCTTCAGAACATATAAATCAATTAGTGCCCCTGATCGAAGATGTGAAAGGAAAAAATGAAAATCAGCAATGCTTATGATGTGACAGTAATCGGTGCAGGTCCGGCAGGATTATCGGCGGCATATGAATTGACAAAAGTGGGGCTAACGCCCTTGGTATTGGAACGCACTCCCGCTGTAGGTGATGTCTGGCGCAATCATTATGATGGTCTGCGCCTCAACACGGGCCGTTTCTTTTCGGGATTACCTGGCAGTAAATTTCCGCGGTCTGCCGGAGCATGGCCTACGCGCGAAGAGGTCGTGCATCTACTCGAAACTTTTCCTGCCCGAGGTGGTTTTACCGTACAGACTGGAATTAAAATCGATAGAGTCGACTATGATCGTAGCCATGATATCTGGCTGGTCACCAGCGATGATAATCGGCAATTTGAGTCACGTGCAATTGTTATGGCGATTGGCACTTGTCGCATTCCGGTGATTCCCGAATGGATAGGGAAAGAAACCTTTCCAGGAAAAATCATTCATTCTTCAAAATTCAAACGGGCGCAGGACTATGCAGGAAAGCGTGTGCTAGTAATCGGTAGCGGCAATTCCGCGGCTGAAATTGCCAGTAGGCTGACTGAACACGCAAGTTCGGTAACAATGTCTGTTAGAACAGCTCCATACCTTCTACCCAAAAGTATTTGTGGTATTCCGATCGTAGGGATAGGAATATGGTTAAGATATTTACCGGATAGACTGGTAGACACTTTGTTGAATTTCCTGCAACGCTGGATGGTAGGTGATTTGACACCGTATGGCTTACCCTATCCGGTCATGTCCCTTACTAAGCAATACGCTATAAATAACGTAGTACCGATTTTATACGGGCCTTTCGCAGATGATATCCGTGCTGGCCGGATCAAAATTGTCGGATCGATACAGAAAATTTCAGGGCGAACAGTACATGTTCTGAACACCGTTAGAGCAGCACGGAACAATGATAATACCATGACGACGCTGGAGCCAGATGTGATTGTTGCTGGAACCGGTTTTCATACCGGAATCCGTGAACTTGTTCAGATACATGGAATTGTTGACGAGAGGGGCAGGTCCAAAATTTCCGGTGATCAGGAATTTAAAGAAGCGCCTCGCCTTTATTTTATAGGTCAAATCAACCCTCTTAGTGGGCAATTGCGGGAAATTCGTATCGAAGCTGGCAGAATTGCCAGAAAGATCAGGAGGCAACTAGGAGTGAAGTAGGGTGACAATTGGATTTGAAGTGAATCACTTACTTCAATGGTTAAGAATTCATGGTTCTATTAGTTTGGAAACCAATATTATTATGCTCGATTAGCTTAAAAATGGTGTCTGAAAAGATTTCTGTAGAGGAAAAAATACTGCTGACGGCGCGCCGTTTGTTTTGCCGCATGGGCATTCATGCCACGGGGATTGCCAAAATCATCGAAGAATCAGGAGTTTCCCGGCGTAGCCTCTATACCCACTACGGTTCGAAGGAAAATTTGCTAAAGGCCGTATTTGAGGCGGAAGCAGAGATATGGTTCCGCTGGTTCGATTCTGAGCTTCCAGCAATGAAGTGTTCTTCGGTCGACCGTATTCTGGCACTGTTCGACTTGATGCGAGACTGGTTCGACAGTGAAGATTTCTATGGTTGTGTATTTATCAATGCTGTGGCTGAACATGAAAAGAGCAATGGCTGGGTACAAGAAGTTGCCAATAGCTATAGGGAGAAAATCAGCGCCAGATTTCAGACAATGGTTGCGGAATGTGGTGTGGAGGATCCGCAGACGGTAACGGAAAAGCTAAATCTGCTGATCGATGGCGCCATCGTGACGGCGATGGTTACCGGAAATAGCGACATTGCGCGCATAGGCCGCATGGCTGCAGAGGATATTCTGAACAATACAAAATGAATCTGTATTTTTATAGCAAAAATACAGAAGTGAAGGCAAACAAGATTGACAAGGTATGTCGACCTTATGATTATTTGGAATAATTCAAGGGAGTAAAAATGACCAAAATCTGGCAGAATTTCTCGGTACATAGACAACGCCTCTTAATTATTATGGTAATGTTAATGAGTATCGTTGTAATTGGTATGCAGTTTCACGTAAGTTCCCAAGGGGATATGTCAGAAACTTATCCCAAGGGTTTTCGTGGTGGTACCTGTACGATCGCATCCGATACATTGTTGATCGGCTATTCAGCTTATTTTATTCCCCATGATTACGAGATACCGACTGATGCGCTGAGCGCGATGTCCGTTCCCGTTCTGTGTGGCAAGGTGCCAAGTCCGGGCCTGCTTAGTATTACAATAGATCTGCTGCATCCCATATCTATGCGCGAACAACATGTAGCACTCAGCCTGTTTAAGGAAACCGATGGAGTGTCAGAGCAGGAACTGCTGTCGATTCCCGCCCAAAATTATCAATCCGGCATTATTTATCAGGACATCCACATCAATGAACTAGGGGAATATTTCATACGTCTCACAGGGGTAGACGAACACCGAACTGATTTCATGCTGGAAATCCCGATTACGGTCGGCACGAAATGGTATGAGCCTTTCGTTCAGTTCTGGCCTTTGCTTTTGCTGGGCGCAGTAGCGGCATTTTTCTATAACCTCAGACGAATACTCGATTAATTTTTCTAGTAATAACATATCGCGCTATTTAGATATTGATAATTGAACCCAGATAGATAATCAAATCTGGTTTTTATCTTTGTAATTAAAATTTACTGGAGAATTCAATGGCTGGCTATGTTGGTGATGTCGCAATTCCTTATGATCAAAATATTGGTCCAGTTTTGTTCGAACACTATGGATATGAAATTGCACGGCGTACCGCAGAAAGAGCACTCCGAGATGTACTCGAAGTTGCTGCTGGTACGGGTATAGTGACTCGTAAATTACGTAATGTCCTCGCCCAGGACACACAATTGACTGCAATCGATATTAGTGAATCCATGTTGGATGTTGCTCGGAAAAAATTCCATCCTCATGAGCAGGTAACATTTCAAAACGCTGACGCTACTGAGCTACCATTTAAAGATGAAATGTTCGATGCAATCGTCTGTCAGTTTGGGGTGATGTTCTTTGATAAAGCATCAGCTTTTCGTGAAACGTATCGAACGTTAAGACATGGGGGACGCTACCTGTTTAATGTCTGGGATTCGGAACATTATAATCCATTTGCCAGTTTAAGTTTTGAAGTTCTCAAACAATTCTTTCCGTCGGACACGCCCAAATTCCTGTTTGATCCCGTGTCCTGTCATGAAATCGACCCTATCAAAGAGATGCTCATTCGTTCAGGCTTTGAACGTATAGTGATTTCCATTCAGCAACGAGAACACGAAATTCCGGACGTTTTGGCCTTCGCGCGTGGATTGATATTCAGTCCTGTCATCTTTGAAATAAGAGAGCGTGGCGGCACTGATCCTGAGAAGATAGTCGAAACATTTGCAGAAGCCTTAATAAAAAAATATGGATCAAACCCTACTCGCTATCCGATGCAAGCAATATTATTTGAAGCGGAAAAAACATAGGAAAAATATTCTCGAGAACATTAATTTGATTATGGCGATATGTTATGACGGTATGAATCCATAATGTACTCGTGTCTACTTTAAACTGCGCTTGAAACTGCACTGTTGCATTAAATATCGTAAGAATAGTCAATGCATCACGAATTTCAATTGCAAATCAAGCAATATGATTAACGTCGTCAGAAGTAATGGTAAGTAAACTGTATTTATCAAAAAAGGAAAATTGATATGAAAGATAAACTTATTTTTTTGGAAATAAGCTTTGTTGCACTAGTAGCTATTCTGATCAATAACGTCTCTTACGCAATGCCGGGTATGCACGGATCAAGCGCTGGAGCAGTTACAGAGGCGCCGCGTGTCACACAAAGTATGGGAGAACCGATTAACTCGCCCGGCGCAGAACTCGAAATCACCTACAGTTCGGACGGTAAGACAGCCATTTTTGTATCTACCCGGGAAGGCAGTATCGAGTCGCCCGGCAATCCTTATAACTTTGATATCTGGATGTCCCACTATGAAAACGATACCTGGCAACCACCAATTCATCTGGGGCCGGGCATTGATCCGACTGTAGGACCGAACATCAATACTTCTGCCTGGGAATTGGAACCGAGTTTTTCGGATGACGGCAATGTTATTTATTTCACGCGATATGAACCAGGTAATATTCTGTCAGGCGATCTCTACGTGGTTCAGAAAGTCGATGGTATCTGGCAGTCCGCTAAAAACTGGAATGATGTGCCGGAACTACCAAACATCAACACGTCGACCGGGGAAGAGCATTGTCCGATAATTGTCTCCGACAGTTTGATTTACTTTAATTATAATCAACCGGGTGTAACGGAGGACAGCGATATCTGGAAAGTTGAAAAAAAAGATGGTGTATGGCAAAAGCCCGTAAGTTTAGGCACGAAAATCAACTCCCCTCAACGGGATCATATGCACTGGACCGGATTATCGAAGGATGGCAAGAGTTTGGTCATTACCAGTATGCGGACTGATCTAGGTTCCCGAGGCGGACATGATATGTGGATTTCGCATCAAGATGAAAATGGCGAATGGCAGGAACCGACAAACCTTGGCGACACCATCAATACAGGTGGCGAGGATATGTGTTGGACATTTACTCCGGATGGCAAGAAATTTACCGGCAGTTGGGGTCCGTACGGTACTTACGATATGGATATTCGCTGGATTTACAAGGACGATGTTCCGCTATTAAGAAACTTTGAGCCGATCGGCCCACCGCCAAATTTGCTACTTAACAGCAAGACAGTAACGCCCGTAGACTGATATCGTTATCCAATACCGAGTTTAAAATATCATCAAAAGCCTTCAGATTGGGGGCTTTTTTTGTTTCACGCTGAATCTGATTTGGGACTTTTTTAGCTACGACTGGGCACGATGCATATGTTTATGCATTCATTTTGGATAGGCAAATATATGCTATGCGTTGACACTTACTGAGTAATTTAGCACCATTAGCAATTGTTATTCTGCCTTCAACAATTTTAGCAATTATTTCAACGGTGAGTTGAGCTTTAGAATCCATCACAATCATCCTCAACATGCCTCCAGTATTCAAAAAAAGAACACTAACAAACATGTAAAAAAGAGACCGACAGTTTCCCTTGGTAATTAGCGATTACGACAGAATCGCTTGGTAATTAAGATACGAAAAAGTCGCTTGGTGTTAACAGCTATGTGTTTTCTATGTAAAGAAGTGATCGGACATCATGAAGTATTTTAGTTTAGCCCGAATATTGCACGAGCCTAAGACAGCCGGTTAATTTTCTTAAATTTTGATGCCGAATTGTGGAATTGGATTTCATTCGTCTTAACACACTTACAGATTTAGCGAATATTTCAACGTATTGGGTAGAAAATTGGAATTATGATGTTATTTTTCAATTAGAGGGCGCAGTTTATCCCCCACGCATGGTATTTTGCGCGGTAAAAATCAGCCTGGAGTGGCAGAAAAGTTCTATCCAGGGGTTAACCTGGCTGCAACATGAAAGAACAGTTGCTGGTACGGGCAATGACTTGCGAGCAGAAAACGAATGCGGCGTGTGTTGCGCAAGATGACGGCGCCGATTTTGATTAATTTCAGGCGTAATGTACTCACATAGGCCCGTGCCAGTTCGGTGCCTTGCAGTGCAACACGGCGGATGGTTTCCAATAAGATGTAAGCGAGGGAAGACAATAACAGCCGGAATTGATTGGCCCACCAGTAGTGGCAACTGGTGCGGTCGGCAAACAAAGCTAGCTGCTGTTCTTTGATACGGTTTTCCATGTCCCCGCGTGCGCAGTAACGTTTATCGTAGAGGAATTGCGGCTCGCCTGTCAGATTGGTCACAATGTATCGTGGATTACTGCCTTGGTCGGTGTGCTCGATTTTAGCGATGACTTTTCTGTGCCGACTCCAGCTTTTCGCTGCATAGTACAGTTTGTAAAACCTGCGCACCTTTTCGCCAAATGACTCAAAATCCAATTCTGCTTCCTGTTGCCACTGCGCAGTCAAGGCGTTGAGCCGCTGGTTCTGCGCGATACCGACAATGTAACCGACATCATGACGCTCACACCAGGTCAGCATTCGATGGCGGCAAAAGCCACTATCACCCCGGAAGATAATATGAACCTTTGACCAGGCTTTCCTTAACCGCTTCACCAGCAATGAAAGAATGGCCCAAGTGTGTTGCGCGGCATCATGCTTGCTCGGCCGAAGGTAACTGACCAGCAACTGATCACGGCAAAAAACGTACAGCGGCAAAAAACAGTAGTGATCATAGTAACCGTGAAAAAAACGGCCTTCCTGTTTTCCGTGAACTGCATCATCGGTCGCATCAAAATCCAGAATCAATTCTGTGGGTGCATCGTTGAACGAAGCAATAAACTGTTCAACCATCACTTCGTGAATACGCCATGCCGATTGACTGTTGAAACGATTCTCCCAGCGGCACAACGTTGAACTACTCGCTAACGTTTCTGTTCGCTCTACCGCTGTTTGTATTGCACCATCATGACGCAGCTTTTGATGATCGTTCAAATCTTCATAACCGGCAGCCAATCCATAAATCCGCTGCCGTAACAAACTCAGTCCATCATGTTTGCAGCTTGCCTGCCTGCGGTTGTCTTTCAGCACATTTGCTACAGCCTGACTCAGTCCAATCAACCGGTCGACCTGGCGCAGCAGCATGACACCTCCATCCGAGGTGATGTCTCCACCTTCAAAATTCACTTCAACAACACGCTTTTTTACGGCTGGAAAATCAAACGATCTCTGGGTACAATCTGTCATTGGCAATTCCTTTCTTTTATACAGCTTAGATAACTGAATTATAAAAGATTTAACAGGAATTGCCTCTTTCTTTCATGCAATATTCGGGTTAGACTTGATCTGACACTTGACTTGCAAGAACGAGAGTTACTAGTTCTGATCACTGCTGTCCCGCTAACTGACAAATGAGGAGGCCCGATTCGGCCAAAATTGTTACAATAGGATTTTCGATAACTTATTGAATAAGATTGGAGAATCAGGCCGTGGCACATTGTAATACAATCCTCTCCCAAATTCTAAAATTTGTTTCGAGACATGAATTTGAGTCTTTGGCAAACCACCATCATGCGGGGCGATCTTTTCGTACCGCTACCCGTTGGTCCCAGTTTGTAGTCATGGTGATGGCACAGTTATCTGTGCCGTATCAGTTTGCGTGATATCGTAGGGAACGTGAATGCGCAGGCACACCGTCTGTATCATCTTGGCAGCGCAAAGCTAACACGCTCGAACCTTGCGCGCATGAATGAAAACAAGCCCTATAGCTTGCATGAAGCGTTGTTTGGAAAGTTGTTGCGCCATTGTCAACATCTGACGCCTGGCCACAAGTTCTGTTTCAAGAACGCCCTTTACTCGTTGGATGCCTCTACGATTGATCTGTGCCTGTCTGCTTTTCCTTGGACTGATTTTCGAACTACGAAAGGGGCTATCAAATTGCATGTCGGCCTCAATCACAGCGGTTATTTGCCTGAATTTGCCGTAAACACGGATGGAAAAGCAACTGATATTGAAGTTGGACGCACACTGGCATTTCCAACTGGCAGTATCATGGCAATGGATAGAGGCTACATGGATTACGCTTGGTTTAACCAGTTGACAAACAAAGGCATATATTTTGTTACCCGCCTTAAATCAAATGCCTGCTATAAAGTGATTGAGTACCAAGCTGTACAGAAAAACAAAGGAATAATCAGCGATCAGACGATAATGTTTACCGCTAATAATGCCGTGAAAAAATGTCCGATTCCATTACGCCGCATCGTCTATCGAGATATCGATACCGGCAAGCAATATATTTTTCTGACGAATCATTTCAAACTGGCGGCCAAAACCATTGCCGATGTCTATAAGGCGAGCTGGCAGGTGGAGCTTTTCTTCAAATGGATCAAACAGAACCTTAAAATCAAATCGTTTGTAGGAACCAGCAAAAATGCAGTTATGACTCAAATCTGGATCGCATTATGTGTCTATTTACTGATCGCGTTTATCAAATTTCAGTCAAAAATTCATATCAGTATGCAACAAATACTACGATTATTGCAGCTCAATCTTTTTGAAAAGCGCGATCTCATGGCACTGCTGCGAGGCGACCTTCCTATTGATCGTTACCCACTAGATAATCAACCAACATTGTTTTGAAAGCAAAAGTTAACGGGACAGCAGTGAGTTCCGATAGAATCGCACACTCTTATTAAAATCTATGACTACTTCTCGCCCAATCTGCGGAACAGTGTAGTGTGAGTGTTATCGATCTCTACCATAATAAGGTATTTCTCAGAATGAAAAACGTAAGAGCCTCACTTGAAGAGCACCAAGTTTTGATTTATTTCCTGGCCATTGCGAGTGGCGCACTACTAGGTATAATAGTTTCCGGCTCGGCATCTATCGAAACAGCAATCAATCCCGCTTTGGCCGTGATGCTATTTGCGACCTTCCTGCAAACACCGCTCGCTGAGATTGGAGTCGCGTTGCGCAACGTGCGGTTCATTGGAGCGCTAGTCGTGACCAATTTCGTCGCCATACCTGTGGTTGTTGCCGGATTGGTGCAATTACTTCCAAACGATCCAATGCTTCACTTAGCGGTTCTGTTCGTCCTTCTAACACCTTGCATCGACTACGTGATCACATTTACTCATCTCGGTCGAGGGAACGCACGCCTACTTTTGGCGATGACGCCGATTCTCCTTGTATTTCAGATATTATTGTTGCCCGTCTACCTGCAATTGATATTGAGTGGTGATGTATCGCAACTCGTCGACCCCGACCCTTTCCTTCATGCCTTCTGTTGGTTGATCGTCGCACCACTGATTCTGGCTGGAGTGATTCAAACATTCTTTCGACCACGGCATGCGCTCTGCTATTATGTCAACATCCTCCCGGTTCCTGCAACCGCACTTGTGCTCTTTGTTGTCCTGGCTTCTGTTACGCCACAGATCGGATTAGCACAAAGCTCCGCTTTGCGCGCTGTACCAATCTATCTGTCTTTTGCCATCGTAGCTCCTGTGATGGGGTATTTGATTGCGCGTGGATTTCGGCTTGAGTCGACGTCCGTGTGTGCCGTGTCATTTTCCTCTTCGTATCGGAACTCTCTCGTCATCTTGCCACTTGCCTTCGCTATACCTGGCGGCGTACCGATACTTCCAGCGGTCATCTTGATGCAAACGATCATCGAGCTTTGTTTTCTGCCTATATACGTTCGATGGATTCCGCGGATGGCTCTGGTTCAGACAGGTGGCTCGACAGGCATAGGTAACTAAGAATGAAACTCCGTCATCTGCACTATTTTCAGGCAATTTAGAGGAGTTTTACTTGATTTTCCAACCTGAAATTGCAGGTTTCTGGTAATGCGCGAATAACCACTGCATTGTTGGCTCGCATTACACATCAACATGATATCTTGAAAACTGGTAAAGATTCCTACCGTTTTAAATATCGGAAATAATGTATAAAAAACCAATTAAATCAGATGGGCAGTTTTTAATGCTAATTTACAGATGTAAATCGCTCATCCTTACGGAATGCGACGGTGTTCCCCGAGGAGTGATTATGCAGTAGCCATCGGCCTGTATTCTTTTAAATCGGGTATTATTAACCCAATCGCCCAGATGATAATCTGCACTGTTAATTTTTTCCAGATACACCTTCCTGGCAATCATGAACTGATGGCCGTGTGGTGGATGATGCGGTTTCTGCGTGTATAAAATATGCGTAGTGTTTCAAAGCGCGGATCGCGAAGAATCTGCGCCATTACGGCAAGTTCATGGGCGGATTTGATTTGCCGGTTTAAGAGCGTGATTCCACCTTGTTCTTTGAAGTCTTTCGGGAAATTACAACCCAGTATCGCGCCACCTGCCCATCGAGCTTGAGATTCGAGCAGTTCGATATAGGCATTTTTGCCAGTTTCTTTTTGTGCTTCGCTGGTATCGGGACGAGTTTCAATGTTGTCATAGGGATCACCTGTATTGGATCTGGTTTGATTTACCGGAATAGCTTGTTGATTGGCACGCATGATTAATCCTCCTGTCAGTATTAAACCAAGGCCCGTTTCTGGGTTTTTGCTTTTGTTTCGGTTTGTTGCTGGTTTTGGGTTTTTACATGCTGAAGCTGAGACTGGTGTTTTTGAATCGTATGTTTCGGAATCGCTTTCTCAATTCCAGCATCTACCTGTCGTTTGACGGCTTCTACTCCCAGTGTGCTCTTGTTGGCCAGATCGTTAAAATCACTGAGTTTCTGCGATGATTGCTCATTGAGTGCGAAGACCGGAAACACGGCAACGCCGTTGACTGATTGTGCAGCTTCCAGCGCTTTTTCCCGCCCGATGTTTTTACCGTTGAGTGCCACCAGGTGCTGATCGTCATCACCGGCAATAACAATGGGTTTGTTGGGATACTTGTCGCGCAACAGTTTTGCAACCGATATGAGATTGCCTGAATCGAATGCTGCCACAACCGGACAATTCATGGCCTGTGATACGGTATCGGCAGTAGAGTAACCTTCAGCTATGATGATGGCTTTGGCGTTATTCAGCGCTTTTAATACTGCCGATCCTTCGCTATTACAACCCACCACGTGGAAGTGACCTTCTTTTTGACTACCTGCAACAAAGAGCTTAGTGCCGTTCGGTTGTATCGTCTGCGCGCTCCAGATATTTCCATTTACATCATAAATCGGCAGCAGCAGATCACCGGCGACAAAAACGAGACTGTCGGGATGTTCATCACGTACCGTTTTGACTTCCTGACGTTTCTGACAGATTCTGATCATGGAATCTTGCGGCAGACCATCCGTAATCTGCGGTACGACTTTTAATCCGTTCGGCCTTGCGTTTTTATCCTGCAGATAAGGATGATCGGCATTGGCAGACGGAGCAATGGCCAATAATTCTTTGATCGCCTGTGCAACTTTTGCATGTTGTGCATGCTGTTCGGCTTTACGTTCCTGCTGTTTGATCGCCACCTGCGCGGCAAAGGCCGCCTTTTGTGCTTCGGTTAATGAATAACCTTTCGCTTTCCAACGTATCTCAGCCTTGGTGCGGTGATTATTAAAATATCCAGCTGGATGGCCATCCATATGCACCACATAAAACCCGGATTTTTCACCGGGTCGGTCGCCTTCAATCTTGATGCGGTGTGACAGTCCATCCATAACCGGATGATTGTCATCCACAATACAGCCGTTATCACGAAGCACAGTGGCAAATTCAGTTTGTGCATCAATGGCAGGGTTTTGCTGCACTGGGACATTTTCTGGCAGCCAGCGCTGCAATGCACGGATATCGGCTTTGTCTCCCACATACCACGCTTTGGCTACCTTATCCCAACGCGCACCGGCTACTTTGGCTTGGTCTTTTTCGCTATACGGTACGGCCAGGTATTGGCGTGATGGATTTTCACTTTCTTTAGAAGTATGTTGGTTTTGATTTTTTTTAATCGACTCGTCCGTATTTTGTTGAACGGTATTGGTTTGATCGGTTTCCATTGCCTGCCTCCTTTTGTCAAAGTCTGCATTGTTTTGCATGGCCAGTGCTTCAACGTGTTTGCGCTGTTCTTTGACAGCGTCAATTTCTTCCTCTGTGCTGTGCGGGCTGTTACGAACACGCAATTCATCAATGCGAGCGAGTTTTACAGCCTTTTCATATTCGTTGCGCTCGGCCATGGCATCGATCAGTGCGAGCTTCTCCGCTGTATCGATAGCCTGTTGTTCCACATCGAAATCCGCCATCCAGGCCCAAGTCTGGTCATTACGCTGTGCATAAACACCCCAGAATTCGGGATCGATACCCAATTCTTTTGCAGGTATCACATGATTAGCACCAGCACCATTATCGTTCTCATTCGTTTGCAAAACATTGCCTTGAATCTGCACACGCCCGTTCCAGTCGGCGGGAATGGTGAATCCCAATTTGTCTTGTGACGTTTCCTCAAACTCAAGATTGTCAATGCTTAAGTTTCTGCAGAATTTGAGTGCATCGGCAACCAGATACAGGGCATTTTGTTGTTGTGCTGGCAGGTGCTCGATGAGCTTTTGCAGTTGCCGGTTGTTGTGCTGTGCCACTGTTGCCAGATCGGGTGTGAGATTGGCGGTATACGTTGCAATGTTTTGTCTGATCTCATCCATTTTAATAGCCTCCTGTTCAACCAATTCCTGCTGTCTTGCAAATGCCAGTACATAGTCCTGAATTTTTTCTGCATCGGCTGCAGCACGGAATATTTCGGTGGGATTTTCTTCCAAAGCTTTAATCCATGATGCGACATACGCTGCATGCTGACCGGGATCGTGACCTAACCCAAGTTCGTGGCCGAGTAACATACTCGCAATCTCGGCTCGCAGTTCTTCGCGTGCATAGCCTTCACTGCCAAAGGGATGCGCCAGATCACGATTTAAACGTGACTCATGTCCCGTCCAGTGGCCGAGTTCATGCAGTGCTGTAGCGTAATAACGATCAGGTGTTTCAAACTGGTGTTTGTGCGGCAGATGAATCCGGTCGGTTACTGGCCGGTAAAAGGCCCTGTCAAATTCGCCGTGTTCAATTGCGGCAAGGGAAGCTTGTAATATCTGCTCTGCAAGCTCAATCGGGTTCCAGGCTGGTGGTTCGATGATCAGTTCCGGCAGGTTGTCAATTTGCTCGGCATTGAATACCGAGGCATAAAATACACGAGGACGTTCAAGCTTGACGGTTTCCTTGACGGGCTTGCCTTCACTGTTAAGTATCGGTTTGCCGTTATTGTCTTTTTTGATACGCTCATCGGTAAACTTCCAGTATTGAATCCAGGTGCTTTTCTCACCTTTGCGTACCTGCGCACCTAAATTGGCAGCTTGCTTGTACGTTAACCAGCGTGGATCGGCATAATCCTGGCTCATCAGATACAAGGCATTAATGCCCCGGTAGCGTTTCTTTGTGGTTGGATTATGCGGAAACGATAATAGTGGATCGCCCGGCTGCCATGGTTTTTGCCATGGGGCCGTGCCTTGTTTCAATTGCGCGATCAGACTCTCGGCAACCTGTTCATGGTAGGCTTTTCTGGAATTGTCCATGTCATTGCCCTCCATCGTTTGATTCTGGTTGATCGATACTGCTATCCAGTGCATCGGTTTCACTCAATGCGTCTTCTTTGAATGCGCCAAGCAGTTCCGCTTCATCGGGATCGAACTCAGCCTGAAACCCCGGTGTCTGAGCATCAACCAGTTTTTGCGCCATTACCTGACGTCGCACCTCCCGGTCATTTAGGCTGGTTTCGGCGGTATCAGCAATATCTGAATTAGCCGCAGTAGCCGCAACAACTGGAATTTCCAGCGTGTCAGATTTTGTATCATCATCTGCAGGATTATTCATGGTAATAACTCCTCTTGAAGATTGAAGGTAATAATGGGGTGCACTACATGCACAATCTGTGCACGGTCGATGACGCCAAAGTAGCGTGCATCAAATGAATGAGGGTTCAGATCGGATAACAGCAGGTATTCGGATTCACCGAGTACTGCATTAAGCCGGTATTGCGGCAATACGGCGCCATAGGCATCGGTGGATAACGGTGCGCTGTTTGGTAACCATAAACCATTAACCGTAATTCCGGTTTCATCAATCAAAACCGTATCACCGGCAACAGCATGCACGCGTTTGAGCAGTTTTCCGTAACCGCCAGGACAATCACCTTGATTGATATAGCCTCTGGTTGCAGCACAATCAAACACATCGCTTTGCGGCGGACAGAATGCAACGTGTGCGCCTTTTGAAACCGGTTCATCTACAATTCGGTACAAACCCACCGGCAGGCTCGATGTGGTGTTGATATAAAATCCGCCAATACGAAATAAGATACTCAGCACAAACAGACCGATACTGAGCGCCAGAACAAGAACAGTAATAATTCTGAGCGGCGTTTTCATGATCACAATCTTGAACTGTTAGTACTAGTGCCGGTACCAGTACCAGCAGTGCCAGAATCAACACCATCATAAGAACCGGTCAGTCGGTCGCTTGATAAAGGCGGATCAACTTTAGCGCGCGCAGCAAATGTTTCATCCTGGAAGTACAGAGGCTGTACGCCATAAATGGCAGGGTATCCGGCAACATAGATAATCATGTCACCCGGTTTGGTAATTCTGCCGCTTGCATCTTTGGTCGCACCCGGCAGGCGCATGCATTCATCCGGTGTAAGCAATGCGCGCTGTGTTTCCTGTAGCGTACGTGTGACATGACCATGCATCATCGAGGAACGGCGGCCACTTGTGGTGATTTGCTCCTTGATCACCGTGGTTTGGCCGGTGAGTTTGGATAAGTGTTCCGCAGTTTCAATACGGTTGGGTGCAAATGCGGTCTGGATATGACAGTTGGATGTAATCGCTTCATCATGACCGTATCCAGATTCACGGCTTTTAAGCTGATTGATATCCTGACAAATCAGATACGCTTTGATACCGTAACCTGCGATAAACGCGAGAGACTCCTGGAATATTTCCAATTTACCCAGACTTGGAAATTCATCGAGCATCAATAATAACCGGTGCTTGTAATGTGTCACCGGCTCGCCATGTTGAAACGCCATCTGACTGGCCAGTTTCCTAACAATCATATTGATCAGGATGCGGATTAGCGGGCGCAGGCGTGATTTGTCGTTCGGGTGTGAAACAATATAAAGACTGACAGGATTATTCTGGTGCATTAAATCGCGGATACAGAAATCCGAATCACTGATATTGTTTGCCACAATTGGATCGCGATACAAAGCCAGATACGATTTCGCAGTCGATAACACACTGCCTGCTTCTTCCTCGGGCCGATCCAGCATGTCCTTGGCACTGGCAGCGACAACCGGATGTGTATTACCATTTTCCGGCATGATCATTTCCATCCAGAGTTCGCGGATATCGCGATCAGGATCGGACAGCAATGCATCGACAGCCGGTAGTGTTGCCGGTGTGTCGTCACGTTCCGATTGATACAGCACATGCAGAATCAATCCGACTAACAGGGCATGCGCAGTCTTTTGCCAATGGGTCTCCAATCCCTTGCCGTCAGGATCGACGATCAGGTTCACGAGATTTTGTACATCAGCCACTTCCGTGCCGCTGCCGATGATAATTTCATCAAGCGGATTCCAATGACAGCTAGAAACAGATACTGGGTCGAAGCGCAATACGCTGTTATTCGCATAGTGCTTGCGCCACCCGGCAGTAAGCGCCCAAAGTTCGCCTTTGAGGTCTGTAATGACAGTGCTTTGCGTCCACGACAACAAAGTTGGAATGACGAGACTTACACCTTTGCCCGAACGCGTCGGTGCAAAACACAACACATGTTCAGGGCCGCTGTGTTTGAGATAATGTATTTTGTCGGACTTGTCACGCCAGGCGCCGACATAAACCGCTTCACCGCCTTTGTTCTTTTTGAAAGACAACAACCCGGCTGCTTCGATATCCTTTTTATCCGCCCATCGCGCTGAACCATACAGATTACGATTCGCACGACTGGAATTGACGAGCATCATCTTGACGATCAGCACCAGAATCAAGCCGATACTGGAAAACAAAATACCGTAACCGGCAGCCAGATCGAAGATACCCGGATGTTTATCGTACCACTGTGTACTCCAGACCAGAATCGACCAGGGTGCATAGAGTTGATTAAAATGCGCCCCGAGCTGATCCTGATAATTGAACTGGTGCGCAAAATACTGTGTTGCAACCTGAAAGCCGCCAATCAGAAATACGATTGCGAGTAAGCGGATGATCAACGTATCTTTCTTTGCGTTTCTGTTTTCCTGGAAACCGGGATTGAATTTGTTCATCACAGACTCCTTCGGTATGTTGAAGTTTTGGATCGTTTCTGAAATACAACTTGTCTCGATAATTGACTGCGGTGCCGTTCGAGTTCGGGATCATCGAAGGTGACGCGGATGCGACTCTGTACAGCAGCCTGCACGACAGACTTTCTAAAATCATCCGAACCGTTAACCGACAGATGATTGCCGTATTTGCTGATGGCGACCTGCAACACATCTCCAAGCGATTCGTTTAAAGTATTCGGAGAAACAAACAGTCGATTGCCGTCATCACGAACAGAAGTAGTGCCAGCTTTATAAAACACCGTGCCGTCTTTGGTCACAGACTCGACATTATAGATTCTGGACTGATTGTTATCATATTCAATACCCGCAATATGATCACCCTTAACTGTTCCACTTCTGCTGTCTCTTTTGCTTCTGGCACGTAATGCTGCCAAAGCTTCTGCGTTACCTTTTTGAGCTTCAGTTGCCAGCCAGTCAAGCCATGCCATTCTCCGAGTATTGGCTTTTAATTGCGCATAAGCTTTGCGGTACTCGCGCTTAACTTCATCCAGTATTGTTTTGAATTGGAGGCTTACGGTTGCATACAAGGCTTTCTTGCCAAGCGGCCCGGCCTGTACATGTTTGATAATGTTGCGCTTGGATCTTGCTTCCTGTTTTGCGCGCTCAATCAACAGGTCGCGCTGCTCCCGTAATTTGAGCCATTGTTCTTTTCGCCAAGAAGCTGCATTGGCTTGTTGCTGCTGATACCGCTCGTACAATCTGGAGGTATCGACATTGTTTTGCAGCGGCCTCGGTTGATAGTGTTTGGCTTTTGATTTTGGTGTTTTAGCGATTTGAGCTTTGTCCTGTGGGTGTTCTGTTTGAAATGAATCTGCTGCCGGTTCAAAAGCACCCAGCCGTTTGATCAGATTCGGTTTTGATAAAGACCGGTCAACGGAACTGGCTTTAACGGCCACACCGCTACTGGAGGCAAACACCAGTCCGTTGCCACGTTCTTTAATTTCCAAGCCATGGTTTTGCAGAATCTGATGCAAATCCTGCCAGTTGTCAGCGCGCTTGATGTCATCAAGGCATTCACGCCGAATCCAGCCCAATAAACTCTCGACACCGGCTTTGGATTCGATGTCCTGGATGATTCGCTCTGTTTTATCAATCCGGGTTTCGTGATTGACCTGAGTCAGTCCGTATTCCTGTTCGATCTGCTCACACAGTGTCGCAACTTTTTTGTAATCGTAGTACGGATTATGGATCGTTAGTTTGCGCGGATGAATCTTGTTGATCGCGATATGGATATGAAGGTTATCAGTGTCGTCATGCACGACACTGATGCGCTGATGATCACTGAGCCCCAGTGCTTTACAGAACCGTTGTTCTATCTCATTCAGTTGGGCATTGGATAACCGCTCGCCTTCAGGGAAACTCAACACCAGATGACAGGTTTTATCGGATTTGGCGCGCTTGTTCATTTCCTGGGTATTCTGGATTTCCAACAGCGCCGGTATCAGTTCCTCGGTGTAACAGTTGGTAACCGCAAGCTTACCGATGCGTTCGCTTTTGCCTTGCGGATCGGTCAGGTACTTCACCAAAGCAGAAAAATTGCTTTTGCGTATCGATTTGATGGGTATGATTTTAGCGATCATGGTGTTTAAGCGGCTTAAGTAAGTTTGATTATTCCGAATGTCATTTCCTGAGCTTTATGATTTCATTGAGCATCACACTTTGTGTTTCCCGGATTGTGTCCAGCGTCATATGTAATTGTGATTTGCCGATGTATTTTGTGCGCTTATCATTGGTAAGCCATAATTTAATCAACCCACCAAGTCGCCCCAGGTCGGCATTGATTTTAAGCAACGCATCCACTTGCCGGTTATCGATGATGCTCGGCACGCTATAACCCAGACCCAGATTGCGCAGATACTCTGCAATCGTTAATCCGGCTTCACTGGCTTTTGCTTTAATCATCATTTCTTCCTCCGGCAATACAGGAACTCTGAGGCGCTTGTCACGTTTGGTGTGCTTTGCATGCTTTGTTCCTTTGTTTCGATTAACAATCTTCCGTTTTTCATCACTTCTTTGGCGCTCCAAAACTGTCATTTCCGCTTACCTCGTAGAGCAAGATCAACGTTGAGCAAAATATTTGCGAATAAAGTTTGCGTGGAGATGGCCATCTCCACATATCTTGCCCTGTTGTGTTAGTTTTTTAAAATATATTACCACTATATTATAAGTTTGCAAACAGTTTATTTTCGTTATATTATAATTTCAACCACTATAAAAATACTTGCAAAAAACTTCTTTCAAGTAAAAGAAAGTGCTTTTGAAACAAAAAGAAAGCAAACAAAAGCAAAAGAAACGGATTGAAACAAAATGAAACTGAAAGCAACGCTAGCGCAAGTAAAAGAACCTTGGAGATGGGTAGAAAAATTTTTAAAAAAAACAAAAAAATCATTTCGCCAAAGAATAATTTGATACGGAGAACATTGTGATGACCAAAACCTTATCGGAACGTATCGCGCTTTTTACAGACAAGCACAAAAACACCGGCAAACAGTTTTTGCCGGTGTTTATCGCATTGAAGCCGGATATCGAACAGGCATTACAGGATGGTTGGACGGTGCACCAGGTATGGGACACGTTATATGACGAGGGAAAGGTTAAATGTTCGTACCAGTGGTTCAGAACGTTGGTTAATCGCCATATCACTGACAACAGAAATCAAAAGATTCTCACTACACCAGGAAAATCAGCAGTCGCTGATCAGGATGGTTTTCGTTTTAATTCTGCAACTGAAAAAGAGGAGCTTATCTGATGGCCAAGATACATATGATACTGCAAGGAAAAGGCGGCGTTGGTAAATCGTTTATCTCATCAACACTGGCGCAGCATAGAATCGCCAAAGGTAAAAATCCTTTGTGCATCGATACCGATCCTGTCAATGCCACGTTTTACGGTTTCAAGAAACTCAATGTTAAGCAGATTAATGTCATGAACAACGATGAAATCGATCCAAGAAAATTTGACGACTTGATCGAACTCATCGCCAATACTGAAACCGATGTCATTATCGATAACGGCGCAAGCACTTTTGTGCCGATGTCGCATTACCTGATCAGCAACCAGATTCCGACATTGCTGCTGGATATGGGGCATGAACTGGTTGTTCATACGGTGATCACCGGAAGCCAGGCATTGCTCGATACGCTCAATGGTTTTGTGCATCTCGTGAAACAGTTTCCAAAAGAAGCATTGTTCGTAGTCTGGCTCAATCCCTACTGGGGCGAGATCACCATGAACGGCAAGCAGTTTGAAGAAATGAAAGCGTATGTCGACAACAAAGCACGCGTATCGGCCATCATTAGAATTCCGCACTACAAACCGGAAACTTTCGGCAAGGACTTGAGTGAAATCCTGCAATCGAAATTCACGTTTGATGAAGCGCTGAAAAGCAGCGCTTTGCCGGTAATGGTTCGCCAACGGTTAACCATTATACGCAGGCAATTGTTTACTAATCTTGAAAACGTGACTGCGGTTTTATCATGAACAACGACAAACTGGATGCATTGATCAAACGAATTGCGTCAGAACACGGCATTGTTCTGACCAAGGATGATCCGGTATTGATGATGCATACGCTGAATGAAGTCTTGCTGGAACAGAATGAAAAAGCGCATGTTGAATTGCTGAACAAATACGAAGCGATTCTGCAGGAAAGTTTCAATCAATGGCAGACGGTCGCCAGTAAAAAAGCCAATGCACTGATCAGCGCACAACAAAACAATATCAGCAAAAGCAACGAATCGTTAGTAGACCAAAACATGCAGTTGATCAGCGAAAAAATCAGAATCGCGATCAATCATGAAATTCGTGAGCTGGCCCGAATTTCTAGGCAGGCAGCTATCATGAATTTACTGGCTGCCGTTTTGGTATTGGTTTCAGCGATATTGGTTTTTGTAATTTTGAGTTAACAGCGCAACTAGCAATTGGCTGGTAATTGAGAAGATAAAAATTTGCGTGTATTCGAGAAATATAGGAGTTAAAGAGATGAGCGAAACAAACTTAACCCTAGGCAAAATAATTAAATCCGGCGAAAACACGGAAGAGGTTGATCCAGTGGTGGCAGCGCAAATTATCGGAGTAAAAGTGAATACACTCGCCTCATGGCGCTGCACAAAGAAAGAAATCATTCCTTTCTACAAAATAGGCAGCAAAGTCAGGTACAAAATATCTGATTTGATCGCCTGGAAAGAAAGTAAAAGAGTGTCCCAGTAATGGTCATTAGATTGTCGCAATGTAACCCCGGCGTAACCCCGGTAATAAAAATGGCTTGCAGTATAATTGCAAGCCATTGATTTTATGGTGGGTCTGGCTGGACTCGAACCAGCGACCAAGGGATTATGAGAAGCAAAGAGCAAATTCACATTTAATATAATCAATGACTTACAACGCTTGCCAAGCATAAAAACAGTGTCAAACAGCCTCAAATGACTGTATTTCCATCTCAGTTTGGCACAAATTTGGCACAATTAATTTCACGCTTCATCTGAGACACAGAATAAAACCCAGCTTTTCTTGACATTAAGTACGTGTTAACGTACGCTATTGTATATGGAGGTTAGACATGACCATACTTAACGCCACTGAAGCACGCTCAAAACTATACAATTTAATTGATGAAATTGCTGAAACTCATCAACCGATTATTATTACTGGCAAACGAAAAAATGCCGTTCTCCTCTCAGAGGAAGACTGGAACTCGATTAATGAAACATTATTTTTGCTTTCTATTCCTGGCATGAGAGAGTCAATTCGTGAAGGTATGAACGAAAGCCTTGATGATTGTGAGAAGAAGCTTGATTGGTAATGTGGGAAATTTACTATACCAAACAAGCTAAGAAAGATGCCAAGAAACTAACTTCAGCAGGTTTAAAAAAGAAAGCTCAGGACATATTAGTTCTTATTCAAGAAAACCCCTATCAAAATCCCCCACCTTATGAAAAATTAGTAGGTGACCTTGATGGAGCATATTCAAGAAGAATCAATATTCAACATAGGGTTGTTTACCAAGTGTTGGAAAAAGAAAAAATCGTGAAAGTGCTACGACTATGGACTCACTATGAATAAAGGTGTCTACAGTGTTAAACAAGTCAGTACCTTAAATGTTTATTGGGTTGAAATTGTTTGTATTTTGAAAATACAATTACAAAAACAAACATGCCTATGAACTATTCTCAGTTTTTTTCATCTTATTTAACAAGATCAATAGGATATAAGAGGATTGTTGATGAAAGGCAAAGAAATGACTTTGATGGATTGGCAAAAACAATACGGGACAGAAGAAGGCTGTGTAGAGGCATTGATAGAACAACGCTGGCCGGAAGGCTTTCGTTGCCCGTACTGTGGACACGATGAAGGTTACGTTATTATTGATCCGGCCACAAGAAGTTTGAAGTTAACACAATATTTAAAATGATAGCGCATTGAATTTATTGCTTTTAATCTATCATGCAGTTAAAACTTTAATTGGCCGAATCAATAAGACGCGTGGCTATTGGGAATGCAGTCAATGCCACAAACAAACCTCGTTAACGGCAGGCACTTTGTTTCACTCAACCAATCTGCCATTAACCAAGTGGTTCTGGGCGATTTACCTGGTTGCATCGGATAAAGGCGGGGTTTCTGCTTTACGGTTATCCAAACAAATAAATGTGTCCTGGATCACTGCCAGCAGAATGCTGCGAAAGATTCGTATTGCCATGGGACACCGAGATAGCATATATCGATTACATGAATTGATTGAAATAGACGATGCATTGATTGGAGGGCGTCATACTGGGGGAAAGCGCGGTCGAGGCGCCGAGGGAAAAACATCGGTGCTGGTAGCCATTGAGAACCGGGAAAAGCGTGCTGGTTTTATTGCCATGCAGCAAGTTTCTGGTGTTAACCGGGAAACGGTGTCACAGTTTGTGAAGCAGCACCTGTCACCTGATCAGTGTGTGCGAAGTGATGCATTGCCCGCCTTGGTTGAGATTGGAAAAACACAGAATCATACTCCTCGTGTGACTCCGCCAAACAAAGCTGGCGAATGGCTACCATGGGTACATATCGCGATTGGTAATCTCAAGGCATTCTTATTGGGAACATATCATGGCGTGTCATCAGGCTATTTGCAAGAATATCTCAATGAGTTTTGCTACCGTTTTAATCGACGAGCATGGGAAGCTGAATTACCTTCCCGTCTTCTAAATGCTTGTTTGAGTCACACTCAAATTAAACTGAGAATAGTTTAGAGGCATAAAAACAAAATATCCTTATAATAATACTGACCGCTAGCGTGGCCAGCGATATGTTTCTAATAAATGAGAGGTGAACCTGGTGAGTAGCAAAGATATACTGGAACAAGCATTAAAGCTTAAACCAACCGAGAGGTTTCTTGTGGTCGAAGGGATCATAAAGAGCTTAGATGAACCTGATAGCTCACTTGACGCAATATGGGCAGACGAGGCAGAAAAGCGACTCAAAGCCTATCGAGCAGGCACCCTTGAAGGTATACCTATCGAGGAAGTATTCAAGAAAGAATAATGCGAGTTTTATTTTCAGAACTTGCAAAACAAGAACTTGATGATGCAAGCCAATACTACGAAATTGAATTTCAAGGACTTGGAAAACAGTTTCGAGAAGAGATTAAATTGGCCGCAAAAAGGATTTCAGAATATCCAGAAGCATGGTCCGTAGAACGAGGCGATATCCGGAAATGTCTTCTTCACAAGTTTCCGTATAAACTACTTTACTCTATTGAAAAAGATCACATCATTATTATTGCCGTTGCGCACCAGCATAGAAAACCAGAGTACTGGGTTGGAAAGGAAAAAACATAACCAGGTGTCGTGATCTGTTTAATTTGCCAGTCGTCACGTAAAAAGAGTAATTCGCACAGGGCAATCCTATTATTTTATAGCGAAGATAACCGAAATCATGCTATATTCATATATATTACGAATGAATATCAGGGGTTTGCAATGGCAAATACAAGTTTAACGCTTGGAGAGCATTGGGAGACTTTCATAAAAAATAAAATCGCCAGTGGTCGTTATGGTTCAGCCAGCGAAGTTGTCCGCGATGCTTTGAGACATATGGAAGAACAGGAAAACAAATTACAAGCTTTGCGGGTGCATCTGGCCGAAGGCGAGCAGCAGATAGCCAATGGCGAAGGCATTGAAAATTTTTCCATGGAAGAAATCATTCAGGAACTTGATCGCGAGGATTGATGTCGCGTTTTATTGTTGCACCGAGAGCCAGAGAAGATATTAAGAAAATCGGACGCTATACCCGGAAAAAATGGGGTGTAAAGCAACGAGATAAATATCTTCTCGGGCTGGAACAACGCTTCCAATGGCTTGCCGATAATCCGAAGATCGGCTCAAACCGCGATGAGATCAAGGAAGGTTATCACAGCTTCCTGTATGAAAAACATACCGTTTTTTACACAGTTGCAAGCAACTGCGATGTGAATATCATCGGAATTGTCGGCCCCGGTCAAAGTTTGAACAAATACTTCAATTGAGCGTAGAAGCATTGATATTTTAGCTATCTTAAAAACAGCTATTTGTAAAAAGCGCTGCAAAAAATTTGCAGCGCTTTTACTTTTACCGACACCAGAAAATATGCACCTCCTCAAATCCTGCTTCAATTGTGAAGATATCACCTGTATTAGAGAAAATTGACACAAAAAAACCTTGGTGCTACGTTAAAACCATTGATAGCTGAAGATGCAATACTGTGTTCAGATGGTGAAAAAGCGTTAGCTGCTGTAGCACGGAAAATAGATGTCATACATCGGCCAGTCAATTTGAGCGCAGGAATTAGTGTCATCGGAAAGGTTTATCACATACAAAATGTTAGAACCTGTCTGGTTAAAAATTAAACGCATTTAGCAATTGTAATTTGAATCATGGCGATACGAACCATATTCTCAGCGGAAGTGGTGAGGATTTCATAATCTTTGGACAAACGCCTGAAATTCCCAAGCCAAGCAAAGGTTCGCTCGACAATCCATCGCACTGGCAAAACAGCAAAGGCATCTTTAATTTTTTTGGAAATATGCAATTTGAGTTGTAACGTATTCTCTACAAATTCAACAGCCGTGCCTCGATACCCAGCGTCACCTGAAAATGCTTCAAACGTCGGATATTTCTCAACGGCACGCTTTAATACATCGCAACCGGCTTTGGTATCATGTATGTTAGCAGCATGTACAATTACCTGAACAAGATTTCCCATAGTATCCGCTACAATATGGCGTTTGCGTCCTTTGGTTTTCTTACCGCCATCAAACCCGCGCTCCTCACTGGCACCGGATGTTTTCACGCTTTGCGAGTCAATCAAACCGTAGCTCGGCGTTGCTTTTTTGCCATTTTTTTTCGATGCAGCTGATTCAATTGATCCATTACCTTTTCCCAAACACCGCGGTGATTCCATTGGCTATAGTGATCGTAAACCGTTTTCCACGGTGGAAAATCCTTGGGCAACAGTCGCCACTGGACTCCAGTCTTATTCAGATAGAAAATGGCGTTGACAATAGTTCGCTTGGCATGTTTTTTACCTGCGCCGCCTCGATTATCTACCGGTGCATATTCCGGCGAAGTTGAACACTCATTCCGGGCCAATGTGAACACAGATTTTTCCAACGCATGACGATTTGTATTTTTACTTTATTTGTTCATCTTGAGTCAATAAACTATACTAATCGTGAATGAAAATTTGGTTTAACATAGTGCAATAAGGTCATGAATAGAATAAAATTGCTTGATGTCCTCACACTACAATTTGACCAATCAAGAACTCGATGATTTAGAGTTTGAACATCGCCATGCTATCGACAAACGTTATGCTGACCGGGTAAAAGCTGTTTACCTGTTAGGCAAAGGGTGGCCGGTTACGAAGATTGCGGAAGCGCTGTTGATTGACCGTGAAACTGTCCGCAATCACTTTAAGCGTTATCGCAAAGGCGGTTTAGCTGCATTGCAGCAAAATGATGCTGGTGGCAGCGAAGCTGCGCTAACAAAAGCACAGCTGCAGTTTCTAGATCAGCATCTGAGTAAGAATCTCTATCTTACCGCGAAGGAAGTCGCATATTACGTCGAACAAACGTGGCAGGTTGCATACAGCGAAAGCGGCATGACACAACTGTTACATCGATTGGGATACGTAGAGCTTACTCAGAAACAATAACCACATGATTATATTGAATAATGCGGTGTAATTTGGTAAAATAGTGCACGTAATTTGATGAAATGCCACCAAAAACCGTGCACTATGATTCGTTATTCAGGCCATAATCAGCCCACCCTCCCAGGATTTGACACACCGCCGGGAATGATACTTGATCCCAATAATCGCTGGGTAAGGCTCAGTGATTGCATACCATGGGATAATTTAGCGCAGAGCTACCACAAAACACTATCCGCAACGTCAGGCCGCCCCTGTAAGGATGCACGTATTGTCATAGGCGCAATCATTATCAAGCATAAATTATCGGTATCCGATGAAGAGACGGTTGAGCAGATCCGTGAAAATCCTTACTTGCAATATTTCATTGGATTGAAAGGATTTCAATCGAAAGCGCCCTTTGCACCTTCACTATTGGTTGAAGTACGCAAGCGCATGGGGCAAGGGGTGTTTGATGAATTTCATGAAGCGGTCATTGAATCGGTTGAACGCAAGAAGGCGAAGCGGGTTATTAAAGATAGTGATGATGACGGCAGCAACGGTACACGATCAAGCACCGATGCCGAACCCGACAAGGCCAAAGTAGATGTACCACAGAATCACGGCAAATTGATTCTGGATGCGACTGTTGCAGAACAGGCAATACGTTATCCGACAGACCTTGGCTTACTCAACGAAGCCCGGGAACTGAGTGAGCGCATCATCGATATACTGTATACCCACAGTCCTCAACCACGAACGAAGAAGCCTCGCACCTACCGGCAGAACGCCAGGAAAGCTTTTTTGAACATTGCCAAACAAAAGCGACCTACCAACAGGAAACGACGCGCGGCAATCCGGCAACAACTACAGTACCTGCGTAGAAACTTAAAGCACATCGAAGTCATGCTGACGGCCTGTCCCTACGGTCAACCCTTGCCGTTACCCAACTGGCTGATACGTCGTTACTGGGTACTGCCCCACCTCTATAATCAGCAATACGAGATGTATAAAGCCAACGTCAGACGCTGCGACGATCGCATAGTCAGCATCAGTCAGCCCCATCTGCGGCCCATTGTCAGAGGAAAGCTTGG
Organism: Burkholderiales bacterium; assembly: GCA_024235795.1. Lineage (GTDB taxonomy): Bacteria > Pseudomonadota > Gammaproteobacteria > Burkholderiales > Nitrosomonadaceae > Nitrosomonas. The sequence goes on along the minus strand of JACKLR010000003.1, from coordinate 957,106 downwards.
CAAGGCGGTGGAATTTGGTGCAAAAATCAGCGTCAGCCTGACCGGCGACAAACTGGCGCATGTCGACAAACTCCATTGGGATGCCTGTCATGAAGGGCATGATCTTCAGAGTCAGGTGGAAGCCTACAAAAAACGCTACGGCTATTATCCTGAAGCCGTTATCGCCGACAGGCTCTATGGATCGCGCGATAATCGCAGCTATCTGGAGAAACGCAATATCCGTTTCTCAGGCAAACCACTGGGACGCCCACCCAAAGCAACCACTGAAAACCAGGATGAGCTGAAACGACTCAAAGCGCAGCGGCGGCAGGAATATCGGGAGCGAATTCCGATTGAAGGCAAGTTCGGGCAAGGTAAATACGGCTACCGCCTCAACAATATCCGCGCCAGACGTGCCGATACGTCGATTGCCTGGATAAATGCCATCTTTCTGGTCATGAACCTGCTGGTACTGATGCAGGTTTTTCTTCGACTCAAGAAATTTACTCTTACAATGATGTGCCGGGTGACAAATTTCTCCATCCTCAGGAATATTGAACCTGCATGCTGTCATCAATTCTTTTCAAGACGAAATTATTGTTTGCCAAGACAGGCAGCTTTGATGAATTTCTGAGTGAACTCTACGTATACAAAAAGCCCAAGTTGATTCCGGGCAAAGCCAACGCTGATCAGCAAAGGGATTTTGTTGAACGCTATCAAAACCTGAAAGCAGAAAAAGCACCTGATGATCCAATTTATTTCATGGATGCCACACATCCGCACCATAACCCGATCGCGGGATATGGCTGGATCAAGCGTGGCCAGGAACATGGAATTCGCAGCAACACGGGGCGGCAGCGTATCAATATCAACGGAGCCATCGATTGCGCCGGACTCTATCCGATCATCCGTTATGATGACACTATCAATGCGCAATCAACGGTAGAGTTGTTACAACAGATCGAGCAACAACATCCTGCTGCTACCCGTATTTACGTCATCTGCGATAATGCCCGTTATTACCGTTCACAGATCGTCACCGATTACTTGTTAGGTTCAAAGATCGAATTAATCTTCTTGCCGCCATATGCACCTAATCTAAACCTGATTGAACGTTTTTGGCGGTTCTTCAAGAAGGAAATCCTATATGGCAAGTACTATGAAACCTTTACTCAGTTCAAGCAAGCTTGTGATGATTTTTTTGCCTCCCCAGAGTGCTATAAAGAATCGTTACGTTCCTTGTTGACCGATAATTTTCAGATTATCGATTGCACTTGAGTGCCGAAATTTGAAGTGTGGTGAGTATATTTCGTTTTCGCATAGATTCTCCTTTCAGTTGTAGTCGGTGTGCGTTATGCATTAATCTATCAAGAATGGCATCGGCAAGTGTGTTGTCACCGATACCGCTATACCATTGATCGGTAGGCAACTGACTGATGAGCATTGTGGATGTGGCGCCGTGGCGGTCATCCATAATTTCCAACAGATCATTGCGATGTGCGGGCTTTAAGGGTTCGAGTCCCCAGTCATCTATGATCAGCAATTGTAGCTTCGCCAATAGTTTCAGTTGTTTGTGATAAGAGCCATCGGCCTTGGCTTGTGTCAGCATCAGCATTAAGCGCGACAGGCGGTAATATCGAACGGTAATTTCGTGCAGACAAGCATTGTGTCCGATGGCGCAGGCCAGATAGGTTTTGCCGCTGCCACAAGGGCCGGTGATCAATAGGTTTTGTCCCTTTTCAATCCAGTCAGCCTGGGCTAGTTGAGCGATCTGTGACTGGGTAATATTACGCGGATGCTGGTAGTCGATATCTTGCACGTTGGCTTTGAGTTTAAAGTGAGCCTGGCGAACCAAGCGGTCTTGCTTGCGGTTTGTGCGCGTGAGGTTTTCTTCGTCAAGCAGCAGTTGCAGGCGTTCGGTAAATGGCAGATTGTCATAGGTGCCGGTTTGTTCCAATTGACGCACCAGAGCAATGGCCATGCCAGAGAGTTTTAACTGGCGCAGTTGTTGTAAAGCCTGTGTATGAGTCATGATGCCGTCCTGTTAATGGTAGTCCCTGGGGCCGCGGATATTTTCATGGACCTGTGGCAATTGAATATCGATATCCAGTTGTTGTGGTAATTGGTCGCGGTTGCTTTGCAGGATGGATTTAATCTGCTTGAGCCGGTAAAGCTGCTGGGCATTGGCGATTTTGCAAGCTTTATCCAGACGATCCGGTGGATATTCCCGGCTGAGATTGAGCAAACCCAGACAGACACGATAAGCCTGCTCAGGGTGCGCTTTGCTGCTGAGCTGGTAATCTACCCAGGCCAGTACTTCGTTGCCGATATCTTTGGCCCAGTTTTTTAACCGTCCCGGTGTCCATTGCTGGTGTTTCTGATGCCGGACTGGCATATGTGCCGGTAACGTTGTGGTGCCTGGACGATGCGCCCCAGGATGTGACGCAATTGATCGCCCATTAAAGAACAGGCAGACCAGCGTTTCACTGGCGTGCAGCTGTAGACATTCGCCCACATACTGGTGTGGCACCGAGTATTGGTGTTGCCGGTACTGAATATGGTAATCGATATTGACCTTGACGGTTTTGATATCAACATAGGTATAGGACTTAGTTGGCAATGGTTGCAAGGCCGGTTTGTCGAGTTGTTCAAAAGCCTGTTGGCGGTTGCCGGGCAATTGTTTGAAAGGCCTATGGTTTAAATCATCGAGCAGACTGGCAATGCAGCGATTGAGTTCGGCTAGGCTAAAGAAAGTTTGTCTGCGCAGCTTTGCCAGTATCCAGCGTTCAACAATCTGCACACCCACTTCAACCTTTGCCTTGTCTTTGGGTTTGTAAGGCCGTGCCGGAATGACTGCGACCTGGTAATGGGCAGCCCATTGCTGGTAGCTAGGATTCAAGTCAGGATCATAGCGGCAGCATTTGCTGACACCGGATTTCAAATTGTCGGGCACAATGATTTCAGGGCAGCCGCCAAAGAATTCCAGCATACGGCTCTGACTGGCCAACCATTCAGGTAAGGTCTGGCTATACGTGGCTTCAGCGTAGGTATAGTTGGATGCTCCAAGTGTACCGACAAAAATCTGAGCCTGGCGGATTTCACCACTAGCCGCATCAATGATTGGCACGGTTTGTCCACAATAATCGACAAAGCATTTTTCACCGGCTTTGTGTATCTGGCGCATGGAACGTTTTTGCTTTTTCAACCAGCGACGGTAACGGTCGCAGTATTGCGAGTAACTGTAACAGCGGTTGGGGTGAGCGGCCGTGTATTCTTCCCACAGCAACTGCTTAGTCATGCCTTTGCGTTTGAGCTCCTGATGAACGACTGACCAGTCAGGCTTGATATACCGTGATGATACCGTGGTGTCAGACGATGGATAAAACAGACGAGCCAGGTCGGCATCGTCCAGATCATCAGGCAAAGGCCAGGACAGGCCCAGTTCCTCCGCACGCGACAGCAGCTTCTTGATGCTGCCCATACTCACTTTCGTGCTTTGACTGATTTGCCGGTACTTCAAACTGGCACACAGTCGTAAGCGTAAAACTTCTCTAATATTGCGCATTGTTATTCTCCTGGCTGCCAACGTCTGCCTCCCAAAAGGCAGACAGCTTAGCAAACTAAATTAAAACAATGCGTTGAAAAAATTCCGGCCATATTGAACAACGATTCCGGCATGTTGAACGCCAATTCCGGAAAATCAGTGAAAATGTTCATCTTCAACCGGAATGGCTGTTCACATTCGACCAGAATTCTTGTTCACGTTGAGCCAGAATAGGTGTTCAAGTTGGGCCGGAATATGCAACCGGATCAAAAAAATGCTTGATTAATTCCCATTCTTCATCAGAAACATCACTGTCATACATTATCTTAATAAGTAACTTTATATTAAAATCTGTATTCTATGATAAATAACATGTTTTTGCCCAGACGACTTCTTAATGCCTATGGCAGTCGTCTTAAACAATGGATGCGAAATTTCACGGTGTTGCTACGCAATATCTGAAGAATTATCTCGGATGGAGAAGAATGATTGAGCGCCAAACTACATCCTTGTTGCCTCGGTCAATTTTATCGATTGCCTTGAAATTGAATAACGATCAGCAATTAATGATGACATAGCCTTAATTTTTGGTTACTTTCGATTAAGGAATTAGAAATGGCGAGTGAAACAAAACGCTTGAGCATATCAGTGACACCAGAAAAACAAGAAAAATTGGACGCTATTGCAAATAGTTTGGATCGCTCTCCGAGTTGGTTGGTTAATCAGGCTATTGATCACTATCTGGATATTTACGATTGGCAAACAAAAAATATTCAAGAACGCCAAGTTATTGCCTTAGGAAAAAATGCACGGTTCCATTCAAGCGATAGAGTTGATGCTGCCATAAAAAAATTTAAAGCATGAATGTTGTAGGGATTTCTAGATTTAAGTAATAAATGCAGTTACGTTACACAGCAAGTATCAACTTGCCGCCCCAAAATAATTTACACAGAACAGCTTCCTAAAAAGTGTATTTTATACATAGCACGAAAGAAACGATATCACTCTTGCTTTCATGCTATCATTGAATTCAAAAGGGAGGAATGATATCAAATGTCTGTGGTTACAGTTCGCAATTTACCTGAAGAAGTACATCGAGCACTCAAGCTACGAGCAGCTCAGCATGGGCGTAGCACAGAAGCTGAGATCCGGAAAATCCTGGAAGAAGCAGTGCGTCCTGAAGAGCGAGTCAAAATCGGTTCGGAACTTGCGGCCTTTGGGCAGCAACTTGAAGGAATTAATCTCGACGTTACCCGTGACAAAACGCCGACAGAGCCTGCCGTGTTCGAATGATCATCCTGGACACAAATGTCATTTCTGAACCAATGAAACCGAACAGCAATCCGGCAGTAACTGCCTGGCTTGATCGGCAGTTGGCCGAAACACTTTATCTGACAGCAACGAGTTTTTCCGAGCTGTTGGTTGGAATTGAGATATTGCCAGATGATAAACGTAAACAGGAATTGATAACTGCATTGAGAGAGCTAATTATAAAGCTTTTCGGTCCGCGTATCTGTTGATACCGGTTTAAAATTGACCACCCATTACGGTTGAAATTTGACCAGGGTAAAACAGAGCGCAGGATACTACGCATCTGTGGATAAGTCGACCAGACTGGATTGGTATTTTGCCTCCTGTTGATGTTTTTAGTTCAGTTTTTTGTTACAAATCGGCCAGATTTTCTTCTGGTGAATATTTTTCTTTTTCCCGCTGCTGTATTCTGATCTTTGCATTGGCTGTACTTTGTTTGTAGCGGAAAGACTCGTTGCCGGTTTCGATGATGTGGCAATGGTGTGTGAGTCGATCCAGCAGCGCAGTAGTCATTTTGGCATCGATGAATACGTTGCTCCATTCTGCAAATGCGAGGTTGGTCGTAATGATCACGCTAGTGCGTTCATACAGCCTGGAGAGCAGATGAAACAGTAGCGCTCCCCCGGCTTGCGAGAATGGCAGATAGCCCAGTTCATCGAGGATGACCAGATCGACTTGCAACAGCCGCAGAGCAAGCCTGCCTTGTTTACCAGCGGATTTTTCCTGTTCCAGGCTGTTGGCCAGATCAATGGCACTGAAGAAGCGCACCTTTTTATTGTGATGCTGGATACCTGAAGTACCGATGGCAATAGCCAGGTGTGTTTTGCCGGTACCGGTGCCGCCGACCAGCACCAGATTCTGTGCTGCAGCGGTAAATTCCGTCGTGGCCAGTTGCTGAATCAGTTGTTGATCGACTTTGGACTGACTGAAGTCGAACCCTTGTAAATGACGCTGCACCGGGAATCTGGCAGCTTGTGTCTGATAGCGGATAGAACGGATGTTGCGCTCGGTTGTTTCAGCCTGGAGTAACTGGTTTAGCAGTGTGTCTGCAAAATCAAAACTGTCAGCGACATCGGGGGTAATTTGTTGTCTCAGTTCAGCATAGGAGTTGGCCATGCCGTATAGTTTCAGCGCCTTGAGTTGTGCAAGTATGTCAGACATGTGGCACCTCTTTGGTGTTCAGGCGATCATACCGCGCCGTATCGGCCTGTGGTTCTTCCTTGAGCTTTAGCGTTGTTTCTATTGACGGCCGGTACGTCGGTGTGTTTCAACCGTGCCAATACATTGGAGACATGCTCGGCACTGGGCACACCGGATTCGAGCACCAGTTCAACAGCGACCAGCACCGCTTCCAGTCCATGTGTTGGCACCAGGCTGAGTACTTTTGCCATGATTCGATCAGCCTGCTGACGCTCTCTGCGCCGCAGTGCAGTCTGCAATTTCAACAAGGGCGTCGGCAGCTCTGCAAACGGTGCGCCGTTGCGCAAAGCGCCCGGCTTCTTTTCGATGACCGGAATATAGTGCTGCCAGTCATAGCTGACCTGGTCACAATCCAACAGGCGGATATGACGAGCAGCTACAGCGTTGTCATTAACGATCTCGATACGGTCGGCATACTGATGAACGGCTACCATCTGATTGGCCAGACGACAAGGTACGGAATACCTGTTACGCTGCAACGTGACCAAACATGTGCTGGATACACGTGCCAATACTTCGATATAGCCATCGAACGGTGCTGGCGTCGGCATCAAGTACAGTTGTTCTTGTTCCAGTGCGTCGGCAAGTGTGATGCCCACATAATTCGGATGCTGAATTTCTGACCACAACGCGCGGCAGCGTGTCTCAAGCCAGTTGTTCAGATCATCGAATGATCTGAATCGCTGCTGTTTGGCTTCATTCCAGATGCGGCGGCGCATATCCTGGACATTCTTCTCAACAACGCCTTTCTCCCAGCCGGAAGCTACATTACAGAAATCAGGGTCGAACAGGTAATGCGCCGTCATCGCATAGAAACGCGTATTTACCACACGCCCATTACCCTTGGACACCTTGTCCACGGCGGTCTTCATGTTGTCGTAAATACCGCGTTTTGGTATGCCGCCAAAAGCACTGAATGCACGGGTATGCGCATCAAACAACATCTCGTGACTTTGTGACGGATAGCCCGACAGCATGAAGGCGCGGCTGGCGCATAGCTTGGTGTGTGCAGCCAATACTTTACGGTGGATGCCGCCAATCACCAGCCACTCCTCGCTCCAGTCGAACTGAAAGGCTTCACCCAATGCAAACTTCAATGGTACATACGCTGATTTACTTTGGCCACCTTGATTGCGCCAGTTGCGAACAAAGTCACAAACAATCGTATAACCACCAACATAGCCATCCTTCTTGATCTCTTGGAACAGCATCTTGGCAGTGCGACGGTCTTTCCTGGAACGATGGGCGTCCGCTTCCAGCGCCAACACTAACCTGGATTCAAACGGTGTCAACTTGCCAGGCTTCTTCGCTCTTTGATATTTAACAGCACTGTCGCTTGGCGCTTTCAACCACTTCTTGATCGTGTTCCGTGACAGACTCGTGCGTCGTTGAATCTCATTAATCGACAGATGTTCACGGTAAAACATCCGCCGTATCTTTGCATACATAACCATGGTAATCACCTCTTAAATTCTCCTGCTTAAAATTTAAGCAGGATACGGAAATTACCTGGTCAATTTTCAACCGGTACAACTAGCCTTTTCTGGTCAATTTTCGACCGGTGTCAACACCGCGTATCCTACCATTCGATCAGCAAGCCGCTATAGCATACGCACCTTTGATCGGTCGCGCCAAGCTTAAAGGTCAATCAATCTCAGTATCAGATGGACAGATCGCAGCAATCGCTAGCGTTCATGGGTTTACTATAGCAACACGAGATGTCGCGCCTTTTGTAGCCACTGGGGTGTCCATAATCAATCCATGGGAACAATAATACAAAGCTATAAACCCTTTTTCCTTCAAATTTCCTAAGTTCACCACTTGTATAGAAACAAGCAAGAATTGAATTTAAGCCACAAGAATGAAGGTTGAATGTGGCAGTTAATTAATCGTTGATTTCCGTAACGTTACAGGATACAATTTGTCGATGATTAAATCCTTCAAACATAAAGGACTTAGGGACTTTTTTGAAACAGGTAGCAAATCAGGTATACAACCACATCATGCACCACGTCTAGCAAGGCAATTGATAAGGCTTGATAGTGCTAGAAATGCGAATGACATGAATATTCCTGGTTGGAAACTGCATGTCTTAACCGGGGAACTTGCCGGTCATTATTCAATATGCCTATAAACTATTTTCAGTTAGTACCTTTATTGGGCTTTAAGTTGTGCCTTATTGAGCAATTTCGGCAGGTTTTGCATTAATTCTTTCGTATTACTAAAAACTGTATAGAGGCATTTTATTCAATAACAGTAAATGGCAATTGGAGAATAACTTTTACCTTTGAAGACGAAGACGCAGTATTAGTTGATTATCAGGATTACCACTAAGAGGGACCCAACATGAGCAAGATGCATAACCCACCCCACCCTGGCGCAACACTGCGGGAAGATATTTTGCCCGCATTAGGTTTATCCGTCACAAAAGCCGCCGAACAATTCAGGGCAATCGGGCTTAAAAACACTTGAAAATAGAAATTAGTTGAGGTATTAGGTTTATCATTTTGATTTCAAATGATAGACAAACCAACGGCAACGCCTTCAATCATTCATCATTTTTCAAGTATAAAAGACCCAAGAGTGGATAGGCAAAAGAAACATCAGCTCCAGGATATATTTTTTATCACTCTTTGTTCAGTTATTTGTGGAGCGGACAATTGGGTGGCTATTGAGGAATTTGGTAAAGCCAAAGCAGCATGGTTTACCGAACTACTCGGTTTGCAACACGGGATACCCTCTCATGATACCTTTGGCGAAGTTTTTGCGGTGATAGACGCGGAACAATTTGGCGAATGTTTTTCCAACTGGGTTAATGACTTGGCCAATCTGACTGAAGGAGAAATTATTGCTATTGACGGCAAATGTTTAAGGCGCAGTATTGATAAAGCTTCAAAAAAGGCGGCAATCCATATGGTTAGCGCATGGGCGCAGCACAATAGCCTGGTTTTAGGTCAGGTTCAAGTAGATGACAAGTCCAATGAAATCACGGCTATTCCCAAGCTGCTTTCTCGTTTAGATATTGCAGGGGCTGTGATTACAATTGATGCGATGGGTTGCCAGAAGAAGATAGCTCAGCAGATTGTCGAGCAAGGCGGAGATTATGTTTTGAGCCTGAAAGGCAATCAAGAAAGTTTGCATGAAGATGTTGTTACGTATTTTACATCGCCACTATCTCCGGAAGCCGCCAGGGCAACTGTCGATGGTGGACATGGGCGCATTGAGACACGTACTGTTCGTGTAACAGATGAGATAGCATGGCTAAAAGAACGACATTCCTGGGCGGGGCTGCAGAGCATCATTGAGGTCACAGCAACAAGAGAATCAGAAAATAAAATAACCGAGGAAACGCGTTATTTCATCAGTAGTCTAAGCGCCAATAATCCGAATAAATTGGAGCATGCTGTTCGCGCTCATTGGGCTATCGAAAACAATTTACATTGGGTGCTTGATATTGCTTTTGATGAAGACAGTAATCGAACGCGCAAAGGCCATAGCGCTGCTAATCTTGCCATTATCAGACATCTTGCGTTGAACCTGATAAAAAAAGAAAAAACGTCAAAAGTTGGTGTAAAAACAAAACGGTTAAAGGCAGGTTGGGATAATGATTATCTGCTACGAATTATTGGAGTAATTTAAGCCCGATTGCCCTGCCGAACAATTAGATGTCGCCCGCCCTACCTTATCAAAGGTATTAAATGAGCGTGCTGCAATCTCTCCTGAAATGGCGTTACGAATCGAAGGATGGTTGGGCGTTGAGAATGGAGGAAGTGCAGACTTATTGATGGCACAGCAAGCAGCTTATGATCTATGGAATGCACGAAAGGCAGGATTGCCAAAAGTAAAACGTGCAAATACAGTAAGTACAGACATTACGGTTTAACTTTTGCCTGGTGCCACTCTTGTACTGTTCAGGATACTATTGATCCGGCCACAAGAAGTTTGAAGTTAACACAATATTTAAAATTATAGAGCATTGAATTTATTGCTTTTAATTTATCACTCAGTTAAAACTTTAATTGGCCGAATCAATAATTCACATGCGAATTGAAATATTAGCTAGCTAACTTGCTGTTTACTTACAAACGTGCAAGATACGTCACATGATCGAAAAGATGCAATTAATAATTCATTTTTTGTAACGCTTGCCAGGCTCATCAGGCCTGGCGGAATCAAAACTGTGATGGCAGAAAACCTGTTACTGAAACAGCAACTGATCACATTGACACGTCAACGAGCACGTGCACCTCGATTAACTTCGTTTGATCGTGTCTTGTCCCGTTATCTGACATTTTTTATCAGCAAAAAACGGTTTCAGAAAATTGCTGTGACTTCTTTTCCAAAAGGTGTTTGCAATTATATAAGTTACTTATATAATATATGAAAGTGATTTTTACTTTCGTTTGAGAAAGATATGCCCTATATCAACCGGCAGATTAAAAACAATCTGCTTGAAGCGCTAACATTGAGTCCAGTTGTTTTTTTAAACGGCCCTCGTCAAGCCGGAAAAAGCACGCTTGTACAAAAAATCGCCAATGATAATTTCCCGGCAGAATATGTTACATTCGATAGCGTCACGCAAATGGCTGCCGCTGTCAATGCTCCAGAGCATTTCCTGAAGGAGCGAAAAGACACACTCATCATTGATGAAGTACAACTTGTACCGGATATTTTCCGGGCGCTGAAAATCGTTGTTGATGAATTACGTCAGAAACAGGATGGGAAAGCAACAGGCAAATTCCTGCTGACAGGTTCAGCCAATATCATGGCGTTGCCAAAACTCTCCGATCCACTCGTGGGACGCATGCGAATCCTAACGCTGTATCCGTTTTCATGTTCGGAGGTGCTTGGTAGCACAGGTTGCTTCATCGATAGACTGTTTGACGCTGATTTTCAAAGAGACGATGGAAAACATAAGCTAACCGAATTAATCCGATTGGCAACATTCCCGGAAATATCAGGCGCTCATTCTCAGGAGTGCTCCAGCTGGTTTGATAGCTATATCACAACCATTTTGCAAAGAGACGTGCGCACTTTGGCAGAGATTGAAAAACTCAGCGTTTTACCGAATCTGCTGCGTATTCTGGCCAGCCGTTCGGGTGGATTGGTTAACGATGCGGATATTGCTCGCAGTGCCGGATTGAATCACATTACTGCAAGGAATTATAAAACGCTGCTAAAAATGCTTTTTTTAACATTCGATGTTGCCCCTTGGTACCGCAATATCGGAAAACGGCTGGTTAAATCTCCCAGAGGCTACGTGACAGACACTTTGCTGCTATGCCATCTGTTGCAGTACGAACTGGAAAATTTGGAAAAAAACCGTCCTGAATTGTTTGGGCATGTGTTGGAAAATTTTGTGGCGGCTGAACTTATAAAACTGATATCTGCCAGTAACAATAATCTAAACATCTTTCACTTTCGTACAAGCGACAACAAAGAGGTTGATTTTGTGTTGGAGAAACCAAACGGTCAACTTGCTGCGATAGAAGTCAAAAGTCGTGACCATGTAAATGCTCCCGATTTTATAGGACTGAAAGTGCTGCAACAACTAACCGGTAATGATTTTATTTGCGGTATTGTTCTATATCGCGGGAGAGAGGTGGTACCCTTTGGAAAAAATCTATGGGCTGTTCCGTTCAGTGCGCTTTGGCAGTAAAAATTGCCTATTACATACCAATTTGTTGTTTGCCAATAAGTGTATAAGATAAGTCGCATGATCGAAAAGATGCAATTATTGATTCATTTTCTTGCAACGCTTGCCAAGCTCATTAGGCCTGGCGGAATAAAAACTGTGATGGCAGAAAACCTGTTACTGAAACAGCAGCTGATCACTTTAACACGTCAACGATCACGTGCACCCCGATTAACTTCGTTTGATCGTGTCTTGTTTGGTTATCTGACATTTTTAATCAGCAAAAAGCGGCTTCAGAAAATAGCAGTTATTTTAAAGCCCGCCACTCTTTTGAAATTTCATCAGGCGTTGGTTAAACAAAAATACAGCAAACTCTTTTCCAATAAAACACAAACGAAACCAGGTCGCAAAGGGCCTGAACAAGATCTGATTGATCTTGTGATTGAAATGAAGCGACGAAATCCACGATTTGGATATGGCCGCATTGCTATGCAGATTTTTAAGGAATTTGGCATAGATATCAGTCGATTCGCCGTGGCTCGAATTTTGCGCCAGAATTATAAAAATATTCCGGACAACAATAGCCCGTCCTGGTTGACGTTTATGGGACATGCGAAAGACAGTTTGTGGTCGGTAGACTTTTTTCGTTGTGAATCTATATTGCTCAAGTCACATTGGGTAATGCTTGTGATCGATATTTATAGTCGAAGAATTATCGGTTTCTCTATACACAGTGGTAACCCTGATGGTGCGGCTGTTTGTCACATGTTTAACAAAGTAATCGCCAGAAAAACATTACCCAACTATTTAAGTTCGGACAACGATACGTTATTTGAATTCCATCGCTGGCAAGCAAACTTGAGAATATTAGGAATCAAAGAAGTCAAAACAGTTCCTGGCACACCCACATCCCACCCTTTTATCGAACGCAGTATAGGACTTTGCCGACAGGAGTTTTTGAATCATGTACTATTTTGGAATGCTGATGATTTGAGTAAAAAGCTGAACCGATATCAAGACTACTTCAATGAAACGAGGGCACATTCGTCATTGAATAAGAAAACACCCAACCAAAAAGCATCAAATGATGATATTCCCAACGGAAAACTGTTGTCCATAAAAAATTATCACTGGGAATCATCCTGCCATGGACTATTCAATTTGCCCGTTGTTCAATTTGCCCGTTGTCGCTTAAATATAGTAATTCGCACAGAACCCGCTCACACCAAGTCAACATTCTATGACGGCAAAAGCCACTGTCGCCACGAAAAATAATGCGAACCTCCGGCCACGCATTTCTTAACTGCTTTACCAGCAATGAAAGAATGGCCCAGGCATGTTTTGCGCCGTCAATCTTGCTCGGCCGCAAATAACTGACCAGCAACTGATCCCGGCAAAAAACATACAGCGGCAGAAAACAGTAGTGATCATAGTACCCATGAAAAAAACTACCTTCCTGTTTGCCGTGAACGGCATCATCAGTCGCATCAAAATCCAGAATCAATTCTTTGGGCGTATCGGTGAACGAAGCGATGAATTGTTCAACCATCACTCCGTGAATACGCCATGCAGCCAGACTATCAGAGCGATTCTCCCAACGGCACAACGTGGAACTGCTCGCCAGTGTTTCCATTCGCTCGACCGCCGTTTGTATCGCACAATCATGACGCAGCTTTTGGTGATCATTCAAATCTTCATACCCCGATGCCAAACTATAAACCCGTTGCCGTAACAGACTCAAGCCGTCATGCTTGCAACTTGCCCGTCTGCGGTTGTCTTCCAAAACGCTTGCTACGGCCTTACTCAACCCAATCAATCGATCAGCCTGCCGCAGCAATATTACGCCGCCATCCGAGGTGATGTCTCCACCTTCAAAATTCACTTCAACAACACGCTTTTTTACCTCTGGAAAATCAAACGATCTCTGGGTACAATCTGTCACTGGCAATTCCTCTCTTTTATGCAGCATAGGTAACTGAATTATAAAAGATTTAAGAGGAATTGCCTCCTTCCTTCATGCAATATCCAGGCTAGATTAAGGTTGCCAAAAAACCAGTGATACAAGCAGCCAAATACCCGCATCGTAGTTGCCTGATCAAACTTCCGGAACAGCCTCATGATCGCTTTGAAGTTCGCCATACGTTTGAAACCAAACAGTTTCTGAAGTACCGGACATGGCGGGTAACCTCTGAATGTTCGAATCGGTTTGCGCCACACCATACCGATAACATGAATTGCACAATCAACTGAATCGGCGAATAGCCGCGGTTACTCTTCTGTTGTGGTAATTCGCAAGCTTCAAGGGCCGAACTAAAACCAATCCGGTCAAGCATCCGTTTCATCAAACCCATTCCACCCCACGCAGTGATCTCTTTGTCGGTAAATCGAAGCTCAAAACCCATGAATTTCCCCCGTAAGAAAATTATGCTCAAATCAAACAATCATAATTTAGCAAAATAGTACTATTTTTAACAACTTATACTAATCATGAATGAGAATTTGGTTTAAGTTGGTGCAATAAAACCATGAATAGAATAAAATTGCCACATGTCTTCACGCTACGACCTAACCAATCAAGAACTCGACGATTTAGAGTTTGAACATCGCCATGCTATCGACAAGCGTTATGCTGACCGGGTAAAAGCTGTTTACCTGTTAGGCAAAGGGTGGCCGGTTACGAAGATTGCGGAAGCGTTGTTGATTGACCGTGAAACTGTCCGCAATCACTTTAAGCGTTATCGCAAAGGCGGTTTAGCTGCATTGCAGCAAAATGATGCTGGTGGCAGCGAAGCTGCGCTAACAAAAGCACAACTGCAGTTTCTAGATCAGCATCTGAGTGAGAATCTCTATCTTACCGCGAAGGAAGTCGCATATTACGTCGAACAGACGTGGCAGGTTGCATACAGCGAAAGCGGCATGACACAACTGTTACATCGATTGGGATACGTATACAAAAAGCCCAAGTTGATTCCTGGCAAAGCCAACGCTGATCAGCAAAGGGATTTTGTTGAACGCTATCAAAACCTGAAAGCAGAAAAAGCACCTGATGATCCAATTTATTTCATGGATGCCACACATCCGCACCATAACCCGGTCGCGGGATATGGCTGGATCAAGCGTGGCCAGGAACATGGAATTCGCAGCAACACGGGGCGGCAGCGTATCAATATCAACGGAGCCATCGATTGCGCCGGACTCTATCCGATCGTCCGTTATGATGACGCTATCAATGCGCAATCCACAGTAGAGTTGTTACAACAGATCGAGCAACAGCATCCTGCTGCTGCCAGCATTTACGTCATCTGCGATAATGCTCGTTATTACCGCTCACAGATCGTTACTGAATACTTGTCAGATTCAAAAATCGAATTAATCTTCTTGCCACCATATGCACCCAATCTAAACCTGATTGAACGTTTTTGGCGGTTCTTCAAGAAGGAAATCCTATATGGCAAGTACTATGAAACCTTTGCTCTGTTCAAGCAAGCTTGTGATGATTTTTTTGCCTCCCCAGAGCGCTATAAAGAATCGTTACGTTCCTTGTTGACCGATAATTTTCAGATTATCGATTGCACTTGAGTGCCGAAATTTGAAGTGTGGTGAGTATACTTTAATGGCTTCCAATAGAATTTTTTTAATGGGAAATCTGGGTTGAATACGTCGATTTAGTAGAAAAGCCCTGTAAATCAAGAATTGTTCAAACAATTGATGCTTTTACCTGCCATTAAAATGATGATCATCGGCAAAACGTAATCAAATGAGAAAATAGGGTACTGTTTCTTTCATGTATTTCTATTTTTTTTCGGATGAGTCTGCTTTGATCACTGATTTTATAGCTATTCGCGATCAGTTATTGTAAAAAATTAGAAAAATGTTCAAGCAAAAATATTATGGTTTAAATGCAGGTGTCGGTATATTTCTGGCGACACTTTTATTGAGTGTGCTGGGTGTATTCAGCCTGCCGAATTTATTACTGTATGATGTTTTTACCAGCTATACCCCGGCAGTTGGCAAAGAAAGGCCCAAAGTCTTATTGATTGAAGTGGACGAGAAGTATCGTTCAGCCGGTGATGATGTGTGGATACCTTTAATACAATCGCTTGATTCTCTGGGTGCGCAGCAAATCAATTTCATGTTTTTACCGGAAAATGCAACCGTCAATTTTTATCAGGAATCGGTGCGGATGGAAAAGCTTCTGTTCGCCCAGAAAATGATCAGTATTTCGAAGGAGACATTTATTCCAAAGCTGGTTCCTATTCCCGATATTGCGGCTGAAACAAAGATAAAAAAGGTGATTTCGTATATCAGCCCGCCGGTCTACGGTGTTAGCCGGAAGCAATTGACAGAATTACGATATCAGGATGAAATTATTTATCCTTTCGAAATGGAAGCGGCACGGCACTATAACGGAAAATTTCCAGAGATAGCAGACGAATCCTTCCTGGTTGATTTTGTTGGGGGCGCCGGCACGCTACCTTTAATTGGGCTGGAAAAAGTTCTCGATGGTGATCTTGTTCCCGAATTGGTTAATGGGCGCAGTATTGTCATTGGTATAGTAGAGCAGGATGATGCCATTATAGTGCCGCCTTTACTCAATCATGATGAATTATTTTCTCCGCTCGTGTTTCATGGCTATGCGCTTGAAACATTATTGTCTGATCGTGTGACGATTGAAGCGGAATGGTATATTTCTGCAGTCCTGATCCTTCTCATTGTCACCCTGAGTTTAATGGCCTATCAGCGGTTGGATGTGAGTCTATCGATTTGGCTGACATTAATTTTGCTCGGCATCTTTTCCGCCCTCTCATGGTTCTTATTGATTCATTTGCAGATTTGGCAGCCGGTTGCCGAATTTGGTTTTGCGCAATTTGCAGCCCTAGTTGTTTTTGTGCAAAGAAAAATGACACGAGACAATGTTGCGTTACGGGATTTATTGCTGGAAACATCCACAAAAATTCGTGAACGTGTATTTCTGCCGAGTTTTTATGAATCGTCAGACCCCTGGTCTCAGGTGTTGTCGATGATTAATCAGTCGTTAGATCTCAATCGCGTTATTTTGCTTGAACGTATTCCATCGGATCACCGCGTCAGAGAAGTTAAGGCGTTGAACTGTGTCTTTGAAGACATTCATGAAATGCGTAGAGACTATGAACGCACGCCATACAGTACTGCAATTCTCAAAAACGGGCCGATTGTTGTTTCAGAATATTTAAGTAGTACCGATTCCGATGAAACACAATATCTCGTTCCTTTGGTTCATACTGGTAATGTGCTTGGATTCTGGGCATTCGGTATTGCCCCCGATAGAGTTAAGGAAAGACCTAATTTTGAAGCTATTGTTCATGATTTCGCTCATCAGATAGCCGAATTATTGCATTACCGACAACAGTGGCTGAGCAAACAAACCAATTCCTTAAGTCATGTTCAGCGCTTTCTTCAACTGGATGCAGGTACGCAGGTACATCAGGAATTAAATAAATCCATTTCATTGGTTGAAATGCGTTTGAATGGCTTGGAAGATTTCCTGAATGGCCTCAGTACATCGGCTATTCTTTACGATTTGTTCGGCAGGGTTATTCTGGTGAATGAAACGATGGTGAAATTGCTGGAAGATCATCGAATTTTGCCTTATGAGATGACAGCAGTGGATTTGATCACGCGACTGACCGGAATGGAATTAAGTAATGTTCGTACCTTGATTGAAAATGTTGTAATTGAAAGAAGTCATTCGACATTGATGGTTAATGGGCTGGAAGAAGATGAAAGTAAGTATATATTACACATTTCTCCGCTACTAAAAAATGCTGCCGTACAAATGTCGACAGATATGTATACACCTTTTAACTTGAGCGGTATTTTGTGTGAACTGATCAATGTTACAACTGTGAAACATATCAATTCGGTCAAGGAAAACCTTGCGACATTTGTTAGTCATCAGCTATACAGTGATATGTACGCGATAAAGGAGCTTTCTGAAAAGTTGGATAAAGAAGATTTTAACCGGGGAGAACAAATACAGTTTTTACAGTTGATTCGGGAGAAAATAGATGGTTCAATCAAAATGCTGCAGAAATCTGATGCCTACCTTAACAAAGATTTGTGGAATGGTGAGATTGAGAATTACCCGGTAGATGCTAGTGCAGCAATTATATCTGCTACAACTGTAATGGAAGAAAAAGCAGCGTTACGCGGTAATACTTTTCAATGCGAATTCCCAGATCAGGTCAGTCTGGTGTTTGCCGATGCTGATGAAACTAAAAAATTGTTTATGATTGTTTTGTTGATTCTGCTACAGGATGCCGCAGAAAATACAGCCATAACCATTCATATTGAAGATCAAGATGGTTTTATGATTTACAATATTTCCAATACTGGATTCGGCATGCCAAATGAACGATTTCAAAAATATTTGTTTGGTACAGAACATTCCAGTTCGAAAGAATTTAGATGTTTACGATCCATTCTGCCGCATGTCATGATTTGGGGAGGTCAGCTTGAGGGTTACAGTGAAATTGGTTCAGGTACGCGCATTACGGTCAAACTAAAACAATTTATATGATAAGCAACTATTTTTAATAGTAAAATACATCTGCCATGGATGATTTTTTTCCGTTGTATATTTTCCCGGAAGGAAGTCTCTCCGCCTCAGTTATCACGACTGTATGGGTTGGTGTACTTGTCGTTGTCTTTTTTAATTTGCGCCTGGGCTGGCTGTTATCCGGGCTCGTTGTCCCCGGTTATCTAGCGCCGCTTATTTTAGCCAAACCGTGGGCTGCCAGTGTCATAATCTTTGAAGGGATTATAACCTATCTTATCGTCTGGCTATGCTCTGAATTTTTTTCCCGCTGGGGGCGCTGGAGCAGTGTTTTCGGACGGGATCGTTTCTTTGCATTATTGTTGGTCAGCGTTGCTGTTCGGATAGGAATGGACGGCTGGATATTGCCCATTTTAGGGGAAATAATCAATAACGAATTTGGTATCCAGTTTGATTATCGCAACAATTTACATAGTTTTGGCCTGATTATTGTTGCACTGGTTGCCAATCAGTTTTGGAAGTCCGGCGTTATTTATGGAATTTTCCCGCAACTGGTCACCATTGGCGTTACTTGCCTGTTGATTAGGTTTGGTTTGATGGAGTTTACCAACTTCAATCTGAATAGCCTCAGTTATATGTATGAGGATACGGCCACATCCATGCTGGCCAGTCCCAAGGCCTATATTATTCTGATAACCACTGCTTTTCTGGCGTCTCGGATGAATCTTCATTACGGCTGGGATTTTAACGGTATTCTCATTCCGGCATTGTTCGCGCTGCAATGGTATCAGCCGACCAAGATACTCACTTCGTGTATCGAAGCATTCGCTATTCTGGGCGTTTCGATTTTGATTCTTAAACTGCCGGTATTCAAAAGGATAACGATGGAAGGTGGCAGGAAACTGTTACTGTTCTTTAATGTAGGTTTCGCTTATAAGTTCGTTTTGGGTTATGCTTTGTTGTGGTGGATGCCGGAGGTGAAAGTAACTGATTTCTTCGGTTTTGGCTATTTGCTGGCCACCCTGATCGCCATCAAGATGCATGATAAGGATATTGTTGTACGGCTTTCTCGTGCTTTATTGCAGACGTCACTCACAGCTGTGGCGGTGGCCAGCCTGATCGGTTTTTCCTTGACGTTTCTGCCGCAGTTGTGGTCATGGCCCATCCCGCAGGCTAAAGCACCTGTTTACCTTGCTGCATCGCTATCAGAACATGGGCTGGATGAAGTGGTTAGGCAAGATAAAATGGCAATGTATGGCAATAAGTCGAGAGACAGTGTTGCGGTGCCTTTGCCGCAAGAAATGGAGGTTTTTGCGCAAGGGGTGCGCACGTTGATGGAATACGCAACAACGGGAAATCCGGTACTGCTTGATGAAGGAAGGATGAATCTGGCGCGGGTCAATTATCGTGTGGATCTGATACAGGAGCAATACTTATATCTGCAAGAGCATTTGCCGCGGCGTGGATGGGGAAGCTATGCGATTAATATAAATTCAGAAAGTCAATTGGTTGTCGAAGTACCTGCCCCTTTAGATGAACGTAACACGATGGAAGCCGGTGCCAAACTGTTTTCGGCCATGGATGCAAAAGCGCTGGCCATTGCTGGATCCAATCGCCGGACAAATGCCGATGGAACATCCGATGTGTTGACCAATTATCGAACGATGTTCCAGTCTTTCCACCGTGAAGTAGCACGCAACGATGTACTGCAGATCAGAGGACACGGTAGTGAAAGACTTCGTAATCAAATGCAGACGCAACCAATGGATACACAGGAAAGTCTGGGTATAACAAACAGTAGTGTCTGGGTTAAGCACTCTTTACCGCCCGGTTTGAAACTGGGGATGTTGCGGGACTGGATCGGTAGTTACCACCTGGAATGGAAACAAACGCCTTTGACCAATTTGCAGCGTGATGCAACACGTGAAGGATTTGCCGAATTGGTTTTGAGTCGTGAAGATTTACGTAAAATTCTATTTCGCACATTATTGCCCGAACATGACCTGGTTGTTCAAGAACATGCCCAGAGAATAGACGGATACTTGCAAGATTGGTTGTTGGGGAGTAAAAAGGAAATTGCGGCCAGTGGAACCAATAGTTATATCAAGCCCCAATTGGAAGAACTATTATTTTTGGATGAAGAAATTGTTAGACCGCTGTTGGATTTAATCCGAACAGATTATCAGCGTTCCGGATGGACTGAGACTGGATTGGAAGAGTTGGGTAACATTAATGCGGCTGCAGGTGTATTCGGTTACCAACTCATTTCTTATCGGCATGTTGCTTCAGGGAAAGATTATCTGATTCTGGCGGAGAAAACAGATCAAGGGACGAGACGGTACTGGGGCACTTATGTTTTTCGACTGGGCAGTGCTAACCCATTTGTCGTTCAGGTACCGCGTCCGGGATACGAAATCAATAGTTTTGAGTACGGTCTGGCACTGTTTGAATCGTTAAGGTCGAGAGCTATTCTTATTGCCGGTGCTAGTCCCAATGCAAATACCGACAAAAGTGCCGATCTGATCAGACTGGTAAATAAAGAAAACGCATTTAACCTGGTTAGCCAAGTTATTCAACGTGAATCAGGTGCCGAGCCTCTTTTACTGGTACAAAGCCGGGCATTTGCAATCCGGGCAGATTTGCCGACAGCCAATGCTGATGTTTTGTTGTCAGTTGACAGTGGTGTGACAGAAAAGCATAACCTGAGTCCGTTGCAGAAACGTTTGCTCAGGACGATGGATCAGCATGGCCTGGAAAGTAAATTGGTGGATGGGTCGATTGAAACAGCCGGTTATGAAGTAGGCTTTTCTCCTCAGGCTCAATATTTAAAACAATCGGCGAATACTGAGTTTGCAATGCTTTGGTTATCGCCGCTGACGCGTGCCAATTACCAACAACAAACGGAAAACCGCTTGATGATTGCGCAGTTTGACGCACTGGATATTGTTTCTTACGAAAAACCATTGTATAAAAAGCTTGCAGATAATGCCAATCTTGGGATATCCGGTACAGTTTCAGAGGAATTGCGCAGTGTTCTCGCTGAATATCTTGTAACGCATGATATTGTGATACTTTCTACGTTACTATCCCGGTGGCCTGATTATTCATTCGAACGACTGATCGATGTTGATTCAAAACAGGCATTTATGTTGGTGTATAACCCATCTGGAAAGCTAGTCATGGTAGCAAATTTAGTATCTAGCCATATGGAAAGTACTATTCGGATTGATTCAGATCGTATAGAGCGCGATCAAATTGAAGAATATATCAATTCGCGTTCAGTATGGCTTGAATTCGTGCAACGGAATGAAACGTCGTAAGCATATATTACTGTTTATCCTTTTGCTGACCAGCATACTTTGGGCTATGCTGGAAGCATTGCAGTCGCTACCCAAAAGAATGGGTGCAGGTGATTTTGATTTGCAACAGCGCATTGCTGTTTCTAATGCTTCGTTTGTTTATGTTCTGGAGCGTGAACGCTGGATAGAATTCAAGTTACCAGTCGGTGCGGATAATATACGATTAATCAGTAATGCAAATATAGACGCGTCCTTGTCAACAGAAGTTACCGATACCTGGAAATATGCGCTGAACTATCAGGTTCTGGATAAACAAGGTGACATAATACAGGATAAGGTTTATCACCAGCATGCAAGTCTTAATAAAGTTGAGAACAGTGATACAAATCAATCATTTGTGCCAAATTTCTATTTAAGTGGAAAACTAATGCCACTGGACGGGCAAAGCTTTTATATAAGCTTAAATACTCTACCGGAAGCGGAACGTGTGCGTATCAGGCTGGACAATACAGACCCGGAAGTTCTGGATGCGGTCGTACGTTTATATTATTTTGAAAAAATACCGGAACACAGAATTGATTTGATCTGGAAGCGAATGTCGGATAAGCGTAAAGAAAAAATGGCTTCTGGAAATATCTATCCGCTTGATCTGTTGACAAAGCAGGAAATTGACAATCTGCTGTTGACGTTTCAACGTCCTTTGAGTCCAGAGGGGATCGAGAATTATGCGTATAAATCCAGGATTCTTTACAGCATGCAAACTTATGAAGGTGAGAGAGTTTACGATCCCATAGTATTGTATGGTGTTCTAATTAATGAACGATACCGTGGCGTGATACCGATTCCGGAAAATGGAGGGAACATCCGGTTGCAATTAGATCCAGCCTATTTTAATGCTGTGGCGGATACACCGGAAATGATAACAATCCGCTGGTTGGGCCGAACGGTAACTGAACGTTCAATGCATCAAGTACCCTGGCAAGGAGAGACAGTAGCGTTTGAACACCATTTCGATGGCGGCTTTCTGGAAATATCAGCACAAAACGATATTGTGGCTAGTGCTTTTATTGTTGAGGGTGATTCTCAGATTGATATTACGCCAGAATCGGTTTATCTGCGTGGTTATTTGGCCGGGCCGGATTTGTTCTTAAGCTATCCGGTCAAGCATACTGGCGGAAGTTCCACGCCATTGCGCATCGATTTCCGCTATTTCCATCCCGACAAGAATCAAGAGTCCAGTGATACATTGATTGCTGAACATGAGGTGGTTAGTGTGCCAGTAGCCTATAGTCTGATTGGTAAAGACGGCGAGATTGTAAAACGGGACAGTCTTCAATTAGTTGCGGATGTTACGGTATATGACCGTGTTGCAGGCGATGAGGCCGAAAGCAAATTGTCGGAACCGGTTTCACGTTATTTCTTGTTTCCACCGCATATCAAGGAAATCAGGTTTCATTCAGACCAACCGGTGCTGGTTTTTGTCTATAACCGTCCGGAAGGTTTGATCCATGAAATTAAGGTACCGGAGAATTCGTATGTTTCTGCCTTGGATGAATGGAATCAACCGGTGTGGTTTCCAGTACGGCCTGATAATTACAAATATTTGATTTTAAACAGCCAATCAGTGCTGTTGACAATACAGCCGAAACCGCCCGAAGACAAACCCGATTTGCTGGCCGGGCGCTACCAATGGGAGGATTATCATCCACAGGGTAACTGGCTGGCACGTTATGTCTTTACGCCGCTGGATCATGTGGAATCGATTCGTGAGGAAGCATTTTTCTCTGTCTATCAACCGGTGGTGCCTGAAACATCGATTACTTTCGATTTTCAAGCGCCACCGGGTGTGCGCACTATAGCACCAAGACTGGCCTATTTCAGAGAACAGGATGATCCATTTGAACTGTCAGTCATTCTCGATAATGAACACTATTTTCATCAACGCGCCAGTGGTAGGCAGGGAGAAATTCAGTTGCCAGTTATTTCAGCCGGGAAACATACTGTCAAAGTGGAAACCGATGCCTCGGTACAAGTGATGTTCAGCCATGCTAGACCGGCAACCGGTGGATTTTTAAGACGGATAGCCAATCGGTTTGATCGCGATAAACTGACATTTGTTTATGAACGTAAGACGCTGGAAGAAGAATCACTTTCTGCAAGACTGTATATGCCGTTTGATTCCGCAAAAAGAATGCAAGTGAAAGTGAATATCGAAAGCATTAATCCGGAACTCATGGTACCGATGAATAGCTGGAGTTTAGATGCTTTACGTTTTGATGTACGGCCCGGCCCCATTGCCTTGCCGGTCATGGGTACACAAACTGAACGTGTGGATTACGGCTATCCATTTTTTTTAACACTGGGTGAAAATTTGCCGATGGGTAATTATTTTGTCCATTTTTTTCTTGAAAACGGTGACGGGGGCGGATATCTTTCATTATCCAAAGTGACACCGGGGATTTTTCAGGAAAGGGGAATTTTTCATGAAACGGAGGTGTTAAATGTCACGGTTGTCGAATAGTTATTTTATTCTATCAGTATTGTTTATCCTGCTTTTGCCGGTTCAGGGTATTGCCAGTGCAAGCGAAATCAGGGTGATGTTGTATGAAGCCCAGCAGGAAGGAAGTTATGTGCCTGCAGATGTGATTGAATTGGAAAAGGCGGAATCATTGTTTTACAGGACTTTCCAAGGTGAAAATGCCGAAATGCTGCGGAATGAATGGAATTCGATTGGATTTGACCTGATTGAATTGCGCGAGAAGGGGATTAATTATTGGGTCATTCAGGAAAAAAACAACCGCAAGGAAGGCCGGGGATTTTACTTGTTTCGTATCAATTCAAACAGTATGACCACGATACAAGCACCGCATAGCTTTAAAGATTTACGTACACGGGAAATTGCATTTGATCTGGTTTTGAAATCAGACTATGTCGCTGCGGCATGGAATACGGTGCCGCGTAGTTATGTTAAGAATGGTGTAACAGTTGACGCTGATATGGCGCATTTGGATCAAACCTTTTATCTTGTGTTCAGCCGGGCTTTTGCACAGCATTTTGCACAAGGAAATTTAGTGCAATTACATGGCTATGCTGTTGAAAAAAGAACCACCACGGCAGGCAAAGCCTCCGAGCTGATTCTCAGTTCGGGAACTTCGACACCGACCAGTGTATTGATGCAAACGGTTGATTGTATGAAGCAAAAAGTTTCTACCAAATCGCTGGTGTATCCATATGAAGTGACTGAGTTGGGTGCTACGACAAACACAATAGGAGCTGCCTTGCGGGAAATAGGGCATGAAGGCTTCATGCATATCGAAATCAATCGTGACGTGCGTGAGCGACTTCTGACGGAAAAAAAACTACAAAATAATTTTAATCGTTGTCTACCGAATTGATAAACAGATTTCAAGTTTTTTTATGGGTGGTTTTCTGGATAGCCTGTTACGGTTCTGCGTATGCCGAACTCGATGAAGTCAATTATCAGTTGCAGCAAGAGTTTGACATTCCGTTACGCTGGGACAATATTGAAGGGAAACCGGAATGGGTAGCGGGAAAATCACCCAAGTTTCATTTTTTTAGTGGCTTACACTTTGTCACATTAAAGCCCGGAGAACATACTACCATTCACGTGCCGCAAGGTGCGTATTTGAGATTACATCACCCAAAGCGTCGACTGTCCGTCAACGATTTTAATATTCAGTTTTCTAATGGTTCGGGACTTTTTGCAAGTTTACCAGCTACAATTTCTGATGATGGGCATTCGCTGATCACCCGCCGCAATACCAATCATTCCAGTCTGATTCGTATTAATCATCAAGTTCACCAAACGCATGATTTGCAATTTGCGTTATTCATTTCTCGAAATCAATCATTAAATGACATTGCCCCCTATCGTCACGTTGTACCTTTGCCGGGTTCAACCATTAAAATGCGCCGAGGTAATCAGGCAGCGTCACAAACTTATTGGCAGTTACTACCGGGAGAAAAAACCGCGGAAATCACTGTCGAGGGGCCCGCACATTTCGTATTAGAGCATCGCCGGGCTTTTTCCGAAACAGAAAGTCAAATGCAGCAAAACTATCGGGTTTTTGCATATCTTGACGGCCTGCCTTATAAAACCATGTTATTCGAGACATCGGTCGATCAATTTGCTCCGGTGTATATCAATCACTGGAAAAAGGTGACAGGGCAACTGGAAACCGGTTATATCACTGTACCGGCAGGTAAACATCGGCTCCAGTTGAAGGCTACCGCCAAGGTGTATGGGCGTTTGATGCAGCAGGTTTCATCCGATTATCTTTTGCCGTTTTTTAATCGATTGGATCACGCCGATCCGCAGCATATATGGCAATCATTGGATACAACAGACTCTTCGCTGCGGTTGTGGAATCCACCGGAAATTGCAAATGAGTTAACTGATTCCAGTTTAACGCTGGCCGGAAAGGAATTCTACACACAACAGCTTGCTCGGGATAATTCCCATCGTGAAAGCGGTATGCTGGCTGCAATGTTCATGAGGCGGGAAGCTTCAAAGCCGGAGTATGTGTCGCATGAAAAGCAGTTGCAAACCATTGCCGATAAACTAAAGGGTACTCATACCTTCTATCAGAATATTCGTCCTGTTTCAAAACAGCATGCGGATTCACACCAACATGTCAATTGGTTTATAGCGAAAGAATTGCTTGAACCGGGCGAATGGCAGCAAACGCGTTCAATTGGCAGGCAGAATCTCAAAAACATGCTTAGTCGGTTTAATCTAGGCAATTTTGTGGATCTTCCCGTTGCTGGGCCGGGCTATTCGGAGTGTGATACAGTTTTTTGTTATATGTTGCCATCACGTACTAGCCCCGGACTATTGCGCGTCATAGCTGATCTGGACAATTCAGTTGAAAATGGCGTTTTTATGGTTCAGTTTGATGACGAGCAACCTGTCCGTTTACAGATCAATAAATCTTCTTTATTGGCAGAAACCAAGTATGCCGATAGTCCCGGAACAGCCGGATTAAGGCTGTTGCAACAGAATGTACGTGATATTGGACTTCCTTTGAATCTTGATGGAGCTTTTAACCGTTGGTTTGTAGCATCACCGATAGTGTCGTCAGGGTTTCTGGAAATCGATTTGCCGGCAAAGGTGCGGCAAATTAAGATTTGGCAACCGGAATCTGCAATCGGTAATGTTCGGCTTGCCATTCAACATCGTATTTCCCGTTTTTTTACCCTGTCAGAAATGGATTATTTGCATATGGTCCATGCATTTTCCAATGAACAGGATAGCTACCATCAATTCTTTCGGACTTTTTCAGGAGAAGCACCTGATTCGGTATTGGAAAAAGAACTAGTGAATCACTGGTTGCCTTTAATGCGGTTTCTAAAATCGCAGCATGCGTTGTATACGACGTCAGTCAGTAAACCAATTCCGTTTTCCACCAATCCACTAAATTTCCTTACCGACGAGGATTTAGACAAGTTATTCACGCAGGCTGAGAAGGCACAAAATGACCAGCGTTGGATTGTTGCATTGGAAACATGGACGGAAATACTGCACGGCAGCCCCACAGTGGCAATTACCCGGCAGGCAGAAATGAAACGTGTACAGGCGTTGTACCAGCTTGGTGAGTTTTTTTTAATGGAACAGCAACTGCGCGGTCTGCTTTTTTATGCGCAGGATACTGTGTTACGTCAGTTTGCCTTTAAGAGGCTGAAAGCGTTTTATCGGGATACCGACGATACGGATAAGTTGCAACTGTTATTGTCAGCCATGTTGCACAGTGAGCCGAAACCCGAGTATCTGAGTGAATTGGTCACTGTTTTACTGGAAAACGAGCAACCTGAAATGGCATTGATGATAGGGCTTGTGCTTCCTGAAGTGCATTTGCCATTGGAAACCATGATTCAAGCCGCTTATCAATCGAACTGGTGGACTGTTTTCTTTACCTTGATTGATTATTTACCCGACGATCACACGAAAAATTTCTGGCGAGCGCAATATGCAATTGAACAAGGAGATTATGAAATTGCGCTTGATTTTTTCGAAGATGCTGGGGAAAACGGTGAAAAATGGCATCAATTTCTTCAAGAAGGCATCCAATTGCGCAATGACCTAAGCGAGAGGAAAGTGGATGCTGTTGTTCCTTGGGTGCAATGGCGGATGAATCATCCCGGACCTCGCCATTGGCGTGAAGAGCAGAATATCATCACAGATTATGCCGGTGCAGTATCGTTGTATAACAGTGCGCGTGACATCTCGAGTCAGGCCTTTCTTGCAACGACTGAGAAACCGGTAAAACTTAGTTTTATCGGCCCCATCCGGTTGCGTGTGGATGCCAGACCGGTACATCCGCCAGAAGATATAACGATTGATGCCTGGCTTAAGTTACGCAGTAAAAACGGTTTGCGTTTGATGCCGATAAACAATAACCGTCAGGTTGACTGGCCGACAATCATTAGTCATGAAGGTTGGGCGGTGGGGCAGCGTGCTACGGAAGAATTCAATTTTGGCCCTGGTCATCATGAAATTGAATTGTCAGGATTCGATAGATCATTTTTGATTAATGTATTTGTACAACGCCCGGTATTTGATCTGGGTGTTTTGCCGCCACTGAATCATCCGTCGTTAGTCGACTGGCTGGCAAATAACTTTGCACTGACTGATTCGGCTGATTTTCTGAAAAGCCATTTTCCTGTATCTGATTTTCAGGATAGTATTGATTGGCCTGATAGGACACAGGTGGCTGCGGGTAATGTTGAGGCAATTATTGCCCGGTATACAGACCTGCAAGAAGCAAATAGTCAAGATTTGATGACTTTATTGCTTTGGCTTGCGGAACTGAATCTCGAGTATCAGGAATACGCAATGGTAAAGGCTGAAGCGCTGGCGGCAAAATATCCCGAAGCGGTTGAATTGCGGCCGTTGCTTGCCCGATTATCCCGCCAGTCTGGTTGGCTGACTATGACAAATTTTCAATACAGTGCTGGGTTGCGTTTCATCAAAATTGACGGTTGGCAGCCCGAAACGCCGGTATGGCGTGTAAGAAAAGCATTAATAATGCCAATGCAACTTGATGAACAAGTAATAACCGGTTCCAATCGCCTGATATTGAGTATGAATAACCTGTCGCCCACAGTGATGAAGGTGTTGCTGTTACAGGATAATGTGCGTTATATGAAACCGGTTCCGCTGAATGTATTTTATCAATTGGACGAACAAATGCCGGTCACTATTGAGCTAACGGCAGATAATCCCATGACTGAGGTGGAGATACCGATACCGGCTGGCGGGCATACCTTGAAATTTGGTGCGGTAAATCCGGTGACCAATCAATTTGTCAGGGTCAGGATTACGGAGTCAGGGCAGGCAGTGCAGACCAATTTGGCTGAACGTGGCTATCATGTGGCAACTCGTGATGATCCTGTTGTTTTTAACGTCGAAGGCCCTGCTTGGCTGCGTATCGATAAGTTAAAGAATGGGGAAAATTTCATATCCTACCGAGAAATCGAATCTGGATTTGAAGAAATAACAATAAGCCCTGAATTGGATGAACAGGAAATATTGGTTCGTGTATTCCAGCGACATCCTGCACTGCGTCAAGCCGAGATATTGAACCGTAGAACAGTGGTTCCGGCTGAATCTGTGCCTGAAGGTTTGGTAACAGTAGAACAGAATGGCGGGCCGGATAAAATCGTGTTGCATGATAGCTTTCCTTTGGGGTCTCAGGAGGATGGTACCTGGTCGATTAATAATGCTGCAGTAAGCCGGCGGAATTTTGGTGACATTTTCGGCAGTAATGACTCCGAGCGTTTTTTTGAATCTTCCGCTACACATCGGTATTACAACGCCAATCGTGGTGTTTACTTCAGAACGGATTTTATGGGGCGTGCCAGAGAGCACGGTGAACCGAGTTTTGGTGTGTCAGAGTCGATGATTTATCAACCCCGGGCAATTCCTGTCGGTATCAGGCTGGATGGCAGCATACATATGCAGCAGTTTAATCGTCCCGGCAATCATGATGTCGAATGGGCAGCGCAATTCGATATGTCGGTATTCCAACGACGAGAAATCAATCCTAAGACCTGGTATACCCCGGAATTGTCTTTTTTTCATCGTGTAATGAGTCTGCCTGCTACCACATTGGATGATAATCGTATCGATCAGGATGTTTACACCAAATACAAGGCGGATCATCAACGCGGTGTTAGAATTTCAAATGTTCTGACGCATCGTCCCTGGCTGGATACATTATGGCAGACACGATTTTCAGTGGTATCCAATGAAAATGGCAATATTTTTCATCCGGATCATTTGTGGTTTTCGGTAAACTGGCGCCAATTGATTGGAAAACTTGATGTGGACATCGGTTATCGATTGATACATTTC
The DNA here is from genome assembly GCA_024235795.1 of Burkholderiales bacterium. GTDB lineage: Bacteria > Pseudomonadota > Gammaproteobacteria > Burkholderiales > Nitrosomonadaceae > Nitrosomonas. The sequence continues at coordinate 927,229 of JACKLR010000003.1, read as the reverse complement.
TTTTCTGATAATTACCGGGTGAATTCATTTGATCGTCATTCTTTTGTTTTTAATACTGCGTGGAATCAGTGGCGGATCAATCAGCAGCGTATTGAGGTCGGGTTGATGTTCAGACGAGACTTTGATATTCCGAACTATAACGGGCTACTCTATTTGTCATGGCATTTTGGTAGAGGGCGCATGTATAGGGATTTTCATCCTCGTGAGATCAGTTTCAGGGACATCCGGCAGCAGCATATTCCACATACGCTAAATAATCGAATGATGGTGGATCGTGATTGAAGATCAACTGAGAAAACTGCTTGCGAAATATTCCCATCCTTTCTGGCTGAAAGCGGATAGCCGGATATCGGAATCACTTATCCAGGCCTATCTTGCGAGGGGAAAAAATGTAGTTGGCGATGAAGTTGATCTGCGTAGCCTAAGTTTGTTTATCACCCTGGAAATTATCACGTTACAGCAATATATTTATGACCTTCGTAATCATCATGTTGAATTTGTAAGCCGGTTCACACGCGCCATAGCGGACAGGGAGCGGGAACAATATATACTGGACTATGCCGAATACCTTGGTGCGTCACCCGCTGATCTTGAAGGCGACAAAGAAGCCTTCAGTCGCTGGTTTGGTTCCGATGCCATGACGGATCGTTATTTGCGACGTCATACGCGCGCCGAACACAAGATGGCGTTGTACTTGCGTTACATTGGGAACCTGACTGCTGAAATTATGCAACAGCAAGGTGAGTCCTTAGGACATGCTATTTTGTGGCATAACCTCAATCTAGAATCAATGATTCAGCCGTTACTGGCCTATGACGGGGACAACCGGGTGAATATCACGGCATTCAATTGTTTGTCGACAGCCTTAAAAGTGCTACCTAAGCATCTTCAACAGGAAGTTGTCAGTGTTTCAACGACTCAATATGTTTATCGTTCTGCACTGGAATCGAGGCAGGCAGTATGGATTCAATGCGAAGCATTGAGTTTGCTGCAAACGCTTGATCCTGCATCGTTATCTGCGGTTTTGGAGAAACGTTTAACCAATCCGCAAACCGGTGATGATTTTTTTGTGCGCAGGCGCGCTGTACAGATACTCGGTGAAAATCTTAAAGACTTTCCCGATCTGGTGAAATTGTTTCTTGTTATTGCTAAAGATCCCAGTCCTTATGTGCGGCAGGTGCTTGCTGGGAGCATCAGCCAGGCTGAGCATCAGGATCTGATATTCTGGTTGCGCCGGCTAGCATTGCAGGATGAATGTGCTCAAGTAAAAGCGGCTGCGTTGCTTGAATGTGTTAAGAATGTGACATCAGCTGATTTGTTCGAGCCGTTGCTGGAATTACTGATCGCGGTTCTCGAAACGGAGCAGGATGCTTTCGTGTTACGTGTTGCGTTTAAGGTAATCAGTGATAGTCAAGATAAATTATCGCCGGAACTTGCCGGTAAATGGGCGCAGGCATTGCAGCCTCCACTTGCAAAATTACATTCTAAGGCTGAGCAAATTGGTGTGAGGCGTTGGGCAGCGCAAACGCGCGAACAGCTTTGGTTAAGATCACAGCCTGAAATTCTGGCGATGGCACGGCAGCTAGAAAATGAGTTGCAGCGTGTTGAACCGGGTGATGGCTACAAACCATCTAAAGAAATTGATACTATTGAAGAAGAAACATTTGGCAGGATGTTGTCAGTACTAGGGCAAAAAGATTTTGGTTACGATGTGAAAACCGATTTGTTTCAATCCCGAACCATAACGCGTGGCCACCGTTTCGGTTTCCGGCTTTGGCGTTTTTTGCATGAATTGCGCCACCCTGCACCGGATAAGCGGCAGGCCTTTGAACATACGATTGGCCGGGTATTTGATGGCAATATTCGCGCTTCTTCAGCTATTCTGTCTGAACTGGCAGAAACCAAAGTTCCAGGGGAGCCCTTATTTATAATGGAAGAAGGCGGATGGCGGCCTTATCTGCCATTAGTCGATGAAGTCATTTCAAGCCTCGATCCCGTGGTAGCGAAACCGGTACGATTGTTTTCCAGTGAAGGCATTACTGAAATCATTCCCCCGCGATCAGTGCATAAGCGGTTGATGGCACGCGTCATTCTGAATGTTAAATTTACTGAATTTTCGCGATTGCGAAATTGGCGGGAATCCCATCAAACAGAACCGGTTAAATACATTCAATCCTTGAAGAGGCTGGGTTTTGAGGTGACTTTCAGGCCTTATGGAGATGGGGATGCGGCGCTTTCGGAAGACCCGGCAGTAAGCCGTTTCTTTCCAGCGGTTGCAGTGGTACCGGTACCTGATATGTGGGAAAGAATACAGCATTATTTTTTCTCGGCGTATGAAAATTCATTGTTTGAACTGACAGTATTCACAGCCGCTGCAATTTTGATTTTCAGTATCAGACATGTTTACCAGAGCCGTAAAATTCATAAACTACGCAATAATCTTCCTTTGGTTGTCGGCGGTTGGGGCACGCGGGGTAAATCGGGAACGGAAAGAATCAAGGCGGCTATGCTTAATGCCATGGGTTACAGTCTAGTATCCAAGACAACAGGTTGCGAAGCAATGTTTTTATATGCCGATGCTTACGGCAAGATGCATGAAATGTTTTTATTCAGACCGTACGAAAAAGCGACGATTTGGGAGCAGTATCATGTCATGAATCATGCCGTGGGCTTGCATGCGGATATCATGCTTTGGGAGTGTATGGCATTGACACCCTCCTACGTCAAGATTCTGCAGCAGCATTGGGTGCGAGACGATATTTCCACTATTACCAACACCTATCCGGATCACGAAGATCTCCAAGGGCCTGCAGGCATTAATATCCCTGAAGTAATGACCAATTTCATACCTAAAGCCGGTATTTTATTAACAACTGAGGAGCAAATGCGTCCGATACTGTCTCATGCTGCTGCCAAGCAGAATACACGTTTCGATAGTGTCGGCTGGCTTGAATCCGGATTGCTGACACCTGATGTTCTGGCACGTTTTCCTTATGAAGAGCACCCTGACAATATTGCACTGGTGTTGAGGCTAGCCGAAGAACTAGGAATTGAGCAGGATTTTGCCTTAAAAGAAATGGCCGACCGTGTCGTGGCGGATTTAGGGGTATTGAAAACATATCCCGTTGCGAAGGTCAATAATCGGAAGTTGCAATTTACCAACGGCATGTCGGCAAACGAACGCTTTGGTTGCCTCAGCAACTGGAAACGTATGGAATTCGATCGGCAAGATTTTGTAACGGAACCTGGTGTATGGATCACAACATTGGTGAATAATCGTGCCGACCGTATTGCCCGTTCGCGCGTTTTTGCCGGAATTATCGTCAATGACATCAGCGCAGACCAGCATGTTCTCATTGGATCAAATCTGCAGGGCATTTCTGGTTATATTGAAGAAGGGTGGGAAGTTTACGCTGCCTCGTTGACACTGTGGCCCGAGGCGATACCTGGGCAAGAAGCAGTTTCTCCCGAGCAGGTCTTCATGCAGTTTGCAAAGCAATTTCGTGTCGCGTTTACACCGGAAATAGTGACTTCACGTTTGCGTGTTATGTTGAGTTCGTTGCCGGATATAACGGATGAAACCATTGAAATGCTATGCTCGCACTGGCAATCCATTGAAATATTGCAAGAAAAAATTGAGAGCTGGGTTAATGAGAACGATGACGGGAACGTGAAGGATATTTTGTTACACCATGAGCGGAATCTCGAAATTTTGGGTGTATATGAGACTTTTGGAAGTAAGCTTCAGAAACCGGAAGACCGTCAGAATTTGGACAATGAATTTCGCAAAATACTTTACCAGTGGTTTTTACAAAAAATTATCGTAATTGAGGATTATCATGCGACTGGTGATGCAATTATTAAGCAGATTGCCAATATGACACCACCGGGATTCTTTAATCGGATTATGGGAATGCAAAATATTAAGGGAACCGGTCTCGATTTTGTTTACCGTTGGCAGGCATGGAATACTTGTTACGAAGCTTGCGCTCAGATGAAAAACAGGAGTCCAACGAAAATAGAGCAGGGCCTGCGTACATTGTCAGCTTTCAGGGAATACGGGTTATTGAGTGAAACGCACGTGCGTGAAACGGTTGAACAAGTGAAACAAAGTCCTCATGCACAACGTGAGAGTATACAGGCCGAATTGACAATGATTTTGTCTAATCTTGAACGGGCTATGCTCCAAGTCAATGCCGGTATGACTGTTAAGCAGCAAACCGGTTGGGGTGCCAAATTGATCGGTGTTCTGGAAGCGTTTCTGGATGCCGGCGATGCTGTCAAGCGTCGTAAGACAGCTGATAAAATATACAAAGATCTGGTTGATGAACGTATCAGTATTGGACGGGCAATCCAGGAATTGCAGCAGTTGAATAAACGTCAAAAAGGAGGATGGTTAATCAAATGGCTGAAATCTTAATTGTTTGTCGATGTTGTTTTTTCATGAACGTGTTGTTTCGATCCGGGTTGTTGATAATACCCTTGAACCTATAGTCCTCAGTTAAACGTTTTTAGTCTGCAATAAGCTGTATAGGCTGTAAAATCATGTCCAGTGCGAATTACTATATTTAGTCGATCCTGAAAAAAATGTTTTTTGAGAAAAATCTGTACGATAAACTTAAACTGAGATTATTTTTTCAACCTGTACACTTTTTCTCGAGAATTTCAGGAAACAATTCTTACTTTTACCTTATTCACCGTTGAGGAAAACAGCCAAAAAATGGCCAGCAGCCATTGATTCAGATTCCAGGCGCAAGCAGCCATCAGCAGGTTGATGTGATCACCGATGGCACCTTTCAAATAGTTTCTTGCCAGTCTATGATCCGCGACTTCAAGTGACCAATAATTGGCTCAATGGCTGCGCGTCTTCTGCATTGTTTACGTTTTTTGTCTCTCTGGTAACGGCTGTCTCGTTTGAGTGCTTTTCCCGGTAGAATGATTTTCGTTCCATTGACTTCACTTTTGCCACGATAACCGCGATCACATACTGCTTGTTTGGCTGTTTTGCCACGCGATGTTTCAACATGCTTGAGTATTTCCGGCAGCTTATGGCTGTCATGCTGGTTTTGTTCATGACTGACAACACCGACGATGATATTGCTTCGCGCTGTACAGGCGATTGACGCCTTGCTGCCATATTCGTATTGTTTGTGGTCTTTTCCCTTGGCGACACAGTAGGCCTGCGGTTCATGCAGGGAATAGATTTTGTCTTTATCCTTGGGCTGCTGTTTTAGAAGTCATCTGGTCAAAAACATGTTATTTATCATAGAATACGGATTTTAATATAAAGTTACTTATTAAGATAATGTATGACAGTGATGTTTCTGATGAAGAATGGGAATTAATCAAGCATTTTTTTGATCCGGTAGATAATCGAGGCGGCGCAGGTAAAAAACATGCCAAGCGCACTATTGTAAACGCCATTTTCTATCTGAATAAGACCGGAGTCCAGTGGCGACTGTTGCCCAAGGATTTTCCACCGTGGAAAACGGTTTACGATCACTATAGCCAATGGAATCATCGCGGTGTTTGGGAAAAGGTGATGGATCAATTGAATCAGCTGCATCGAAAAAAAATGGCAAAAAAGCAACGCCGAGCTACGGTTTGATTGACTCGCAAAGCGTCAAGACCTCCGGTGCCAGTGAGGGACGCGGGTTTGACGGCGGCAAGAAAACCAAAGGACGCAAACGCCATATTGTGGTGGATACTATGGGAAATCTTGTTCAGGTAATTGTGCATGCTGCTAACATACATGATACCAAGGCTGGTTGCGATGTATTAAAGCGTGCCGTCGAGAAATGCCCGACATTTGAAGCATTTTCAGGTGACGCCGGGTATCGCGGCACGGCTGTTGAATTTGTAGAGAATACGTTACAACTCAAATTGCATATTTCCAAAAAAATTAAAGATGCCTTTGCTGTTTTGCCAGTGCGATGGATTGTCGAGCGAACCTTTGCTTGGCTTGGGAATTTCAGGCGTTTGTCCAAAGATTATGAAATCCTCACCACTTCCGCTGAGAATATGGTTCGTATGTATGCGTCCAGTACGTCCGTCTAGAATTTTTCTCGTTTTACTGCTCCGATAAATTCCGGCGCGAGTGGCAACAACTCATCGATACGGCTGTTAGGCCAGGTTGGCAGTTTGTCGAGTGTTTCCTTGAGCCACGTGGCCGGGTCAATGCCGTTGAGTTGTGCGGTGCCGAGCAGGGTTTGAATGGCGGCAGCGCGTTGACCGGCGCGTTCTGATCCGACAAGTCGAGTCAGCCAAGGGGAATTTCACCCCTTAGCTGCTCACAGAACCGGACGTGACACTCTCGCGTCATCCGGCTCTTAATCACACATTCGATGCACGAAGAAGATACCAGTGTGCAAATAAATCTGGATTCGATTTTCGCAACTGAAGCAACATGTGTTCCGCTTTTCGGGTTGATATACGATATTTCATTTTCGCCCATTTTACGAGCCTCGATTGAAACACACTCCACAGCCGATAACTGAAATTACGGTACCAGAATTTGCCGTAGTAAGTAATCCAACCTCGCAGCGTCACATTGTACCGACGCGCCAGTTCTTCAACACTCGCTCTGGACGAACGATGTATTCGCCACTCTTTGATGGTCTGGGTTATCTCACGCATCGCCTTCTGTGATGCGCCAGGCATGCACTGACGATATAGCTTACCCTTGTAATTCTTCAGGGTTCGCACTTTGAAGTCGTAACCAAGAAACGTGAAACAAGTTCTCACGTTCCAACGCTTGAAGGTATCGGTATAAACGATATGTGATTTCTGGTCATTAACCATCAGTCCCACTTCCTGGAATCGTGCATTGATGGCTGACCTTAGATGCTCAGCATCCTTCATCCTGCCACAATGGCAAACGATGTCGTCTGCATAGCGTTCAAATCGTACCCATCGATAATGACGTTCCATCCACTGATCAAAAGCATAATGCAAAAATAAGTTGGCCAACAAAGGAGAGATAACGCCACCTTGCGGTGTTCCTACCTCTCTTTCCATCCAGCTCATTTCATCTGCAGTTTCGACCAGTGGTGCGCGCAGCCATCTTTGGCAATACAACAGCACCCACTTCGGCATCTTCTGATGCTTGAGCGCCTTTAGTATTAGTTCATGCGAAACATGATCAAAGAATGCTTTGATATCCACTTCAAGTACCCAGCTACTCGTCCTGCACCGTTCAGCGCAGGTGGCCAGCGCTTGATGTGCTGATTTCCCAGGTCGATATCCATATGAATCTTCGTGGAATATCGGATCAAGATAGGCTTCCGCATAAAGTTTTATCGCCCCTTGTGCAATTCGGTCAGATACCGTCGGAATGCCAAGGATTCGCTCCTTGCCATCGCCTTTAGGTATCCGCTTGGCTCGCACCGGTGGCGGAAAGTAGCTGCCAGAACTTAATCGGTTCCATATTTTGTAGAGATTTCTATCTCGATTTGCATCAAAGTCGGTGATGGTCTGCCCATCTATTCCCGCCGCACCCCTGTTGCGCTTCACATCGTGGTAAGCGCGCCACACCAAGGATTTTGGTATCTCGAATGCTTTCCCTTGCGTCATGACGTCATCCTCTGTGAGTTGTGTTATGTGCAAGTTTATGATTCATACCCCTTCGCTCCACAGCCATTACAGCCGCTTCTTCACTACTACGAGTATGTCCGTCCCTGCTCGCCAATGCGCGCTGCAAGCAGGTTCTCACGTTCCCTAAATTGGCCTGTCTTGGGCTCTTGCTGCCTTAACGCCGGATGCCGTGCAGTCAGTAGTCAGGTGACTTCTGCACTCGTCAGGACCGGGCTATACAGATCCATTTTGACATCATCCAAGATTTCGACGCTTCATCGAACAGTTCACTTACGTTCAACTTCCCAAAACACACGTGACAGTAGTTCTCTGCCTTTTCCTGAATCGCTCATCACCATACCATTTGGGTACAGCAACATCAGGCCGTTTGGTCAGTCCGCCTGAACAGCCTGACCGGAGGGCCACCCTCCATCCAGTTTAGAGCATGAAGTTTTCACGCTGCTTTTATTATTTCTGCATCATGAACCCTCCTTCGTGACACACAGAGCCAGTTCTTTTTGCCGACAGCTATGGGGCGAATGACATTTTCTACCGGGTTGTTGTCGATCGGTAGGTGGCCAGTGTGTGCGTAGCGTACCAGAGCAGGCAAGCGTTTGAGTGTGTAGTCGAGTGCCTTGGCGGATGCGCCGCCGTTGGCGGTTTGCATGCGGGTTTGCAACAGCCAGTTGTGTAATGCATCGAGTGCCGGCAGGCTTTTTTGTTTTCGCAGGTGTTGACGTGTTTCGATCGTTAGTTGTTTGCCTTCAGCCTCGATTGCGTACAGTTCGCCGATACGCTGCAATGCTTCAAATGCCATTGGGCTGTTATTGGCCTGATGCAGGTCGAAGAATTTGCGCCTGGCGTGTGCCCAGCATGCCAGTTCAATACAAGGTGACTCTTCTCGAGAGAACAAGGCTTTGTACCCGCCATAGTCGTCGACCAGCAAATGACCTTGCCAGTTTTGCAGAAAGTCTTGCGTATGCCGCCCACTGCGACTTGTTTGATAATCAAAGACAACAATGCGCGGCCCGGGATCGAGGTCATTGCTGCGGTAGGCCCACAGGTAGGCTTTGCGGGTTTTACCGTTGCCGGGTTCCAGTTGCGCAACCGGCGGTCGAGTCACCCGAAGGAACTTCCCCTTCAGGTGCTCACAGAACCGTACGTGAACCTCTCGATTCATACGGCTCTTCCTATCCAGCCAATTTACTACCATAAAACAATCGCCAGTGGGCAAACAAGTCAGGTTGACGTTGGGCTACATCCAGCAACCAGCGTTCTGCTCGCCGCCGATGTCCGCGAAAACGTTTAAATTTCCGTGCAGCCCATAATACAAGCTTATAATTCAGGTGTTTCCAAACCGGATTCAACGCCGAACGATAGAATCTGCCATAGTAGGCTATCCATCCCCGGATTGATGCATTGAACATCCGTGCCAGATCATACAGACTTTTGCTGCTTTTGTTCTGCAATGACCAGCTCCGCACCTCTTGCCGTATCGCTTTGGCTGCTTTGTTGCTGATTGCCGGCAGAAAGCCGGTGAACAAGCCTTTTCCATCCTTGCGCTCTGCTCCTCGTGGTCTAAATGTATAGCCCAGAAAATCGAATGCGACAGTTGGATATTTACCTGTGCATTGATAGTTCTTACAATAGACCACCCTGGTTTTAAGCGGATGCAATTCAAGTCCACAAGCCGCAAAACGTTCCTGCAATACTTGCTTGAGCTGCTCGGCTTGCCGTCTGGTTCGACAATGCAACACACCGTCGTCTGCAAAACGTGCAAATGGTATTTCCGGGTTGTTCGTCTGCATCCACCGATCAAACGTATAATGCAGATACAAATTTGCAAGCAAAGGACTGATCACCCCACCTTGCGGTGTTCCCTGATCTCTCGCCTGCATTTTTCCATCCACCATCTGTACCGGTGATTTCAACCAGCGCTCAATGTACAGCAACACCCACTTTTCTTGCGTGTGCTTGCTCACTACACGCATCAACAGTTGATGGTCAATGCTATCAAAGTAGCCCTTGATATCAAATTCCAGCACCCATTGATAACTCCAGCATCGTTTACGCGTTATTGCCAACGCTTGGTGCGCAGATTTCCCAGGCCGGTATCCATAGGAATCCGGATGAAAGTGCTTCTCCAGTTCCGGCTCCAGCACCTGCTTAACAACTGTCTGCGCAATGCGATCTGTCACCGTTGGAATGCCTAACGGGCGAATTCCACCATCGGCTTTGGGTATCTCAACGCGCTTCACCGGTGGTGGATAGTAACTTCCAGATGCCATGCGGTTCCACAGCTTATACAGATTATTACCAAGATCCTGAGCAAAATCCTCCAGGGTTTGAGCATCAATTCCTGCACCACCCTGATTTACTTTGACTCGCTTGTATGCCTCCCATACTTGTCGTTTATGAATAGTAAATGGCTTTGCCGGATTCAACAGAATCCTCCTGTTTCCAGTTGTTCTATCGTCTCCAGCCAGATAGGGTAACCCCTTCGCTCCAGAACCATTACAGTTCCTTCCTCACTACTACGGGTTACTCCGTCCCTGTTCTTCGCATCGGTACTCTCACGCTTGGGATAGGTTTCCTTGCGATTCTCCCTTAACATCGAAGTGACAGGTTCCCACGTTCCACACAAGAGCCCGGATCGCACTCTTGCCATCTCCATGCCGGATGCCGCCCGGGCCATCAACAGGCACCTCCCGGACTCGTCCTGCAGTAACGAAACCCCCGCAGTTTTGACATCTTCTACACGTTTCGACACGTCATCAATGGTTCACTTACGTTCAACTTTACGATCCATACCTGACCAATTGAATTGGCCTTTTCCTATCTCGCTCACTACCACGCCTCTTGAGCGCAGCAGCAGTAGGTGGTTTGAAGCCTCCGCCTGTACGGCGACTCCGAGGGATCTACCCTCATCTCTTGTGCAGCATAGCTGCTTGGGGACGATGTCCCCTTGCGCCTTCGTGGCACACTCTCATCGGCGTGAAGGGTGTTTCCTTGCAAAAGATGCCATTTCAGTTGGTCTGCCAAGGGTTGCAGCGCAACACCGGTACGGCCGACCCATTCGGCCAATGTGGAACGCGAAAGTATAACCTGTTCACGTGCAGCGATTTGTTCCAGGCGGTAGAGCGGCAGGTGGTTGAGGTATTTGTTGCTGATCACCCAGGCCAATAACCCCGGTGACGCCATGCCGCCGTCAATGATGGCCGGTGGCACCGGTTCTGCAGTGATGGTTTCGCAGGTTTTGCACGCATATTGCGGGCGGATGTGACGGTGAACAAAGAATCTGGCCGGTTCTACGTCAAGTTGTTCGGTGATGTCTTCACCGATTTTAACCAGTGTGTTGCCGCACTGTCCGCATTGGCAGGATTCCGGTTCATGGCGGTGTTCGATGCGTGGCAAATGATCAGGCAGCGGCTGGCGGCCTGCACGGGAACGCGGCGGTTTTGCCGGTGTTGTTTTTGCAGCTGGGTCAATCTGTTTGATTTCGGTATCAACGGCTGCGATATCAGCCAACACCGATTCTTCAAATAAACTGAGTTGCACTGTAGACAACGATTCGTTCTTTTTGCCGAAGCGGATGCGGCGCAAATGCGCCAGCTCCAGGGTCAATGCCTCGATCTTGAATGCCTGTGTACGAATCTCTTGTTGCGCCTGATCAAGTAATGCTTGAACAATACCGGTGACCTGTTGTTTGGTATCCGCATCAAGGTTTAATTGATCAAGCTGCGCCAGTGATTTCATGGCTGTTATTATACCAAAAACCAGCCTAACCCGAATATTGCATGAAAGAAGGAAGCAATTCCTCTTAAATCTTTTATAATTCAGTTATCTAAGCTGCATAAAAGAGAGGAATTGCCAGTGACAGATTGTACCCAGAGATCGTTTAATTTTCCAGAAGTAAAAAAGCGCGTGGTTGAAGTCAATTTTGAAGGCGGAGATATCACGTCTGATGGCGGCGTAATGTTGTTGCGTCAGGCTGATCGGTTGATTGGGCTGAGTAAAGCGGTAGCAAGCGTATTGGAAGACAATCGCAGACAGGCAAGTTGCAGGCATGACGGATTGAGTCTGTTGCGGCAGCGGATTTATGGGTTGGCATCGGGCTATGAAGATTTGAATGATCATCAACAGCTGCGTCATGATTGCGCGATTCAAACGGCAGTGGAGCGAACAGAGTCGCTGGCGAGCAGTTCCACATTGTGCCGCTGGGAGAATCGCTCTGATAGCCTGGCTGCATGGCGTATTCACGAAGTGATTGTTGAACAATTCATTGCTTCGTTCAGTGATGTGCCCAAAGAATTGATTCTGGATTTTGATGCGACTGATGATACCGTTCACGGCAAACAGGAAGGTCGATTTTTTCATGGGTACTATGATCACTACTGTTTTCTGCCGCTGTATGTTTTTTGCCAGGATCAGTTGCTGGTCAGTTATCTGCGGCCGAGTAAGATTGACGGCGCCAAACATGCCTGGGCCATTCTTTCATTGCTGGTGAAGCGGTTAAGAAAAGCCTGGCCGGAGGTTCGCATTATTTTTCGTGGCGACAGTGGCTTTTGCCGTCATAGAATGCTGACCTGGTGTGAGCGTTATGATGTCGGATACATTGTTGGCATCGCCAAGAATCAACGGCTCAATGCTATGACCGCGCAATGGCAGCAAAAAGCAGAGTCGGATTTTGAGCGGTCGGACGAAAAAGTACGCCAGTTATACGAACTGAGCTATGCCGCGAAAAGCTGGCATCGACACAGAAAGGTCATTGCTAAAATCGAGCACACCGACAAAGGCAGCAATCCGCGCTACATTGTGACCAATCTGACTGGCAAGCCACAACACCTCTACGACAAGCTTTATTGCGCGCGCGGCGATATGGAAAACCGCATCAAAGAACAACAACTGGCCTTGTTTGCCGATCGCACCAGTTGCCATTACTGGTGGGCAAATCAGTTCCGGCTGATATTATCATCGCTCGCTTACATCTTATTGGAAACAATACGCCGTGTTGCGTTGGAAGGTACAGAACTCGCGCACGCCTACGTTAGCACATTGCGCCTGAAATTAATCAAGATCGGCGCTGTTATCTTGCGCAATACCCGCCGCATTCGCCTACTGCTCGCAAGCAGCTGTCCATACCAAAAACTCTTCTTCCATGTCGCGGCCAAACTGACACCTGGATAGTACATTTCAACACTTCAAGCTGATTGCTACCGCAGAAAATGAAACTGTGGGGGTAAACTACGTTTTAAACACAGAAAAGTCTCAATTTAATACGACTTCATGTCCAAACCAGCGGTGAAATTCGAAGCATCAAGGCAAATCTGGATAAGAATCTAATCCAAATTACAGTTTTTGTCATCCGACCAGAAAAATTCTGATATTTTTTTAGGTTCGTGCAATATTCGGGCTAACTTGCTGTAAATATTGAATTATCAGACTGATTTTATGAACGCAAATGAGCAGGTGGCAATGCCGATAAACGCTGCCAGTCCACGCCTGCTGTCAGCCATTGCCACTGTGATTGATTCAATTCAAAACAATGATCTTCCAACTGCGGCCACACAAATCGGCCCTGGTGCAAACGGCGCTGACATAACCAAACGCCAGTACCATCCCATAACAACACCTTCATCCGGTTGCGAGTACGATTGCAAAACACAAATGCCGATCCCGCACAGGGTGAATGCCCCAATGTTTGCTGCACAATCATCGACAAACCATCAATACCACGCCGCATATCCACCGGCTCAACAACCATCCAGATTTGTCCAGCATAGGCAATCAATCCAGACATTTTAACAATTCACCAAGCCATTGCGGCGATACATCTGACGGCAGTTCGAGTGTATGGCCACCTGAACAACGCAGTTTCAAATAACCTGATGTTGTTGCTGCTGTTGTTCTGATCGTCACCGGTATCAACGAAGTACGTTGACTGTGTTTCTGCACATCACGATAAGTCCGCAGCCAATTCCCGAATGTCTTGCTGTTCAATCCATGATCACGACAATATGCCGCTTGCGTCAATCCACTCATCTGCCACGCTTTGATATGACGTATCTGTTGCTCCTGGGTTCTCACTGGCTATCCTCCAAAAAATATTTGAAGTTAACCGGTATGAGAGCTGCTTTCTAGATGGTGGGGCTAAACGCTTACGTTCGTATCGCCATGATTCAAATTATACTAATCATGAATGAGAATTTGGTTTAAGTTGGTGCAATAAAACCATGAATAGAATAAAATTGCCACATGTCTTCACGCTACGACCTAACCAATCAAGAACTCGACGATTTAGAGTTTGAACATCGCCATGCTATCGACAAGCGTTATGCTGACCGGGTAAAAGCTGTTTACCTGTTAGGCAAAGGGTGGCCGGTTACGAAGATTGCGGAAGCGTTGTTGATTGACCGTGAAACTGTCCGCAATCACTTTAAGCGTTATCGCAAAGGCGGTTTAGCTGCATTGCAGCAAAATGATGCTGGTGGCAGCGAAGCTGCGCTAACAAAAGCACAACTGCAGTTTCTAGATCAGCATCTGAGTGAGAATCTCTATCTTACCGCGAAGGAAGTCGCATATTACGTCGAACAGACGTGGCAGGTTGCATACAGCGAAAGCGGCATGACACAACTGTTACATCGATTGGGATACGTATACAAAAAGCCCAAGTTGATTCCTGGCAAAGCCAACGCTGATCAGCAAAGGGATTTTGTTGAACGCTATCAAAACCTGAAAGCAGAAAAAGCACCTGATGATCCAATTTATTTCATGGATGCCACACATCCGCACCATAACCCGGTCGCGGGATATGGCTGGATCAAGCGTGGCCAGGAACATGGAATTCGCAGCAACACGGGGCGGCAGCGTATCAATATCAACGGAGCCATCGATTGCGCCGGACTCTATCCGATCGTCCGTTATGATGACGCTATCAATGCGCAATCCACAGTAGAGTTGTTACAACAGATCGAGCAACAGCATCCTGCTGCTGCCAGCATTTACGTCATCTGCGATAATGCTCGTTATTACCGCTCACAGATCGTTACTGAATACTTGTCAGATTCAAAAATCGAATTAATCTTCTTGCCACCATATGCACCCAATCTAAACCTGATTGAACGTTTTTGGCGGTTCTTCAAGAAGGAAATCCTATATGGCAAGTACTATGAAACCTTTGCTCTGTTCAAGCAAGCTTGTGATGATTTTTTTGCCTCCCCAGAGCGCTATAAAGAATCGTTACGTTCCTTGTTGACCGATAATTTTCAGATTATCGATTGCACTTGAGTGCCGAAATTTGAAGTGTGGTGAGTATACAATTGCTAAATGCGTTTAATTTTTAACCGGACAGGTTCTTAAAATGCGCTCATACAGCAGAAAATCCTGCTGGTAACATTCAAACAAGCAGTATTGCGGCAGTTTTCGCTGGAGTTCCCGTATCAAAATACCCGCTATGGTTCTCAGCCGTTTCAGCGCACGTTTGGCTTTGGCTCTTTTCTTGACATGGCGGAAATGCCTGTCAATCGGCATTGAAAATTTTCCAGTCATCGGCGTCGAAAAGTTTCCACCTTGTTTAGTTGGTTAATCGGTTTCTATACATTTTTTTCGATGCTTAAAACGGTAAGAATCATTGCCAGTTTCCAGGATGTCGCAATGATGCGTAATGCGGTCTAGCAGTGCAGTGGTCATTTTCGCATCGCCAAAAACCTGCACCCATTCACTGAATTTCAGGTTGGTGGTTACAATGAGTGAAGTACGCTCATACAGTTGGCTGATCAAGTGAAACAGCAGTGCACCACCTGATTCCGGGAAAGGCAGATAGCCCAGTTCATCGAGGATGACAGCGTCTACCTGAATAAGTCTTCTAGCCAGATTTCCGGTTTTATTCAACTGTTTTTCCTGCTCCAGCAAGTTGACCAAATCTACGGCGTTGTAGAATCGTATGCGTTTACCGTGATGAATAGCGGCAACGCCCAGAGCAGTGGCCAAATGGGTTTTGCCGGTACCGGTGCCACCAATAAGGATGAGGTTATGCGCATCGTCCATAAAAGCAGCCGTTGAGAGCTGTTCTATCTGTTGGCGTGAGAGCGGTGTTTCATCCCAGTCGAATTTCACCAGGTCGCGGTGGATTGGAAACTTTGCAGCCTTCATCTGGTATTTAAGGCTGCGTAGCTGGCGTTCGGCTATTTCGGCGTCGATCAGCTGGCTTAACGCAGCTTGCGGCGATACTTGCTTGCGTTGCGGCATTTCGGCGCTTAACTCAGACCAGGCTTCCGCCATGCCGTACAGATGCAGTGCTTTGAGTTGGGTGAGCAGATCAGTGGACATGGCGGCTTCCAAGCAAATGATCGTAACGCTGGAAATCTGCCAGCGGTTCAGTAGTCAATTGCAAGGTATCGCCGGTATTCAGCGCCTTGGGACGAACCGGTTCAATCAGACGTCTAATTGCATTTTGCAACACACTGGCATTGACAACGCCGGATTCCAGCGCCAGTTCGCAAGCGGTTTCCAGCGCATCAAGACCGGCCTCGCGGGTCAGCAATAATAGATCAACAAAAGCGCGCTCGTTTTTGTCTTGCTTTCGAAGTTTCTCTCGTACGTGGCGGATCGCCTCCGGCAGTTCCCAGTTCTGGAATGGCGCGCCGTGACGAATGGCGCCGGGCTTCTTCTCCAGTAAGGGTAGATAATGCCATGGATCACAGATCAACTGATCGCGCAGGAAGCTGCGTTGATGCGTCGCAATCGTTCTGCCCTCCGCGACAATATCAAGATGATCGGCAAATACTCTGACCGAAACCACTTGTTCAGACCATTGTGCCGGCACACTGTATTGATTCCGGTCAACACGCACCAGGCAGGTTCTGGAGACTTTCATCAGGTGTTCAACATAGCCGGCAAATGGCGTTGTGATTTGCCGCAATAATGGTTGTTCCTGTTGAAAACATTCCGCAATGGTTTGTGCAAAGTCAGGATGCTTCCTGTTAGACAGCTCATGACAACGCTGCGCCAGCCAGCGGTTCAAGTCATCCAGCGTTGCAAACTTTACGCGTGGGGTGAACAGCCATTCTCTGACATTACCCACCTGATTCTCTATCTGGCCTTTCTCCCATCCGGCTGCCGGTGTGCAGGCAACGGGTTCAAACAGATAATGGTTCGCCAATGCCATAAACCGCCGGTTAAATTTCCTGTCCTTGCCAGTCAAAACCGTATCCACAATCGTCTTGGGATTATCATAAACCATCTGCAACGGCACACCACCAAAAAACGCAAATGCGCGGTTATGCGCATCCATCAGCATTTCCTGTGCTTCCCTGAGATAAGCAACGACAAACATTTTGCGGCTGTAACACAAACGAAAATGCGCCACTTTGACGATTTGTTCCAGCCCACCCAGATCAACAATTTCCTGACTCCAGTCAAATTGACAAACTTCGCCGGGTTTAAACACCAAAGGAACAAATGCCTGCTTAGGTGCTGGTGTATCCTTGTTTTCTGCTTTCCACTGCTTTACAAAACGCCGAACACTGTCATAAGCGCCTGCGTAGCCTTCAATTATCAAACCTTCATATAATCGCATCGCAGTCCGGCGCTGCTTTTTCGGCAGCAATGCTTCCGTTTCCAGCCATTTAGTCAATAACGCCTTAAATTCACCCAGCTTTGGCGCGTATTGCGTTTGACGCCGATATTCCGGTTCAGCCTCCGTCTTTAAATGTTTCCTGACCGTGGGGCGGGACAGCCCCAATGAACGGGCAATTGAACTGATTTTTTCTTTACTGACAAAATGTCGCCTTCTGATTTCGGCAATTATATCCATCTCTATCACTCCAAAGTTCTCCAGCAAAATGCCGGTAATTTATCATCTCAGAGTGGAAACTTTTCAACGCCGATTTTCCGAAAATTCTGGTAAGTTTTACATGCCGATTTACAGAAATGCCGAATATCCAGGCGCAGTGATTTCACTTCCTTGACGAATGTGCGCCGCTGAGAAATACCATGAGCCTTGGCCAGCTTGTTCAGGCGATTAATGATCTTGATCGCGAGCTTGCTGTCTGTCGGATAGGTGATGTTCTTTTCCTGTACTGTGGTGTCAATATGAACCGTGTCTTCCAGCGCCGCTTTACCATGCAAGCCAACACTCATCCGGAATATACGCTCAACAGCTCAACCCCTTCAGTGCCAATGCGCTTGCGAAAATGCACCAGCTCCGTGCTATGACAAGGCAGTTTCCGCTGGAATTCTTGCATGCCACAAAAGGCCTGGTAGTACGGGTTACGTTTCCACTGCAACACTACCGCTTCATCGCTCAAGTTCTCCAGTTGCTTGAGGATCAGCAACCCAACCATCAAACGAATCGGTTTGCTGGGCGCACCTATGCCCTCGGTGTAATGAACGCTAACCCGAATATTGCACGAACCTAAAAAAATATCAGAATTTTTCTGGTCGGATGACAAAAACTGTAATTTGGATTAGATTCTTATCCAGATTTGCCTTGATGCTTCGAATTTCACCGCTGGTTTGGACATGAAGTCGTATTAAATTGAGACTTTTCTGTGTTTAAAACGTAGTTTACCCCCACAGTTTCATTTTCTGCGGTAGCAATCAGCTTGAAGTGTTGAAATGTACTATCCAGGTGTCAGTTTGGCCGCGACATGGAAGAAGAGTTTTTGGTATGGACAGCTGCTTGCGAGCAGTAGGCGAATGCGGCGGGTATTGCGCAAGATAACAGCGCCGATCTTGATTAATTTCAGGCGCAATGTGCTAACGTAGGCGTGCGCGAGTTCTGTACCTTCCAACGCAACACGGCGTATTGTTTCCAATAAGATGTAAGCGAGCGATGATAATATCAGCCGGAACTGATTTGCCCACCAGTAATGGCAACTGGTGCGATCGGCAAACAAGGCCAGTTGTTGTTCTTTGATGCGGTTTTCCATATCGCCGCGCGCGCAATAAAGCTTGTCGTAGAGGTGTTGTGGCTTGCCAGTCAGATTGGTCACAATGTAGCGCGGATTGCTGCCTTTGTCGGTGTGCTCGATTTTAGCAATGACCTTTCTGTGTCGATGCCAGCTTTTCGCGGCATAGCTCAGTTCGTATAACTGGCGTACTTTTTCGTCCGACCGCTCAAAATCCGACTCTGCTTTTTGCTGCCATTGCGCGGTCATAGCATTGAGCCGTTGATTCTTGGCGATGCCAACAATGTATCCGACATCATAACGCTCACACCAGGTCAGCATTCTATGACGGCAAAAGCCACTGTCGCCACGAAAAATAATGCGAACCTCCGGCCAGGCTTTTCTTAACCGCTTCACCAGCAATGAAAGAATGGCCCAGGCATGTTTGGCGCCGTCAATCTTACTCGGCCGCAGATAACTGACCAGCAACTGATCCTGGCAAAAAACATACAGCGGCAGAAAACAGTAGTGATCATAGTACCCATGAAAAAATCGACCTTCCTGTTTGCCGTGAACGGTATCATCAGTCGCATCAAAATCCAGAATCAATTCTTTGGGCACATCACTGAACGAAGCAATGAATTGTTCAACAATCACTTCGTGAATACGCCATGCAGCCAGGTATTAGACGACAATTAACCTGTCCGGTCAGACGACAATTATCTTGACCGGTTGAGTGTGGACGCCAGAATAAGTTCTTACCCTATTGAATAGGAGAAAGAACTTGCCTGGAAAACATATCACACCAAAACAGGAAGCTATTTATATGAAGAGTCGTCAAACAGGACATACACAAGAAACTTCAGCAGCGAAATCGGGAATCAGTATACGAAGCGGTCGGCGGATTGAAAAAAACGAGAGGCCGCAAAAAGTGCAGCATAACTGGCGAACACGCTGCGATCCTTTTAGTACTGTCTGGGAAACGGAATTGATTCCATTGCTGGCCAGAGAACCCGGACTGACCGGCACTACGCTATGGGAATACCTTGAAGACCGGTATCCCGGACAATACCCAGAGAAGCATCTCAGAACACTGCAGCGCCGCGTCAAGCATTGGCGTGCAACGCAGGGACCTGCAAAAGAAGTGATGTTTCGTCAATCGGTACCAGCCGGATTTCAAGGCATCTCCGACTTCACCTGCCCGAGCACGACAATTACAATTGCCGGTGAACCCTTTGATCATTTGTTGTATCAGTTTTGCCTGACTTATAGTTACTGGCGTTGCGTACATATCGTTCAAGGCGGGGAAAGCTACAGCGCACTGGCCGATGGTTTGCAAACTGCCTTGCATAAGCTCGGTGGCGCGCCTGCAGAACATCGTACAGACAGTCTGAGCGCTGCTTATATCAACACAACAGAGAAGCAGGCGTTGACGCAAAGTTACGAGGCGCTATGTCAACATTACGGCATGAGGCCGACGGTTAATAACCTGGGCGTCAGTCATGAAAATGGCGCAGTCGAATCGGCCCATGGTTCACTTAAGCATCGGATTGAACAGGCCGTCAAGTTACGCGGTTGTGCCGATTTCCCGACCATTGCAGCTTACCGCCGTTTCCTGGATAAGATCGTTGATAAACTGAATAAGCGTTGCAAAGGCCGTCTGGCGGAAGAACAGGCGCAACTCAAACCTTTGCCGCGTTATCGTTTTATGGATTTTAGCGAATTAACCGTTAAAGTTACGACCAGCAGCACAATATCGATTAAGCGTGGACTCTACAGTGTCCCCTCCCGGTTGATCGGTGAAAAGCTCAGAATCCATCTGTACCATGATCGGCTGGAATGTTTTGTGGGCCAAACACGGGTAATTACGTTACCACGTATCTATCCAAAAACACCCGAAGGGCGCGTCAGGCGTATTGATTACCGTCATATCATCCATGCGCTGGCAGCCAAACCTCAGGCTTTTCGTTTCTCCCGGTTACGCGATGATCTGTTGCCTACTCCTCAGTATCGCCAGTTATGGCAACGCGCGGAACAACAATTTGATCCGCAACAAGCCTGTAAATGGATGGTATCCGTTTTACGATTTGCCTATGACTACGATTGCGAGGGTCAATTAGCCACTGAACTACTACAGAAAGAACAACTACCCGAACTCAAAACATTACAAAAACGATTTATCCGGCATCATCCACCACAAACCACAGTGCCCAAACAGCATGCTGTCGACACCTACGACAAATTACTCTTTGGGCACTGGGTAACACAGGAGGTGATCCATGTCTGAAGCGCTGCCACTCATGCTCAAGGAACTCAGGCTGCCGGCCTTCGGGCAATATTATCGAAAGTACCAGGAGCAGGCTGCTGAAAATGCCTGGAGTTACAGCCAGTATCTTGCTGCACTGTGTGAACAGGAAGTTGCGCAGCGTTTTCAAAGCAGAATCAGCAACTGGACGCGCGAAGCCAGGCTGCCACGCGGTAAAAGCTTTAGCACATTATCGTTGAATGACCTGCCACAAAGCGTTCAAAAACAGATCATCCTGCTTCGTGACGATACCCAATGGGCGCGTCAGGCTGATAATGTATTGTTGATCGGCCCCTCCGGTGTCGGAAAATCACATGTTGCGGCAGCGTTGGGGCTGCATTTAATCGAGCAAGGTATCCGGATCAAATGGATGCCGGCAACGGCATTGGTGCAGCTTTTACAGCAAGCCAAAAAAGAACTGGATTTAATGACCGCCATGACCAGACTGGATAAATACCGTGTACTGATTATCGATGATATCGGCTATGTCAGAAAAACAGACTCCGAAACTCAGGTGTTATTCGAATTTATCGCACACCGTTATGAAAGCGGCAGTCTGATTATCACCTCGAATCAGCCTTTCAGTCAGTGGGATCAGATCTTCCCGGACACCATCATGACAGTAGCAGCTATCGACAGAATCATTCATCACGCGACAATTATTGAAATCGACAGTGAAAGTTACAGGAGGAAAAACCAGAAAAAAACATGACATCATAAAAACAAACTCAACCGGCCATCATAATTGTCGCCAAACCGGACAAGATAGTTGACGCGAGACAGCCAGGCTATCAGAGCGATTCTCCCAGCGGCACAATGTGGAACTGCTCGCCAGCGACTCTGTTCGCTCCACTGCCGTTTGAATCGCGCAATCATGACGCAGCTGTTGATGATCATTCAAATCTTCATAGCCCGATGCCAACCCATAAATCCGCTGCCGCAACAGACTCAATCCGTCATGCCTGCAACTTGCCTGTCTGCGATTGTCTTCCAATACGCTTGCTACCGCTTTACTCAGCCCAATCAACCGATCAGCCTGACGCAACAACATTACGCCGCCATCAGACGTGATATCTCCGCCTTCAAAATTGACTTCAACCACGCGCTTTTTTACTTCTGGAAAATTAAACGATCTCTGGGTACAATCTGTCACTGGCAATTCCTCTCTTTTATGCAGCTTAGATAACTGAATTATAAAAGATTTAAGAGGAATTGCTTCCTTCTTTCATGCAATATTCGGGCTAAACGTTTCATCAAACACGTGCCAGGGGATAACGGTTGAAAGTTTGAGCAGCGGATCGGCGGGATCAAGTTCCAATCCAAGATTCAGATCAGCATGCAACAAATACTGGGTTATTGCAACTCAATTTGTTTGAAAAACGTGATCTTATGGCACTATTGCGAGGCGATCCACCTACTAGTCGATACGAATATGATAACCAACCAACTTTGTTTTGATAGGAAAGTTAACGGGACAGCAGTGAATATTCACCAAGATTTCTGATTGAGATAAATGCAAAGATTAAATCGCAATTTCTGTTTCGTACCGCTTTAGTGAAAATTCTCGGCAGAAACTTTTCAGTAAACCGGTATCAACACCTAGAATTGGTACTTTTTGAATAAAAAGTCAGACCGAAACGAAAAGGATTGCTTCAACTGTATGTTTTTCTCAATAATCCTTCAAGCTGTTCAATTGGTAACGGCTTGCTAAACAGGTACCCCTGGTAAGCATGACAACCTTTTTTCAGGAGCAGTTCTTGCTGTTCCTTTGTTTCTACTCCTTCAGCAATAACTTGTAGATTCATACTTTGTGCCATTGCAATAATGGTACGCACAATTGCTCTGTCGTTATTATCAAAGGTTATATCGCACACAAAGGATTGATCAATCTTTAGTTGATCCAATGGCAGTTGCTTGAGGTATTTTAAGGAAGAATAACCAGTACCAAAATCGTCCAACGAAAACTTAATGCCAATATCTTTCAATCTATTCATTATCGAAATGGTTTTATCAATATTATCCACCAACATACTTTCGGTCAGCTCTAATTTTAGCAATCCTGGTTTAATGGCATAACGTCTTACCAAAGTTTTTAATTGAGTCACGAAATTAGCCTGATTGAATTGCTGTGCACTCACGTTTACCGATAAAGCAAGGTCGCGTGTTCGTTCATCTTTTTGCCATTCGTTGATTTGAATGCAGGCAGTTTCTAAAGCCCATTCTCCGATGGGTATTATCAAACCCGTATCCTCTGCCAATGGGATAAATTGTGCAGGAGACACCACACCACGCTCGGGATGCTGCCAGCGAATTAACGATTCTACACCCAATGGCTGATTTAAATCATCAACCTGAATTTGGTAATGCAACTGAAACTGTCGCTTCTCAAATGCCTGGTGTAATTCCGCTTCAAGCGATAAACGATCGACTATGGCTTTTTGCATTTCCGGGTCATAGAAACTAACGTTATTGCGCCCTGATTTTTTGGCCTGATACATAGCAATGTCTGCTTGTTTTAATAGTTCTTCAATCACTTGATAGTGATCATTGAATATAGTAGCTCCTATACTGGCACTGCCGTGGTATTTCTCCATGTCAAGTTGGTAAGGCTGATTGAGACAGGCAAGAATTTTTTTAGCTATAGTTTCTGTCTGTGTTGCGGCTTCCGTGGAATCCATGCTCAATTCCTCCAATATTACTACAAATTCGTCTCCGCCAAAACGAGATACAGTGTCGCCTTCTCGTATACAAGAATTGAGCCTTTCTGCAACCTGAACCAACAATTTATCACCCAGGTTATGTCCGAGCGTGTCGTTGAGGTTCTTGAAATTATCCAAATCAATAAACAACAGGGCTCCGTTATGTTTGCTACGTGTACTGGAAACCAGCGCCTGGCTGAGTCGATCAAGTAGAAGTTGTCTATTAGGAAGCCCTGTAAGATGATCATAAAAAGCTAAATACTTGATTTCTTCTTCTGCCGCTTTTGTTTCTGAAATATCGGCTAACGTTGCAACATAATTAATAACCTTGCCGTTCTGATCTACTACAGAAGTAATGGTAAGATATTGTGGGTATATATCACCGTTCTTGCGTCGATTTTTAACTTCCCCCCTCCAACTTCCTGTTTGATTGATGCTTTTCCACATGGTTTTGTAGAAGTTTTTATCATGGAGACCAGAGCTGAGTATTTTAGTGGTTTTTCCACAGACTTCATTACTTGTATAACCGGTTATTTTAGTAAATGCACAGTTGACTCTGAGAATGATTTTGTTTACATCAGTAATCATCATTCCTTCTTTGGCT
Organism: Burkholderiales bacterium; assembly: GCA_024235795.1. Taxonomy (GTDB): domain Bacteria; phylum Pseudomonadota; class Gammaproteobacteria; order Burkholderiales; family Nitrosomonadaceae; genus Nitrosomonas. Next base: position 903,160 of record JACKLR010000003.1, on the reverse strand, counting down.
TCAAAAGCTGTAGCAGCGATACGCAAGTCGCTCTCAGCTATTTTCTGATTGGTGATGTCTATCATGATACCGCGCAGCCATCTTGGTGCACCATGTTCATTGACCACATTAACAATATCACGCAGCCAAACTGTACGGCCATCCTTTGTAATAAATCGATATTCAAAATCATGTGCTTCCATTCGTTTTATGCTAGCCGCACAAAATTCAGGCGCCCAACTCCTGTCTTCAGGATGTATATGGTTTACCCAAAACCCAGGTTCCTTCCATTCGTCTATTGGATACCCAAGTAAACGTTCGGCTTGGCAACTGACGAAGGTAAAATTAAACGTAGTGGCATCTGCTTCCCATACGATACCATCCGTAGAGTTGACCAAGTCACTGAATCGTTGCTTAGCAATTTTGATTGTCTTGTTCGCCAAATTGATTGTCTTGACATGGATTCCCAGAATAATGCCGACCGTGGAAAGTATAGTCATATAGAACCAATAATTCTTAAGATTAGCAGTAGTAATCTCATTAGCAAAAAAACCAACTTCGAGTTTTGCACCCCATAATGCCTGCGTTGCAATCATGAGCAAAACAAATGCAGAACCATAAGCGCCAAGACGCATCGATGCCCAGGCAACAAAAAGGAACATAATATAAGCCCTTGAAGCTTCAATGATATAATCATGGAACCAATCTAGAAAAATAACCTGCCCGGCAATAAATGTTAAGGTTATTAACAGGATTATTTCAAACAGCTGTTTTGTATTAATCTGAAAGCGGAATGTCTCTTTAAAAGCCAATACAAAAGGGGTAACCAATAAAACACCAAGTGCATCCCCCATCCACCAATGTAATACATTATCAAGATAGTCGACCGATGCTATAATATCCGCACTTAGTAGCGCTAATACCCCAATAAATGCACCAACAAGACAAGCAACACCGGCCCCGAAAACAAACAAACACAGGTAGTTTGATAGCGTGTTTAAAGAAAATGTGGTTTTTACACTACGAGTAACTAACCACGCACCTATGAAGGCTTCTGAAACTTGGGCTAATGTCATACCAGCTATTGTCCAAGGTGAATCAAGAAACAAAGCATTTAGCAGCAACGAACCAAACAATATACCCAAGATATACTTTTTGCCGCCAATAAGTAATACCGCTAATGCAAATCCACTACCTGGCCAGATCGCACTTACAATACCATGACTAGTAAAGTAAAGATGAATGATACTTCCAAGAATTAGGTAGATTACCGCAATGCCGAATTGTATGAAAAATTCATAAAAGGGAACCTTATTTATAAATCTATTTATAACCAATTTGTCCCGGTTAATTTTTTTGTCAACACCATCAAGCTTATTTAATATCATTAATATCACCTTGATGTAAGTAGTTCAATCAAATGGATTGGTTTTTCAATACCATAACCTTGAGCATAATTAATTCCAATTTCTTTTAACGCCGTCTTGATTTCATTGTTCTCTACAAATTTTGCGATTGTCTGCAGACCCATTGCTTTACCAATATCATGGGACGATTTCACCATCACATGGACAATCATGTCATCAACAATATTTTTTACTAGAATACCGTCAATCTTCAAATAATGAACCGGCAATCGTTTTAAATATCCAAATGAAGACAAACTGCCACCGAAGTCGTCCAATGCAAATTGACAACTCTGATTTTTTAGCCTCGAGATAAATTGAGATACAGCGCTCAAATTGGCAATTGCAACGGTTTCTTTGATTTCAAAACATACTTTCCTTCCTTCTATTTTGTTAGCTTGCAACTGAGTTATAACAAAATCCGGAAAACCTTCATCAGATAATGATTGAGCAGATATATTAATACTAACGGAATCAATCTGTTTTACAAATCCCGGATGGGCCGCCAAGGTCTTGAAGGCATTTTTAATCACCCATTGATCTAATTCTGACATCAGGTTATATCGTTCGGCAGAAGGCAAGAATGCTCCAGGAGGCAGGATATTTTCCTGTTCGTCTTGCAACCTTATCAATAGTTCGTACTGCTTACTAGCTTCTCTATTAAGTGGAACAACCGCTTGCGCATAGAGACAAAAACAATCCTCCTCAATTCCTTGATTAATCCGCTCTATCCATTGTGCCCCTTGTTGTTCAGATAAAGCTATATCCGCTTGTTTACTATATGTATGAATACAATTGCGACCTGCTTCTTTAGCCATATAACAAGCTGCATCTGCCTGTGCCAGCAACTCTGCAAGTGTTGGTTTAGCTTCACCTGTAATAGCAACCAATCCAATACTTACACCCACTCGGAAAGTTTGTCCTTCCCAACAAAAATCGAAAGTCCGAATAGCTTCCAAGACAGTATTCGCCAAACGTTGTGACCGTGATAGCGAGCAATGTTTCATCAACACCGCAAACTCGTCACCGCCGAGTCGAGCCAAGGTATCACTCTCACGCACTGATGATCTTAGTATTTTCGAAATCTGACGCAGCAACTCATCTCCAGCTGCATGACCACAAGTGTCATTTACAATTTTAAATTGATCGAGATCCATAAAGCACAGTACATGCTCAGTCTTGTTTGGTGTTTTTGATGAAAGCAATTCTTGCGTGCGATACTCAAACTCTCGACGATTAACTAGTCCTGTTAAAGCATCGTGACTGGCTTGATGATTAAGTTTCTCGGCTAATTCATATTCAGCAGTTACATCATCATTAACACTAATAAAATGAGTAATATCACCATTAGCGTCCTTAATACAGGAAATAGACGCGCGGTTCCGGTAAAGCGTGCCATCTTTTCTACGATTATGCATTTCTCCTTTCCACTCACCCCCTGACTTTAAACTCTTAAGTATTTCATCATAGAGTAAATCTTGCTCATCGCTTGATTTCAAGAGGCGTGGGGTTTGACCTTCTACATCTTTTTTTGTATAGCCAGTCGTTTGAGTAAACTTAGGATTAATGTACTCAATAATGCCATTAACATTGGTAATGATTACCGATGAAGAGCTGGACTCAACAGCACGTGAAAGCTTTCTGAGATCAGCCTCAGCTTTTTGACGTTCCGTTACGTCACGTACCAATACAGTAAGGATTCTTCCTTGATTAAGGTGAATTTCACTAACAGCAAGTTCCATTGGAAACAAGACACTATCGCTACGTTTCCCTTGCAGTTCGTGCCAGATATTTTTATTTTCCGGACTATTTTTAGCTAAAAGAGATTGCACTTCTTTTTGATACGTTTCTGGAATTAATATATCCATGCTTTTTCCAACAGCATCATCAGAACCCATATCAAATATTTTTTCAGCAGCATGATTAAACGAATATATTGTCCCGTCTCCATATAAAACAACAATGCCTTCAATCACATTGTCCATGATCGCTTGTAGGCGCAATTCACGGTCTACGACTTCCTGATGTTGTCTAAGAAGGGCTAATCGCATGTAATTTAGATCTTGGGCAAGATGCTTGATCTCAGAAATTTGAGTGTCAGTCTGCATGTCTACGGAATGATTTCCTGAGGCGATTAATTTTGCCATGTCGCGCAAATAAGATACTGGCGCTGAAAGTTGCTTGCCAAAAAACAATACTAACAATACGCTTATCAACATATAAGCAATACCAAAAATAGTGCCTGCATAATATGCCGTGTTGATCAAATCAAGCGTTGGCTGTTCATCAAATCCTAACCTCAGATTACCTAATTTTTTACCAGTAAGATCATCGATAACAGGTATGGCAATATGGTAAATGTTGTTGTCATCCTGTCCAAAGAAGAAGTCCTCCTTAAAAATCAAATTTGAATCAATGGCCTGAATTGTTGGGTGAATTACTATGCCTTCCTGACTCAAGAAATCAGCAGACAATATTCCGCCACTTAACAATGCTTCATCTAGATGCTCTGCTATTGCTGATTCAATATTATTTGCCTTGAAATCATGCTTGATTAATGACGCATATAAATAAGCCTCGTTACGTACACCATCAACAAATTTCTCTTGAAATGTACGTTCAAATATTGAAAGTGAAACGAAAAATAACAGCGGCACAAGTGTAAGATGTATAAGAAATACACCAACAGCCATGCGACCGGCAAAGCTATTCCAAAAATTACCTAATCGACGTTCACTGACCATATGACTCTCAATGTTTTTAGGTCTGCAACCTCTTCAGCCCACATATAGGTGAGTGCCCCCGGCGTGTTCTGAATCTTATTTACCAACTCGGACTTGTTGGTATAAATTTCAGGTCTCGTCCCACCAAGTCGATAAACACGGGACAACAATTGTTTCTCGTAATTTCTTTCAGACATAAAAATAACTTTTTGCAAAAAGATTTCTGTTAAAAGTTTGTCTGTTGAATTTCTCAAAGGTCGAAGCTGCTTCTTACCGTGCATAGCCGGCACACCTAGAAATAGTTTTCTTATCTCAATCGATGCAAGTTCGCTAATATTTGAATCATTGGCGGTTACCAGCGCTATAGTACGTTGTGAAGACTCTGCCAACGCAGGAACACAAATCAAACATAAAAAAAATAAGATTAAAATTTCTTTATTTAGTCTCAGCGGCTTCATTAAAATGATGCACTCCATTGCACTATAAATTGCTCGAAACTATCTCCATTCAAACGATTCTCTGAAACCTCCACCTTTAGCGCATTGTTTTTTGCAAAATCAAAACGAATGCCGCCAATAATCCTGTCCTCAATAAAACCAGGTAATAGCGCAAGATAAACATCATTCTTACTTACAAATGTGCCTTCTGCACGACTGAATAATGTCCAGTAATTATCTAATGTATATTCTGTTTGTAAGTAAGAGTGAATAAATGATCCCTCTCTTGAGCCACCGGATTGATCAATTTTATTATGAACATCATTGCTGTCCGGTTAAGAAATACCAGGAAGGTCTAAGAAGCCCAAGCACCTTGGTTATCAGGTAAAATAGCGTTTACCCAAACAGCTATTTTCCCACCAAGGACCTGAGCATGAAATATCATAACACTGTACTGAATCAGCTTTTGAAATTTTTACCGCGACATCGTTTTCAAAATGTTGTTGACCGCCATAAGGGTGATCATCGGACCCGTTTACTCAATTGTTGGGACCAATTGGTAGCACTGCTGTTTTGTCAGCTCTCAGGCCGCCAATCGCTGCGTGATCTGGTCGATAGTTTCAACAGTAAAAGCGTCCACCATTATCATTGGGGTACTCGAGTGATACGACGCTCATCGCTGGCCGATGCGAACCAGAATCGGCCGGTGGCAGTCTTTCAGGAAGCCTTTTTCTACTTGCTCAATCAGGTGCGCACAGCACTCCCTAAACAGGAGGCTCAAGATATGGTGCGGCTGATTGATTCAACTACGCTGGATTTGAACCTTAATCGGTTTGAATGGGCTCGCTTCCGTTCCACCAGGGCAGGCATCAAGCTGCATACTGTCTATGATCCGCATGCTGAAGTACCAGTGTTTTTTGAGATGACCGAGGCCAAAGTCAATGACCGTAAAGCCTTATCCAGTCTACCGATGATGCCGGGCGTCACATACGTGGTGGACCGTGCTTACAATGATTATGGCTGGTATTATGCGCTCACAGAACAAGGATCAAGGTTTGTAGGGCGCATGAAAAGCAATGCCTTGTATGAAGTGGTTGAAACCCGAACGGCTCAGGGTGATGGTGTACTCAGCGATGAGATTATCCGATTGAGCTCAGCCAAAGCGAAGAAAGCTTGCCCCGTACCGTTACGGCGGATCACCTTCTTGCGCGCGGAAGATCAGAAGCGGTTGGTGTTTATCAGCAATGACCTTGAATTCTCTGCTGAGGAGATTGCTGCTTTATATAAGCAGCGGTGGCAGATTGAACTGTTTTTCAAGTGGATCAAGCAGAACCTGAAAATAAAACAATTCCTGGGGCGCAATAAAAATGCAATGCATATCCAAGTGCTGGTCGCAATGATCACCTATTTGATGATCAAGTTGGTACAACTGGGCGGCTATTCGCGCCTATCCCTGCAACAAATTTATCGATTGATCAGCGTCAATTTGACCAGTCGACGCACTTTAATACAACTGTTGAACCCGGATACAGAGCGAAGAAAGGGACATCGTTTATCAAGTCCCCAGCTTGATTTCGGGTTCAGCTTTGTTTAACCGGACAGTAGTGTATGAACATAGAACGATGAACTCAATATGCGCCAGGGAAAACTCTCCCAATTTCCATATAATCCAGCGCTGATCTGTTGGATACCAGTGGCGGTAATTCCCTGAGTAGGTATATCAGTATAATTGACATAGAACCCAAACTTCGTTGGTGCATAGACCATGGGCTCAATAAAAACATTAAGCGTAGCACTGATATCTTGCTTACCCGAACTTGGATTGATTGCATCCCATGGTTCAAGTCCGTGCATAGTGGAACTAGGGCCAGCACCTAATGCAAAAGAATAGCCCAAGCCACGTTCCCCATATGCATACGTGCCTTCGGCCAGTAAGCCCGATATATGCATGGGTAAAATGCCGCCATCATCTTCAAAATTGGCTATTGCCGGACGGCTAGCACTGGTTTCTAAGAAGCGGCCATGGTGAAAATTTGTATTCCAATAACCGATTGGATTATGAAATCGACCTACCCATACAGTACTTTCATCGAATGAAAAGCCAAACTGTAATCGCTCTAATTCCTGCTCATCTTTGGCAAGCAAATATTCACCAAGGAATCGTAGTTTCTTATAGTTTGCAGTAAGGAAAAAATCAATACCGGCGCCAAATTCACTATCTTCAGATTCTGAATTTTTAGCTAAGCCAGAATGATTAATCGTTTCAATATCTGGAAACAAAATAAATTCGCCAGATATTTCCCCTCGAATTGGAGATGAGTACGAAAGCACAACTAAAAAATGTAGAATAACTACTACTATTAAAGGCATAAGTTTGAATTTATAGCTTCACTTAATTCTAATTTTTTCTGATTGCTCCAAGACTATTTTTTACAGATATTGATAATAACACCATTACCGCCCCGCTAAGTCTAAAAATATGGATACAATAAATGGCTAATTGATAATTGGCGGATTAACTTTAGCACGTGCGGCAAATACTTCATCCTGGAAGTACAAAGGCTGTACGCCATAAATCGCAGGGTATCCGGCAACATAGATAATCATGTTGCCCGGTTTCGTAATTCTGCCGTTTGCATCTTTGGTCGCTCCGGGCAGCCGCATGCATTCATCCGGTGTCAGTAAAGCACGTTGTGTTTCTTGCAGTGTGCGCGTGACATGGCCGTGCATCATTGATGAGCGTCGGCCACTTGTGGTGATCTGTTCCTTGATCACTGTGGTCTGGCCGGTAAGTTTGGATAAGTGTTCTGCAGTTTCTATGCGGTTGGGCGCGAATGCTGTCTGGATATGGCAGTTGGACGTAATCGCTTCATCATGACCGTAACCGGATTCACGGCTTTTAAGCTGGTTGATATCTTGACAGATCAGATACGCCTTGATACCGTAACCGGCAATAAATGCCAAAGATTCCTGGAAGATTTCCAATTTACCCAGACTTGGAAATTCATCGAGCATCAACAACAGCCGGTGTTTATAGTGCGTAACCGGTTCGCCATTCTGAAATGCCATCTGACCGGCCAATTTCCTGACGATCATATTAATCAGAATACGGATTAATGGCCGCAAGCGTGATTTATCGTTCGGGTGTGAAACAATGTAGAGGCTGACTGGATTGCTCTGATGCATGAGATCGCGGATACAGAAATCCGAATCACTGATATTGCCAGCCACTATCGGATCGCGATACAAAACCAAATACGATTTAGCGGTTGATAATACGGAACCCGCTTCTTCTTCGGGCCGATCCAGCATGTCTTTGGCACTGGCTGCGATAACCGGATGTGCGTTACCACTCTCCGGCATAATCATTTCCATCCAGAGTTCACGGATATCGCGGTCGGGATCGGACAGTAACGCATCGACGGCCGGTAAAGTTGCCGAAGTGCCGTCTTGCTCAGATTTATACAACACATGCAGAATCAATCCGACCAGAAGCGCATGTGCGGTCTTTTGCCAATGGGTTTCCAATCCCTTACCGTCAGGATCGACGATCAGGTTTACGAGATTCTGCACATCGGCCACTTCCGTACCACTACCGATAATGATTTCATCGAGCGGATTCCAGTGACAGCTTGCAGTAGATGCCGGATCGAAACGCAGTACGTTGTTGTTCGCATAGTGCTTTCGCCACCCGGCAGTCAGTGCCCAGAGTTCGCCTTTAAGGTCGGTAATGACAGTACTTTGTGTCCACGACAGCAAAGTCGGAATCACCAGACTCACACCTTTACCCGATCGGGTCGGTGCAAAACACAACACATGTTCCGGGCCGCTGTGTTTGAGATAATGTGTTTTGCCGGATTTGTCCCGCAAGGCACCGACGTAAACCGCTTCTCCACTTTTATTCTTTTTGGAAGATAATAATCCGGCTGCTTCGATATCCTTTTTATCCGCCCATCGCGCCGAACCATACAAATTACGATTCGCACGTGAAGAATTGGCGAGCATCATCTTGACGATCAATACCAGAATCAATCCGACACTGGAAAACAGGATGCCGTAACCGGCAGCGAGATCAAAGATACCCGGATGTTTGTCGTACCATTGAGTGCTCCAGACTAGAATCGACCAGGGCGCATAGAGTTGATTAAAATGTGACCCAAGCTGATCCTGGTAATTGAACTGGTGCGCAAAATATTGTGTGGCTACCTGGAACCCGCCAATCAAAAAAGCAATGGCGAGCAAACGGATGATCAATGCATCTTTCTTTGCATTTCTGTTTTCCTGGAAACCGGGATTGTATTTGTTCATCACAGACTCCTTTGAAGCGTTGAAGTTTTGGATCGTTTCTGAAATACAACTTGCCTCGATAACTGATTGCGGTGTCGCTCGAGTTCGGGATCATCGAACGTGACGCGGATGCGACTCTGTACGGCAGCCTGCACAACCGCAGATTTGAATGCGTCTGTTCCATGAACCGACAGGTGATTGCCGTACTTGCTGATAGCAACCTGCAGAACATCCGCCAAAGAATCATCTACAGCATGCTTAGAGACAAACAACCGTTTGCCATCATCACGCACAGCCGTAGTACCAGCTTTGTAAAACACCGTGCCATCTTTGGTCACAGATTCAATATCACCCGTTCTGGACTGATTGTTATTATATTCAATACCCGCAATATGATCACCCATAACCGCGCCAACTGCGTCACCCCTTTTATTTCTGGCACGCAAAACTGCAAGCGCTTCAGCGTTGCCGTTCTTGGCTTCAACCGTTAGCCAATCCAGCCATGACATTCTACGAGTACCGGCTTTTAATTGAGTATAAGCTTCACGGTAGTCGCGTTTGATTTTGTCAATCGTTGTTTTGAATTGCAGGCTGACTGTTGCATACAAGGCTTTTTTGCCAAGCGGCCCAGCCTGTACATGTTTGATGATGCTGCGCTTACGTCTTGCTTCGTGTTTGGTACGTTCAATCAACAAATCACGCTGTTCCCGTAATTTGAGCCATTGTTCTTTGCGCCATGAGGCTGAATTTTCTTGTTGCTGCTGATAGCGCTCATACAATCTGGAAGTATCGGCATTGTTTTGCAACGGTTTGGGGCAGTAATGTTTGGCCTTTGATCTTGGTGTTTTAGCGATTTGAGCTTTGTTTTGTGCATGAGCTTGTGTTTGCAGTTTCTCTGTTATTAAGGAATCTGCCGCAGATTCAAATGCACCTAATCGCTTAATCAGATTGGTTTTTGATAAAGACCGGTCAACTGAACTGGCTTTAACGGCAATACCGTTTCCGGAGACAAACACCAGGCCGTTGCCGCGCTCCTTGATTTCCAGGCCATGGTTTTGCAATATCTGGTGCAAACTTTGCCATGTATCAGCTTGCTGGATGCCATCAAGGCATTCGCGCCGAATCCAGCCCAGCAGGCTCTCAATACCTGCCTTGGATTCGATGTCCTGTATGATGCGATCAGACTTTTCAATCCTGGTTTCATGATTGACCTTTGTCAGTCCGTATTCTTGTTCGATCTGCTCACAAATTGTTGCGACTTTTTTATAGTCGTAATAAGGATTGTGGATCGTCAGTTTGCGCGGATGAATCTTGTTAATCGCTATATGGATATGCTGGTTATCAGTGTCGTCATGCACGACACTGATGCGTTGATGCTCATGAAATCCCAGTGCATCACAAAACCGTTCTTCTATTTCATTGAGCTGGACGTTGGATAACCGTTCGCCTTCTGGGAAACTCAGCACCAGGTGACAAGTTTTATCGGACTTGGCGCGCTTGTTCATTTCCTGCGTATTCTGGATTTCCAACAGCGCAGGCACCAATTCATCGGTGTAACAGTTTGTAACCGATACCTGGCCAATCCGTTCACTCTTGCCTTGCGAATCGGTCAAATACTTTACCAAAGCAGAAAAGTTGCTTTTGCGTATCGACTTGATGGGTATGATTTTAGCGATCATGGTGTTTAAGCGGCTTAAGTAATTTGGTTATTCCGAGTATCACTTCCTGAGTTTGATGATTTCCTTGAGCATTACACTTTGTGTTTCCCGGATTGTGTCCAGGGTCATATGCAACTGTGATTTGCCGATGTATTTTGTGCGGCGGTCATTGGTGAGCCACAATTTAATCAATCCACCAAGCCGCCCCAGATCGGCATTGATTTTAAGCAACGCATCCACCTGCCGGTTATCGATCACGCTGGGTACGCTATACCCCAAACCCAGATTGCGCAGATATTCTGCAATCGTTAATCCGGCTTCAGTTGCTTTTGTTTTGATCATTATTTCCTCCTCCGGCAACACTGGAACTCTGAGTCGCTTGTCGCGTTTTACTTGCTTTGTTCCTTTATTTCGATTCACAGTTTTCTGTTTTTCACCACTTTTTTGGCGTTCTAAAACCGTCATTTCCGCTTACCTCGTAGAGCAAGATCAACGTTGAGCAAGATATTTGCGAATAAAGTTTGCGTGGAGATGGCCATCTCCACATATCTTGCCCTGTTGTGTTAGTTTTTTAAAATATACTACCACTATATTATAAGTTTGCAAACAGTTTATTTTCGTTATATTATAATTTCAACACCTTTAAAAATGCTTTCAAGAAGCTTCTTTCAAGTAAAAGAAAGTACTTTTGAAACAAAAAGAAAGCAAAGAAAAGCAAAAGAAACAATTAGAAACAAAATGAAACTGAAAGCAACGCTATTGCAAGTTATTGAAACTTGGAAAATGAGCAGAAAGTTTTTTTAGAAAAAAATAAAAAAACTCAAAAAACATTTCCGCCAAAGAATAATTTGATATGGGGAATATTGTGATGACCAAAACCTTATCAGAACGTATCGCGCTATTTACAGACAAGCACAAAAACACCGGTAAACAGTTTTTGCCGGTGTTTATCGCATTGCAGTCGGATATCGAACAGGCATTACAGGACGGTTGGACGGTGCACCAAGTATGGATCACGTTACATGACGAGGGAAAGATTAAATGTTCGTACCAGTGGTTCAGGACACTGGTTAATCGCCATATCGCTGATGACAGTAAACAAAGGCTGCGCACTGTACCAGGAAAATCAGCAACCACTGATCAGGATGGATTTCGTTTTAATTCTGCAACCGAAAAAGAGGAGCTTATCTAATGGCCAAGATACATATGATTCTGCAAGGAAAGGGCGGCGTTGGCAAATCGTTTATTTCATCAACACTGGCACAGCACAGGATCGCTAAAGGTAAAAATCCCTTGTGCATTGATACCGATCCAGTCAATGCCACTTTCTTTGGTTTCAAAAAACTCAATGTTAAGCAGATTAATGTCATGAACAATGATGAAATCGATCCCAGGAAGTTTGACGATTTAATCGAACTCATCGCCAATACGGAAACGGATGTCATTATTGATAACGGCGCGAGCACCTTCGTGCCAATGTCACATTACTTGATCAGCAACCAGATTCCAGCATTGCTGCTGGATATGGGACATAAGCTGGTTGTTCATACCGTAATTACCGGCAGCCAGGCATTACTCGACACACTTAATGGCTTTGTGCATCTCGTCAAACAGTTTCCAAAGGAAGCATTGTTCGTGGTCTGGTTAAATCCTTACTGGGGCGAGATCACCATGAACGGCAAACAGTTTGAAGAAATGAAGGCGTATATCGATAACAAAGCACGCGTATCGGCCATCATAAGAATCCCGCACTATAAACCGGAAACCTTCGGCAAGGATTTGAACGAAATCCTGCAATCGAAATTTACGTTTGACGAAGCGCTTAAAAACAGCGCGCTGCCGGTGATGGTTCGCCAGCAATTGACCATCATCAAAAGGCAACTGTTTACCAATCTTGAGAACGTGGCTGCGGTTTTGTCATGAACAACGACAAGCTGGATGCATTGATTAAACGGATTGCGTCAGAACACGGCATTGTTCTGACGAAAGATGATCCGGTATTGATGATGCATACACTGAATGAAGTATTGCTGGAACAGAATGAAAATGCACACGTTGAATTGCTGAATAAATATGAAGCGATTTTGCAGGAAAGCTTTAATCAATGGCAAACATTCGCCAGCAAAAAGGCTAATGTTTTGATTAATGCGCAACAAAACCATTTCAGCAAAAACCATGACCAAGTTTCAGATCAATGTATGCAATTGATCAGCGAAAAAATCAGAATCACAATTAATCATGAAATCATTGAGTTAACAAGAATTTCTAGACAGGCGGCCATCATGAATTTACTGGCTGCCATTCTGGTTCTGGTTTCAGTGGTAATTGTAGTATTCATGCTGTTATAGCTTTTATTAAAAGGTTGAATAGCTTATGAAAACCTTAAACCTCACCGAAGCGGCACAGTTTCTGAAACTGCACCCCGAAGAAGTGCGTCGCCGCGCCAAAGCCGGAATTATTCCAGGCGCCAAATTAGGAAAGCGATGGGCATTTATTGAAGATGACCTTGCCGATCATATCCGCTCGTTATATGCTTGTACTCGGCAAGCGTTGCAAGTGGGACATGAGGAGAAAAAATTATGTCACTCTTTAAACGCGGTAAAACGTGGTGGATTCGATTCACCGCACCAAGCGGCGAGCGCATTAGATGCTCTGCTGCAACAGAAGACAAAACCCAGGCGCAGGAATTCCACGACAAGCTGAAGGCGGAATTTTGGCTGGTTCAAAGACTGGGCAATAAGCAAAAGCGCACTTGGGATGAAGCGGCGTACAAGTTTTTGTTGGAAACTCAACACAAAGCTACTCACGAACGCGACAAAGAAAAATTGCGGTGGTTGCAGCAATTTTTACGTAACAAGCTATTGAACGAGATAGACCGCATGCTGATAGATCATATTGCATACACTAAAGCCAAAGAAACCAGCCCTTCAACGGCGAATCGGCATCTGGCATTAATACGTGCAATTCTTCGCAAGGCATGCTACGACTGGGAATGGGTCGATAAGGTTCCTAAGATTAGATTATTTCCGGAACCTAAACGTCGGGTGCGCTGGCTTACACCAGAGCAGGTCAGGGTGCTTCTCAACGAACTACCTACTCATCAGCAGGATATGGTGATTTTTGCTCTAACAACCGGGTTAAGGCAGTCCAATGTTTTGAATTTAGAGTGGAGCCAGGTTGACCTTGAGCGTAGGGCAGCATGGATTCACCCTGATCAGGCAAAAGCAAGAAAGGCAATCCATATCCCACTAAATTCAATAGCTATGGCTGTTTTATACCGCCAGATTGGGAAACACCCAAGTAGAGTATTTACTTACAAAGGACGCTCAATTTCATGGGCAAATACTAGCGCTTGGAGAAATGCTTTAAAACGGGCCGGAATAGAAAATTTCCGCTGGCACGATTTGCGTCATACCTGGGCAAGTTGGTTAGCCCAGCAGGGTGCGCCGATGAATGTACTGCAGGAGCTCGGCGGCTGGGAGTCAGAAGAAATGGTCAGACGGTATGCGCATCTGTCAAAACCTCAGCTTTTGGAACATGCCGAACTCGTTTCCAATGTCTTTATTGGCACAAATCTGGCACACCCCAAGAAAAAAGAGGTTAGAGAAAATTCCTAACCTCTTGATTTTATGGTGGGTCTGGTTGGACTCGAACCAACGACCAAGGGATTATGAGTCCCCTGCTCTAACCAACTGAGCTACAGACCCTTTATTTTTTTATTACCCGTTTCCAGTGTCAAGAAAACTGCGCAGCCTTTCAGAACGCGCTGGATGGCGTAGTTTCCGTAATGCTTTGGCTTCTATTTGGCGGATCCGTTCACGAGTAACATCAAACTGTTTTCCAACTTCTTCTAATGTATGGTCGGTGTTCATTTCGATGCCAAACCGCATACGTAATACCTTCGCTTCGCGCGGCGTCAAGGAATCAAGTATATCCTTAGTAACACCTCTTAGGCTAGCATAAACTGCAGCATCGGAGGGCGCCATTGTAGCAGCGTCTTCGATAAAATCACCCAGATGGGAATCCTCGTCGTCACCGATGGGTGTTTCCATGGAAATGGGCTCTTTGGAAATCTTGAGTATTTTACGGATTTTCTCCTCAGGCATTTCCATTTTTTCAGCGAGCACTGCTGGTTCGGGTTCTTGTCCTGTCTCTTGCAAGATTTGACGCGAAATCCGATTCATTTTATTAATTGTTTCAATCATATGTACCGGTATTCGAATCGTACGCGCCTGATCAGCGATGGAACGCGTAATCGCCTGACGTATCCACCATGTCGCGTAAGTAGAGAATTTGTAACCACGTCGATATTCGAACTTGTCGACCGCTTTCATTAGGCCGATGTTTCCTTCCTGAATTAAATCAAGGAATTGTAGTCCGCGGTTAGTATATTTCTTGGCGATGGAAATCACCAAGCGCAAATTGGCCTCTGTCATTTCCCGTTTTGCACGACGCGCCTTGGCCTCACCTGTCGACATTTTTCGGTTTATTTCACGCAAATCCCTGATTGAGATACCAATCATTTCTTTGAGCGTAAGCAGCTTTTGCTGTTGCTCAAGAATTTCCGGCTTATAATGTTCCAGCGCTTTACTATATGGCTTTTCTGCATTTATCTCATTATCAATCCAGTCAAAATTTGTTTCGTTTCCAGGGAATGTTTTGATAAAATGACTGCGTGGCATTTTCGACTTGGATACACACAGTTCCATTATTTTTCGTTCGTATCTGCGAACATCCTGTACTAGCATGCGTTGCGTGTCACAGAGTTTTTCAACCATCTTGGCTGAAAAACGGATACACATGAGTTCGTTGGAAATTTTTTCCTGTAACTCCTGATACCTTTTACTATTGGGCCCATCTGCATTGAGAACCGCTTGTATTTCTGTGTAGAATCCACGAACAACGTTAAAATGTTCCAAAGCATCAGCCTTTAGCTTCATTAAGTCTGCACTCTCAATTGCGCTGCCGTCATCAGATTCTTCATCATCTGAATCATCATCCATGTCGTTAGAATCCAGAACGGCATCCAATGATTCACCCAACATTTCGGCATTAACAATATCCTGATCGTCAGAATCGACCAATCCATCAACTACCTCATCAATGCGCAGAATGTCATTTTCAACTTCTGAGGCAAGTTTAAGGATTTCAGCGATAATAGGCGGACAGGCAGAAATTGCCTGAATCATATGGCGTAATCCGCCTTCAATGCGTTTTGCGATCTCGATTTCACTTTCACGGGTTAGCAAGCCGACCGAACCCATTTCACGCATATACATACGAACAGGATCGGTTGTACGCCCAAACTCTGAATCCACAGAAGACAACGCGGCTTCCGCTTCCTCCGCAACATCTTCGTCCGCAACGGTAGTTGCTGCATCTGACATCAATAATGTTTCAGCATCCGGTGCCTCATCGTGCACAGAAATACCCATATCGTTAATCATGCTGATAATGCTTTCTATTTGCTCTGCATCCAACATATCATCTGGTAGATGATCGTTTATTTCCGCATAGGTCAGATAGCCGCGTTCTTTACCCAGCACAATCAACCGTTTTAAACGCATGCGCCTGGCTTCAATATCCGAAGCCTGCATTTCGGGAGATACAGAAGCAGCGGACTCAAGATTATTAAGTTGTTCTGTAATTACAGCCGCTTTAGATTTTTTACCCACGCGAGACTTCTTTTTTTTGTTCGCCTTGAGCTTTGTATCTTGTTTGTCTGTCATGACATCAGTAATTTCTGTAACACCACTGTTTCTCTTACGTGTTTTTTTCTCAGCATCAGCTTCTTTTGTAATTTTTGAAGTACTTTGAGACTTAGCCATTTTCAAATTTTCTTTTTTTTCTTCCGCTTTTGCGATAGACTTTTTAACCTCAACATCACTGTTTTTGACCGGTTTTGTCTTTGACATATATTCTATTCCAATAGGAGATGGATTAATTTAATGTATAAAATCCGAAAGTGCCGAATTATATCAAAATTCTGACTTGCGGGCATTCTTGCTATTGACACCAATCATGGATATTCGTGGATACGGCACCAAAATTAAGCCGATATACAAGTAGTAACGAATTATTTTTCAATAATTAGTACGTAGCCAGGCGTTTAAGTTCTCGCTTTTCATCATCTGTCAATAAACTTAACGGTTTGTTATGTAATTCAGACATTCGCTTCTTTCTTTGCATTTCTTGTAATTTTTTTAATGCACCTGAAAATTCAGCTTCCAGATCCATTTTATCATCCAGGTCAAGTATTTCGCTTTCTATTTTTTCGAGCAATGCTTTATGGGGACTATCCTGAAAATATGTCAAGACCGAAACTGTTGACGCACTATTGACAATATCTGGGCGAGTATTTAGAAATTCAACTAAAAATTTCAATAGCGCGAGTTCTTCATTGATGTCATCGCTCCGCATCACAAGCTTTTGATCCAGAGCATGGTAATATCCTGGATTGAAAAGCAAAAGCAATATCAGCCAGTGATATGGCGATATAGGTTGTTTTCTGGGAATATGCTTTTGCATACGAGCCGGCGCAGCGTGCTTTATCTGTAAAAGTGTCTTTAACTCACTTTGATCCAGATCGCACATTCCGGACAACCGTTTTAACAGCATAAGCATCAATGCGGGCGCCTTGATGAGCTGCAGTAATGGCTTTGCATCACGAATTAATTTGGCACGATTTTCACTGGCTTGCAGATTCAGATCCCGCGTCAATTCCAACAATAAAAATTCAGATAACGGTATCGATTGCGCAATTTGCTGCTCAAACATTGCTTTACCATTTTGCCTAACGTAGCTATCAGGATCTTCGCCCTCAGGCAAAAATAGGAAATGAATTGTCTTACCATCGGTTAATTGGGCAAGACTATTTTCAAGCGCACGCCAGGCCGCTTTCTTGCCAGCATTATCACCATCAAAACAAAAAACAATTTTATCGGACTGGCGCAGCAGTTTTTGTATATGATTACCAGTAGTTGATGTGCCCAGTGTTGCTACCGCATAATCAATACCATACTGAGATAGCGCAACAACATCCATATAACCTTCAACAACAATAATACATCCTGCATCTCGTATCGCCTTGCGTGCGGAAAACAGATTGTATATTTCCTGTCCTTTTACAAACAAATCTGTTTCAGGTGAGTTTAGATATTTCGGTTCACCCTGACCAATTGCACGTCCACCGAACGCAATTATCTGACCTTTCTGATTTAAAATGGGAAACATAATGCGATCTCTGAAACGATCATACTGTTTCCCCTCTTCACCAGAAATAACCAGGCCAGCACGTATCAGCGTTTCTTTAGTTTTCTCGGATTTGTAGTCTGCAAAAAGTGTTGCGAGATTATTCCAGTCATCTGGCGCATACCCTATTCCAAACCGCGCGGCCGTTTCTCCTGTAAGCCCGCGCTCTTTTAAGTAAGCAATCGCTTTTTCTGAGTGCTTCAGTTGTTCCCGATAAAATTGCGTTGCCGTTCGCATTACTGTAAGTAAATCCTGTACGGTAATAACTGCATTTTCATTCTGTTCATTGCTTGGCGATCGCACACTTGCCTTAGCATCGGATTGTTGCTTGGGAACCTGCATACCTACAGAAGCAGCCAATTCTTCTACTGCATCGACAAAGCCAAGCCCACTATATTCGATCAGAAAACTAATCACATTACCATGGGCGCCGCATCCAAAGCAATGATAAAATTGTTTTGTAGGGCTCACCATAAAAGAAGGGGTTTTTTCATTGTGAAACGGACAACATGCAACATAATTTGCGCCCGATTTTTTTAGAGAGATATGGCGGTCAATCGTATCAATAATGTTGACGCGATTCAGCAAATCATGGATGAATGATTGCGGTATCATTGTTCGAAAGCGACCAATTAATTCCCGGCAATAGAAAATTTAACTAAAGCAAAAGAATAGTTTCAATTAAAATAGCATACAGCCAATTCTAACCCGATAGCTTTGCTTTTACGATAGCAGATACTTTACCGATGTCGGCGCGACCGGCAAGTTTGGGTTTTAATTGCGCCATTACTTTGCCCATATCCTGCATACCTTTTGCGCCCGTTAACAATATCGCATCAGCAATCAACATACCCACTTCCTCATCAGTGAACGCTTTTGGCATGTATGTGCTCAGTATGTTCACTTCTTCTCTCTCTGCAGTCGCTAAATCATGGCGTTGCGCAGCTTCGTATTGCGTTATAGAATCCCGACGCTGTTTAAGCATTTTTTCAATCACGGCAACAACAGCAGCGTCATCCAGCTCGATACGCTCGTCCACTTCTTTCTGTTTAATTGCGGCTTGCAACAAACGAATCGTATCGCGCTGTTTTGTATCACCAGCGCGCATGGCGGCTTTCATGTCATCAGTAATTTTCTGTTTTAAACTCATGATGAAAATAAGCCTGCATCAAGCGCAGACCCCGGTTTAAATCGTTTAAAAGAAGTATAAACCGCAGCGGCGGCCAAAGCAATAACTGCACTCGTTTAATAGAGTTTCGGCGGCAATAATTGACTACGCAGTCTTTTGTAGTTACGTTTGACAGCTGCAGCCAGCTTGCGTTTGCGTTCTGCGGTTGGTTTTTCATAAAATTCACGCGCACGCAACTCTGTTAGCAAACCGGTCTTTTCAATTGAGCGTTTAAAACGACGCATTGCAACTTCAAAAGGTTCATTTTCCTTGACTTTAATCGTAGTCATAAATCTGCATGATCTCCAAATAAAAAATAATATAAAATAAAATTATTAAATATCGCTGCTTTTAATGATTGTTCTTTTCTTAGGCACACGAGGGGCTTTTGCTGCATTCTGTTGCATGATTACTCACTGCGGCACTGTGCACACCAAAAATCTTATTATTCTACCATATTTTTTCAAAAACGCTATTTTCCCATGATTATACTGGGTATAGAAACGTCCTGCGATGAGACAGGTATCGCATTGTATGACACCGAACGTGGGCTATTAAGTCATGCGCTTTATTCTCAAATCAAAATGCACAGCGAATATGGCGGTGTTGTGCCCGAACTCGCTTCCCGGGATCATATCCGACATATCCTGCCACTGATTAAACAGGTATTGCATCAAGCACAATGTCAGCTGGCTGATATTGATGCCCTCGCCTACACACAGGGGCCGGGACTTGCCGGCGCGTTATTGGTCGGGGCCAGTATAGGTGCGGCACTAAGCTTCGTTTTGAAAATCCCCGCATTGGGAATTCATCACCTTGAAGGACATTTACTTTCACCGCTATTATCCACACCATCTCCGCAATTTCCTTTCATTGCACTGCTTGTATCCGGCGGCCATACACAATTAATGCAAGTTGATGGTGTCGGACAATACCAGTTACTGGGCGAAACGGTGGACGATGCCGCTGGAGAGGCTTTCGATAAAACGGCAAAGCTATTAGGACTGGGCTATCCTGGCGGTGCTGCCTTATCGAAACTCGCTGAACAGGGTCGTCCCGGACAATTTAGACTGCCATGCCCCATGTTAAATAGCGGCGATCTCAATTTCAGCTTCAGCGGTCTCAAAACAGCCGTGCTTACCTTGATTAACAAATCGGAAATGAACGCGCAAGTACGCGCAGATATTGCACTGGCTTTCCAGGAAGCTGTTGTCACCGTTTTAACTGAAAAATCTTTGGCTGCATTATCGAGCGCCGACCTGGACCGTCTTGTTGTTGCAGGCGGCGTAGGAGCAAACCGCCTGTTACGTCAACATCTTACTAAGAAAGCAACGTCAATTGGCGCAACGGTTTTTTATCCACAATTGGAATTCTGCACCGATAACGGCGCCATGATAGCCTTGGCAGGCGCCTTGCGATTTCAGGCAGCGAATAAACTGGACGGTGCGTCAACAGGCAGCTTTACTGTTCAGGCCCGATGGGAACTGTCTCAAACAATACATAATGAACAATGAAAAGAAATGTTTGGAACGGTAACAAAGTTTATTTATTTTTTTGCGATAAGCGATTCATATTTTGCACGTAACTGTGCCTTGCTTTCAACAACATCCGGGTTCGAAACGATGCAGTCGACCGGGCAAACTTCCACACATTGCGGAATGTCATAATGCCCTACACATTCGGTGCATTTTTTTGATTCGATCACATAAATTTCCTCGCCTTGAGAAATGGCGCCATTTGGGCACTCCGGCTCACAAACATCACAATTTATGCATTCATCCGTTATGATTAATGCCATCTTAACCTCTCATACAATCTTATTATTTTAATAACTTATCTTGCAGGCGCCGCGCTACTATGGGATGAACAAATTTATCCGCTTTACCGCCCAATAAAGCGATCTCGCGAACAATCGTAGCCGAAACAAACATGTATTGTTCATTGGGTGTCATGAATAACGTTTCAACATCCGGATACATGCTGCGATTCATACCCGCCATCTGGAATTCATATTCAAAATCGGATGCTGCACGCAGGCCACGTAATATGATTCTGGCATTCTGTTGTTGTAGAAAATCCATTAACAAGCCAGAAAAAGGGATGACTTCAACACTTGGGCAGTCAGACAGTACTTGTTTTGCCATGTCAACGCGTTCATCCAGGGCAAAAAAAGGGCTTTTTCCACTGCTAATGGCTATGGCGACAATCACATGATCAAAAAGGCGTGCGGCACGCCTTACAAGATCTTCATGTCCGCGCGTAATGGGATCAAAAGTGCCGGGGTAAACCGCTTTATCCATAGCTATCCAATTCCGGGGGCAATTCCAATAACTGATAATTCACTTTACCTGCTTTTCTTTTCCGCCTAATCCGCCATTTTTGCCACTCTTCACCAGGCTTGCAGGAATTTTTTGTTTCCAGATAAATTTGCCCTCCCGTCGCAAGATGCGGCGGTAACTGCGGCGCAATCTTAGGCAGTATATCCAACCGGTATGGCGGATCAAGAAAAATAACATCAAATTGTCGCGCATCAGTAGCTAAAAAAACTGTTGCATCCATCTTCACCACTTCGATTTGATTTGCCTTTAATTTATCTCTGTTTTCGAGCAGAGCCTGATACACAATATTGTCAGATTCTAACATCACCACCTGTGCGGCACCACGTGATGCTGCTTCAAAACCCAGCACTCCGCTGCCGGCAAAAAGATCGAGACATCGCATGCCATCTAGATTCTGCCCTAACCAGTTAAACAATGTCTCGCGAACCCGGTCTGGAGTGGGCCGTAAATCAGAACGAGGTGGAAAATTAATGATGCGACTACGCCAGTGCCCCCCAATAATGCGTACCTTACCCTGATTTAATGCCATACTTGAAGCAGGTTCTGATTTACTGCTCAACCGCCCCGACAATCACGGTAACCATATTTTCCGGATGTATGCGGCGCTGAAATGCATGCTTGATTTGCGCCGTGGTAACCGCCTCAACAGCTTTCAGATAATCATCGAGATAGGTTAAAGGCAGGTTATAAAAGCCAATCATGGCAAGATATCCCAATATCTTCTTGTTACTGTCCAGTCTTAACGGAAAACCACCTATGATATTTTGTTTGGCGGCAATCAGTTCATCCTCACTCGGGCCTTCTTTAATAAAATTCTTCAGAACGCTTTGTGTCAAAGCAAGCGCTTCTTCTGATTGTTCTTTTTTGGTTTGCAGGCCAATCTGAAATGGCCCTTTTTCGCTCAAAGGAGAAAAGAAACTGTAAACACTATAGGCCAGTCCTCTTTGCTGGCGAATTTCCTCCATCAGGCGCGATACAAAGCCACCGCCACCGAAAATATAGTTTCCAACCAGGAGTGGAAAATAATCCGGATCGTTGCGGCGCAACCCGGGGTAGGCGAGAAGGATATGGCTTTGAGTCGCAGGGTGCGCAATTCTTTTAATCTGACCGGCCGGGTTTTCAACAGGCGGCAAATGACTGCTTTTTGCAACTTTAGGGAGATTTTCCGTCAGTGATTCCGCTATTCTGGCAGCTTTTTGTTTGCTAATATCACCGATGATGGCAACGACTGCATTGCGTGCTGTATAGTGGGATTGATAAAAAGAGAGCAGATCTTCCCGTTGTATAGCTTCAACCGTTTCGATTTCTCCGGCCCCGTTGAATCCATAGGGGTGATTGTTATAGAGCATCTTCATTAATGTTCGACCGGCGATGTAAGACGGCTTGGTGCTCGATTCCCTTATCCTTGCAATGATTCTGTTTTTCTCACGCTCCAAAGCACTCTGCGGAAATTCCGGGTTTTGAACAATACGAAAAAATATTTCCAGCGCCTGTTGCCGCTCGCGCTCACTGCTTAATGTACGCAGCGTCATACTTGCACGGTCCTCGTCGAAGTTTCCGCCCAACTGGGCACCAACATCGGCAAGCGCGTTGGCAATCTCATTTTCTGACAAACCTCCGGCACCAAGGCTCAACAAATGCCGGGTCAAATTAGCGACACCGGATTTCTCAGAGGTATCTTTACTGCTGCCCGCGGCAAATTCCACACTGATGTCCAGTATAGGCAATTCATTGTTTTGCACAAAATAAACGCGTGCACCGGAAGATGTCTGCCAAAACTGAATCGACGGTGAGGCTGATAACGTTTGCGAACAAATACAGATCAGTACAGTAAAGATATAGTGTTTAAGGCGCATAAATTTTCCCATAATTGTGAATTGTGTTATGCATATCTGGTTTGACTAAAGCGCTAACCGCTATTTCTCAGCCCCGATGTAACGCCATTAATCGTTAAATGTATAGAGCGTTTCACTTCATCACTGTCTTCACCCGAACGATAACGACGCAACAGCTCTACCTGCAAATGATTAAGCGGGTCGATATACGGTGTCCGGTTATGAATGCTACGCGCCAGCGTCGGATTATCCTGTAACAACTCAGTATTTCCAGTGATGGCAAAAAGCCACTTTTTACATCTTTTCCATTCTTCGAGGATACGTCCAAAAATTTGTTCCCGCAAAGCGACATCAGTGACCAGTTCAGCATAACGCGAAGCGATACCCATATCGCTTTTTGCCAGAACCATGTCCATATTTGATAATAGCGATTGCATAAATGGCCATGTTTGATACATTTCCTGCAACAATTCCAGTCCCGTACCCGTTTCGTCCTCCTGCACAAAAGCTTCGACCGCATGCCCGAAGCCATACCATCCGGGAATCATGGCGCGATTAAGCCCCCAGCTGAATACCCACGGAATAGCCCGTAAATCTTCAATCTCGTCGGATGCTTTACGGGAAGCAGGGCGACTGCCA
The DNA here is from genome assembly GCA_024235795.1 of Burkholderiales bacterium. Taxonomy (GTDB): domain Bacteria; phylum Pseudomonadota; class Gammaproteobacteria; order Burkholderiales; family Nitrosomonadaceae; genus Nitrosomonas. The sequence goes on along the minus strand of JACKLR010000003.1, from coordinate 879,438 downwards.
ATATGCAGGCCTGAAATTTCGCGAATGGGTGTTGATTCTTGAAAAAATTGTTTGAACCCGGGCGTCTCGAACACCAAGTTCCGGTACGCTGCAAACGAATGTACAGCAAGGTTTTCCATGACCTGATAATATCGTTCAGCATTATTACCAATCGGATCGTGGCTTAATAAAGTGGATTCAATGGTGGCAGCCACCAGCGTCTCGAGGTTACGTCTGCCAATTTCCGGTTCGGCATATTTACTACTGATGACCTCGCCTTGTTCGGTCACTCGAATCTGTCCGTTAACACTTCCAGGCGGTTGCGCCATGATACCCTGATAGCTTGGACCGCCGCCGCGGCCGACCGTACCGCCACGCCCATGAAAAAGCCTTAACTCAACATTATGTTTGGCAAATACCTTGGTCAACTCTATCTCGGCTTTATATATTTCCCAGTTTGAGGCGACAAACCCGCCGTCTTTATTGCTGTCCGAATAACCAAGCATGACTTCCTGTACATTACCGCGCGAAACGAGCAATTTTCTATAATAAGGCAAAGAAAACAGCTGTTCCATGATCTTGCCGCAACTGCGCAAATCCGCGATGGTTTCAAATAAAGGAATAATATTTAAACCGAGGTAAGGATTATCACCCGCTTGCAACAAACCGACTTCTTTTAATAATAAAGCCACCTCTAACACATTAATAATTTGTGTTGTCATCGATATGATGTAATTGGGTATCGCGGCATGGCCGAAGCGACGGTGGATTTCCGCAGCCATTTGCAGGATTCGTAATTCACTCTGCGTGGATTCCGAATAATCCAGGTAAGGCGAAAGCAGTGGCCGCGGGCTGCTGATTTCTGCCAGCAACCACTCAATGCGCTCGTCCTCACTCATTTCCAGGTAATCTTGACGGTGAGTGCCCAGCTCAAAAAGCTCGGCCACTACCTGCTCGTGAACTTTGCTATGCTGGCGCATATCCAATGATGCCAAATGAAAACCAAAAACATCCGCTGCACGCCGCAAGTTACGCAACGCACCGCGTGCAATCCAGTTTGCTTTGTGCTGTTTTAGTGATTTGATAATAACATCAAGATCATGTACAAACTCGGCGCTATCGGCATACGGCTGCGCAGCGTCAAACAAATCCTTTTGATTGGGCAGGTGACCCAAACGCTGACTGGTCGCAATCAAACGGGCACCTATTCCGATAAAGGCGCGACGATAGGGCTCATCAATTCGGCAAGCTGGAATATCCGGCGACGCTGCCGCCAGTTCCTCCAGTTCATCAGTAATATTCACAAGACGTTCCGCCAGACTCATGGTATGGCCGATTCTTTCGACTTCTTCAATATAATAATCAAGCGCTAACGCAGATTGCTGTTCCGCCGCATACAGCATAACCTGATGGGTGACAAAAGGGTTGCCATCCCTATCACCGCCTATCCAGCTGCCAATGCGTAAAAACGAACTTACATTAGGTACTTTATCACCCAGATGACGCTCAAGCAGGTTTTCAATTTTTGCGTAAATATAAGGTATTTGTGACAAGAATGTATAACTGTAATAGGACAGACCATTATCGATTTCGTCATGGACGGACAAGCGTACCGAGCGCAACATGCGCGTTAACCACAAAACCTGAATATTGGCACGTAAATTTTCTTCATTCTGACGTTTCTCATTCGGAGTTAACTGGGTCAATGCACGCTCTCTTAATAAACGCTCTATTGTCAATTGACAGTCAAGAATGCTTCTGCGCTGTACTTCTGTCGGATGCGCAGTCAAAACCGGAGAAACTACCGCTTTTGCAAAAAACTGGGCTAGTGATTCACTGTTGATACCACTTTCAAGCACGCGTTCCAACGCCAGCGTCACACTGCCTGCCTGCGGTGGAGAACCAGCGCAAAGATGCGCGCGACGGCGACGGTTATGATGCACGTCTTCCGCAATATTTGAAAGTTGGGAAAAATAACTAAAGGCACGCACCACGACTACTGTTGCCTTGTTGCTGAGTTCTGAAAGTATCTGGTCAAGTTCTCGACGCGCCTGAGGATCCTGTTCCCTGTGAAAGCGAATAGCAGTTTGCCGTATCTTTTCAACCAGATCAAAAGCAGTTTCTCCTTCTTGTTCGCGCAGGGTATCTCCCAACATGCGACCTAACAAGCGAATATCTTCTCGAAGCGGTAAATCCTTATCCTCAGTGGATTTATCCTCGAAAAAGTTTTCTAACCCTACAATATGCATAATGCCATTTGCCTCTAGTTTAAATTGTGTTGTCTATATTGCCTTAGAACCAGCCTAGTACGCATTGAAGTTTGTCCATGCCAGCATGGGTCATGCTAGAATGCCCATTGAACATATATTCAAAATTTTTGTTATTCTTATTATTTTTTTATTTAATGTCCAACGCATTTCAAATTCCTCAACGTATTATCATTGCTTCCCGCGAAAGCCTGCTTGCCATGTGGCAAGCGAAGTTCATACGGCAACGGTTAATCCAATTATACCCGCAAACAGAAGTTAGCATACTTGGCATGACGACCAAGGGGGACCAGATTTTGGATAAATCTTTATCAAAGATCGGTGGAAAAGGTCTTTTTATCAAGGAATTGGAACAAGCACTAGAAGAAGGGCAGGCAGATATCGCCGTCCATTCGATGAAGGATATGCCCATGATTGTTCCTGAAGGATTTGTACTGGCGGCCATTACCGAGCGCGAAGACCCACGTGACGCATTTGTTTCCAATCAATACAAAAACCTTGATGAATTGCCGGCAGGCAGTATTGTTGGCACATCCAGCTTACGGCGGGAAAGCCAGTTACGCGCACAATTCCCTCACTTGGAAGTCAAACCACTGCGCGGCAATGTGCAAACCCGGTTACGAAAACTGGATGAAGGACAGTATACCGCCATAATTTTGGCCGCAGCCGGATTAAAGCGATTGTCGTTATCTGAACGTATTACTGCATTGCTAAGTCCTGAAAAAAGCTTGCCCGCAGTCGGGCAAGGCGCATTAGGAATTGAATGCCGTGAAAACCGCCCCGATCTGGTTGCCTTGCTACAGCCACTGCATCATCAGGAAACAGCCTACTGTGTCAAAGCCGAACGTGCCATGAGCCGTGTACTGGGCGGCAGTTGTCAGATTCCATTAGGTGCTTTTGCTGAAATTTCAAAACATGAACTTAAATTACGCGGCTTTGTTGCAAGCCCTGATGGCAAACAAATGGTCAGCAATGAATTAACAGGGAAACCGGAAACCGGGGAAGAAATGGGTAAAAGCATGGCGCAAAATTTGATTGTCCAAGGTGCCGACAAAATCCTAGCCGCCATTGAAACGAACAGCGGTTGGTAACAATGAACCAGGAAAACAGGCCTTTAAATGGTATCAACATTTTGGTTACCCGGCCTGAGCACCAAAGTCATTTCTTGACCGAAAGTATACGAAAACTGGGTGGCAATCCGATTATTTTTCCGGTATTGGAAATCTCTGATATTAAAGATAAAGCGCCGTTGCTTAAGCTTATTCAGCAACTGGAAGAATATGATTTGGCTATTTTCGTCAGCCCCAATGCAGTTCACAAAGCGATGCGGTTCATTCAGACGTACCGCGAATCTCACCGAACATTGCCCGCCACATTGAAATTCGCCGCAGTCGGCAAAGGTAGCGCAGATGCGTTAAAGGAATATGGCATTAATCAGGTCATCATCCCGGATGGATGCTTCGACAGTGAAGCATTACTTAATCTGGAAACATTACAGCATGTTAACGGAAAGCGCATCATCGTTTTTCGGGGTAACGGTGGCAGACCTTTGCTGGGGGATACACTGAAACAGCGCGGTGCGTTACTCGATTATGCGGAGTGCTATTATCGGGATAAACCTGATGTCGATCCGAACGAATTAAGTCATTTAATTGCCAACTGGTCACATGGAAAAATAAATGCTGTTGTTATCACAAGTACGGAAGGATTGCAAAATTTATTTGACATAATTGGTTCGTATGGCCAACAATTGCTGAAAATAACGCCTGTATTTACTGCGCATGAACGTATCGCACGCAATGCCCGGGAGACCGGACTCATAAATGTTGTTCTGGCAGCGTGTTCCGGAGATCAGGGTATACTGCAAAGTATTCAGGATTATTTTTGTGTAACCAAAGTTTGAAATGAATGGGATGGCTTGGAAATTGCAATATTCATTCACGCCATCAAATCAGGGAGCGTCAAAAGGTTGTTGATGGATTGATACGATAATGAAAAAGTTTGGACCATGAATTCTGGATACATCAAATATTGCGTCAATAAAATATAGAGATGGCAGAGGAACGATTGGCTCCAACATTAATAAGGAGAGGATATGAGACTGATACTTTGGGTGTTAGTACTATTTGCTGCTGCTGTCGTTGTCGCACTTGCTGTTGAAGAATATAGTAACGGTTCTATCATGGTAGAAGTACCGCCGTATGAAAAAATGGAGTTATCACTCGATTATGCTATAGCGGGACTTGCTGCGGCATTGGCTGTTTTTTATTTTCTGGTTCGCATGCTGATCGGGTTATTCAACCGACGCAACATCAGAGCTGAATCGTTGATGTTGACAAGTGTAAAAGCTTTTTTCGAGGGCGATTATACGCATGCCAAAAAAAGCGCGGCAAAAGGATTTAAATTGGCAAAAACACCGCTTATCAAAGCAATTAATTCTGTAATTGCAACACGCTCGGCTCAAAATATTGCAGATATTGCCACACGGGACACACTGCTGGAAAAAACAGATCAGGAAGTCCAGGATGAACGGGCGTTGCGACTGGTTACCAAAGCCGAAATGCTGCTAAATGATGGCCGCCATATAGAAGCGCTGGATGTTTTACAGGATTTATATTCCACGGGCGGCTTACAGCCAACCGCCGTACTGGAACTGGAACTTGAGGCACAAAGACAAGCCAGGAACTGGGATGCTGTTCTTGAAATAAGCGCGGTACTAATACATCGTCATCCACTTAATAAAGCACATTACGAAAAAATTAGGTATGAAGCGCATCTGGAAAACTTCAAAATCAAGACATCAGAACTGGAATCGTTGAACAAATACTGGTATAGCTTGCCTGAGAATGAACAAAAAAACAGCCGTGTAGCTGCTGCCGCGACCCGCGCATACATTTCTTTAGGTGATTGCACGACTGCACATAAAATCGTTGAGCAGAATGTTCAGAAAGACTGGGATGCCGAATTGATTTCACTTTATGCAGAGTGCCTTAATTACCATGTCAGCAGGCAGATCGAGTGTGCAGAAGTCTGGCTGAAAACGCAGCCCAATAATGCGGGTTTGCTTCTGACACTGGGCAAATTATGTACACATTGCGAGCTTTGGGGTAAAGCACAAAGTTATCTTGAAGCCAGTCTTTCCGTCGAACCCACTTCAACCGCACATTTTGCCCTGGCGCAGTTGAATGAAAAACTCGGCAAACACGAACTGGCTATGGATCATTACAACAAAGCGCTTGAATTGACATTAAAGCACGGTTGCACGGGTTAGTACTTGCGTAGTGGTTCCCCCACACAAAACAGATTGATTATTCACTACTAGTTGAAGGTGTAAAAACATCAGAAAAAAAGCCGTCTCTGGGCAGTTTGCGCATCGTCGTAAAATCCTGGTATGCGGCTTTTACCATCACCGGGGAACCACATGCATAAACCTGGTGATTTTCAAGTGTCGTAAAATCCTGCAAAACGGCCTCATGGACGAAGCCTTCCCTGCCACTCCAGTTGTCTTCTGGTAACGCATCGGATAATACCGGAACAAAAGTGAAGTTGTCGTGTTGCTGTTGCCATTGCTCGGCCAGGTTGACCAGGTAAAGATCGGCTTTGGTACGTACGCCCCAGTAAAGCGTCATATTCCGTTTGCCATGTTTATCAGTCTTGCTGGCTTCCTGGTAGAAAACATGTTCAAGTATGCTTTTGATCGGTGCAAAACCTGTCCCGCTGGCCAAAAAAATAATCGGCACATCTTCAGATGTATCCCGCAAAAAAAATGAACCAAGCGGACCTTCAAAGCGGAGAACGTCCTTCACTTTCATGCGCGTAAAAACATGTTCGGCAAACACACCGCCCGGATAGTTGCGTGCATGTAACTGCAGAACCTCATCATCATGTGGCGCATTGGCCAGTGAAAAACTGCGCCGTTTACCGTCTTTGAGCAAAATGTCGATATACTGTCCTGCCAGAAACTGTAATCGCTGATTTGCCGGCAGCTTAAGGGAAATAATCATTACATCGGGCGCAACGCGGTCAAGCTGTTCGACACGGACAGGTAATGTTTTGATTTCAATATCCTTGATCGCGCTGATTTCGCGGCATTCGATGACTAGATCAGACACTGGAGAAGCACAGCAGAATAATGCCATGCCTGCCTGCTTTTCTTCTTCAGTCAGCGTCTCTTCGTTATAGCGGCCATAATCGACTGTGCCGGTTAAAATTTTCCCTTTACAGATGCCGCAGGAACCGTTACGGCATCCGTAGGGCAATGAAAAGCCTTCGCGCAGGGCTGATTGCAAAATGGTTTCGCCGGGTGCAGCATGCATCACATGCTCACTGGGCTTTATAATAATTTGATGCGACATGCGGTTGCTGAAGAATTAAACAATAGTAAACAGAACAGGAAGAAAAACAGTTATATGAAAAAAACATTACTCATCGTTGGCTGCGGTGATATTGCGCTACGCACTGTACGACTTTTACACACAAAATATCGAATTTTCGGCTTGTTTCGCAATCCCGGCAATACAGAGCAATTTCGTTCGCTCGGCGTAATCCCCATTCAAGGTGATCTTGATAACCCCAGCAGTCTTAAAAAACTCTCGGGCATCGCGCAAACCGTGATTCACCTGGCGCCACCGCCCAACCAGGGCAAGCGGGATCCGCGCACCACATACCTTCTTGCGGCACTTTCAAAACCGGAGAGAAACAAACAAACGATTCTACCACAACGACTTGTCTATATCAGCACCAGTGGTGTGTATGGCGATTGTCAGGGTGCCATGATCGATGAAACACGGCCATTGAATCCATACAATGAACGCGCCGTACGTAGAGTAGACGCCGAGAAACAGATACGCAAATGGGGCGTACGCAACCATGTCGTGGTATCTATCTTGCGCGTGCCTGGTATTTATGCTGAAACCCGCTTGCCGTTGAAACGCATCCGGGATGGCCTACCGGCATTTGTATCAATCGATGACGGCTATACCAACCATATCCATGCCAACGATCTGGCGCGTATTATCAGCATGGCAATCCAGCATGGAAAATCCGGCAGAGCCTACAACGCGACGGATGATACCCAAATGAAAATGGGCGATTATTTCGATCTTGTTGCCGACCAGTTCAACCTGCCGCACCCGCCAAGAATCCCAAGAGAACAGGCCGCAGGACGCATTTCACCAAGCATGTTGTCATTCATGAACGAATCGAGACGCATCAGCAATACGCGCATGAAGAAGGAATTGCAAGTGGTTCTACAGTATCCGACTGTATTAGAGGGCGTAAAAGATGCGGTTAGCAAGATTGATATATAACGGTTAGCAACCAGATTGTTTTTCCGACCCAATCAATGCAATTAAAGGATTTTGAACCGCCAAGGTTGTCATCGTAACGAGCTTTATGTTTGGTTTTTTTGGGGAATATATTGAGATTATATAACTCCCTGCTGGATCTCTACTTATTACAAATCGGAGTAAATATGGAATTTTTTGGAATGACAGTATCCAATGAAATTAATCTAGGAAACATTTTAACGATCTGTTCTATAGTTCCAGGATTTTTCTGGTGGCTATACACGAACCAACGTCAACTTAAAAGGCAAAAAATGAAAGATGCAGAATCAGGCAGTCTTCGCGTTATTTTGGGTATTTTGAGAGAACTAAATGGAAAACCGATAAAGATTACCGAATTAAAGCAAAAATATAATTCTCCTCAACTAGCTTCGACTCGAAAAGCTTACTGTGGTTTTGATTTTTATCTTCACGATATTAATGAATTCGAAAAATCAGTCTATGCGCTGGATTGGGAAGGAAAGATTGATTTTGTAGGGACACAACATATTAAGTTTCGTTTTGATACCACTGAGGAACAATTGAAGATAGAGGAACAAAGGCTTGCAGAAGAAAAAGCCCGACGGGAGTTGGAGCAACTTCGGATGAGTCAGGATGAAAAAAGAATGTCGGCTATTTACGAGGCTACACCAAAGGATATTAAAATTGCCTTGGATTCACTCAGTTCTGCGATTTCTAATAAAGATATTAACGATTGGGAAGTTGAAAAAATTGCCAAGACGGCAATGCTAATGAATAAGCAAGAGGCAACTATAATAGTCAGGTCTGCTTTGAATAGTGAAAATAGTATTATTAAAAACAGAGCATTAGCAATTATAGGAAGGCTAATGTCTCAATATTAAAGATAACTACATATTGCAAGAGAGAATATTAAAATTTTGTGCTACTGCAGTATATTCGCGTCGTTAAATGTACAGGATGTATTAAGATGTTATCTGGTATTCTTAGTCGGCGAAAATAGATTACTTAAAAGATGATGACAGATTTTTTTACTAGAGTAATTAACATTAGAATGCGATAAAGGAAAGCAAATGAGTATTGAATTGCTTCCAGATTTCGTCCGCCAACATTATGAAGTACACGAGTGGAAACACGCTTGCGCTATTCTGAAAGAAGACTTCCCGGAGGAATGGAATGATATTTTATCCGTCCTCACCGAGTTCCGGCTAAACAAAAGCTGGATTACTAATCCTGGTGGCCGGAAATCAAAAGTCTCTGAATTTATCGATCAATATCTTTATGACCGCAACTGGTTGGAAAAGGAATTCAAGACACAGGTTCTCGTTGATCAAAACACGATGGACACGCCTACGCATAAGATTGATTGCTTTAGAAACCGCATCGCACTCGAGATCGAATGGAACAACAAGGATCCTTTTTATGACCGCGATCTGAACAATTTCAGGTTGCTTTTTGACCTGCGGGCAATTAGCGTTGGCGTTATAATTACGCGTTGTGACGATCTTCAGGACATCTTTAACACGCTCGGAAGAGGGGCATCTTATGGCGCTTCAACGACGCATATGTGCAAACTGCTTCCTCGAATTGAAGGCGGCAGCGGCGGAGGTTGTCCATTGCTCGTGTTCGGCATCTCAAAATCACTTTACGTAGAGGACGAATAACTGTGAACGCAGCTGATCACCTTTTAGAAGCGGTAGGTAAAAGAAAGTTTTCAACGGTTCTCGCTGACCCACCGTGGCAGTTTCAGAACAGAACTGGAAAAATGGCCCCAGAACACAAAAGACTATCCCGTTATCCAACATTGACGCTGCAAGATATTAAAGATCTGCCTGTGGAAGCAATCGTCAAAGAGACGGCACACCTCTATCTATGGGTGCCGAACGCATTACTTGCTGATGGGCTGCAAGTCATGGCGCATTGGGGTTTTACCTATAAAACCAATTTGATCTGGTACAAAGTCAGGAAAGATGGCGGGCCGGATAGGAGAGGGGTTGGTTTTTATTTCCGTAATGTTACAGAAATGATTTTGTTTGGCGTTAGAGGCAAAAACGCGAGAACGTTGCAACCTGGCCGAAGCCAGGAAAATATCATTTCGTCGCAGAAGCGTGAGCACAGTAGAAAGCCAGATGAGCAATATAATATCATTGAATCATGCAGCCCCGGCCCGTATATCGAGCTGTTTGCCAGGGGACCACGAAAAGGGTGGTCGGTATGGGGCAACCAATCTCAAGAATACACGCCCGATTGGGATACCTATTCAAATCATTCACAAGCAAATATTCTTCCTTTCAAACAGCGTAAGCCACTGTAAATATTGACTTAACATTAACCGCCAATTGCACGGTTTGGAGGAGCAAATAAGACAATATTACAAAATCTGTGCTTCATTCGTATGTACAACAGATAGCCCAGAAAAGGTATTTCAGTTTGAAAAATCTGCACAGTAGTTTTTCATTGCCTACTTGCCCCAGATACCTACTTCAAGCGCTTCAAACCAGTCCAGAAACTGATTCACTTGCTCACCCTGAAAAATCGCGCCATGCTGTGGACAAAGCATATTTACATCCAGTTTCCTTACCCGCTTTATCCAATCATTCTTGGCGGAATTTGAAGGCATCCACCGTTTATGAAAAGCTTCCATATACTGAATATGGCGCTCAAAATCTTCCACAAAAACATTGGTATAATTTTTGGGTAATAATCCGGCGCCAATATCACCGGAGAACAATATTTTTGCCTTGGCATCGTAGACGGAAAAATTACCCGCTGAATGGCAATAATGGGCGGGAATAATTGTTACACGGGTGCGATTGGCAAAAGTGATATCCATACCCTCATCGGGAATTGAAACAAACTGATTGACACTTTCCAGACCAAAATGGGCAATAAAACCCGTCCACATCCAGGGGATATATACTTTTGCATTGGGAGACAGTCCCGTCCAAAGCGGCAAAGATGAAATAACATCCGGATCCTGATGCGAGCCAAATATATGTTTGATCGAAGTAAAAGGAATAACTTCCGCCATCACACTGGCTATCTGAGCGAATACCTCCATTCCACCTGGGTCAAGAATCAGTCCCTCGCCACCCGATACAACCACATATTCATTGGTATCAATCACATGTTCTGATTTCTCCGGGTCACGGCATAGAATATGCCACGCATGGTCACCCTCCTCAAATAACAACTTCTTGATCATGATTGCTCTCCTAAATATGCATTGATGATACCCAGCGCACTTTCTATTTCGTTTGTCATTTCATCCACAGTGGTAATGATAAATTTGTGAAATGATTCCAGTTCTTGGGTAACATGATCAAATTGATCACTGAATTCAGCGAACATCGCAACATTAATTTTTATCAGACTGACCAGCGGATCAACAAATTCTGAAGTAGCATCGAGATCATTGAGCGTTATCTTATGCGATTTTAATTGAACCAGAATCGAACGAAAATTGTTTTCAATCTGATTATGCAGCCGCGAATACTCACGATGAATGATATCCCTGCTTTTACTTTCGCGCGTTTTTTCCATGGCGCTAAAGTAATGCTTCATTAATCCGGCCAATCGCATGTTATCTTTTGCCAGACCTCCAAGGACATGGCCGCTTTCTGAGACTTTCTGTAAAATTCCGCCAACTTCCGATGCCATGGCGTTTATTTCCTTAACCAGCTCCGTCAGTATCAATCCCATCTCTTTCGAACGACTGGCTATCACCTGGGCATTGATTCCCGCTCTGCGCAACTGTTCGATACGATAATCGAAAGCACGCGACCGTATCGTGAAATCAATACAACTCGCAAAGATACTGACGACATCGTTTTTGTTTGTTGTCCTCGCCAGTTCCATAAAAAACTCCTTTTAATGAAAACAATACACGAATAAATCACAACTCAAGTACGTCCGGACATGTCAGAACCAACCCTGCTCAATTAGCAGTTGAAAAGCGCCGAGGCAGAGCGGACGGGAACAAAATCAGGTTAAAAAAAGGAGCTTATGCCATCATAAAATGCATGTTGAGTCCTTTTAACACCGCACCGGCAACGCAGATAGTTTTCAACGGCCTGTTAACTCCAACGATCATAACTAACAAACCCAAGAACAGTCAAACGTCAAACCAGACTTGGAATATCTTTAATCCCCAATTGTACTGAAATTGTATAGTCCTTATCTAACAAAGCAATTCATAACGTCTGAATTCACAATTATCCACATGAAAATCTCTTAGCTGTTCGTCACTAATGCCGCCTTCGAAGTAGGCGATAAAGACACGCATCGTTTCTTCGTGGGCAACCACAAGCACGACTTTATCCTTTTGCGTTCTTAACCAGTCGATAAATCGTAATACACGCTGCTTATGGTCGAGCAGCGATTCACCGCCGTTTACACGTTTGTGCAGTGGGTCATCCGCGATGGCGGCAAAATAGTCGGATACCGGTCTGCCATCAAATCCTGAACGAATATCGGCAAGATCGTCATGTACGACAACCGGTACTGAATGGAAGCGGTTTATGATTTCTGCGGTCTGTCGCGTACGCGGAAGCGGGGAGACGATCAAACGGTCAAACGTTACATCACGTAACGCCTGTGCGGCTGATTGCGCCTGTGCGATCCCATCCCGTGTTAAATGGACGTCCGTGTCAGGATCGTCGTTACACAAGCCAAGGTCGTTATAGTTTGTATACCCATGGCGCATGCAGTAGATTTCCATGATACTCATCAAAAAGTATCCCAAACTTTGGATACCTTTTTAGGTAAGGTTTATATACAAATAAGCAATTATAGTTTGGCCATCACTTCAGCAACCGTTTGTCCCATAAGCGATGGGGTAGGGCAGATGGTAACGCCAAGCTCCTTGAGTGTTGCCACCTTTTCAGCAGCGCTTTCACCCGCTGAGGAAATAATCGCGCCGGCATGTCCCATACGGCGACCTTCCGGTGCGGTAAGACCGGCAATATATGCAATCAGCGGTTTGGTCATATTTTCCTTGAAGAAAATGCCCGCATCGACTTCCATCGGACCACCGATCTCGCCGATCATAAGCGCCACCTTTGTTTCCGGGTCCTGTTCCAATTTTTCCAGAACATCAAGATGAGAGCTGCCTATGATGGGATCGCCACCGATACCCACAGCGGTTGAAATACCGATACCCAGCAGCCGCATTTGATCGGCAGCTTCATAACCCAGCGTACCTGAACGGCCCACGACGCCCACATTACCCCGCGCATAAATATGACCCGGCATGATCCCCAGCATGGAACGGCCTGGACTAATCGTTCCGGCACAGTTGGGTCCGGTCAGCATCATGCGTTCTTCCTTCGGGAACCGGCGCAGAAAGTTCTTGACTGTCATCATATCCTGTGTAGGAATGCCATCGGTTATGGCAACACAGTATTTAATACCCGCGTCAGCAGCTTCCATAAGTGAATCCGCTGCGAATGCGGGCGGCACGAATACAATACTGGCTTCTGCGCCAACCTGTTGCACCGCTTCCTTAACGGTATTGAAAACCGGTAAGCCCAGATGTGTCTGCCCCCCTTTGCCGGGTGTTACACCGCCGACAACATTTGAACCGTAATCAATCATCTCCTGCGCATGGAAAGTACCAATTTTTCCGGTAAAGCCCTGAACAATAATGCGTGTATTTTCATCTATTAAAATCGCCACTTTGTACTCCCTAGCCTTCTTGTGCAACAACCTGGTTACGTGCCGCCACGACTTTTTCTGCGGCTTCTGCCAGGGTATCTGCTGTAATTATTTCCATTCCGCTGTCTGCAATAATCTTGCGGCCTTCTTCCACGTTTGTTCCGGATAAACGCACCACTAATGGCACCTGCATGCCGATATTTTTAACTGCCTGTACTACGCCCTCGGCAATCCAGTCACAACGGTTAATGCCGGCAAAAATATTGACCAGCATGGCTTTGACATTTTTGTCTGCAAGTACCAGACGAAACGCCTTTTCAGTTCTTTCCGCAGACGCGCCACCGCCCACATCGAGGAAGTTGGCGGGTTCACCGCCTGCAAGTTTGATCATATCCATTGTCGCCATCGCAAGTCCGGCGCCATTGATCATACAACCAATATCGCCATCCAGACCGACATAGCTCAAACCCACCTCGGCAGCAGCCACTTCACGTGGATCGACCTGTGAGTTATCGCGCAGTTCGGCGATTTTATGACGCCGGTATAACGCATTTTCATCGAATGCCATTTTGGCGTCGAGTGCAATAATTTCGTTATTGGCCGAAACGACCAGTGGATTGATTTCCAGGATATTGGCGTCAAGATCGCGTAATGCGCGGTAACAGCCTTTGATGGTTCTAACCGCGTGGTTTAACAGCGATGAATCAAGCCCTAAAGCAAACGCCATTTTGCGCGCCTGAAAATCCTGCAGACCAACAGCCGGTTCGATATAGATTTTGATAATGGCGTCCGGATTCGTTTTCGCCAGTGTTTCGATTTCCATCCCGCCCTGTGCCGAACCGACCATGATGACACGCTCAGTACTGCGGTCAATCAGAAATGACAGATAAATCTCTTTGGCAATTTTGGTGCCGGCTTCTATATACACACGTGAACACAGTTTACCCGCGGGTCCGCTTTGATGGGTGACCAATGTTTTTCCGAGCAACTCTTCTGCGGCAGCCTCGACTTCATTATGCGCCTTGCAAACTTTGATGCCGCCGGCCTTGCCACGCGCACCTGAATGAATCTGCGCTTTGACGACCCAGACATCCCCCTCTATTTCTCGCGCGCGTTGCGCAGCTTCTTCTACGCTGTAAGCAATGCCGCCTTCAGCTATTTTGACGCCATAATTTGCGAGAATTTCTTTTGCTTGATATTCATGAATATTCAATTCGATTTCCTCATCGATCGCATTTGTCTAACATGGTTGAACTAAGATCAGAACCATGTTTTTTAGTTAATTAATGTATTTTTTAGATTTATTTTCTGAATGAAAAAAGCCGCTTAACGCGGCCTTAACAATAAATTTATTTTCTTGCAGCGATAGCGTCGGCTATCCTCACCACATTATTGGCCATTCTTTCCGATGCAGCATCAATCAAACGGCCATCGAGTGCTGCGGCGCCTTTACCGAGTGCGGCAGCTTCCTTTAGTGCGGCCAATATGCGCTTGGCTTTTTCGACTTCAGCTTCGGGTGGCGTAAAGACTTCGTTGGCCAACGCGATTTGTGTTGGGTGAATAGCCCATTTACCTTCGCAACCCAGTGCTGCTGCACGTCGTGCAGCCAGTTTGTAGCCATCCGGGTCCTTGATATCGCCAAATGGACCATCGATGGGCCGCAATCCATAAGCACGGCATGCAACCGTCATACGGCTGATGGCAAAATGCCATTGGTCACCCGGGTAATCCGGGTTGAGGCCGCCGATATTGGTGGTTCGTGCACGGTTACTGGCTGCATAGTCTGCAACACCAAAATGCAGTGCCTCCAGTCTTCCACAAGAACCATTGCGTGCAATATCTTCTACATTTGCCATACCTAGAGCGGTTTCAATCAGCGCTTCAAGACCGATCCTGTTTTTCAATCCCTGCTGCATTTCCAGCTGGTTAACCATGGATTCAACCATGTAAATATCCGAATATACACCTGCTTTTGGAATCAAAAGCGTATCTATTTTTGCACCGGCCTGTTCAACAAGGTCGACCACGTCGCGAACCATAAATTGTGTATCGAGTCCGTTAATACGCACCGACAGGGTGATACCGTGGCTTTTCCAGTCCAGATCGTTAATCGCCTGAATAACATTCTTCCGGGCCTGCAGCTTGTCATCTGGCGCAACTGCATCTTCGAGATCAAGAAAAACAAAATCCACGCCGCTTTTTAATGCTTTCTCAAACATTTCCGGGCTTGAACCTGGAACCGCCAGTTCACAGCGTTGTACCCGTTGTATTTTTGTTTCATATAGCGTGTGACTCATTTTTTCTCCCTGAAATATTGAATAATTATACCAATCTATGGATTGTAAGCGTTATTGGTGTTTATTTGTTTTACATAATCCCATTCCGGGATAACCGATAAACCTGTGATTATAACATGCTGCATTTGTCGATTCTTTATCAACCGACGCATTAAGTTGAAGCAATAAACGCACCACTATAGCCGCGAACAGCCTCCTGAAGCGATTGGAAGTTTGTTGTATTTTGCCAGCCAGGATAACGGAATCGTCGCTTTATTTTGCAACTCTGCGTGCGCCGCTGCAATTGCGCCCAATAGGATGGCGCGCCCGCAGCTATCCCCTCCGGCAAGGATATTCGCTTCTACCGCCTGCTGGTAGCCAGTTGCGTGTAATGCTATATGAGCAATAACGGGTATGCCTTCGAGTACATGACATGCCGAGCCAAAGCGCTCAGCAACTTCAATACTGTTTAACGATTCGGTGCATAGCGCTTCATTCAGCAATGGTTTTAGCTTTTCACCGGCGTGCGGCAATGCCAGTGTCAAGGCTTCATTGACCGGTTTGCCTTCTAGAACGGCGGATAAAACGGATGCAGAATATTTTGCAGCCGCTACCGCATCATCGTTATTATTGGTTAGACGCACAACGGTCTCAATTTTTTCTAGCAGATCGTCTTGTGATCCACTGTGAGTGGCAGTGATTACCGGTACAGTTGCCAAGGCAGCGAACTGGTCATCGTCGGCACCGGAAACTTCGGGAAAATCTTCCGGTACTAACGGGATCAGTTTAAGCAGGGTCTGACGTGTAGGTGAATCGATATATCCGGTATAAGTTCCCCCCGGACCGAAAAGTCCTCTGAATTCAGTCTGATATGCCACCCGTTTAAATTCGCCATGCGCTGCAATATGATTCAAGATGAGCAGGCATATTTCACCATACCCGGATGAATCCCCAGCGACTTTATTACCATGTGCAAAAAAACCTTTCACATCGGCATAATTTTCAACATCGGGCTCCAGAAAAGTTAGTCCTATTGTTTTTTCCAGTTCGGCAATGCGTGCGGGATCATAGAGCCAGTGCAGTCCGAGCGCCGCAGAATCGGCTACCAGCGCACCCATAATTGCCGCAATACGCGGTGTTAGCCTAATATTTGAATCCATTGTAAAACCTGTATATTATTTTTTTAAGTAAAACGCGACGTAGACCAATATTTCAGGTAATTTCCACTTCATCCGGTATTCTGCGTGCCTCGTCCTCAAGCATGACCGGTATGCCATCCTTGATCGCAAAAGCCAAGCGATCCGGTTTGCAAATCAATTCGTTATCCTGTTTTTTATAAAGCAAAGGCCCCTTGCAGAGCGGGCATACCAGAATATCAAGCAGCTTTGTATCCATAATTTTCCTTTTTTATCTGGTCATTATTTCATTATTATTAGGGCACCTCTAAAAATTCATAATTTTAAACAAAACAAGGCCGGTTCTTGTTGATAGCAAAAAATGTTGGCGCAGCATATGATTGATATGTAAGAAAACATTTTTTGTAACAACAGAGTATGGATTTTAGAGATGCCCAGTATTGAATTGTTTGTTTATAGTTTACTCAGTATATCATCCAATTGATCCAGGCTTGTGTAGTGAATGACGACATTGCCGCGTCCTTTCTTCCCGGATTTAATGACGACCTGCGCACCAAGTCTTTCAGAAACAGCTTCCTGCAACGCCAAAATATCACGGTCTGTTTCTTGGGTTTTACGAATCACTGGTTTATTGTTCTGCTGGATCAGTTTCTCGGTTTCGCGCACCGAAAGTTTTTTCAGTACAATCATATTGGCAATTTTGATTTGCTGATCAGGCGCCAATGCAAGCAGTGCACGACCATGGCCCATGTCAATTTTGCCCTGCATCATAAGTGCCTGTACCGGTTCAGACAAATTCAACAAACGTAAAAGATTGGTCACCGAGCTGCGGGAACTACCCAGTGCTTCAGCAGCAGTCTGATGCGTCATGCCAAATTCATCAATCAGGCGTTGAATACCCATTGCTTCCTCGAGCGGATTCAAATTTTCACGCTGAATATTCTCAATCAGAGAAATCGCCAGCGCAGTGTCATCAGCAACCTCGCGGATGATTGCAGGCACTTCGGCAAGTCCTGCTAATTGGGCGGCACGCCAGCGTCTTTCACCAGCGATGATTTCGAAATTGTCCACACCGATGGCGCGCACCAGTATCGGTTGCATGACGCCTTGCGACCTGATGGACTCGGCCAGTTTTGCCAGCGCCGCTTGGTCCATGTTGGCGCGCGGCTGGTATTTACCGGGCTTGAGCGATGTAATATCCAGTTCCTGCAACTTGTCTGCGGTCATTTCGCTGGACTCATTACCGGAAAGTAATGCGTCCAGACCTCTTCCCAAGCCCTTAAGTTTTGCCATAGTTTTTTCCTTACATAGTCTGTTTCTGGTCAATCAAACATTGAGTACTTCATTTGCCAGTTCTAGATATGCCTTAGCGCCTTTTGATTGTCTGTCGTGATAGAGAACAGGAATACCGAAGCCCGGTGCTTCGGCCAATCGTATATTTCTTGGAATAACGGTACGATAGACTTTGCTGCCAAAATGCTGCTGCAATTGATCAGAAACCTGTTGCGCGAGAATATTTCTTGGATCAAACATGGTGCGTAACAATCCTTCAATACGAAGCTTTGGGTTAAAATTCGTTCGTACTTTTTTTATCGTATTGACCAGGTCGCTGAGTCCTTCCAGCGCATAATACTCACACTGCATGGGAATCATGACGGCATGCGCAGCACATAACCCATTGAGCGTCAAAAGATTGAGTGCCGGTGGGCAATCTATAATGATGAAATGGTATTCTTCTTCTATTTGGGACAGCGCCGATTTTAAACGCATTTCCCTTTTGGGAAGCGTTACCATTTCAACTTCAGCACCAGCCAGATCACGGTTTGAAGGAATCAGGTCATATTTGGTTTGTAAATTTCTAATGCGGACAGACTGGATCTCTATTTCACCGAGTAAGACCTGGTACACAGTCCGTTGTACCGTCTGCTTATTTGTTCCGCTACCCATTGTTGCATTCGCCTGCGGATCAAGGTCAATTAATAAAACATTTCTACCCGCTGTTGCGAGGCTTGCAGCAAGGTTAACACTGGTTGTTGTTTTGCCCACACCACCTTTTTGATTGGTTATTGCAAAAATTTTTGTCAAACCCGTTACTCCTGACCCGAACCGATCGGTTTTGTCGATCGCCGGATGATTATCAACTCCCGTTTTGCAAAAAGACCTGGAACTATTAATGGTACAACTTTTTCAATATAGAACGGCTCTGAAACCTCTTTAAGCTCCTGTTCTGCGCATTTACTCTTCATTGCTACCCACCTACTTGCACCATTATCCGGCGGTATTAAATGCTGCGTCAATTTTATGAAAGTACTTAGGCTCGCAAAGGCTCTGGAAATAATTGTATTGATTTGATTATTTATCTCAGTATCTTCAATTCGTTTCGCCACAACCTCTATGTTAGCAAGTTCAAGTTCAATCTTGACCTGTTGTAAAAAAGCCGCTTTTTTTTGATTACTTTCTATCATTATTACCTGCCAGTCAGGCCGCGCAATAGCCAGTGGGATACCAGGTAATCCTGCACCCGTGCCGACATCCGCGATTATTGGCCCATGCAGATGGCCAATAACAGCCAGACTATCCATAATATGCTGATAGAGCATATCCTCAACTGTCCTGATTGCTGTCAGATTAAAACGTTTATTCCATTTTTCTATCAACAGCAAATACTGGGCGATCTGCTCGCAAATCTGCAATTCCTGGCTTAGTGCTGGACAATTCAGAGATGTCAGGCCATATTCTATTTGCTCAACCAGATTCATGCACGCTGTTTCTTGTTTGGCGTATTAAATCCACGTTTAAGGTGCACCAGCAGTAAGGAAATTGCCGCTGGCGTCACGCCAGATATCCTGCTGGCTTGTCCGATTGTTTCAGGCTTGTGCTGATTTAATTTTTGCTGCACTTCATTAGATAATCCCTTTACACGAGAATAATCAATATCTGCTGGCAATACTGTTGCTTCATAGTGCATTTGCCGCGATATTTCTTCCTGCTGTCGTTTGATATAGCCTTGATATTTTGTCTGAATCTCAACTTGCTCGGCCACCTGCTGATCGATGCCACCTTGCGCAACACCCGGCAGGGACATCAAATTTGTATACGTAATGCCAGGACGCCGCAGCAATTCAGTCAGCGTGTATTCACGCTCAATTTGTTTACCCAGAACCTGTATTAATTGATCTTCAGGTATTGAGCCGGGGAAAATACGAATACTGTCAAGCCGATTATGCTCTTTTTCTATAGCTTCCTGTTTTTGCGCATAGGTTTTCCACCGTTCATCATCGACCAGGCCCATCTTCCAACCGACTTCAGTCAAACGCTGATCGGCATTATCTTCGCGCAGTTGCAGGCGGTATTCCGCACGGCTGGTAAACATCCGATACGGTTCCGTCACACCGGAAGTAATCAGATCGTCAACCAAAACACCAAGATACGCTTCATTTCTTTGTGGGCACCAGCTTTCTCTCTGATGCACACTTAGTGCAGCATTGATACCCGCCAGCAAACCCTGGGCTGCCGCCTCTTCGTAACCGGTTGTTCCATTGATTTGTCCGGCAAAATACAATCCTGTTATTGTCTTGGTTTCCAGTGACCGCTTCAGGTTTCTCGGGTCGAAGTAATTATATTCAATCGCATAACCGGGCCTTGTAACATGCGCATTTTCAAGACCGGCAATTGAATGGATCATTTTAACCTGGTACTCATAAGGCAGGCTTGTTGAAATCCCGTTTGGATAGATTTCATGCGTATCCAGGCCTTCTGGTTCAAGAAAAATAGAATGGCTTTCCCTGCCAGAGAAGCGAACTACCTTGTCCTCAATCGACGGGCAGTATCTGGGCCCTATGCCTTCTATTTTACCGGTGAACAATGGCGAC
Source organism: Burkholderiales bacterium (assembly GCA_024235795.1). Taxonomy (GTDB): domain Bacteria; phylum Pseudomonadota; class Gammaproteobacteria; order Burkholderiales; family Nitrosomonadaceae; genus Nitrosomonas. The sequence continues at coordinate 858,950 of JACKLR010000003.1, read as the reverse complement.
TCGGAAAGACCGTCATTGATAATTTCATGGGTCATTGTGTTGGTATTTGTAATCCAACACGAAACCTGTCGCGGGTGTTTAACCGTATGACCCATAAATGAAACTGTGGGCACAGGAAAATCTCCAGGTTGCTCTTTCAGCTTGCTGTAATCTAGACTGCGGCCATCAATACGCGGCGGCGTGCCTGTTTTTAATCTTCCAACCGGCAGCTTCATTTCATTCAAACGATGCGCAAGGGTGATTGCGGGCGGATCGCCCGCTCTGCCTGCTTTAAAATTTGTCGCACCGATATGCGCCAACCCGGCCAGGAAGGTGCCTACGGTTAAAACAACTGCCTGCGCGTGAAATTTTATGCCGAGCTGTGTCTCAACGCCAGTCACCCGGTCATTTGTCAGAATTAAATCGTCGACAGCCTGTTGTATCACCCAGAGATTGGTTTGGTTCTCTATTCTTTTGCGTATCGCCTGTCGATATAAAACACGATCGGCTTGTGCGCGTGTTGCACGCACTGCAGGCCCCTTACTTGAATTTAGCACACGAAACTGAATGCCTGTCTCATCTATCGCGAGGCCCATAATGCCGCCTAACGCGTCAATCTCTTTGACCAGATGGCTTTTGCCGATTCCGCCAATTGACGGATTGCACGACATCTGACCAATTGTTTCGATATTATGCGTCAGCAAAAGCGTTTTGCATCCCATGCGCGCGGACGCGAGTGCAGCCTCAGTTCCGGCATGGCCCCCGCCCACCACAATGACGTCATAATCTTGCTTATTCATTAAACAGCGTAAACCGCAAAGAAATTTCCACTTTCGAGAAACCTCACCTGGAATGTTTCACGTGAAACATTTTACTCGATGAGCCTAAAATATCTGAAACCAGCTTGAATGATTGATGTTCGCTCTCATCTCTAGCCAAACAAAATAAAAGGCCGGTTTTTGTTCAAAATAACCGGCCTTCAGGAAAAATAAATTGCCGCCAAAACCGAACAGCAAAAAGATCAACTACTCCAGATCAGTCATCTGACTGCGCGCCAAAATAGGCGTATGGCTTGTGCGGAACAGTCGATTCCTTAAAGCGCTTTTGATCCTCTTTGTTCAGATCTTTATCCCACCAGATGCTTCTGGCTGCCATACGTTTTTCTTGAATATTAGGATTTTTTTCAAGAAATTCACGCATAAATTTTGTTTGCTCAGATTCGTAGCTATAATCCATAATACAAAATACTCATTATTTAAGATAATCCGTGTACACTTTATCACACTATCTCTTTACGATACAGCGTAGAGCGTGATTATAAACCGGTCCTTGCAACAAAGAACAGATCAAAATTATGCGGCATTAATATTTTTGCAATTTTGTTACAAATTCGGAAAAGGCTAAAGGATACTTGTTTTCCAACTTAAGTGCATTTTTTCGGATGGACTTCCAGGAATGTTTTCCGGGTTTGTTCTTAAATGCGAACACGATCAGATTCCCTTTTATTTCAGCCATCATGGCTAAAATATTTCCGCTAAAACTGTTTTCAATACGCTGCAAATATGTTTTGAGTTGTTTGTCCCGACTGAGCAGGTTTGTCACAAGAATGCCATTTCTGTTCAGTGTACGTTGCGTTTCATCGTAAAATTCCTGGCTGCACAGGGAAGAAATCTGATAATCATCATCAAAGCCATCGACCATAATAATGTCCGCAGCTTCAGAATGTCTGGCAATATATTGACTGCCTTCAGCCGTAATAATTTCAAAACGATCATTCTCGTCCGGCAACTCGAAATATTGAAATGCGGCCGCAATAACCTGTGGATTTGTTTCGATAACCGTCAAACAGGTATCCGGCATATGGTGATAAACAAATTTTGCCAAGGATCCGCCACCTAAACCGATCATCAGTATATTTTCCGGTTTGGGATGAAATAACAAAAACCCCATCATACATTGCGTATATACCAGTTCCAGTTCATTCGGCGCAGCTATCCGCATTGCGCTTTGCACCATTGACCCGTTTAAATGCAAAGCGCGTATGCCTTCCTGTTCGCTGATAATGACTTCAGGATTGTGATAAAGCCTTTTTTTTGTCGATTTAGTCATTGTTTTACAAAACATGAAAACATGTTTAGCGCGCCAGCCAATACGCACTAAAATTTCCGCGATTAAAATCGTTCTCCATCTTCCAGGTAACGCCACTTGCCCTCAGGTAAATTTCCCAACCTTATGCGTCCGGTACGCACACGCTTTAATCCCATAACTTGCAAACCGACCAGTTCGCACATCCGGCGGATCTGGCGTTTTTTGCCTTCGCGTAGAACAAAACGTAATTGATCTTTGTTTTGCCAGCTTACTTTCGCTGATTTCAAATTTTTACCGTCCAGGCTCAAGCCATGATTGAGCAATGCAAGTTTTTCATCGGGAAGACGGCCAATTACTCTGACCAGATACTCTTTTTCTATCGATGAATCACTGCCTATCAACTGTTTGGCAATACGGCCATCCTGCGTAAATACCAACAAGCCTTGTGAGTCAATATCGAGCCGTCCCGCTGGTGCAAGATTTTTCAAATGTCCTGGTTTAAAAAGTTTGCACGGTGGCTTATTACAAAATTGTGTTTCCGGTCTGATTAATTGAATTGCCGGTCGATAACCAGGCTCCGGCTGTCCGGAAACATAGCCGACAGGCTTGTTGAGCAAAATAGTAGCTAATTGCGTTTGCTGTGTTTTCGCGGCCTTATGCAGCGTAATTTTTTGCGTGGGAAATATTTTGCTGCCAAGTTCAGAAACACGCTCACCGTCAACAAAAACCAAGCCGCGTTCAATATAACGATCCGCCTCGCGCCGCGAACACAAGCCTTGTTCAGACATCAATTTAGACAAGCGAACTTTTTCCATTGGACAATAATAAAAATTACGTACAGCGAATCAGTCAAAATAGCGCTATTATAGTGATTTTCAACAAACTGTTTTTTATTTATACCAATTTATTCATGGAAACACTTGAATCAATCCTGGAAAAAGCACGCCAACGCGCCAGTGAAATGAACTTGTCCTATAAAGGTGCATTACTTCCTATGGAAGCCTATCGCGTTCTACATGAATCCATTGGCGCACAATTGGTCGATGTACGTACCCGTGCCGAACTGGATTGGGTCGGATGTGTTCCTGGAGCCAAGGAAATTGAACTGCGCACTTATCCCGGGATGCAACCTAATCCTGATTTTCTTGGGCAGCTCATCAAACAAGTCGATAAGCAATTGCCCGTCCTGTTTATTTGCCGTAGCGGTGCTCGCTCGAGTCGGGCCGCAGAAATCGCGACTGAAGCCGATTTTAAAGAAAGCTACAACATTCTCGAAGGCTTTGAAGGTGACAAGGATGAAAAAGGGCACCGCGGTAAAACGGGCGGTTGGAAAGCGGCGGGACTACCTTGGGAGCAGAGTTAACACTGATTTGAAAAAGACAATTCTTTTAAACTGCAGTTTTAACTAAGCCTTGTACACAAACGATTCGACGCAAATCTGGCGTAAAAAAAACAGCCTATGCTCGAAATAGACGGAAGCTACGGCGAAGGTGGCGGGCAACTGCTGCGCCTGGCTGTGGCGTTGTCAGCAATCACCGACATTCCTATTCATATCGTCAACATACGCGCCAGGCGCAAAAATCCGGGTCTCGCGCCACAACATCTGGTCTGCGTATATGCTGTGGGAAAACTATGCGATGCAAAAATCGAAGGACTCGCCTTGCGATCCCAAGCAATCACCTTCGTTCCGCAACAAAAACCGCAGGGCGGCCATTATCATTTTAATATCGGCACTGCCGGCAGCATAACACTGGTATTACAGGCCTTGCTGCCGGTTATGTTGTCTGGAAACATGCCTTGCAGCGTACATATCACGGGCGGAACCGATGTTCGCCAGGCGCCGCCCGTAGATTATTTAAAACATGTCCTCCTACGCCTTATCAAGCGGCTGGGCGCACGGGTTGAGATACAGACACTGAGGCGCGGCTACTATCCGCAAGGTGGTGGAGAAGTTAGGGTAACTGTGACCCCTGCCAAACTCAAGCCTGCAACGTATACATCTACTAAAGGATTAAAAACCGTCAGTGGAATCATCCATGTGACTCATCTTCCTGAACATATTGCACAACGCATGAAACAGGCCGTGCTCGAACAAATCGGCATGGATGACATGCAGACAAACATCGAAACCCAGATTCTGGTCCAAGAAACGGCTTACGGTTCCGGCGGGGCGGTTGTATACTGGATTGTAAACGGCAATACAGTATTCGGCGCCGCCCGCGTTGCAGAACGTGGCGTTCCTTCGGAAATACTCGGACGAGCAGTTGGGAAAGAACTTGCTGCCGAGCTTGCAGCCGGTGCTGCACTCGATACGCACGCAGCTGATCAAATCCTGATCTATCTTGCGCTAGGCAAAGGCGGTTCGTTTACCACCCGCAGCATATCGTCGCATGCACAAACGGCAATGTGGCTGATTGTACAGTTTTTACCGGTTACATTCAGCATAAAGGAATCAGCCGCTTTATTCCATATTTCAGTTTCTCTTTGCAAAAATCGCACATGATACCAATCCATGAGCTTTTATCGCGTATCTGTTGGGATCCTGAATTCGGCAAAGGAAGACGATGGCACAGTACACACAATACCGTTTCATCGCGTACGGAAGGTATGGCGTAACGACAAACTCATCTGAGAGCGCGATCCACGCAAAACAAATAAATATAATAAATACAGTTACTTATACTTCAAAATTAACGCCTGGATTTTACGACAACTTTGCTACCTGGTAGTCCGTTAGCGGCTACGATGATATCGGCCAATCAGCTCGGCCTGCCCTATAATATGACCTTGCATCGCTTCTTCGAGCTTGGCCTTGGTTGGATGATTCAAGTCGGGCAGAACTGTATCCAGTGCATATAGTTTATGAAAGTAGCGATGCGTACCAATTGGAGGACACGGACCGCCGTAGCCTAAACTTTTCCAGTCATTTAATCCATGCAACGTCCCTGCTGGAAGATCTTTATCTGCAACACCTTCAACCAATTCCGTTGTGTCCGGTGAAATGTTGTAGAGCACCCAGTGTACCCAAGTCATTTTAGGCGCAGCCGGATCGGGCGCGTCAGGATCATCGACGATCAGTGCCAGGCTTTTGGTGCCTTCAGGTATTCCAGACCACGATAGCGCTGGAGAAATATCCTGGCCATCGCAGGTCAATCTGGATGACATTATTTCCATATGGGAGAAGGACGTAGATATAAGTGTAAACATGGCCAAAGCTACAGCTGTCATTTTCCCTCCTGCTGTCAGTTCTTTCTTGAGTCTGCACACTATCAATTTTGTTATGCGCCTTTTATCAAAAGAAAAAACTGTAAAACATTTTCTGAAAAAAGAATAAAAGGAACGAAACAACGTGTAGCAATTATTTTACAAGGTTTTAAATATCTGACAACACTGGTGTAGAGAGCTGTTGTTATGCTCACAGCTAAGCTTCCAACCAGATCGTTTTTAAATTAAAACGCTATGCGATGTAATGAATGATCGAACGATGAATTCAGCGCATTTTTCTAAGCTAAAACTGATCCTTTTCCTCTCTTTTCTTAAGCTTTCTTTCTCGAGCTCAATATTCAAGTAAGAATCACCACGATTAAATTATTGCCTAAAAATTGCTCTTCTTTCGGGCAATTTTAAACCGGTATCAACAGCCCCATTATTGTTTTTTAAAATCACTACACTTTTTGAACCATTTTTTGTACTAACAGAATAAACAAAATAATCATGGTCAAAAATATAAAGAATGAACATGAGTGAAAAAGCAACAAGAGGTTATCGACGAAAAGTATACGTTCGAAAAAACACACTTTTTACGAAAACACACGCTGAAACTATCAGTATGAGGGCTTTAACCAGACGTGGAGAACACATGATAGACGGGCAGATCGATGTCGTTGGCTCAAATGGGTCATCCATTAACAATGCTTCAATTTACGTAACATGGATACCTCATGACAGTTCGTCAATTGACCGGGTATCATCAGTACTACCCAATGATGGCAAAAGAAAGAAAGGTGGAATTGGCGGCAGTGGCATACTGTTTTCGATACAGGATACGGGTATCAAATATGCTGGCCGCCACTAGCTTAACCAAGGACAGTTATCCTTTTGATACATTTTAGATAGAGTATGCCCAATCAAAGTGTTTATCCAAATTTTTAATGATATCGGGAAAATTTTTGCCAGATGTAAGCAGAACTGTTCAATATATTCATTTTTGCTTTCATGGCGACAGATATAAGCTTGAAATAACATCGAAATCGTATGGAGCATTCTGGCACAGCTCGAAAAAATCACTGAAGAAATGATATTAAAATCAAAAGCTGTGCAACAAAAGCCGTCGAGTTATCGCCGATTGAAAACACAATAATTTACGAGTACCGGCTTCTCATCAAAAAAACCCGAAATCAAGTTTTCTAGCGATTTTCATAATCGTCATCTTTAATCAACCGAAAGCAAGTAATAGCACATTACACGCTGATGGTCAGTAGATTATGATTGTTGGTTGACGGCCACTTCAAAGCATAAATTCTGTTCTAAATTAATACGCCGGTTATCCGTAAATAACAAATATTACTTTTATGTAAACCTAACTGAATCAATGAGCCTTTCAATCAACACGAATATTGGCGCATTAAACAGCACGCGCCATTTATCAATGACAGAGACGCACTTAAGCCGCTCTCTGGAGCGGCTATCGTCCGGGCTGCGTATAAATAGCGCCCGCGATGATGCAGCCGGTCTTGCCATATCTGAGCGCATGACCAGTCAGATTCGTGGGTTGAACCAGGCTACGCGAAATGCCAACGATGGCGTTTCGATGTTGCAGACTGCAGATGGCGCGCTCGGTTCGATATCGGGTTCCTTACAGCGTATCAGGGAACTTTCCATTCAGGCTGCGAATGCTACTAATAGCCTTAGTGACAAAAAAGCGCTCCAGGAAGAAGCCAACCAACTGATTCAGGAAATAGAACGGGTTTCGTCAACAACCGCTTTTAATAACGAAAAAATTTTCGACTTCACCAGTGGCAGCGTCCTCGGAAATTCCGACCAGCTTGCTGTGATATATGGCTTACAAAATGGCTGGCTGGAACAAGCCGAAAGCTTGATTCAGCAATACTACGGAATTTCTGCTGATGGCGCGGATATCGACATTGAACTGACTACTTTTACAGATGGAGCTGGCGGTGTTGCAGCGCAGGTCGTGGGTGTAATACCCGGCAGTTATACTGGGAAGGCTACCGATGTCAAACTGCAAATCGATATGAGCGACTTTACACCGCCAAATCTGCCAAACGGCGGTACCGCGCCATTCTACAATGACAGAATAATAGCTCATGAAATGGTGCATGCGGTGATGTACCGCAGTATGAACGTTGCCTCAATGTTTGACCCGACAGTAGATCAAAAATGGTTTCTTGAAGGTGCTGCTGAATTCATCCATGGCGCTGATGAACGCCTACAGTCTTCAATCAACAGTATTGGCATCGGTGGTGTCATGGCACTGGCAGGAGATTTTGGTACAGCAGGCGGAGCCTGGGGAGGAAGTTCAGACGAATATTCTGCTGCTTATGCTGCTGTCGGTTATATGCATCAACAAATTAAGGCAAATGGCGGATCGGGTATCAAAGACGTCATGACCTATCTCAATCAAAATCAAAATGCCGCGCTGAATGATGCGATTAATGCAGCTTCCGGTGGAATGTGGGCCAATGCAGATGCTTTCAATGCCGATTTTGTCGCCAACGGCGCCGCTTATATTGCAGGGTTAAACCTAACTGATGAGGATACCGGTGCAATTGGTGGTGCGAACGTGGATGGCGGTTCCGTCAAAACAGCAGAAAGCGTCATAGCGAATAACAGCTCCAGAGGCGGGACGAATCCACTTAGTGGATTTAACGAAGTATGGGAAAATATTGCCCTAAACGTAGCGGGTAACCAGAAAATCTTACAGGTGGGCGCCAATAAAAACGAGACACTAGATGTTTCGTTTGGCGCCGTTAATACTTCAGCAATGAGTATTGGCGATGTAGATCTCGTCAATAATGCCGGATTTGCGACTTTTAAAATGGATTTAGCATTAGATCATATTAACAAAGAAAGGGCCAAAATCGGCGCACAACTTAATCGCCTGGAATCGGCCATAAATAATAATCAAATCAGCGCAGAATCCATGACGGCGAGCCGTTCTCGTATTCAGGACGCTGATTTTGCATCAGAAACCGCAACGATGACCAAAACACAAATCCTTCAACAGGCAGCGACTGCCATTCTGGTACAGGCCAATTCAAATCCTCAAATGTTGCTGTCCTTACTCAGGTAACATTGGCCCGGTTTAAACCAAACCAAAAAAGCGAGCTCTGACACGCTACAGTTTTTCAACTTTGTCTTACAATAGTAAACAGCTGTTTTATAGATAAATTTCTCATTCTGAATTGAAAAAATTCTACAACTTAACCTTTCCTATATCATCAAATTGTGTTTTCAATCTAAAATCTTACCAGAGATGATAAAATAATCTTGAAGCTGGCCAGGCAGTCGCTGTCTGCTGCCCATTAAGACAGCAGATAGAGGAAAGTCCGGACTCCATAGAGCAGGATGTCGGCTAACAGCCGAACGCCGTGAGGCGAGGAACAGGGCCACAGAGACGAGCGTATTTAGTTACGGTGAAACGCGGTAACCTCCATCCGGAGCAAGACCAAATAGGCAGGCGATGATGCTGCTCGCGGAGCCTGCGGGTGGGTTGCTTGAATGTGCGGGTAACCGCACATCTAGATGAATGACTGTCCACGACAGAATCCGGCTTATCGGCCAGCTTTTTATTATCCTGCTTATGCAACATTTGAAATTGAGCAACGCTGCACGCCAGGTAAATGTTGTATGCGCCCATTCTGCCGTCAATTCAGGCTACAGGAAAATTTTTCCATGAATATCATGAAACGATGGCTAATTCTGTTAGTATTTATTACAGTATTGATCCTTCCTGTGTCCGGTTGCTCGGTATTTCTGGCCGCGCAACAGCCGCCCGCAAAAAATGTTGCATTATTTACGGTTGGAACGCCCAGAAATGAATTACTCGCCGAGTTCGGGCCGCCTTTTATCAGCGAAAAAAATGAAGGAAAAAAAATCGAAATATTTATTTTCGTTCAGGGTTACAGCAAGGTAGCAAAATCAGGAAGAATCCTCTTTCACGCCGCAGCGGATGTTTTCACGCTGGGTCTCTGGGAGATCATCGGCACACCGACTGAATTGTATTTTGATGGCACTGAAATGGCGTTTCATGTCAGCTATGATGAACATGAGCGTATTGAGGAAGTCAATGTATTGCGTAAGGAATAATTTTTCATGGGCGGCATTGAGTTGCCAACCCACACGCCGGGAGCACTAAAATGAAATCTATCAAAATTCTTGCGGCCAGTATCCTTGGCAGTGCTGTTATTGTACTATCAACCGGTTGCGCAACCTATCAGACGATTTCTGTCGCCAAACACGGCACCTCGAGTCCGAGAATTTACAGCGGTACCCGGCTTAACATCCACACGATAACAGGCAACCGCTATGCGCAAAAAAAATTCAAGGTTGCACCGCCCAAGTACCCGCTTCTCGATTTACCCGCAAGCTTTGCGCTTGACACATTAATTTTACCCATGACCGCGTCATCGGTCATAACTCAGGAACTGGGCCTATAACCGGTCGGGGCATTATTTACCCCATATCCCCAAACGTTATTTCTGCAAATTATTCCCCATTTGAAATTTACATTGAACAAAGAAACCATCTTTTCAGGATTTAAAGGAAGCCTCTGCCTACCGTTCAAGACACAACCAACAATTCAGTGTCGGCAAAAATACCAACGCGTGCAATACCGTCATTGCTGATCATCCCACGATACATGCCGCGGGTGTTAAACTGCATGGCGGTGTTACCGTTTGCATCCACTACGATTAATCCACCTTCACCGCCAATAGCCGCGATTTCCGCCAGAGTATTGTCTGCAGCCCTGGCAATCGATTTATGTTGCAACTTTACCTGTGCCGCTGTATTGAATGCTGCCGCAGTGCGGATGAACATTTCGCCGGTACCGGTTGCGGATACGGCTATCGATTGATTATCTGCATATGTTCCGGCGCCGATAATGGGCGTGTCGCCAACACGGCCAAAGCATTTGTTAGTCAGGCCGCCCGTCGATGTACCGGCGGCAAGATTGCCATAGCGATCAAGTGCAACAGCGCCTACGGTGCCATGTTTTTCGTTATTGTCAGTCAAGGAATCGGCTACCAAATCATGGTCGAGTACGATCTGTTTCTTGGCAATGGCTTTTTGTAACTGATCCCAGCGGTGTTGCGTGTAAAAAAACGATGCGTCGACAATTTCTAGGCCCTGTTCAGCCGCGAAGGTTTCCGCACCCTGACCGATTAGCAACACATGCGGACTTTTCGTCATTACTGCATGCGCCGCACGGATCGGATTACGGATCGTTCTGACCGCAGCAACCGCACCGGCCATTCGCGTGGAACCATCCATGATCGATGCATCCAGTTCATTATGTCCCTCATGACTGAATACCGCGCCCTTGCCTGCATTGAAAACAGGTGAATCCTCCATTACCACTATCGCGGCGATTACGGCATCGACACTGCTCCCACCAGCAGCAAGTACGGCATATCCTTCACGCAACGATTGCGACAGTGTCTGTATGAACATCCGCTCACGTTCCGGTTTCAGCCTGTCGCGCCGGATTGCACCGGCTCCTCCGTGAATCACCAGACGGATTGGACAGTTTTCTGTTGTCATGCTGATCCTATGTAGTCAGGTATGCGTATAGTGGGCAATTAGATTGTTTGTCCATTTGACTGACCCATGGCCTCCGATCTCGAAACAATGGAAATTTGATCGGGCAGGCTTCTAATATGAATATCCTGATGCGGGAAGGCAATTTCGATTTTTGCTTCACGAAAGCGCTGGTCGATTTCCATAAGCAAGTCGTGCCGCGTTTCCAGAAACAAATCAGGATCAGGAATGTAAATTCTGAGTTCAAAATTCAGCGAGCTGTCGCCAAATGCGACAAAACGTGAACTGGGCTCGGGTTCTTTGAGCACATTGGGGTGCCCCTGTGCAATTGACAACAGAATATCGTTGGCAAGCTTTGTGTCAGAGCCATAAGCAATACCGACAGGAATGACAATACGTAAAATCGAATCGGACAACGACCAGTTGATGACCTGACCGGTGACAAATTCCTTGTTGGGAATAATGAGTTCTTTTCTGTCCCAATCGATAATTGTTGTTGCACGCATCTGGATGCGTGAGACTTTACCGCTGATATTACCCAGGGTTACCACATCACCAACTCGAACCGGCCGCTCAAACAGTATGATCAACCCGGATACAAAATTTGCAAAAATCTCCTGCAATCCAAAACCAAGCCCGACAGTTACTGCGGCAGCAAGCCACTGCACTTTTGACCAGCCGATTCCCAGCGCGCTGAATGTCATGGCAAAACCAAAAATAATGATGAAGTAACGCGCGATAGAAGCAATGGCATAGCGACCGCTCGGTGTAAAAGGCAATCGCTGTAAAATAGCAATTTCAAGCAGACCCGGAATATTGCTGCTGACAAAAAAAGTCATTATAAAAATGACTATCGCCAGTAACAGGCTTGCCAAAGTGATCGGGGCCAGACTTGTCGTTTCACTGCCACCTTCGGTACTGGTTACTTCCGTGTTCCATAACACGACTTCGTTAAGCATGTTAAAAGCCGGTAAAACCTGCGCCCATATTAATGCAAGCCCGATGACTATTGTAAACCAGAGCGCCGTATTCAGAAGCTTCATGGTTTGGGTGCTGATGGTTTCGACATCCAGTTCGTCTTCTTCGACACTGATTTGTTCTCCTGCATCAGCTGTTTTGCTCTTTTCATCATCCTGTGCTGCAAATCTTTTGCGCCATTGTTCAATTGCCAGTTTGCGCTGCTCAATGTTTAACCAGCGAATGAAGAGCGCTCTTGCAATAATCACCGCAAAAACCAGCATTAATGAGTTGATGATCAATAATGACAGCTGTCCGGCGGTATACATATAGCCAATGGCCACTGTGATGGCCAGACCGATTGGCGTAATCACCAGAATTGGAAACCACAACCCGGTCAGACGGCTTATCCAGCCCTCGGTATGTTTTTCCAGATAATTTTTAAGTAAACCGCTTTCTGGATGCATTAAACGATACACCAGTAGCGTTGTCGCAGCCATTAATATGAAAAAAACCAGACGTCCAAGGGAATCATGATGTGCTTCCGTAGGTTGCTCCAGGGTCATAACAAAAATAAGGACTAAAGGCAATGTGACGGACAGGTACCAGGCAAGTTGTTTTCTGATCAACGCCATGTTTTCAGGTTTCCAGCGAAAATGAAGTTCTCCAAGTCCTTCTTTTCGGCATAAGTGGCGCAGCAACAAACCGGAAAACAACAAATAGGCCAAAGCAGAAAGCCCGCATCCCAGCGCGAGTATGAATGCTGAGTCGCTTTCAATATGCTGGATACGCCAGGCGATCAAATAAATAAATAGTGGCCAGGCAAGCGCCATTAATAGTGTTACTACCACAGCCCATAGTGTATCGATGAATTGCGCTTTACTCAGTTTGGTGACATAACGCCCCAATGACGATAATTTTCTTTTTAAATTGCTCTGCATAATAAGCAATCCAGTTACAAAGAAAAGGAATGGCGAAATAACCAGAAAGTTTTTACGAAAATCATTGCCCAAATAAGATACCGTTTGTATCCATGATTGCGGATCAAGCAGCCAAGCTGCTGCTGCGCCCAGACGTTGAATATCATGCAGCTGTATGACCGGTGCGCTTTGAATCCACAGAATACGGGTATCGATGAATTCCTTGTAATCCTTGATCAATGCAATGAATTTCAACTCTTTTTCAAGAGTTGGATAGAGTTTATTTTCGAAATAAACATCATAGGCGTTAATCAGTTCATCAAGATAATCTTCTTTTTGCTTGTATAGCGCCTGATAGACTGCAGTTTGCAGCTTATTTAATGCATCACCGGTTAATTTAATGTTGGCATCGTCTATCAGACGTATGGCATCCTGGTTTAAATCAACTAATTCCAGTAATCGATCTTCAAGCTCGATGCGCCTAAGTTGAACCTGATTGATTTCCAGATTGCGAATCTCTATTTTCTTTTCGTGTAAGCCGATATCGGGTAACTGTTTCCGGTCATTACGCAGCTTTAAACCAATTGCATTGGTTAAACCGATCTGTGCAATTTTTTCCCGGATTCGATCATAGTTGCGTTGTGTCCTGGTAAAAGCCCGATCCAGTTGTTTCTTCTCTTCACTCAAAGCCGCGCTGCTTACTGTAATTGTTTCCAGTTCGGCAGCAAGCAAGGAATTCTCATCAATGATTGCCCGCACAAGCGGATGGGCTGTATCGGCAGCCTGGCTGGCAGTATCCGCTGCTTGTTTTGCATGGGCGGCAGCTTCTGCACGCAGTTGATTGATAATTTCTTCAAAAATATTATAGTTTCGTTCTGCAATCAAAACATCACGCTCCGCCTCATGCCGCTGCGCACGCAAAAGTTCACGTTGCTGATTGTAGCTCCGATCTTCAAGCTTAAGTTCCTGAAGTAATTGTGTTAAATAATTAATTTCTACATTTTGTGCGATTTTCTGCGCTTCTAAGGTCGAGTCATCCGTCAGTTCAGACACAGTGGATGCTTTCTGTTTTAATTCGTCGATACGTTTGCGTGTAAACTCAATTTCTTCCTCGATTTTAGGTTGACGCTCAGTACGCCGCGTAATTTCCTGCTCGATTTCCGTTCGTTCTTTCTGTGCATCTGTCAGTGCGTTTCTGACGGTCTCAAACTGTTCTTCAAGTTTTTCCAGTGGTTTCTTCAGATCAATATTTTCAGCCTTTAATTCTTCTTGTTGCAGCGGTGTATCCAATTTCCGTTCAATGATTTTGAGGTGCTGTGGTGCACTTTGGGAAGATTCAACATACTGCATAGCACGATCAGCTGATTCTATGCTCTTGTGCAAAAAATCATGCGCCTGACTTAATGACGATAACTCGGATTGTTGCTGAGAATTCAGTAGCTCTATCTTTTTTAAGGTCGCGATACGTTCTTCAATATCTTGCAGTGTTATGCTGAATTTGCTTCGATTTTCTTTTAACGCTGTTTCAATTTCGTGAAATGAATTTTCCTTTTTTGCAGCTAAAACCGGATTGTAAAAACCGGAAAAGAAAACAAATAAAATGAGCAAAGTTACCCATAAAAATATTACTTGGTTTGTCGGCGCCTTGTTTGGACGCGATAAGGCTATCAAATTTACTTTCAAAATGTTATTTCTGAGGATTTTTCAGTTGTAATTATTTTTCCCTCAAAAAGGGGCTATCTAAAAAAGTTTAATGCTTATTTGGCATTTAAATAAATCGTTATGCATACGCCTTTCGGAATATTTTTCTCTATGGACAAATCGCCGCCATAGACTTGTATGATGTCACGTACAATGGCAAGGCCGATGCCATGCCCGGGGATTGACTGATCAGCACGCACACCACGTTCAAGAATTCTGGCAATTTCATGTTGCGGGATACCCGGTCCGTCGTCCTCGATCTGAATAACAATATGTTCCTGCTCTTGCCTTGCAGATACCACAATATTTTGATTACACCATTTAAACGCGTTGTCGACTAGATTGCCTAGCAGCTCCATTAAATCGCCTTCATCAATACGTAGACTGATGGATTTATCTAGGGCCATTGCTATTTCCGGGTTCTTATTGTGATGCGCTTTTTGTACAGTTTTTACAATGCGGTCGACAACGGGATACAGCATGATCGGGCGCATTCCAGGTGAGCTTCCTGCTGTTGCCGCGCGACGCAACTGGTATTGGATTATATTGTCCATACGATCAATCTGCTCACGAATTGTTTTTTCTTCCAGCTCGTTATCTTGAATTGTCGCCGCACCATGAAGAATGGCTAGCGGCGTTTTCAGGCTATGCGCCAAATCAGCTAACGCATTACGATAGCGTTTTTGCTGTTTTCTTTCATGATTAATCAACGAATTTATGCTATCGGTCAACAATTTCAATTCGCTTGGATAAATGCCGTTCACATTTTCCTGTTTACCAGACTCGATTGCCGATAGTTCAATCGATACACGACGCATGGGTTGAAGTCCCCAGCGTAATACCATCATCTGCGTGATCAGAAGCAACACCGTCATAATACTCAACCACCCCCAAAGGTCTTCTCGGTAACGCTCTATTTGCGCATCAAACAATGCTGTGTCTGTAACGACATTAAATGTCAACGGATAACTGCCGGTTTCAGTTGACCATACGACACCAAAACGGTAAATAAAACCGGATACACCATTAATGGTAATTTGACTGAACGCCTTAACACCTTTGTCTAAAAGCAATAGTTCAGGAAACTCCTTATTTAACGCTGATGTCGATTCCCAGGCGATCGTTTTTTTATGATCAATGATAAATGCATACGTGCTTGCGTTAGGTCTGCTGAATTCCGTATCAAGCAAATTAGTAGGCATTTCCAGTTTACCATTTTCATCAACTTCCGCATCTCCCATTAACATAAGCAACCTAGCAAGCATACGGTCCTGTACACCCAACCTTGCACTGTCATGAAACGCTCTATCGAGTGCCAAAGCAATCCCCACGATAAATATCAACAAAACCAGCGTAGCACTTAACAAAATACGCTTATTTAGCGACATCATGATGCTTTACCGCATGCTATCGTAAAACGATAACCCCTGCCTCGCAGCGTTTCGATTGGATTCAGACTGCCAGAAGGATCAAGTTTCCGTCGTAAACGAC
Source organism: Burkholderiales bacterium (assembly GCA_024235795.1). Lineage (GTDB taxonomy): Bacteria > Pseudomonadota > Gammaproteobacteria > Burkholderiales > Nitrosomonadaceae > Nitrosomonas. The sequence continues at coordinate 843,033 of JACKLR010000003.1, read as the reverse complement.
CAACCATAACTTCCAGTACATTACTGTCACGATCTTCATCATGCGGATAAAGATAATCCGTTAGAACCTGCTTGGATAACACTTCACCCTGGTGCCTGATCAGAAGTTCAAGCAGACGATACTCAAAAGTGGTCAGACCAACCCTGTGATCATTAACGGTAACGAGTTGCGTTGAAACGTCGATTGCAATAGGACCACATATTAAGGAAGAACCAGGTATTCCTGTCGCGCGTCTGAGCAGAGCCTTGAGCCGTGCCTGCAACTCTTCTATTTGGAATGGTTTTGTTAAATAATCATCCGCGCCAATTTCCAGACCTTTTACTTTGTCTTGCCAGCTATCTCTCGCTGTTAAAATCAAAACGGGTAACAAATTGCCTTGATCACGCAGTGTTTTGATAACTTCTAACCCTGAAATACCAGGTAAACCAATATCGATAATCGCCGCATCCAAAGGGTATTCATTGGCAATGTACAAACCCTCTTTACCATCATTGCACGTATCGACCATATAGCCAACCGACTCCAGTTTCTGTCGGATCTGTTCTTGCAGTTTTATCTCGTCTTCAATTACCAGAATTCGCATACATTTAATGAGCCAAATTAATGCCCTGTTTTTATTTTTCCGTCAATGGCACTGACCTTAACAACATGTATTGAACCTTGATCGCTAAGTATTTTAATGCGATATATATTGTCGCTACGCCTTATATCCAAAACACGGCCTTTGATGTGCCGTTGCGCAATGGAGATCGCTTTCTGTTGCGAAATATTGGCCTGCTGATTACCCGTTTTATACAAATTTTCGGTTAGGTCATGCCGCTCGGCCATGACATTTACTGGAAGGCTGGTTATCAAGAAAGTAATCAGAAATTTTTGCAGTCTATTCATGAAAAAGTAGCTTTATGCGCCATTGGGTAACAATAGATTGCCTGACATATTGAATTCAAGCAAGACCTGCATGGAGAAACCTTTTGTCTCCTTGCAGGTGCTTTATTGATCAATAGCGTAACATAAAGCTCGTATTTCCGGTATTAATACCAAACGATACATTGGGTGGATAGCCATAACCTGCCGCTGGCGGGTAACTGATAAAGTTCGGACCATAACCATATGCAGGTTGAGGATTGTAATAACGCTGGTTATAGTACGGCCTGTTGTAATAAGGGCGGTTGTAGTAACGGGGTTGTGGACTATAGATCCGATTATAACCACCATAATAAGGATTATGTCGGTTGTAATAATGCCGCTTGTAATGACGCTTCTTATAATGACGATGATGGTGATGGTGAGAAGGCCCATAACCATAATAATGATGGTGATGCGTATGCCCACGATGATGCTTTCTCCCGGCTTCAACCGCAACAGGCATCGCCAACACCAATCCAAGAAACATCATAAGCAGCATATTTAACGGCGTTACTATTCTAGTTTTCATTGGGAACCTCCGTCTTGATTGTTAACAGCTCAGACTAATGTCTGATGACTTAACTATACGCAGGCCAACATGAATACGAACTGAATAAAAAGAAAAGGATTTCTGTGAAATCGAAGCATCTCTAGGGTCACGCTGGATAGAAACCTCGGTGGATAAAAAAGTTAAAATTTCATAAAAAATAAACGAATCCAGACTTGTTCGGATAACGTTTAGTATCAAAAAACCTAACTTAGTTTGTATAACATTACGCGCTGAAAAATAACAAGGCAAGTTTTAAGCAAGCCTTTGTTTCAACTGGCGTCCCCAAGGGGATTCGAACCCCTGTTACCGCTGTGAAAGAGTTTTATATTATACCTCTGTAGACTTCTGTGTACAATATAACTATTTGTTTTATTGATTCATAGTCTATTTTGGTACATTATTGTATATTAATATTCTCTCACATCATCGAGACAAATTGGAGACAAGCAAAATCCTTCAACTAAGTGATATTGAGACACAAGGAAAATCATGGCACGATCAACTAGAAACCGCACACTTGAAACTCGCACAGCCAGATTAAAATTACCTATAGAAAAGCGATTCCCAGTAACAATTGGAAAGGGACTGATTCTGCTTTATCGTCGAGGTGCAAAGTCGTCAACGTGGTATGCCAAAATTGCAAAGGGTAACGACAATTATCTTCTGCGAGCACTTGGTCAAGCAGATGATTTTCAGGATGCAAACGGGGTGGATGTACTTGATTACTTCCAAGCTCAGTGCAAGGCTCGACAACTTGCAGAAGAAATGAAACGAAGTGCAGGAACTATACAGAAACCTACTACCGTTGGCGAAGCTGCCGAACATTATATGGCATGGTATAGAGATCATCGTAAAGCCTACAAGGAAACCGAAAACACCGTATCAGCTCACATATTACCGGCTTTTGGAAATATATTTATAGCGGATTTGACAACTCTCAGTATCCGGAGATGGCGCGATAAACTGGCAATTACACCTCCGCGCCGCCGTACCAGCATTGGAATAAATCAACAGTTTGGCGAAAATGCTATGACAGATGAAAAAAAACGAGCACGCAAATCAACAGCCAATAGAATACTTACCGTTTTAAAAGCGATATTGAATAAAGCCTTTCAAGATGATCTCGTTCAAGATGATACTGTGTGGCGTAAAGTCAAACCATTTCCTAACGTTGACGAGCCTATAACGCGCTTTCTAACGAAAGCCGAAGCCACTAGATTAATAAACTCATGTCGCCCAGATTTCCGTGAACTAGTCATTGCCGCACTATTCACTGGTGCTAGATATAGTGAATTGACCAGACTTAGAGCTTCTGACGTCAACACCGACACTGCATTGATTTATATCACCGCCGAGTCCAAATCCGGTAAGGGCCGTTATGTGCCGCTGAATGACGATGCACTGGATTTCTTCAAAGAGCTAGTAGCTGGCAAGTGTGGCGATGTTCTGATAATCACAAAACAAGACGGTACTAAGTGGGGCAAGAATCACCATGTGCGCCTTCTGCAGACCGCTTGTAAAAGCGCCAAGATTGAGCCTGCTATCAGTTTTCATGAGTTACGTCACACATTCGCTTCGATGTTAGCGCAACTAGGTGTTGACCTGTTGACTATATCCAAGCTAATAGGCCACTCAGATACCAGGATTACCAGTAGACATTATGCTCACCTGTGCGACAAAACGTTGACTGATGCTGTAAAAAAACTACCAAGCTTTGGACACGACAAAAAAACCAAGATACAAGCAATTATTTGATTTTCATTGATGCACTTTTTACAAAGAGGTATGGATGAAACAGATTGATTGGCGTGTAATTGAAAACTACCCCGGTTTGTCAAAAGACTGGTGGAATTGTTCAAGTCGATGGGCGTGGGAATTTATGCGACGTAATCATGAATATGAAACTGCTCGCGAATGCTGGCGAAGTGCTTGGGGAAATGGACTTTACCCCTCTGATGAGGCATATCAGGTAAGGAGAAATCTTGCAAATAGATGGGGTGTCACTTGTCATATGTCCTGCTGGCCTGAATCAGATGATCCCCTAGGTTGGCAAAATCTGATCTGGGGATTGCATAGCATTATGGCTTTTTCGGGTGCTGACGCTGAACCAGATAGTCCACGACGAACCGGGGAGCAATGGGAAGAATTTTTGCAAGTGAGAAGAAGTGAAGTTTGGGTTCGCTTCGATCTTGAAGAAAAACTAGATAACCAACTTAAAGCGACTAAGAAATATTTAACAAATGTTAGGGAATATCTGGAGATAGCTCCACCTAAGCATCGTCTTCGCAAAGCTGAAAAATTACAGCAATACTTACGTGTTTGGGATGCGACCCAAACCGGCACACCAAGAGACGAAATTGCAAAAGAACTATACCCTGAGATGTCTAATGAATATCCTGAATTTTCGGGTAGCGATCAAGTACGCAAAGATTTAAGTGAAGCCAATAAATTAATCGACTTCGGATTTTTAGCACTGAAAATAAAATACCCGGAAGCTAACTCCACGCTTTAGCTTCCTTATACACACCTTCAATATCTTCATAAAATCGTTTCCTGAAGTCCAGGCAGATTTGCTTGGATTGTTTTACGTAATTTAAAATTCAGGAGTGTTTTTGTGAATAAACCAGTTGCAACGCCAAACAATCTTCTTGTTGAAAAACGTGCATTATCCATCACTCAATTCTGTTCAGCATATGGCATAAGTCGGGCATCCTATTACAACCTCCAAAAATCAGGCAATGCCCCGGCAACATTGAATGTTGGACGTCGACGCTTAATAACTACCGATGCCGCAGAAGCGTGGGCTAACAAGATGACAATAGCTGTTGTCAAGCATGGAGGATAGTATTGCCATGCCCACAACGAGAAACGCCCCCCTGGCAGGCAGGGGTGGCGCATTTGAGACTAACTTCAACACTGCAAGCAACTATTATAGCGTAAAAAAATCGTTTCCGGCATATGGGCGACAGCTTGACCAATTACGAAAAGATGGCTGTGTGCCAGTAAACCGTGTAATCGTTTCCACTGATTGGAAACTTGGCGCAGCTTGTGCACGCATTGTAGTTACGCCGGATAATGATCCATCGCTATTGAATTTTTCGTATTTGGCTGGTCTGTCAGTGCAAATAGTCCACCATGCAAACGAAGCTGATTTAGTTCGATCTTTGATTGAAGAAATCATGCGAATTAAACCAAGAATTCTAACTGTGTTCAATTTCGATTTGGCGCAAAACAACATGTCAGGCTATCCGGCAATGACGTTAATACATCCAAAATCATTGGAGGTATTCCATGCCAATTGAAACAAGGGCAGCAACGACAGAGGAACATGCCGCATACAGTGCACAACTTATTGGGATTTCAGGGATTAAGACTGCAAACTGTATCAGCATATCTGATTTTTTAACCAAACAGCTACCAGAGCGCGAAACACTTCTTTCTCCCTGGTTACCCAAACAAAGCCTATCCATGCTGTATGCATGGCGTGGTATTGGCAAGAGCTGGCTAGCGCTTTGTATTGGCTATGCGGTCGCATGTGGAGGGCAGATTCTAGGCTGGCAAGCTTCAAAAAAAAATCGCGTCTTATATATCGATGGTGAATTGCCAGCAGCAACCTTACAGCAGCGCTTAGCGCTAATCGTTAACAGCTTTGATTCGGAGCCAATTGAAAATGGGTTTCAAATCATCACCCCCGATTTGCAAGAGAACGGTGTGATGCCGAACCTGGCTGATTCAATCGGGCGCGAATTAATCAACGAGCATACCAAAGATGTTGATTTAATAATTGTCGATAATCTATCGACATTAGCCAGAGGTGGCAGAGAAAACGAATCTGAATCATGGCTGCCAATTCAGGAATGGGCGTTACAGCACCGTTCACAAGGTCGATCTGTTCTATTTATTCATCATAGTGGTAAAGGTGGACAGCAACGTGGCACAAGCCGAAAAGAAGACGTTCTGGATACTGTTATAAGTCTTCGCAGACCGCCCGATTATGAACCCAACGAGGGCGCAAAATTTGAGCTTCATTTTGAGAAGGCACGGAATTTAACAGGCGATAAAGCAGCGCCGCTAGAAGTGGAACTTTGCGGTGATAACAATCACATCAAATGGAAATTTAAGCCTGCTACTGATGCAATCATAGACCGCGTGCAAGCATTGGCTGAAGATGGCTCAAGCAGGCAAGAAATCGCTGCTGAAACAGGTCTTTCTCGTTATCAGCTTAAAAGATTGGTCGATAAAGCAAATGAATCAGGAAGAAACATCTCGATCCAGGATTCAAGAAAAAATAGGGCAAATCAATGATAAATATTTGCGTGTTTATATTGTGCGATTGTGCGCCCCTATACCCCCGCACATTCGCACATTACCCCTATTTTCCTCACAAAGGAGCGCACAATGTCCGCACAAAGTAGCTTGAAAGCATTAGCTGATGCTGCTCTTGAACGCGCAAAACCGCGCACATTATTCGCACAAAACGAGAAGAAGGCCGCACAATACCCGCACATTGCACAAAAAGCAGGCAATTTACAGCATTTAATTATCGAACTGATTAGAGCTTGGCTTTTTAGGATTGGCGAACCTGAAGAAGATCATTACATCGTGCTGGATAAATGCAAAAGCAATCCTGAAGCAATGGAATATTTCTTGAAACATGCGCGAGGTGAATTTGATGAATGAATAATCGCACCACTCAATAACAAAAAAAGAATTGATTATGTTTGGCTTGGAGTTCAAGAAACAACAATGCGATATACGCGGCAGGCATATATAGGCGGATCAATATCTCTGACGGTTTCGAACTAAAGTACCGATCCGCAACCAAATTTTCACGCTGTCAATTGAGAAAAACGAGTTTTTATGCCAATAACAAAAAAACCTGGTAATTTAAAATCAATATCAGGCACCAGCAGGAATGACAGAGAAGAAATAAACGCTGTTGAGCTTCCTTTGGCTGATGCTGTTCCTAATGCTCCTGATTGGTTGCCAAATGCACACGCAGTTAAAGAGTGGGAAAGATTGGCGCCAATATTGCACGCCAATAAATTACTAACTGAGGCTGGATTGTCTGCATTGGCTACATTATGCGCACTGCATGGCAAGATAGTTCAATTATTCGCTGCTGGAGAATGCCCGACAGGTCACTTATTATCGCAATACAGAAATCTTATTAACGATTTTGGTTTAACGCCTGTTGCTCAGGGCAAGTTAAAGCAAACACTTGGAAATGAAAAAACAAACCCATTCGCAAAATTCAAGCGTTCTAAAAGTGAATCAGATATTTAATCAGCACTTGAAAATAATCAGCTAGATGGTGCAATCTTATGCCAGATCAATTCAGGCTGTATTTGGGTCGTAGGTATAACCGGCTAAAGAATAAACAAGGTGGCGATACAGCAAACCGTCAAAATGTCGGTTTGGATTTGGCGCATAATCAAGGCGTATCTTCGCGAACAGTAGAGCGCGCAGGCGCTTTTGTTTCAGCCAGAAAGGTTATTGATAGAAGCATGCACAATCTTTTCTTGATTGCAATTGATGTCATCAGAAAGCAATGAGCATTTCAACAAATCAATTGTCATCGAAGGTGGAAGCAAACCTATCCTCTTAACTTCATTTGAAAAGCTTTTCTGAAGAAGAACCGATTGTCTAAGCTCATAAAACTCACTCAGAACAATCCAAGTTGGTTTTGGAAGAAAATTGCAGCTATTTAGCACCAAATGAAAATTTTGAAACCTGTGGTTTGATTGGCAACCATAGGTGTTCAGATATCGATTACCTTTTGATGTGGTCTTTACAACTAGTGTGGTGGCTGACGAGGTGCCAAGAACAACTATTAATTTATTGGCTGATCCGCCATCATAAAAGAGGGTGTTCAAAATTCTGTGTCAGTTTGCAAATCACCTAACGCGCTTCGCTTGTTGACCACTGAAACCGGTGACCGATCGACACAATTCGTGTCGATGCGCTAACCAGTTTCAGCGGTGACATAAAAATCTGTATTGAATTCATAAATCCAGCTCCGCATCCAAACGGCCTTCAAAATATATCGCAAGCTGGGATAATGTCAAATTCCAGTTTAGGATTGGCATCGTCCATTTTTTGCTGGCGTTTTTGATGCCAACATACAATAATTTCAACAAACTGTTTTCATTAGGAAATCCACCTTTGGTTTTTGTCAGTTTGCGAAATTGGCGATGTACGGCCTCAATGGTGTTGGTTGTATAAATCACACGGCGTATCGGTTCAGGATATTTGAAGTATACCGATAAATTTTCCCATTTGTTGCGCCAGGACTGGATCACGATGGGATACTGTTTTCCCCACTTGGCCTCCAATGCATCAAGCGCATCTTCGGCTGCATCAATGGCTGATGCTTTGTATACCGGCTTCAGATCAGCCATGAACGCTTTTTGATTTTTTGACGCCACATATTTCATTGAATTGCGGATCTGATGAATGATGCACAATTGAACCTCGGTTTCAGGAAATATGCTGTTAATCGCCTCAGGAAAGCCCGTAAGGCCGTCAACGGCGGCAATGAGGATATCCTGTACGCCACGATTATTCAGGTCTGTCAGTACGGAAAGCCAGAATCGGGCGCCTTCGCTTTCCGAAACATACAACCCTAGCACTTCTTTTTTTCCTTCAATGTTTAAGCCGAGTACGGTATAGACTGCCTTGCTGGCATACCGGCCGTCGTCTTTTACTTTGTGATGTATGGCATCCAGCCAAACGAACGGATAGTGACTATCCAATGGCCGTTGCTGCCATTCCCTGAGCTCCGGAACTAGCTTATCTGTGACTGCGCTGATCGTCGCCGTTGAAACATCAATGCCATACAGTTCGGCAATATGCCCAGAAATATCCTGATAGCTGGAACCCAACGCAAATAACGATAAAATCTTGCGTTCGATTTCATCGGTAAGATGGGTCTGATGCTTCTTAACCAACTGGGGTTCAAATGTACCGTTGCGGTCTCTGGGTGTTTCCAGTTGAAAATTGCCTGATGCTGATTTTACAGTCTTTGGCGTCGTGCCATTCTTCCGGTTCTGTTCATCCCCGGATTTTATATGCTGTTCAAGTTCCGCCGCCAATGCAGCTTCTGTGAGTTGTTTGATCAGTGGCGTTAATATGCCATCTTTTCCATTCAAATCGCGCCCTGCCTTCAAGGCTTCCAGGGCTTCTTCAAAATCAAATTGCACTGTAGTCTTGTTCATTCGTCACTCCTATAAAATTTAATAGTAAAGGAATGACACAGAATTTCTAATACTCCCTCATAAAACTTGAAATTTTCATAGAAAAAAACAGTTCCCGGATCCATGAATCAAGAAAGATGCCTAATAAACTCTTCACGTTCATTTGCTAAATCGTTTATTTCATTGAGTTCCTGTTTGCGCACCGACAGTTTATAAGGAATGATCTTTTGCTTATTTCCCTCTTCGATATAAACTTTATGCCATGGCTGATTTTCTAAATGAGTTGCTTCAACCATTTCCTCTGCTCTTGCATTTGCATATTGATCAACAAGAGACTGCATGATGCGCAATTCCCTTTTTGTGAAATGCTTTTGATCAAAATCACATAACGGCAAAACAGTTAGCATATCTCCGTTGCGAACTTTTTTTACTATGAACTCGATCTTTTCTGCCATATCTTGTTCTGGCATATCTACTTCTTTATACAAGCTTACCGGCACCGGCCCCATTTTCCAGGCAAAGTAATCAAGTCCGGTTACTGATCGCCCAACTTCTTTGTAATGATCAAAATCAAGAAAATAGAGCAACTTGAAAAGTTTAACTTTTCCTAAAAATTGAATGTTTTTTGCGAAGTAAACGATCGCATTGATCAATTTCTCGCGCTCATGGGTTATTATCAATGATTCACTATTTTCCATTAATTAAGTATATGCGCCTTAAGAGGTTTTATCAATCATAGCTAAATCAATACCCATTAACGGCATATTTGACAAGAAAAATATCTCCGCAGCTAATTTGGGATAACTATTTTTATTGTCCTCTCTCTCGCTTTTTTTATTTTATGCGGGTGGCAATTGGTGACATAGATGTATAGAAACAAACAAGCACTTAGCCACTTATTAACTAAGCGATTGTTTTTATGAATTTACAGGCGTTAGCCCGAGTTTTAAGAGTGTGGTGTAGTGAGGATTCTTGACCAGATTGCTTGTCAGCTACACAAAAAGTCAGATTAGGCAATAAATGACTATGAGCCCGTCTGTACGGCGGGTTTTTATTTGATATGCATATCTGGTACAAATTCGAGACAAGTTAAAAATTTTTCATCCTTAACTTGTATAAGCCATTGTTTTATATGGCGTCCCCAAGGGGATTCGAACCCCTGTTACCGCCGTGAAAGGGCGATGTCCTAGGCCTCTAGACGATGGGGACCAAGAGAACTATTTACTATCAATATAGCATCAACAATCAAGATACTGGTGGAGATAAGCGGGATCGAACCGCTGACCTCTTGCATGCCATGCAAGCGCTCTCCCAGCTGAGCTATACCCCCTGATCAAAGGAACATGGATTATACTGATGGAAACCAGCAAAGTAAAGTAATTCTAAGTATTTGGAAAGTATTTCATTTGCGTATTCATGCGTCTTAACGTTTCTTCACATCCGAGGAGCTCAAGCACTGAATCAATTGATGGCGTGTGCGTTTCTCCAGTCACCATGACCCGAACTGGCATTGCAACCATTGGAAATTTGACGCCATGTTCTTTGACGATAATCTTGATTACTTGCTGAATAGTATCTTTTTGCCAGTCTTGAACTTGCTTCAGTCGTTCCATCAAATCTAAGAGAATTGGTTTGTTGTCAACAGTAAAAAACTGCATCTTTAATTCATCTGCAGGTTCCAACGGTCGAAAAAAGAATACAGCAGCATCGGCTAATTCTTCAATGGTATAGACTCTTTCTTTCAGCAAATCAATAACTTTTGACAAGTCTGGCCCTTTGATTACATCACAGCCATCTTTTTGAAGATAGGGAATAACAAGTTCAGCCAAACGACCATTATCCGCTTTTTTTAGATACTGCTGATTAAGCCAATGTAGCTTTTCAGGATTAAATTTTGCCGGAGAACGGCTGATAGAAGTCAAATCGAACCATTCGATCAATTGTTCGCAGCTAAATATTTCTTCGTCTCCATGCGACCAGCCTAATCTTGCTAGATAGTTGATCAACGCCTCGGGCAAATAGCCGTCATCTCGATATTGAGTCACTGATACTGCACCATGCCGTTTTGACAACCGTTCGCCATTGGCACCAAGTATCATTGGAACATGGGCATATTCAGGTAAGGGCGCGTCCAAAGCTTTTAAAATGTTTATCTGCCGGGGTGTATTATTTACATGGTCATCACCCCTGATAACATGCGTGATATTCATATCAAGATCATCCAAAATCACACTGAAATTGTAGGTAGGAACTCCGTCACTTCGGATCAGCACCAAGTCATCAAGCTCGCTATTGGCAACCGATATTTTTCCTTTGATCAAATCATCAAAGTTTACATAACCCGTCAACGGATTTTTAAAACGAATTACCGGTTTTACCCCTTTGGGTGGCGTCTGTTTAGAATCACGCCAGCGCCCATCATATCTAGGTTTCAAACCGGCAGCCAATTGTTGTTCGCGCATTTCTTCCAGCTCTTCTTTACTGGCATAACAATAATAGGCCTGGTCGTTTTCTAATAATTGCTGTGCAACTTCCTGATAACGTTGCAAGCGCTCCATTTGATAGTATGGCCCCTCGTCATAATCCAATCCCAACCAAGACATACCCTCTAGAATGATTTTTATAGATTCTTTGGTCGAGCGTTCAAGATCAGTATCTTCAATACGTAGTATAAATTGACCACAATGTTTACGAGCGTAGGCCCAGGAAAACAAAGCCGTACGTGCACCGCCAATGTGAAGATAACCGGTTGGGCTGGGTGCAAACCGTGTACGTACGTTCATAATATATTAAAAATATTCAAAAATTTTTGAGACAACTTTATTTCTTTTCATCAAAGCTAGATAAAGCAAACTTAGAGGTTATGCACTGCACACAATTATAAACTCCATGGTATATAAATACTCTACGACGACAGATAACAGCCCGCCTAAATACAATTAAATTATCCTTGATTCTATATTTACAAGTGTTCGTTTTCACTAATCAGAAAATAATTAGAAACTGCTTTCTTTGCTATTTCTGTATATTTTATCATCCACAGGCAACGCCGAACGAAAAGAAACAATAATAATTGGTAACTGTAAGAAAAAGAAAGCAATTGACCTTCGGCAAATTTCCTATTGGCATGGTTTTTGGTTTTTAAGTAACACACCAAGCAATTATTTCCCCGTTTAAACCAGTAATCAGGCCTGCACATAACATTCTCTTGGTATTTCACTGAAAGGCGCACCATACCCGGGAAATAACTACAGTTTTCTCTATGTTCTGGATGCAAAGGAGTCTAAACTGAATATACGCAAAAACTAAAGCCGGTAGGTTTGATTCTGGCTAAAACAAAACTACACTCAGTAAAAGGGAAGCCGATTATCCGCTCACAGCGGGTTCAGTCTTGTATTACCCGAAAGATATACGGTAAATTTCTTGTAATAGATTGGTTACAAGGGTTAAGTAAGCTTGTCATTATTATTAACTGCAATAAAAGAATTTAGGAAAAAAATGCATCCAATAACAGTAGCTGTTGCAGAAAACGACCAGATGAAGCGTAGACAATTGGAACACCATCTGCGACAAAATAATCAAAATATAGAAGTGCTAACCGACGAAAACTCTCTTTACAACAAAAATATGGAAATACGACTCAAGTCTCGTAACAATCAGTCGTTAAAAGCAAATACTGTTGCACGAATTAAACGGTTAAGGCCTCGGGTGCTTTTTGTGAATGCTCAACAATTAACACAAGAGTCCTTTGATTTGCTCCATGAGTTAAATCAGCATTGTCCGGGTACGTTACCTGTTGTCTTAGTCAAAGAAGAAGTAGATGACAGTCAAGTATTGCAAGTTCTCGAGAGCGGTGCACGTGGAATTGTCAATTGTAGTGTAAAGCCTATTAATGTCTCACTAATTGTCGAAACAGTGAATAGAGGAGAACCGTGGGTTTCGCGCAAAATTCTCGTAAAGATAATGGATAAAATTAAGCTTACTTAAATACCTATGTTAATTTTACTTGCCAGCGCTAATACAAAATTGCTTACACAATGGGATCACAGTGTTTTTGGTTTCTTTTCGACGTGTACAATCAATAATCCAAGACACTTTAAAGATCGACTTATGAAAGTTAAGCCGGATATTCTTTTACTCGATTATGCTTTTTTAGGACAAGATCTTCAAAAAGAAATTCTGGAAGCAACTGTTTCAATTCCTAAAATAAAAATCATCATTTTTAGTCCAGCGATTAATGACGGTGAAGAATGGACTTTATTCAAAAGCGGTGTCAGCGGTTGCTGCCATTATGACATGAAACCCGAACAAATCATTTTAGCAATCAAAGCTGTTCAGAAAGGTGAATTGTGGATACGTCGTTCTTTAACAAGTTACATGCTACAGGAGCTTGTTGAAGTAACGCTGGAAAAAGACAGGATTGAAAGCGCGATTCACGATCTCTTAACAAACTTGACCAAACGTGAATATGAAATAGCGATGCTGGTCGGACGTGGCGAAAGCAACAAAAGAATTGCAAACCGACTCGATATTACCGAACGCACCGTCAAAGCACATTTAACTGAAATTTTTCGTAAACTGCAGATAACAGATCGTATAAAATTGGCATTGATGATGAAAGATACTGTTACTTCGCTCAAACCAACTAAAACTAACCATACTTTTCACGATCCATCGTATTTTGCATAAATCATAAATTTCAAAAACCAGTTTAATCGTTAAACAACATGGATTGAACTCTCATCCAATAGCTTTAGCAGTCCCTGCAGTGCTTTCATAACGGACTGCCGTCGCACGGATTCACGGTCCCCAGTAAAAAAACATGTTTCACTATTCAAAAGTCCTTCCGTAAATAGCCATGCAAAACAAACTGTTCCAACCGGTTTAGCCTTGTTCCCGCCGGAGGGACCTGCTATTCCCGTTATGGCTACACTGACCTGGGCGTGGCTGTTTTTTTGAGCACCAGAGGCCATTTCCTGTGCCGTTATTTCGGATACAGCGCCATACTTTTCTAGCGTTGCTATACTGACGCCCAACATTTCGTTCTTGGAACGATTACTATAAGTAATAAAACCTCGATCATACCAGAGGGAACTTCCAGCTATCGCTGTAACAGCCTGACCCAGCCATCCTCCCGTACAGGATTCCGCGCTGACTAATAGTAGTCCACGTTGCCGAAGACGTTCGCCCACTTCAGCAGCCAAGCAAATAATAGCTTGTTTGCTATCAGAAATTTCGGTTTTTCCTGTATTCAAGCTGTTATTAACGTGTTTAAAAATATCCTTCAAACAACACCCAAGCCTTCCAACCCGATAAGCAAAGCAAAGTAAAAAATGCAGCAATCAAATCGTCAAACATGACCCCAAAGCCACCTTTTAAGCGTCGATCATAGTATCGAATTGGCTGTGGTTTAATTATATCGAAAAAGCGAAAAAGAAAAAAAGCCGCGAGCTGCCAGATCCAACCCGTTGGTGTAAAATACAGCACCAATAAAAAAGCAACAGTCTCGTCCCAAACCATACCACTATGGTCTGGTACGCCAAGCACTCTACCCGTCACTCCACATGCCCAAATACCCAGAATAAACAAAACATCAATCAACAGCAATAAATGGATTGGATTAAGATAATGATCCAATATCCAGAACAAAGGAAAAGCGATTAGCGTACCGACCGTACCGGGCGCTTTTGGGCTCAAACCGAAACCACCGGAAAAAGCCATAAAATAAGCGGGGTGCTTACAGACAAAAACGATATCTGGCCGCACACTAGAAGATTCAGAACGGTTATCTTTGGAATAGCCATATGGCTTAGGAAGTAAAGTGGTCATATCCCTTTTTCTCTATCTTCATTTCTCTACCCCGCCCATCCATCACATATAAACCTTCCCCTCGTGTAACTTCTCCAATGCAAGTCAAAGGAATTTCGAATTTTTGTGCAATACACTCAATAGAACTACGGTTCTCTCTCGGCGCGGTAAAACAGAGTTCATAATCATCTCCTCCTGCAAGGAGGCAGTGTTGTGCCAATGGTAAGGATCTGTGCCTTTTCATAACAGTAGAGCACGGCAAAGAATCAAAGCGCACGATCGCCGCCTGTTTTGAAGAGGCCAAGATATGCCCCAAGTCCGCCACTAAACCATCAGAAATATCAATTGCACAATGTACTAGGCCAACCAGATGTTGTCCCAATTCAACACGTGCTGTTGGCATATGTAAAGCTGATAGACAATAATCTGCTTCATAGTCAGTCAAGTCTATTTCCCGCAACATATATTTTAAAGCCAAAGCAGCATCACCTAAATACCCCGATACCCAGATATCGTCACCTGATTTTGCGCCACTGCGGCGCAAAAACTGACCCTTTTCAATTTCCCCGATAATCTGAACCCCAATATTAAGTGCTCCACATGTTGTATTACCGCCAATTAAAGCGACCTGGTGATGCTTCGCCAGCTCATAAAAACCGTCGGCAAATTTACTGAGCCAAATTTCATGTGATTCGACCAGATTTCTAGGGAGGGTTATTGAAAGTGTTACCCACCGCGGCTTTACACCCATCGCCGCCATGTCAGACAAATTAACAGCCAGTGACTTATATCCTAACTTATAGGGATCTGCGTCTTCAAAAAAATGTCGTCCGGAAACCATAGTATCAGTAGAAACGGCCAGTTCCATGTCAGGATTTGGCGCTATGATTGCAGCGTCATCACCTATTCCCAGTACTGTTCCAGTTACCGGTCGACTAAAGTAACGTTGAATAATATCGAATTCAGATGGCACGATCCTAGTACTTGCTCTACAGATACAATTCAGACACTGGTTTTCAACTGTTATTCTTGCGCAGCAATTTCTACAGCGCGCAGTTTTACTGCCAGTTTATCAAGTACACCGTTGACATATTTATAGCCATCACTGCCGCCATATGTCCTGGCAAGTTCTATCGCTTCATTAATGACGGCTCGGTAAGGTATTTCAATAAAATGAATTAATTCATAGGTACTTAGTAACAAAATGGCAAATTCTACCGGACTGAGTTCTTTAAGGGATCTATCGAGATATGGTTGAATTGTTTCTACCAGTACATTTACGTCGCTTAAAACGCCATTGAATAATTTCAGAAAATATTTTTCATCAGCGCGTAAAAATTCTTTTGTTTCGCGCAATTGCGTCTCAATAAAATTGGGTGTACCACCCACTAGTCGCCATTGATAAATTCCCTGTAGAACAAGCTCGCGGGCCAATCGACGACGACTTTTTTGTTTTGTTATTTTTTTCCGTGTTGGTATCTCAGTCAACACTGTTTTCTTCCAGCTTGATCAGTAAATTTCCCATTTCCACTGCTGCACGTGCTGCATCCATACCCTTCTGGCTCATCCTTTCAATGGCTTGGTCTTCCGTATCAGTAGTCAAAATACCATTTGCAACAGGGATTTCTGTTTCCAACTGTACCCGAGTAATTCCACGCGCTGACTCATTGGCTACTATTTCAAAATGATAAGTATCCCCACGAATCACGGCGCCCAATGCTATCAGTGCATCAAACTGATTTGAATAAGCCATTTTCAATAACGTGGCAGGTACTTCAAGCGCACCCGGGACGGTTACCAGAAGAATATCAGAATCCTGTACCTCGCATTTTTTTAATTCCGCTGTACACGCGCCGAGCAGTCCTTCCCCGACATCGAGATTAAACCGACTCATTACAATACCGATTCTCAGGCCATCTCCATTTAGATCCGTTTCGAATTCCAGAATATCGTCATAGTACGCCATTTCAGCCCCCGTATAAGTTCATAATCCAATTATTTATGTCGGCGCACAATCAAAACACACCGTTTAGGATTTTTACCTGTCAAGCTCAGGTTCATCCACATAACTGGTCACTTCCAAACCGAAACCGGTTACGCTTGGCATTTTCCTTGGTGTTGCCAATAACCGCATTTTACCAACATTTAAATCCTTTAGTATCTGCGCACCTATACCATGATCTCTTAAATCGGATTTATTCCGTCCAGAGACATCAGATTGTTTTAATTGAACACGTTCAATCAGCTTATCAGAATTTTCTTTTCCACGTAAAAGTACAATGGCACCACGTCCGGCGTCTGCAATCATGCGCATAGCCTCATGAATACTCCAGGAGTGTGTATTGTCATGAACATCCAACAAATCAATGACAGACAAAGGCTCATGCACACGTACTAACGTTTCTGTATCCGGTTCTATTTTTCCCCTGGACAAAGCAAGATGAACAGTATTAACTGTTTCATCACGGTAAGCAGTAAGTAAAAAATTTCCATGTATTGTTTGTATCTGACGCTGCGCAACCCTTGTTATCAGACTTTCTGTCAAGCTACGATAATGGATTAAATCGGCAATTGTTCCAATTCTGAGCCGATGTTTTTTAGCAAATACCATTAAATCAGAAAGTCTTGCCATACTCCCATCTTCTTTCAGAATTTCACAAATGACAGACGCTGCTGTAAGACCAGCCATACTGGCCAAATCACAACCCGCTTCTGTATGTCCTGCTCGCGCAAGCACACCACCTTTCTGAGCCATTAATGGAAAAATATGGCCTGGCTGAACAATATCTTCAGCCTTTGCATCTGCTTTGACTGCGGCCTGTATCGTCGTTGCACGGTCTGCAGCAGAAATTCCTGTTGTAACACCGCTTGCCGCTTCTATGGACAGAGTAAAATTAGTTCCATGTGGGGAACGGTTTGAAGCAACCATTAAGGGCAGATTCAATTGCCGACAACGCTCTTCCGTCAACGTTAAACAGATAAGTCCTCTCCCATAAGTTGCCATAAAGTTAATCGCTTCTGGCGAAACAAAGTCAGCTGCGAGTACTAAATCACCCTCATTCTCCCGGTCTTCCTCATCAACAAGAATAACCATTTTGCCCGACTGTAAATCAGCAATAATGTCTTGTATAGTACTGATTTTCATTTATTGTAATTTCCTGGCACGTTCAAAAGACTTTCTACATACCGCGCCAGCATGTCAGTTTCCAAATTTACAAACATGCCGGGTTTAAGCATACTAAATGTTGTCACTGATAAAGTGTGCGGGATTAAATTGATGGAAAATACTTCATTCTCAACCAGATTACTCGTCAAGCTGACACCATTGACCGTAATTGAACCTTTCGATGTTATATAGCGAAGCAAATGTCTGGGTGGTCTTATAGACAACAAATAATTATTTTCATTTTCTTTTGATGGTTCAAATTTAATCACTTCTCCAATTCCATCGACATGCCCGCTAACGAGATGCCCTCCAAGCCTATCAGACAAACGCATGGCTTTTTCAAGATTCACCGAATAGCCAATTTTATCCAAACCGCAAGTACATCGTAGTGTTTCCGGTGATATATCAACAGTAAATAATGAATTTGGTAGCGACGTGACGGTAAGGCATACTCCATTGACAGCAATACTGTCACCTATCGACACATCGCTCATTTCTAATGAACCCGGCGAAACAACAAGATGCAAGCCATTTTCAACACCATCTTTTGGTTCATTGATCTGAGTTATTTTTCCAGTTGCCTGAATGATCCCTGTAAACATAATTTATTCTTCTATTTGGCAGGTAAACTGATATGGATAACAGTAAGCTTTACCAACAGGCTAGGAACCGTGCGCTGTGACATTTTTCAAAATCTCATAATAGGCACGGACTGAATTTGTCAAAGTTACTGCTTCGTCGCCACGCGCATGGCCATATTTTATGGAGCCGGAATAATGTTTTTTGTTCAGTAGTGGTAGCGTTTTTTTCAAATCTATCCATAAATCCGGATTCAAGTTAAATCGTTTTGCTAATGCCCGTGCATCTATGATCCGGCCATATCCCTGATTGTACGCAGCTAAAGCCATCCACGTTCTGTCTGGTTCCAAAATACTCTCTGGCAGTTTAGCTTTAAGCATTTGTAGATAGCGTGCGCCAGCAAGGATATTCTGACGAGAGTCGGTCAAATTTTTTACACCCATTCTTCTCGCAGTTTCCCGAGTTAACATCATGATCCCGCGTACGCCGGTAGGGGATTTTGCCAAGGGATTCCAATGAGATTCCTGATACGCCAATGCTGCCAACAAGCGCCAATCAATGTCCGTTAAACGCTCTGCATGGAAAAAATACTGCCTGAAATCGGGCAATCTTGAACGAATCTTCTTTTTAAAGAAATAAATATCGCCAGGACTGAGCTGATTGTATTGTCCATTATAGCTATCCAGCAATTGTCCCAGTACACCTTCTTGCTTAATACGTTCGAAAAAAGCATTTACCTTATCGATAAGCAGTTTTTCTGTATATTTTGGAAAAACCCATTGACTGACAGAAGTATCTAATTCAAAAGCTCCCTTAACTTGTGGATAAAAATGATTGGCTTTCTTGATATGTAAAGAATCAGCCACCGTATAAGCAATTTCTCCCTTACTCAACTTCGCTAACAATGTTTCACTTGAAAGTGTAACAGCAGACCAATCTAATTCGGGAATTTCTGATTTAATTTTCTGCAATTGTTTTTCATGCATTGAACCCACTGGCACTTCAATTATTTTCCCGACAAGTTGATAAATATCCCGAGGTTCAGCGTTTTTAGCATTAAAAGCTATTTGGTGATGGGTATGTAAATAAACGGGCCCTAAAATAAAACGCCTGGCTTGATCATCTGGAATGTTCAAACCAATTGCAAAATGAGCTCGATGTTTATGCAACGCTGCTAATGCCGAATCCACCTCAGGAAACATGATAAAACGCACTTCCAGACCGATTTCTGCAGCAAATTCGTTGACTAAATCATAAGTAATGCCAGAAAAGTTACCTTCATCATCAATGTAAAAATTATCTGTATGCTCAACGGTTATTACTACCAGCTCATTGGCCATTGAAAAGGGTGAAACAGGTCTATCAAACGAACCGCAACCTGCTAGCATCAAGGCATAAAAAATGAAAATAACAATTCTCATTGCTGGTGTATACATAATCCATTAAACGAATATATTTTCAAATTAAGTGGCCTAGAAAAACTTGATTTAATGCGTTAGTGAAAATATATAGAAAGATGAAAAATGGCGCGCCCAACACGATTCGAACGTGTGACCCCCGCCTTCGGAGAGCGGTACTCTATCCACCTGAGCTATGGGCGCAATACCAATACACAAGTAAAACCGTCACCCTATTAGGTTTTACAATTAACCTAAAAGAATAACCGCTTTTATAAAATACGTCCAACATGTATTTGCCCTTTATGCTAAAAAAGTGGTTCCGTCTTCTCGGTCAGATAATAAAAACAACACAAGTTCATTCAACAACACTATACTTTTTTACAATCCATCTGTTTTAGATGGTAATTATGCAATAGGAGGAAGCAATATGATCTGGAACTTCTTACAGCCTTTAATAGGACCATTGATAAACAAGCTTGTAGATCGAATACCCGATCCCAATAAACGCGCAGAAGCCAAAGAAGAATTTGAACGTGAACTAATGAATGCTGTAATGTCAGCCGGTGAGGCTCAAAATAAGGTTAACCTGGCTGAAGCGCAACATAAAAGCGTTTTTGTTGCCGGATGGCGTCCTTTCATTGGATGGATATGCGGCATCGGTTTGCTTTGGGCTTTTGTATTGCAACCGATGCTAGCTTGGATGTTTTCAGCCTTCCTTCCTGATTTCCCACATCCTCCACAAATCCATACCGATGGTCTTTATCAGTTGGTACTGGCTATGTTGGGTATGGGCGGATTACGCACTTTTGAAAAATTGAAAGGTGTATCCCGAGAACGAAGCCCTTTAAAAGGGGATTAAGGGCTAGTTACTAAACATACCGGCTTAGTTAAAGACGGTATGTTCATCTGTAAATCGTTTTACTTCCTTCCTTTATAACCATTTACTTAAACATCGATATTGGTCGCTCTTAGTGCATTATTTTCAATAAACGCTCTTCGTGGCTCAACCACATCGCCCATTAATGTCGTAAAAATTTCATCTGTTAAAATACTGTCTTCAATCTGCGCACGTAACAGCCTTCGATTTGATGGATCCATTGTTGTTTCCCATAACTGACCTGGGTTCATTTCACCAAGTCCCTTATAGCGCTGAATATTAAGTCCTTTTTTTGCTTCTTCCAGTAACCATTCAAGTGCTTGTTTAAAATTGTTGACAGATTGTTTCTTTTCGCCACGTTTAATATAAGCACCTTCCTTTAACAAACCATGAAAAACCTGATACGTTTTTTTGATTTGAGCGTAATCCCCACTATGTAAAAAATCCTGATCCAAATAGGTGACATGTACGTTTCCGTGCGATAACCGTTCAATTCTAAGCCGATATCGTTCATTCACTTCATCGTATTCAGCTTTTATTTCTGTTTCATGAACATGTAATTGGAGTCTTACTGCACTGTTTTTTGCATTTTCTTCATTGCTTAAATCAACCTCTGGTTGATGCAATAAGGCATTCATTACAGCACTGTCCGTCAAGCGACTCATACGCTCTATCACTGCTTCAGCCAGTAGATATTCAGTTGCAATTTTTTCCAGTGTTTCACCCGTCAAGGCTGGTTTATTTTTTTCAGTATAAAGCTCCGCATCTGTAAGCGCTAATCCCAGAATATATTGCTTCAATTCATAGTCGTCCTTGACATAACGTTCTTTTTTTCCATGTTTGATTTTATAGAGTGGTGGTTGCGCAATATAGATATGTCCACGTTCTATCAGTTCTGGCATCTGGCGATAAAAGAATGTTAATAGTAGCGTTCGTATATGCGAACCGTCTACATCCGCGTCGGTCATGATGATAATTCGATGATAACGCAATTTATCCGGATTATATTCGTCCTTTCCGATTCCTGTTCCAAGAGCTGTTATGAGTGCTATGATCTCCTGAGAAGAAATCAGTTTATCAAAACGCGATTTTTCTACATTAAGTATCTTGCCCTTAAGCGGCATAATAGCCTGAAATTTACGATCACGTCCTTGCTTCGCTGAACCGCCTGCCGAATCACCCTCGACAAGATAAAGCTCACAAAGCTCAGGATTTTTTTCCTGGCAATCGGCCAGTTTTCCAGGTAATCCCATACTGTCCAATACGCCTTTACGACGGGTTAATTCCCTTGCTTTGCGTGCAGCCTCACGCGCCCGTGCCGCTTCCAGAATCTTGTTGCAGATCGTTTTCGCATCAACCGGATTTTCCAACAGAAATTCAGTGAGCCTTTGTGAAACGATCTCTTCAACAACGGGCCTTACTTCCGAAGAAACCAGTTTTTCCTTGGTTTGTGAAGAAAATTTGGGTTCAAATAATTTGACTGACAGTACACACGACAGTCCTTCACGCATATCATCCCCGACTGTTTCAACCTTGGCTTTTTTTGCCAACTCGTTTTTTTCGATATAACTGTTAAGCGTTCGCGTCATGGCTGCACGTAAACCTGTCAGGTGTGCGCCACCATCTTTTTGTGGAATGTTATTGGTAAAACATAAGACCTGCTCGCTGTAACTGTCGCTCCATTGCATCGCTACTTCGACTGCAATATTATCCTTTAAGCCGTTGGAATAAAAAATATTGGGATGTAAAACTGTCTTGGTACGATTGATATATTCCACAAAATTTTTGATGCCACCCGAAAAAGCAAATTTTTCTTCTTTTCCCTGGCGCTGATCAATAAGATGGATTTTTATTCCGTTGTTAAGAAAAGATAGCTCGCGCAACCGTTTGGCAAAAATATCGTAGTGATATTCGACATTTCCAAAAATTTCCTTACTGGCTAGAAAATGAACTTCGGTGCCATGTCGTTCAGCATCTCCAACAACTGAAAGCGGCTTTACGGGTACACCCATTCGAAATTCCATTTCATGAATTTTTCCATCACGGCGAATCGTAAGATGCAGCCATTCTGACAACGCGTTGACAACGGATACACCCACCCCATGAAGACCGCCTGAAACTTTGTAAGAATTGTCATCAAATTTTCCGCCGGCATGTAATTCAGTCATGACAATTTCAGCTGCAGATCGCTTTTGTTCATCATCTTGTTTGATACCGGTAGGAATACCCCTACCGTTATCATGCACACTGACCGAATTATCAGGATGCAGTATTACCGAAATTTCATCACAATAACCCGCTAATGCTTCATCAATTGCATTGTCAACAACTTCAAAAACCATATGATGCAAACCTGTGCCATCACTGGTATCACCTATATACATACCAGGCCGTTTGCGAACGGCATCAAGCCCTTTCAGAATTTTGATACTGTCAGAACCATAGTCATTGTTTTCTTCGTTCATGAATAATACGCTTTCAAAAAGTTAACACATCAATTGATTAGAGATTTAAATTTTCATGGGCATAATGACATATTTGAAGTCATCTCTGCCTGGAATAGTTATTAAAACGCTGGGTGAAGCACTTGAAAATGCAAAGCGAAATGTATCCACCGTTACATTATTTAAAAGATCAAGGAGGTAAGTAATATTCAAACAGAAGTCAATTGCCTCATTATCATATTGTATGGCTATTTCATCGGATGCTTCTTCCTGCTCATTATTCTTACAGATAATTCCGAGTTTTTCTTTACTGATAAGTAGGCGAGCGCCTTTTAAGAGTACATTTGGATTGGATAGAATCGATACACGTTGCAATGTATGCAGGAAAGAAATACGATCCAAATCAAAGTATTTGTCGTTTTGTGTGGGAATAACACGGTTGTAATTTGGATATTTTCCATCAATAACCTTTGAGATAAGAACAATATCGGAAAATGAAAATCTGACCCTTTTTGGAAAGATTTCTATCTTAACAGGCTCTTCATCATCTTTCAGAAGTTTTATCAATTCAAATACTGTTTTTCTAGGTAGAATAACCTCTTGATTTATATAAGATGATTGTATTTCTGTCAAAGAAAGTGCTAATCGGTGTGTATCGGTACCTACCGCTTTTAGCTCTCCATTTTCTATTGATAACAAAACGCCATTTAAAAAATAGCGGATATCCTGTTCTGCAATAGCATACTGAACATTGTTCAACAAGTTTTTAAACGTATTCTGTTGTATGGTAACTGCGGTTGTGCTTTCCTGTTCCTCTGTAATAATGGGATAATCATCTGAAGGTAAACTTTGTAAACTAAACAGACTTTTTCCTGATTTTACCTGAAGCTTTTCATCCTTCTTGATTAACGAGACTTCAGTATCAGGTTCGAGAGCTCGAAGAATGTCCTGTAATTTCTTGGCGGATACCGTCAACAAAAAGTTTTGTCCTTTGTTATTTTCAGTTCTGGAAACTATCGTTATCTGCATTTCCATATCTGAAGTCAAAAAAGAAATTGTTTCATCACTTTTCTGAATGAGTACATTTGATAAAATGGGCTGCGTTTGTCTTTTTTCAACAATTCCTGTAACCATTTGCAATGGTTTAAGCAAATTATCCCGATTTGTTTTAAATAAGATCATTTATAAATAGTTAGTAAAACTAATAATGAGCTAAACTTTTCTGTATATTTTTAGTTTTATACTAATAATCAAATAGATATTATAGGAAAAAATACTGTATAAGAACAGGATTTTATGTGTATTGATTGTGGATAAAAATAGAAGTTTTTTCTAATCATATGTTATCCACAGGTTTTATAAAAGTTATCTACAAAATAGTTTGATAAATTATTCAAAATTACTTAGCCGCGTAAAATGTGCATCAGTGCGTTATAGTCACGATTGATTGCAGGGTCAGAAGTACGTAGTTCATTTATTTTTCTATGTCCATGCAAGACAGTTGTATGGTCCCGGCCGCCAAACGCTTCTCCAATATCGGGCAAACTTAGCGTTGTAAGCTCCTTGGCAATAGCCATTGCCATTTGTCTGGGCCTGGCAATAACGCGAGACCTTTTTTTTGAATACATTTCTGAAACTTTAATTTTGTAGTAATCGGCTACTGTTTTTTGGATGTTTTCAATCGATATTTGTCGGTTTTGTACTGCGAGTAAATCTTTTAATGCTTCTTTGGTGATTTCCAACGTTATATCTTGACCGACAAAACGAGAGAATGCCATAACACGTTTCAGCGCACCTTCAAGTTCACGAACATTCGAACGAATATGTTTTGCAATAAAAAAAGCAATATTTTCATCGAGATTTATCCTTTCCTGTTCAGCTTTTTTGATGAGGATGGCAACACGCATTTCAAGTTCTGGCGGTTCAATGGCAACAGTTAAACCCCAGCCAAAACGTGAAACGAGACGTTCTTCAAGACCGGATATTTCTTTTGGATAGGTATCGCAAGTAATAATCACTTGTTTATGCGCTTCAATAAGCGCATTAAACGCATAGAAAAATTCTTCTTGGGTGCGGTTTTTGCCGACAAAGAACTGTACGTCGTCGACCAGTAACAGGTCGAGTGAGTGATAATAAAGTTTGAATTGGTCAAACGATTTATGCTGGTATGCATTTACGACGTCAGAAACATATTTTTCAGCATGTACATAACGAATTTTTGCCTGCTTGTTGTTTTCATGGACTAAATTTCCAATTGCCTGGATGAGATGTGTTTTACCCAGACCAACGCCACCGTAGATAAAAAGCGGGTTGTAAGCAATTCCAGGTGACTCGGCAACCTGAATGGCACCTGCACGGGCGAGTTGATTGGCTTTTCCGGTGACGAAATTATCGAAAGTAAAAATAGGATTAAGTTGGCTGGATGTTTTTTTATTAATTTTAGGTCGAATTGTGGCATTAGAAGTCGATACAATTTTTTCAATTTGAGTCGAGTTTTTGGCAATTTGTGCCGGGTCAGCTATTTTTAGGTGAAACTGAATTTCTTTCGAAAAATGTTCTTTCGCCATTTTTTTGATATGCGAAATAAAATTATCCTGTACCCATTGCAGAACAAATCGGTTAGGCGCAATGATGATAACTTCTGTTTCATTATCATGATTATTGCCTTCAAGCTCCAAAGGTTTAATCCAGGTGTTAAATTGTTGTGCATTTAATTCATTTCTAAAATGATCAAGACACGATAACCAGAAAGTATTAAATGCTTGCATGATTTAACTATTGCCTGTATTAATCTGTATTGGATAGCAATCCAATGTGTAAATTGGTTTTGTATTAAGTAACTGTTTTTAGTTATTTAATAGTGCTCATTGATAAATTCAATATTATCAATCAGTCTTGTTTTTCCAATTTGGGCAGCTGCCAGTATGACGAGTTCTCGGTCGTTGGCTTGAGCCGGTAACAGCGTTCTTTTATCAAGAATGGAAATATAATCTACCTTCCAGTCTCTCTCTGAAAGTTTATCGGTTGCTTTTTTTTCTAAAAATGAAAAGTTGCTATGGCCGTTTTTTACCTCATTAACAATACTTTGTAATGCTTGATATAAATTACATGCTTCCAGACGTTGAGCGTTGTTCAGATATTGGTTGCGAGAACTCAAAGCTAGGCCATCTGTCGCCCGTACAATTTCTCCATCCAAAATTTTAATCGCAAAGTTGAATTGTTGCACCATTAATCGAATTATATGTAATTGCTGATAATCCTTCTTTCCAAAAATAGCGATATCTGGTTGAATAATATTGAATAATTTTAATACGATCGTAGCAACACCACAAAAAAATCCTTGTCGAAATTCCCCTTCATACTTGTTAGCTACAGGCGGTAATAGTACCAAGATTTCCTGTGGAACAGGGAAAAGAATTTTATCATTGGGGGCAAAGACTAAATCCACATCCAGATTACGTAACATATTGCAATCTGAATTGAATGAGCGGGGATATTGATTAAAATCTTCACTAGGTAAAAACTGGAGTGGGTTGACAAAAATACTGACAACTACAAAATCGGCATGCTTTTTAGCGATTCGTATTAACGACAGGTGACCTTCATGCAAATTTCCCATTGTTGGCACAAAAGCAATATTTTCTTCGTTTTTTAGCGTACTGCGCAATGCTTCTATGTTCTCAATAATCTTCAATTTGCGTGGTTTAATGATTAGTGGAATTCATGTTCTTGCCCAGGAAACTGACTTGCTTTGACTGCTTTGACATAATTACACACAGCATCCTGAATAGTACTGGATCCTTCCATAAAATTCTTGATGAATTTTATTTTTTTACCGGTGCACAAACCCAGCATATCATGTAAAACGAGCACCTGAGCCGAACAATCAGCGCCAGCACCGATGCCAATTGTTGGAATGGACAGCACTGTAGAAATTTGTTTTGCAAGCTTTGCCGGAATGACTTCCATCAATAGCATATTGGCGCCGGATTTCTCGAGTATTTTTGCATCTTCCAGCAGCGCTTTCGCTTTTATTTCCGTATTCCCCTGTATTTTATAGCCACCAAGTTGATGAATAGATTGTGGCGTCAAGCCAACATGGGCGCAAACTGGAATACCGCGCTGAGTTAAAAATTGAATAGTATCGGCCATAATTCGGCCTCCTTCTATTTTGACCATCTGCGCACCTGCAGCCATCAATTGGCATGCGTTTTCGAAAGTGCGTTCTGGCGACAATTGTGATGTGCCAAAAGGCATATCGACCATGATAAATGCTTTTTCAGCGCCACGTGCTACACACTGCGTGTGGTAAACCATATGTTCCAATGTGACGGATAATGTTGTTTCTTTACCCTGAACGACATTACCTAGGGAATCACCAACCAGTAAAACGTCAACGCCGCAATCTTCCAGTAACGTAGCAAATAATGCGTCATAACAAGTCAAAACGGTAAATTTCTCACCATTTTTATGCATTTTCAGCAAAGTACTGATTGTGGTTTTCATATAGATTATTTAATCAATTGATATGATTCAATCGCTAAAAATCACGCGTCATAAATGAAAAGGTTTTTTAATAATTGCTTAACCGTTCTATTTTTTGATCAGAACATGCTGTTATCAGCTGACTGATTTTACCATGTCCCGGAATGACGCAATGCTGTGCAATTTCCATTAATGGATACATTACGAATGCGCGCTGTGTCATACGTGGATGTGGTATTGTCAGTTTTTCATCGTTTAATTGCTGCTTATCATAGAGCAATATATCCAGATCAAGCGTGCGAGGTGCGTTGCGAAACGTACGCACGCGCCCGTGCTGTAATTCTATTTTTAATAATTTATTCAGTAATTGCAGAGGTGTTAGCGTTGTATCGATTTCTACGACAGCATTAATATAATCAGGCTGGTTGAGCAACCCGACCGGAGCGCTCCTGTAGAGTGAAGAACACTTCAAAAAATTTGTCTCAGGCAGTTTCTTTATTTCTTCGAACGCTGACTGTATCTGTTTGAGCGGATCTTCAAGATTACTGCCAAGTGCAATATATACAAGACTGTTTTTTTTGTTTGTATTAGACATAGCTAGGATGCCGCTTTTTCATTGACCAATGTGACTGATGCAAGGCCGGTTGTTTTCGATTGCGTGGAAGATTTACGGCGACTTCGGCGTTTTCTGGTTGAAGTCGGTTTATGAACCATTTTTTCACGTTTGTCCTGATCCGCTACAACAAAATTTTTCCACCAGGCTCCTAATTCCGCATTAATTTCGCCGCTTTCACACCGTAGCAGCATGAAATCATATGCGGCGCGAAAGCGTGGATGGGAAATCAGGCGAAAAGGTTTGCGGCCCGTTAAAGACTCAAATCGTGGTTGCATTGCCCAAATTTCAATAATGGTAGAACTGAAGCGGCGAGGAATAGCGAGATTCTTTTGCTGTTTTGACAATACGTCGTCGATGGCTTTTTGCAATGCGATTAAAGGTTTTTCTCCGGATGTTGTCTTGTAAATATTCCAGGTGGCAAGAACTTCATGCCATAATAAGGACGCAAATAAAAAAGCGGGCGAAACATGTTTATCCAGTTGAACTCTGTCATCCGTATTTTTTAGTACGAGTGTTATAAACCGCTCACCCATCGGTTGTTCAAGGATGACGTCAAGCATTGGTAACAGGCCATGATGCAAACCACGTGCGCGCAGATTCACTACACAAGATAATGCATAGCCAGACAACAGTAATTTTAACATTTCGTCAAATAGGCGGGCGGGTGGTACATTAAGCAGTAGCGGTGCAAGGTCCCCAATGGGTTTGGCCGTGTCAGAGTCAATCTGCAAGTCTAGCTTCGCTGCCAGGCGGACAGCTCTGAGCATGCGTACCGGATCTTCACGATATCGTAGAATAGGGTCGCCGATAATACGCAATGTTTTCGCCTTGATATCTGCATAGCCATCAAGATAGTCGTGGATTTCCTCACTAAAGGGATCGTAGAAAAGCGCGTTTATCGTAAAATCGCGCCGCGCGGCATCTTCTTCCTGGCTGCCGAAAACATTATCCCGTAACAGTCTGCCATGCTGATCAGTGTTGTTTTTTATACCCAGTATATCACTGTCAACAGGTATAGGGCCGCGAAACGTAGATACTTCCACGGTTTCATTCCCGCACATTACATGCAGCAAACGAAAACGCCTGCCAATAATGCGTGAGCGTCTGAGTAGAGAACGTGCTTGTTCGGGTGTTGCATTTGTGGCTACATCAAAGTCTTTCGGCTCCAGACCAAGCAGCAGATCCCTGACAGCTCCCCCTACAATAAATGCAGAAAAACCGCCTTTTTGCAGCTTATGAGCGACTTTCAATGCACAAGGACTAATTTGTACGCGGTTAATACCATGCTCTTTAGGCGGTATAATGCATAGCTGAAATTTTGAATTTACAGCAGATGTATTACGTTTGAATACATTACGGAGAAATTTTCGAATCATTGCGAAATACGATAAGTATTTACCATAGATTATACACTGAGTAATGAATAAGCGTTACGTTGTGTTTTGTCTTACGGCCTGGATTGGTTGATTCTGCTGGATCATCGTATTCTGAGCTTGATCAGTTGTTGTCTTTCATTCGATTCATCTAGAGTTTAGTGATTGCAAGATGGGGTACCCCCTTTTAGGGGACCTGCCGGCAATTAGTGCCCCTTTCGAGCATGGTTTAAACCCCTCGACTTTAAGTCGAGGGTTGATCAGTGTCATGACTTCCACTGGAAAATGTTCCAAACAGAAAGTCCGGGGTGAATTCTTCTAATTGGTTCTTGACATTTTTTTGACATTTGGTGTGCTATTCTGAACCTCGATAGGCATTATCAAAGACGTTATTTAATGCTATAAATTTGATTTATTTAAATTTATGTAATCGAATAAGTCAATCAAAAGCATCGAGAAGATGAACAATAAAGAATTGCAATAACCATCTTTTAGATACAGGTTAACCAATTACGATAAAGGTTTCAAAAAAAGGGGAAAATATGCTAAAAAAATTGAATATTTGGGTGGTTTCGGCAGTGCTCGCTTTAATGATTAATGGTCCTGTAATTGCTGATGACGTAGTAGACGATTTTCAAACATGGGGAAACATTACAGCCACAGGTTCCTTCAATTCAATTAATCCAAAATTAAAATGGTGGTTGGAAGGCCAGGGCCGTTTCGGTAACGATTCTTCAAGATTCTCACAAGGCATTATCAGGCCAGGTGTTGGTTATGCATTGAATGACAAGACCAGCGTTTGGCTGGGTTATGGCTGGATTCCTACCAGCAGACCTTTTGCGGCACGCAGTCCTTTCAATGAACACCGGATTTGGCAACAGTTGCTTTGGAGTGACCGGTTCTCATTCGGCACTGTTACAAGTCGTACTCGTCTTGAACAACGTTTTTTTGATTTCCATCAGCCAGGCAACACCGCAGACGGTCATGGACATCGCTTCCGTCAGTTTCTCAAACTCACGGTACCAATGCCTTCGATTTCACCTAATTTAAGTTTTGTCGTTTTGGATGAAATCTTTATCAACATGAATAATGTCGACACAGGTGCAAGAGCCGGTTTCAATCAAAACCGCGCCTTTGGCGGATTTGCATACAGATTTAATAAAATTGCGGTCGGTGAAATTGGTTATCTGCACCAATATTTCAATAGGCCAGCCAGTCCGAGACCAGATCAGCAGCAGCATATTCTGGCAGTGAATCTGTTATTGAACTTCTAATTTACAATAAGAAAATCTGCTCTTTTGCAGTGTCTAGCTTACGGATGCTGCAACTTAATTCGGTCCGATCAGTTTTCTCAATTGGATTGAGTCAAAAAGAAAATTGATCGGATTAATTTTATGCAAGACACCTCAAAGTGTACGGAAACTATATACTTTAACTTTCCGAACATAGTCTTTGTTATTTGACCCATACCGTTTTGACATTCACAAATTCCCGGATGCCATGGTATGACAATTCTCGCCCAAAACCGGAATGCTTGACGCCGCCGAACGGCAAGCGCGGATCACTTTTAACAATACCGTTGACAAAGGTACAGCCGGCATGGATTTTCCGCGCGATGCTTTCACCACGTTTTGAGTTCCGTGTCCATATGCTCGCTCCCAGGCCAAATTGAGTACGATTTGCTAACGCAATGGCCTCGTCATCATTTTTTACCCGTACCATAGCGGCTGCAGGACCAAACAGTTCTTCATCGAATGCGGGCATACCGGGTCGCACATGATCCAGAATTGTAGGTGCATAATATGCGCCTTGCTTCCCAATGAATGTTCCTCCAATGATAAGTTCTGCGCCCATCGAAATGCTGCGTTTAACCTGTGTATGTAAATCGTCACGCAGGTCGGTGCGTGCCATCGGTGCAATGCCAGTCATTTCTTCTTTAGGGTCCCCACAGTGTAGTTGACTTACGTGCTTTTTAAAGCGAGCGACGAATTGATCGGCAATGGCATCAACAAGTATAAAGCGCTTTGCGGCAATACAACTTTGTCCCGCATTCTGAAAACGGGCGGTGACAGCCTGTTCTGCAGCAAAATCAATGTCTGCATCGTCAAGTACAATGAATGGATCCGACCCGCCCAGCTCTAATACACATTTTTTTAAGTGTTTGCCGGCTATCGCCGCCACTTTACGGCCCGCAGCCGTGCTGCCGGTTAATGTGACTGCCGCTACATTCTGATTTGCGATTACGGCTTCGGCCTGATCTGCGGTGATCAGCAAGCTGCGGAATGCATCTGCCGGAAAGTTTGCTGCACGAAATGCTTCTTCCAGCGCCAGTGCGCAAAGCGGCACATTGGCAGCGTGTTTCAGGATAATGGTATTCCCTGCCATCATGGCCGGCGCAGCGGCGCGGATCAGTTGCCAGAAAGGAAAGTTCCAGGGCATGATGCAAAACACGACCCCCAAAGGCTGGTATGCAACATAACTGTGTGTGGCGTCAGAAACAATCGGTTCATCGGCCAAAAAAATTTTGGCATGTTTCGCATAATGTTCACATCCGAGTGCGCATTTTTCTACCTCGGCCCGAGCTTCTTTTAATAATTTGCCCATTTCTTCCGTGATCAGATTTGCATATTGGTCACGAGAACTGCGAAATACCTGTGCAAGATTCTGAAAAAAGTTTGCCCGCTGATCAATATTAAGCGCTGCCCAGTTAATTTGCGCGGCTACAACTTTTTCCAGAATCGTGGAAACAGCTTTTGTTTGAAATGCGGGGAAAGATTGTATTGTTAACCCGGTAGCTGGATTAATAGATTGCAATGGCATTAGTTGTTCCGAGAAAGTTAAATAAATTTCAGACTTAAAGGAACAGTATTATTGCTAGAACTTGAAGATAAATCTAGTTTGGCGCCCATTTTTTTCGAACCAAACTGAATGGTATAGCTGATTGGTATGGTTTTGAATGGTAATTATATTACCGCGAATGAGAGACATTCAGGATATTATGCATCCCATTGCCATCAGAGGTGTCATGAAAACAATGCCCTGTGTTTTCTCCCAACCCGAATCTGATGAAAATATGCGCAAAGTAAACGTACTTTATAAAAAAATTAAAACGGAAATTTAATTGATTTGCGGCAATTTTTCCAATTCACGTTGCAATGCTTGAAGATTTGTCTCGCGTACGCTGATCTCTTTTTTCAGGCGCTCTACCCTGTCCAGATATCTCTGGTAATTACGCTCGCTTCCCAATCGATCCGGGTTGCCGTCTTTATATTCGGCCTTGATGTTTTCCAGCAGACTTGATTCTTCAGCTATTTTTTGCTCAATTTCTTTATGTTGTTCCCTGATTATCTTGTTTTCTCTTCTTTTTTTGATCCGCTCATCTACACCTTCAGTATCGACTGAAGGGACCACTACAATAGGCGGCAGATCAACTTTCTCGGCGTTGCTTGATTGAAGATTGGAATAAGAAACATTGCCATGCTCATCAATCTGTTTGAAAACACCGGAATATGTTGGATAGGTATAAATGAAGAGGATTGCTGACAGGAAGATATAGCTAAATTTCATGGTGGGTTTCCCTGATTTTATTAAATTACAGTTTCGCGAGTTCTTTTTTTATTGCCGTGATATTGTTTTCATGCCGTAATAACTTGCGTTGCAATTGTTTGATCTTTTCATTTTGTTGATGATCGGCATCATCGTCACTGAACACAGATAAGTTTTTCCGCGTATCAGAAAATAATTTCATTTCAATAGTCAGTTCATGTTCAAGTATTTCGCGTCGCTTGATTTCACGTTTATTTTGTGGATTGACACTTTCTTTGGGAATATGTTTAATCGCTTTTGAAATATATGTTCGAGAACTGGGAGATTTCGGTGCTGACAGGATTTTTTGTCCCCCTTTGAGGGGGCGGTTGGTAAATGTAATGTTCCCGTCCTTGTCAACATACTTATAGATTGTTGATCCGGCATGTAGCACGGGTAAAAAATTTAAACTCAAGAAAATCAGAATGATAAATTTACTTGATGTATTCATATCTTTGTTACCGTGGACAAATACTGAGTACTGCGAATTAATTTATTAAACAAGCATAGTTTATCAATTGATGTAATTTGGAAAAGCGGAAAAAAGGCTGTTAATCTATTCTTTTTGAGATATTTGTAATGATGAAATCACATCAATGCGAGTTCTGTCCGTGTGATTTTAAAAACGCAAAGGATAAAGTTAAATGGCTTTATAGTTTTTGATTGACTATAGGCTATAGTACATGTCAAATTCGACAGGGTGGGTCGTTGATCGAAGCAGAATAACTTCTTCCATTTTAAGGTGGATATATGCGTCGATCATGTCATGGGTAAAGACGCCGCCTCGAATCAGGAAATCACGATCCTTGTCCAGATGACTCAAGGCTTCATCCAATGAAGCACAGGTATTAGGTACTTTTGCCGCTTCTTCTGGCGGCAAGTCATAAAGATTCTTATCCATCGGATCGCCAGGATGAATTTTGCTTTGAATACCATCTAGTCCAGCCATTAATAGCGCGGTGAATGCCAGATAAGGATTCGCACTTGGATCAGGGAAACGTACCTCTATTCGACGACCCTTAGGACTACTCGAGTGGGGTATGCGTATGGCCGCCGAGCGGTTACTTGCTGAGTAGGCCAAGTTTACGGGCGCCTCAAAGCCTGCTACAAGCCTTTTATAGGAGTTTGTACCCGGGTTGGTAATTGCGTTGAGTGCTTTGGCATGCTTTAAAATACCACCAATGTAAAACAATGCAGTTTCAGACAAGCCGGCGTACCCGTTGCCGGAGAATAAATTCTCTCCATTCTTCCAGATGGATTGATGGACATGCATACCAGAGCCATTGTCACCTACAATTGGTTTGGGCATAAATGTTGCTGTTTTTCCATAAGAGTGTGCAACATTATGCACGACATATTTCAGTAACTGGTTCCAGTCAGCACGTTTTATCAGGCTGTTAAAACGCGTGCCAATTTCGCATTGACCCGCTGTAGCAACTTCATGATGATGCACTTCGACCGGGATGCCAAGTTGTTCCAGATTCTGACACATGGCTGAACGGATATTTTGCAGTGAATCCACTGGCGGCACCGGGAAATACCCGCCTTTGATTGCTGGGCGATGGCCAATATTGCCACTGTCATATTTAATAACGGAACTCCACGCGGCCTCTTCGGATTCTATTTTGACCGAGCAACCGGACATATCGGTATGCCAATAAACCGAGTCAAAAATAAAAAATTCAGGTTCCGGGCCAAAATAGGCAGCATCGCCAATACCGGTTGATTTGAGATAAATTTCACCACGCTTGGCTAGTGAGCGCGGGTCCCGGCTATAGCCTTTTCCATCTGCGGGATCAACAACATCACAGGTCATGATGAGCGTAGGGTCGTCCATAAACGGATCCATGTTGGCGGTCTCAGGATCCGGGATCAGAAGCATATCGGATGCCTGTATGCTTTTCCAACCTGCAATGGATGAACCGTCAAATGGATGGCCATCTTCAAATTTGTCTGCGTCAAAACTATGCGATGGAATCGTAACATGTTGCTCTTTTCCGTTTGTATCAGTAAAGCGCAAATCAACAAATTTAATGTTACTGTCTTGAATCAATTTCAAAACATCAGCTACCGCCATTTTTATCTCCACTCAAACAGGGTTTACAAGTTAATATCCGAATTCTTTGATTAAATTATACCAGTACCGATCAATTAATATTCTGAAACCGAATAGAAACAAACAAAAGGTTTTTTAATTATCGTTGTAAACATATTTTGCGATAATAAAATTATCGTACAGATATATTTGTAGCTTCTTAAATTAAATCACAGTCAATATTGGAAAAAAATGGTGCCATTTACAAAGCCAAAGCAAATTGGTCTGATCTTAGGTGTCGGTTTCTTGGTTATGACTATTATCTCGCCAGCACCGGCTGAAATGTCGGAATCTGCATGGCGCACTACGGGAGTAGCATTACTATTGGCTATTTGGTGGGCTACCGAAGTTCTGCCGATTCCAGTTACCTCGTTATTGCCGATCCTGTTGTTTCCCGCATTGGGTATTATGTCAATGGAAGATAGCACAGCTCCCTATGCGGCACCAGCGATTTTCTTGCTGCTAGGCGGTTTCATTATCGCAAAAGGTTTGGAAAAATGGAATTTACATCGCCGTATTGCATTGAATATTCTTGTTCGTGTTGGTAATAGTCCTTCGGGAATTATTGGCGGTTTTATGGGCACTACCGCGTTGATATCCATGTGGATTAGCAACACTGCCAGCACATTAATGATGATTCCGATTGCCATGTCCCTGGCGGGTGAAATGGTTAAAGACGAAGTAGAGCAACACCGGAAATTTATACTCTGCCTTATTTTAGGCATTGCTTATTCTGCCAGTATTGGCGGATTAGGAACCATTATTGGTACGCCTCCCAATTTATTTGTGGTCAGCTTCATGAAACAGAATTATGGTATCGATATTAGCTTTGTTCAGTGGATGATATTTGGTGTGCCTGTTGTGATTGTTATGACGGCTCTGGCTTGGTGGGTTCTTACAAAATGGGCTTTTTCGTTTGATCTGCATGGCGAACAAATTTCAAAGGCTGTAATTGATGAAGAACTTAGAAAACTAGGCAAATTGACCCAGCCGGAAAGACGTATCACTTATGTTTTTGCATTTATCGCTATGGCGTGGGTACTACGTGTACCGGTACAAGAGCAGTTTGAGATTTTGTTATGGCTAAATGATGCCATGATAGCAGTAGGTGGCGCAGTGCTCATGTTTGTTATTCCAGCTGGGCAAAAGACACCGAGCGCGCAAGAAATGGAAACAGCCCTTATGGATTGGGACAGCGCCAGTAAAATACCATGGGGTGTGCTTTTGCTGTTTGGTGGTGGTTTAAGCCTGGCTGATGCGATTAAAGATACCGGTCTGGCGGCTTGGATTGGTGCCGGTTTGTCTGGTTTGCCGCATTTGGATCTGATACTGATGATGTTTGTATTGGTTACGCTGGTGATTTTTTTGACAGAACTGACCAGTAATACGGCAACAACTGCAACCTTGTTGCCAATTCTGGGTGTATTGGCAGTATCCAGTGGTATAGATCCCATGCTGTTATTCGCGCCAACTGCGCTGGCTGCAAGCTGTGCGTTTATGCTGCCGGTGGCAACGGCGCCGAATGCTGTTGTATATTCAACCGGTCAGGTAACCATTTCTCAAATGGCGAGTGCCGGTTTGAAACTGAATCTGGTGGCTATCGTCGTGGTAACCGGATTATCATATGCATTGATTCCCTGGGTCTTTGGATAATTAATTCTCATGTTACTATCACGATGAGATTACACCGAAAACATTTAAACGCTGAGGAGAAATAAAACGCGTTACCACATGTCAAGTGCACTGAATATTCTCAAAGAAGTTTTTGGTTATCCGGCGTTTCGCGGTCAGCAAGCAGAGATCATTGAGCATCTTGCAAGCGGTAACGATTGTCTGGTGCTCATGCCAACGGGTGGCGGAAAGTCGCTTTGTTATCAAATCCCTGCTTTAATGCGTAAAGGTGTCGCAATCATTGTTTCACCTTTAATTTCCCTCATGCAAAACCAGGTTGCGGCACTCAATGAGGTAGGCATACAAGCCGCCGGGCTTAATTCTTCACTGCCATTCGAAGAGGCTCAGGTTGTTGAGCAGAGATTACTTGCTGGTGAATATGACTTGCTTTATGTTGCTCCTGAGCGCCTATTGACAAAACGTTTTCTTGATTTGATAGGAAAAATCCCGTTGGCGTTATTTGCGATTGATGAAGCGCATTGTGTTTCACAGTGGGGTCATGATTTTCGCCCCGAATATTGTCAGCTTGAAATTCTTCACACACGTTTCCCCGATGTGCCCCGCATCGCGTTGACGGCAACAGCTGATGCCGTCACGAGAAAGGAAATCATTGAGCGTCTGGTATTACATGAAGCCAAAATTTTTCTTTCCAGCTTTGACCGACCAAATATTTATTACCAGATCGTTGATAAAGCCAACAGCAGGCAGCAACTGCTTTCATTTATTCAAGGTGAACACCCACAGGACGCGGGTATTGTTTATTGTTTGTCGCGCAAAAAAACTGAAGAAACTGCTGACTGGCTCAATGCACATGGTGTTGCTGCGCTTGTTTATCATGCGGGCATGAGTCCGCATCAACGTTTACAAAATCAGAAAAAATTTCTTCGTGAAGAAAATGTTGTGATGGTTGCAACGATCGCTTTTGGTATGGGAATTGATAAACCGGATGTGCGTTTTGTTGCGCACCTTGATATGCCCAAAAGTATTGAAGGTTATTATCAGGAAACCGGACGGGCCGGGCGAGATGGCCAAAAAGCCAGTGCCTGGATGGCTTATGGTTTGAATGACGTGATTCAGCAACGCCGTATGATTGAAGAATCCATGGCACAGGAAAAATTCAAGCGGACCGCAACCAGAAAACTGGAAGCCATGCTGGCTTTATGCGAATCAACAACATGCCGTCGCGTACATCTACTGGATTATTTTGGAGAAAAGGCCACGTTCTTAACCTGTGGAAATTGCGATATTTGTTTAAATCCACCTGGTACTTGGGATGCAACCGTTGCTGTGCAGAAAGCGCTCTCTTGCGTTTATCGTACCGGCCAACAATTTGGTGCGGGTCATTTGATAAATGTGTTGCGTGGAAGTCCGACATTGCGAGTCAAACAATGGAATCATTCACAAATAAGCACATTCGGTATTGGCCAGGATTTGTCGGTTAAAACCTGGCGCGCAATATTCAGGCAGTTGATCGCGCTAGGGTTATTAACTGCAAGCAGTGAGGGTTATGGATCACTGTGCCTCACTGATGCAAGTCGCGCAGTGTTAAAGGGAGAAAAAAAAGTTTTTCTGCGCCAGCAGCCCGAACAAAAACAAATCTTGGTTAAGATGCAATCCAATGAATCCCAGTTATTCGAACCGGCCGCACAGCAGTTGTTCGACCAGTTGCGAAGCTGGCGGGCAAAAATAGCTAAGGCACACGGTGTGCCCGCGTACGTTATTTTCCATGATGCAACACTGAGAGAACTGGTGCGATTGTGTCCTCAAACAGAAGAAGAATTGCTCCAGATAACGGGGCTCGGGATACACAAGTTGGATAGATACGGGGAGAATTTAATCGAAATTTTGCGTAGCGGGTAATAAAAAACAATAATCGCACTTGTTTTTTGGCATCAACGATAGAAAATAGTTTCCATATAAAATTCAATAGATAAATCCATTTTCTACAATAAGAAATTTTAAAAAGCTTCTAAGTTATTGCCTTTTATAGGCGAAAAAACAACAATTGTGTTGCGCAAATGCAACATATGGTGCGTTATTTACAAAAAATAGATTCGTTTTTCTTGCAGGAATGCATTGTGTTGGGCACAATCCAATCAAACCTTCCAGATTGGCAGGTCAGGAAAAAAGCGGGGTGCATTCCACCGGAGCAAAGTTGGGTTTATTGTCGACCCCCAGTCGTTTAAACATTAAAGGAGAACTTCCCTATGAAGAAGAAGCTTATTTCGTTAGCAGTTGCCGGTGCGCTTGCAACACCAATGGTTGCGTCAGCACAAGGAACCAATGTCACCATGTTTGGTAGCGCCCAGGCAGAATATTCAACGGTTGACTTCGATGGCATGACCAGTCAGGCACAGATCGGTGATGAAGCCGGTCGTTCAAGATGGGGCGTGCATGTTGTTGAGCAACTTGGCGGTGGTTTGCAAGCAAAGGCCCATTTGGAATTTGGTTTCAACACGGGTAATGGCGACTTGGGTGTCGCACGAGAACGCTGGGTAGCGTTGGCCAATGATGCTTGGGGTGAAGTGAAATTTGGTCGTGTTCAATCTCCGTTTAAAGATTTTGCAGGTGGTCAAACTATTGATCCATTTGCGTACACTACACTGCAAGCAGCAGGTAGTGGTGGTACCATGACTGCATCAGCGAATGGTATGGGATCAGGTGCGCAAGGCTTTGTGAACAGCGCAGCCCGTTATGATTCACCAACCGTAGAAGGCTTTTCATTTGCAGCCTTGCTGATGCCAGGTGACTCCAATAATCTCGATCCTATATTAGGTGGCGGTATCGCAAATTCAAGCAACTTTACGCCTAATAGTACCAGCGGTGGTGAAGATGGCGAATGGGATTTCCAGATCGCGGGTAAATATGAAGCAAATATTGCAGATCACAACGTTGGCGTTTTCGGTGGTTATTCCAGAGATAATATCAGCACAAACCAGAAAGCATTCCAAGGCATAGGCGCTGATGACGAAGAAGTCTGGCGTGGCGGTGCATCGTGGAGCTTTCAAAACTTCCGCCTGAGTGGTCAGTATGAGAACGTTAATAACGCCAGCATCAACGGCGCAGCTTCTTGTACTACTGCAGCGGCATTAGGTTCAACATTAGCGGGTGGCGCAAATAATGGCAGCGGGCGTGGACAATGTAACTCAGCCATGAACGTAAATGGGGACGGACACCTCTGGTTTGTGGGCGGTGAATATGCTTTAGGCAGTACACGTCTGCTCGCACAAGGTGGTATGAGTGAAGCCGACGCGACAACAGCTGCTGTAAAACGTGAAATGAGTACCTTTACAGTGGGTGCAATTCACAATTTAAGCAAACGTTCAAGCCTCTTTGGTGGTTATCAACGTAACATGATTGATAACAGTACTGCAAGCGGTTTTAGAGATAGCAATGTGTATACTGTCGGTATGCGCCACAATTTCTAAGATCAAATTGATCGCAACAAAAAAGGCACCGCTGGTGCCTTTTTTGTTGTCTATAGGAAGTCAAATAATGGCTTTACATGCATGCTGGCATCCATAATTGACCTTTATCAAACAGTAACGTAGAGTAAAATATATAGCATGATGATTTGTTTTACACATTGACTTATTTACTATAGATAGCCTGGTTGCGAATTTAATATTTTCAAATATATAGCCGGTTAAAAGATTATTCTGATTAGATAAAATAAAAAATTTAAAGGAGATGTGCTCGCTATGAGTATGAAGAAATGGACGGATGAAGAACTGATTTCGACGCGAGATAACTTGGAAGAGTGGAGCAGAAAATATCAAAAAGCAGGAAATAAATTGTGGCACTTTACTGCTTTTTTAGGCGCATTTGCTGTTTCAACAGGTATTGCATTTATTTTTTTTGATGGTGTAGATGTACTCAATGTTCTGTTGATTGTTATGGGAGCGCTGACTTGTCTTGCCTGGTACAAAAGTGAGAGACGACGTAAGGATAATATGACATTTCTTGCTGAAATCAATAAAGAATTGAAACAGCGCGCAAAGAAAACAGCCAAATCCAAAGCAAAGCATGATGGGGGTGAAAAAAGTAAAAAAGAAAGCAACACCGGTCAGAGTAAAGTAACCGATGAGGAAACCCCAGACGCAAATAAAATAGATACTGATAACGGAACTGACAAAGAAAACAAGCAATAAGGCTTGGATTGGTATGAACAGGTGGCTGAAAAGAATAGCGGATCTATTCTCATTAAAAAGTACACTAAAAATAGATAATGCATTGCAGAGTACTGCGTCAGGTGATCAAAAAAAAGTCGCATCGAATACCGAACTCAGCGAAGAAAATAAACGATTGTTCGATACTCTGCATCAATTTATGTGGATACAGGGAGAACCGTTGCCATTAATCTTTGATTTGAATGAACAGATTTATATACAGCAGGGTATTACCCGTGATGCATTGAAGCAGCTCGAAGCCTGTGGGCTGATTAATTTTGAGCCGAACGGGTTTGTTAAAAAAAAATTTGGCAAACATACGCGTTTGTTTTATTGTGGAAAGCCAACAAAAATTGGCTTTCCTGATGACATGAATAATCAGCTTGACCTGGGCTGCGTTACGCTTACCGAGCGGGGAAAAGCACTGGCATCAGACCGTGAAATACCCAGGAACCAGGCGTTTTATGAATACGTGATCGGCCGTTGGTATCAGTCAGGCTATACCGTATCTTCAATACAGGTTGATCAATAAACTGTCCCGACCCGCAGTGCGTAACTTCTGAACCTACAAAATCAAAATGGCGCGGTAGTCATTGACATTGGTATACGTTGGACCAGTCGTCACCAAATCGCCTAATGCTTTAAAAAAACCATAGGCATCATTATTATCCAAAAATTTTTCCGCATGAAATTCCATATTGCTACCACGCTTCAAGGAGTCAGGCATTATTATTGCGCCGGCGTTGTTTTCGGAACCATCTATACCATCGGTATCGCACGCCAGTGCATAAATATCGTCTAAACCATTGAGTTCAATGAGCAGCGACAATAAAAACTCTGAATTACGTCCGCCGCGCCCGTTTCCCTGTAATGTGACAGTGGTTTCACCGCCAGACAGCAACGCAATGGGCGGTTTCAGCATATCAGGATACCGTCGGATTTCTTTGATCAATGCCGCGTAAACTTTTGCGACTTCACGTGCTTCACCAGTCACGGTATCACCAAGAATCAGCGCATTGATATTCATATTCCGGAAATAATTTTTTGCCGCTACAAGTGACTGGTGTGCACTGGCGACAATAACGTTTTCAACGTGCTTAAAAATTGCTGAACCGGGCTTGGGAGTTTCTTCTAACTGCTGCTTGATTCCGGCAGTAAGGATGTTTCGAATATTCTTAGGTAGCTTGAGATGATAGTGTTCCAGCACTGCAAGCGCATCGGAAAAGTACGTTGGATCCGGTGCACAGGGGCCGGATGCAATATGTGTAGGGTCATCACCGGTAACATCGGAAATAATGAGTACGCGTACAGGTGCCTTACAGGCGGCTGCGAGCCGACCGCCTTGTATATTTGACACATGTTTACGTACCGTATTGATTTCTTGAATGTTTGCGCCGCACCGCAACAGTTGTTGTGTGAGTTCCTGCAGATCCGATAGCGTAATTCCGTCAAGCGGCAAAGATAACAAACTGGAACCGCCGCCACTGAACAGGCAAAGTAATAAATCCTGCTCGTTGAGCCGCTTAACCTGTTTCAATATTTCTTGTGCAGCTTGCATGCCATTCTGGTCGGGTACAGGATGGCCGGCTTCGACAATATTGATTCGGCGTGTGGGCAGCCCATGGCCGTAGCGTGTAACGACAATGCCATCAAGCGGAACATTTTCCGGCCAGCCTTTTTCTACCGCCAATGCCATAGCCGCCGACGCCTTACCGGCACCGACCACAAAAACGCGCCCCCCGGAAATTTCGGTTGGGTCAGGGAGGTGTCGCGGTACGACTTGCGCAGGATCGGCAGCACTAACCGCAACATGAAAGCTGTCCAGCAGCCAAGCACCTGGATTCATTTCGATAGGATTCCACGCAAATAATGTCCGGTATAACTGTTTTTATTCTTCACAATATCTTCGGGCGCACCCTCGGCTACAATACGCCCGCCACCATCACCGCCTTCCGGTCCCAGATCGATTATCCAATCTGAGGTTTTGATGACATCAAGGTTATGCTCAATGACGACAACCGTATTACCATGATCGCGCAGTTTGTGGAGTACCTTCAGCAATAAATCGATATCCTGAAAATGCAAACCTGTTGTCGGTTCATCAAGGATATACAAAGTGCGTCCGGTATCACGCTTGGAAAGTTCCAGCGACAATTTTACACGCTGAGCCTCACCACCAGACAGTGTAGTGGCGGATTGACCCAAGGTAATATAACCCAGCCCTACGTCCAGCAGTGTCTGCAGTTTCCGTGCAACAACCGGCACTGGATTGAAAAATTCAAATGCATTTTCTACTGTCATTTGCAGGATTTCATTGATATTTTTGTTTTTGTATTGTATTTCAAGCGTTTCGCGGTTGTACCGCTTGCCATGACAAACATCGCAGGTCACATAAATATCGGGAAGAAAATGCATTTCAACCTTAATCACACCGTCACCTTGGCAGGCCTCGCACCGCCCGCCTTTGACGTTAAATGAAAAACGACCAGGCGCATAGCCGCGTTCCCGTGCCTGCGGCACACCAGCAAACAATTCACGTATGGGTGTAAACAAGCCGGTGTAGGTTGCTGGATTGGAACGTGGTGTTCTGCCAATCGGGCTTTGATCCATATTGATGACCTTATCAAAAAATTCCAGGCCATGAATTTTTTCAAACGGAGCCGGTTCGGCGACACTCGCATAAAGATGCTGCGAAACAGCGCGATGCAGGGTTTCGTTAATGAGTGTCGACTTCCCTGAACCGGAAACACCGGTAATGCAGACGAATAATCCAACAGGCAGATTCAACTGTACCTGTTTCAAATTATTACCTGCGGCACCTTCAATACGTAAAATCCTGTCACGTTTTGGCACAGTACGTTGGTCCGGTGTTTTTATGGATAATCTGCCGGAAAGGTATGCGCCCGTCAGAGAGCCGGAATGTGCCTCGATTTCTTCCGGCCTGCCTTGAGCTACAACAATTCCACCATGCTCTCCGGCGCCCGGTCCCATGTCGACGACATAATCTGAGATCTGGATGGCTTCCTCGTCATGTTCAACGACAATCACGCTGTTACCCAGATCACGCAAATGTTTGAGGGTTTTGAGCAAACGATCATTATCGCGCTGATGCAGTCCGATGGAGGGCTCATCCAGGACATACATAACACCGGTCAGACCCGAGCCTATCTGACTGGCAAGCCTTATGCGCTGGGATTCGCCGCCGGATAACGTGTCGGCGGAGCGATCCAGAGACAAATAATCAAGTCCGACATTATTCAAAAATTGAAGGCGGCTGGAAATCTCTTTGACGATTCTTTCGGCAATCGATTGCTTATGTCCAGGCAGCACCAGTTGATCGAAAAACATTTTTGTTTGCATTAGCGGTAATGC
Source organism: Burkholderiales bacterium (assembly GCA_024235795.1). Lineage (GTDB taxonomy): Bacteria > Pseudomonadota > Gammaproteobacteria > Burkholderiales > Nitrosomonadaceae > Nitrosomonas. The sequence continues at coordinate 798,741 of JACKLR010000003.1, read as the reverse complement.
GCTGATTTCATAAATCGCTTTCGTGTCTACAAAAACATGGCGCGCAGCGGTGCAAAGCCGGGTGCCAAGACAATCCGGGCATGTTTTGGCATTCAGATATTTTCCGAGTTCTTCGCGCACCGTTTGCGATTCGGTTTCCCGGTACCGCCGGGTTAGATTTGGAATAATGCCTTCGAATACATGCTTCTGGCGACTTTTCTTGCCGCCTTCATTGAGATAGGTAAACTGAATTTTTTCCTGTCCAGAACCGTGGAGGATAATTTCCTGGATTTTTGCGTCAAGACTTTCAAAAGGGGTCTCAATATCAAAATCATAGTGTTTCGCGAGGCTGGTCAATAACTGAAAATAAAATTGATTGCGCCGGTCCCAGTTTTTTACAGCGCCTGAAGCCAGTGACAGATGTGGAAACGCCACCACGCGCGCTGGATCGAAAAAGGTGATTTGACCCAGGCCGTCACATCGCTGGCACGCACCCAGCGGATTATTGAAGGAGAACAGTCTTGGCTCCAGTTCGGAAAGCGAATAACTGCAGATGGGGCAGCTGAATTTTGCTGAAAAAAGATGTTCCTGGCCGCTGTCCATTTCCACTGCCAGGGCACGCCCGTCGGCATGCCGTAACGCGACTTCGAATGATTCGGCCAGCCGTTGTTTGGCATCTGACGATACTTTTAAGCGATCCACGACAATTTCAACGGTATGTTTTTTGTTTTTTTGCAGCTTTGGCAAATCGTCAATATCATGCACTTTCCCATCGATCCGCAAGCGGATAAATCCTTGTGCGCGTAATTCATCGAATAAATCAACCTGTTCCCCTTTACGCTCTATAATCAGGGGGGACAGAATCATCAAACGCGTACCGATGGGTAATTCAAGCACATGATCGACCATCTGTGAAACACTCTGCGCTGTCAGTGTAATCTGATGCTCGGGACATTGCGGATCGCCCACACGGGCATATAACAAACGCAAATAATCGTGAATTTCTGTTACGGTACCTACTGTTGATCGCGGATTATGCGATGTTGCTTTTTGTTCTATGGCGATAGCTGGCGACAGTCCTTCAATTGAATCGACATCCGGTTTTTCCATTAACTGGAGAAATTGCCTGGCATAAGCGGACAGCGATTCCACATAGCGCCGTTGTCCTTCCGCATAAAGCGTATCGAATGCAAGTGAAGATTTTCCGGATCCGGAAAGTCCCGTTATCACGACAAGCTTGTTACGTGGCAGATCAAGATTGATGTTTTTGAGGTTGTGGGTGCGCGCACCGCGGATTCTAATCAATTCCATTGGCTATCTATGTACGAGTCAACCTGATAATATACCCAACTTTTTAGAAAACACATAACCTGATTTATGTCTGCTTCAATTTCATCTGAAAAAATGTCACAAACCGAATTGCGGGCTACAGCCGGACTGGCCAGTGTCTATGGTTTGCGCATGTTTGGATTATTTATCATTCTGCCTGTCTTTGCTTTTTATGCAGAGCACTTACCCGGTGGCAACAACTATGCTTTGGTTGGTATTGCTCTGGGTGCTTATGGACTTACACAGGCTATACTGCAAATCCCGATGGGCTGGTTGTCTGATCGCATCGGACGCAAACCGGTGATCTATTTGGGCCTGATATTATTCGCCGTTGGCAGTTTTATCGCTGCGCTGGCAACCGATATTTATTGGGTAATATTTGGACGTATTATCCAGGGCGCGGGCGCTATATCTGCTGCCGTCATGGCGCTAGCCGCCGATTTGACACGCGAGGAACACCGCACCAAGGCGATGGCGGTTATAGGCATGACTATCGGAACTGTTTTTGCACTATCGCTAATTATAGCACCCGCACTGAACCAATGGATCGGCGTACCCGGCATTTTTGCCATGACGGGTGTATTGGCGCTTGCCGCCATTTTCATTGTTAAAAAACTGATTCCCGACCCGCTTATCAGTCGCTTCCATTCCGATACCGAAACTTCGGCTGACAGCTTCGGTAGCGTGTTAAGGAATACCCAATTACTGCGTTTAGATTATGGCATTTTCGCGCTTCATGCCACACTGATGGCGCTGTGGTTGACTGTGCCGTTGACGTTACGTGAAGCCGGTATGGCCGTTGATCATCACTGGCAAATTTATTTGCCGGTTTTAATCTTTTCCATGATACTCATTATTCCGGCCATTATTTACAGTGAAAAGAAAGCCAAATTAAAGCAAGTTTTTGTCGCAGCAATTGCATTATTACTCTTCGGACAAGTGGCTTTGGCAATGACTGCAGGGTCGATTCTTGGCACGGCTTCAGCTTTATTCATATTTTTTGCGGCATTTAATTTGCTCGAAGCCAGCTTGCCCTCATTGATTTCTAAAATTGCACCCGTGGGCGCCAAGGGTACTGCAATCGGTGTATACAGCAGCACACAGTTTCTGGGCGCATTTGTCGGGGCCGCAGTTGGCGGATATTTGATGGAACATCATGGCAGTTCTGCACTGTATATTTTTTGCAGCGGGCTTTTGGTGATATGGTTAATTTTTGCATATACCATGAAAGCACCTGCAGCCGTGCGCTCAAAAATGTATCATGTACTGGAAATGAATAACGCAGCAGCGCGGCGTTTGTCGCAGCAGCTCGCGGGATTGACCGGTGTGCGCGAGGCATTGGTGCTAGCCAATGAAAGAGTGGCTTACTTGAAAGTTGACATGAAAGGATTTGACGAAGAAGGCGTTAATAAATTGCTGGAAGAAAAAGAGGAGGAACCAAATGGCATCAGTCAATAAAGTGATTCTTATCGGAAACCTGGGCAAAGACCCTGAAACACGTTATATGTCAAGCGGCGATGCTGTGACCAACATTACTCTGGCGACAACTGAAGTCTGGAAAGACAAAAATGGCGAGAAACAGGAAAAAACAGAATGGCATCGTGTTACTTTTTACCGGAAATTGGCTGAAATTGCCGGTGAGTATTTGAAGAAGGGACGCTCAGTCTATATTGAGGGAAAACTGGAAACCCGAAAATGGACTGATAAAAATGGTATGGATCGCTATACGACTGAAATTATTGCTACAGATATGAAAATGTTGGGAAGCCGGCCAGGTAGTGACAGTTTTGATTCATCCGGTAAGGAGGGTAATGAGCACGCTTCCGGCCAGTCTTCAGCCAATAGAAGCAACAATGGATTTGATGATATGGAAGATGATATTCCCTTTTAGGAATAAAAATTGATATATTGTCCCTGGAAAAATGCGTTAGGCCACACTAGCCAGGGATCATCGCATTTTGACATTGATTATTTATTCGGGTGATAGCAGTGGTTCTTTGAGTACAGAATCATATAAACCGCCATGCTTATTTGTTAATGAAAATTCTATATTTTCTATTTTGCCACCAATGTCTTCTGCCAGATTACGAAAATCTGTTGCAAGCATGGTCTTGGGAACGATAAAAGTCTGTTGATGGCCGGATTTAAAGTTTACTTTTATTCTCATAGTGCAGAACTCGACAATCTCAGGTTGGAAAATTCTTTCTACGACCGAATCAAATGAAACTTTAGTTCGCCTGTGAGATGTTTATGAGACTAAAATCTGTTCTTTGTTACAGGTTTTCTCCGGATTACTGCGATTTATCAACAACCCATCGTGTCGACATCCCTGCCATCATATGGTCATTGACATGGCAATGAAATAACCAGTTTCCGGGTGAGCGCGTGACCATATCGACGGTCACCATGCTGGCTGGCATGACTTCAACGACATCAGTTCTACGTCCGTGATGTAAAACTGTCTGTCCATGCCAATGAATAGTATGATTATCCTCTTCGTTACCCAAAGCAACAATATGCCAGCGTACCTTCTCACCGAGTTGGGTTTCATAACCCTTCAGATTGCCAAAAATGCGGCCATTGACGGCATGTTTCAGACCACTTTCTTCCCCGTCTTCTTCATCAAAAATCATATATAACGCGGTAAATTCTCGATCGACATCATGTGGCGACGGATCTTCACTCGAGCGAATCATTCCTTTCCGTGTCACCACAATCGTGCCAACCAACCCCAGGTTCATTTCCTCTTCGGCCATCACATGCGAATGGTAGAGCCAAACAATCGAAGATGGATCATTGGGACCGGGGCCGGATGCTTCATCAACGACCCAGATATAAGTAAATCGTTTCTGCGGCAAAACCAGCGCGCCATCGCCGCCGTCTGCGCCTTCGTTATCCTTGTCGTATAGCATGCCATGCGGGTGTATTGAAAGCGGCCGATCGGTTTTGTTCAAAAAATGAACCTTAATTGTATCGCCTACTTCGGCGCGGATTTGTGGACCCAGTATACCCATCCATTCAGGTTGTGGTATGGGTCTGGAAAAATCCTTATCGTGATAGCCCACATAACGGTATTTCTGATAGACCAGCGTCTCGCCCCAGACATCCATTCCGTTTTCTGTTTCAATGAGATTTTTTCCACTGGGCGCATAATTCCAGGCCGTTTTTTCTGCGGCAATCCAGTATTCTCGAACGGCGGCCTGTGACGAGAGTGCAATCCCAGCAAGTATCGAAAGAACAACACTAAGAAAAATAAAACGAAAATTAACTGAAACCATGGTGCATCTTATCTCTCAAACATAAAATCAACTGAATATTTTATGTCATTGTAAATTTTTTAACATCCGAATACCATTATAAAACGTTGTGACTCTGGATTTATCCAGCATAACGCAAGGTTTGTGAAAACGGTCGCAGTAGCGTTTCGTTACAAAAAAAGCTTCATGTCTGATACAGTCAATCGGGCAGATGACCATATCAGTAACGTTTAGCAATTTGTGCAACTCGCTTAAGGGCGTATCCGCACGACTGTGGAAACTCAGAAAATGACCACCTGCATCTTCTACAATCTGGCGATAAGCCGGATACAAGTGTTTTTGTCCGCCGACACAGAGTATAGACCGCCCCGCCAAACGTGCATCGCGCTTGTCGAAAACAGGTGTAGATGCTTTGATAAGCGGTATCGAAACAGCGGACGATTTTTTAGTTGAAGCGGGGTTAATCGTACTTGCTTTCCGAATAATAGTGTTAACCCCGTGCAAAGCCGTGTCAAGCAGTGTTTCGAAGCGGGCTAAAACAGAGAAAGGTGAAATTGAAGCTGTTGCGTGGCCTGTAGCGGGCGACACAAAATCAAAGACCAATTTTTTCATGAATTTCATACTTTAAATCTCCTGACAAAAAAGGCTGGCTTGCCTGGGGAGGATCAGGCTGGCTTGCCGAAGTGCCGTGGTCAAAGGAGAAAGGGCCAACCCCAACGGCAAAAAATAACTTGGTTTTATTTGGTCAGAATTAACTTACCATTGCGCGTTCGTCTCAATACATAGCAATCACCGCGATGCTGGATTAACACGATATTGCCCTGGGTAAACAAAGTGCTGCTATCTATAATCTTGCCCTGTACCGGTAAAGCGGTTAAATGCGGACTAACTGGAATGTCCGGTTGTGCCGAAATTTTGACTGAATTGCCCATAACTGTTTTTAGTAATACAAATGAGAATGATTCTCATTATATCAATAAAAAAATAGAATGCAAGCATTAAACTGAGAATTTTGATGAAAAAATGAACTGAAATTATCCCTCTCGTCTGGCCAATAAAACATACGCCGATAATACCCCAAGACACACAAAAGCGACGAATGACCAATCCGGTATTGCCAACGACAGAAACTCCCAGTCGACATCGGTACAATCACCGTTGGCTTCAAACATCCCCGGCCACCATTGTGCAAACGGTAACGAATTGAGAAAGGCTTCTTCCGGACTGATACCGCACTCAAACGACTCAGGGTAACGAATCAGCCAGGATTGGCGGAATGCAACAACTGCGCCGATCAACGCAAAAACCGCCATAAAAAAACCATAAATCCTGCGCGCAAGCAACTGGGGATTACGAATAAACGCAAGTAATGCAGCCAATCCCAGTATCCAGTAGGCCAACCGCTGCGCCACGCAGAGCGGGCAGGGCAACAGGTTTTCAACGTGCTGCAGGTATTGTGCGTAGCCGAGCAGGCTCGCACATATCAAAAATATGAATAGAAAAATAATTCTCATATGATATCAGTAATACCAGCCATTATTACGCCACTGGTAACGGTAAGGGTAATTAGAGTACCAGTTACGCTGGAAAACCGGGCGCCAGCGGTTGCTCCACAGGTGAAACTGTCTTTCGGTGTGTTTGAGACGAGAGGCTTCAGCGAGCAGCTCTTCCGATTCTTTGTCGCCTGCTCCGGCAGCGAGTGACAACCATTTTTCCGCTTCACGAAAATCCGGCCCCATTTCTTCAAGACCGGTCAAGTAAAGCTGTCCGAGCGCTTTCTGAGCAGCCAGGTTGCCTCGGTCTGCGGCACTGCGCATCCATTGAATGGCCTGATAGCTGTTGCGTTTGATGCCGTCCCCTCTGAAATAGCGCAAACCCAGATCGTAAGCGGCTTTCGGGTCTTCTTCGGCCATTGCAATCAGTGCCGCAGCCTGGTGCTGCTCGGGCGTCATTGTGGGTGAAGATTGATCTTGATACTCAACAACATTTATGGGGCGATCAAGACAACCGGATGAATCACAAACTCGGTCATAGCCTGTATAGGGAGGTGGGGCGGCGCATGCTGTCAGTAACACAGCTAAAATAACAAGAATAATCAGTACAATAGGGAGTCTGGATTTATTTCGATGTAACATTTTTTAACTTTTTGTTTAACCATGTGATAATTATCATACTATAATCAAGGGATAAGAATAATAAAATTCAGTTTTAATAAAATGATGGATTGCATTAAAGGGGAGATATATGTCGATGACAGATAAGATCGGATACGGGATCAAGTCAAACAGGGGGTTGGTTCTTTCAGTCTGCATCTTAGCACTTGCGGGTTGTGCAAACGTAACACCGGGAACATATGATACTGCGAGTACGGGAGCCGCTGCCGGTGGTGCCAGTGTTGGTGCCAATCCAATGCTGGAGCGTTGTGAGAAGACGCTTGGAACACTCGCCGTGGATGACGGCCGTGCAGCAGACTGGTATGGCCAGTTCGGTAGCACAACTAACATCACGACTATTGAACCGCTTATTCGTCTGGCTGTGCAGCAATCCAATTGTTTTGTCATTACTTCCATCGGCAATTTAAGGACAGACAGCCGTCTTTCTCGTATAACGGATATTCAGCGAAATACAGGGGAATATCGTGCTGGCTCCAATCAACAGGCAGGTCAGCGTGTTGCCGCCGATTATTATATGGAACCCAACATCATTATCGATAATGCATCAACCGGACAAGTCGGTGGTGCCATGGCCGGTGTATTGGGTTCTCTGGTGCATCCATCGATAGGCCATTTGGCCGGTGCGATGGAATCAAGAGCCTCCGTAGTCACCCTGACTTTGTTTGATATCCGTTCGGCAATCCAGATTTCAGCGTCAGAAGGCAGTGCAACCGCAAACAACTTTAGTGCTGCACTGGGTGCGTTTGGTAGCAGAGGCGGTGCCGCGTTAAGTGGTTTTTCCAGAACGCCATCCGGTAAGGCAACAGTAGCAGCGTTTATTGATGCCTACAATGGCATGGTACGCGCATTGAAACATTATGAGGCACAGGACGTTGAAGGTGGGCTTGGGACAGGTGGTGCGCTACAGGTGAATTAGTTCCCAAATCATTTCATAAGATATGAAGGACGCAAGCGATATAGTGTTTGCGTCCTTTTGAAGTTGTTTTTACAAAAAGCTACACCCGGTAACGCGTCATATCCTCCACTCCAGCAGCAGCAAACCCATCCCGCCGAATCCGGCAGGAATCGCAGACACCACATGCACGACCCGTTTCATCAGCCTGGTAGCATGAGACCGTCAGACTGTAATCGACGCCGAGTGCCAAGCCGGTCAGGATGATGTCTTTTTTAGGTAAATCGATGAGCGGGGCATGGAAGGTAACTGTGCTGCCTTCCAGGGCAGCTTTGGTCGCGAGGTTGGCCATTTTTTCGAATGCCTGGATATATTCGGGACGACAATCCGGGTAGCCGGAGTAATCGACGGCGTTGACGCCGATGAAAATATCCCGGCAACTCAGCGTTTCCGCCCATGCCAATGCAAGCGACAGCATGATGGTGTTACGCGCGGGGACGTAGGTGATCGGAGTGCCGGTTGTTGCTTCACCCGCAACTGGTACGGCAATCGTATCATCGGTTAGCGCTGAGCCGCCGAACGCAGTCAGATCGACGGTGATGATTTTGTGGGCGGCAACGCCTAACGTACCGGCAACGTTTCTGGCCGCAGTGAGTTCTGACTCATGCCGCTGGCCATAGTCGACGCTGAGCGCGTAGCAGTCAAATTTTCGGTCTTTAGCAATGGCGAGCGCGGTGGCGGAATCAAGCCCGCCGGATAGCAACACAACCGCTTTATCTGCAACTTTAGTTCTGTTTTCTGATGAACGATTCATGAGTATCTCTGAAAATCCAAAGTTTTAAACAAAACGAGGCACGAGCAAAAAATGGTGACGCCGCATATACTTAATATGTAAGGAAACATTTTTTGTGAGTAACAAAGTGTTGTAACAAAATTTGGATTTTTCGGTCATCGCCCAGGCCCATCTTCCCAAAGCAATTTGTGCAGTTGAATCTGCATGCGCACGGGCAGTTGATCGCGCAATATCCAGTTGGCCAGTGTGGCAGGATCAAGTTGTCCTTGAACGGGCGAGAACAGCACCGGACAGTGTTTGTCCAGACTGTGTTCCTGTATCATCCGGCACGCCCATCGATAATCCGCTTCATCGCACAGCACGAATTTGATTTCGTCGTGCGAACTCAGATAATCCAAATTGGCCCAATGGTTTTTGTCCATCTCACCTGATCCGGGTGTTTTGATGTCCATGATTTTGCTGACACGCGGATCGACATCAGAAATATCGAGTGTGCCGCTGGTTTCCAGAGAAACGGAATAATCCGCGTCGCAGAGTGCGGTCAGCAGCGCCAGGGAGTTTTTTTGCGCGAGCGGTTCACCGCCGGTGACGGTGACATATTTTGTCCGATAATTGGCCGTCTGCGCCAGAATGGCGGCAATGGTCGTGTTCTCACCGCCGGTAAATGCATAGGCAGTATCGCAATAACCGCAACGCAGCGGACAGCCTGTCAAACGGATGAATACGGTCGGCAGACCGGCGCGGCTGGTTTCGCCCTGTAAGGAATAGAATATCTCGCTGATGCGCAGGGATAGTTTGGTATCAACTCTGGCCTGCTTTGGGTAAGCTGGTTTGCTGCTGCTTAAACTCAAGTCAATCTTTTATTAAAGCCGGTTCAGCCGCTGCTTGGCTTTTTCGGCGGCATCGCTGAAGGGATATTGGGTGATCAGGTCTTCAAGGGTTTTTCTGGCCGCTTTGCTGTCGGCCATTTCATTTTGGCTGCTGGCAATGTTGAGCATTGCGTCAGGTACTTTTGGACTGTCAGGATAGCGATTGATCAGATCTCTTTGGGCGTCAATCGCTTCCTGAAAATCACGCAGTGCATAATTCGCATTGCCGACCCAGTAGGCGGCGCTCGGGGCAAGGCCTGATTGCGGGTACCGATTCAAAAAGAGTAAAAACTGTGTTCTGGCATTAATGTAATTGCCACTACTAAAGAGTTTGTAAGCAGCTTCATAGGCCTTTTTCTCAGTCTCGCCCGCGTGTCTTAAGTCCAGTCCGGGAGCAGCAGCGGCGATCTGCGTTTCCGGCTCAGCAATCGCCGTGTCTGCTTCATGCATGAACTGCGCTTGCGGCGCTGCTATTTCCGTATCGGGTTGTTCTGATGAAGCTGTTGCAGGTGGTGCGACAATGCTGTTTGTAGATTGTTCAGGGACGGGAGTGGGACTGCTGTCGGCGGGGGCGCTATAGGTCGGAAGCGGCGCATTGGGATCTTCTATTTGTCTTAACCGGCTGTCCAGATCGATATAGAAATCTTTTTGCCGCTTTTGCAGCGAAGCATTGTCGTTTGAGAGTACTTCGATCTGTCCACGCAGTCTTCCGAGTTCAAGTCCGAGTGTCTCAACCTGGGAATAGAGATCCAGCAGCGCCTGGCTTTTCAGCGCTTCTTCCATCTTGGCGATACGCGCTTCCATTTCTTCAACCTGCTGGCGTAACTCACTGATTTGCTCGCGTGCTTTATCATCACCAAATAATCCTGCGTAGCTGGCATTGCTGCCGATCAATAACAGCAAACAGAAAGCGCGTATTAGCATTTTTTATTCACCTCGATAAAGAATGTCCGTACGACGGTTTTCACTCCATGCCGATTCATTGCTGCCGTAGGCACGGGGTTTTTCTTCGCCCAGGCTGACGGCCTCAATTTGGGATTCCCGTGCGCCTGATAATGTCATGATGTTTTTTACACCATCTGCGCGGCGTTGACCGAGCGCCAGATTGTATTCACGGCTGCCACGCTCATCGGTGTTGCCCTGCAGGATCACTTGTGCGTTGGGATTGTCTCGGAGATATTGTGCGTGCGCGATGACCATCGGTCTGTAGTCATGATTTACCGTATAGCTGTCAAAATCATAAAACACACTGCGCTGTGACAAAATGCTGTTCGGATCGTTCAGCGGATGAAAACCAGTACCGCCAGAATCCAGCGCGCTGCCGTCCGCGCCATAACCGCTATCCGCCCCTGTTGACCGGTCTTCTACATCAGGTTGCGTCGTTTGGCTGGCGCATGCTGATAATAAACCAATAATCAAAATCCCTGCTATTGTCTTCATTTACCGCTCCTTTAATAATAAACAAATAATCAAATGGCCATCTATCAAAATCCAAGCTTCGTTTGTTTAAAACTTTGGATTTTAGAGACGCCCTATTGCCTCATTTTTGTTTTAGCAACGGTCCCCATGCCGGTTCTCTGATATCGCCTGTCTGAACAGACAAATGCTGTCTCGTCTGACCATCTCTAGAAACAGCCGATAATATACCACGTCCTCCAATTTCTGTGGCATGCAAGATCATTCTGCCATTCGGCGCAAAGCTGGGCGATTCATCAAACTGGGAGTTTGTCAGAATTTGCACTTGGCGTGTGGCAATATCCTGCACTGCAACAGTAAATCGGCCTTGATGCCGGTGAATGAATGCAAAACTTTTGCCGTCGTGACTGAAATCCGGGCTGACATTATAGTTGCCTTCAAAGGTCAGCCGCTCTGCTGTCGTTGATTCCGTTGCGGAAACAGGGATACGATAAATTTGTGGACTGCCGCCACGGTCTGACGTAAATATAATATGGCGTCCGTCCGGCGAGAAATTTGGTTCCGTATCGATTCCCGAACTTCGGGTTAACCGCCGTAAACCGCTGCCATCCGCGTTAATCAAGTAAATCTGTGAACCGCCATGCAGCGATAGCACTACGGCCAGTGTTTTGCCATCAGGCGACCATGCAGGCGCGCTGTTGCTGCCGGCAAAATTGGCGACAGCCTTGCGCTGCCGCGTTGCGATCGTCTGCACATAGACCACCGGTTTTTTATTTTCGAATGAAACATAGGCGATTTGACTGCCGTCGGGCGACCACGTTGGTGAAATAATAGGTTCCGTATATTCGATAATTGAATGTTCGTTATAACCGTCCGAATCGGCAATCTGAAGCGCATATTTGTTTCCCTGTTTCAAAACATAGGCAATGCGCGTACTGAACACGCCGACTTCTCCCGTCAGTGCTTCGTAAATAATATCAGCGATACGATGCGCGGCTGCACGCAATTGCGTTATCGGCACAACTGTTGCCAGGCCGGTCAACTGCGCCTGTTTTGCCACATCCATCAAGCGAAACTGGATTTCCACCTGACCGCCGGGCATGAGAATCGTGCGCCCGATGACCAGAGCACTTGCGCCGCGATTCGTCCAGTCGCTGTAGACGACTTCCGCAGGTGCGTAGGGCGACAATCCGGTCGGGTCGATTAATCTGAACAGTCCGCTGCGCTGCAAATCGGCTGCAACCACATCGGTGACGCGTTGCTGCAGTCTGTTTTCATCTGCAAAAGGTACGATTGCAATGGGGATTCGTTCGGTTCCGCCGCCAAAAATTTCAATATTAAGTCTGGCGTGCAGCGGTGTGCAAACCAACCAGAGCAATACCGTCAATAGACAATAAAATTGTGTGCGAGAATGCGTTGACATAGATATAAGACGTTAAAAATTCGAAAAATAATATTGGATTATAACAATCATTCCAAATAATGCACGGTTACATGCAGGTTACGAAATTCGTTAAATAATGCCGGATCAGGTGGCAAAGGCAACGGTTTGGAAAGCAGAATGGCTCGCTCAACGGCACTGTCAAAAGCGGGATAACCGCTGCTTTTGCGCAACCTGACATCGAGAATATCGCCACCGGGCAATAGTGTGACGTTGAACTCAGTGACCGGGTTGCCCGGCAAATCGGGCGGCATCACGATTCTGCTTTTGATTTTAGCAAGAATCATCGCCTTGTATTTTCCAATTTCGCTGGCGATTTGCGCACGTGCAGCCGCCTGTTGCGCCTCGAGACGGGCTTTTTCTTCCTGTTCCCGTTTCTGCTGTGCTTCCAGTTCACGTTTTCGCTGCTCTTCCTGCTCGCGTTTCTTCTGCTCCTCCTGTTCCCGTTTTTTTTGTTCTTCCAACTCGCGCTTTTTCTGCGCTTCCAGTTCACGTTGTTTTTGCGCTTCCTGTTCGCGTTTCAGTCGTTCCGCTTCGGCTTTTTCCTGTTCTTTTTTCTTCTGTTCTTCCGGATCGGGTTTCGGCGCTTCCTGGACGGGTTTTGGTTTTTCGGTTTTGTCTTTAAGTTCAATGTCCGGTTTTTTGGGTGGCGGCGGCGCAACATTAATCGGTGCGGGTTTGGCTTTGGTCGGTTCCGGCTTTGGTTCGGACTTTGGCTCCGGTGCAGGTTTTGGCTGTTGTTTTGGCTGGGCAGGCGGTGGCGGCGTTGTTTTGACAACCGGCGGCTGAACGGGCTGGGACAGGTCCTGCCATAATTCCACAATCATGCCTTCAGGCGGACGGTCTTTCCAGTTAAACCCGAAAACCAGGAGGGCAATGAATACAATGTGCACCAGCAATGCCAAAATTCCCGCCAGCGCTGAACGCGGTTCTTCTGAAGGTGCTTTGTCTGGTTGGCCTGCAATCATGACTACCGATCGATTAATAAACAAAAAGTGGCTTTACAGGATTGATCATTTAGGTTGTGTTAGCAAACCGATTTTTTGAACCTGGTGCTGCTGCAAAATATCCATAATCTTGATGACTTCCTCGTAACGCACATTTTTGTCGGCGGCTATGACGACGGGCTGATCGGCGTTTTGCGACTGTTTTTGTTTGATCGCATCAATCAGCTGTTGATGTGTCACATGGACTTCAAGACTTGTTTTGGCCCGGTCAAGTAATGCAAGACTGTTGTCGGCCTTGATCATGACCTCCAGCGGTGCGGAAGGCACAGCGGATGATTTTCCGATCTGAGGCAATTCGATTTGTCCCGGATTGATCATGGGCGCAGTGATCATAAAAATGATCAACAACACCAGCATCACATCAATATAGGGCACGACATTAATTTCATTCTTTAACTGGCGTTTAATGCGACGAGCCATTGTGTTTTTTTACTCCAGATTAGTCGGAAGCCCTGCGTTGCAAAACATTAGACAGTTCTTCCATGAAACTTTCGAACCGTGTCGCCAGTTTTTCGGTATCACTGACATAACGGTTATAGGCAATAACAGCCGGTATGGCTGCAAACAGACCCATTGCGGTTGCAATCAGGGCTTCTGCAATTCCGGGCGCGACATGTGCAATTGTTGCCTGGGAAATATTGGATAAGCTGCGAAAGGAATTCATGATTCCCCATACCGTGCCTAATAATCCGATGTAGGGACTGACAGATCCCACTGTTGCCAGAAAGGACAAATGTGTTTCCAGTCTGTCCATTTCCCGCTGGTACGTTGCCTGCATGGCGCGGCGCGTACTATCCATAACCATGTCGACATCCGTGCCCGGCGGGTGTTTGCTGAATTCGCCGAATCCCGCCACGAAAATACGTTCCATGCTGCCAGAGGTATAGCGTGAACTGGTTGCGCGCTGATACAGCGCGTTCATGTCCGCGCCGCGCCAGAAAATATCCTCAAAATCATCGCTTTGTTTTATGGCGTTTCGAATCACAAATAATTTCCGGAATATATACCACCATGAAAACAGTGAAGCCAGCAACAGTATGAGCATGACCAGCTGTACAAAAACACTGGCACTGCTGATCAGATAAAAAAGAGATAAATCCTGGGTGACGGGTGTGTTCATGTTGGTGTCTCGATTTTTTCGCGTAGATTAATAGGAATTCTTACGGGTTTAAGGGTGTCTGTACCAACACATACCACATGGATTGTTGCCTGAACCAAAGGAGTCTGGTTGCATAAAATTTCTTGCGCCAAAGTAATGCGGCTGCGCCCCATGTCAACGACTTCAACGGTGATATGAAGCAGATCATCCAGTATCGCGGGTTTGAAATATTCAATTTCGAGTGAACGCACCATAAACTGCAGTTTATGGGTATTGAGCAACTCATGTACATCGTAGCCCAGTTCCCGAAGCCATTCGTAGCGCGCACGTTCCAGAAAATGAAGATGGGTTGCATGATAAACAACACCGCCTGCATCGGTATCCTGGTAATAAACTCTTGTGGGCAAGGAAAATTTTTGTTCCAGCATTGGGTGTAAAAAAGCCTTAAACGTCCAAATAAAATTCCGACAATTCTATACTATAATTTACCTGAAGAGATGACAAAAATTACTTGAAGTTAAAATTAAAAATGATTTTTTATGAAGTGGCTTTCGGAACGAGCGCTGATGAATTTTTTAGTGTTCGGTTTCCAGTGAAACCGGATGAATTCTGACTGTTCTGACCGCCTGATTTTTTACCTGCAAAATTTCCATGGGGTAACCGGCAATATTGAGTCCGGTTCCGCTTTCCGGAATATCCTGTAAATATTCAAGAATCAGACCATTGAGCGTTTTCGGACCGTCAAGCGGAAACTGCATATCCAGTTTGCGATTTAAATCCCGTAACAACGCGCTGCCCTCGACAATAATGCTGCCATCTTCCTGCTTGTGATAGGTGCTTGCATGGGTAGGCGCATGCGTCGTGAATTCGCCGATAATTTCTTCGAGTATGTCCTCAAGCGTAACCAGCCCCATCCATTCACCGTACTCATCGACAACCAGGCCGATTCTATTTCTGTTTTCCTCGAAAAGCTGCAACTGTGAAAACAGCGGTGTTCCGGATGGAATGAAATACGGCTTTTGCATGATTTTTTCCAAAGTGGCCGCCGTAATGGGACCACTTTTCATGTGATTCAGTACTTTTCGCATATGGATGATGCCGACAATATTGTCCATGCGTTCACGGTAGACCGGTAGTCGGGTGTGATGGCAGGTCAGCAGTTGCTCCTGTATGGTTTCATCATCGGCGGTCAGGTCAATTGCTTCGATCCGGCTGCGCGGCACAATAACATCGTCGACCGTAATCGTTTCAAGATCGAACAGATTGATTAACATACTTTGATGTTTTTTCTGGATAAAATGCCCGCCTTCCAGAACCAGCGTTTTCAGTTCCTCTGAGCTGATCGTCTGTGCCGTTGTCGATTGCTTTGGTTTTAAGCGCAACAGCATCAAAAGCCCGGTGACAAATAAATTAATAAACCATACCACCGGATAAAGAATTTTCAGCAAAGGCGTCAGAATATAACTTGCAAACAAAGCAATGCGTTCGGGATATGCCGCTGCAATGACTTTAGGAGTAATCTCACTGAAAATCAGAATGGCAAAAGTAACGCATATAGTACCAATTAACAACGCAAATTCATCCTGACCGAAAAGCATAGCGACAATAACTGCTACCAAGGTGGCCGAAGCGGTATTGAGTAAATTATTTCCCAGTAAAATCACACCCAGTAGCCGGTCCGTCTTGTCCAGCAACCGGCTGGTTAGGCGCGCTCCTCGGTGTCCCTGTTTGGCCATATGCTTCAGGCGATAGCGGTTAATCGCCATCATGCTGGTTTCAGATAGTGAAAAAAAGCCAGACAGAATTAATAATAAAAATAGAATTATCAGTAAGATATAAAGCGGTATATCTTCCAAAGAGCACCTTTTCGTCAATTAAAAACGAATATGAACCTACAAGCGTAATTGAATTCTCAGGCTTCATCAACTTAGGAATGATGCGTACAATTACACAAAAAAGTTACTGCGCGCATCATTCCCAGGTTAATGTGTGCATGCAGGCTGTTAACACTACAGTGATAATTCTGCAATGACTGGTGCGTGATCAGAAGGGCGTTCCAGTTTTCGTGTTGCTTTATCAATGTGACAGGTGACGCAGTTATCTGCCAGTTTCTTGCTCAATAAAATATGGTCAATACGCAAACCTCTGTTGCGGCGAAAAGCCAGCATGCGGTAATCCCACCAGCTATAGGTTTTTTCGGGTTGGTCAAATAAACGAAAACTGTCCATGAGACCAAGATTCAGCAGGTTGCCGAAAGCATCCCGTTCTGCCTGACTACATAAAACTTTTCCTTCCCAGAGTTTTGAATCGTAAACATCGCGGTCATCCGGTGCGATATTGTAGTCGCCCAGCACTGCAAGTTTTGGATAGGTTTTCAATTCAGCCTGCAACCATTCGGCAAGCGCCGGCAACCATTTTAATTTGTAATCATATTTTTCTGATCCGACAGCTTCGCCATTAGGGACATAAATGCAAATAATGCGAAATTCACCAAAGGTTGCTGCAATAACTCTTTTTTGTTCGTCTTCAAAATCAGGTATCGCGGTCAGCACTTCTTCAGCTTTTTTCTTGCTGAGTATCGCTACACCATTATAGGTTTTTTGCCCGGTAAAAACGGATTGATACCCGGCTTCAGCAATCTCATCTTGCGGGAAGTTGTTATCGGTTAATTTGGTTTCCTGCAGACACAGCATATCAGGCTGATGCGCATGCAACCAGTCAATGACTTGCGGTAATCGTACTTTCAGCGAGTTGACATTCCAGGTTGCCAGTTTCATGTAATTTTTTCCAATAACACCGCGTGAAACAATTGTATGGTCAGGACAGAATCCGGTGCAGCCAGCGATCCAAATCACTGATTTCCTGCATGCAAACGGAATGTTCCATCGGATATTCATGCCATTCTGGCGCATATTTGGCCTGGCGCAAATTTTCCCTCGAAGTAATTGCCAACGATATTGGAACAACAGCATCAAATGTGCCATGTGCCATAAAAATGGGGATCGCAGCATTTGCCACATGTGCCTCGCTTGCAAGCGAGGCCGAAAGCGGCAAGTAGCATGATAAAGCCATAATACCCGCCAGTTTGTTTTCTTGACGCAGTCCGGTCTGAAGTGCGATTGCGCCGCCCTGTGAAAATCCGGCCAATACAATATTGTTTGAGGCAATGCCGCGCCTGATTTCATGATCGATTAGCGCGTCAATTGCTTTTTGTGCATCCCGTATGCCTGCTTCATCTTCCAGGGAACTGATATTTGCGCCGCTGATATCATACCAGGCGCGCATGACATAACCATTGTTAATCGTTACCGGGCGCATCGGTGCATGTGGAAATATGAAGCGTACCCTTTTTTGTAAAGACAATTCCAGTTCATTGATTATCGGCACAAAATCATTGCCGTCGGCACCCAGGCCGTGCATCCAGATAACGGCGTAGGTAGGGTCAGATCCTGTTTCAATTTCAACGGCTGACAGTAAATCGGAACTTGACATGGACGGTTATCATCGTGACATTGACTAAAGTAATTGATAGGATAAAATTCGCCAGCAGGCAGTTATTCGAAATCAAAATATATCTACAGAGAGAAGCTATGAAACGTAGGGATTTTATCAAAATTATGGGATCGGGCGCATTTTTAATGCCAATGGCTTCATTTCCATTGCCATTGCTCGCCGGTAACCAGGATCTGGATTATGAAAAGTGGCATAGTTATAGATTGACTTATCAGGTCAATCTGCCCGAAACTGGAAAAAAGGCGCGTTTATGGTTGCCATTACCGCATTCGCTAGAACAAACCTATCAGTTTACTCAGGGGAACAACTGGTCAGGCAATGCTGCACAGGCGAAGTTTGATACTGTGGGCAAAGAAAAATTTCCAGTTTTTATGGCGGAATGGCAGGGTGAAGGGGAACGCCGTGCTTCCGTCCAGTGTATTATCAAAACATCCAACCATGCAGTTAATCTTGATCATTATCATATCTCAGGAAATTCGGCGGTGCCTGGCGATGTAAGACCGTATCTTGAATCGGCCCAATTGATTCCGGTCAATGGAATCGTCAGAGACGTGGCCTATTCCATCATTTATGATGAAGATAATACTGCGATCGATAAGGCGCGAGCTATTTATGACTGGCTAATTGATCATTTCCGGCATGATGAAACTACACGCGGCCGCGGCCGGGGCGATATTAAATTCATGCTGGAAAATAGCCAGCTGAGTGGTAAATGCGTAGACGTGCATTCACTGTTTGTTGGACTGGCGCGTTCAGTCGGCATACCTGCACGCATTCAATATGGTATCCGCATGATGGAATCTAAACTACATGAGACACTTGGCGGGCAAGCAGATGTCAGTCACGCACACCATAGCCGCGCAGAATTTTATTTGAATAATCTTGGTTGGGTACCCGTTAATCCAGCGGATGTCTGTAAAGTGGTCAAACTGGAAAATTTAGAACTGGATGATCCAAAGGTTGAATATTTGCGGGAAAAATTCTTCGGCGCCTGGGAAATGAACTGGATAACATTTAATTATGGCCAGGATATTCAGTTGGCAAATAGCAAATCCGGAAAATTGCCATTCTTTTTATTTCCGCATGCTGAAATTGATGACCAGGCACTCGACAGTTTGGATGCGGAAAAATTCAGTTACCAGATCCTTTCAGCCGAACTCGTTGGAACTGGCGCGAAATTCTAGCGGTTTTTCAATTCAGCTATGACGGTGAACGGTTTTTTATGCAGTGCATTAACAAATTTCAGATTTTGCATGGATTAATATGCGCCTTGACCTGAGACGTTGTTTCGAAATGATGCGTGCGATCGAATTTCAAAAACCTGTTAAAACAATGTTCAAAAAGAGTTGACATCAGGTCATATAACGGGTTGTAATACACGGTTTTATTGACTAAATATAGACAAGAGAGAATTAAGGATGAAACGTACTTACCAGCCATCTGTAACCAAAAGAAAACGCACGCATGGTTTTCTTGTGCGCATGAGAACACGAAGCGGTGCAGCTGTTATCAGAGCCCGCCGTGCTAAAGGGCGCGCAAAATTGAGTGTCTAGTGTTTGATACAAGCGTAAACAGAGTAATACCATTATTAGCGTAAAAACATTTTCTCTGCCAAGAAGTCATCGATTACAAAATGCAGAAGCGTTTACCTCGGTTTTTCATTACCAGCATCAGTTGCGTGGGGATTTTGTTCAAATTTATGCTAGGCCGAATGGCCAGCCCTTTTCTCGTCTGGGGCTTGTTGTTTCCAGAAAAGTGGAGCGAAGTGCAGTTAGACGCAATCGGGTAAAACGCTTGTTGCGAGAAACATTTCGAACGTTTCAAATAAACTGTAATACTGTAAAAATGGACTGGGTAATGCGTTTGCGACGCCCGATAACCTCAGATATTTCAACGGAATTTGTTGCTGAGGTCAGAATATTGATGCGCCAATTACAACAATGTCACGATTAATGATCGGTCTGATAAGACTTTATCAATATTGCATTAGTCCTTTATTGGTGCCGTCTTGTCGTTTTACCCCTACCTGTTCGCAATATGCATGTGAAGCATTTGCCAAACATGGTTTTTTTCGCGGAATGCGGCTGAGTATATGGCGTATTTTACGGTGCAACCCCTGGTGTAAAGGCGGTTATGAACCTGTACCCTAAATCTCTCCCGTTACGTGCGATCGCGGAGCTATTGCACTGATTTAATGCACGAATGTATTTATAGGAATTCAACATCACAGTCATGGACGATACCTAGTTAAAAAATTTAACAGCATCGTGTGTCTCATAGCTTTTGCGGTGCGCCGTCAAGTGTCGTCATACAATTAATCCGACCAGATAAAAATGGAAACAAGAAAACTTATACTCATCATTATTTTGTCCACTTCCCTGCTACTGCTATGGGAATCATGGCAAAAAGAAATACAGCCACCGGCACAGGTGACGCCCGGTGTGGTATCTGGAGATGGCAATAATCAACGCCATGACCCGCTGCCTGTTCCAGGTGATGAACTTGCAGGAGCGAGTCAATCGGACGTGGCCGCAGGAATAGAGGGTGTTGCACCATCGATAACCCCGAATTTATTTGAAATCGGCGAGAAGATTCAGGTCACAACTGATCTGGTTGTTGCAGAAATCGATACTGCCGGCGGAGATATCAGAAAGCTGGGATTACTGGAGCATCCTTCGCGGGAGGATGAAACCAAGCCTTATGAATTGCTACTGGACCAGGCTGCCCGTTTTCAGATATCACAATCGGGTTTAATTGGCGACGGTCTGCCAAGCCATAAAACTAAATATACGTTAGACTCAAATAAATACCATTATGAACTTGGTCCGGGTGAAGACAGTGTAAGCGTTCGTCTTTTGGCGCCTGAAGTCGATGGCATACAGGTTGCCAAGATTTATACTTTTCATCGCGGAACATATGTTATTGATGTAGCGTTTGAAATTGTGAATCATAGCGATTCCACAATTATGCCGTTCTCCTATTTCCAGATGTTTAGGGATGCCAAAGAACCGGCTGGTCAGGGTTTCCTGGTTCATTCCCACACCGGCCCGGCGCTTTATACGGAAGAAGAGAAATTTCTCAAGGTCAAGTTTTCCAATCTGGATAAAAACAAGGCTGAGTATCCGACCAATGCCGATAATGGCTGGATCGCCATGCTTGAACACTACTTCCTGACAGCATGGTTGCCTGAGCAGGGTTCCCCCAGGGAATATTTCATCAAACGTCTGGCGCATAATCAATATACTGCGGGTGTTATTGTTCCCGTTGGTGCTGTGGAACCCGGCCAAACCAAAACCATAGACATGCCTTTCTATGCGGGTCCGCAAGAACAGAATAAACTTGCCGAGCTGTCTCCGGGATTGGATTTGACGGTTGACTACGGCTGGCTGACGGTATTGGCAAAACCGTTGTTCTGGTTGCTCTCCTTTTACCACTCCTATGTTGATAACTGGGGTATCGCCATTATCCTGTTAACGCTGACAGTCAAGCTGCTGTTCTTCCCGCTGTCGGCGGCGGGTTATCGTTCAATGGCCAAGTTGCGTGTAGTCACGCCGAAACTGCAGCGTATCCGTGAGCAATATGCCAGTGACCGCCAGCGCATGCACCAGGCCATGATGGAATTCTATAAACAGGAAAAAATCAATCCGTTGGGCGGGTGTTTGCCGATTCTTGTACAGATTCCGGTATTTATCGCATTGTTCTGGACATTGCTTGCCGCGGTTGAATTGCGGTATGCGCCGCTGGCGTTATGGATAACCGACATGTCCGTACCTGATCCATATTACGTGCTTCCTTTGATGATGGGTATATCCATGTATATCCAGTCAAAGCTGAGTCCCAAGCCTACTGATCCGATTCAGGCGAGAATCATGCAGATTATGCCGATCGCTTTTAGTATATTTTTCTTTTTCTTCCCGGCAGGTCTGGTATTGTATTCACTGTGCAATAACATTCTTTCCATTCTGCAGCAATGGCAGATAACACGCATGCTTGAAAAAAAGGCAGAAGCAGAGGATGAGAAAAAAAGCAAGGGTAAGGGCAAATTATCAGGTAAAAATGCATCCAGCACTGAAGCGGAAGAAGTGGAAGAAGCAGAAGATAAGCGTGAAACCAAGCAACTTACGCATTCTGACGCTGCAAAAAAAGAAGAAAGCGATATAGAGGATGCTGAAGTAATAGAAACCAGGGAAGAAGCGCCCAAGGAAGTAAAAACTTCGCCTGCACCGGAAAAACCCAAACCCAAACAAAGTGCCCGAGGAAAGGGTAAAGGCAGGAAAGGCAAGCGAAGGTAATTTCAATTGCAATACAGCCAATGCTTTCATGCACTGGCTGTATTGCTGTATTGCTGTATTGCTGTTTTGCGGTTTGGCAAATACTGTATTAATCAAAAGGCATGTTGAATCGCGCAGATACTATTGCTGCAATTGCAACGCCACCGGGCAGGGGAAGCGTTGGCATTGTTCGCATCTCGGGGAAAAACCTGGTATCAATCGCTCAGGTCATTCTGGGCGGGCTTCCTGAACCGCGCCATGCACAGTTAAGTCGTTTTCTTGATGCCCAGGGACAAATCATCGACCAGGGTATCGCCCTTTATTTCCCCGCCCCTAATTCCTATACCGGCGAAGATGTGCTCGAATTGCAGGGGCATGGCGGCCCGGCGGTTATGAATCTGCTGCTCGGCCAATGCCTTGCGTGCGGTGCACGTATGGCGCAACCCGGTGAATTCACATTGCGCGCATTTCTGAATCAGAAACTGGATCTCGTTCAAGCCGAAAGCGTTGCCGACATTATCGAAGCCAGTACCAGCCAGGCCGCGCGCTGTGCCGTTCGCTCACTGCAGGGCAACTTCTCAACGACCATCAATGCGCTGGTTCAATCGTTAACCACGCTTCGAATGTTTATCGAAGCAACGCTGGATTTTCCAGAGGAAGAAGTTGACGGCTTGCATGGTGAGGAAGTCAAAGAAAAACTCGGCGCGGTTAATGCGCAACTCGAACAGGTGCTGTCATCCGCACACCGGGGCAATCTGTTGCAAGAGGGCATCAAGGTCGTTTTGGTGGGCGAACCGAATGTCGGCAAATCGAGTCTGCTCAATCAGCTGGCCGAGGAAGACGTGGCCATTGTTACCGAAATTCCGGGCACCACGCGTGACAGCATCCAGCGAACGATTACCATCTCTGGCATTCCCGTTCATATCATCGATACCGCAGGGTTAAGAGAGACCGCGGATATCGTCGAACAAAAAGGCATTGAGCGTACGCAGGCCGCCGTCAAGGGTGCGGATATCCTCATCCGCCTGATTGATAGCAGCCATCCGCTGGCCGTTGAAGACAGCGACTTATTGCAGAGCTTTTCCATCGACAAGCCGCATATCACGGTTTTTAATAAAATAGACCTGATTGATCAGAAACCGGGAACAGAAACAAAAGAAAACACAGTCGAAGTATACCTGTCTGCGAAAACAGGCGCGGGCATTGAATTGCTGCGTGAACAAATCCTGCACGCAGCAGGCTGGCATACCGGCCAGGGCGGGGAAGGGCTTTTCATGGCCAGGCAGCGCCACCTGGAAGCGCTGGAAGACGCCAATATTCATCTCAAAGCGGCCTGGGAACATGGCCAGGATGAATCGGAGTGGGTATTGCTCGCCGAAGAACTCAGGCTCGCGCAGGATGCATTGGCATCGATTACCGGCCGCTTTACTGCAGACGACCTGCTCGGCGAAATTTTTTCGCATTTTTGCATTGGAAAGTAATACCGGCCGCTCGGTGCTCAAGCAGGCCGAAGCGCTATCAGAAGTATGGATAACCTGATTCTAGTTTGAAACCACTCAGCAGAAATCTTTGTCCATTCCGGTTGATAACCAAAGAATCTTGCCGTTATAGCTATCTGAGTATTTTTTATATTTCTTCAGCAAGACTATCGCCTATGAAATTTATTACCTTGCTATTCCTGGCATTAATTCCAACACTATCTGCCGCAGAAAATTTTCTAATCAATAGCAATAAATTGTTTAACTTTACTGAAGCTGCGTTTCCTGATTATTTTAGTCCTGCCGGAGTAAAAACGACTACTCTTGGTGAGTTTCTGGTTCGTTACTATCCCGCTACTGATACCTATATTGGCACTAAAGGCGAAAAAGTTTATGTTTATGGCAATGTTTTCGGCGGTTTATTAAGCGCGGGAGTAATTACCGATTTCATTGAATCAGAATCCGACAGCGATGAATTGTTAGCCCAGCTATTTGCGCGTGCGCAAAGTAATGTACAGGTTTTTGGAACAGGCACGGTCATTTCCATTTTGTCAGATGACCTTGACGGCAACCGTCACCAAAGATTCATCATTGAACTGAAATCAAAACAAACGCTGTTGATTGCACACAACATAGATTTAGCGCCAAGAATTGATACCTTAGCAGTAAATGACCCGATTGAATTCTTTGGTGAATTCGAATGGAATAATAAAGGCGGCGTCATCCACTGGACGCACCACGACCCTGAAGACATTCATGTGAATGGATGGCTTTTTCATAACAATATGATCTATCAATGATTCTTTGTTGATCATGGCATATAAAAAATTGGTTTAGCTCACACTTTCACACACCAACCTAAAACCTATAGCTCCGGCGATCAAAGGATCAGCGGCAATTCTAAGAAAAGTATGGCTCGCCAAAACGGATAAAACTGGTAACTGGCAATTGATAATTCTTATTATCTTGTGATAAGTCTGAAGAAAATATAACTAACAATGACAAACATAAATATTGAATATTTGTAATGCACTGTATAGATAACAACAAATTAATCTTTTGAATTCTCCGCTTTTGTCTCGCGGGCTTGATGAAGCTTTTTGTAGCTTTCGATTAGTCTTAGGTGTTTGTCTAAGCCTTCTAGCTTCATGCTGGTTTTGGTTAGGCCAAAGAATTTCACTTCGCCAGTTACAGAGCCGACTACATTTATCATGGTTTCTTTACCGAACATTCTATTTAGGTTGGCGATAAAATCCTCAAGTGCCAGTTCTTCGTCCAAGGTGATCTCAAGTACCGTATGAATCACTTGATAGAACAAGCCGCGCTCAACGGTATTGGTATTGTACTGTAAGAACTCTTTTACTAACTCAATGGCCTCATCAAGCTCGCCTAAGGCAAGGTAGATAAGAATTTTCAGTTCAAGAATGGTCAGTTTTGTCCCCAAACAGTATTTTCATCGAACTCAATGCCAATCAGTGTTCTAATATCTTTATAGTTATTTAGCTGGCTTTCTTCTAATCGCTCCACCAAACTCGCCAAGCTGTCGCCACTTAAAACATGAATATTCAAGATATCTTCGCGGTAATCCAACGCCTTGTTGGTATTGTCCCAAATAAGGTCTTCAACTGGATACACTTCTGAATAACCCGGCACTAGAATACGACAAGCAGAGGCGCCTAGATCATTAAGTTCGGCAATATAAACTTCTTTGCCTAAGTGTCCGACACGCGGGAGACGATTGTAGAATGCATAGTTATTCAGCTGTTTTTCCAGTTCCTGATAGCATCAATTTGCCTGTTTCTGAGTCAGCGACGACAGGATTGTATAAGGTTTAGAAAATTCTAAGTTTTATGGAGACGGATCCTTCTCTTCACGAGTCAATTTCTGATATACACCTAGACCGATAACTATAAAAACAGCAGCGATTAGCAAAAAAGTTGGATAGATCAATGTGCTAATATCCTTTTTTCCTGCGTCAAAAACGAACATCAGAGCCTCCAAACTTACAGCGATGGCAATAATAATAAAAAACTTTACTAAAGTGGCTCTTTGTTTTGCGGGAGATTTCATGTTGGTGCGACCAAAGACCTCTTCTTCCAACAAGAAATTGGAAACATCAAAGACCGCCATTCCAATTATAATCAAGCCAACAGAGTCAAGAAGAGCTGTTACAAGCAAATGTTTTTCGTATATTGATGCCCAAATATTCGATAAAGCAACTCCCATCATTGTAAGGCTGATGAGAACTAAACTTAAACTGATAAGAGCATAAACAGCACGGCCCATCCAATTAGTAATATTCTTCGTATCCATCACTACTACTTCCATTTTCACGTTGAGCTGTCAGTTTTAATCTTTGATTATATTTGTTCACTGCTATGATCTTATCTATTTGACGCGCAGCCAGTAGCGCGCAAGCTATAATTAGAAAATTTTAACATGCCGGTATTTAGACCTTTTAACCCTGCTACTTATGTTTGGAAGACTTCTGTTAATTACAAGCCTTGGGATGGATTGTTTTCGTCCAGTTCTATGGCGTGGGGGAGGGCAGTTTGATCAAGCGCTATAAGCAACCTAATAAACAAAAAACCATCTTACTAGAAATGGCTTTTTGCGTCAGATTATAGGGGAAGTTTAGTGAAGATCATATAAAAACCATATGTCATATTTATGATAACTACTATAGCCATTATAGATAGAGTTTTATTATGTAGATTCATTGTATTACCCTTTTATATATAAATCTTGGAAAAACAGTGACAGTGAGAGTGATGTCAGAAATAAAAAGTAAGAATTAAATTTCTAACTAAGGAAAAAGCTAATACGTAGGGATAGATGCTAAGGAGTAATAACTTCCGAAGACTATGAATTTCTTGATGTGTCATTAATTAGAACTGACAATTATATTATAACAGGAATAGCAATCAATATGATGGATAATGTGCCAAAGCACAGTGTCTTTCCAGTTATCGCTTCTGCGCGGTGTTAAAAGCTATAAGGGCGCTATGCTCAAACCCTAGAAATTTTCCAAATTGCTCTGAGTCAGTATTTTACTAAAATAGCTCCGAGATCAATCCGACTAAAGTCATTATGAAAAATATAACAGCATCTATATCAATGGGCGGAATTTATATCCAAGAAAAATTCATCCTGTTTCCATCGGCAACAGAACAATTCAGAAAGCTTAGGCGTAGAACTCCGTATAATTAAGAATCATACTTTAAGTTTTAATATTATGGGGTGTTTGAAGTTATGATATGCACTTTAAAATTAGCATCAATATATGATATCTATGAAAAGCTTCAACGCGATGGTGCTGCATTAGATGATAAAGTGACAGTAGAGCGTGTTTTCAATTTTACAGTCACAGCATATTCCATGATTGAATGGGTCCAAAACGATCCATCTCTTCCGGCAATGACAAAGACCCATGCCATCATAAATGGCCTCCGCAACGACCACTGGCTTAAGATCTGTGGAGATCTTGCAACAGCACGTAAATATTTCAAAATCAATATTAACGTACCCATGCCCCCGTCAGCACCGACAAACAGTGGGTTCTACTCAGGCAGTATCAAAGCAAGAAAGTATGGAGATGGAAAGGTTAGTAGTGAAATTATTCTTAGCAACGGAACCAAGTTTCAATGTCATGACCTGGTGCGAGGTGTTCTTTCGAGTTGGAAAAACTTCTTCTCTGCACATAGTATATCGATGAGAGCTATTCTATAGTTCAAACAAGCAGGATTGTCAATAGCGGAGCAAAGATGTACCAAATAGCGCGGCACGTGACAGCTAATAGCAAAGCGTTGTCACGATTCTGTCACGTTACGAATTCGGGGAATACGGCTGAGCCTGACTTATTCGATTGCATTGAGAGATTTCCGACTCACCGACTCGCAACCTATAAGTCCCGCGATCAGTGGCATCAGTGGTAAGTCCAAGGTAAGTATGGCTCCCCGACCAGGGCTCGAACCAGCTGAAAGCTATCTATTATTTACCAAGTCATAGTGGAATTAATAACCGGGTAGTGAGATTGACTCAGGTCATTCAATGCTTATCCGGCTTAGTAACCAAAAAATTTTTTCTCAATATCCAGTATACTCACTGACTGGAAATGATTCGGGACGGTGTTTTTAAGAATTTTCGGGTAATACGGTTTCTGGGAAATATCGTTCCACAGTGTATGAATATCAGTATTTCAATGATATTACCGGGAAAATTTCAGCGCATGCGCTGATCATCGTAAGGTTACTTGCTCCTTGCTTATGATTTGATGGTAACCAAAAAGCTTATATGAACGCCAAGAAAGAAACGCATACTCCTATGATGCAACAATATCTGCGCATTAAAGCGCAGCATGCTGACATGCTGTTGTTTTACCGCATGGGAGATTTTTATGAACTGTTTTTTGAGGATGCCGAGAAAGCGGCGGGTCTTCTTGACATTACGCTAACACGGCGAGGGTCATCTGCCGGTGAGCCGATTAAGATGGCGGGAGTGCCCTATCATGCAGCCGAGCAGTATCTGGCTAAGCTGGTCAAATTAGGCGAGTCTGTCGCTATTTGCGAACAGGTGGGCGATCCGGCAACAAGCAAGGGGCCCGTCGCGCGCGAAGTGACGCGAATTGTTACTCCTGGCACGTTGACCGATGCTGCATTGATGGAAGACAAGCGCGATTGCATTCTGCTTGCGCTGTATGTCCATGAATCGACGCTCGGTCTGGCTTGGCTGAATCTGGCGGCGGGCCAGTTACGCGTGATGGAGACATCATCCGGTCATCTCATCAGCGAACTGGAGCGGCTGCAGCCGGCTGAGATTCTGGTGCCGGAATCCTATCAATCGGTCAAGGGTCTGTCAGACCGCTGGGTATTGAAGTATCTGCCGCCCTGGCAGTTTGATCTGGACAGTGCGGTTAGCAGCCTCACGCGTCATTTTGATACGCACGATCTCTCCGGTTTTGGTTGTGAGGATTTGTCAACGGCTTTGTGCGCCGCTAATGCATTGTTCGAGTATACCCGGCTGACACAGGGTACCGCTGCGATTCATGTGACGTCTCTACAGGCAGAGCGTGACAGTATTTATGTGCGCATGGATGCGGCTACGCGCCGCAATCTGGAAATTTCAGAGACGATGCGCGGTGAGCGCGCGCCGACGCTATTGTCCTTGCTCGATACCTGCGCGACCAGTATGGGCAGCCGTTTGTTGCAATTCTGGCTTCATCATCCGTTGCGTGATTTATTTGCCATTCAGCAACGGCTGGATAGCGTTGCCAATCTGATCAGCCATAATATTTATATCACGGTGCACGATTGCTTGCGGCATGTTGTGGATATTGAGCGGATTACCGCACGTATTGCGCTGCGATCGGCACGCCCCAGGGACTTGTCCGGTCTTCGGGACAGCCTGAAGCTTTTGCCAGATGCGGTTAAGGCGCTGACTGGCTGTTCAGTCAAAAGAATAAAACTGCTTGTGCAGGATATGATGCCGGATAGAGTGCTGATCGATTTGCTGGAAAAATCGATTCAACCGGAACCCAGTGTGGTATTACGGGAAGGGAATGTCATTGCGGATGGATACGATGCCGAGCTGGATGAATTACGTGCCTTGCAGAATAACTGTGGCGAATTTCTGGTACAGCTTGAAACGCGTGAGAAGGAACGCACCGGCATTCCAAATTTGAAGGTGGAATATAACCGCGTGCATGGTTTTTATATCGAAGTGACCCATGCGCATAGCGATAAAGTTCCGGATGAATACCGCCGCCGGCAAACGCTCAAAAGCGCTGAACGCTATATCACACCCGAACTCAAGGCTTTTGAGGACAAAGCGCTGGCGGCGCAGGACAGGGCGCTGGCACGGGAAAAATCCCTTTACGATGAATTGTTGAACAAGCTGGCCGATTCTGTACAGGCATTACAGAAAATAGCTGCCAGCGTTGCCGAAATCGATGGTTTATGCGCTTTCGCGGAACGCGCCCAGTCGTTTGACTACGTTGCCCCGGTTTTATTGCATGAAAATCTCATCGACATCGAAACGGGGCGCCATCCGGTGGTTGAACGCCAGGTAGAAAACTATGTTGCCAATGACGCCCAGTTTGGTCAGCATCACTACAGCAAGCAGCAAATGCTGATTATTACCGGCCCCAACATGGGCGGCAAGTCAACATATATGCGGCAGGTTGCTCTTATCGCGTTATTGGCGCATTGCGGCAGTTTTGTTCCGGCGGAAAAAGCTCAAATCGGTATTCTTGATCAGATATTCACCCGCATTGGCGCTTCCGATGATCTGGCGGGTGGGCGCTCAACGTTCATGGTAGAAATGACGGAAACTGCAAATATTTTGCATAATGCCACAGCGCAAAGTCTCGTCCTTATGGATGAAGTCGGGCGCGGCACGTCAACGTTTGACGGCCTTGCGCTTGCCCTGGCAATCGCGCGTTATCTGTTGACCAGGAATCAGAGCTGCACACTTTTTGCCACGCATTATTTTGAGTTGACCAAACTGGCCGAGGAATACAAGCAAATTCGTAATGTGCATCTGGAGGCCGTGGAGCATAAAAACCGCATCGTTTTTCTGCATAAGGTTACTGCCGGGCCGGCCAGCCAGAGTTACGGTCTGCAGGTTGCTGCGTTGGCAGGTGTTCCGAGTCAGACGATCCGTATGGCCAGAAAACATTTGGCTGAACTGGAAAAGGACAAAGCAGACAAAAATCCGCAACTGGATCTGTTTTTCGACGAGCCAGCAGTTGGTGAATTCGAAATACTGCAGGAAAATCCTGTGATTCCTTTGCTGCGTGCCATTTCGCCTGATGAACTGACGCCGCGACAGGCGCTTGAGCAGCTTTATAAGCTCAAGCAGATACTGGATGAACAATAAGATACGGTGAAATAAGCGTTTTTCGGTCAGTGGTGATCAAAACAATAATGATTTAATGTGCATGCCCATCTGGACCATGGACATGTTGATGTGAAATTTCTTCTGCTGTTGCTGGGCGTATATCGGTAACCGTGCAGGCAAAATTAAGATTCATGCCAGCAAGAGGATGGTTTCCGTCGACGACCACCTTGTCATCCGCGATATCGGTGACCGTATAAATCAGATAATCATCCGTTCCTTCGGCGGCACCTTCAAAGCGCATGCCGACTGCAACATTCTCCGGGAAGGCGCTTCGCGGTTCAATTCGTATCAAGTCGCTGTCATATTCTCCAAAGGTATGTTCGGGTTCCATAGAAACAGTACAACTAAAGCCTACTTCTTTTTCATGAAGTGCTTCTTCTACTTTTGGAAAAATACCGTCATAGCCTCCATGCAGGTAACTTATGGGCTCATCTGTTTTTTCAATAAGATTGCCCGATGAATCGGATAATTCATAGTGAAGCGATACTACTGTATTTTTTGCTATTTGCATGTTCATCTAAAGCTCCGTTAAATTAATCGAATATTGGCTGGCGTGACTACGTATCCAGGATTGCTATGGCAATGGTCACAAATCCGAGAATCAGGTTCAATCCGATCAGAACGCGTATCTGTACCAATGCAATACCTGCCGCCTTCCAATCCTCTGCGGCAACAAAACGCTTGAGTTTGCGATAGGCGGTAAAAAATACATATATAAATATCAGCATCATCATAGCGCCGATAGCAAACATCAAATAGACATTAAAGGGCAGCTTCCCAAATCCGCCCATTTCCGAGATCATATGCAGGCCGCTCGCGAGGATAACTGTTATCGATAACCATACCCAATGGAAAAAGCTTGCAAATATTGCCTGCCAGAATTTAAGCATTTGCGGTGACGGCAGCAGTTGATTGACAACTGGTCTTAGAACCATATAGGCAAAAAACATGCCGCCTACCCAAATGACAACGCCCATTACATGTAAGACCTTAAGGGTTCCCATTTTGTTTCCTTTGCTTGTGTATTACCAGGTTTAATTATTTATATACGCTATTGTTTTAACAGGTGCAAAGCTTCGCCGATGTGCTGTTGTTATACCATACATTTGTAAGGCGTTGATATGCTTCTTGGTCGGATAACCTTTGTGCTGGTCAAATCCGTATTCAGGAAAACGTTCATGCAGCAACACCATTTCAGCATCACGTGCCGTTTTTGCCAAAATAGATGCTGCAGAGATTTCTGCAATCAGACTATCACCTTTTATCACTGTTTGTACCGGGATTTCAAGTTTCGGACTATGCATGCCATCAACCATCACAATATCCGGTACTAGCGACAGCTGATTGACAGCGCGTTTCATGGCTAACAATGTGGCCTGCAAAATATTCAACTGGTCTATTTCGTTGACTGACGCCGATGCGATTGCCCAGGCCTTTGCAAACTGTTTGATTGCTGCCGTCAATTCATTCCGTTTCTTCTCGCTGAGTTGCTTTGAGTCCGCCAAACCCTGAATCGTATGGTTCCTATCCAAAACGACACATGCCGCAACCACCGGGCCGGCAAGCGGGCCACGGCCAGCCTCGTCTACCCCGCAAATCAGTTGAGGTTTCGTTGCAATGGCCGGCAACGGTTGATTCCTGTATTTGCGGTAACGGTTATACGCTTCTGGCAGTGCACATCAGTTTGGCTTCGGTGACCAATTGATCGTCGACTTCTGCGCGTGCCGAATATTTCCATAAACCTTTTATCTGGCGGTCGATTGACACTTTAAGTATCAGCTGATCACCCGGCATCACGGGTTTCTTGAAACGGACACCGTCAATGCCGACAAAATAATAAACAGAATCCTCTTTATTCGTGTTGCCCTCGGTTTTTAAAGTCAGTAGCGCAGCCGCTTGAGCCAGTGCCTCTACGATCAGCACACCCGGCATGACAGGATGATGCGGAAAATGTCCTTGAAAAAACGGTTCGTTGATAGAAACATTCTTTAAAGCAACAATGTTTTTTTCTGCCTCAATGGAAATAACCTTATCCACCAGCAATAATGGATAACGATGTGGTAAATATTTAAGTATTTCATGAATATCCATAGTACTCATTGTTTTTCCTTATTTATTCATATCAAAATCGATGCAAAGCCATAAGTTGGTCTGTAGTTGCATGTGATTAATACAATGTTCACTGCGCATTTTTATTTCGTCCATTTGTTTTATTCAGGACTTCTATCACCTGATCAGTGATATCGATACGTTGACTGCGATAAACTGAATCCTGCAATTGTAAAATCAGATCGTAGTTTTCTTTTTCAGCAACAGTGTTAATGGCTTCATCGATCAGTTCCAGAATTACGCCGTATTCTTCGTTCTGACGAACCGTCAGATCCTCACGCATTTGGCGTTGCGCGCGCTGGTAATTGCGACTCAGGTTTGCAAGTTCACGTTCCAGTTCGCGCCTGTCTGCGTCATTCATTGTTGCGCCTTTTTTTTCCAGTTTCTCCTGTAATGTCTTGGCCTGTTTTGCCATATCCTTGATTTCGGCATCACGCGGGATAAACTCTTGATCTATTTTTTGCTGCGCTTTGAGCGCCGGGGCAGATTCACGCAGAATCTGTTCGGTATTGACAACGCCTATTTTAATATTATCTGCCCGAAGATCGGATAGCGTATTTAATGGCAATAGCATGATTGCCATGACAACATAGTAACGAAATTTCCACCATCGAAGCGTCAAGTTCAATAAGTTCTCCTGATTGGTTCTAGCCTGGTCTAAAACTGTTGTCCAAACCTGAACTGAAACATCTGTAAATTATCTTCGTCTTTTTCATTAAGCGGTTTGGCGATACTGACTTGAAGCGGCCCCATGGGTGAAATCCACATTACGGACAAACCTGCAGAGTAGCGCATCAAATCAGTAAACCCTTGTTCGATAGAGCCATCACTTTGCAGTTTGCCGCCCTTAAAACTATCGAAAACAGTACCGGCATCAATAAAAGCGCCCAAGCGGACAGAGCGGTCATCTTTCATAAAAGGTGCGGGAAACAGCAATTCAAGGTTAGCCACGACACGTTTACTGGCACCCAGTGCGAAAGTGTTGTCACTATTCGGAACTTTTTCCCTTGGACCCAGAGAATTCAAGTCATAGCCGCGGATTGAATTATTTCCGCCAGCGAAAAAGTTTTTGAAAAAGGGCAACGGCTTGCCCGCATAACCGTCACCAACGCCAAATTCGGTATTGAGCAGCAATGTGAATGTTTCCGTGAGCGGGAAATAGGTTTTCTGGTTATAGCTGACTTTATAATAATTCAGGTCAGCACCCGGAATGCTGACTTCACCAAATAACCGATGTGTCGTGCCTGAAGTGGTATAAATTGCACTATCGCGTCTATCCCGCGCCCAACTTACTGTAAATGGCAGGTTGTATGTTGATGAACCAAATTCGTTAACGAAGTTTACAGTACGTGGCAGGCTGTCTTCAAAAATACCAATTTCAGTCAGTTCAGCGCCAGCACCGAAAGAAACAATATCATTTTCGGCAATGGGGATGCCAAAACGGATTATGGCCCCTGATGTAGTTGTTTTAAAGGCATTGACTCTCGATAAACGCGATGTATTCAAGTTTCTTCTAAACACATCGAAGCCCAGGTTTATTCCGTCCACAGTAAAATAAGGGTTGTTAAAGGAAGCGGAAAATACACGATTGATCCGGCCGGTATTGACTTGCAAGCTGAAAAAATTGCCTGTGCCAAAAATATTGTTTTGCGAAACTGAACCGTTAAGAATCAGTCCTTCACGATCTGAGAAACCTGCACCAAACATGATTGCGCCGGTCGGTTTTTCTTCAACATGAATATTGACATCGACTTGATCCGGCGCATCCGGGACGGGTGGTGTTTCTATATTGACACTGTTAAAAAAGAATAATCGGTCGACCCGTTGCCTGGAAAGATTGATTTTCGAAGTGGAATGCCATCCGCCCTCCATCTGACGGAATTCACGGCGTATAACTTCATCTTTTGTGCGGTCGTTACCGGTAATATTAATGCGGCGAATATAGACACGCCGCCCAGGGTCAACAAAAAATGTGAAACCCGCTTGCCGGTTTTCATGATCCAGTTCAGGTGCTGCATTGACATTTGCAAATGCATAACCATCATCACCCAGACGGTCAGAAATGAGTTTAACTGATTCAGTTAATTTTTCACGTGCAAAAACATCTCCGGGTTGTAGCAGGATCAAATTTCGTAATTCTTCTTCAGGTACGAGTAACTCACCCGCCAATTTGATATCGGAAACGGTGTACTGTTCTCCCTCGGAAACGTTGACGGTAATGTAGATATCTTTCATGTCCGGGGTAATCGATACCTGCGTGGAATCAATGCCGAATTCCAGATAGCCGCGATCGAGATAATAGGAGCGGAGTGTTTCCAGATCTGCAGACAATTTTTGCTTGGAATACTGGTCGTTTTTCGTAAACCAGGTTAATAAGCCGGGTGTTCTCAATACAAATAGGCCGCGCAATGTCTTATCGTCAAATGCTTCGTTGCCGACGAAATTAATTTGTTTAATACGCGCTGTGCGGCCTTCTTCAATATCGAAATTTATGCCAATGCGATTGCGTTCAAGCGGTGTTGTGGTTGTGGTTATTTTAACGGCGTACTTTCCAGTGCTGATATACTGTCTTTTCAGTTCCTGTTCGGCGCGATCTAACAGAGAACGGCTGAAGATACGGGATTCAGATAGTCCAGCTTGCTTCAGTCCCTCCTTGAGCTTGTCTTTTTCAAATGCCTTGGAGCCATTAATGTTAATCTGAGCGATTGCCGGCCGCTCTTCAACCTGTACAATCAATACCCCGTTTTCGGTTCTTAACTTTACATCCTTGAAAAATCCTGTGGCATACAGTGCTTTGATCGCTGCGGTTGCTTTTGCTGCATCAATGGTATCGCCGACCTTTACCGGGAGATAACTGAAAACTGTTCCGGCTTCGGTGCGCTGTATGCCTTCGACGCGAATGTCCAAAACAATGAATGACTGACCGGCCCATGCAGAAAAGGCGTATAAAAAGCCGACAAGAGCGACAAGATACTTGTAATTCATTACCTAACCAGTAGCCAGCCGATTAATGTCGTTATAGATCGCGAAAGTCATTAGTGTGAACAGCATCAATAAACCCACTTTCTGTCCGATAATCATGGCCTTTTCGGATACTGGGGAGCCTTTGATCATTTCGATGACATAATACATTAAATGACCCCCATCCAGAATGGGGATAGGCAGCAGATTTAAAACACCCAAACTGACGCTGATCAGGGCCAGAAATGCAAGATAGGAGACGAGTCCCATTTGTGCCGATTGCCCTGCATAATCGGCGATGGAGATCGGACCGCTCACATTTTTCCAGGAAACGTCGCCAGTGATCATTTTAGAGAGCATGCTCAAGGTCAGGACAGTTGTTTCCCAGGTTTTATTCAGCGCTATCATGACTGCTTCGCCGGCTGGATAAGTGACAACGACACGCATCGCCTCGAACAGAGATTGGTCAATTTCGGGCATAATACCGATCCGGCCGACCTTCTGGCCATTCTCAGTAACCGTTTCAGGGATGATATTCAGGGTTACAATTTGATCGTTACGCAGGATATCGAGAACCAGCGGTCGTCCTGGATTCGCCTGAACTTCCGGTACAAATTCGATCCAGCTATAAATGTCCTTGTCATTAACAGCCAGAATTTCATCGCCCGCGCGCAAGCCGGCGCGCTCACCCGCGCCGCCTGCCATGACTTCTGCGATTATGGGTTTGATTTCGGGCTGATAGACATTAAACCCGATCTTGCCAAGCACATTTCCTTCCAGTTCATCCGGGTGTATGCCGCTTAGATCAAGTTGGCGCCAACTTATTTTACCGTTCTGATTAATCGTTTCAACGTTAACAGCGGCAGAACGATCAACTGCGTAACGTAATAATGTCCAACGCGCATCCTGCCAGCTTTCAACCGATTCATTTTCAATACTAATGATGGTTTCGCCCGCTTCGAATTGCGCTTTGGCCACCGGCGTATCCGCTACAATGGGCCCTAACGTGGGCTTTATACCATCTACGCCGAGAATAAACATAAGCCAGTATATAACGACTGCCAACAGAAAATTGGCAAGCGGTCCCGCAGCTACAATTGCGAAGCGACGCCCAACCGGTTGGCGATTAAACGCGCGCGAAAGTTCTTCTTTTGCGACCCTGCCTTCATTTTCATCGAGCATTTTGACATAACCGCCTAACGGAATAGCTGCCACAACCCATTCGGTTTGATCTTTGCCCAGTCGTTTTCGAAACACAGGTTGACCAAAACCCACAGAGAACCGCAGCACTTTAACCCCATTCCAGCGCGCCACCAGGTAATGACCGAACTCATGAAAGGTGATCAGTATCCCTAACGCAATGATGAAAGATATGATTGTGAAAAATATTGACATGTCAGCTCAGTGTGTAAAATTGTTTTTGGGTGCCGTCGTTTTAATTTGGTACAGCCCATTTGTAAAGTCTATTATCATGGAAAATCCGCTAGCTTTATATGCCCGCATTTTCTTTCACATTCCACAGTTTTGAAGTAACGTTATCTTACCATTAGAAAAATTTAAGCAGCATAGAAAATGTATTTTGATTATCTGAATGTGTTCAACCAGTCATGCGCTGCGTCCCGGGCCGCGCTATCAGCTTTGAGTACATCGCTTAGCGAGTGTATTGTTTCTTGTCCTAACGTATTCATGACATGTTCAATCATGACCGGGATCGCGGTAAACGGCATTTTTTCCTCAAGGAAAGATTCAACAGCAATTTCATTGGCTGCATTTAATACCGCAGGCATGTTATCTCCCATATCTAGCGCTTCATAAGCAAGCCTTAAGCAAGGAAAGCGCTTAAAATCAGGCTTCTCGAAATCCAGATGTGCTACTTCGAACATATTCAATGATGCTACGCCGCTTTCAATTCTTTCAGGATAGCCCATGGCATGAGCAATTGGTGTTCTCATATCAGGATTTCCGAGCTGAGCCAGTACAGACCCATCAATATATTCAACCATGGAATGAATTACGCTTTGCGGATGAATAACCACTTGTATGTTTTCAGATGCTGCATTAAATAACCAGTGTGCTTCTATGACCTCGAGTCCTTTATTCATCATGGTCGCCGAATCGACAGAAATTTTACGTCCCATATCCCAGTTCGGGTGTGCGCATGCCTGAGCTGGGGTGACGTGCGCTAGCGAATCCAGCGAAGCATTTCTGAAAGGGCCGCCCGAAGCTGTCAGCAATATACGCCGGATGCCTTTTTCCTGCAGACTTCCGTCAAAGTCATGCGGAAGCGATTGGTGTATGGCATTATGCTCACTGTCAATGGGCAACAGGATAGCGCTGTGTTCCTTGACCATATCCATAAAAATACGGCCGGCCATAACCAATGTCTCTTTATTGGCAAGTAAAACCAGTTTACCCGCTTTTGCAGCCGCGAACGTTGGACGTATTCCGGCTGCACCGACGATGGCCGCCATGACGACATCGACATCAGGAAGTGAGGCGACTTTTTCCAGTGATTCAACACCGGACAAAACCGTTGTATCCAGGCCATTCCGGATAATCGCTTGTTGCAACCGTTCAGCCTGTTCGGGGGCAAGCATTACCGCAAAGCGAGGATTAAACCGCCGGCATTGATCCAGCATTTTTTCGATATTGTTGTTGGCGGTTAGCGCAACAACTTCGAACAGATCGGGATGACGGCTGACAACATCGAGCGTACTTTCACCGATACTGCCCGTAGCGCCCAGAATCGTCAAATAGCGTATTTTTTTCATAATTGATGGGTATTAGAAACCAGTAATGCCAGAATAGCCAGGGGCAGGGAAGGCATGAGTGCATCGATTCGGTCTAAAATACCGCCATGCCCCGGTAGAATTTTGCCACTGTCTTTAACGCCTGCCTGCCTTTTTATAAGGGATTCAAATAAATCGCCAATAATGCCCAGTATAGCCAGCACAATCAGCAACGGAACAAGTGACATTAGATAAGCACCATCGGCAAATACAAAAACCCAGACAAGACCATAAACGAAAACAGCAAGCATAGCGCCAGCAACGCCTTCCCAGGTTTTTCCTGGGCTGATATGGTAAGCAAGTTTGTTTTTACCAAAGGCACGGCCTGCAAAATATGCTGCGGTATCAGAAATCCAGATTGTCCCCATAAAACCCAGCAAAAGTAACGGACTAATTGCGCGTAATTGATACAAAGCGAGCGCTGTTGGCAGCAATACTAACCAGCCAACCAGCATCAAAACAACGGTATTGTTGATTGTACTGGATTGTTTCAGCAAAAAAGGAACATAACCAACCCAAAATATGGCAGATAGTACATAGACCCATATCAACGCCGGTGTAAAAGCATCAATTTCAACTGCTTCGCTTAACAGAAACAGCAACTCGCCACCCAATAATGTTGTCAGGATCATGAAAGTAACAGTGTTTTTAACGGAAAACCGAGCTAAATGACACCATTCGCGCGATCCGATTACTGTCAATACCAACAATAGCGTAGCCCAAAAAATATCCTGTAAATAAAGTAAAGCTGATAAAAAGAGGGGTAATACAATAATTGCAGTCAGGACGCGGGCTTTTAACATGAGTATATTTTAGTGGAGCAAAAGCTTACTTTGATGAAGAATGGGAGTCATAACACTTAAATTGGTCTTTACAACATGATAATTTTGCATGAAATGCTTTATTGTTGAATTTGCTCACTGGTTCGGCCAAAACGGCGTTCCCGTTGCTGGTATGATTGTATAGCTAAATCAAATTCCTTTTCATCAAAGTCCGGCCAGAGTGTATCGGTGAAATATAATTCAGTATAGGCAAGCTGCCATAATAAAAAATTGCTGATGCGACATTCTCCGCCTGTACGTATAAACAAATCGGGCTCGGGTGCATAATTCATGGACAGAAATTGCGTGAGATTTTCTTCTTCGAAATGGACTGGTGAATTGGGTGAGTTTTCCATCATTTTTCGTACGGCTTGTATAATATCCCACCGCCCGCCGTAGTTGGCCGCAATTGTCAGCGTTAGTTTGGAATTATTTGCGGTTAATTGCTCGCCTTTTTTGATAAATTGAATAATTTTAGATTCAAATCTTGAAATATCACCGATCACTCTAAAGCGAATACTGTTTTCATGCAATTTTGTTATTTCTTGTTCCAAGGCACCGGCAAATAATTGCATCAAGAAAGAAACTTCATCGGCCGGGCGCCGCCAATTCTCGCTACTGAATGCAAACAGCGTTAGAAATTCTACGCCGTGATTTGAACAGGATTTAATAACATTTCGAACTGTCTCGACTCCCTGCTTATGACCTGCTACTCGCGGCAAGAATCGTTTTCTTGCCCATCGTCCATTGCCATCCATGATAATGGCAATATGCTTAGGGATCGATCCGATTTCAGGTATTTCTCGCGTGGAGCTTGTACCTTGAGACATATCAAATGGCCATTAATTCGGCTTCTTTAGTTTGCAGAATTTTATCGATCTCAGTGATATAACGATCTGTTAATTTTTGAATTTCATCCTGGCCACGACGTTCTTCATCTTCGGATATATCTTTGGACTTCAACAATTCTTTTAAGTGAGAATTGGCGTCCCGACGTATATTACGCATCGCAACACGTACATTTTCCGCTTCCTGTTTGACCACTTTGGTCAATTCTTTCCGGCGTTCTTCGGTTAACGGCGGCATGGGGACGCGAATTGTTTCTCCGACCGACATGGGGTTAAGCCCGAGATCGGAATCGCGAATCGCTTTTTCAACTGCACTGGCCATCTTTTTTTCCCATGGAATAACCCCAATGGTTCTTGCATCGATCAAATTAACATTGGCTACCTGATTAATCGGTGTTGGCGCGCCATAATAATCGACCATGACATGATCCAGCAAGCCGGTATGCGCCCGCCCGCTTCTTACTTTACTCAGATCAACTTTTAAAGCTTCCAGGCTTTTCTGCATTTTTTGTTCTGCAGTTTTTTTCACATCGGCAATCATAATCATTTACCCATAAGTTGCGCTAATAGCTATTAATAACGTACGAGAATAATAACCAGGAATTTATTAAAATCTAAACCATTACAAATGTCCCCTCATCTTCTCCAATAATGATGCGCTTTAGCGCACCCGGTTTGAAGATGCTGAATACATTGAGGGGTAATTTCTGATCCCGGCATAAGGTCAGTGCTGTTGCATCCATCACCTGCAGATTTTTGGCAATGGCTTCATCAAACGATAGTTTATGGAAGCGCGTTGCCTGAGGGTCAATTTTGGGATCATTTGAGTAAATGCCATCTACTTTAGTCGCTTTCAGCATGATGTCCACATTCATTTCCATGCCGCGAAGTGCCGCAGCTGTATCTGTGGTAAAGAATGGATTTCCTGTCCCTGCGGCGAATATGACAACCCAGCCTTCTTTTAGATAACGTAATGCTTTGCCGCGAATATAAGGTTCGACAACCTGATCGATACGTAAAGCCGATTGTATACGGGGGACAATGCCTGCATGTTTCATCGCATCATGGAGTGCCAAAGCATTCATGACAGTAGCCAGCATACCCATATAATCGGCCGTTACGCGTTCTATACTGTCATTGGTAGATTTCATGCCACGAAAAATATTGCCGCCGCCAACGACTATTGCAATCTCCACGCCGAGTTTGTTGATTTCTGCAATTTCGGCAACAATCCGGCTAATAACTGTTTGATTAATACCATAGCTATCTTCACCCATTAGTGCTTCGCCGGATAGCTTCAGTAAAATACGCTGATATCGAGTTGTCATAGACAGTAGGTATTAAAAAATCGAGCGATAATTAAACTTATTTTGTTTGTCCCATCTGTGCTTTGACTTCTTCTGCAAAGTTCTCGGTTTTCTTTTCGATACCTTCGCCCACTACGTACAGGGTAAATTTATTCACTGTTGCTGATTTTTTTGCCAATAACTTTTCAATTGTCTGATCGGGATCCTTGACAAAAGGCTGCCCAAGCAGGGTTACTTCTGCAAGATATTTAGCAATACGGCCATCAACCATTTTTTCGATAATATTGGCTGGTTTGCCGCTTTCAGCTGCCTGTGCGGAAAAAATCTGACGCTCATGTTTAAGCACTTCCGGAGAAACCTGCTCTTTAGAAACACACATCGGTTTGCTCGCCGCGATATGCATTGCCAAATCCTTGCCCAATGTTTCGTCTCCGCCCTGATAATCGATCATAACGCCAATTTTAGTGCCATGTAAATAGTAAGCCAGCTGACCTTCAGTTGTATGATATGCGCAACGGCGAATACTGATGTTTTCGCCAAGTTTCATAACAAGCGCTTTACGTGCGGCTTCTACGTTATCCTCACCAGATAACTGGGTTTCTCCAAGTACTTGAACATCGGTAATATTTTCCGACGCCACTAATTCAGCCAAGGTGGTGGCAAATTTTATAATATCGTCGTTTTTGGCAACAAAATCCGTTTCGCAGTTTACTTCAACTAACGCGCCTGTACGGCCATCGCCAGTAATAAAAGCACCGACTACACCCTCTGCTGCAACGCGCCCGGCGGCCTTGCTTGCTTTTGCGCCGCTTTTTATTCTGAGCAGGTCTTCAGCTGCTTTCATGTCGCCGTTAGTTTCTGTCAGTGCTTTTTTGCATTCCATCATGCCAAGCCCTGTTAACTCACGTAATTCTTTTACCATGCTTGCGGAAATCGCAGCCATATTTAATTTACTCCAGATACTATTTTAAACAAAGTTAATAAATCCAATATTTAATATGCTACAAGACGTCATGCATTTTGTAGCAGTACTAGATATCTTAATCGAATTTAGCCCCGAATCAATCAAAGCGTAACCAAAGCGTAACCAAAGCGCCAAATCAGTAAGAACAGGCTTAATAATGAAAGCGTGTAGTCCTCACTATGGGAAAGTTTTTAAACGGTCCAGCAAAACGACCAGCCTTTTATTCATCAAGTTCTTCAGCTTCAGCGTTCATCTCAATGATTTCTTGAATTGCCTGATTACGTCCTTCAAGTACGGCATCCGCAATACCACGTGCATATAAACGTATTGCCCGGCTGGAGTCATCATTACCTGGAATAATGTAATGCAGGCCATCAGGATTATGATTAGTATCTACTACGCCCACAACCGGGATACCTAACTTTTTGGCTTCTGTAATGGCACCTTTCTGGTAACCCACATCCACCACAAACAAGGCGTCTGGCAAACCTTTCATTTCCTTTATGCCGCCGAGGCTGGCGTTCAGTTTGTCCAGCTCGCGTTGCATATCAAGCGCCTCTTTTTTGATCATCTTTTCCAGCATCCCGTCTTGTACCATCGTTTCCATTTCGTGCAGACGTTTTATAGACTGTTTGATCGTTTTGAAATTGGTCAGCATGCCGCCTAACCAACGCTGGTCAACATAAGGGGAACCGCATCGCATTGCTTCTTCCCGTATGATGTCTCGGGCTTGGCGTTTGGTGCCAACAAACAAAATGACACCTTTGTTCGCCGATAATTGACGTACATAGGCCATGGACTCCTCGAACATTTCCATTGTACGTTCCAAATTGATGATGTGGATTTTATTGCGATGGCCAAAGATATATGGCGCCATTTTGGGATTCCAGAAGCGTGTTTGATGGCCAAAATGAACGCCTGCTTCCAGCATTTGCCGCATTGTTACTGACATAAATTCTCCTTTAAGGGTTGAGCCGCCATTCACCAAGTGACTTCGCTAAATAAATAACGAAGCACCCTTGTGTAGTTGCGAGGTGAATGTGTGAAATAAAAAATTAAAGATAGTTAAAAGAAGCTTGTAGCATTTTTGCTCAGATTTTATTAAAAATCACGCGAAAAACTATCAGCTGCACATTATAGCATTTTCCGGCAGGCACTCAAGCTGACAGGAGTCACATGTTTCATTTGAAGAATCGAAGTAAAACTATTAACCCGGTTGATATTGTTTTTAACTATAAAGGGATAGGCAATTACGGGCAGCGTATCTTAAGTTGCACAGGAAGAATTTCCCATTTTTGTTTTCAAACGCTGAAGATCATGGATCTGGATATGT
The DNA here is from genome assembly GCA_024235795.1 of Burkholderiales bacterium. GTDB lineage: Bacteria > Pseudomonadota > Gammaproteobacteria > Burkholderiales > Nitrosomonadaceae > Nitrosomonas. Next base: position 755,194 of record JACKLR010000003.1, on the reverse strand, counting down.
TTGTTATTTACAGAAATAACTGCTTCATCCTGTAATTTTGAAAACGCGCGGCTTACAGTTTCCAGTTTCAGTCCAAGGTAGCTTCCAATTTCTTCACGTGTCATGCGCAAATTAAAATTTGACTCTGAATAACCGCGGATTGCTAAACGGCGCGACATGTTCAACAAAAATGTCGCTAAGCGTTCCTCGGCCTTCATGCTGCCGAGTAACATCATTACACCATGATCTCGTACTATTTCACGGCTCATTATTTTGTGAAAATGATGCATTAGGGACGGAATGGTTCGACTGATTTCCTCAAGCTTGGCGAATGGGATTTCGCACACTTCACTGTCTTCCAGTGCAATGGCGTCGCAGGTATGTAATTCGGTGCTAATTGCATCCAGGCCGAGTAATTCGCCCGTCATATGAAAACCGGTTACTTGTTGACGGCCGTCTTCTTCGAGTATGCAAGTCTTTAAAAAACCACTTTTTACCGCATATAATGCCTGGAATTTTGTGCCGGTTCGGTGCAAATAACTGCCGCGCTTAACTTTCCGCTTATAACTGACGACTTCCCCAAGAATATCAACTTCCTGATCGTTTAAGCCAACCGGCAGACAAAGCTCCCTTAGGCTGCATGTGGCGCAACTTGAGCGTAATTGGGCAACATCAAGATTTGTAGGTAGAAAACTTTCTGGTAACAAAACGTATTTATTCCGAATGCCAAATTATAATTTTTGATTCTTCGGGTTGATCTGAATCAAAATCGGGTACTCAACCTTTAAACATAATTCTACTGTTATTATGAATTGGTGTGTTGATTTTCTTTAAACTGGTTCCCCATCAAAAAATCAAGCCGCCCGTTTGCGTTTATTAACACTTAATGAATTGAAGTGCTTATAGCCTATTCTTATGCAGCATACGAATTATTCATGTCTTCATGTATCCGAGACAACGAATTGATATAAAAGAAGTAAAATCAGATCTGATCCGTTGTTTTGCTTACAATGATCAAGATTATACCTTGTATCCCGGAACAGAGCTGTTTACAGATACTTTTGCTGCAAAAACATATTTTTCGCGAATCAGCAATCGTAGTTTGGGAGGCAATCGCAAACATCAAGCGTTATATATACATTTGCCATTTTGCAGTACGTTATGTCTTTATTGCAATACACGTCAATTTGAAAATGGGGACAACGCACTGCTTGATAGATACATAGACTATCTTTTAAAAGAAATCAGGCTGGTAGGAGATTCTTTACAGAGTGCTCCTAAAGTTGAACAGATTCACTTGGGCGGTGGGACGCCCGCATTATTGAATCAGTTTCAGTTTGGTCGGTTGATGGATGAAATCCAAAAACAAATCAATCTGGTGAGCGACGGTTTTTTTCGCATCACGATAGATCCGCAATTATCAAGCAACCGATCTATTAAACTGTTCCGGGAAATGGGCATTAATTATTTAACGATCATTGTGCAGCAATATGATTCGCAAATAAATCAATCCCCACGCCGCAAACAAACTGAAATTAACAGTGAAACCAGAACGTTTGAAATTATAGAAGCTGCTCAAAGTAATGGTTTTAACACGATCAGAATTGAATTAATTTATGGGTTCCCCGGACAAAGTAAAAAAAGTTTCAGCCATATACTCGACTTGATCGTCGCTGCAAGGCCCAATCTTATCAATCTGCGAAGCTATGACCCTCAACCGGAAGAATTCGGTATTCATAAAATCGTGCAAACCAACGACCTGCTTTCAATCGAAGAAAAATTTGATCTCAGAATGTATGCGATACATCGCCTGATAAATGCGGGCTATATTCATATTGGCATGAATTTGTTTGCGCGTCAGGATGATCAATTGGTTACGGCCCAGCGACAAGGTCGTTTATATTACGACCTGCAAGGGTATTCGATTTATCCTGATAGCGATTTTATCGCACTTGGCATGTCAGCCATTGGTAAAACGGGTTCAATTCTGGTTCAAAATCACTGCGATTTGCCGCATTACTATGATTTTCTGGACCAAAACAAACTGCCTATCATGCGGGGTCTTGAACTCGGCCTGGATGACATATTGCGTCGTTCGGTTATCCATGCATTGATTTGTCATTCGATTGTGTCTTTTGAGTCGGTTGAAACTTTTTTTTCAATCGATTTCAAAGATTATTTTGCGAATGAATTGTCTGCGCTGTCGGTGCATGAAAACGCCGGCCTTCTGACTATCAGTGACGAGGAAATAAGCATCACGCCCATAGGGCAACTTTTTGTGGGAAGTGTCTGCAAGATTTTTGACAAATACTTGCGAGTAAATTAAATGAACTTGGGCCTTCATTGGTCAGAGGACTGGCCAGTCCTCTGACAAGCGTATCAAATCTTATTGTACTTCACTATTGGATAACAGGTAGTCAGCTAAACGGTCAGCTGCTTCTCCCTGAATATTTGGAAATGCCGGCATTCTCATACTGCCATTCTGAAATTTGTTTTTCAGCGCATCCTTGTTAGCTACACTCTGACTTAGAATCATGGCTACATCGCCTTTTAACGGCTTATGGCACTCGGAGCAGGCGGTGCTAAAGATTCTTTCGCCAGTAGCATCTGCGGGCGGTGTATAATCGTTACTGCCACCACAACCAACCAAAGCAGCGGCGGCTAACAGTGTCAACGCAAAACTTAATTTTTTCATTAATTATTTACTCCCTTTTTACTCGTTAACAGAACACAACTAATTACTCTGTCGGTTTTATTATTCAGCAACAATCAGTTGTCCATTCAAGACCCTATATTTTAGGCGATAACCTTAACCATAACGGTGGTATGTTGTCAAACAAAAATCTTCCTGACAGCGTGTTTCAATTGAATTTTCAAATATTTTAATAGTGCTTAGTGCTTGAACAATTTCATATATATATAGATAATGCTTTTTCTCACGGCAGTGCTGAGATCCTGGCACACAATATACCAATTTCCACCTAAAATGATAAGCGATACGTTACTGAGCCTCGGCTGAATAGGATGGATATTAGATCACACGAACCCCTTCATTGCCTAACATTTCAATTAAAGCAATCAGCGGCAAGCCAATTAGTGCATTCGGATCATCCCCGTTCATCCGTTCGATGAGTGCGATCCCGAGACCTTCAGATTTGGCGCTGCCGGCACAATGATAGGGTTGTTCTTTGTTCAGATAATTTTCAATTTGTTGATCGCTTAGTTGTCGAAATTTTACGTGATAAGGAACTACCCGGGCTTGCAATCTGTCTGTGTGGCTGTTCAATAAACATAAAGCGGTACAGAATGTGACTTCTTTGCCACGAATAAATTGCAGTTGCTTGAAAGCGTTTGAGTGTGTCAGCGGCTTGCCAAGATGGATACCATTCAGCACAGCCACTTGATCAGAACCGATAATCAGTGCCCGAGTATTTTTTTTGGCTACGAACCGTGCTTTGGCTTCAGCCAGACGCAGGGCAGTTTTTTCCGGCGTTTCGTTAGGCAAAGCCGATTCGTCAATCTGGGGACTGCCGGTTTCAAATGGTATTTGCAGTCGTTGCAGCAATTCCTGGCGATATATGGAGCTGGATCCCAGGACAATTTTTTGAGTAATTTTTTGTATTTTCAAAGTTTCTTTTTGCATTTTTTGACACTGAAAGATAAAAAATATAACATGCGCGCCTTATGTCTGTACGATTTGTAATAGATCCGCTTGATTTTGTGCGCAAAGCGGGGGAGCATCATGGTAAAATCCGGCTTGCTGATTTGGAACGCATACAGGACTTTCTGTATGAAAACAAAGGTGAAGTGAGCTACCGGGTAATTGGTGCGCTGGACCAGAATAACAAACCTTGCCTGCATATACAGGTTGCCGGTGAGATATATCTCAACTGTCAACGGTGTCTGGGTGGTTTGTCGCATATGCTGGATATTAATACATCCCTGCTGCTGGTTGAAACTGAAAATGAGCTGGTTCAAATGGACAGGGACGGTACAGTTGATGCCGTTTTGGCAACCGTGGACATGGATGTGACGGATTTGATTGAAGATGAGATTATATTAAGTTTATCGATCTCGTCGCGACATAATGAAGGTGAATGTGAAATACATGATCCGGAGCGCTATAAGGCGCGTCAGGATGCAGAATCAGAGAATCCGTTTGCAGCTTTAGAAGCGCTGAAGAAAGATAGAGTAAAGTAAGGAGTTATAGTGTATGGCAGTGCAACAAAATAAAAAATCCCCTTCAAAAAGGGGGATGCATCGATCGCATGATGCTTTGAAAAATCCACCATTAGCCATTGAACCCAGCACAGGTGAGGTTCATCTGCGTCATCATATCAGCCCGAATGGCTATTATCGCGGTAAAAAGGTCGTTCAAACTAAATCAGACGATTAAAGATTTATTGCAGCAGTTTGTTGTCGCTTAAGTTTTAAGTGTCGATAAACGACTTGCCAGAAAGAATAAGGCTTCAAAATTGGATATCACAGTAGCGATAGATTGCATGGGGGGTGATCATGGTCCTCATGTAACTGTACCTTCAGCTGTTGATTATCTTCAACTTGATCCTGAAGCAAATTTCATTCTGGTGGGTATTCCTGATGCGATTGAGGCGGAATTACAGGCAGCAAAATTCAAACCCAGTACACGCATCCGAATCCATCCAGCCAGTGAAGTCGTTGGTATGGACGAATCTCCCGCATTGGCTTTGCGTAACAAAAAAGATTCATCCATGCGCGTTGCGATTAATCTTGTCAAGACAGGCGAAGCACAAGCCTGTATCAGCGCCGGAAACACAGGTGCTTTGCTGGCTACATCACGTTTCGTTTTGAAAACAATACCCGGGATAGATCGTCCTGCATTAGCCGTTATCTTGCCGACTATTAGAGGTCATACATATGTGCTTGATTTGGGGGCCAATGTTAATTGCACTGCTGAACATCTGTTGCAATTCGGGGTTATGGGCGCATCACTGGTGTCTTCCGTAGAAAATAAAACCGCACCTAGTGTCGGACTATTGAATATTGGCGAGGAAGAAATCAAAGGTAATGAAATAGTCAAGCAGGCAGCAGACTTGTTACGTAGTAGCGGACTTAATTTTTATGGTAATGTAGAGGGCGATGATATCTATAAAGGAACCACTGATGTTGTTGTTTGCGATGGTTTTGTAGGGAATATTACGCTTAAAACATCAGAGGGTTTAGCGCAAATGCTGGCAACGTATCTGCGAGAGGAATTTCGACGTAACCTGTTGACAAAACTTGCTGGTGTTTTTGCCATGCCTGTGATCAAAGCGTTTAAAGGTAGAGTGGACCATCGCCAGTATAACGGCGCAAGTTTTTTAGGACTAAAAGGTATTGTCATAAAAAGTCATGGATCAGCTGATATATTTGCATTCCGGTCAGCGATTAAACGTGCGGCTGACGAAGTGCGCGGCGGAATGTTGCGCCGTATTACTGAACGTGTGGCAGAGCTTTCCAGACGATCCTAGGCGGTTTTAACAATTTTTTAAAAGAAATATAACTTAACGGTAACTGTTAATAAATGTATTCGCGAATCACAGGAACAGGTAGCTATTTGCCTGAAAAGATTCTTACCAATCATGACTTGGAAAAGATGGTGGAAACAAGTGATGAATGGATACGGTCACGTACGGGAATTACGCAGCGACACATCGCGCGCGATGATCAAAAGGCCAGTGATTTGGCTTTTTATGCTAGTCAAGAAGCGATGAAAGCGGCGGATGTAACCAGCAAAGATATTGATTTAATCATTGTTGCAACGACAACGCCGGATATGGTTTTTCCGAGTACCGCCTGTATTTTGCAGGATAAGCTGGGTGTGGATCATTGCCCGGCGTTTGATGTGCAGGCTGTCTGCAGTGGTTTTGTTTATGCGCTGGCTACTGCCGATATGTTTGTTAGTTCCGGGAAATGCCGGAATGCACTGGTTGTAGGCAGTGAAATTTATTCCAAAATATTGGACTGGAACGACCGAAGCACCTGTGTTCTGTTTGGTGATGGTGCAGGTGCGGTTGTGCTTTCTAAAAGCGAAACGCCAGGCATTTTATCGAGTCATTTGCATGCCAGTGGCAGTTACAAGGATGTGCTATCGGTCCCAGGCAGTATTGTAGGGGGAACAGTTCAGGGTGATCCCTATATCAATATGGAAGGCGGCACGGTTTTTAAATTTGCGGTCAAGGTGCTGGAAGATGTCGTACATGAGGCGGTTGAAGAAAACAATCTGAAACCGTCGGATATCGACTGGTTGATACCACATCAGGCAAATGTCCGAATTATTCGTTCCACTGCCCAGAAACTGGGTATACCTTTGGATAAAGTCGTTGTTACGGTTGACAAACATGGCAATACATCCGCAGCTTCTATTCCATTGGCTTTAGATATCGCAGTCAAAGATGGTCGTATCCATAAAGACCAGCTTGTGTTGCTGGAGGGTGTTGGCGGCGGTTTTACATGGGGAGCGGTATTACTCCGCTGGTAATCAATGAAATTTGCATTCGTTTTTCCGGGCCAAGGCTCGCAATCAATTGGAATGATGACGGGTTACAATGATGAGTCCATTGTACGCGACACATTTCTGGAAGCATCCGATATTCTTGCACAGAATTTCTGGTTAATGGTTAATGACGGGCCAGCAGAGGACCTGAATCTTACGATAAACACCCAGCCGTTGATGTTAATGGCAGGCGTGGCAGTGTACCGGGCTTGGGAAGCTCTGGGGGGTGACAAGCCTGCGCTGCTGGCGGGGCACAGTCTGGGCGAATATACTGCACTGGTTGCGTCTGGCGCATTAAGTTTTGCGGATGGGCTTAAACTGGTTCGTTTCCGTGGACAGGTCATGCAGCAGGCTGTCCCTGAAGGGATGGGGGGTATGGCCGCCATACTGGGATTGGAAGATGCGGCTGTAGAAACCGTATGCCAGGAAGTCGTGGCGTTAAACAATCAGGAATCACTGGAACCGGCCAACTTCAATTCACCGGGGCAGGTTGTTATCGCCGGGCATAAAAATGCGGTTCTGAAAGGTATTGAATTGGCCAAGGAGAAAGGCGCTAAACGCGCAGTCATGCTGCCAATGAGTATTCCGTCACATTGCCGACTTATGAAACCAGCGGCTGAGAAAATGCAGCAACAGCTAGAACAAGTGTCATTACGATCTCCGGATATTCCGATCCTGCATAATGTTGACGCAAAGTCGCACGATGATGTGAATTCGATTAAGGCTATTTTGACCAGACAACTGTTCAGTCCCGTTCGTTGGGTCGATACCATAAAGGCTTTCGCAACGGAGGGGATCGCTCATAGTGTCGAATGTGGTCCGGGAAACATATTAACAGGGCTCAATAAACGCATTGATCGTAATATACAGCATGTATCGCTTGCGAACAGTGATGCGATCAGGCAAGCGGTGGCCAATTTCAAATAACTGGATAAACAGGACAAGGCATGCAGATATCAGGCAGCGATAGGTGTTATGGAGGTACGGTTTGGAAAATAAAGTAGCATTGGTGACTGGCGCCAGTCGTGGTATAGGGCAGGCGATTGCAAAGAAACTGGGGCAGCATGGCGCTATCGTAATGGGTACGGCGACAACTCAAAATGGCGCGGAAGCGATCGGTCAGTATCTGCACAGTGCAGGGATTCGCGGTATGGGCATTGTTTTGAATGTAAATGATACCGATCAAATCAACGATGCTATTGGAACCATACGCGAAAAATTTGGTGAAATTGAAATTCTGGTCAACAATGCAGGTATTACCCGTGATAATCTCCTGGTGCGGATGAAAGATGAAGAATGGGACGATATCATGGAAACGAATCTTAAATCGGCTTTCCGATTAAGCCGGGCAGTACTTCGCGCCATGATGAAAGCGCGTTATGGGCGTATTATCAACATTTCTTCTGTAGTCGGTTCTATTGGAAATATAGGACAAACAAATTATGCTGCTGCCAAAGCCGGGATATTCGGTTTTAGTAAATCGCTGGCGCGCGAAGTAGGGAGCCGTAATATCACGGTAAATTGTATTGCGCCTGGCTTTATTGATACAGACATGACCCGGGCGCTCAGCGATGAACAGCAGCAAAGTCTGATTCAGCATGTTCCGCTGGGAAGACTGGGGCAATCCGAAGAAGTAGCCGCAGCGGTTGCTTTCCTTGCATCATCTGATGCCGGTTATATAACCGGTACAACACTACATGTGAATGGCGGTATGTACATGGATTAACGAAATAACCGGACAATGATTGCAGGTGATTGTTTTTTAGCAAGATTCCTGCAAAGTTTTTTTCTGCCGGAGGTTTTGTTTGAGTTTATATTCTTGTTTTGCAGAAATTTAAAATTTGTTAATATATAAATCTTTTTCTTACCTTAGAAGGAAGCGTTTAAATGGAAAACATAGAGCAGCGCATTAAGAAAATCGTAGCTGAGCAACTTGGTGTAAAAGAAGAGGAAGTTAAAAATGAATCATCATTTGTTAACGATTTGGGAGCGGATTCGCTGGATACAGTGGAGCTGGTAATGGCGCTAGAAGAAGAATTTGAATGCGAGATTCCAGACGAGCAGGCTGAAAAAATCAATACTGTCCAGGAAGCGATTGACTATGTCAATGAGAACGCAAGCAATTAATCATATTACGTAATTCAACGGAGTCATTTTGTCCAAACGCAGGGTGGTTGTTACCGGGATGGGAATTATCTCACCCGTTGGAAACACAATATCAGGAGCATGGGAAAATATCGTGGCCGGCAAGTCCGGTATTTCCCGCATTACCCGTTTTGATGCATCAGCTTTTACTTCACAGATTGCCGGAGAGGTGGATGATTTTGATATCAGTGAATATCTTCCGGTCAAAGAGGCGCGCCGAATGGATGTTTTTATCCACTACGGTATGGCTGCAGCAACCCAATCAATCAAGGATGCGGGTATAGAAGATATATCCGGCCTGGAAGCCGAACGCATCGGTGTGAATATCGGTTCGGGCATTGGCGGTCTGCCGATGATTGAACATATGGATGAAGCCTATCATAAGGGTGGACCCCGAAAAATTTCGCCTTTTTTCATTCCGAGTACGATTATCAACATGATTTCGGGAAATCTATCCATAAAGTATGGGTACAAGGGCCCTAACATTGCAATCGTGACCGCATGCACGACAGCGACGCATAGTATCGGAAGTTCAGCACGGATGATTGAATATGACGATGCGGATATCATGATTTGTGGCGGCGCCGAGTCCTGTGTTACACCTTTGGCGATTGGGGGTTTTGCAGCTGCCAAGGCATTGTCGGTGAGTAATGATAATCCTGAGGCGGCGAGTCGGCCGTGGGATCAGGCGCGCGATGGTTTTGTGTTGGGCGAAGGTGCCGGCGTGCTGGTACTGGAAGAATTGGAGCATGCCAAACGCAGGGGTGCGACCATTTATGCCGAGTTGGCCGGTTTCGGCATGAGTGCAGATGCTTATCATATGACAGCACCGAGTGAAGATGGTGAAGGTGCTGCGCGTTGCATGATTAATGCACTGAAAAATTCAAAGATTGATCTATCAGAAGTTGACTATGTCAATGCGCATGGCACATCAACACCTTTAGGTGATATTGCAGAGACCATTGCAGTAAAACGGTGTTTTGGTGAACATGCCAAGAAACTTGCTGTAAATTCAACAAAATCAATGACTGGACATCTGCTGGGTGCGGCAGGCGGTATTGAAGCTATTTTTTCTGCGTTGGCTATTTATCATCAAATTTCTCCACCGACAATCAATCTGGAAAATCAGGATCCAAAGTGTGACCTTGATTATGTTCCCAACGAAGCACGAAGAATGAATATTAATGTTGCATTGTCTAATTCCTTTGGATTTGGTGGCACCAATGGAACGCTAGTATTTCGAAAAATGTAACGTTTAACTTGACGGCGCATGCGTACGCTTAAACGCCTTTTCATTATTTTTGTAGGTTTCCTTCTTGCAGCCACTCTGATCTCGGGGTGGCTTTATCATCATTATCATCGCGATATCGTACTGCCAGAAATTCCCTATGAATTCTCGATTGATTCCGGTAGCAACCTGAAACAGATTGCCCGGAAATTGCATGATGCGGGCATTCTCCCCGATCAATGGTCTTTTATACTGCTGGCGCGCTATCAAGGTAAAGAATCGGCAATCAAGGCCGGTGACTATTGGCTGACCGAAAATCTTTCACAAATTGCATTGCTGGACTATTTGATCAAGGGCGATATCCGGCAGAATAAAGTCATGTTTGTGGAAGGTTGGACTTTTTCCCAATTCAGAACGGCATTGTATGATCATCCGGATATACGAAATACAACCGCCGATCTGAGTGACGCGGAAATCATGCAACTACTCGGCGCCAACGAAGAATCTGCCGAAGGCATGTTTTTCCCTGATACCTATTATTTTGTCAAAAACAGTACGGATATTGAAATTCTGCAGCGTGCCTATCAAACCATGCAGAACCATCTACAAGCAGCCTGGTTGGAACGCATGGATTCTCTGCCGCTGAAGTCGCCATACGAGGCGCTTATTCTGGCATCCATCGTTGAGAAAGAAACCGGCTTGGAAAGCGATCGTACGGAGATTGCCGGCGTTTTTATCAATCGTTTGCGTATCGGTATGCGGTTGCAAACGGATCCGACCGTAATTTACGGTCTCGGTGATCAATTCGACGGTAATTTGCGCAAAAAAGATCTGCAAACAGACCATGCTTTTAATACCTATACCCGGGGAGGGCTGCCACCGACTCCGATTGCCATGCCGGGACTCGCATCGATATATGCAGCTGTAAATCCCGCCACGACAGATGCACTTTATTTTGTGGCGAAAGGCAACGGAGAGTCAAAATTTTCTACTAATCTGGCAGACCATAACCGTGCAGTAAACAAATATCAGAGACGGCGAAATAATTAATCATGGTGTTAAAACAAAAATCAGCATTTTGTGGCGCTGCATGACACAGTTTTCAATCGTAGTGCCCACACTGAACGAATCAGAAAATATTGATTTATTGTTAACCCGGCTTTTCGCACTGAATATTCCATCGGACAATTTTGAAGTCATTTTTGTCGACGACAGTTCAAGCGACGGCACGCCTGACAAAATTCGCGCCTGGCAGAAGTATTCTAATATCCAACTGATCGAGAGGACCGGAAAACCGGATTTAACCACTTCCATTTTGACCGGTGCAGATGTTGCACGCAGCGATGTGATTGTAGTCATGGATGCCGATCTCAGTCATCCGCATGAACAATTAAATGCCTTAGTGACACCTATACTGCAAGACGGCTACGATGTGGTTATCGGCAGCCGTTATATCAACGGCGGCAACACGCATAACTGGCCAGTTTATAGGCAATTGTTGTCGCGAATGGGGGGCTGGTTAGCGCGCCCGTTTTGCGATGTCAGTGACGCAACATCCGGTTTTTTCGCATTTCGCAAGGAACTGGCGGCAACTGTTTCCAAACAGGCTCATGGTTACAAAATTTTGCTCGAAATCTTGATGGCTAATGATGGCAATTTGCGCATCAAGGAAATACCGATCTGCTTTCGCGACCGAGTGCGCGGGACTTCAAAACTATCGTTTTCCCATCAGCGGACTTATATGCAGCGCTTGATGACATTGGCGGGCGGCGCGATAACCAGGCGTACTGCCGGACGTTTTGCGCTCGTCGGATTGCTGGGTGTAATGGTGGATGTCCTTGTTTTCAAGTGGATGATTAGTCATGATGCGGGGCTTGCACTGGCGCATTTTGTCAGTTTTTTTGTTGCCGTGAGTGTGAATTACACGTTGAATGCAACCTGGGCCTTTCGCCAGCATCGTGTCAGTTATGTGCAGTGGTACCGGTTCGGCCGTTTTTTGACAGTAGGTGCGCTGGCGCTGTTACTGCGTGGCGGTGTGCTGGCACTGTTTGTTCAAATTGCGTATTTGCCGCCTTTGTTGGCGATATTTCCTGCAATTATAGTAACTGCCCTTGTTAATTATCTGGGTTCCGCCTTTTATGTATTTCCTGCGGAAAAGAATCTGCCCTCACCCAATATACGCTGGCGAGTCGCTGCAATAGGCATTGTCGCATTTTGTATAGTTTTGCGATTGATTTATCTGGGGCTTGCACAGCTGATTCCGGACGAAGCGTATTACTGGCAATATGCGCAGCATATGGATTTAAGTTTTTATGATCACCCGCCCATGGTTGCGTGGCTGATCTGGTTGGGTACAGCGGTGCTGGGCGATAATGAAGCCGGCGTGCGTGCAGGCGCATTTGTTTGCAGTCTGATCGCTCTGGGTTTTCTGTATACTTACGCGCAGAACTTGTACGACAAGTCTACTGCACTGCGGGCGGTATTATTGTTTTCCGTGTTACCGCTGGGATTTCTGCCCGGGTTCTTAATGACACCGGATGCCCCGTTGGCCGCTGCTTGGGCTGCCGCGCTTTATTTTATGGAGCGCGCATTGGTTGCAAGTCAAAGTTCTGCTTGGTGGGGGATGGGTATTGCATTTGGCCTGGGGTTGTTGTCCAAGTATACGCTGGTTCTACTGGGTCCGGCTGCACTGTTATTCGTGTTGATAGATCCGGTTGCGCGTCGCTGGCTGGGTCGTCCCCATCCTTATCTGGCAGCTATTTTAGCATTGCTCATTTTTTCCCCGGTACTGGTCTGGAATTTTCAGCATGAATGGACTTCGTTTATGTTTCAGACGACTCGGCATGTAGCTGATAGCGGTCAGTTTTCAGTTCATTATCTGTTGATCTATATCATGATTTTGCTGACGCCCATTGGGTTTTTTGTCGCCATGCTGGTGCTGTTCTCGGGCAGCCTTCATGATAAAAATGCGAATCAATACGAATTGAGAGACAGAAAACGCCTATTTATCCAGATTTTTACCGGTGTTCCATTATTTGTTTTCCTGATTTTCAGTACCTTTGATCATCCGAAATTTCACTGGACAGGGCCTGTCTGGCTTGCTGTAATGCCTTCAATCGCATGGATGATAGGACAAGCTGCAAATACAGGTAGGCTGTCAGAATGGCTGCAAAAAGCCTGGCGGGCTACAATAGTAGTCTGCCTGTTTGCGTACGCATTTACCCTGCATTATGTCGTTCTGGGAATACCCGGGATTCCTTATCCTCTGTTTTCTGAGCATTATTTCTGGCGTGAAACTACGCTTGAGGTGGAAAAAATTGCAGAGGAAGTCAGGCAGCAGACACAGCAGGAGCCCATTATCGTTGGAATGAGCAAATGGTCGGTTGCAAGCAGTTTGTATTTTTATAACCATGCGCGTGGCGATCTGGATATTCGCTCTCGTAATCTATTTGGCGATAGTGGTGCGATGTATAATTTCTGGTTTCCGACAGAGCCAATTTCAAATCGGCCGATTATCCAGATTGGCATGAAAGCAATTCATCTTGAACAAATCCGTGAAGGCGATAATTTAAAGCAAATGCTTATTCAGCCAGGCGAGATCAAATATCGGATGATCCAAAAGGATGGGATATTACTCAGATACGTGTATTACCGTATTTCCAAAGGGTTCGGTACCATTTGACTACAGGATATATTGAAGAATTAAGGGATTTTTTCGCTGTTTCAAAACATTGATGATCTGCAATTTAAACGCTATTCTGTTGTGGTGCCTATGACGCGATTTCAATAGCGGTTAGTAAGATTTAATCTAAATTGGTATCTTTGCCTTTATTCATCCAAGCAGTCGGTACATCGCTCGGAAACTTACCAATATTGAGTTTAAAGAAGCAAATCAAAATTCGACAAACGGATGTCCTTCAAAATACAGATTATTTTATTGCTGTTCTTTCTTGTGCTGGTTCAAGGTTTGGCAAGGGCTAGCAGCATGAATAAGAATGTAATGAAAGATCAGGCTCTTTTTGAAATGAGTCTAGAGGAATTAATGAATATCGAAGTGGTCAGCGTATCAAAAAGATCACAGCGATTGAGCGAAGTTCCTTCTGCAGTTTTTGTTATTTCCGGTGAAGACATTCGTCGTTCGGGTGCGACAAGTATACCTGAAGCGTTGCGTATGGCGCCGGGTGTACAGGTTGCGAGAATAGGAACAGATAAGTGGTCGATCAGTATTCGTGGTTTTAACGGTCGTTTCTCCAATAAGCTGTTGGTTCTTATGGATGGACGCAGCGTCTATACCCCGTTATCTTCGGGCGTCATCTGGAGTCAGCAGGATACATTTATTGAAGATATAGACCGAATAGAGGTTGTCCGAGGTCCGGCTGCGACGTTGTGGGGTGTCAATGCAGTCAATGGCGTCATTAATATTATCACCAAGAAGGCTGAGCAAACGCAGGGCGCACTGTTTACAGCCGGCGGCGGCAGCTTTGAACAGGGTTTTGTCGGCGCGCGTTATGGCGGGAAAATCAATGAAGATACCCCTTTTCGCACTGCTGTCCCGCTAACTGACAAATGAAGAGGCCCGATTCAACCAAAATTGTTACAATAGGATTTACGATAACTTATTGAATAAGATTGGAGAATCAGGCCATGGCACATTGTAATACAATCCTTTCCCAAATTCTAAAATTTGTTTCGAGACATGAATTTGAGTCTTTGGCAAACCACCATCATGCGGGGCGATCTTTTCGTACCGCTACCCGTTGGTCCCAGTTTGTAGTCATGGTGATGGCACAGTTATCTGGCCGTATCAGTTTGCGTGATATCGTAGGGAACGTGAATGCGCAAGCACACCGTCTGTATCATCTTGGCAGCGCAAAGCTAACACGCTCGAACCTTGCGCGCATGAATGAAAACAAGCCCTATAGCTTGTATGAGGCGTTGTTTGGAAAGTTGTTGCGCCATTGTCAACATCTAACGCCAGGCCATCGATTCCGCTTCAAGAACACGCTTTATTCACTGGATGCATCGACCATTGATTTGTGCCTGTCTGTTTTTCCTTGGGCTGATTTTCGAGCTACGAAAGGGGCTATCAAATTGCATGTCGGCCTCAATCACAGCGGTTATTTGCCTGAATTTACCGTAATCACAGAAGGAAAAACGACTGATATTGAAGTTGGGCGCACACTGGCATTTCCAACTGGCAGTATCGTGGCAATGGATAGAGGCTACATGGATTACGCTTGGTTTAACCAGTTGACAAACAAAGGCATATATTTTGTTACCCGCCTTAAATCAAATGCCCGCTATAAAGTGATTGAGCACCACGCTGTACAGAAAAACAAAGGAATAATCAGCGATCAGACGATAATGTTTACCGCTAATAATGCCGTGAAAAAATGTCCGATTCCATTACGCCGCATCGTCTATCGAGATATCGATACCGGCAAGCAATATATTTTTCTGACGAATCATTTCAAACTGGCGGCCAAAACCATTGCCGATGTCTATAAGGCGCGCTGGCAGGTGGAGCTTTTCTTCAAATGGATCAAACAGAACCTTAAAATCAAATCGTTTGTCGGAACCAGCAAAAATGCAGTTATGACTCAAATCTGGATCGCATTATGTGTCTATTTGCTGATCGCGTTTATCAAATTTCAGTCAAAGATTCATATCAGTATGCAACAAATACTACGATTGTTGCAGCTCAATCTTTTTGAAAAACGTGATCTCATGGCTCTTTTGCGAGGCGATCCTCCTGATAGCCGCTTCAAATATGATAACCAACCAACTTTGTTTTGATTGGAAAGTTAACGGGACAGCAGTGCCCTTTTCGTGTTTACGCGAAAGGGTTTATCCGGGACCATACCACAACACTGTCGGGTACCAGCGCAAATGATAACTGGCATTCCGCTAGAGCGGGTTTTCGTGTGGATCATGTGCGCGGTAACGATGAGTTCACCCTGCAGGGCGATATGTTTGTCAACGGGATTACTGACACTGTGATGCTCCCCGTTTTTTTACAATCAAATCCCAGCCTGGATATCATAAATCGCAATGAGACCGGCGGCAATATTCGTTTGCGCTGGGATCGCAGCATTTCCGAGCGGTCTTCTATGATGCTGCAAACATATTATGACCGTGTGAATCACCAACTTGCGCCTCAAGCCAAATACGTTGAGAGTTTTGATACCGAATTTCAGCATCGGTTTCCACTGTTTGACAGACATGATCTGACCTGGGGGGTAAATTATCGTTTATTTAGCACGAATACACGTGAGACATTGATTACTTCTTTTATCCCCCAACAGGCATCGAACTATTTTGTCAGCGGTTTTATTCGTGATGAAATCAGTGTGTTACCGGATAAACTGAAGTTTTCGCTGGGAGTGCGGTTGGGTTACAACAATTTTAGCGGTGTCGAAGTGCAACCGAATGCACGTATCATGTGGACGCCGGATACCCGAAATTCAGTCTGGGCCTCAATATCACGGGCTGTTCGCACCCCTGCACGCGGAGAACAGGATGTGATTATTAATAACGGTATTATACCGCCTCAACCCGATTTCACGGGTTCTCCGTTACCCATAATGCAGGCCATTCTTGGGTCGAATCGTTTCGGCTCAGAGAAACTGATTGCTTACGAACTCGGTTATAGACATCAATTTGGCACGCATGCATCGATTGATATCGCCGGTTTTTTTAATGATTATAGCGATCTGCGCGATTTTGAACTGGGCATGATCAGGCCAGCCGCTGGAGCGCATCGCGATCTGATTTTTACGTTACTCCAGCAAGAGCATTTAATGCTGCCGGTATTTTTTAACAATCAGGGTTCCGCTCATTCCTATGGCGCGGAAGTGTCTATTGATTGGCGGCCTCATGAACGATGGCGCTTGCAGGGGAATTACAGTTATCTGGAAATCGACACAAAATCTAATCCTGCCTTTGTTGAAATTGATGCGTCTACCGGCGGAGCGGGTAAAGCGAACCCGCGCCACCAGATGTCCCTGAGATCAAACTTCGATTTGTCCGAAAGACTGCAGTTTAATCTCTGGCTGCGTTATGTCGATGATTTGCCTTTTTACAATATTTCGAATTATGTGACCATGGATGCCAAAATGAGCTGGAAGCCGGTAAAAAATGTCGAATTTTTTCTTGTAGGACAAAATTTGTTCAGTGAAAATCACCGGGAATCGCAATCTGACTTTATTAATACCGTTGCATCACGCATTCCAAGGGGAATATATACAGGGGTACGCTGGAATTTTTAGTTCCGGTAATAATTTTTTTCTGTAAGACCGGTTATCAAGGCCTGTCAACGCAATCGTTGTATTCAGCCGGAAAAATCCATAATACGCTTTTGCTCGTAGGGGTCAATGCTATACATTGACCGCTTTATGTCCGTTTCCTTATTCTTGAAAAAGTCATCAACCTTTCGCGCTTCATGTAAAACCCTGTAAAATTCGGCTATTCTGTCATTAATTGGAGTTGCTGCAGGTTTTTTCATGAAGAGACATACTTTCCAGGAAATTATTTTTTCGTTGCAACAATACTGGGGCCGTCAAGGGTGTGCCATTCTCCAGCCCTATGACATGGAGGTCGGGGCGGGTACCAGCCATACGGCAACTTTTTTACGCGCGATCGGGCCGGAGCCATGGAAAGCGGCGTATGTCCAACCTTCGCGCCGTCCCAAGGATGGCCGTTATGGCAATAATCCCAACCGGTTGCAGCATTATTATCAGTTTCAGGTCGTATTCAAACCCGCGCCAAAAAACATCCTGGATTTGTATTTTGATTCATTGCGTGAACTCGGCTTCGATTTGCAGCAAAACGATGTGCGCCTGGTTGAGGATGACTGGGAAAATCCGACCCTTGGCGCCTGGGGATTGGGATGGGAAGCCTGGCTCAATGGCATGGAGGTTACTCAGTTTACGTATTTTCAGCAGGTCGGCGGTATAAACTGCAAACCGATTACCGGTGAAATTACTTACGGTCTGGAACGCCTGGCCATGTATTTGCAGGGCGTGGAGAATGTGTTCGACCTTGTATGGACAGAGGGACTGACTTACCGGGACGTCTATCACCAGAATGAGGTGGAACAGTCAATCTATAATTTTGAGCAGAGTGATTCTGACTATTTATTTCATGCATTCGCCAGTCATGAAACACAGGCTGAAAATTTGATCGAAAGCAAACTGGCGCTGCCTGCCTATGAACAGGTGCTTAAAGCCGCGCATACGTTTAACCTGCTCGATGCGCGCGGTGCAATTTCCGTCACTGAACGCGCTGCCTATATCGGCCGCATCCGCAACTTGTCGCGCAATGTGGCGCAGGCCTACTATGCCAGTCGGGAGAATCTTGATCCGCCGTTTCCAATGGCGCCACGCGAATGGGTCGCCCAAATGCCCAAATCCAAACCATCCACTGAATCGGTTGAGACGGCATGAGCGGCACAATGACGCAAAACTTACTCGTCGAGTTGCTGGTTGAAGAATTGCCACCCAAGTCACTCCAAAAGCTGGGAAACAGCTTTGCTGAATTGATTGCTGCGAACCTGCGGGTGCACGGTTTGATCGCGGACGATGCAGAAAATAAAGCCATTAAAGTCTATGCAACACCCAGGCGCCTGGGTGTATGGATCGCTGATGTCGCGTCACAGGCTGCGGATAAGTCCGTTTCGCAAAAACTCATGCCGGTGAAAGTTGGACTGGATGAACACGGGAATCCCACGCCGCCATTGTTGAAGAAATTGGCCAGTCTGGGTGCGGACGCTGCTGTTGTTTCACAACTGAAGCGTGTTCAGGACGGTAAAACAGAAACGCTATTTCTGGACAGTGTTGTCACTGGTACACGGTTAGCAGAAGGTCTGCAGGGCGCACTCGATGAAGCCATCAGCCAATTGCCCATCCCCAAGGTGATGACGTATCAGCTGTCTGACGGTTGGGAAAGCGTCAATTTTGTCCGACCCGCACATGGCCTGGTTGCGCTTCACGGCGCCGATATTATACCGGTAGAGGCGTTGGGGTTGCGTTCCGGGCGTGAAACCCAGGGACACCGCTTTGCGGCAAAAAACGCAACCATACAGTTACACGATGCAGACAGTTATGCGCAACAACTGTCGGCAGAAGGCGCAGTCATCGCCGGTTTTGAAGCGCGGCAGACTGAAATCATGCGCCAATTGAATGAAGCAGCTGCGCGAGAGAACCTGGTATTGCTGCAAGACGATGCTTTGCTCAGCGAGGTTACTGCGCTGGTTGAACTGCCCAATGTATTGGTTGGACAGTTTGAGCCTGAGTTTCTTGAAGTGCCACAGGAGTGTCTGGTTCTGACCATGAAGGTTAATCAGAAATATTTCCCGCTGATGGATACGGACGGAAAACTGGCGAACAGATTTCTGCTGGTTTCCAATATCCGGCCATCCGACCCTGGCCTGGTGGTTGAAGGCAATGAACGGGTCGTGCGTTCACGTTTGGCCGATGCCAAGTTTTTCTTCGAACAGGACCGCAAAAAAACACTGGAATCGCGTCTGCCCGGACTTGATCATGTGGTTTACCACAATAAACTGGGTACTCAGGGTGAGCGTATCCAGCGGGTGCGTGTCATCGCCCGGTCGATCGCCTTGCTGCTCGGTGGTGAAACGCTCGCGGATGAAGCCGGCAAGACGTCGCTGTTAGCCAAAACAGATTTGCTGACCGAGATGGTCGGCGAGTTCCCTGAATTGCAGGGCGTTATGGGGTATTACTATGCGCTGCACGATGGACACAGCGAAACGATCGCACAGGCTATCGAGGATCATTACAAGCCGCGTTTTGCCGGTGATACGTTACCACGCAATACTGTCGGTGTCTGCGTTGCGCTTGCGGATAAACTTGAAACGCTGACAGGTTTGTTCAGTATCAATCAGATTCCAACCGGCGACAAAGACCCGTTTGCTTTGCGCCGCCACGCGTTGGGCGTGATCCGCATGCTGATTGAAAACGAATTGCCGCTGTCGCTCGATTTTCTGCTTAAGGAAGCCAGACTGGCGTTTGGTGACAAGTATCCGGACACGGCGGAATCGCCGTTGCAATTTATATACGACCGTCTGGCAGGCAGCCTGCGTGAGCAAGGTTATCAGATACAGGAAATAGATGCTGTATTAAGTCTCTCACCAAAAATTCTCCGTGACATTCCGAAAAGACTGGAAGCTGTGCGGGCGTTTGAAAAGTTACCAGAAGCAATCAGTCTCGCCGCCGCCAACAAGCGTGTCAATAATATTCTGGAAAAAGATTTCAGGCAAAACGCTAACATTGGCCTGGCAAACCCTGGAAATATCCGGCTGGATGTTGGGTTACTCAAAGAGTTTGCTGAACAGGTGCTTTATGAAAAACTGGAAACGGTAAAATCACAAGCTGATACCGCATTTGAGGCAAGCCGTTATACTGAGTCTTTACAGGCGCTGGCCGCATTGAAAGAGCCGGTCGATACCTTTTTTGACCAGGTGATGGTCAATACCGACGACGCGGATTTGCGTGCTAACCGGCTTTGTTTATTAAACTTATTACACCAAGCCATGAATCGTGTGGCCGATTTGTCCAAACTGGTTCGCTGATATGAAACTGATTATTCTTGATCACAACGGTGTCATTAACCAATGTAGCGAAACATTCATCAAAACCCCGGATGAATGGCAGCCTATTCCGGGCAGTATGGAGGCTATCGCGCATTTAACGCATTCCGGTTATCGTATTGTTACTGCCACCAATCAGTCCGGTATCGGGCGCGGCTTACTTGACATGGTGACTTTTAATGCGATTAACGACAAGATGTATAAAGCAGTTGCCCAGGCAGGCGGACGTATTGATTCCATTTTTTTCTGTCCGCACACCAGTGATGACAAATGTAACTGCCGCAAACCGAAAACAGGTATGTTTGAGGAGATCATGCAGCGTTATGGTACCGATTTAAAGCGTGTGCCAATCGTGGGCGATGCGTTACGCGATTTGCATGCAGCCGATGCAGTCGGCGCATTACCCGTTCTGCTGTTGACTGGCAAAGGCAAAGCTACCCTGGAACAAGACGAACTACCCCCGCGCACGCTGGTATTTGATGATTTGTCCGCAGCGGTTGACGCGATTGTGGGGTCGATTTGATGATGGCTTTGCTGCGCTCTACACTTTATATGCTGTTGCTTGTCATCATAACGCCGCCATACGCGATTTTTACGCTGGCCTGCTTTCCGCTCTCAGCGCATGCGCGTTACCGGGTGACTTCAACGTGGACGCGGATTATCCTGTTTTTGTTGCATCATGTTTGCGGTCTGCGATACCGGATTCTGGGCGCGGAAAATATTCCGGAAACACCGAGTATTGTGTTGTCCAAGCACCAATCAGCCTGGGAAACGCTGGCGTTCCAGAAAATTTTTCCGCCACAGGTATGGGTGCTGAAAAAAGAATTGCTGCGTATCCCATTCTTTGGATGGGGGCTCGCCATGACCAGTCCGATTGCGATAGACCGCAGCGCAGGCCGGAGTGCGCTGGACCAAGTGGTTGAGCAGGGCCAGGACCGATTAAAGAATGGTTTCTGGGTGGTGATTTTTCCAGAGGGTACGCGAATCCCGCCGGGCAAGAAAGGAAGATACCGCATTGGCGGCGCATGGCTGGCTACGCATACCAATACACTGGTAGTCCCTGTGGCGCATAACGCTGGTGAATTCTGGGCAAGGAACGCATTTATCAAAAAACCGGGCGTCATCACCGTCAGTATCGGCAAGCCGATCGACCCGGCAGGAATGGAAGCCAACGAGCTTAATGCCCAGGTGGAAAACTGGATTGAAGCCGAGGTGGCACGCATCAGTCATCGAAAACTGGCCAAGGAAGAAACTATTGCCGAAAACAACAACGCCAACAACGTATAACCATGTTGCGCCAGATTCGTTTGGCAGGCCAGGACATTGATTACCAGGTCAAACACACCCGAAGAAAGACAATTGGTTTAAAAATTGACCATGAAGGCCTGCAGGTATTAGTGCCGTTTGATTTTCCGTTCGAGTCTACAGCTATAGATATTGGTTCATTACTGCAAAGCAAATCAAACTGGATACTCAAAAAACTTGCCAAATGGCGTAACAAAAAACTGTGTAGCCGTGACAGGATACAGCAAAGCAAAACAGCGTATCCATTGCTCGGCGATTTATGGAAACCGGAAATAAAGGAAACCGGGCAGATTCATATGATGCCTGTAGTTGGCAATACGGAAACAAAGCCATCCAATTTAGAATCCTACTTTACACCCGAGCAAATTCAAAAATGGATTAATGCGTGGTATCAGCAACAGGCCATTATCTGTTTTAGTCGACGCATTATCTTTTATGCAGATAAACTCAATGTACCTAAACCGTCATTTAAACTGACGCAAGCCAGAACCCGCTGGGGCAGTTGCAACAGCCGAGGTATTATCCGGTTGAACTGGCGCCTTGTTCAATTGCCGCAGTATCTGGTTGATTATGTTGTCGCACATGAACTTTGTCACCTGATTGAAATGAATCATTCGCGCAGATTCTGGAAACTCGTTGCCACTATTTATCCGGATTATCAACGGGCACGCGCCGAGCTAAGAGAATACTAAACAAAGGACAGTTACGTACATAGAAGGCCGAGATGCCAACCAAAAGCAAGCAAAAGGATTGAATTATTAACCGCATTATCGTAGAGCAATTCACTTGAAGACTTAAGCTGCGCGAGCAACACAAATCGGGAAGCAAAACACTGCGCGTGTTTGATAACGGTCGATACTTTTTTCGTAACGAGTTGGTTATAGGCTATTGATCTATAGCTTGATTAAGCTAATGATTGCGATAGAGGTGTTAACGTTTTAACGCAAAACAGGAAGCGTGCGATTAAAGCGCTGGCGAATAATCTGGCGGCCGGTGTTTACCTATTCAATTCACATCCAACCTGTTGACTCAATACAGGTACGAATTTGTTTGTTTATGGATGATTTTGCGGAAAGTCTCGGTAAGACCGGTTTCTTATAACGTGCTTTTTACAGCGAAACAGACTTCAAAACAAAAGAATTACGTCATCAACCTTTAGATTTACACCAAATCTTGGAATAATAGCGAGTGCCGGCGCTTACATATCGGTGACGTATTCTGGTATAAGGTTTTTTTGATATATTGCCATGCTATTGTGGATTTTTGGTACGGATTATCAGCATATATCAATAACAATCCATCTGCTGCATACTGCATTGAGTCCAAAGCGATGTATGACTTTCAGTTATTCTGGGATAAAAGAAAGGGGTGTGCTATGGTTAGATTATTGTTTCCTGTTTGGATCATTCAGTGTTCCATCCGGAACTTCTTGAAGCGTATCGATTCAAAAATCCGGAAATATATAAAAAGCACATAAAAAATGACAAATAATAAAAACTGCAGACAAGCATTTACACAACTTTACCACGATATCGAGCAACAGATTGTCGGTCAGCAAGCATTGGTGCAGCGCCTTTTGCTGACATTGTTATGCGATGGCCATTTGCTGCTGGAAGGCGCGCCTGGGTTGGCCAAGACGCGCGCGATCAAGTCGCTGGCGAGTGGTCTGGAAGCCGATTTTCACCGTATTCAATTTACACCCGATTTGTTGCCAGCGGATTTAACCGGCAGCGATGTTTTTCATCCGGAAACCGGCAGCTTCACCTTTAACAAAGGGCCGCTGTTTCATAATGTGATTCTTGCCGATGAGATCAACCGTGCGCCTGCCAAGGTGCAGTCCGCTTTGCTCGAAGCGATGGAAGAGCGGCAGATTACAGTCGGTGCAGCCAGTTATCCATTGCCGCCGTTATTTATGGTCATGGCTACGCAAAACCCGATTGAGCAGGAAGGCACTTACCCGTTGCCTGAAGCGCAGCTGGATCGTTTTCTGTTGCATGTGCGCGTGGACTATCCGGATAAAAACGCCAGCCGGAGAATCCTGCAACTGGTGCGTCATGAGACATTGTGTTCGCTGGATCGTAAAGTGCCTTATTCGCTCAGTAAATTGACACAGGAACAGGTTTTCACGGCCCGGCGTGAAATCATGCAGTTGCATCTGGCCGAAGCGGTTGAAGAATATATCGTTGAAATCATCGAAACAACCCGCAATCCCGCGCAATATG
Organism: Burkholderiales bacterium; assembly: GCA_024235795.1. Lineage (GTDB taxonomy): Bacteria > Pseudomonadota > Gammaproteobacteria > Burkholderiales > Nitrosomonadaceae > Nitrosomonas. The sequence continues at coordinate 731,195 of JACKLR010000003.1, read as the reverse complement.
GGCAGGAGTTGTCCAGCTGGATTCGGTGGGGTGCGAGTCCGCGCGGCGCCATAGCCATTGAGCGTGCTGCGCGCGCTACGGCCTGGCTTGCAGAACGGGATTTTGTGACGCCCGAAGACGTGCAAAAAGTCGCAGCGGATGCATTACGGCACAGAATTTTGCTGAATTATGAAGCGGAAGCGGAAGGCATCACTTCCCAGCAGTGTATTGACCAGATTCTAGTCAATGTTCCGGCGCCATGAGCGAAGGCACCGCGCTGGAATTAAACGCATTGATCCGTTTGCGTGCAACCGCACGCGGACTGGAGCTTGGTGCGCGCAGGCGCGTATTGTCGGCGCAGGCGGGCGGTTATCTTTCGGTGTACCATGGCCGCGGGATGGAATTCGATGAAGTGCGCGCGTATCAACCGGGCGATGATGCGCGAACAATTGACTGGCGTGTTACCGCGCGGCGCGGACGCCCGCATACCAAGCTTTTTCGTGAAGAACGCGAGCGCCCGGTAATGTTTCTGGTCGATTTGCATCCGGGCATGTATTTTGGCAGCCGTGTACAATATAAATCCGTCCTGGCCGGACGTTTGAGCGCCTTGTTGGGATGGGCTGCTGTGCGTGCGGGCGATCGTGTCGGCGGCATTATCCAGGCGGCAGGCCGGCACCGTGAAATACAACCGGCGGCGCGTGATTCCGGATTGCTACCCCTGCTGCAGGCAATGATACAATTGCAACCGGCAGAACCGGGCAATATCGTATCCGGCCGTATGGATCGCGCGCTTGCACGCATGGCCCGGATTGCGCTTCCGGGTAGCATGATCATCATCCTCAGCGATTTCAGAGAACTGGGCGATAATGCCGAAAAATATCTGAGCGCCATGGGACAGCATAATGATGTGATTGCTGCATTGCTTTATGACCCGCTGGAGGCATCACCGCCACCGGCAGGTTTTTATCGTCTTGGCATCAATCAGAAACGCGTGTCTGTGGACACAAGCCGTGCGTCGGTCATCGATTATTGGCAAACGCAATTTCAGCACCATCGCGAGAAAATACGCGGCTTGTGCCTGCGTCATGCGATTCATATGATGGAAATCGCCACCAATGATCCGATGGTGCCCGTATTGCGCGCCGGTTTGACCCGGCATGGAAAAGGGATGCAGTCGATATGATAGAAGATCCGCTTGCAGCACTGCGTTCGCTCCATGCGCCTTCACCCGTCAGTTGGTGGCCGCCCGCACCGGGGTGGTGGATTGCAGGTGTGCTTGCGGTTATTTTTATCGTGCTGATTTACAGATACAAGAAACGTATTTTGCCGCAGCGCGCCGCGTTACATGAACTCAAACTGTTGAAAAAAGATATGGACAATATTGCGCAGCCTGTCGCTACTGTGAATCAATTGCTGAAACGGTATGCATTGGCCTGCTGGCCTGAGAATGAAGTCGCGTCGCTCACCGGAGAGTCCTGGCTGGCATTTCTGGATGCCAACGGTGGCAACGGGAAATTTTCCACCGGACCGGGACAGCTATTATTGACCGATTCGTATAACAATGAACGTGCAGATTCAGCAGCACTGAATGAATTGATTGTGCTCGTAAACCAGTGGATTAAAATCAACACCCCACAAAAAAAGACAGATGTTTGAGTTTGGTTGGCCGTGGATGTTTGCGTGTCTGGTATTGCCCTGGGTGTTCCGGCGTTTCTTGCCGCCGGTGACGGGGATAAATCAGGGTGTATTATTTGCGCCATTCATTAATGCTTATCAGGAAAAAACCGCCACGATAATCAGCCGTTTTCAGTTGCGATCCATGCGTACATGGGGGTTATTGGCATGCTGGTTTTTGCTGGTTACCGCTGCGGCCAGGCCGCAATGGTTGGGCGAAGAAGCCGAATTGCCCGAGACAGGCCGTAATCTGATTCTGGCCGTCGATGTTTCCGGCAGCATGGAAATTGCCGATATGGGCGACGGGCGAACAAACCGGATGGAAGTGGTCAAACAGGTGGCCGGAGACTTTATTCGCCGCCGCGAAGGCGATCGCATCGGGCTGATTTTGTTCGGCAGCGAAGCGTATTTGCAGACGCCATTGACGTTTGACCACAATATCGTAGCCAGCCTGCTGCAAGATACCGTGATCGGAATAGCAGGCCGTGAGACGGCGATCGGTGATGCCATTGGTATGGCGTTAAAGCATATGCGGCATTTAAAACATTTGCAGGATGACCATGAAGAAGCGGTGCTGGTGTTGCTCACAGACGGCGCCAATAACGCCGGCCATGTTCAGCCGCGTAAAGCTGCGGAACTTGCCGCGCAGCAAGGGTTACGAATTTACACCATTGGTGTCGGCGGTGAAGCGAGAGAAATGCAAAGTTTTTTCGGTATGCGTATGGTCAATCCGGCATCCGATCTTGATGAGGAAACTTTAAGCGTGATTGCCGACCTGACCGGTGGGCAATACTTCCGCGCAACAGACCGCGATACGCTGCAATCCATTTACGGTCAGTTGGATGAACTGGAACCCACGCTAAAAGGCAGCCGCGTGGTGCGCCCGACAACTGAGCTGTTTATCTGGCCGCTGGGTCTTGGACTGATAATCAGTTTCATGCTCGCGGTGCGCTGGTGGCGGGCGGGGTAATCAATTGTATTTGATTTTCTGGGTGTTATGAGTGAATTTCATTTTTTACGTCCATTGTGGTTTCTGGCGTTAATACCGGCGGTATGGCTGCTGGTCACGCTTTGGCGTAAGCAGTCCGCAGGCGCTGCCTGGCAGGCTGTCTTTGACCAGTCGTTATTGTCCGGCCTATGGCTGGAATCGCCCGGAAGATCGGCGCGCCTGCCATTCGTTTTGCTTGCCGTCGGCTGGCTGCTGACCATTTTTATTCTGGCCGGACCGGTATGGGAGCGTCAGCCGGAGCCTGTCTGGCAATCGCAAATGTCGCGGGTAGTCATCCTTGATTTGTCGGCAACCATGGATGCCCGAGATTTAACGCCGTCGCGCCTGGAACGCGCGCGTTTCAAGATCATGGATATCCTGGAGCGGTCGAGAGAAGGGCGCACCGGATTGGTCGTTTTTGCAGGCGAGCCACATATTGTCACGCCGTTAACCGAAGATAATGACACGATTAAAAATCTGATTGCCGCACTGAGTACGGATATCATGCCCGCAAAAGGCGATTTTGCTGCACCTGCATTACAGATGGCCGGCGATCTGTTGGACTTGAAAGGGATCCGGCATGGCGAAGTGCTGCTGATTACCGACGGCATCGAAGATCCGGCCGCGGCGCTGGCCAAGGCGCGCAAATTGCGTGAGCGGGGTTATTCGCTTTCCGTATTGGGCGTCGGGACGGAGCTGGGTGGCGCGATCATGCATGACGGTATTACCGAAGTCATCCGTTTTAACGCTGCGCCGCTACAGGAACTTGCACGTGCCGGGGGTGGCGCTTACAGCCAATTGACAACCGATGATCGGGACTTGAGACGGCTTTTGCCCGAAATTTCCGCCAGCGGTGATTTTGGTCAAATGGAGAGTGGTGCAGGCGGCATTGAACGCTGGGTGGAATATGGCGTTTGGGTTTTGCCTTTGGTCGTATTGCTTGCCGCTGTGTCGTTCCGCCGTGGCTGGTTGCTGGCTTTCTCGGTTTTATTGATATCCCCGCCGCCGGCGTATGCGTTTGGTTGGCAGGATTTATGGCTGCGTGCGGACCAGCGAGCGCAAAAGCATTTGCAGCAAGGCGATCCGCAAACCGCCGCACAGCAGTTTCGCGACCCCAACTGGCGCGGCATGGCATTGTATGAAGCCGGGGATTATGACGCTGCGGCACAGGCGTTTGCCGAATCGAATGATCTGGACGCCAGATATAACCAGGGCAATGCGCTTGCCCGGGCAGGGGATCTGCAGCAGGCAGTCGATGCATATCGTGACGTGCTGAAGCAGAATCCTGCGCATGACGACGCCAAAGCCAACCTCGAATTGCTGGAAAAACTGCTGCAGGACCAGCAGCAGGACGGTGAATCGCAATCGCAAGATGATGAAGGCGATCAGGAAGAAAAAGGAGAGGACGGGAAAGAAAGCGATGATGACCGCAAGGAAGAAAATGGTTCGGAAGGCGATTCGGAACAAAACGATATGACGCAGCCTGAAGACCAAGCGCAAAACGACAAGAGCGACAAAAACGACGAAAGTGATGAACAACATGCCGAGGATAGCCAGGCCGAACCGCAACCCAATGATGCGCAGCACGATGAACAACTGGACGAGCAACAGGACGCGCGGCTGAATGCACCGACCCCGGAGGATGCTTCCGAAATGCATGACACACTGCCGAGTGAGGAAGACATCGCATTGGAACAGTGGCTGCGGCAGATTCCTGAAGATCCTTCCGGCCTGTTGCGCCGCAAATTTATGCTGGAACATGTGCAACGAAGACAACAATAGCAATGAATAGAAAACACCTTATCTTGGTCATTACAGTTTTGCTGTGTTATTTGAGTATGCTTGCTCCGTCTGCTTTTGCCGCACTGACCGCGCAGCTTGATCGTGACCGCATCAGCGAGGGCGAAACCGTGCGGCTGACCATCGAAGCCGGAGGGCGGGTTTCAGCGATGCCGGATACCCGTCCATTGAACCAGGATTTTGACGTGACCGGCACCATGAGCGGCAGCCGCGTCAATATTGTCAATGGCAAAATGGATACACGCACCACCTGGACGATTTCGCTGATTCCCAAACACAGCGGCACGTTGATCATACCGCCACTCAATATCAATGGCGAATATACGCCCGAACTGACGCTGCAGGTTGCCGATGCATCCGCCAGCACGGACCCCGATGCAGCCGCGCCGGTTTTTCTGGAAACGGAAGTCGATAAAACCGATCCGTATGTCCAGGGCATGGTGCGTTACACGCAGCGGGTGTTTTTTGCCGTCAATCTGGCGCAGGGAACCCTGAGCGAACCCGAACACGAAAATGCGCTGGTGCATAAGCTTGGAGAAGACCGTGAATATCTGGCGCAACGCAATGGCCGGTCTTACAACGTGATTGAGCGGGAATTTGCCGTTTTTCCGCAGAACAGTGGCAAATTGGTGCTTCCCGCGCCGGTATTGAATGCGCAAATTCCGGATAATACGTCGCGGCACGATCCTTTTTTTGACCGCTTTTTTTCCGACACCCGTCCTGTCCGGCTGCGCGGAGAAGCGATTACGCTGGATGTACGGCCACGGCCGAGTCAAAGCAAATCAATTTACTGGTTGCCTGCGGAAGCCGTTGAACTGCATGAAACCTGGCAGCCAGAAGACAATCAAATCAATTTTGGCGACCCGGTTACCCGTACCCTAACCATTAAAGCGCTGGGCGTGACAGGTGAACAACTGCCCGATCTGAAACTGACAGATCCCGAAGGATTCAAACTCTATCCCGACCGCGCGCAATCGAGCACGCAAAATTTGCAGAATACTCTCCAGGGCGAAAAAACACTGCGTCTGGCGTACATACCCACCCAACCTGGAAAACATACCCTGCCGGCCTTCACATTGCGCTGGTGGGATACCGTCACTGACAGCGAACAGGTTGCCACACTGCCGGAACGCACCTTGGAAGTGCTCCCTGCTGCCGGACAGCAGCAAAATCCGGCAGCAGCATTTGAAGATTTTACTGCAGAATCGGATGAGACTGGAAGACAACACATTGCGCCAGGACTACCGAAAAACCCGTTGCTAACGGATCGCACTGCAAACACCATAACCACATCGGCACTCAATCATTCCGGCTGGTTCTGGGCAAGCCTGCTGTTTGCCACTTTGTGGCTGATTACCTTGAGACTCTGGTGGAACAACAAGCGCCATCGCGTGTTTCAGGTAAGTGACGGGAAAAAGATATCCAGCCAGGAATCCGAAAACAGCCGCAAAGCCAGAAAACACTTTTTAACCGCCTGTAAGGACAATAATCCCCAACAAGCGCGCCACTTCCTGCTCAAATGGGCGGCATGCCACTGGCCGGATTCTCCACCCAAGGGGCTTGAAGAACTCTCATCGCGGCTGAATGATCCGGCTACCAGTGCTGCGTTAACACAACTGGATCGGGTGTTGTATCAGGATGATCAGGAAAACTGGGATGGGCGGGAACTGGCGAAGCTGGTTTCTGAATTTTCCAAACACAAGTTGGGGGCAGAAGGTGGCAAAAGCAAAAAACCGTTACCCGATTTATATGCTTGATATTTTAGCGTTATAAAAACAATATACTTAAAAATTCAATGTTAAACGCACAAAAACTGTTCTTCCAGGAGTAAATGTGCGTGTTGGTGAGAAGTTTAGATTGGTGGAGTTGATAGGCTGCAAATTAAAATTTCGATAAGAAAATTGTTTGTCCAGCAAATTTCTTCCTTCCAGGCTTAAGACGCCCTTGCGCTTAGGTAAGCGATAGCCGATTGCCGCGTCTAATATAAAGAAATCTACTACTCCAGAACGGATAATGTCTGAGTTAAGTTCATCTTCTACACTGACCACAGTTATTATATCTTCTAAGCGTTTTAAATCTTGCCTGATGAATGTTCCTGTTAGACCAGAAAAGAATCCAGATGGATGAAAGTATTCCATGCTGATCGGTATATTAATATTTTCGATCTGGATTGGATCAGCAACAGAAAGAACGTTCTCAGGGTTACGCGCAAATTTTTCAAATTGAAATTCCCCTTTTATTGCCCAAAAAGGATGTGGTGTCCAATAAAGATACCCACGATATAGATGTTCTTTCTGTTTTTGCAGGAAGAAACCCGCTGAAGTTAAGAATATATCATTCTGAATTGGAACTTGGAGTATTCGTTTTGAAATTTCAGCACCAGCATATAACTGCTGCGAAAAATGATAATCTAACCCGATACCGGATCGCCGCGATCTCGTGTTTCCTACATCATCAAAAAATTGATTAAATCCGGCTACTTGTGTGGGTTCAATTGTTTGTTGGGCAAATACAAAAGGTTTAGTTACTTTAAACCACGCGGCTCTTAACCGAATGTTATTTGTGAAATTCCATTGAGCGCCAAATTTTGGATTAAGTTTGTCTTTACTTTTGTCAAAATCGCGGGTGTTGTCATAACTCAAACCAAGCGTCAGGCTTAGGTTTTTTCTGGGGTTGACTTGTGAATAAAAATAAATATTTTCCCGTTCTTCTTTTCTGTTAACTGTTTCTGAAAAAAAGTTGCTATTTATATCAAAATAATAGACTCCTCCTCCAAAGACCGAATTAAAGAATGATTTTTTATACAAATGTTGTGCCTCGACTTGCAATCCTTTATTTCCAGCAGAAAAAAATATTTCGTCGGCTAGACCGCCACGATTTATGTTATCTACTGCGTTAACAAATCTTCCAGAAAAAATCACATTCTGAGAGGGTGATAATGCATATTTCATACCCGTGCGTATCGTGTCTTGTTTAAGCTGTACTCTTTCGTTAAAGAATGTTCTTGCTTCATCAAAATCCTGTAGCACATCTCCGAATTTGCTAATCCGCGTTCGATATTCAGCTTGAATATTGAGCTTAGGTGTAAGTGAATGCTGAATAAATATATTGACGATATCATGATTTTGATCATTGTTTCGACGAAAGCCACCCGTTTGAAAATGATACTGTCCCAAGCTGACCGATGTTTTATCGTGTAATTTAGAAAAAACAATTTCGTCTCCAAAGGTTTTATTACTACCGACAATGCCCGAAGCGATGAACTGTGATTTATTGCGCTCCATTAGTGGAGTGAACTCGTTAAATCCGGTTGTTGTTACACCTGTTTCTGTCAGAATATTAAAATCGTCAATTGCCAAAGGGGGTTGTACAGGATTGATGTTGATCGGTTGCATTAGTTGTGCTTGCAATAATTCACTGACTCGTGCTGCCGTATGCAATGGCATCTTGAGATAGGTATCCGATAAAAAGCGATGTGCCGAATGATTGGCCGGGTCGATACTTAGCGATTTGGCGGTTTCCACTATGGCGCGGCGCTCAAATCCCAGATTATCATAGATACGCGCCAGACTGGTGCCTCGCGTTGCCTCATCCTGATCGAGTAGCAAACTAGAACGATACACAGCCCGATTATCATTTAGTTCAATGGATTTCTGGATATCTTTTAACGCTTCAACCGGCTGATTTTGTGTTTGCTTTTGAATGGCATCATATAACCAAGGTGTTGGGTCGAGAGGGTCTAGCATTTTGGCCAAACCGAATTGTTTGTTAGCCAGTGGATAACGGTTTTCTTCAAAATAGGCCTTACCCAGGTAGCTGCGGATCAGTGAATTACCCGGATCAAGACTCGCGGCAATTTCCAGTTCAATCCGTCCTGCTTCAAGTTTTCCTTCGCGTATAAGCACGAGTCCAAAGCCGAGTCGTGGCATGGGGTCGGCCTGATCAAGCTGAATAGCTTTCGCAAAAATGGATTTGGCTTCTGCAGTATTAATTTTGAGTAAATACGCAAAACCCATTACAGTTTGGGTTTTGGCAATGGCGGAATTCAATTCAACAGCTTCTTGTGCAGCGTCAAGTGCCAGTCGTAATTCGCCTGTGGACATATACAATTCTGCTAGCCGCGCCCACAGCAATGCATTATTTGAGTCCAGATCGACGGCATGTTGTACACTCAATAAGGCTTCTTTAATCTCGAAATGCGCTTGTTGTGCATAGGACAACGCGAGCCTTGCAGGTGCCGATAAAGGATTGGATGTCACGGCTTGGATTGCCAGTTCAAGCGCCAATTCCTTATTATTCTGTGTTACGGCGATAATGGACTGTAATGCTATCGCACCACTATTTTCCGCATCTATGGCCAGCGTTTGACTGATTAAATCATTTGCTTCATCTACACGTCCGATTGACAAGAAATATTCCGCAGTGCTTAATTGATCATCGCTATCCGATCTATTCTGCAAAGCATTATTCCGGGAATGGTCAATAATTGCAGGATAGTAGAGCGCCCATTGTACGGCATCGATTGGACGCACCATAGTTTCCTTTCGTGGCGGATGGTTAGCAGGCGCTATTGCTGCCTCTTGGCCGTCAAGTGTAAGGCTGCCATAATCATTGTTCGCCGATATACGACCCTCATACAGTACGATACGCGTACTATGTGTTTCTTCATCAATCCCTATAAAAAATTCTGTCCCTTCAGTGGCTGCATTGAGATAAGGTGTTCGTATATTAAATGGTCTGGGAGTTCGGGTAATGAAATGAATTGCGCCTCTTAACAGATCCATCAATGTGGGAATTTTATTTTCTTCGGCTTCAGGAAATGTAATGACCGTTCTCTGGTCAAGCCGAAGCACGCTCTCATTCATTAATCGTATAGCCGCTCGACTATGTTTGCGTACCCGAATCTGGTCACCGAGACAAATCTGAATTCCCATCTGGGCCTTCTCCCAAGCAGTGTTATTTTCCCGACGCAATTCAACAATACCTTGGACTGAAACTACTTTTGCTACGGTCGTTGTACATATCTCGGTTGCGTTTACATCACGCAAAAAAAGGTAAAATAAGGTTATGAATACTAGCCGTAGAGAAAGATTGCGATACAACTTCTGAATCGGCATGTTACCTGGTTTGATAATCATCCTTTTCGTTGTGTAATGGAAATATTTTTGACCAGTAAATCTTTGTATGAAATTTTATCTATTCTTGTGAATTAATGCTCATGTATTGATGCAGAAGAACAGTGTAACTGTATAGTTAAACAATAACACTGTCTTCATGAAGATAATGCTAAAAGGTCGGATTTAATCTAACTCTTTTTAGTCCAGTATAACTGCATAATATATGTTCTTAACTTACGTTAAAAATAAAGCCGCTTTCTGTTAATGAGTTTACGCTATAGATGGTAATACTAACCAGGTCGCCACCATTGAATTCACTCAGAAGGTACCATTAGGTCTTGCATTACAACACCCTGTCAATACCGGCGCAAAAACCGGCCGATTTGATGCGCCGCTGCAAGATGTGATGTATCAGGATCAAATGAAGTGAGTGCCGTATACAAATAATCCGTCAAGAGGTAGAGGCAATTAAACGGCCACTTGAATATGTCCACAATCAGCCTGGTTTTTAGGTATTCTTTTTACGGTCACGATGACATTACGATCAAGCTTTGTCAGCCAATTCATAAGCAGATCAAAAGACATGCTATCAATACCGGTGCCACTGTTTAATCGGCTATTTGTGTTTGATGCGTGCCGAGCAATTCGGCGGCCTTGGCCTGTGTTAAATTGCGTTGTTTAATGATGTCTCGAATAATTTGTGCAAGCAGACTTTTTGCTTGTAATTCTTCAGCGTTTTCCAACCCCAAATCTTTAAAAACATTGCCGCTGCTTCTTGTCAAATTCGCATTTTCATTTTTCATGACTTTCTTTCCTTCTGCTTTCTTCCTTGACTAGTACTCTATCAATCTGATATTGCCGGGTTCAGTGAGCTTGTCAGTGTACATGGCAAGGCGTGTCTTGCAGGAAATAGTTCGTTCTATTGCCAAAAGGCACAACGCAGTCCATGGGCGCTGACAAGTTCACCCATAGGGCGTTGCCGTGGTGTCCTGCAACCGCGTTGCAGTACTTGAAAAGGGAACACCCTTTCCTGCGTACTGCGCCTTGTTGCATAACACTACGGCAACGCTGTGTCTGACAATATCAGATTGATAGAGTACTGGCTTTAAACGCTGCTTGATTAAATCAATGTCAGTTTTTGGTATTTTGATGCCTTGCTTTGATTTCTTCTTGAAACAATGCAAGACATAAATAACTTCATCCATATTTGCGACATAAGCAGCTCGATATGTGTCTTTAGGGTATCTTTAAAAATTCAGAGTTTTAAAAAAGACGAGGCGAGAACAAAAAATGCTGACGCAGCATATGATTGATATGTAAGGAAACAATTTTTGTGAACAACGAAGTATTGTAACTAAATATGGATTTTTAGAGGTGCCCTTTATTATATCGCTCGATCATCTCCATAACTCCGGGAAAACCTTTAAGCTGTTTGGCAGAACCCGGCGTTTCGCCGTTTTGCACCATGTCAAGATCGAAACCTACCTGCCTTTTTACTTTATGAGGAAGTCCTGCAAGTCTTTCAATGCGTTTCTAATCGTTGCAAGTTGATTAAAAATCATTGAGATAGTAATACAAATCTACTATTATTTTTTGATTTTTGTAACAGAGCTTGCTATTCTCATTTCACTTTTAATTCAGTATGCCTGAGCAATTTACGTACCTATGCGACCATCAATTGCACTCAATCTAAACCGAAATGCTGCTCGTAAAATAGTGAGTCGTTTTCGTGCGACAAATCTACGTGTGTTTGGGTCAGTACTCCATGGAACAGATAAAGACGATAGTGATCTGGACTTATTGGTGGATGCTCTTCCAGGCGCAACGCTGTTTGATCTTGGTGAGTTGCAGGTCGAGTTGGAAGAGCTGTTGGGTGTTAATGTTGATTTGCTAACACCTGGTGATCTACCACAGAAATTCCGTGATCAAGTGGTGAGCGAAGCGCAACCTGTGTAATAATGAATCGACTTTCTGATTACCTTAACCATATAAAACAGGCTACTACTGATGCATGTAGTTTTGTTGAAGGCTTGGAAAAAGAAGATTTCCTTGCTGACAGGCGAACACAGCAAGCAGTCATTATGAGTCTTGTTATCATTGGCGAAGCCGCGACAAAGATAATGGATAGTTACACTAAATTTGTTGAGTCACATCAGCAAATACCTTGGCGAAGTATGCGCGGCATGCGCAACCGCATTGCGCATGGTTACTTTGAAATCAATCTGGACATTGTGTGGGATACGGTACAAACAGCATTGCCAGAATTGCTGAAGCAATTATCAAGCATATGTGATGATGCGAACAAAAAAGAATAAAGTAATTTGAATCACTGCTGTCCCGTTAACTTTCCAATCAAAACAAAGTTGGTTGGTTATCATATTTGAAGCGGCTATCAGGAGGATCGCCTCGCAAAAGAGCCATGAGATCACGTTTTTCAAAAAGATTGAGCTGCAACAATCGTAGTATTTGTTGCATACTGATATGAATCTTTGACTGAAATTTGATAAACGCGATCAGCAAATAGACACATAATGCGATCCAGATTTGAGTCATAACTGCATTTTTGCTGGTTCCGACAAACGATTTGATTTTAAGGTTCTGTTTGATCCATTTGAAGAAAAGCTCCACCTGCCAGCGCGCCTTATAGACATCGGCAATGGTTTTGGCCGCCAGTTTGAAATGATTCGTCAGAAAAATATATTGCTTGCCGGTATCGATATCTCGATAGACGATGCGGCGTAATGGAATCGGACATTTTTTCACGGCATTATTAGCGGTAAACATTATCGTCTGATCGCTGATTATTCCTTTGTTTTTCTGTACAGCGTGGTGCTCAATCACTTTATAGCGGGCATTTGATTTAAGGCGGGTAACAAAATATATGCCTTTGTTTGTCAACTGGTTAAACCAAGCGTAATCCATGTAGCCTCTATCCATTGCCACGATACTGCCAGTTGGAAATGCCAGTGTGCGCCCAACTTCAATATCAGTCGTTTTTCCTTCTGTGATTACGGTAAATTCAGGCAAATAACCGCTGTGATTGAGGCCGACATGCAATTTGATAGCCCCTTTCGTAGCTCGAAAATCAGCCCAAGGAAAAACAGACAGGCACAAATCAATGGTCGATGCATCCAGTGAATAAAGCGTGTTCTTGAAGCGGAATCGATGGCCTGGCGTTAGATGTTGACAATGGCGCAACAACTTTCCAAACAACGCCTCATACAAGCTATAGGGCTTGTTTTCATTCATGCGCGCAAGGTTCGAGCGTGTTAGCTTTGCGCTGCCAAGATGATACAGACGGTGTGCTTGCGCATTCACGTTCCCTACGATATCACGCAAACTGATACGGCCAGATAACTGTGCCATCACCATGACTACAAACTGGGACCAACGGGTAGCGGTACGAAAAGATCGCCCCGCATGATGGTGGTTTGCCAAAGACTCAAATTCATGTCTCGAAACAAATTTTAGAATTTGGGAAAGGATTGTATTACAATGTGCCATGGCCTGATTCTCCAATCTTATTCAATAAGTTATCGTAAATCCTATTGTAACAATTTTGGTTGAATCGGGCCTCTTCATTTGTCAGTTAGCGGGACAGCAGTGAATTTGAATAGTCAAAATGTACAAATTAATTGTGCCAAACGCAGTGGGTACCGGTCTTGCATTACAACATCCGGTCAATACCGGCGCAAAAACCGGCCGATTTGATGCGCCGCTGCAAGACGTGATGTATCAGGATCAAATGAAGTGAGTGCCGTATACAAATAATCTGCCGGGAGACGAGGGAGTATTAGAAATTCTGTGTCATTCCTTTACTATTAAATTTTATAGGAGTGACGAATGAACAAGACTACAGTGCAATTTGATTTTGAAGAAGCCCTGGAAGCCTTGAAGGCAGGGCGCGATTTGAATGGAAAAGATGGCATATTAACGCCACTGATCAAACAACTCACAGAAGCTGCATTGGCGGCGGAACTTGAACAGCATATAAAATCCGGGGATGAACAGAACCGGAAGAATGGCACGACGCCAAAGACTGTAAAATCAGCATCAGGCAATTTTCAACTGGAAACACCCAGAGACCGCAACGGTACATTTGAACCCCAGTTGGTTAAGAAGCATCAGACCCATCTTACCGATGAAATCGAACGCAAGATTTTATCGTTATTTGCGTTGGGTTCCAGCTATCAGGATATTTCTGGGCATATTGCCGAACTGTATGGCATTGATGTTTCAACGGCGACGATCAGCGCAGTCACAGATAAGCTAGTTCCGGAGCTCAGGGAATGGCAGCAACGGCCATTGGATAGTCACTATCCGTTCGTTTGGCTGGATGCCATACATCACAAAGTAAAAGACGACGGCCGGTATGCCAGCAAGGCAGTCTATACCGTACTCGGCTTAAACATTGAAGGAAAAAAAGAAGTGCTAGGGTTGTATGTTTCGGAAAGCGAAGGCGCCCGATTCTGGCTTTCCGTACTGACAGACCTGAATAATCGTGGCGTACAGGATATCCTCATTGCCGCCGTTGACGGCCTTACGGGCTTTCCTGAGGCGATTAACAGCATATTTCCTGAAACCGAGGTTCAATTGTGCATCATTCATCAGATCCGCAATTCAATGAAATATGTGGCGTCAAAAAATCAAAAAGCGTTCATGGCTGATCTGAAGCCGGTATACAAAGCATCAGCCATTGATGCAGCCGAAGATGCGCTTGATGCATTGGAGGCCAAGTGGGGAAAACAGTATCCCATCGTGATCCAGTCCTGGCGCAACAAATGGGAAAATTTATCGGTATACTTCAAATATCCTGAACCGATACGCCGTGTGATTTATACAACCAACACCATTGAGGCCGTACATCGCCAATTTCGCAAACTGACAAAAACCAAAGGTGGATTTCCTAATGAAAACAGTTTGTTGAAATTATTGTATGTTGGCATCAAAAACGCCAGCAAAAAATGGACGATGCCAATCCTAAACTGGAATTTGACATTATCCCAGCTTGCGATATATTTTGAAGGCCGTTTGGATGCGGAGCTGGATTTATGAATTCAATACAGATTTTTATGTCACCGCTGAAACTGGTTAGCGCATCGACACGAATTGTGTCGATCGGTCACCGGTTTCAGTGGTCAACAAGCGAAGCGCGTTAGGTGATTTGCAAACTGACACAGAATTTTGAACACCCTCGGAGACGAGGCAATTAACCGGTCACTTGAATATGACCGGATTCAGTCTGATTTGTCCCGTCACCCCGGCCCAATCCTTGTTATCTGGCTTTTGGGTTCATTTGAATCTGACTCAGTAGAATCAGGGATTCCATTGTATGTCGTTCCAGAAGGTATGGTACATATTGTCACCATTACCGCGGGCAAAGCAGTCTAGACGATGAGGTTCCCATGAGACGCAGTTGGGTTTGCCTTTGACCAATCCACCCAGGTTTTCCCAGCCACCCCAACTGTTTCCATTCCACCACTTGTGATACATGCGATCTTCATCGCCTCGAGCAAAGCAGTCGATGCGATTCGATCCCCAGGAAACACATGCAGGTTGACCTTTGATGCTGCCACCCCGAGATCGCCATATCAGCCAACTAGAGCCATTCCACGATTTATGGCGCATGGTATTACTGCTACTTCGAACAAAACAATCAATACGATTCGGTCCCCAGCTGACACATTCTGGCCGGTCTTTAAGAATTCCTCCGAGATTTTCCCATCCATGCCAGTTTGAACCGCTCCACCATTTATGGTACATACGATTTGCACCGCCGCGTGCAAAACAATCTATACGGTTGGGTCCCCAGGAAACGCAGGAGGGCTGTTCCTTGATCACTCCGCCTAGATCATCCCACCCATGCCAACTCGCACCGTCCCAATACTTGTGGTACATACGATCATTGCCACCGCGCGCGAAGCAGTCGATGCGATTGACTCCCCAAGAAACACATTCAGGCTGATCCTGGATGACGCCACCTAAATCCAAAACATCCCACATCGAGCCATCCCAGGATACTTTGTACATACGATTATTATCTCCGCGAACAAAGCAGTCGATGGTATCCGGCATCCTTGAAAGACAACTGGCCTGACTTCTTGTCTCAACATTGAGATTTTGCCAGCCATGCCAGTCCGAGCCATTCCACCACTTATGATATAGATTATTGTTGCCGCCACGCGCAAAGCAATCGATACGATCCGGCCCCCATGATACACACTCTGGCTGCTCCTCTATAATCCCGCCCAAGTTTTGCCAGTCATTGTCATTCCTGGCGTAAAGGATTACTTCGCGTCCTTTTCGAGAGTTATACATGACGTCGTACTTATGCGCTACGTTAGCTATTTCGACCTTTTCATGATTGGCGTTGGGGTAATGGTCCTTGATATGCGCATAATAATTCAGGCCGCGTTCATATCGATTCGGGCCTTGTGCATTGGCTTGACATGAAGTAACGAGTCCGCCATTGGCAGAAGTGTCCGCAGTGCCCAGCATAATGTAGACCTCACGGGAAGTTAACTGATCAATGATTTGTGTGGTGAGTTGCGACCAATCTTGATTAGGATATCCATTTGACGAATTTGTGTAAGGAAGAAGATGCACTCCCCAAAGCCCATAAAAATAACGGTTATAATAATCCGTTTCAAAAATACTCTCGCAACTATTGCCGACCGGTTCAGGGCGGTCAGTAGAAAGATACATATAAGTACTTGGATTGGCGACGACATATTTTACTTTCAAGTCTGCGCGCAAGGTTTGTTCTTTTACATTTATTGCGGCATAGCGTTGCACGAACTGACCGCCTGCTGAATGCCCAACGACAGTAACCATTTTAATGTTGGGAAAATTATCGTTAATTTGCTGCAAAATTACATCAATTACCGAGAACGAAGATACCTCTGCGCCATTCACAGAATTGTAGCCTCCTCGCCAACCACCCCCTCCATCTTCCCAATACAGCATGTCGGCATCACTCTGTTGGGATTCTGGTAATTTTGGTGCTACGATCAGCGTGTTATCTAACATGCCCTCGGCTTCAGCGGCATTGCTGATTTGGTTATAATTAATTTCCGCATCAAGGTCGCTGCCATGGATGACGACAACGGCGCGATCAAAGTCATTGCTGGGCGTGCCAATGGCATGATTGCGCCAGTATTCTACTTTCCCTCCGTTAATTGTTATGATCGCAGCTTGTGAATAGGATGCTATAAAAAAATAGCAAAAACCAATCATTAATAATTTGATGAATGAGTAGTTTCGCATCTGACTTCTCCTAAATTCAATTAAATGAATGTTGACGCCCTAAAAAGACGGGGTGTTTATTGATGTTTTTCGTAACTAAAAAGGCATTTGCAGGGTCAATTCAAGTTCCAAGTGCAATATTTATTGTGCCTCTGCCTTCTCTGAAATATGCCTGATGCACGATAAGCAGGGCATTGATTGCCTGAAACGGTATTTCGAAGAAACCGTCAACTTGGCGAGCAAGTTATGCAGTTCGGGGAACACACGACATTATTATCAAGAGATAAATAAAGTGTCCCTTGAATTTTGCAATGAACTTCGATGGGAGTTCACTGCGTTTTGATTAAAAGCGGACAATTTATGTGTCAAAAACCGGAGTTGTTGACATTAATAAGACTGGAACTTGTCCAGCCTTATTAATTTCAGTGTTTATACGTACAATTATCTGAATTGTTCTTGCTGTGCGTCCAGTTTCTGCAAAGCGTTATCGAAGCCTTTGAGATCATATCGCTCTTGCAAGCTTTGCAATTCTTTTCGATACTCATGGATCTGATATTCTTGCATCAATCCATTGACCTGTTTGGCCAGGTAAGGGTCCAGTACTTCAAGAATGCCCAAATCCCATGGCGGGCAACTCAAACAAACCGGTGGAATCGGCCAGCGAGGATGCCATTCCGGCATAATTAATTCGGGTATCCGGACATGTAGCGAGACACAGTTCGATGCATTGAGAATGGTAAACCCTGAAGCTATAAAATTATTGATTACATCAGCTTTCTGGATTTCGCAGGCGTAATATGTCGGCGCGCTAACATTCGTATGTTGCACAACACCTGCTTTCTCGGCCGTGACAATTGCGCTATAAAAAGATGGTCCTGCCATGGCGTTCTGTATCCATAACGTCGCTAGCAACATCAGTGTAAATTTGATAATCACTGTTTTCATAATATGACTCCTTTTTACTTATGGTGTCTAAGATTTCTGGCAAAAGATGACTTGGTAAATCCTTGCCAGTCCATGTCATCACTTTATTCAAAGTGTTCATATTTATATGTGATAATTCTCACGTCGACACTTTCTGGAATATTTAGAATTCAGGTGGCGCATCACTTATCTTTTCAGGATTGAATAATTTGTTATTCTTTGAACTCATGCAGACATGAAACGCCGCAACTCCTAAAAATGCGCTAAACCGTATCCGGTGTTTCCATCGATTCTGGTATAAATCTGATGCGAGACGAGCAAGGTATTGATTACCGGAACGGTATTTCGAAGAATACGTCAACCTGGGACCAGGCAAACGAAATATGGGGTTATTCTTGAGAGCCCAACGTGGCGGACAAGTTCATGCAGTTCAGGGAACACAAGACATTATTTTCAAGAGAAAAGTAATGTGTCCCCTGAATTTCGCAATAAACTTCAACACGAGATCACTGCGTTTTTAATTAAAACCGGGCAATTCTATTTGTTGCTAACACAGGCGAAATTTCAAACTGAGACACTACCAAAAAATCAAGAATATTTGCCTTAGATCAAAACATCTCTGCGTTTTATGGAATAGACAGTAATTATCATTTGGGCTCAATAGATTTTTTAAATTCTTTTCCGGTTGCAAATATGGTTTAAATGGGCTAGGAACAGGCTTTTATGGACAGTGAATATCATTTCTTCGGCCAATTTTCACTGGGGTTTGGTCTTTGTTTATGTTGAATTACAACCGTCAGTTGGAAAGGGTATTGTTTCTTCTTAACGAATGGGGGATTTCCAGGAAATGGGCACGCAAGATTCTAACAAGACACAGTCCTCACCCGGGGAAAAAAGCCACAAACATATAGAACATGTTTTTTCGGATGTCACGGGTTCTGCAGCATTCCAGGTAAAGTACGTCGCGCGTGATGTTCAGGCTGGAATAATTACCGGTGCAATGGCAATTCCGCTTTCCGTCGGTATTGCCATGATGTCGGATTACCCTATCAAGGTTGCATTGGCAACGGTTGTCTTCGCCTGTTTTGTAGGATGGATGAATGCATGGATACGACCCGGTAATTACATTGGTGCGCCAGGTGTGGCGGCGGGTCTTGCACCTGTTCTGGCCCTGGGTGTGGCCAGTTTTGGCATGGAGAATATGGCGTTTGTTATTTTTTTGACCGCTTCGATGCAGGCTGTCATCTGGAAATTTAACCTGCAGAAATATATTCTGATCGCGGTGCCAAGCTATCTGGTGGAAGGTTTGTTGGCGGGTGTGGGGCTTAAAATCGCCATTAATTTTTTTGCGATGACCTATGAAATTCCTGAAGCGATGGAAACGGAAGTTTTCTGGAATGCGGCCCGGATTCAAATGGTTCTGATTTCGTTGACCGGTTTTGGCGTTTTTCTTTATTTGTTTTCCAAATTTCAGAGCACACAACCCGCGATTCCCTATTTCGTATTGATTACGGCCGGCGTCATTGTCGCGTATTTTGTGACTATGCCAATGCTGCACGTCGATGATGTTCCGTTGACGGTGTCCTTGCCGTTGCCTAAATTTGATAGTGCAATGACCTGGGTGTATGTGATCGGATTTGCCGCCATGCTTGCAATCATTGATGTGATTGAACAGGTGATGAGTAACGCGGCGATTGAGAAAATCGATCCATTGAAACGTAGGTGCAACACGAATAACAGTTTGCTGGCGATCTGGATAGCCAATATGGGCGCAAGTTTTTTTAACGGCATGACCAATCTCGACGGGGTCGCCAAAAGCACCACTAACAAGCTGGCAGGGGCGTATACGAAATTCTCTGTTCTCATTATTGGTTGCGTTATCCTGTTTTTTGTCCTGAATACGGATTATCTGGAATATATGCCGAAATTCTCACTGGCTGCGGTGATGATATTTACCGGCTGGAAAATGATTGCCGGCCTGTTTCACGTGGCGCATCATGGGCGTTATGAACTGATGCTGGCAACCATCTGTGCGTTACTGGTGTATAAGCTCGGTATTTTTGAAGGCCTGCTGATTGCGCTTGCATTGCATGGCATGATCAACTACATCGTGCTCAATAAAGCGCATAATGTCACCAGCAAAGCCATCATAAAAGGGTATATGGAGCGCTTCGCGGGCAAGGGCGGGGTGGATTGATGTCAGTTATTCCTGAAAAACGCAGTGACTGTATGCCTGCAAGTTTTAATGACTGCTTTCGATTTTCGATTTGTTACGAATCGTTTTTTCGTGCAATACAGTACGGACCGTGTATCTTGCTTTTTTCGCGTGATATCAGAAAAAGGGAGGAACGAAAGTTTCCAGGGATAAAATGATTGGGGAGTCAAAGTGTGTAAAAATGAAGTCGCTTATCTGCAAGCGGCTTGTTTAATCAAAGAATGGATACTGAGCAATTATTGGTTATTGATTTTAATAATCCTGAGTATCGCCATCTATACATATATTTCAACGAGAAAAAAACCGGTTTTAGTGAGGCTGCTGTTGTCATATTTTGTTGGCATCGCTGCTATAGCCGCCATTTGCGTGATTATAATGGGCATTATTTTTTATTTTTTTGTTGTACACCTGGTATTCGGTTGAAAAATTGAATTGACCGGATATTAATTTAATGTGCGTTATTCCATCTGAAAATATGATTGATCAGCTTACCGGATAGAGATTTTTGGGAAAGCTATTTAGTCATGGATTAATTGTGCTGGCATTTCTCGAATTTCTCAAAATTATGGCTAGCTGTCTTGTTGTGACCATCGAACGGGTAGATTGCTGCCGTGGTTTCGTTTTTTGAAGATGGCCAACGCGAATTGAAAGATGTTGTCGTATGTTAACTGCGGATTTGATTTGGCAGCGTTATCCGGAATCAACGCAAGTTGTCCGGCGAATCCACCATCTTCATACACCAGCCCACTCGCTTGATGATATACAATTCTGAGCGCTTCATTGGTGAATCGCCAATAATCCGGCTGGCTTTCCTGAAAACCTTCTGAAGACAACTCTCTGGCATACAGCAGTCCGCCCACTCGTACGGTTGCGGCTATATCCAGTGCGAGAATCCAGGGATGTTCGACATGACTTAATACATCGATTGACAGCACGATATCGAATGCTTTGTTGCCGAATTTTTTTACACTGTTTCTGGCGGTCAAATGATCAGGATATTCCTTAAATGCTTCTGTCTGCCAACACCAGGTTGAGGGCAGGTTTGTCAGCAATGGATTAATATCAGAATTTGCGTGATGGAGAATCAAGCGACGGGTTGTCTGTCGTCACATTCATAATGCGCCAGTTTCCGCAAGAACTTGTTTTCGTCGACGACTTGAAGTCGTGTAATCTGTTGGGTTGCGCCATATTCCTTTTTCTCATCAGGCAATTGATAGGTACCCACTGGATAAGCGTGTTGCTTAGGAAGCGTATCCCGATAATCGAGGTTCCAATAAATCTTTTTTGGGTCATAATCGGAAACTTTTTCCACTAGCAAGTCGGTAAACAAAAAGTGGCGCGCTTCAGGCTTGAATCGCTTGAATCGATACAGGTGGAAGAGCTGCGCTGACCATCGCAGGGTTCGGTCCAGAACCCGGAACCCTTGTGTCGGTCCAAAAGTTGTTGCCAATGCATCGTGACCGAAACGCCAGAAATCCCAGGGCAATTCATGAACCGGAAAAGTGTGATGGGTGGCGATGTATGCAATACCGCCTGGTTTGAGTACGCGATTGATTTCCAAAGCCACTTTCCAGGGCATGGCAATATGCTCCCAAACAGCATAGGAAACAATGCCGTCGAAGGAATTTGGCTGAAAAATTTCAGAAAGCCTGTGGGTATCCCCTACAACATCGACATTGGGACCTTCCATAATATCAAAACCGACATATACCAATCCGGGGCCGAATCTATTCTTATCGACTTGACCGACAATACGCCGGGACCCAATTTCAAGAATGCGTTTTGCTGGCCGATTTTTCAGGATCTTGAAGAACCTGTTTTCAGGACAATCTCCGCTTGGCGGAAAATTCTGGCATTCCCTGTGCGATATGCCGGCCTGAAACAGGCGGTATAAAAGTTTCATTATGTTGGAATAGTATTTTTTTATTATTTGCATAATCTATTAATAAGGGGATAGCAAGGTGATAGTCAGTGCATAAGTGCGCCGAAATCGATAGTCTTTCCAAAATTGATGAGAAAAATACTATTTATCCTCTTGGTGTTCATTTAGTTCCAGCGATTCCTTAAATTCCAGTCGGGCTTCATCAATTGCTTCGAGAATCTGCTGTTTAAATTCTTCGCGGGAGTAGTGTTCCTCGAGTTTCAGCAACAGGTGTTCAACCCCGAGCCCGACGGAGATGCCGCCGATAATACCGCCAAGGGCGGCGCCGATTGCGGTGCCAATGCCCGGAACAACAGAACCGAGTGCGGCACCGCTAGCAGCACCCGCGGCGGCACCGCCAAGCACGCTGGCAGCTTTTCCGGCGGCGACTTTGACCAGGGCTTTGGCACCCAAGCTTATTGCGCCTTTAGCGATGACTTTCGCAGTTACTTTCCCTGCGATGGCACCGGTAATTGCGCCTGCCGCACCGACGCCGCCCGAAATCAGCAGGCGGTTCTCCAGATTGATGATCACGCTGTTGCTCGGGGGTTCTTTGATGGCGTCCAGCGGTGAATGTTGAATAATTTCAGGTCGCTGTGTCGTGGGTTCAATCTGATTTTCGGTCAGTATTTGATTGATTTTTTCCAGATAATCAGCGCGCAGTGCGTCATTTTTACGCAAGGCATCTTCGATGGATTGCTGTACCGGCCCAAACGCATTGCCCTTCATCAGATAGGCTTCCAGTTTTTCAATCATCCAGTTTTCCAGTTTTCCGGTTGCCAGCGCGACAATACGCTCGTATTCTCCGGGCAGGCTATAATACCAGTCAAGGTAATCATCCACGTTCTGGGCCATCAACAAGAAGCTTTGATCCGTGGTTTTTCTGAGATCATGAACCGATTTTTCAAGTTCGTGGACGATTTCGAGATAGGCTTGCCGGGTTTGTTCAATAGTCCCTGGTTTATAGTAATCATCGCCGATCTTCTCCAGAGCTTCGATTTTTTCGACAACAGCAACCTGGGTTTCCTGCAGGTGTTCAACAACGCGTGGTGTTGAGCGTAGCCACGCATCCATATAGACGGTTGACGGCACAAAGATAAACAGCATGAAAAAAGTAATCAACGCGGATGCAATTGCCAGTGAACGTGGCTGAATGCGTGCCGGTACCTCAACATCCTGGAGTGGCGTGAGTACACGGCGGTATTCGGACAATGGCACCATAAAACTGGAAATGGCGAGCGCAAGGTTATAAAAAAGCACGGCTCCGCCCAGAAAAACGAAGATCAGAAAAATAATATCATTCAGTGAATGCAAGTTACCCAGTACATAGGCCTTTAGTCCTTCGATAAAACCCAGAAAGCGGGCTGTTTCCAATATCAAAACACTGTTGCTTGCGCCGTCGGTTCCAAGACTTCTTGCTTGAATCGCTTCGGCCAGGGAGGCATAGGGCTGGTATCCGCTCGCCAGTTTTACATAGAGAACGTAAAATGCGGCCATGGCTAGGGCTGTCGACCAGCGTGTCCAGATCAGGGATTTGTGTAACGCAATATAGGGTTTGAATTCCCGTTCCGCGATCGGTGCAAAAATGACATGAAAGCAGGAAAATACCGGAACGGTCAGAAGAAAAACAATCCATTCGATCTTTTGGGTTACGCCAAGGTAAAACACCAGCACAAAAGTAAACGTGACCGACCAGAGTGCCCACCCGAGATAGGGTAAAATCCGTTTATTCAATAACCAGTACAGGATGCCGAGATTGCGGAATTGATTGGCGCGGTGAATTCTCTGGATGGTTATCGAATAGGTTGCTGCCATATACAATGGCATTCCGAATACAATGGTTACGAGTAACGCAAACCATAGCTGTTGATCGGGAATCATACTGCCGCCATGATACGCAAATATCAGCCAGCCCAGCGATAATACCCAGAAGGTGATCATTCGATTAAATGAAACCATTTAAATTCCTAGAATTTGCGGTGTGTTTTTTCTTTTTATTGTCTAATCTGGGGAAGATTCAATCTGTGTTTTTCAACAAACTGTTGGGTGTCTTTAAAAATCCAGATTTTGTCACAACACTTCGTTACTCGCAAAAAATGTTTCCTTACATATCAATCATATGCTGCATCAACATTTTTTGCTCGCGCCTCGTTTTGTTTAAAACCTTGAATTTCTAGAGGCGTCCATTATTATAATGGCCAAACTAAAATGAGCGTGGGAATACTGACCGTGATCACCAGAATTTCCAGTGGCAATCCCAGCCGCCAGTAATCGCCGAACCGGAAACCGCCAGGTCCGAGTATCAGCGTATTGTTTTGGTGACCGATCGGTGTCAGAAAAGCGCACGAAGCGCCGACTGCCACCGCCATGAGGAAGGCATCCGGATTGACGTTCAGCTGGCTGGCGGCGCCAAGCGCAATCGGGCACATAATTGCTGCTGTCGCTGCATTATTCATCAAATCCGATAATGTCATGGTGACGATCAGGATCAGACCTAGCGCGATTATTGCATGTCCCTGTGCCAGCGTGTCGAGTAATCCGCGTGCAATCAGATCGGCAGCGCCGGTATTTTGCATCGCGCCGGCAACGGGAATCAAGGCTGCCAGTAAAACAATGACCGGCCAGTCTATCACCTGATACACCGAGCGTAACGGTATTATCTGTAGTGCCGTAACCGCCAGTACGCTGCACATGAAAGCAATGGCGGGCGGCAGCAGGCCCAAAACAATGACGCTGATAGCGAGCAGCATGATGAGACCGCCCAGCAAAGCCTTTCGTTTGTCGGGTATGCGCAGCGCTCTTTCCGCCAGCGGTACGCATCCGGTGTTTTCGGCAAATTCAGCGATGGCTTCAGGCGAGCCCTGCAGCATTAACACATCGCCGGCCTTGAATTGAATGGTGCGCAATCGTGCCATAGTGCGCCGCCCGGTGCGTGAAAGAGCCAGCAGATTTACGCCGAAGCGTGTTCGCAGCTCAATCGCCTTGGGCGTTCGATTCACCAAGAGTGAAGCAGGGAGTACGACATACTCTGCCAGGATAATTTCACTTGCAGCTGTTTGTTTTTCTGTTTTGTTTTCCTGGGTTACTGCATCGGGGTTTTTGTTTGCTTTCTCAGTGTCACGCAGCTTTCCGGTTTCTGACTTCTTAGAGGGTTCCTCCGAATCGTTTTTTTTTGCTGCTTCTAAAACCAATCCCAGGCTGGATAAGACATTGGCCAGCGGCTCTGCTTCCGCTTCGATGATTAGAATATCGTTGGAGTAGATTCTCCGGCTCAAGCTGGCGGGTGCAACGCGAACATCATTGCGCACCAGACCGACAATCTGGGCGTCGGCTTCCCCCAGCGCGGTTTCTAACTCATATAGCCGCATGCCTGCGGCTTTGCTGTCCTCGGTAACGCGCGCTTCAGTAAGATAAGCGCTGAGATCAAAAGATTCCTGGCTTGTCTGCTGACGCACGGGAACAAGGCGCCAGCCCAGCAGGGAAATAAACAAAATACCCGTTATCGCAACAGCAAGCCCAACGGGCGTAAAATCAAACATGGAAAAATAGCCGAACTCAGTCGTTTCCGCACGTATGCCAGAAACAATCAGATTGGGCGGTGTGCCAATGAGCGTTGTCATTCCTCCCAGAATGGAACCAAACGCCAGCGGCATCAAAATTTGTCCGGGCGGCATTTTCAGGCGCGCTGCCATTTGCAGTGCTACCGGAATCAAAATCGCCAGTGCGCCAACATTGTTCATGAAGCCGGAAAGAATTGCCGCCAGACAGGTCAATGAAAAGATAGACAACGTCGGGCCAGCGGTTACCGGCAGCAGCGTTTTTGTTAGCCAGTCTACAGCGCCCGTGTTTTGTAACCCGGCACTCAGGATCAAAACACAGGCAACGGTGATCACGGCCGGGTGACTAAAGCCGGTAAAGGCATCCGAGTAGTTGACCAGGCCGCTGACTACACAGACGAGCAGGGCGCCAATGGCAACCAGATCATGGCGCCAGCGGTCCCATAAAAACAAAACTGCGGTGGCAAGCAGTATGCCGATTATCAGTAATTGATCAACCGTCAAATGTTTGCTCGGCCTTCATATCCATCGATTACCACCCATCCTGATAAATAGTTAACAGGGCGGATGCATTATCAACCAGCCTGGTCATACTATGACGGTTGAACCGGAGCTCATCCAGTTTCTTGAGCTCCGATGGGAGGACTTCTTTCAGGTCAAAATCAAACTGAATCATCGGAGAAACATGGTCGGCATTTTGATAGAACTTTCCGGTTTCATCGGTGTTGGAAACCGGATCGTGAATATCGCCCAGCACATAAATGATTTCTCTCAGTTCTTCGGGTGGTAAAGTGGGCGGAAAGTCCTTAAAAAAATCATCTGGAACCGGCGCGGAATTAAACGCGAAAGTTTCCAGTCCAAATGAGGCACCCACCGCCTGGGCCAGTCCGCCGCCGAGTGAGTGGCCAGTAACAATGATTTTCCGTCCCTGTACGCGATTGAGAACATCCTGAGCATAATCCATGGCGTCCTCAAACTGTGTGTCAACAAACCCGAATGTGAGCAAGGCGTCAGCAGCCGAATCCAGCAAAAATTCTGCTGTTTCACTGAATGAACATGGGAAGTCGCAGCTCTCTGTCCCCCGAAAGGCGAGCACGACTTCATCGGTTTCCTGGTTGTAGTAGACTGCGGCCTGCATGCCGGAATTTTTATCTTTTTTGTCAACCAGAACCCATTGATCAACAACGGTGTTGTCAAAATCATACACCGCGTCGGCCAGTTTGGCATAAGGCAGCGACCGGCCCAGCAGGTCGACCGCATGCCGTTCATCCCGGTCCAGCATGCCGTAAGGCTTCCAGTTGACATTGGGAATAAAGTCGGGATTGATGTAGCGTGCTATCGATGCCAGCTCAAATACGGTTTGATCATCATTTTCTACAAGAACCAGATTGGCAACATAGCGTTCCGTGCCGAATGTCAGGGGAATATCGACTTTGGGTATGACCAGGGAACCATTGGCAATGGAAAAAACCGGACTGTGCTGATCGGATAAATTGTCCAGCATGGTGTCTAACAGCCTGAACTGATTCGAATTGCCAGGGCCTGACCATTCCAGTGAGGCCATGTAAAAGGCCGTTCCCGGCTGTTCTGCTATCGTTATTTTTTGCAGGCAAAGCAGGCCGTTGTCGACAAAAAAAGCAGCCGGTGCCGTTTGCTCTGAGCAATCCGTAGTCGTAGCGTGTGACGGACTGGCCATGACTGCAAAACAATAAAATCCGATTAAAAAACCGGCAAGACTGTAATTTCTCAGCACAATATTCATTTTGCCTATAAGTAACGTAGATAAATCACTTTGAGGGAATACCTCAATCCTTGATGTTTTGATTTTTTTGGGAAATTATAAACCTGAATGCAATGTACTTAAAATCTTTCGCTGTATTACCGAGTTATTGGAGGGTGCCGTTGCGGTTTTTAATTTATTCGTGGATCAAACCTGGTTTGTTAAAATGAATGCTGAATCAGTGTATTATCAAAAAAATGAAGGAGATAGCATGCAATTTGAGGTATTGGGTTTTATTTTTGACATAATCTATTGCGTCATTTTGGACGTCTAATTTTAGCTGGGCATTTAGGTTAATAAACATGACTCTTGAAACTGAACTAACAGACGAATTAATCGAAGAAGGTTATAGAAAAGCCGGAGAAGAGGTTGGGTATTGGGGAAAAAGATTCTTGCAGTCTGTGCGCCGTAATGGCGGCGTTGCTACTGTTAAAAGAATGCTCAAACCGCGTACTGCTGGTCAAAGGGCCGGCCTCGATGCGTTACTTGATGCAGGGCGTCCTGATTTAACAGTTGAGGCAATTATACTTCAGGAGAAGTATAAAACACTTTTTACTCTCGATGAATTAAAAACGGCCTCAGAACGTCTAGGTGAATATGGAAAAGAGGCCCTCAAGCGCCACAAGAATATAGAGCGACTATATCCTGACGAATTGGAACCAGGAAAGAAATATATTGAAGGTGCAAGAAAACAAATAAGGGTAAATGCTTTTGAAAGGAATGCGCGTGTTCGTAAAGCTTGTATAAAACAACACGGCTGCAAGTGTGCAGTTTGTGAGCTTTCCTTTGAAGAGATTTACGGCGAAATAGGGAAAGACTTCATTCATGTTCATCATTTGAAGCCATTATCATTAATTGATACAGAATATGAGCTTGACCCAGTTAATGATTTGCGCCCGGTGTGTCCCAATTGTCACGCAATGCTGCACCGCGCACAAAACGTGTTGGGTATCGAGGAGCTCAAGAAAATAATGGCTAACCAGGCGGCTCAACAAGGGCGTTCCTGATGTCGCGCTTGTTAGCAGGAAAGCCAGGGTCTTTCATTGCGACATATAACGATCAATTTCAAGCGATATTGACAACGGCCAGGCAGTTAAGAATTGAATTATCCGGCAGCTTTCCTTTCAATTCATGAGACTTCAATTCCGGCGAGAACGACTGAAGTTAGATTTCTTGTCATTGGCCTTATCAAAGGAAAACACCGGTCAGCTATTGTTACACCGAGAGGCGATAGCATACGGACCATTTCTGTTCGTCGCTCTCGAGCTGAAGAGGTAGTAATATATGAAAGCCAAGAAGTTTGATGCTGATTTTGATAGTGATAATAATATTACCGGCGCACTTGATCTTTCAAAAGCGCGGCGGCCGCTTCAAAAGCACAGGAGAGTTAATGTCGATTTTCCGACTTGGGTGATTGAATCTTTGGATAAAGTGGCAGGCCGTTTAGGCGTTACGCGTCAGGCAATTATTAAAATATGGCTGGCGGAGCGTCTTGAGGCGCAATCGACTGCTAACAAATAAGTCTTGCGTGTTCGTAGCCCAATTAGTCTGTTAACGGTCTGGCTATTTTGATTCCTCAATTGCATTGGCGCTCAGGAAGCTTATTACGAGACTTCTTTGTGTGTTGTGAACATAGCTACGGCTACGCCCTACGCACTTTACACAAATATTTATCAAAAATCTGCGTGCGCAAAAATGTACATAACATGTGATGACACTCCAAAGAGATTTGCTACTCAAAGAAGATTGTATTTCCTGAAGTTACCGATTATCGACATTAAGCTCAAAACTGGCCGATTTGTCATTGACGATGACTTCGTAACTGCCTTTCGGTAACCCATACACATCCAGCGGTATTGTGGTCTGGAATGGTTCAAGAACTTGTATGCACGGCGCAAATGTTTGCAGTGGTGTCACATGGACCGCAATCTCAAAACGATTATCGGCAAAACGTTGATGAATGGGTCCAAGCTGGTGGCATGGGGTGGGGAGGTTGCCTGAAACGCTTACATGAACCTGTACCGGAAAACTTTCCAGTATCTGGATTTCGATTTCATCGATGAACGCCTGCCGGCCTGCCTCAGCATGCAATAAATCCCAGCGGCCGTCGGGTGCCAGACTGAACCGGGCATTTTCATATTGCCCTGGCTGTTCCGGGGTGTCGACTCGCGGAATGCTGAGAATGCCGTTTTCAAAACGGGGTGCGTTTTCAGCTGCGCTGCTGCTGATAGCGAGTCCCCAGAACAAGACTGCAAGCGTTATATAGTTGTTCATAAAGCACACCTCTTGTTTTTTAAAGCTGTTTAACTGTCACAATTTCGAATGCGCAACGTTTGATTGGTTGTAGAAATTTGCCGTTTTTTTGTAATCATGACATTTTTTCGCCAAATTTATTGAATTATGATAATTGTTCAGTAATTTATGTGATAACTTGATCATCCTATCAATTACTGGAAGAATACCAAGAACCAGTGTGCGAGGACTTTGCCGTGAATGATCAGATAGTCAGCAATCGAACCTTACCGATTGATCTCGGTGAACTCAGCTACGAAGATTCGCAAAAAATTATTGATGCAGCAACGCGCCGAACGTTCAAAAGCGGCGAAAAACTGTTTCAACAGGGCGAAATTGGAAAAAGCATGTTCTTCATTTTGTACGGGCGTGTCCGGTTGAGCATACTGCGTGAGGACGGTAATGAACAAGTCGTCAACATTTTGCGGCAAGGAGAACATTTTGGCGAGTTGTCTTTGCTGATAGGCGGCCGCCGCGCCGCAACGGCAACGGCAATCATTGACACTACAGTGCTGGAAATTTCCAAGCGGGATTTTTATCGGTTTACCCGCAGCTTACCCGAATTTTCGATTAAACTCAGCCGCAGCATCGGAAAATGGTTGTTGGGTGCGCAAACGCGTAAAATTATTCGTCATAAAATCGGTATTATCGGATTGGTGCGCACCACTGAATTGACGGCATTGATTGCGCCGTCCATTGTGCGTTATTTTGCGGGTAAAAACAAAAAGGTCGAAATTTTTACAGACCGGCTTTCATTCTGGGAATTAACAGCCCATAAAAATATTTTTCCAATCCATGCGTTAAACCCGGAATCTGATTATTCAAAATTTTTACTGGAACTCGCGGCAGCAACCCAGCGTTGTGATCATGTATTTGTTGATGTTTACGGCAACCGTGCTATTTCTGAATTGCTGCTGCAATGTGAGCGTATCTGGTGGTTTATAGAACAAAATTTACCGGTAAAGGAATCCCTTACTGATCAATTAGAAACATTGCTCGAGCAGCAATCAGAGCTTAAGAACCGCGTGCAGATTGTCTGGGTTCAACAGAAAACCTACAAACTGGCCGAAAATACGCTGTATTCAATTCCAACAAATCTCGAGGCGATACGCTGTATTTATAGTGCATATAGCAATGAGGTGCGTTCTGCGGATCTTACGCGCTTGTATCATATCGCCAGAGATATCCATCTGGGCCTGGCATTAGGCGGCGGGGGTGCACACGGCCTGGCGCATATTGGTGTTATTTCAGCATTCGAGGAGAATGGGCTTTATTTTGACCGCGTTGCGGGAACCAGCGCAGGCGCTATCATTGCCGTGGGGCTTGGCGCCGGTTTTAACCCAAAACATTTGCTCAATTTGTTTAATAATGAAATGAGGCCGCCACGTGTCATGAAACTGATTCCCAAAGCCAGTAATTTTTACCTATGGACGTTGTTTCGTTTCGGATTGATTGAACACAGGTTTCGCAAATATCTGAAAGATCTCAAACTCGAACAGTTGTTGTTACCCGTGCATACGATTTCGGTGGATTTGATCAGTGGGCAAGCGATTATACGATCAAACGGCGAAGCGGTCGGCTGTGTACTTGAAAGCATCAACTATCCGGTATTTGGAAAACCCATCTGGCGCGATGGTCTTGCGCTGGTTGATGGCGGTGTGCTTATAAACGTTCCCAGTTCCGTGTTAAGAAAACAGCGGGCTGACTTCATTGTAGCTGTCGATGTTGGCACAAAATTACATCCAACATTTGGGAAAAATACAGCCCAAACGCCTGAGACAGAAATGAAGCATGTCGGGTATTTTTCAACCCTTAACCGTGTGCTTGAAGTCAGTTCACATGAGCTTGCCAAAATGCATATGTCGGAAAGCGATTTCCTAATTACACCCGATACTTCAACGTACCCTTTCTCTGATTTTACGCGTGGCGAACAACTTTTTGAAATCGGTTACAACGCAGCACAACAGGCCATGCCGGAATTGATGAAAAGCTATGAGAATTTTGTGGAAATGGAATAAGATTTATTGTGTCCATTCATTCCTAAATACTGGACAATAATAATCATGCCCCAAGTCTAAGAAACCGCAGGTTTTTGCCGTAAAACACCTTCGTTTTTGTGTCGGATTTGTTTCGCCGCTGTAGTCATTGTTCTCAACAGGTGTTTTTCTGGGAAGAACCGGCCATTTAACCAATCCATCCCATTGGGCTAGACCGCACACTATAAATTCGGTGGTATTCCGTTCATCCTGATTTTTTGACCGCAAAATTCAGCCGCGAATTTTATCCATTCATTGCCATTCCTGGCAGTTTGTT
This sequence comes from Burkholderiales bacterium, assembly GCA_024235795.1. Lineage (GTDB taxonomy): Bacteria > Pseudomonadota > Gammaproteobacteria > Burkholderiales > Nitrosomonadaceae > Nitrosomonas. The sequence goes on along the minus strand of JACKLR010000003.1, from coordinate 699,390 downwards.
ATTTTCCTTTTTATAAATCCGGTGTGAACGATTTGCTTTGATTAGCTATAAAAGATGTTTGTTTTTGTAAGATTGAAACAAATGTAAGTGGTTAAAATGAAAGCGATAAAAATGTTATGTGTAGTGTGCTGATCGATAGTGGCCGTGAAATGAGAATCAAAAGCGCTTTAAATTTTTTGTCTTTAATACCGTGGATGACTTTGATTATCGCCAGGGCGCAAACCCGCAATTTATTTGTGCTGAAATATTCAAAGATTTCATGTTTTTTTGCCGTCAACGCTATGCGGTTGCGGTTTCTGGGTGTGTATTTGCTTACTAAGAATGCTACTGTGCTGGATCGTCTGAAAATGTGGTCAGATGATGCCACTGGACTGAAATCATGGAGAATTTTATGCTCAGATTCCGTCAAGTAAAAAAACTCTGGTACAGCTTTACCGGCCGTATGGTAATGGGTGTGTTTTTGATACATCTTCTGCTGGTGCCCATTTTGTTTTTTGGTTTTCTGTCTATTTTTGAACATGCATTTCAAGGAAAATTTGTTGATCGTGTGCGAAATGAAGCGAATCTTCATGCATTGATCGTCAAAGAAGATTTCAACAAAAACGAGCCTGAATCTGAAATTGTTTCACATCTGGATGAAGCGTTACTGAATAGCGGCGTTATTTATGCTGCTTTTATTAATGAACGCAATGAGGCAATTTTTCCAACAGTTGAATTTATCCCGCCGGAATTAAGCTTTACCGAGGATTTATTCTTTGGGCAGCATGATGATGCTGTTTACTATATCGCTGTGCCTGTTATTGATGATTTGGCCAGCAAACCATTAGGCATACTGCAATTGGGTTACGATGAACAGCCAACGATCGATTTAATCGAGCTGGCTTATTACCGCGGTACGTATTTTGCCGCCGGTTATATGCTCATCAGTCTGTTACTGGTTTTGTTTTTTGGGCAGCATCTGTCAATCCCGATAGCCAATTTGCGTGATATGGCGAAATCGATAGCCGCCGGCAATCACGCTATTGACTTGCGTACCGATACCAAAATTACAGAAATCAAACGACTTGCCCGTGATTTCAATCAAATGCATGCGTCAATGCTTAAGCAGCATCAGGAGGTCATGGATCGTGAGTTACGTTTGCAAGCCATCATGGATAATGTGGCCGAAGGTATTATTGTTTTAAATGAGGACGGAACTATACGTTCGTTCAATCGTGCAGCTGAAACAATTTTCGGCATTAATGCCGGTGCAGCTATCGGGGAAAACATCAGTATATTGGTCGCGCCGTCCCATAAGCAATTGCTGCGTTCATTTGTGGAAGCCGGTAACGAAGAAAAATTAAATGTCTGGAATGAATTGCAGGGAAAACGCTCGGATGGTTCAAAGTTTTTAATGGAATTTGTTGTCAGCAAGATTTTTTTAAATGGCAGAAAATTCTATACGGCTTTAGTGCGTGATGTGACTGAACGTCATGAAGCTGAAGCAATCCTCAGAAAGCTTTCTCGTGCGGTGGAGTCCAGTTCTTCGGCAGTAATTATTACTGACAAGAATAACTGCATAGAATACGTCAATTCCAGCTTTACCGATACAACCGGCTATACTAAAGGGGAAGTATTGGGTAAAACGCCTCGCCTGTTGCAGCCTGCTGAAGGCATGGACGCCGTTTACGAAGAAATATTCATGAGCCTGAAGTCAAAAGGGGAATGGAAAGGTGAAATGGAGAACCGGAAAAAAAATGGTACTTTATATCGCAACCGCGCATCTATTTCAGGTGTCAGGGATGCACAAGGTAATCTTACGCATTTTATCAGCATCAATGACGACATTTCATTTGAATACGAACTGACTGAACAGCTTAATTATCAAGCCAGGCATGATGCTTTAACCGGCCTTATTAATCGCCGAGAGTTCGAGCGACTGACGGAAATTTTACTTTCTACGCTGATACAGGACAAGGTCGAGCATGCACTGCTGTTTATGGATCTCGACCAGTTTAAAATCGTCAACGATACCTGTGGTCACGCAGCCGGTGATGAGCTGTTACGGCAAGTTTCAAAGATACTGCGAACTGCGGTGCGCGAAAGTGATGCGCTGGCCAGACTTGGGGGTGACGAGTTCGCTGTTTTACTCAGACACTGTTCACTGAGTCAAACGAAGCGTGTTGCAAACACAATTCTTGAAGCGATCAGGGATTTCCAGTTCCGCTGGGAGGGCCATGCTTTCAGGGTCGGCGTAAGCATTGGCGCGGTTGCCATTTCCGAGAACAATTTTTCCAATCTTACCGAAGTGTTAAAGCAAGCTGATACAGCGTGTTATATGGCCAAGGAGGCCGGCCGCAACCGTATTCACCTCTATCAGCTGGAAGATAAAAATCTTGAGAAACGGCAGGGTGAAATGCGCTGGGTGGAGCGTATACACCGGGGATTGGAAGAAGATCGATTCGTGTTGTATGCGCAGGCCATAGTGCCGCTCGGGGATCAAACAGGTACGCATTATGAGCTGCTTATCAGAAAAATAGGAGATCAGGGGAACTTGATTCTGCCAGGAACATTTCTGCCGGCTGCAGAGCGTTACAATCTCATGACAAAGCTGGATAGCTGGATGGTTAAACAGGCTTTCACATTACTCAAGGAAAATCAGCACTTTGTTAAACAGACTGATTTTATTTCGATCAATATTTCCGGTCAGTCGATCGCTGATGAAAGCTTTTACAATTTTATTATTTCCCAAATACATACGATCGGCGTGGAAGCGCGGAAAATTTGTTTTGAGATTACCGAGACTTCCGCGATAGCAAATCTGGATATTGCAACGCAATTTATTACAACCTTGAAAAAATTAGGGTGCCGATTTGCATTGGATGATTTTGGCAGTGGCTTATCGTCATTCGGGTATTTAAAAAGACTTCCAGTGGATTATCTGAAAATCGATGGTATTTTTGTGAAAGACATCGTTGACGATCCAATAGATTATGCCATGGTGAAATCGATTAACGAGATCGGCCACATAATGGGTATGCAGACTATTGCCGAATTTGTCGAGAATGATGCTATAAAAAATAAACTGAATGAGATCGGTGTCGATTACGCACAGGGCTATGGCTTAGGTAAGCCAGTTTTATTTAAAGAGTTGCTTGCCCGGTTAAGTAGTGAAATGGAAAAAACCCCTGCAGATAGTCAATTGATATCCGCAAAGAATAATCGCTATTCGGCAACGTAATCTCATGTAATTTAAAATCAAAGCAGTGCAAAAGAACATGGTTTGTTGTGCTTCCCTATTGTCCGTCCGGATTTCAAAAGGTTGTTGAATTCTGTGAACAGTAAAAATCCTCTGAGTGCGCGGCTGATTTATCCATGCATGATGATATCGGCCATTGGTATACATTACCTGCTCATCGATAGTGGGATAAATTTGCAATGGGCTACATATTTGCCGGTTGTATTGAGCGCACTGGCAATTTCATTTTTTGAATGGAAATATCCGTATTGCCGAGAATGGTATCCTGATCGCAACGATTTCAGCAATGACCTGATATTCATGGTGTTGGTTCAGGTGTTGCTGCCACGTTTACTTTCATTTTTTGTAGCGGTGACGCTGCTGGCAACGCTGAACCAGAATTGTCTGACCATTAATCTGGGATGGCCGCATGAATGGCCGGTTGCGGTTCAGGTTATTTTGATGCTGCTGGCCGCTGATTTTTTGCGTTATTGGCTGCATCGTGCGGCGCATGAATGGGTGCACCCGTTGTGGCGTTTGCATGCCGTGCATCATTCACCGCAAAAATTATACTGGTTGAATGTCGGCCGATTTCATCCTGTTGAAAAGTCGATTCAGTATCTTTTTGACGCGCTGCCTTTCATTTTTCTGGGTATCTCGGAAGAAGTTCTTGCGCTTTATTTTGTCTTTTACAGTGTCAACGGTTTTTTTCAGCATTGCAATATTGAATTGCGGCTAGGGTTTTTGAATTATATCGTCAGCGGACCGGAGCTGCATCGCTGGCATCATTCCAGGAAAATTGAACAGTCGAATCGAAATTACGGAAATAATCTGATTATATGGGATACATTGTTTGGAACCCGGTATCTGCCGGAAAATAAACAGGTTGGCGAGCTTGGGCTGATTAACCGTCATTATCCGCAAAGTTTTTTGGCGCAGATGAAAACGCCATTTGTCAAAGATCTCGATCAACGGTGAATATAAACAGCATTGTTTTAACCCGATTATTGATCGGTCTGAGAATGGCGTGGGTCGGACTTTTTTTGTGGCGGCCATTGATCAATCAGACTTATTGTCCACAGTACATTCAGGACAAGCTGCTAATGCAGATTCTGGATAAAAACAGGAATACCGATATTGGAAAAAAGTTTGGTTTTTCAAAAATAAAAAATTATGCTGATTTCCAAAAGACTGTGCCGGTGCGGCATTATGAGGATTTGAGGGAATTTATTGCGCGACAGGAAGATGATCAGAAACCCTGCATCACTGCCGAGCAGCCCGTGATGTATGCGCAAACCAGCGGTACTACGGGTAAGCCGAAATATATCCCGATTCTGCCCGAGACAATTAAACAGTATCGCTGTAGCCAGCACTGCGTGGCGTATGCTATTCATTCGGCGATGCCAAAAACGTATTCAGGAAAAGTGCTGGCAATTGTCAGCCCGGCAGTCGAAGGTTATTTGCCGTCAGGAACACCATACGGCAGCATGTCCGGTCTGATCTATCGAAGTATGCCCGAATTCGTGTCAGCCAATTATGTAATACCGGCAAGCGTATTTGAAGTTGCAGATTATGAACTGAAATACCGTCTGATCACGGTATTTGCCCTGGCGGAAGAGAATATTACGTTGATTGCGACGGCTAATCCTTCAACACTACTGAAGATCGCGGAGATTCTCAATACGCACTGGGCGGCGCTGGTTCATGAAATCGGTACGGGGAATTCATACGGATTGCATGCAAATCCACAACGGGCTGAAGCGCTCAAAAATCTGCATGCCAGAAAATGTGTCATCATTTTTGCGGATATCTGGCCAAACCTCCAGACTGTCACAACCTGGACATACGGCAGTTGTGCAGTCCTGATACCAGGTTTGAAAAGGCAACTGAGTGCAACAACCCGGATTGTTGAAATGGGTTATTTGAGCAGTGAATTCAGAGGGAGTATAACCATTGACGCAGTTCGAAATAAGGCTATTCCGACAATTCATGAGAATTTCTTCGAGTTTGTGGCGCGTGATCGGTGGGACGACAATACCGCAGAATTCCAAACGATTTCTTCACTGGTAGAAGGCAAGCAATATTATGTGATTGTCACCACGCAGAACGGGCTTTATCGTTATTTTATCAACGATATCATCGAAGTTGACGGCTGGTATAACGGCACGCCGACGATTCGTTTCGTTCAAAAAGGCAAGGGTGTTGTTAATTTAACCGGGGAAAAGCTTTACGAAAGCCAGGTGATCGAGGCGGTCAACAGAATAAAGTTGGCGCTCAATATTGATTTCAATTTCTTTATGATGCTCGGTTGTCCTGATTTGCTGCGTTATACGCTGTATATTGCGGCCGAGCCGTTTGCGCAAGTAACTGTGCTGCTGGAGAAACATTTGAGTGATTTAAATATCGAATTTTCCGCCAAACGCCAGAGCGGTCGTTTGCTGCAAACGAGCGTATGTTTTGTTTCCAGAATGACTGCCGATGCGTACAAAAAACATTGTCTTGAACAGGGACAGCGCGAGGGGCAGTTTAAATTCTTGAAATTGCAGAATAGCCGTGACTGTGCTTTTGACTTTGAACCTTACAAGGTGAACGTGCATGCAGATTGAACATTTGAGTATGCAAAGCCTGGAGATTCCGTTTAAACAGTCTTTCAGACACGCTTCGGCCGTGCGCAAATCAACCGAGACTGTATTGGTAAAGGCAATTTCCAAAAGCGGCCATGTTGCCTATGGCGAAGGATGCCCAAGGTGCTATGTCACGGGAGAGACCACCGAATCGGCGCTGCAATTTTTCGAGAGAATCAGTGCTCATATCTATGGTATCCGGTGCTTAAACGATCTTAAACGATGGATTTCATACCACGAGGCCGAAATCAACAAAAACCCGGCAGCATGGTGTGCGGTTGAGCTGGCATTACTTGATTTGCTTGCCCGCGAGGTTGGTGAGTCAGTCGATTCCTTGCTGGGTTTGCCTGAATTATCAAACAGTTTTCGGTACAGTGCAGTTTTGGGTGCGGATGATTTGGCGGTTTACGCAAAACAATTGCAGCGTTATGTGCAAATGGGGTTTGCCGATTTTAAAGTCAAGGTGTCCGGTAATCTTGCACAGGATCAGGAGAAAATAGCGCTATTAAAGAATATGAATACGCGCGCAAGTTTAACGGTGCGTCTTGATGCCAATAATCTGTGGAAAGATGCGACGCAGGCGATTGAATATGTCAGCGCGTTGAATTTCCCCTTTCAAGGCATTGAGGAACCACTGGCGGTGAATGACTATACCGGTTGTCAGAAAATCAGCGCGGTGTTAAAGATTCCAATTATTCTGGATGAGAGTTTTTTAAATAACGCACAGTTTGACGATTTGACTGAATATCCCGGTAACTGGGTTATCAATCTGCGTATTTCCAAAATGGGTGGTATTTTACGTGCATTGGCAATTGCTCAAAAAGCAGAGGAGATGAATATTCCGCTTGTTATCGGTGCGCAAGTCGGTGAAACGAGTATTCTGTCCCGTGCAGCGCTATCAGTGGTGAACGCCTGTCGTGAGCAGGTGGTCGCGCAGGAAGGCGCTTTTGGCACCTATCTTCTGAAAAGGGATGTAACCGATCATCCGATTATGTTTGGCAAGGGAGGGAAACTGGATGCTTCCTGCTATCGCGGCGAGGCAGGATTTTCAATTCATTATAATTTTGGCTGAAAGCGGATTGGCGGATATTTTGATAAAAAGGCAATCCATGTTTAAATGCGCAATGCGATACATCTTTCAAACATGAACGGGAGAGCATAAATGGCTAGAGCGAGTGCGCGGCATATATTGGTTAAAACTGAAGAAGAGTGTAACAATCTGAAAAAAGAGATTGAGAATGGTGTGCAATTCGGATCGATTGCTGAGCAGCATTCTTTATGTCCATCCGGGAAGCAGGGTGGGGAGCTGGGGGAATTCGGCCCAGGTCAAATGGTCAAGGAATTCGATGATGTGGTCTTTAGTGCACCGGTGGGCGAGGTTCAGGGACCCGTTAAAACGCAGTTTGGTTACCATCTGGTAGAAGTGACAGAACGAAAAGATTGACATTAACAAATGTCGGCAACTGTTGCTGTCAATTAAACTCGGGGAGCCACAGGCTCCCTTTTTAGTGTTGTATAAACACCAGCTGTTTCTTCTTGACGTCAGTTCTTATGAATCAATTCGCTGAACAAAAAAATCGCAGGCAGGCTGTTAAAATGGCTTTGCGTTTTCTCGCGCCATATAAACGACAGATAACGTATAGCCTGATTGCCTTGCTTTTTACTGCGGCGATAACGCTATCAATTGGCCAGGGGATTCGTTTGCTCATTGATCAAGGTTTTGCGAACCAATCGAAAGACTTGCTGAGTCAGTATGTGCTGGTTTTTTTATGCCTGGTATTCGCACTGGCTGTCGGCACGTTTTCCCGTTATTACTGGGTGACATGGCTTGGTGAGCGTGTTGTTGCCGATATACGCTGCAAGGTGTTCAATCATCTGATTCATTTGCATCCGGGTTTTTTTGAGCATAACCGCGGTCTGGAAATTCAGACGCGTCTGACAGCTGATATGACGTTATTGCAGTCGGTTATCGGTTCGTCAATTTCATTTGCGTTACGCAATTTCATCATGATGATTGGCGGAATCATCTGGTTGTTTATTACCAATGCCAGATTGACTGCAATCGTAATGATTTGTGTACCGCTAGTGGTTGTTCCAATATTGATTTTTGGCCGTCGGGTACGTGGATTGTCTAGAGAAAGTCAGGATAAAGTGGCGGTTGTAGGCGCCTATGTCGGCGAGATTCTGGGTCAGATTAAGACAGTGCAGGCTTATAACCATCAGTCCATTGATCAGCAAAAATTTCAACATTATGTAGAAGAAGCTTTTACTGTTGCAAAACACCGGATTACACAGCGTGCATTACTCGTAACCATGGTTATTATTCTGGTACTGGGTGCAGTTGGACTGATGCTTTGGGTGGGTGGAATCGATGTTATTGAAGGCCGTATCAGCGGCGGAGAATTGGCCGCTTTTGTTTTTTATAGTGTGATTGTCGGATCGGCGGTCGCATCGATTTCCGAAGTCATTGGTGAATTGCAGCGTGCGGCAGGTGCAGCGGAACGCACCATGGAATTGTTGCATGCGCCTAACGAAATCACATCGCCAAAACAGGCGCTGTTGCTTCCAAAGGTCTCAGGTAATATCGAGATTGATCAAATCGTTTTTGCTTATCCATCCCGCCCGAATGTGCATGCTGTCGATAAGTTGTCGTTACAAGTACGTGCGGGTGAAACACTGGCTCTGGTTGGTCCTTCCGGTGCAGGCAAATCGACATTGTTTGATTTGATTTTGCGTTTTTTTGACTGTCAATCTGGCAGTATCAGGCTGGAAGGAATCGATATTCGTCAACTGAATATTTTTGACTTGCGTCGATGTTATGCGCTGGTTTCGCAATCGCCCGCATTGTTTTATGGAACAATTCTTGAGAACTTGCAATATGCCAAGCCGGGTGCAGCGATTGAAGCAGTTGAAACAGCTGCTAAGGCAGCGTATGCGCATGAATTTATCATGGAATTACCGCAGGGTTATCAAACGCAACTCGGTGATTTGGGGCAGGGGCTGTCCGGCGGTCAGAAGCAGCGACTGGCGATTGCACGTGCGATTTTGGCTGATGCACCAATATTGTTGCTCGATGAGGCGACCAGTGCGCTGGATGCGCAAAGCGAGTTCTGGGTACAACAGGCGCTTGGTAAATTAATGATTAATCGAACCACACTGGTCATTGCGCATCGACTGTCTACAGTGCAGTCAGCTGATCGTATCGCTGTCCTCAATCGCGGTAGGCTTGAGGCATTAGGTACACATGCGGAATTAATGGCGTCCAGCCAGCTGTACGCTCAGTTGGCAGCTTTGCAATTTCAAGTGTCTGTACAATAAATTGTCTAAGCTTAAGCTAACCGACGAAAATCATTGATTAAATCACCCTTCACTCAGCAAGCTGGATCCTGTTAAATATTTCCATGATAATCAGATTTGCATTGACTGAATTCATATATCCGTTTAAAATCCCGCTTTTTTTAAGCGTAGATTTTTATATAAAAAGCCGTGTTCCAGGATAAAATTGTATGGCATCTTGGATAACTATAAAGCCGCTTTTAATCGTTCTGCGCTGGCAGCTGGTGGTTACAATTGCCGTTGCTGTAGCTTTAGCACCGCTGATGGATATGCAAAGCGCAATTTCAGCATTTCTGGGTGGAATGGTCAGCGTGATTTCCTCGGCAGCATTTGCAATAATCGTTTCGCGTCACAAGGGCTATACAGCCGGCGGAACAATTAGAACTGCCTTACGGGCAGAAGCTGTTAAAATTTTTTTAACAATAATTCTGCTTTGGACAGTGTTCAAGCTGTATGACAATGTAAATGCATTTGCGTTCATTGGAACGTTTATTTTGACGGTGATTACGCACAGCTTGGCATTGTTCGTATCAGATAGCAAAGATAAAGATAACTAATAAAGAATTGACCATATAACAGGTAACGCATGGCAGCAGATACAGAGCTAACTCCAACAAAATATATTGATCATCATTTGACGCATATGACGGTGCAGGTCCAAGAAGGTGCATTCTGGGCTTTGCATATTGACACTTTGGTAACGTCAATTCTATTGGGCATATTGGGGATGGGGTTTGTTTGGCTGGTTGTGCGTAAAGCAACACCTGGAGTGCCGAGCAAGCGTCAGGCATTTGTTGAACTGATGATTGAGTTCATTGATAACGAAGTAAAAAATACTTTTCATGGGAACAGGCATGTGTTTGTTGCGCCGACCGCGTTGACAATTTTCGTCTGGGTACTGCTGATGAATACGATGGACATCATGCCTATCGATATTACGGCATGGGTCACCGAGAACGTATTCGGCCTGCATTACTGGAAGATAGTGCCTACTACTGATGTCAATACAACATTTGCACTCGCGCTTTCAATTTGGTTTCTGATGATATTTTTCAGTGTGAAAGTTAAGGGACTGGGCGGCTGGATGTACGAGTTGTTTTGTACACCTTTTGGTAAGAATCCGTTGTTGTGGATTTTAAATCTGCTCTTCAATTTTATTGAATATGTGTCCAAACCACTTTCGCACTCATTGCGTTTGTTTGGAAATATTTATGCAGGCGAAATTATTTTCTTGCTAATTGGCATGTGGGCCGCGACAGGCGTTGCAGGAGCATTTTTTGGGGCCATTCTCGGCGCCGGGTGGGCAATATTTCATATCTTGATTGTGACATTGCAGGCATTTATTTTTATGATGCTTTCGGTTGTATATATTTCGATGGCGCATGAGTCTCATTAACTAATATTTTTTGTAACAAAATCTTTAATCATAACGAAAGGAAATAGGCATGGAGAATTTAGAGTATTTGGCGTTGATTCAAGCATATACCGGAATTGGTATTGGTCTGATGATTGGATTAGGTGCGGCCGGTGCTTGTATCGGTGTGGGTGTTATGTGTAGTCGTTTCCTGGAAGGTGCTGCACGTCAACCTGAAATGATTCCAACCTTGCAAGGTAAGGTCTTTTTGTTACTCGGTTTGACAGATGCGTCATTTATTATTGCAGTTGGTTTAGCAATGTTGTTTGCATTCGGTAATCCATTGTTGGCGGTTATTCAATAAATTAAATCTTTGTTTAGATCCAATATGGGTTGGTCATGAATATTAACTTTACATTAATTTCTCAGGCATTAGCTTTTTCAACATTTATTTGGTTTACAGTTAAGTTTGTCTGGCCACCATTACTACGCGCGATTGAAGAGCGTCAAAAAACAATTGCAGATGGTTTGGCAGCCGGAGAGCGTGGACGTCATGAATTAGAATTGGCCGGTCAACGTTCTTCAGAAATATTGAAAGAAGCAAAGCAACAAGCATCTGAGATTATTCTCCAGGCTGAAAAACGGGCTTCTGAAATCGTAGAAGAAGCCAAAAACGCAGCAAAAGTAGAAGGCGATCGCATCATAGCGGGTGCGAAAGCAGAAATCGATCATGAGATTTTCAGTGCCAAAGAGTCTTTGCGTCAACATGCAGCAAATCTGGCAATAGCCGGTGCTACGAAGATACTGCGCAAGGAAGTCGATGCTAATGTGCATGCTGAATTACTCGCGTCAATTGAGGAAGATCTTAAATAATGGCTGAAGCAGTTACAGTTGCAAGACCTTATGCTGAAGCAGTTTTTAAGCTGGCGGTTGCCAGAAACGCTTTAACAGAGTGGGCTGGTATGCTGCAAGCAGCAGCAGATATTGCGCAAGAAGATCAAATTAAAGCGCTAGTTGGAAATCCGGTGGTTTCAGCTAAACAATTGGGTGAATTGCTACTCGAGATTGGTAAAAACAGATTTAATCAGGAAGGTCGCAATTTTTTGATGATGTTGGCAGAAAATCGCAGAGTCAGTGTTCTGCCGCAAATTAGTCAACTGTTTGAGCAATTGAAAGCGCAACATGAGGGTGTGCTTGAGGCAAATATCGTTTCAGCTTTTCAAATGAATGACAGGCAGCTTAGAAAATTGATTGCTGATCTAGAACATAAATTCAAACGCAAAATAATGGCTAAAGTTCAAGTAGATCCTGAATTGATTGGTGGTGTTCAAGTGGAAATTGGCGATGAAATATTTGATGCTTCCATTCGCGGTAAACTTGAAGCCATGGCTAATGCCCTTAAAAGCTAGGAGTTAAAGAAATGCAGTTAAATCCATCCGAAATCAGTGAGCTGATTAGAAATAGGATAGAAGGACTTGCTGAAACAGCAGAAGTTCGTACACAAGGTACCATTGTTTCGGTAACTGACGGGATTGTCCGGATACATGGTTTGTCAGATGTCATGCAGGGTGAAATGTTGGAGTTTCCAGGCAATACATTTGGCTTGGCACTTAATCTGGAGCGGGATTCAGTTGGTGCGGTTATTATGGGTTCATATGAACATATTTCTGAAGGCGATACGGTTAAATGTACCGGAAGAATTCTGGAGGTTCCCGTTGGTGAGGGATTGCTTGGTCGTGTCGTGAATTCTCTGGGGCAGCCCATTGATGGCAAAGGCCCTATTACTTCAGTTAAATCAGAACCCATTGAAAAAATCGCGCCAGGTGTTGTATGGCGTAAATCTGTTGATCAACCCGTCCAAACCGGATTGAAATCAGTGGATTCTATGGTGCCAATTGGGCGCGGGCAACGAGAATTGATTATTGGTGACCGTCAAACGGGTAAGACCGCAGTTGCCGTCGATGCAATTATTAATCAGAAAGGCCAAGATATGCTATGTATTTACGTGGCAGTTGGTCAAAAAGCGTCGTCCATTGCGAATGTGGTACGAAAACTTGAAGAATTTGGTGCAATGGAGTATACGATTGTAGTTGCGGCTACTGCATCAGAGTCAGCAGCGATGCAATTTATAGCGCCATATTCTGGTTGCACGATGGGTGAATATTTCCGTGATATTGGAAAAGATGCGCTGATTATTTATGATGATTTAACCAAGCAGGCATGGGCTTATCGTCAAATATCACTATTATTGAGAAGGCCACCTGGGCGTGAAGCCTATCCTGGTGATGTTTTCTACTTGCATTCACGTTTGTTAGAAAGAGCTGCTAGAGTTAGCTCAGAGTATGTTGAAAAAGAAACGAATGGTGCAGTGAAAGGCAAAACAGGTTCGCTGACGGCTTTGCCAATTATTGAGACCCAGGCTGGTGACGTTACAGCATTTGTGCCAACAAATGTTATTTCAATTACCGACGGCCAAATTTTCTTGGAAACAGACTTGTTTAATGCAGGTATCCGTCCTGCTATTAACGCTGGTGTTTCGGTATCACGTGTGGGCGGTGCGGCACAAACTAAAGTGATTAAAAAACTGGGTGGCGGTATTCGCTTGGCTCTGGCGCAATATCGCGAATTGGCAGCATTTGCGCAATTTGCTTCTGACTTGGATGAGGCAACGCGCAAGCAGCTTGATCGCGGTAGAATGGCTACTGAGTTGATGAAACAACCGCAATATGCAACGCTCAGTGTTTCTGAAATGGCGCTAACCTTGTTTGCCATAAACAATGGCTATTATGATGATGTGGAAGTCAATCGTGCACTGGCATTTGAAGCTGCATTGAAAAGCTATATCCGTGGTCAGCATGGCTCAATTCTGGAAAAAATTGAGAATACCAAAGAGCTCGATGCAGAAACTGAAAAGCAATTAGTTGCTGCGATTGAAGAATTCAAAAAGAACGGAACATATTAAGCGATGGCGGGCAGCAGGGAAATACGTAATAAGATCAAAAGCGTAAAAAATACACAAAAAATTACGCGGGCTATGGAGATGGTTGCTGCATCCAAGATGCGCAAAGCACAGGATCGCATGAAAAAAGCCAGGCCCTATGGTGATAAAATTCGTAATGTTGCAGCGCATATGAGCCGAGCGAATACTGAATACCGTCACCCCTTTTTGATTGAGCGAGATACTGTTAAGCGTGTTGGTATTATCGTTGTGACGTCAGATAAGGGATTATGCGGCGGCTTGAATACTAATGTGCTTCGACGTGCGCTGAATGAAATGAAGAAATGGCAGGCCGAGGGGGAAGAATTAGAGGTGTGTTGTATTGGCAGTAAAGGCCTCGGTTTTATGTCCAGACTTAAGGCAAATGTCATTTCACAAGTTGTAGGGTTAGGCGATACGCCTGATATGGCAAGCCTTATTGGCGCCGTAAAAGTGGTTCTGGATGGGTATACCGAAGATCGGTTTGACCGTGTGTATATCTTTTATAATCGTTTCATTAATACCATGAAACAAGAACCGGTAATGGAAAAACTGCTGCCATTAAGTGACGATAAAATGCAATCAGATGAGGAACAAGAAGGCAGTTCTGCAAAAGCAGCCGGGTGGGATTATATCTATGAACCCGAAGCAAAGCCGGTTATCGACGACATCATGGTACGTTATGTTGAGGCATTGATATATCAAGCGCTTACCGAAAATATGGCTTCTGAGCAGTCAGCCAGAATGGTTGCGATGAAGGCTGCTTCGGATAATGCAGGCAATGTCATTGATGAATTGACGCTTATTTACAACAAGTCTCGACAGGCTGCAATTACTAAAGAGCTATCGGAAATTGTGAGTGGTGCAGCAGCAGTTTAAATATAAAAGTATTTAGGATAAAACGATGAGTCAAGGAAAAATTGTTCAGTGTATTGGTGCGGTGGTTGACGTCGAATTTGATCGTGGATCCATTCCCAAAGTATATGAAGCATTGGTGATGGAAGGTTCTGATCTAACATTGGAAGTCCAACAGCAATTAGGTGATGGCGTGGTTCGTACGATCGCACTGGGTTCGTCTGATGGATTGCGTCGTGGCATGATGGTTGAGAATACTGGTGCTGAAATCAGAGTTCCGGTTGGCACTAAAACACTGGGCCGGATTATGGATGTGCTCGGTAGACCCATTGATGAAATGGGTGATATTGGTTCAGAGAAATCAATGTCCATACATCGTGAAGCACCAGCATTTGATGAATTGTCTGCATCCACCGAATTACTTGAAACCGGTATTAAGGTGATTGATTTGATCTGTCCGTTTGCCAAAGGCGGTAAGGTCGGACTGTTCGGAGGCGCGGGTGTTGGTAAGACTGTCAACATGATGGAGTTGATCCGTAACATTGCGATTGAACACAGTGGATATTCTGTCTTTGCAGGTGTTGGTGAGCGCACCCGTGAAGGTAACGATTTCTATCATGAAATGAAGGATTCCAACGTATTGGACAAAGTTGCGCTGGTTTATGGACAGATGAATGAGCCTCCGGGCAACCGGCTTAGAGTTGCGCTTACCGGATTGACGATGGCGGAAGCTTTCCGCGATGAAGGACGTGATGTCTTGTTTTTCGTAGATAATATTTATCGTTATACGCTTGCTGGTACTGAGGTTTCAGCGCTTCTGGGTCGTATGCCTTCCGCTGTAGGTTATCAACCAACATTGGCAGAAGAAATGGGTCGATTGCAGGAGCGTATTACTTCAACAAAGACAGGTTCTATTACTTCGATTCAAGCGGTATATGTTCCTGCTGATGACTTGACTGATCCATCCCCCGCAACGACATTTGGTCACTTGGATGCAACGGTAGTATTATCACGTGATATTGCTTCACTGGGTATTTATCCGGCAGTGGATCCGCTTGATTCCACATCAAGACAACTTGATCCGCTAGTTGTTGGCGATGAACATTACACAACTGCAAGGGAAGTTCAGCAAACATTGCAGCGTTATAAAGAATTAAGAGACATTATTGCAATTCTAGGAATGGACGAATTGTCCGCGGAAGATAAACTTGCTGTGAGTCGCGCGCGTAAGATTCAAAGATTCCTTTCTCAACCCTTCAACGTGGCTGAAGTATTTACCGGATCACCAGGAAAATATGTACCATTAAAGGAGACCATTAAAGGATTTAAAGGTATTGTTACCGGTGAGTACGATGACCTTCCAGAACAAGCGTTTTATATGGTTGGTGGTATCGAGGAAGCAGTAGAAAAAGCCAAAAGCATTCAATAAAGAGTAAAAATTGATGGGTACAGTTTTTCATCTGGATATCGTAAGTGCGGAAGAATCCATTTATTCAGGGCCAGTAGAGTTCCTGGTTGCGCCTGCGCAAATGGGAGAAGTGGGCATATATCCACGACACACACCTATGCTAACAAGAATTAAGTCTGGTATGGTGCGAATCAAGGCACAATTAAAAGAAGAGGAATTGGTTTACGTATCTGGCGGAATGCTTGAAGTTCAGCCGGATGTGGTGACTATTCTTGCAGATACGGCAATTCGAAGTCATGATCTAGACGAAGCCAAGGCGATTGAAGCAAAACGGGCTGCAGAAGAAGCGATAAAAGATCGGGCTTCGGAACTCGATTATGCAAAAGCACAAGCCGAACTGATGGAAGCAGTGTCTCAATTGGCTGCTATTGAAAAATTAAGAAAACGCAGACATTAGACATTAGTACAGTATTCAACAGTCAATAGAAGGGCGACAATATTTATGTCGCCTTTTTTTCTAATTGCTAATTGAATCATGTTTTATGATTTTGAATTTTGACGAACGAATTCACGAGTAAATAATTCTTTTTTGTTAGAAAAAATTCGATTAAAAAATATCTTGTAATATTTGCACGGCAATATGCGTGTTTATTTTCGTGATTGGTCTAGATTTGCCAATCAAAAAAAACATGTTGAATCGGATATAATTATTTAATTGGTTGATTTTCAAATGGCATCTAAACTGAGTATAGTTATTCTTGCTGCTGGTAAAGGCAAACGCATGCGCTCATCATTACCGAAAGTCCTGCACCCACTAGCTGGGAAGCCTATGCTGGCACATGTTGTTAATTTGGCAAAAAAATTAAACCCAGACAAACTTTGTATCGTTATTGGTCATGGTGGCGAATGCGTTAAAGATACAATACATGACCCAGATTTAAATTGGGTAGTGCAAGCGCCCCAATTAGGAACAGGACATGCATTATTGCAAGCACAACCTTGTTTAGGTCAAGAGGGCATGACATTGGTTCTGTACGGCGATGTTCCGCTGATAAGCTTAGAAACGCTGATCCGACTCATTGAGGTAGCATCCGATAAAAATTACGGTATTCTTACCGCTGTACTCGAGAATCCAGATGGTTATGGCAGAATTATTCGTGACAGCGAAACGAATACAATCAAGGGCATCGTTGAGCAAAAAGATGCAACAGAACCGCAAAAAACCATAAATGAAATCAATACGGGTATCATGGTTATTCCTAATGCATATCTGCATGAATGGCTGCCAAGATTGGATAATAATAATGCCCAACAGGAATATTATTTGACTGATATTGTTAAAATGGCGGTCGATCAAGATGTTTCCGTTGTATCTTCAGAATCGGTTCATGAGTGGGAAATTTTGGGCGTCAATAGCAGGCAGCAACTGGCCCAACTGGAGCGGATTTACCAGAAAGATTATGCAAATAAACTACTGGATGAGGGTGTAATGCTGTACGACCCTTCCCGCATAGATGTTCGAGGCGAATTGATATGCGGCACCGATGTTGAGATTGACGTTAATTGTGTATTTGATGGTATTGTCACGTTGGGAGATCGCGTTAAAATCGAAGCCAATTGTATTTTAAAAAACGTTACAGTTTCTGATGGAACAATCATACATCCATTCAGTCATATTGAAGATGCTAACATAGGTGCGAATTGCAAAATTGGACCTTATTCCAGAATACGACCGGAAACTCAGCTTGTTGACAATGTTCATATCGGTAACTTTGTGGAGATAAAAAAAAGCCGAATTGCTGCAGGCAGCAAAGTCAATCACCTAAGTTATATTGGCGATACGACAATCGGTCAAAATGTAAATATAGGGGCGGGTACCATCACCTGTAATTATGATGGAGCAAATAAACATCAAACGATTATCGAGGATAATGTTTTTGTTGGTTCTGATACACAGCTTGTTGCACCCGTAAAAATTTCGTTTGGATCTACAATAGGTGCCGGTTCAACAATAACCAAGGATACTCCAGAAAATGAACTGACATTATCACGATCTAAACAAGTCAGCATAAACGGGTGGAAACGACCTTCAAAAACGTAAAATTATTCAAATGTTTAATTAACTTCTATAGCAGGGAAACATAGAATGTGTGGAATTGTTAGCGCTGTTGCAAAAAATAATGTTGTTCCAGTCTTACTAGAAGGTCTGCTGCGGCTGGAATATAGAGGTTATGATTCTGCTGGCCTAGTAATCACTAATAATGGATTACAGCGGTTGCGAACAACAGGACGCGTTGCAGAATTGAAAAAGAAGGCTGTCGAAGAAAAAACCACGGGACTAGCAGGTATTGCACATACACGATGGGCTACCCATGGCGAACCGTCCGAACGCAATGCACATCCACATTTATCCGGCGAAGAATCCAGAATTGCGGTCGTCCATAATGGCATTATCGAAAATCACGAAGCTATGCGTAAACAATTACAGGCTGAAGGATATCAATTTGAATCAGATACAGATACCGAAGTGATCGCGCATTTGGTGGCGTTTAATTTGAGAAACACTGCCGATTTGTTGAAAGCAGTTTGTTTGTCTATTTCCAAACTGGAAGGTGCTTATGCCATAGCAGTCATGGAAGAGGCGCATCCTGAACGCATCGTGGTTGCCCGAAAAGGCGCTCCGTTATTGCTGGGACTGGGTGAAGATGGAATGTATGCCGCGTCGGATGCTTCTGCATTATTGAGAACCACCCGCAAGATGGTTTATCTCGAAGAAGGTGATGTGGCCGAACTATTTAAGGACCGTTATCGTATTTTTGACTGCTCGGATGG
Source organism: Burkholderiales bacterium (assembly GCA_024235795.1). Lineage (GTDB taxonomy): Bacteria > Pseudomonadota > Gammaproteobacteria > Burkholderiales > Nitrosomonadaceae > Nitrosomonas. The sequence goes on along the minus strand of JACKLR010000003.1, from coordinate 680,787 downwards.
TAGTCTAGGTCAAGAAATCAAGCGCCCCATTCATCAAAGTGATCTGACCAGTGATGCAATTGATATGGGACCATATGATCACTTCATGCAGAAGGAAATATTCGAGCAACCTGGGGCAGTGGCGAATACATTGGAAATGGTGTTTAATGCCCAATCTATATCTCCTGGATTGTTTGGCAGTTCAACAGAGCGGATTTTTTCACAAACGAACAGTCTGCTTATTCTTGCATGTGGAACAAGCTATCATGCGGGGCTCGTTGCACGATACTGGATGGAGTCTGTTGCCGGTATACCTTGCAATGTAGAAATAGCCAGTGAATACCGCTATCGTAATCCGATCGCAGATGCCCGTACGCTGGTAGTAGGCATTTCCCAATCCGGTGAAACAGCCGACACACTGGCAGCGATGAATTACGCGAAAGTACTGGGTCATCAAAATAGTCTTGCGATATGTAATGTAGCAGAAAGTGCCTTGATCAGGCAGGCCGATTTGCGTTTTCTAACGCGTGCCGGACCGGAAATCGGCGTTGCATCGACAAAAGCTTTTACGACGCAACTTGCATCGTTGTTATTGTTAACTTTTTTGTTAGCGAAATTTCGTAATAAACTATCGTTAGAGAAAGAACAGGAGTTGATTGCGGCCTTAAGGCATTTGCCTGCGGCATTGCAATCCTCGCTACAAATAGAGCCTGAGGTGCAGGAATGGGCACAAAGATTTTCAGAGAAACGCCACGCACTTTTTCTGGGCCGTGGCGTACATTATCCGATCGCAATGGAAGGTGCGCTAAAACTTAAAGAAATATCGTATATTCACGCTGAGGCCTATGCTTCTGGTGAATTAAAGCATGGGCCCTTGGCTTTGGTTGACAGGGAAATGCCGGTTGTTGCAATTGCACCGAACGATCAGTTGCTGGGTAAACTTAAGTCGAACCTGCAAGAAGTGAATGCGCGAGGCGGCGAATTATATGTTTTTGCTGATGCAGATACACAGATTGAGGAAAGTGAAAGTCTTCACGTTATCCGGCTTGCTGAGCATGCCGGACTTCTAAGCCCGATTCTTCATACTATCCCATTACAATTACTGGCTTATCATGTGGCACTTGTGAAGGGTACCGATGTCGATAAGCCACGCAATCTGGCGAAAGCGGTGACAGTGGAATAAACAGTATTATTTTAAAACTGCCCTTTGGTTTGTGTGGAGTAATGCATAATTCGAATTTCGTATGATATGCCTTTATCCCTGAACGACGCGATGGTAATATAAGTCAACCGTAAATACAAAGATAGATACCAATGGCTGGTCACAGTAAATGGGCTAATATTAAACATAAGAAAGCTGCGCAGGATGCCAAGCGCGGCAAAATTTTTACCCGGCTCATTAAAGAAATTACCGTAGCTGCCCGTTTGGGAGGCGCAGATCCCGACAGTAATCCACGTTTGCGATTGGTGATTGACAAAGCATTAGGCCAGAATATGCCTAAAGATAATATCGAACGCGCCATAAAACGAGGCAGTGGTGACCTGGAAGGTGTCAGTTACGAAGAAATCCGCTATGAAGGCTATGGCATTTCTGGCGCAGCTGTGATGGTCGATTGTATGACGGATAATCGTATGCGAACCGTAGCAGATGTGCGTCATGCCTTTAGTAAACATGGCGGCAATCTGGGAACTGATGGCTCGGTTGCATTTTTATTCAAGCATTGCGGACAATTCGTATTTGCGCCGGGTACCAATGAAGAAAAACTGATGGAAGCTGCATTGGAGGCTGGTGCCGAAGATGTTATCAATAATGATGACGGAAGCATTGAAGTCATCACCGCGCCTTATGAATTCATTGCCGCCAAGGAAGCTTTGGAGAAATCCGGTTTTATTGCCGAACTTGCTGAAGTGACCATGAAACCGACCAATGAAACAGTTCTGACCGGTGATGATGCAGTCAAAATGCAAAAGCTTTTAGATGCGCTGGAAAACTTGGATGATGTACAGGCAGTTTATACGACGGCTGTGCTCGATGAGTAAATTCAAACCAAAGGTGTGCATATTCGTATTCTAGGTATTGATCCTGGATTGCGTAACACCGGATTTGGTGTCATTGATCGGAATGCACATCAATTAGCCTATATCGGGAGTGGATGTGTGAGAACATCGGATGGTACGCTGCCCAATCGACTCAAGATGATTATGGATAGCTTGCGGAAAATTATTCTGCAGTATAGTCCAGATCAGGTTGCCGTAGAACAGGTTTTTGTAAATGTTAATCCAAAATCGACATTATTGCTGGGACAGGCAAGGGGTGCGGCAATTTGCGCAGCTGTACTTCATGATCTTGAGGTTTCGGAATATACCGCGTTGCAAATCAAACAGGCTGTTGTCGGAAATGGTCATGCGCATAAGAATCAGGTACAGGCAATGGTCATGCAGTTATTAAATCTTTCAAAGAGTCCTGGTAATGATGCTGCTGATGCGCTGGCATGCGCGATATGTCATGCACATGGCAGCGTTGGTTTGGGAAAAATATCAACAATGGGGCTGCGCATGAAGCGGGGAAGGCTGGTTTGATTGGCCGTCTAACGGGTGTTTTGCTGGTAAAGCAACCGCCGCAAGTTTTGTTGGATGTGCAGGGTGTCGGCTATGAAATAGACGTTCCTATGAGTACCTTTTTCGATCTGCCGGCTATCGGTGAACAAACAACACTTTTTACGCATCTCCTGGTTCGCGAAGATGCGCATTTATTGTTTGGTTTTGCCTCTGAGACAGAACGTCAGGCTTTTCGCCAGTTGGTGAGGATATCGGGTGTGGGCGCAAGAACTGCACTGGCGCTGTTATCCGGCATGAGTGTTGCAGATCTGCAGTACGCTGTTGAGTCAGATGATAGTTCGCGGCTCGTCAAGATTCCGGGTATTGGCAAGAAAACCGCGGAACGGCTTCTGTTGGAACTGCGTGATAAGCTGGGTGTTGTCGAAACACATTTGACGCCAGCGGTTGCGGCTTCTGATCAAACTGGAGACATAATCAATGCATTGTTGTCTTTGGGCTATAATGCACGTGAGGCCAATTGGGCTGTCAAGCAATTATCGGCTGAAACAACTGTAACCGATGGTATTCGTCAGGCCTTGCAACGACTGTCGAAAGATAAATAAATACTGCCTGTAATGATTGAAACTGATCGATTGATAAACGCCGCAACAGCATCTTCTCAGGAAGAAGTGCTGGAACGCGCTTTGCGGCCGAAGCAATTGGATGAATATGTCGGACAGGAAAAAATTCGCAGCCAGTTGCAGATTTTTATCGAAGCAGCGCGGCGCCGTCAGGAGGCTCTGGATCATGTGCTGTTATTCGGTCCGCCCGGGCTTGGCAAAACGACACTGGCACATATTATTGCAAGGGAGATGGGTGTCAATTTGCGCCATACATCAGGACCTGTGCTTGAGCGGCCCGGTGATCTAGCTGCCTTACTGACGAATCTGGAACCGCACGATGTGCTGTTTGTCGACGAGATTCATCGTTTGTCTCCTATAGTCGAAGAAATATTATACCCTGCGTTGGAAGACTACCAGCTTGATATTATGATCGGCGAAGGACCTGCAGCACGTTCTGTTAAGCTGGACCTGCCGCCGTTTACATTGGTGGGTGCAACCACGCGTGCGGGCATGCTGACGAATCCATTGCGTGACCGTTTTGGTATCGTTTCACGACTGGAATTTTATACAGCTGCGGAACTGAGCAAGATTGTTGTGCGCTCAGCTGGGTTATTGAATGTGGAGATAACGCAGGACGGCGCTATGGAAATCGCACGCAGATCACGTGGTACGCCGCGCATTGCGAATCGTCTGTTGCGCCGGGTGCGCGACTACGCTGAAGTCAAATCCAATGGTCAGGTGTCGTACCAGGTTGCCGATGCGGCATTGAGCATGCTCGATGTTGATGCGATCGGCCTCGATATCATGGATAGAAAGTTATTGTTATCTGTCCTGGAAAAATTCAACGGTGGACCGGTTGGCGTTGATAATCTCGCTGCCGCTATTGGCGAAGAACGTGACACCATAGAAGATGTGCTGGAACCTTATTTGATACAGCAGGGATTTCTCAAACGCACACCGCGCGGACGTATGGCGACAATAATTGCTTACCGCCATTTTGGAGTAGCTTTACCGAGGAATGGTTTGCAGGGAGAGTTGTGGGAAGAAGATCAACCGTGATTTATTTATTTTTTTGAATCCCCAGTTATGCAAATTCAAACACTGCGCCTGATTACAGCGCTATTTGTGATTATTTTTATTATGCTGTACGTGCATACCAACAGCGAACAGCGGTTTTACAGTAAGACAGCTGAACCGGCGGTAACGCAAATTTTTAAGGATATTTCCGATTGGCAGAAAGCATCGCTATTAAGGCACTTGGCACCGGAGGCCAAGGAAACAATTACTGATGAACAGTTAAATCAACTGCTGGATCGATATCGAGAGTTCGGCTGGTTCTACGGCGTGAACGAAATTAATTTTTCACGCACTGCAAGTGTTTTTTCATTATTCGGTGATAAGCATATAAATTACTCCGGCACTGCGGACTATTCGACGGGGGCGGTGCGTTTTAACATTACATTGGTGAAGCGTGGCAAGTACTTTCTGGTGTATAACTTCAGTTTGGCGAGAGTGGCAGATTAATAATGGAAGGCGCTAGGAAGTAGTCAAAACTGCGTTGCCCCGTTAAAGGTATCATCCAATGATATACAGAAGATCAGCTTTCTCCATATTTCAAGCAGCATTTTCTTGGAAGGAATATTCTCCTATTAACGGGACAACAATGATTAGATCTTTTTAGTTTAATCTTGTACTAAAACCAGTTCACGATCTCCTTGTCCTCCGGGCCCATCAGCTGTTCTAAAAACGCAGCATTTACCATCTGAACGCTTTTGTGCTTTAAAAATGCTACCGTGAGCATGGACTTCTCCACTGGTATTGCTAATTTTTCTAAGGTTACCATTATTCTCCAGCATAAAAATATGACATTTACCTGTCGCATCTGGTTTTACTTTATAAGTTGTCATTGTCTTCTCCTGTTTAAAAATTCAAAGTCACTCTTGCAAAGAAAGTTCTTTCTGGTAAAAATCGTGGGCTTACTGCTTCTGATAGTTGAAAGTTGATACTTCTATAATAAAAATTCTGATTGAATAAATTCCTGGCTTCCAGGCTCAATATTCCTTTACGTTTGGGCAATCTAAAACCGATAAATGTATCTAACAAGAAAAAAGTATCGATTCCTGAATTGGTTTTTGGGGGTGATCTATTTGTGTTTTCATCACGAAACCGCGTTAAATCTTGCCGCACTAATGTACCGCTCAATCCAGAGAAAAAACCCGACGGATGAAAAAACTCTATACCAATAGGCGCAGTTAGTGTGCGAATATGCGTTGGCGCTATTGAAGTTAAACTAACAATGCTCTCATTTTTATTACGTTTATATTGTTCATACTGGAATTCTCCTTTGATAGCCCAGTAGGTGTGGGGTGTCCAATATAAATATGCACGATATAAATACTCAGTTTGCTGTTGAAAAGCTTCCATGTTATCACTGTTAATGTCTGGCACATCCAGAGAACGTTTAGAAGCTTCAATGCCGGTATACAGTGAATAGTTCGGATTATAATCCAACCCTATACCCATGCGTTCAGTTCGTGTACCGTTAAAATCGTCAAAAAACTGATTAAATCCGGCAATCTGCGTCGGCTCGAGCGTTTGTTGTGCAATCAAATGTGATTTGGTAGTTTTAAACCAGGCTCCCCGTAAACGGAGATTGTCGAATAGATTCCACTGGAGGCCGATTTTAGGATTAATCCTGTCATCTCTGTTTTTTTTGACATTTGAATTCGTGCTGCTGAAGTTATCGTAACTTAAGCCAAGGGTCAAATTTAGATTGGGCCAATAATTGATATTTGTATAAGTATATATATTCTCACGATCCATATGATCAAAAGGGAGCGGTCTTAGAGAACCGTCTGGTTTTTTATTAAGCCAGCTGAATCGATAAATACTACCACCGGAAATTGTATTGAAATATTCATGGTGGAGTTGGTGCTGCGCTTCGATTTGGAAACCTTCGTTCTTCAATGTATTGGATGTAAAAGTTTTCTCGAAGCGGTCAATATATTTCCCAGAGACAATTATCGACTGATCGGGAGATAGTTCATATCGGGCGCCAATACGTGCAATATCCTCTTTGATTTCACGCCGATAATCTTTGGTGCAACGAAAACCATCAGATTTATTGTGACATTCAGTTTTATTGAAATCCAGTAATAAGTATCCGTGATTTGTATCGCGCGTACGCACTTCTGCCTGAACATTCAGTCGGGGCGTAAAGGCATGTTGAATAAACGCATTGAGCACGTCATGATTTTGATCGTTATTTTCTCTGAATCCGTCACTCTGGTAGTGAAACTGTCCCAGGCTGACGGAGGTTTTTTCGTATAGTTGTGAATAGACAATTTCATTACCAAGTGTGCTATTGCTGCCCACAATCCCGGATGCAACAAGTTGCGGGCGGTTGCGTTCCATTAACGGGGCGAATTCATTGAAGCCGACCGCAGTCGGTCCGGTATTGGTGATGATGTTTAAATCCGCGACGGCGAGATGCGGTTGTACCGGATTGGTGTTGATCGGTTGCAGCAGTTGCGCTTGTAATAATTCGCTGACACGAGCGATTTCATGGCGCGGGATGTTGGCATAGATATCCGACAGGAAACGGTGCGCCGAGTGGTTTGACGGGTCGATACTTAACGATTGCGCAGTTTGCATGATTGCCCGTTTTTCAAAACCCAGATTGTCGTAAATTCTGGACAAACTGGAGCCTCTGGCTGCTTCATCCTGATCCAGCAACAGTCGTGAGCGGTATACGGCACGGTTGTCGTTCAGTTCGATGGATTTTTGAATATCGTGCAGTGCTTCTATGGGACGGTTTTGGGTTTGTTTTTGTATGGCATCATAAAACCAGGGCGTTGGATCGTTGGGGTCACGTTTCTTGGCCATGTCAAACTGTGTACTGGCTAGAGAATAACGCTTTTCTTCAAAGTAAGCTTTACCCAGGTAACTGCGGATCAGCGAACTGGCCGGGTCCAGGCTGGCAGCGATTTCAAGCGCAATACGTCCGGCTTCAAGCTGCCCTTTACGGATTAAAGCCAACCCAAGGCCAAGCCTCGGCATGGGGTCGGCCTGATCGAGTGGTATGGCTTGGGTAAAAATGCGTTTTGCTTTTTCGGTATTGATTTTGGCTAAATAAACAAACCCCAGTACGGTTTGTGTCCGGGCAATTGCCCGATTCAGTCGGACAGCTTCTTTGGCGGAATCCAACGCCAGGTCAATTTCGTTATCCGACATTTGTAATTCTGCCAGCCGCGCCCAGATGAGCGCATTTTGTGGATCAAGTCTGGCCGCCTGCTGTACGCTGTCAAGCGCTTCTTCAATTTCAAAATGCGCCTGCTGGACATACGAGAGCGCCAGCCTTGCCGCAGCCGAATTTGCATCAAGTGTTACTGAATTTTGAGCGAATTCGAGTGCCTGTATCTTGTTATTTTGTGTCAGTGCAATGATAGCGCGCAGCGCATAGGCATCGCTGTGTTTGGGTTCAAGCGTCAAAACACCGGTTATGAGCCTGTTTGCTTCATCGACGCTTCCCAGTGTTAGAAGTCGGGCAGCTTTAGCAATTTGCTTATCAATGTTGTTTTTACCGGTGCCTGCATTCAAATTTGTCCAGAACTCAATTACTGTCGGGTAATGTAACGACCATTTAACAGCATCAACAAGATTAATAACCGCTTCTTGGCGTGGCGGCTGATTTTTGTAAGCAACAGCTGCTTCATGGCTATCAAGCGTCAATTGACCAAAATCGTTTGTAGTAGATACCCGGCCTTCATAAACGACTAATTGAGCGCGTTGATCATCAACGCCAACAAAAAATTCCGTACCTTCCACGCCCGCATTCATGAATGGTGTCTGGACTTTAAACGGTTTGGGGGTTCGCGTGAGGATATGCATCGCGCCTTTGATTAAATCCATCAAGGTTGTGGATTTGTTTTCCTGGTTTTCTGGAAAGGTAATAGTGGTTTTCTGATCCAGCCGCAGCACGCTGTCGTTCATTAATCGCAGTGCCGCGCGGCTGTGTTTGCGGACACGTAAATGATCTCCGGTACAGAGCTGATTGTCGATTTCAACAGGAAACCATACCGTTTCCCGTGCACGCTTCAGTTCAACTGTGCCCTGCACAGAAACAACTTGCGCTGCTGACAGTACGCAGGCTTCAGCAGCGTGCGCGATACGTATAAATAAAAATTGTGCCAGCATAAGAAAAAGTACTGCTGAAACAGCGGATATCAACAAATTTGTCCGCTTGATTGAGCGCCATAGCATATATGTTGTCCACGATGCATTTATTAATACATATTGTTAAATTGAAATAGATTATTTTTCTACACTAGACATAATGAAAGATAATTTAACAATAATGAGAATGCTATCATATGTCTTTGTAAAGCTATTGATTTTATTCTATCTATAGAATAATAGATTTATTCGGTTATGGTTTTTTTATCATAAAAATGATTTTCAGGATGTGAGAAATTCCACATACAAGCAATTGAGAGTTGATTAGGGTTGGGATGTGCTATAAATTGTCAAACGAAGATTAATCAGTACAAAAAGTCAGTGATAATGTATTGAGGGATGTTGTTCGGCAATGAATGACTTTATCAATCAAGTAGACATTTGGCTGAAATTTTGAAGTAAATTAATCCAATCCAAGAGGAGGTAGTACATGTCAGCAGAGTCACATTTAGCCAAGTTTGGCGTAACCGTTCCACAGGCATTGAATTTTCTGGTTGCCAATGTTGGGCAGCCTGAGACCATATTCAATGTGGCTTCTCAATTTGCGATCACAACGGAAATGCTGGGTGAAATAACCAATCTTTCTCCTGACATTGTCAGCAATTATTTTGCTGCGTCCGGATTCGATTCCAGTGAACTGGACGATACCAGCATATTGGTGAATGCCGATTTGGGTGATTTAAAACAATTTGTCGGTTTCAACAAAAATGATGAAGCATATGCTGACGATGTGGATAAGATTTCAGAGGTTTTGTCGACGGAGTCGCTGAGAGGATTCGTTCAACCGCTCCTGAGTGATCCGGCGTCATACGACTCAATTTTCGGACCACAATTTCCATTCCAAGCGAATGGCGGCGTTTATGATGCTGAAGAACTGGGTGTCGATTTGGGTGTTGAAGTTCAAGCCACAAATGAAAGTATCGAATCGCTGTTTTACGGTTCCCTAATCAATATGTTTTCCGCGTTTGATCAGACGGAATTAACGCCGATTGTTCAATTCCCGGTCGGTAACAGAAATTCAGAGGAGTTTAAGACATTTGTGTCTGAAGCATTTACCGATGTACCCGAAATAGTGCTCTTGGAGGATGACTTAATGGTCAGACTGGTTGTCAATGAAGCGGTTATTTTGATCAACGAGCTGGGGGCGGAAGACAGTGCTATTGTCGGTGTACTGGATCAGAGTTTTTTGGGATTGGCGGTTGGGTGATTTGAATTGCTATCGTGATTGATAAGCTAAGCATATAATTTTCAAATCATTTAAGGGGGAGATAAATTTATGTCAAGAAAACAATTTATATCAGCAGAAGAGCATCTGGCAAAACTTGGGTTAACCGTTCAACAGGCATTTGATTTTATTGCAGCCAATGTTGATAAACCGGAGGTAATTTATTCGGCGGCTTTTGACGCTGGTGTGACCAATTCTATGCTGAATGAAATCACAAACATTTCAACATCAACAATTAATGATTATTTTTCAGCAGCTGATTTACCATTCCAGAAACTGGATTATACGAGTATGTTGATTAATTTTGACTTAGGTATCTTGGAAACATTAGTCGATTTTAATAATAACACAGGTATTCTTTCTAACAGTGCATTAAGAGAAACAGTCAAACCACTAGTAGTGGATCTGTATGATGATTCCTTTGAGTCCGTAATTCCCTATTTACAACCAAATGATGGTGTCTATGATTCGGATGAACTAGGTGTCGGACATCTAACTAATGTACCTGCAACGAGTGATAATCTGGAATCTTTATTTTATGGTTCATTAATCAATATATTCAAGACACTTGATCAAACAGAATTGAATCAAATTCAAGAATTCCAGAATAATGATGCTAATCAGGAAGATTTTCAAGCGCTGCTTATCGAATCGCTAAGCGATGCCCCTGAAAACTTTACTTGGTCAGATGAACAACTGGCCGATTTAGTGAGTAGCGAAGCAGCCCACGTTATTACTACGCTGTGGTCTGGCATTGAGCCAGTAGGAATACTAGATCCTAGTTATCTTGGTTTAGCAACAATATGATCAAATTTGATTATAGCTACTTGTAATCCACACCATAGGCAACAAACAATGCCTATGGTGACTTTGGTTTCAAATATAACTAACAACGCCTGCTCTTTGAGATAGTTCCATCACCACCACCATCTGATTGGCCAACTGCACAAGAGCCTTTAAATGTAAAGTCATACCTACCATATGAAGCGTCTAACTGATCTACGCATCCACGTAAAATATGACTATTACTAACTATTTTAAACTTATCTCTTTTGAGCAAAATCTTCTTTCCAGTAGTTATATCTTGTATGATTGTAAATGAAATACTTTTAACTCTATTACCTCCAAGTTTTTCTAAATCATCAAATAACTGATCAGGAGCAGAAACAACGTCTATAAAAGCTTCATCTATAGAAGAAGCTTCTTGAGCAACATGATCATAGCCGTTTGAAAAGTTTCTATTTTTAGTAAAAATTTCTTCATCTTCCTTGCAAAGTAACCCTGTTACATCGTTAAGGTTGATGAGATTACAAACAGAATGACCTATATTATGACAATGCGGTAGATCATCTAAATTGTTTTTTTCACCAATTGTTGCCACCAACACTGAATGTGAGGAAATTTTTTTAACTTCTTTTACAGGTACAGGCCATGAAATAGGTTTTGTTACATATCGTAATGAGCCGTCTTCTTCTCTTTCAGTACGCGTTAAGAGTATAGATTTTCCTGTCTGATCATCTATAAGAACCACATTGGCAAACTCAATTTTTTCATCAATTTTTTCATCAATTTCAGTTTGTATTTTACTTGCAATTTCGTCAGTTAATTTTCCAGTATTAAGTAAAAATTTAATCTCAGCGCACCCTGTCAATGTTAACACTAATAAAATTAATATAAAGTTAGTCCTCAATTGCCTAAAATTCAACATTTTACTCTCCTTTTAAAAATTTAAAGTGATTCGTGCAAAGATTGTTCTTGTTGGAACAAATCTTGAGTTAAGCGGTTCTGCAGTTAAGAAATTTGAGTTCCGGAATAAAAAAGTTTGATCGAATATATTTTTGGCCTCAATACTTAGAATACCGTTACGGTTTGGCAAGCGATAACCCAGTGAAGCATCTACCAGAAAAAAACTTTCAACACCTTCATTGAGTACTCCCAACCGTTCAATTTTTTGATGGACAAAGGTTCCGGTTAGATTAGCAAATATTCCTTGCGGATTAAAATAACTGATCCCGGCTGGAAAGCTCAATGTATCAATCCTATGTGGGCCGCGAAATGTTTCAGCTCGCGAAAACTGTTCAAAATTTACCTCGCTTTTGACAACCCATTTTTTATTCAATAATTGGTAATAATAAGCGCGATATAGTTTTTCTTTCTGATCTTCAAAAGTTATTGTTTCACCGAAATATGGCGTTACCAAATCCCGTTTGGAAATTTCCAAACCGCCAAACAACTTATTTTGATAATGTGCATCAAGTCCAATACCAATACGACGCGATTTAGTCCCATTAACATCATCAAAAATCTGGTTAAACCCTGCCACTTGGGTCGGTTCGATGGTTTGATTAGAAACGAGGGGAGCTTTAATGTTTTCAGTCCAGGCAAAACGTAACCGAAAATTGTTTAAGATATTCCATTGAAGGCCTAGTTTTGGATTAAATCGGTCAATAGTGAGTCCTCTGTTGTTGAATGCATCATAACTGAAGCCGAGTGTGGCATTTAGGTCTGGGTTGAAAATTAAATTGGTATAGATATAACCATTCGCTTTGTTTCTATTGAAGTTACTTGTTATGCAACATGTAGCTGGCCTAAAAAATAGTAAAAAATTGTTTCTATCCTGATTTGTATCGACATGAAAGGTGCCGGCACCAGCCACTAAATTAAACCATTTGCCATTCAGCTGATATTGAAATTCACCTTGGAATTTTGATTCTTTTGTAACCTCTTCATTATTAGACATATCTTCATAATTAATGCGACGAGCAGTTCTGTCAACATAGAATCCTGAAACAATAAAATTTTGATTGGGTGTCAGGCTATATAGTGCTCCTACTCGAGCAGTATCTTCATCTATTTTGTGACGAATACGATTTTGGTACGAAAAAGGTTTATCTAGACCCCTATCAAAATCCAGCAATAAATTACCCTGATCAGTCATACGTGTACGTACTTCAGCCTGAATATTAAGTTTAGGCGTTACCGCATGCTGTAAAAACGCATTAAGAATATCGTGATTCTGATCATTATTGTTGCGAAAACCGTCGGTTTGATAATGGAATTGTCCCAGGCTGACCGAAGTACGTTCATAGAGTTTTGAGAATACAATTTCATTTCCAAATGTGCTGTTATTGCCACCAAATCCTGAGGCTACAAATTGCGAGCGGTTGCGCTCCATCAATGGTGAGAATTCATTAAAGCCGGCGCCAGTTGGCCCGGTATTGGTAATAATATTCAAATCTGCAACCGCTAAATGTGGTTGTACCGGGTTGACGTTAATCGGCTGCATCAGTTGCGCCTGCAACAGTTCGCTGACGCGTGCTGCTTCATGCCTTGGGATATTGGCATAAGTGTCAGCTAGAAAACGGTGCGCCGAATGATTGGATGGATCGAATGCCAACGATTTGGCGGTTTCCATGATGGCGCGTTTTTCGAAGCCGAGGTTGTCAAAGATACGCGCAAGACTCGAACCGCGGCCGGCCTGGTCCTGATCGAGCAGCAGTTTTGAACGGTAGACAGCGCGGTTGTCGTTCAATTCGATCGACTTTTGGATATCTTGTAATGCTTCTATCGGCCGGTTCTGCGTTTGTTTCTGGATGGCGTCGTAAAACCACGGTGTTGGATCAAGCGGATCGCGTTCTTTGGCGAGTTCGAATTGTGTTTCAGCCGTTGAATAGCGTTTTTCCTCAAAATACGCCTTCCCCAGATAACTGCGGATGAGCGAATTACCTGGATCGAGGCTTGCGGCTATTTCCAGTTCGATGCGGCCGGCCTCAAGCTGACCTTCACGGATGAGCGCGAGTCCAAGGCCAAGCCGTGGCATGGGATCGGCCTGGTCGAGTTGAATCGCTTCATGAAATATGGATTTGGCGTCACGCGTGTTAATTTGCAACAGATACGCAAAACCCAGCACCGTCTGTGTCTTGGCGATAGTCGGATTCAGGTTGACCGCTTCCTGTGCAGATTCCAATGCCTGTTCGAGTTCTCCGACGGACATTTGCAATTCAGCCAGTCGTGCCCAGATCAGCGCATTCTGGGGATCAAGGATGACGGCTTGCTTGATGCTGGCAAGTGCTGCGTCGATGTCAAAGGCGGCCTGTTGCGCATATGACAATGCAAGCCGCGCGGGTACGGATAAATCATCTAACGCTACCGACTGGATAGCCAGTTCAAGCGCTTTTTCCTTGTCATTTTGGACCACGGCAATGATCGATTGCAAAGCCACGGCGTTACCGTTATTCGGATCTTTGGATAAAATACGCTCGATAATGGTTTTGGCTTCATCGGCTTGCCCAACGGATAACAGATACTCTGCTTCATGGAGTTGATTATCGAAGCCGACATGGTTTGTATCCCGGTGATAGCCGATGATTGCCGGATAATAAAGTGCCCATTGCACGGCATCCAGTGGTTTGACGATTGTCTGTTTTGTTGGTGCCTGATTATGGTAAGCAATCGCAGCTTCGTTATCAGCGAGTAGCAAAATACCCTGTTCATTACTTGCAGAAACGCGTCCCTCATAGATGACAACACGTGTGTGATCCGCCTCAACGCCAACGAAAAATTCCGTGCCTTCCACACCCGCATTCAAAAAAGGTGTTCTGACTTTGAACGGTTGTGGTGTGCGCGTGATGATATGAATTGCGCCTTTGAGCAGGTCAATGAATGAAGCGGTTTTGTTGTCTTCAGTCTGGGGGATGGTGATCGTGGTTCTCTGGTCGAGCCGCATCAGGGTGTCATTGTTAAGCCGTATTGCCGCACGGCTGTGGTTGCGTACTCTTAATGAATCCCCTGCGCAAAGATGTATATCAAGCGCTGCAGACTCCCATGCAGTTGATTCGTTGCGGCGTAATTCCACGATTCCCTGTACTGAAACTACATGCGCTGCTTTTAGAGAGCAGACATTTGCGGCAAATACAGTGCGGGCGAATAGAATATACACGAGGGTAACAATGATGGAGGTAAGATAGTAGAATCTACAAGTGCCCGCCTTTGATATTGCTATCCTAGAGATATTCATATCTTCAAAAAGTTAGGTTCGTGATTCAGAAATCCACACCGTCATATAGGTTAAAGATTAACATAAAACAATTTTAATCATTGGGTCTAAAAATCATTTGTGCGTTATTTTTTTCACATGTTGCCGGTTGAAACCTCTTAAAATAAGAATTGACAGGTTGCTGGGGTACAGCCAGAAACTATACGAAGAAGGCAGGATTCTGTTTGTGATAATTCTCACAACAACAGTAAGAAAAGCAATTTTTATTATTTCTCAGTGAATTCAATGACCGGTTTCCACTGGTCCGGTGGAGATTGCAGACAGATGTGCAGATAGAATTTCGCGGGACCATCGTCGGGGAATAGTTTGAGTATCTCTGTCCATTTCTGGATCGCAGAATGCCGCTGTAGCTGGTAAGCATTTAAGGCATCTGAAAACATATCGCATAACAGCAATTGCCTGTCACTGGCTTCTTGCCGGCATGTAATCAGTTCAGACAAATTGACCGGTAATGACTTTCCGGCAAACAGGAAGCTGCCTACAGGGCGTGTCAGAAAACGATCAATACCGTTTATCAGCTCACTGGTGACCAGTAAGTTTGTTCCAAGATACTTGTTCGTGCCTTCGATACGGCTGGTTGTATTGACGAGGTCACCAATAACTCGGTAAATGTAATTGTCGAGGGAACCCAGTTTGCCGACCAATAATTCTCCAAAATGGATACCGATGCGCGTAGGAAGTCTCGGGTGGTTACTTTCTTTGTTAAACTGATGAATATTATTAACGATAGCCAGACCTGCTTCGCAGGCTTGTTCGCGTAGCGTTTTACTAGCCGAAGTTGCTTCCCAGATTGCCAGCATCGCGTCACCGATTTTTTCGGAAACGACACCGTTGTTTTCTTTTACAGATCGGGATAAAACATTGAAATAATCATCCATGAGCAGTCTTAACTGCCGGACATCCATTGCTTCTGCAAGCGTGGTATACCCTTTTACATCGGTGAACAGGATGGCGCCAAAAGCAAGTTGATCTTTGTGTAAAACGGAATTAACTTGCCGGGTTAAATCGCCGACAACGCGTCCAGGCGTAAACTGGCCGAATAATTTCAGAAGCTGGTCGCGTTCTTCTCTGGCAGTGAGGTGCATGAGCAGAATTGCACCAACAATAGCACCTGGGATAACGATGAACAGGGGTATGATCAGCGGTAGCCAGATGCCGGCCTGTTTAAACAATAGCCATGCAAAGCCAGCATAAGCACTAGCCAGGACAATACTTGTTGCTGTCAGCGTTTTATACGATAACGATGGAAAAAGAAATCCCAGTGTTAACCCCATGATAAATAACAACCCCAGACTGCCTGCATAGGGGAAGGGTCTGACAGGTTTGTTTTCGAGCAGATTGGCGAATGCCGTGGCGGCAATTTCCACGCCACTGATTTTTACGCCTTCCGGGTCGGTAAAAACGGAGTGATACGCGTCACGGATGATTTCATTTTCTGATTGTGTCGTTGCGGATAAGCCAATAAAAACAACTTTATTCCGGACCTGCTCGAGAGCCGTATGTGACAATTCGTTATTGCCTGCTGACGGAGTCAGGAATTGATAATAGGGAATCGTTTTGATTGTTCGTGGCGGCCCGTAAAAATTTAAATAATACGCTTCCTGCCCGGAATACAGGTTGATCATTGCCTGAATCAGATGCTTCTGCCGGTCATCGAGCAGGGTGTTATTGCGCAATTCAGCTGCCAGTTTTTGCCTGATATCGGGGTGATTGACAAATAATTGGCGCAGAAAAAAAATTACTGATTCCAGATTGTTCGTCAGGTCCTGATACCGGGGAAATAGCGCGGCGTCGGATTGGTGTGCCTTGCCCAGTAGCGCAATAAAGACTTCATAGACTTCACGTGTATAGGCTTGTAACACAATGGCCGGTATAGTCGGTGCATCACCCATTCCCGGCTTGAACGCCCAGTAGGCATTGATACGTGGTTTGTCGGGTAAAGGAAAAGGTGAGTGCGCTAAGACAGCCGCCGAAATTTCCTTTTGCAATGGTACGCTTGTTCTTTTGACCAGTTTTAATGGTAAGGTATTACTGAGATCGTTGGTTAAATCGAGTTGCTCGTTATGCAACCGTTCAACGACGATCACATTACCAGCATTCCTAATGGCTTCAGCCAGTTGCCGGTCATGCTCGGATGTTGTTTTATGGTTAAAAATCAGGTCCAGCACGATGACCTGTGCGCCCGCCCCGTTAAGCCTGTCGATGAGTTGAGCATGGGTGTCGCGTGGCCAGGGCCAGAAATAAGGTGGTTTTGCGGCGAGTTCCAGCTTGTTGGCCGATTGACTGTCAATGGCAATAACCATGACGTCGTCGGGTGCCGGTGCAGGTCCGCGCAGTTGAAACAGCCAGTATAAACCGTATTCCTCTTCAAGCGACCAGCCTTGAGGCGTCAGATAGACTGCGATGCCGAGCAATCCGATGAAAATGCCTAAAAGAAGCCGTCTGACATGTTTTGTCATTTTGTACTGTGGATAATCGCGTTTAACATCTTCTTGCAAAATAGCAAGTCAAGATTTTAGTATACTTACTTGGCAAAATGTTATTTGATCAGAAAATTTCAGGAAAAAAGTGCATGATTATTGTTATCTCACCAGCGAAAACACTGGATTTTGAAACGCCTGCCCGCACCAAAAAATTTTCCATGCCGGCTTTTCTTGATGATTCGGCAGTGCTGATTGAGCAGTTGAGGGAACTGGAACCGGATCAAATCGGCAAACTCATGTCAATCAGCCCCAAGCTGGCTACTTTGAATTCAAATCGCTATTACGAATGGAAGCGCCCGTTTAATCTGGAAAATGCCAAACAGGCGATGTATGCGTTCAAGGGCGATGTTTATACGGGACTGGATGCCGAAACACTCAATGAAAATGATGTGGCGTTTGCCCAGAACCATTTGCGGATACTTTCCGGTTTGTATGGGGTTCTTAAACCGCTTGATCTGATGCAACCGTATCGCTTGGAAATGGGTACGCAGCTAAAAAATGTTCGCGGCGATAATTTATATGAATTCTGGGGAGATACCATTACCGAGGCCATTAATCAGGATTTGAAAAAACAGAAAACAGATACCCTGATCAACTTGGCATCTAATGAATATTTCAAATCAGTTAAACCGGAGAAACTGAACGCTACAGTTATTACGCCGGTTTTTAAAGATCAGAAAAACGGTGTTTATAAAATTATCAGTTTTTTTGCAAAAAAAGCCCGTGGTTTGATGAGCCGCTTTATCATACAGCACCGATTAACGTCACCGGAAGAAATCAAACAGTTCGATGTTGCAGGCTACGGCTTTAATAAAGCTGAAAGCAATGAAACTGAATGGGTTTTTAAGCGCGAATAGTTAAAGCAGAAATAAAACAAATATTTTTCTGAATAATCATCAGGGGATTGTTAATGAACGCACAAAAAAATATTGAATGGGCGAAAAATTATGTTGAATTATCAAATAAGCATGATCTTAGGCGCATTGAAATCCTGTTTATGGGCAATGCCACATATCACTCAGCATATTTTGGTGAATACAAAGGTAGTGTTGCCATTCATGAAATGATGCTGAGCTTTTTTGCGCGATATCCCGATGTACACTGGGAGGTATCGAATTATCGTCCGATTGGTAATGAGGGTGTCGAATTTGATTTTTTGATGACGGCAACCGACGCGGCAGCTGATGAACCTGTCAGAAGATACGGGCGCGAATGTATTTACTTTGAGCCTGACGGGCTCATCAGCCGGATCATAGTGCACAAGGCAGACGAATAGTCTTTGAACACTATTTATAAAAAATCGGTATCTTTTTCGATAATCTGACCGGGCGCTTGTTTGCGTGCCTGACGTCTCTCGGCTTCGATAAAAACGCGTTTGACGAGCATATTCCTTGACTTGATTTCCTGATCGATGGCTGCAATTGTTTCTTCAACTTCAGCCGCCGAGAGATGGTCCATAAAGTCGATGCTGATATTGACCAGAATAAACCCGGGACCCATATGCAGGGTGAGCACTTCGTTAACATGGTCAATGCCGCTGTAGCTTGCGGCAATGGCATGAATTTCCTGATTGACTTCGCTGTTGGCGCTTTCGCCAATCAATAATCCTTTTGTTTCGATGGCAAGCCAGATTGCGATGCCGGCCAGAATTAAACCGATAATAATGGATGCGAGTCCGTCAAACCATAAAATACCGGTGACTTGCGTCAATAGCACGCCCAGAAATGCGACCATTAGACCCAGCAATGCGGCCGAGTCTTCAAACAGTACAACAAATATGGAGGGATCCTTGGCGCGTTGCACGGCCTTGACATAACTCCACTTTCCTCTGCCTTTATTGAATTCCTTAAACGCCATATACCAGGCAGCGCCTTCAAAAAGCAGCGCCAGACCAAGCACGATATAATTGATGTACGGATTGGTAATCGGTTCCGGTGAAATAATGTGCCGGATACCTTCGTAAATGGAAACGCCCGCACCCAAAGCAAAAATCAGAATGGCGACAATAAAACTCCAGAAATAAATTTCCTTGCCATAGCCAAACGGATAATCTTTATCCGCCGGTTTGTTTGCGCGTTTAATGCCATAAAGCAGCAATCCCTGATTGCCGGTATCGACCAGCGAATGAATCGCTTCGGACAGCATCGCGGAACTGCCTGTTATAGCCGAGGCAATGAATTTAGTGATAGCGATCAGAGTATTACCGATGAGTGCTGCAAAAATGACTTTTTTTGATCCGGATGCAGACATCTGTGGTTTTTACGATGATTTTGTTTGTTCGGTTGTATGCGGTGCTACAGTTTCGGGTTTTGTTCCAGCTAATTTAGTCGATACGGGCGTATCATTGCTGCCTGTTTTTTGGGATTCTCCGGTTTCTTCCGGTTTTTCTTTTTTTTCTTTTTTTTCGGTCTCTTCAGTTTCGGTAACGGCATTTTTCGCTTCTGATGTTTCCTGGTCTTCTGTTTCGTTTTCCGGTATTTCTGCCAAAGATGGCAAGCTCAGGTGTAGTGCGGCCTTGGCCAGCAGGTGTGCGCTTACCGGCGCGGTAATGAAAAGGAAGAAAGTAATTAATACCTCATGAAGACTGATGTTTTCACCATATGCGCTGAAGTAGGCTGCCGAGGCAATCAACAGGCAGCCGACGCCAAGTGTTGTTGCCTTAGTGGGTCCGTGCAGGCGGGTATAGAAGTCTTTGAGCCTGACCAATCCCAGAGAGCCGATAAATGTGAATACCGCTCCCGTTAGAATCAAAAAAGATAAAAAGTATTCCAGCATAACTTATGGGTACCTCTAAAAATTCATAATTCTAAACAAGACAAGGCGAGAACAAAAAATGTTGACGCGGCATATAATTGATATGTAAGAAAGCATTTTTTGTGAACAACGAAGCATTGTAACGAAGGATGGATTTTTAGAGGCGCCCTTATTCGATAATATCGCCACGTAATAGATACTTACACAGGGCGACTGTGCCGATAAATCCCATGAGCGCGATCAGGAGCGCGGCTTCAAAGAAAAGTGCGCTGCCCAGATGAATACCCAGCAGTACCAGTATCGCAATAGTATTGACATAAAGCGTATCTAACGCCAGTATCCGGTTCGGTACATCAGGGCCACGCAATAACCGCCAGAAACTCATGCCAACTGCAGCAGTCACCAGAGCAAGTGCTATCTGGATTGAAATCGCTAACATGATTCAAAAATCTCCTTCAGTGGGTGTTCGTAACGTTGTTTGATGGTTGCAATAAGTTTCTCGGGATCCGTTTCATTCAGCGCGTGTACCAGCAGATAACTTTGATCATCAGACAGCCGTGCTGATAAAGTACCCGGTGTCAGAGTGATGCTGTTAGCCAGAAGACTGATTGCCAGGTCTGAAGTCAGATCCAGAGGCAGTTTGACAAATACGGGTTGCAATTTGTCCGGGTTTCCGAGTATCAGCCGCGCAACGGTAAAGTTTGCCATGATGATGTCAAACAACAAAATTGCTATGTATCGGAGCAAGATAACCGGCTTGCGGATCGATACAGTTTCCGGCCAGAAACGTATCGTGAGTACCGGTATGGCCCAGCCCAAGATCACGCCAAGCAGGATATGTCCTGGCTCAATGGAGTTGTTCAGTAGCAGCCATATTGTTGCGAGAGCCGGTGTTAGTATCGGGTGCGGTAATAAACGAGTCATTGCTGTATGACTTCCATGTTCAATACCGATTGAATATAAAACTCAGGCTGCAGCAGTTGATTTGCAGTCGCTGTTGTGTATTCAGTAATAACACCTGCCCAGACCATCAGACCGATACACAGCATAAGCAGACAAATAACTGAAGTCAATTCCATAGCCACAGACAAGCTGTTTCGTTGTACATCTGCATTGGGATCGATATTGCAGATATGCGGAGCCTGCGCGCGATAAAACAGCATACTGCCCCCGCGCGCTAGCGCAATCAGCGTAAATAAGCTTGTGATTAAAATAACGCCCATGATCCACGGCAAGGCCGAATGTGTCAAGGCTGCCTGCAGAATCAGAAATTTGCCGATAAAACCGGATAACGGCGGCAGACCGGCAATGAGGATGGCAAGTATAAAAAACAGAATGCCGATTAAACGTTGCTGTTGAATGATCGGGCCTGGTTCGAATTGGTCATCCATGACATTCCGCCGGTTGGCGATACAGTCAGTAAGTAAGAATAATGCCGCTGCCGCAAAGGTAGAATGTGGCAAATAAAATAAACCGGCGGCAATACCGGCCTGGGTATGCATGCCAAATGCCGTCAGCAGTGTTCCGATGGAAGCAATGACAAGATAGGCAACCTGTTGGCGCAACCGGGTGCTGGCCAGCGCTCCGAGAACGCCGACAATCAATGTCAATAAAGCCAGCGGCAATAACCAATTTTCAATCAGGTTTGCCAAGTGGCCAGCTTGTGCGCCAAATATCAGGGTATAGACGCGCAATATGCTGTATGCGCCTACCTTGGTCATGATGGCAAACAAAGCGGCGACGGTTGCCGTGGTATGGGCATAGGCTGCAGGCAGCCATAAATAAAGCGGAAGCAGTGCGGCTTTCAGGGCGAATACTGCAAACAGCAACAGGCCGGCCACATGTATCAAGGCAACATTCTCTTCTGGCGTACTAACAATTTTTAGCGCCAGATCTGCCATATTGAGCGTTCCGAGCAAGCCATAGAGTATCCCTACGGCAAACAGAAACAGCGTCGATCCAACCAGATTAATGATGACAAAATGCAAACCAGCCTTGGTTTTTAAGCGGCCGCCACCATGCAGCAGCAAGCTGTACGAAGCCAGTAGCAGAATCTCGAAAAACACAAACAGATTGAACAGGTCGCCAGTCAGAAAAGCGCCATTCAGACCGAATAACTGTAACTGAAACAGCGTGTGGAAATGTGCGCCGTTTTTATCTGTGCCGCGTATGGCGTAAAGCAATGCGCATGTCGCGACGAGCACAGTTACGATAAGCATCCAGGCTGCCAGCCGGTCAGCAACCAGCACAATGCCGAAGGGCGGTGACCAGTTACCTAACGCATAAGCCAGAATATCGCCGTTGCTGACAGTGATTAGCAGGAATACTGCAATGGCAATCTGAAAACAGAGTGACGTGAAACTGGTAATCCGTTTTAGCGACCATTGCTGACCGGGCAGCAACAGCAACACTATGCCGGTCAGCAGCGGTAAAATCACCGGAAAAATAACAATATGACTTATCATGGCTTGTGTTTCCCGTCGACCTGATCATTGCCCATTTCCAGGAATGCTTTCAAAGAAAGAATAATCACGAAAGCAGTCATGCCAAAACTGATAACGATGGCGGTTAAAACCAGCGCCTGCGGTAATGGATCAGCATAATTCGCGGCGGTGTCACTGATAATCGGGGGCGCGCCGACCGTCAATCTGCCCATGATCAACAGAAACAGATTGACGGCATACGATAAAAAGGTCAGCCCCAGTACAACGGGAAATGTACGGCCACGCAACGACAGATAAACGCCACAGGCTGTGAGTACTCCGATGATGATAGCGATGAGTAATTCCATTAGCGAATTCGCTTTCTGTGTTTCATTTGATGGCTTTGATGATGAACCAGTCCCAGATAAACCAGAATTAACAATGTGGCGCCAACGACAACCAGATAAACACCCAGATCAAACGCCATTGCAGACGCCAGTTCAAATTCACCAATAACCGGCCAATGGATATGATCGAATGTGGACGTCAGGAACGGATAGCCGAAAAACCAGCTGGCCAGTCCCGTGACTGTGGCAATCAGCAATCCATAGCCAATCACTTTTTGCATGTTTATGGGTAAACGTTCCTGCGTCCAGATGACGCCGTTTGCCAGATACTGCATAACCAGGGCAACAGCAGTAATCAACCCGGCAATAAAACCGCCACCCGGAAGATTATGGCCGCGCAACAAAATGTACATGGAGACCAGAATAGCGAGGGGTAACAGCAGGCGCGTAAAAGACGCCATGATAATTGGGTGTAAATCCTCATCCCAGGCGCGTCCTTCGCTGTCATGGCTGGCGCCAGCGATCTTCAAATGTTCCAGCATGGCATATATGCCTAAACCGGCTAATGCAAGAACGGTGATTTCTCCAAGCGTATCATATCCCCGGAAGTCGACCAGAATGACATTTACCACGTTGGTGCCACCGCCGCCCGGCAGGCTGTTTTCCAGGAAATAATCTGCAATACTGTCATAGGGCCGGGTTAATACCGCCCAGACCAGCAATGCTACACCGCCGCCTGCTGCCGTTGCAATTACCGCGTCACGGCTGCGCAGCCATTTGCCCGATTCGTCGGGCGATTGTTGTGGCAGAAAATACAATGCTAACAACATCAGTACAATTGTGACGACCTCGACGGATAACTGCGTTAAAGCGAGATCCGGCGCGGAAAATTTAACAAAAATCAGTGAAACACCGAGGCCGACGGCGCCCAGCAAAACAAGCGAGATCAGCCGCTGCCGATGCATGACAACAGTAGCGATTGCCGCAATGACAAGTACTGTGGCGATTAACAGGCTGACGCCATCTATCGAAAGTAAGTTGCGTTCGCCAGTCAGGCCGTAATCATAGTCTGTTGCGAGAACGCCGGATATCCCCAGCGCCAAAATAAACACCATAAAAATAAACACCATGCGTTGCAGTGAATGCGTGTTCAGGATGCACGTTACGGTATTTGCCAGATAAAACAGCTTTTCCAGAAGAAATTCATATAATGCTCTGAAATCCAGGAGGCTCTCCACACGTTCCTGCAATACAAAAAGGGGTTTGCGTATCAGATAGAGGAGGATTCCACCGCCAAGTGCAGCCATACTCATAAAAAACGCGGTGTTAAATCCGTGCCAGATGGCCAAATCATGATCGGGAACCGGGCCTTGTAATACGCTGGATGCTGCGACAGCCAATATCGGTTCAACAGTAATCGCAGGAAAAACACCAACCAGTAAACATAGAGCGACCAGAATCTCTACCGGAACTTTCATCCAGCGTGGTGGTTCATGCGGCTGTTTGGGTAAATCAACGGGTGTGCCGTCAAAAAAGACGTTATGAATAAATCGCAAAGAATACGCCACAGCGAAAATGCCAGCCAATGTTGCGGCTGTCGGCAACAGCCATCCCCAGGGTAGGTTGATGACAAATAATGTTTCGGCAAAAAACATCTCTTTTGACAAAAAGCCATTAAATAATGGTACGCCTGCCATAGACGCTGCGGCGACCATTGCAAGCAGCGCGGTATGCGGCATGTATTGCCATAAACCGCGTAGTATACGCATATCCCGCGTGCCCGTTTCATGATGGATGATTCCGGCCGCCATAAAGAGAGAGGCTTTGAAAATTGCGTGATTGATAATATGGAAAACGCCCGCCAAGGCGGCCATTGGCGTGCCGATACCAAATAATAACGTGATCAGACCGAGATGGCTGATCGTTGAGTAAGCAAGCAATCCCTTTAAATCATGCTTAAACATAGCAATGTAGGCGGCAACAAGCAACGTGACCAATCCGGTGAAACAGACGAGCCAAAACCAGGCTGATGTGCCTGACAGGGCTGGAAACAGCCGTGCCAGCAGAAATACGCCTGCCTTGACCATGGTGGCTGAATGCAGGTAGGCGGACACCGGTGTTGGCGCGGCCATGGCATTGGGTAGCCAGAAGTGGAACGGAAACTGTGCGGACTTGGTAAATGCGCCGAGCAGTACCAAAATCAGCATGGGTAGATACAGGTCATGAGAACGTATCAGATCACCAGAGTCCAGAATATCTGTTAAGTTGTAACTGCCAACAATTTTTCCGAGTAGCAAAAAACCACCGAGTAATGCCAGTCCGCCGCCGCCGGTAACGGCTAAAGCCATACGGGCACCGCTGCGAGATTCATGGCGTGTCTGCCAGTAGCTAATCAGCAGAAACGAAGACAGGCTGGTCATTTCCCAGAAAATCAGCAGTTGGATAATATTTTCTGATGTGGCAATGCCCAGCATTGAGCCCATAAACATGAGCAGATAGGCGTAGAAACGACCCATGTCGTCACGATCTGACAGGTAGTATCTGGCATAGAGTATGATCAGCAAACCAATACACAGTATTAGCAGCACAAATAATAGTGCCAGTCCATCCAGGCGGAATGCCAAATCCATACCCAACATGGGTATCCAGGAAATGCTTTGCACCAGAACCTGGCCCGAGAAAGCATCTTTGATATACGGGGAAAGGATGAATAATGCGGTTAAAGTGACAGCACCTGCTCCCCAGGCGGCATGCAAACGCCCGCGGCGCGAAATGGCTGCAACAAAACCCGCGCCAAGAAACGGCGTTAACGCAACAAGCGATAGATCCATACCCAGAAATTAAGACTGAAAAGCAAAAAGGCTATATTGTAGGCGATCTCTTCGATTTAAAAAAAGGAATCGTAATATTTTTTGCAGAAAAGAGTCCGCCGTTTTTATTGTTTTCGCAATAAGCGATTACCGGACAGGTATGCGCGCCAGAAAAAAAGTCAGTATGCAGGCAATGGTTGCGAGCATTATCTTTTGCCACATTTCAGGGACAATCAGAATTGATATGCTGAAGGACAAGGCGGTCATGATATAGGCAAGGCGCTTGGCTTTACGGGGTATGCTCCGGTGCAGGCGCCATTCAAGGATGATAGGCCCGGTATAGCGATTGGTCATCAATTTATTATGAAAACGCTCGGAGCCCCTTGCAAAACAGGCGGCAGCCAGAAGCACAAAAGGCGTTGTTGGCAGGATCGGCAGTATAACGCCCAGTGCGCCAAGCATGAGTGCAGTACACCCTGCGCCAAGATAGAGGCTGCGAATCACTGGTGAATGATGCAGGCATAAAAGACTTGCTCCCTGTGAGTTGAGAAATTCCTGCCTGTCAGGACTTATTTCATTATGTTCGGATAACTGCATAGTCTCTAGTGTCTATAAAACGACCAAAAAGAAAAGGATTAAAAAAGGATTCGGCTCAAAGTATGAATTCATGTTAGGGTATGATACATGAGAGTATAGGCTTAGATCAAAGTTTCATTAATTTTTTGAGGCAAGTAATGTTTATAATTAAAAATCTTTTGAATTCAAATGGTATTGTAATTACGCTGTTGGTGTTTTTTCTAGCCCATACTGCCTTTTCTGAGCAAGTGCAGGCAGCAGAAGCGGAGATGCAGTTCGAAAAAATTGACCGGAAAGTGGGTGAGGGTGAAGAAGCGGTTATCGGAAAGACTGTTAATGTGCACTACACCGGATGGCTTTATGATGACAATGCACCGGATAATAAGGGAAGAAAATTCGATAGCTCACATGACCGAAAAGCACATTTTTCTTTTATGCTCGGTGCTGGTAGAGTGATTAAAGGGTGGGATCATGGTGTGAGAGGCATGAAAGTAGGCGGAGAGCGTACGCTTATTATTCCATCGTCAATGGCTTATGGTACACGTGGTGCGGGTGGCGTAATTCCGCCTAATGCCACGCTGATTTTTGATGTCGAATTAATCGGTATACAGGACGGTTCGCATTATTGATTTTTTGCAGTTTTATTAATTAATTGCTCGGTTATTCATGTGACTCCGGACAAGCTTACGATCTATGGTCTTAAGATTATGCACATGGGATATAAATATCTTTTTTTATACGTTAAGCCAGAAAAGGATATGTCATGAATCAGTTACAAACTAGGACTACAGGCACGCGTTCCAAAACATTAAAACGTTTAGGTATCAGTCTGGCTGTTCTTGTGGTATTGACTGCCCTGTTTGGATTGCTGGGGTATTACTGGCTTCCCGGTTATGCAAAATCACAACTGGAATTACGCTTGTCCGAATTGCTCGATCGTCCGGTAAGTGTGCAGGCGATCGAAGTCAAACCGTATACACTGGAACTATCTGTCATTGGTTTTCGTATCGGCGAGAAAAATGGCAGTATCGACGCAGCAGAAACGTTCGTTTCGCTTGACAAGCTACATATCGATATCAGCTCGGAATCGATAACCCGGAGAGCGCCAGTGATCAGTACAGTAACATTGGATACGTTGCACGTCCGGTTGGCGAGAGAGAGCGAGCACCAGTTTAATATTTCCGACCTGATTGAGAAATTCTCTCGGCCTTCAGAGGATGAAGATGAGACGGCAGCACGCTTTTCAGTCAGCAATATCATGCTGAGAAATGGTCATCTAGCATGGGTGGATCATTATAAGCAGAATCATCAGGAAATATCTGAAATAAACTTTGCTATACCTTTTGTCGCGAATCTGGACAAAGTGAAGGCCAACTGGATTGAGCCGCATTTCAATGCCAAAGTGAATGGCGCGCCGTTTTCATTGGAAGGCAAGCTGCGGCCTTTCACAGATGAACGTGAAGCGACGCTGATGCTCAGTTTTGATGACATTGATTTAACAAATATTGATGAATATGTGCCGTTTCCGCCCGGAATCAGTTTAATGTCAGGTTATATCAGCAGCAACCTGTCTTTGGCGTTTACGCAATTCAGAGATGACGTGCCAGCGATAACATTATCTGGTGAAACTGAGTTGAAACGTGTTGCCGTTCGCAACGAATCTGTGCAAGCCCCTTATCGCTTTGACTTAGGAAATCTTCGTCTTGATTTGGACCAGTTTGATTTGACCGGCCAGAAACGTTCTCATCTGGTACTGGGCCTGAACGATATTACTGTATTACCATTGTTATCGCCCGCAGATCAACAGGAAGCAGTCGTTTCATTGCCGAAACTTGCTGTCGACAACTTGATGATTGATTTAAAGGGTAAACAGGTTGTTTTGAAAACAGTAGCGATAGATGGCTTAAATACTATCATTAATCGTGAAAAAGACGGCAACATAGATTTGACATATTTTTTCACTCCCGCAGATACGATTATTCCAATCGCTGCCAAGCCTGACGCGCGTGCTGCAACTATCCCAAGGCCAGGCACGAAACCGTCTCGTGAAGACTATGAAGAATGGCTACAAATCGCAGAAAGCCTGAAAAAGCAACCCGAAACGACACAGATTGCGGCATCATCTATTCCGGTTCCAAACAAAAAACCATCGTATGAGGACTGGTTGACGCATGCCGCACAGCTTGAAATAAAACCAGAACCAGAACCAGAACCAGAACCTTCAAATGGTGAAGCACCATCATGGGTTGTTCAGGTCAAACAGTTCAGGCTTAATGATGCTGCTATACGCTATGCAGATCTAGCGCTGGCAGATGTTGCGCCAATGATCATCAGTCCTTTGGATTTAACCGTTGAGAATATCGACGTGAGTGGTGTGAGTCCACTTGATCTGAAGCTGTCAGCGCAAGTCAATCAGCGTGGCATTCTTGAAGTCAGTGGCTTGCTGGCATGGTCGCCACTCGTGACCGATTTGAATCTAAATCTGAAAGCGATAGATCTGGTTTCGTTGCAGGGGTGGGCAGGTGATGCGTTTAATGTATTGCTGACTAGTGGCGATATTTCTTTTCAGGGTACGGTTAAGGCCGATGGAGAGCCACTCAAGGTGGCTGTCAACGGAGAGGGCCAACTGGGTAACTTCAATATCCTTGATCAGAAGCGTTCCAGAGATCTGCTGCGCTGGAAAAATCTTGATATCAACGGACTGGATTTTGTCAACGACCCGCTGAATATCAATATTGATACCGTAAAGTTGGGCAATTTATTTGCACGTGTAGTGTTGTTACCGAATGGGGAGCTGAATCTTAAGCAGATTGTACGTCAGGATGAAATGGTATCTGTCGAAGAGGTTGAAGACGCGGTTGATAAAAAAGCAGAAAGCGAACCTATGCCATTGATTATCGGTAAAATAATTTTACAACAGGGCAATGTCGATTTTCATGATCGTTTTATAAAACCAAATTATCATGCAAATTTGACTGACCTTGCTGGACAGATTGGACCCATTCATTCAAAGCGATCAGGGTCAATTGATATCAAAGGCGCAATTGACAGAACGGCACCGTTGGAAATTCGTGGCAGCATTGAGCCATTTGGCCCGGATTTGCTGCTGGACATCGTCGCAAAGGCGAGGGAAATCGATTTGCCGCCATTCAGCCCCTATTCTGGCAAATATGTCGGTTACGCTATTGAAAAGGGTAAGTTGTCTGTTGATGTTCATTATCATGTCGAGCAGGGCGCGTTAACTGCCGAAAATAACGTTTTTTTGGATCAATTTACGCTTGGTGAGCGTGTTGAAAGTGAGGAAGCGGTGTCAGTGCCACTGGAACTGGCCATAGCCTTGCTTAAAAACCGCAAGGGTGAAATTGATATTCATCTGCCGGTCAAGGGTTCAATCGATGATCCCCAGTTTAGTCTTGGGAGCATTATTCTGGATGCATTTATTAATCTTATTACCCGGGCTGTAACTGCGCCATTTGCGTTGCTTGGATCAATGCTCGGAGATGGTGAAGAGTTGTCTGAAATTACCTTTTCTCCGGGTTCGGCTGTTATCGAGGCAGAGGCAGAAAGTCGTTTACAAAGCTTATCCGAAGTGCTCAAGGATCGTCCTGCATTGCGTCTTGAAATTGCCGGTCATGTCGATCGTGTCGAGGATCATGAGGGATTGAAGCATGTCATTCTAAATCGTCAAGTTAAGGCGCAAAAGCTTACAGCAGATGCAAAGAAAGGCAAAACAGGTGGATCGCTTGCAGATGTTAAATTGACACCGGATGAATACAGCGAATACCTGGAGACCGTGTACAAAGCAGCAGATTTTGAGAAACCAACCAACTTTTTGGGTTTGACCAAGAGTCTGCCCGATGCCGAAATGGAGCAGCTATTGTTGGCGCATATTGAGGTTAGCGATGATGATATGCAAGATCTGGCGGAAGATCGGGCTGTTGCGGCGCAAAACTGGTTACTGGAGAAAGGAGAGATTTCCGGCGACCGGTTGTTTGTTCTGGGTTTTCAAAAAATTGAACAAGACGATGACAGAGAAGGTCAACGCGTAGAGTTTAAATTGAAATAAAATTCAGCGCACCTTTGATTGGGAAAACAGACACCTGTTTTCCCATTTGTTCAGTTTTTTTATGTATCCTATTATGAGTCCTGTTATGGTGCGCCTAGCACAGAGCGCAGTAGATTGGCCGAAACTTGTCCGCTGGTGTTTTGTACGTAATTTGTAACAATCGGAATAAACTGGCCGACCATGTCTGGTGACAGGTTTAACTGTTGAAATGAAGCGGCAAGAGACGCTGCACTGTTTAGCGTGCTACCCGTACCGCCCAGCAGTGAGGATACGCCGCTGCCCATGCCCATGCCTCCCAGCGGATTTGAAACAACCGGGGCAGCATTTAGCATTTCTGTGATTCCAGGTACTGATTGGGACAACGTAGAAAAGGCTTGTGGATCCATCCCTGTCTGAGCAGTCTGGAAGATTGCACCTGCGCCCCCCAAAGCTTGGTGTTGTGATATGCCCAATTGCTGGGTAAGAATATCCACTAAACCAATCTGGCCAGTCGCTGCACCCGTCATATCGGACATACCTGACGCCGCGGCTGTGCCGGTTGCAATGGCCTGGCGACCAGCCTGTGCCGATTGTTCAACCGAGGACAGTCCGCTATCGACAGTTCCGAGAACATTACTGCCACCGCCGCTTGATGCACACCCCATTATTGCCAGGACCAAGCTTGCAATACTTGCGTTAGTTAATTTTGTATAGTTGCTGTTTTTCATAAAATGCTCCCCTCTGGAAATGAGCGCCTTGTTTTAAAAGAAAGGGATATTAACTCAGTAATTCTCTGCCAAGACAGCCCGACTATGACATAAATAAACCTGTCAATCAACTCACGGTATTTTTATGATTAATCAGAAATGAAAATTCAGTGATGCACTGAATTGTGTTTATTAGGGTCGTTGTTTAATTTCTTTTTCTATTTCGCGTTTTGCTAGTGTGGCAAGTTCGGATAATTCTTCGGCCAATAATTGCAAAAGGTCATCTAAAGTAATAATACCTATTAATTCACCGCGGTCATCAATGACGGGCGAGCGCCTGACTGCCTTGCGTCGCATGTATTGAATGACGTCGAAAATTCCCGTGTTTTCCTGAACAGTCACAAGTTTGGGTACTGTGATATCACCGACGGTAATGACTGCAGGGTCAAGTTCCGTCGCCATAATTTCTACAACAATATCCCTGTCGGTTACAATTCCGATGGGCTTTTTGATGCCACTTTGTTCTTCAACGATAATCACATCGCCGACATGGTGCTGACGCATCAGCCGGGCGGCCTCGAGTACAGGTTCGTCTTTTTGGATGACAACGACTTCCCGATTACATAGTTCGCTGATCGGCATTGATATCTCCTTTTTCGAAAATTTTATAGGTTGAAGGCATTTATAATATAAGAACGTTTTCACTGTTAGCAAGGTGCGCAGGAAAGCGATTGGGGTCAATTGTTTTGAAACAGAAAGGGTTCGGTAAAAACCCAAATAACAGAGGCTGGACGTTGGATCCAAAAGGATTAATAAAATTGATGGGTCGGGCTATATTTTAGAATGTTGCTTGTTTTAAGTGTTATCTCAATTCATCAACCGAGTTTCTGACAAAGTCCCGCGTATAATAGTCATTGTCGACAATTTTATTGTTCCAGACGATGATGTCCAGATCAATGACTCTTGGGCCGAATTTAGGAAGCGAACGATCTCGGCCCATTCTGTTTTCAAGATTTTTTAAATAATTTTTGAATTCTTTTCGTGACATGGTGGTGTGGACTTTCACGGCACCGTTAACAAAATCATTTTGACTGACAATGCCGATCGGTGCGGTTTTGACCCATGTCGATGTTTTGCTGACATCGACTTCCTGCTTCAAAATTGTAAGGGCTGCTTCGACATTTTTTTCGGGATTGATGTTGGATCCGATGCCGATGATGCATTCATTTGTATCGTTCTTCATCGGTTTACACTTGCCGGCATGTCATCGCGTGTCGCTTCCAGTTCAACCGAGACCGATTCGGCGAAACGCAGTGCATGCGGTTTGTCGACTTCTACTCTGGCAAAACGGACTTTTTTGTTTTTCATGATTTCATTCAGGATAGATTGCGTTAATTTTTCCAGCATCTTGAATTTTTGCCCCTGAACCAGCGCAATGATATTTTTTGTAATAGTTTTGTAATTATACGAGTTGTCTACTGAATCATTTTTAATCGCCAGGTTCAGATCGACATCAATCATCAGATTAATAACGACATCCTGCATCTTGTCGATCTCTTCATCGTTAAAGCCGATATACGTGCGTAGCAACAGATTTTTAATACGAATGATGGCCATTTTTATAGCGGCACCCAGCCTGCTGGGCGTGGGTTGTAAATAAACGATGATTAGTCAAATGAATACCCATACCTCTTTTTACTATATTCTAGGTCATCCAACAACTGCTCTGTTTGATGGTATGCTTTGCCGGCATGAGGTGTGAACGTTAATAAACCAGTAAACTCGAGGAGGAACGATAATGTATGTAACCATTGTGCATGTTTCAGTTAAGCCGGATTATGTAGAAGCGTTCAAAGAGGCCTGCCGGTTAAACCACGAGGGTTCTGTTCAGGAATCGGGCAATATGCGCTTTGATATTTTGCAGTCAACTGACGAGCCGACAAAATTTGTGCTCTACGAAGCCTACAAAACACAACAGGACGCTGCGGCCCATAAAGAAACCGCACACTATCTTGCGTGGCGAGAAACCGTGGCCGACTGGATGGCCGCGCCGCGCCAGGGTGTTGTATTTCAGGGATTATATCCTGTGGTAAATGTCTGATGCTTAATTTCTCCATTGCAAGATTGCCGCGAATCGAGTTTGGTTCGGGTGTCTTTGATAAATTACCGGATATTGTCGCGGGGTACGGATCGAACATTTTGTTAGTGACGGGCGCGCATTCGTATAACACTATTCCAGGTTGGCAATCGTTCTTGAGCGCGTTAACGCTCAGGTCGATCGGTTATTCTCATTGCACCGTTGCAGATGAGCCTTCTCCGGCGTTAATCGATGATACCGTCAGGGCATACTCGGGACATTCTTTCGATGTTGTTGTGGGAATTGGTGGCGGCAGCGCGCTTGATGCGGCCAAGGCCATAGCGGGTTTGTTGAAAGTGCAGCGCTCGGTTATGGATTACCTTGAAGGCGTCGGACCGGAATTACCCTATGAGGGGCCTGCGGTACCGTTGATTGCGGTACCGACAACAGCGGGCACCGGCAGTGAAGCGACCAAAAATGCTGTGCTGAGTGTGCAAGGAGAGCAGGGATTCAAAAAATCTTTCCGTCACGAGAAACTGGTCGCCGAATATGCCATTGTCGACCCGGAACTGTTGAGCGGTTGTCCACCCAATGTGATTGCCGCCAATGGTATGGATGCATTGACCCAGTTACTGGAATCGTATGTATCGCTTAAATCCAATGCATTTACAGATGCATTGGCGGTCAGTGGATTGCACGCTGCAAGAGAGGCACTGATTCCGTTGTATCGGCACAGCGTACAGCAAAATGTGCAACCCGATGAGAAGATTGTGCAATGTCGTGAAAAAATGGCTTATGCCGCCTTGCTCTCAGGGATTACTCTGGCGCAAGTAGGCCTCGGGTCGGTGCATGGGCTGGCATCGCCTCTGGGCGCATTTTATCCGATCCCGCATGGGGTGGTATGCGGTACTTTGGTTGCATCTGCAACAGCGATAAACATTAACAGTATGCAGGGGAGGGAGCCCGGCAACAAGGCATTGGCAAAATATGCGCAGGCAGCCGGGATATTGTGTCAAAAACATTTTCATGATGAAGCGTCGGCGCATGCTGCGTTGATACAACTGCTGTCCGAATGGACACAGCAACTCGAGCTGCCGCGTTTGTCGCATTACGGCCTGAAAGCAGCGGCGCTGGATACAGTGGTGGCCAATTCGCGGGGCAGCAGTATGAAAACCAATCCTATTGTGTTACAAGACTCGGAAATCAGGCAGCTGCTGCTGGAACGCCTATAGCGACTACGGTTGGTTAAAACTGAAAAATTACATTCTGTGGTTCGAATTTTGAAATAGAATGGTACTTTTTGAATAACCGTGAAACAAATTTTAAGTTAGTGGTGAAAATATGAATGAGAGGAATGTGCTGTTACTGATTTTTGTGCTGTCATCGATCGCGTTGATTTATGTCGAATATATTGCGGATTGAGCCGGATAATTCTGTGGGAAAATGTGCAGAGGCTATTTGGTATATGGTAATACGGAATTCGGGCGCCCGTAATTTTCCGATAACGCGCGCAGCGAATTTGTAATGCGCGTCAGAGTGGTGTTTTTTTCTGGCCGATACGGCTTTCCCTGCCGGCAATGAGATTGCCGATATTGGCCTGGTGACGCCAGATCAGCATGAGCGCCATCAGGAAGACAGCCAGCGTATTCAGCGTAAATCCGAATAGGAGGTATGCATAGATGGGCGCCAGTGCAGCTGAAACCAAAGCGGATAACGAGGAGTAACGGGAAATGACGGCAACCGCGATCCAGGTCGCCATTGCAAGCAGGCCGAGTATTGGACTGAGTCCTAGCAGCACACCTACGGCTGTTGCAACGCCTTTGCCGCCCTGGAAATTCAAGAATACCGGAAATACATGACCCAGAAATACTGCGAGCGCCACAACGGCGATGGCTTCATTGCCCATATTCCAAAGTGGTGCAAAATAGTGTGCCAGTGCGATCGCCAGCCAGCCCTTGCCAGCATCGCCCAGCAGCGTTAACACAGCCGCTGCTTTCTTGCCGCTGCGTAAAACGTTGGTAGCTCCGGGATTTTTCGAGCCATACGTGCGCGGATCTGGAAGCTTGAAAATCCAGCTGGAAATCAGTGCAAAAGGAATTGATCCGATAAGATAAGCAAGAAAAATAAAAGCCAATAACGTCATAAGAATTAGTATTGCTCCAGTAAATTAGAATAGAATTATAGTAAAAAACAGCCCGAATGATTACATTTCGCCGTCAATAATGGATATTATTTTTCTTAGCGATTTCAAGGCCAAAACATTAATTGGTATTTATCCTTGGGAACGCAAGGTCGCACAAACGATACAATTGGATCTTGAAATTGCCTTACCCGATAAACGCGCGGCTGAAACAGACAGCATTGAACATGCGGTTGACTATGCGCGTGTTGTTGAATGTATTCGTGAGATTCTCGAGAAAAAACATTTTATGTTACTGGAAGCGCTGGCCGAACATATTGCGCACACCATTATGAAAGAATTCAAGTCGCCGTGGGTGAGAATCAGTGTTGCAAAGCTGGGTATTATACGGGGTGTGAAAAGAATTGGCGTGTGTATTGAGCGCGGAACACGATACAATGCAGAACACCACGACGGAAATAGGTAACGCCAGGGAGAGAGAACATGTTTAAAGCCTACGCTGTGTCAGAGCCAGGCGGTAAGCTTGAGCCGTATGAGTATGATCCGGGCCCGATGGGGCCGCAGGATGTTGAAATTGTCGTTGAACATTGCGGGATATGTTATAGCGACATAAGTATGCTGCAAAATGAATGGGGTATGACACAATACCCGTTTGTGCCGGGACATGAAATCATCGGGACAATTGCCGGTATCGGTGATCAAGTGCAGCATATTCGGCCAGGCCAACGGGTGGGTCTGGGTTGGCATGCCGGTTACTGTATGCATTGCCATAGCTGTATGTCTGGCGATCATAATCTTTGCGCACATGCGCAGGGAACGCTTATTGGACGGCATGGCGGTTTTGCAGACAGGGTTCGTGCGCAGGCTGCAAGTGTAGTCGAACTGCCGCGTGATCTGGATGCACAAAGTGCAGGGCCATTGTTTTGCGGCGGTATCACTGTTTTCAATCCATTGATGCAGTTCAATATTAAACCAACCGCCAGAGTGGGCGTCATCGGTATTGGCGGATTAGGCCATTTGGCGCTGCAATTTCTGAATGCCTGGGGATGCCATGTTACTGCATTTACGCACAATGAAAGTAAAAAGGACGAAATTCTGAAACTTGGCGCGTATCAGGTATTAAATTCAACCGACTCCGCGACACTGGAAGCGGCAGCCGGACAATTCGATCTGATTTTATCTACCGTTCAGGCTGGATTGGATTGGAATGCTTATGTTGCCATGTTGAGCCCCAAAGGCCGTCTGCATTTTGTTGGCGCGACTTTGGAGCCGCTGGATATTGGGGTTTTTCCATTAATTTTGGGGCAGCGCAGTATTTCAGGTTCTCCGGTGGGCAGTCCGGATACAATCCGTACCATGCTGGATTTTGCAGTGCAGCACAAGATCAAACCAGTTGTTGAGTATTTTCGCTTTGATCAGGCAAACGAAGCGATCGCGCATCTGGCCAGTGGCAAGGCGCGCTACCGGGTTGTTCTTAGCAACTCAGGTTAGTAACAGATAAATACATTTGGCCAATGGCAAATGTCATGTCAATTTTGATGAAGTATTAGCGATATAATTCGCGATTGTTGTCATCAGATAAAGAAGCCTGGCGATAAGGCCGTTCTCGATCGGTATATCCAGCGAGCTTTTCTTTGTAATTCCAACTCGCGGCGGGATAACCGCCGCTGTTGCCGCCGTGGTCAAAATTTTCATTGAGAAGATGACTATAAAGAACGAGTGCCAATCCATAGAGAGACAAGCTAACCAATAAATCTTTCATATAAGCAATACAATTAAGTTGTTGATGATGAATCGTAAATATAGAAATTTATTATTAATAAACAGCTGTATTTCTTATTTTTAGAGGTAACTTATCTATTATCGACTTAAAAGCATACCATTAATTCGTCTTAATTACCTTAACTTTTAAAACGCTGTGTGTTATCGAAGCCTGTCGCGATTTACAAAGGTCTTATATAGCAAGAATTTATATGATAATCAGTATTTATTATTTCCAATTATATTAATGGCTGCTGTATATTACGCACGAGGTTTATTTCTGGGGTATAAAAACAATGGAATGGCAGGGTTGGTTTGCTTTGGGATTATGTGTCGTCGTGTTATTGACGCTGACTTTTACGCGTATTGGTCCCCATTTGGTTATGATTGCAGCGTTGACGATTTTAAGCGTCACCGGGATATTAACCAGTGAAGAAGCTTTGCTGGGTTTTAGTAATTCAGGCTTGATCACAGTAGCAGCCATGTTTGTCGTTGCTGCGGGGATGCATGCTTCGGGTGCAATTGATTTGCTTGTAAATCGTATACTTGGCCGTCCACGGACAGTTCGTTCGGCGCTTTCAAGAATTTTTTTTCCCGTGGTGGCGTTGAGCGGTTTTCTCAATAATACGCCTGTTGTTGCAACGATGATTCCGGCAATTTATACTTGGTCGCGTAAAATCGGAATTTCGCCGTCCAAGCTGATGATTCCTTTAAGCTATACTGCTATTCTTGGTGGTACATTGACGTTGATCGGAACCAGTACGAATTTAATTGTTAATGGTCAGTATCAGACATTGACCGGCGAACCAGGTTTTTCGTTGTTTTCGATTACGGCGGTTGGGTTACCTGTGGCGCTTACCGGATTTCTACTGATGTGGTTGTGGTTTCCGCGTTTGCTGCCGGATCGGTCTAAGAATGAGGCATTTTCAAATCTTCGTGAATTTACGCTGGAAGTATCCGTGGCTTCGAATGGGCCGCTTGTCGGTAAAACAGTAGAGGAAGCAGGATTGAGGCATTTGCGGCGCGTTTATCTGGTTGAAATCGATAGAAACGGTACTGTTATTACCGCGGTTTCATCTGAAGAGACACTGCAGAGTGGTGACAGGTTGATTTTTGCGGGAGATATCGATGCTATTTCTGACTTGCTTCGTATTAATGGTATCGTACCATCGACCGAAGATGATCAAGCACATGTATTGATGACACAGCGTGCTGAAAGGCGTTTGGTGGAAGCAGTGGTATCCCCGCATTGTGCGGCAATCGGGCGGGCTATTCGTGATACACGGTTCAGATCTCAGTATGGTGCTGTTGTGTTGGCTGTGGCGCGTAATGGCGAGCGTGTCAAGGGCAATCTGGGTACGATTAAACTGCATGCGGGTGATACGTTGCTGCTCGAAGCAAGGCCGGCCTTTGTCAGCCGCCAACGCTATAACAAGGATTTTTTGCTTATAAATGATCTGAATACGGAATCGCCGCGTCATGAACGCGCTTACCTTGCCTGGGTTATATTGGTTGGGGTTATCGCTGCGGCAGGACTTGAAATCATTAGTATGCTGAATGCTGCGCTCATTGGTGCGGGATTAATGGTGATCACAGGGTGTTGTTCAGCCAGTCAGGCGGAAAGAAGTCTCGATTTGACGGTCCTCATCACGATTGCAGCATCTTTCGCTTTAGGGGTCGCACTGCAAAAAACCGGTGTCGCTGAGTATATTGCGCAAAATATGGTGGATTTAAGCAACGGTACCCCTTGGCTTTTGCTTATTCTGACGTATTTGACGGTTTCGTTATTAACCGAGATGATTACCAATAATGCCGCAGCAGTACTCATGCTGCCCATTGTGCTGGAAATCACCGAAAAAGCAGATCTCAATAACGTACCGTTTATTTTTGCCATCATGATGGCCGCTTCCGCAAGCTTTGCAACGCCTCTGGGCTATCAGACCAACCTGATGGTATATGGGCCGGGTGGATACCGCTTTACGGATTTTCTGAAAGTTGGGCTGCCGATGAATGTGCTGACTGCGATTGTTACTATTACGGTGTTATTAATTGGCTGGCCGTTGGTAGTTGTTGAGTAAATCTTTGCGATAATTAGACCGCTAATACGATCAATCATACTCCGATTGCCATAAACGATTTGTGATGTCTTAATTATTGCTATCACCAAATACTACAGTGCAATTTTTATTAAATGGGAAATACCAAATGCCTGTTTCCCCAACCAATTCAACGTTATTGATGTCACCATTATCTGCGGCCGTGATTATAGAACCATCGCCATACATTGGAATAAAAAAAAGAATGTTCCATGTACAAGCCTCACCCCGCTTTCTTGATTGCAATTCCTTGAAATTTATATTTTTAACACCGACTACTTTTCCATCCGAATAACGCAATGTTTGCGCCAAGTCTTTAGTAACCGTTGCGCATCCGGAAATCATTATTGCAAATAACAATATCAACAGCTTCATAATAGAACCTCCCAGTGAATTCTGTTGAGATCATACTATGAAAATATTTATTTATACCAAAGGTAATCTTCCTGTCTCACGTCAATTACCTTGGCCCGGTTTGGCGACAATAATGCTGGTCGGATGAGTTTTCTTATAATTTATAGACAGGAGATTCTGCAGTAAAAAGAAATTGTGATTTGGTTATAGTCAGATCATGGAAATACTCAAATAGGCTAATAAAGGGGCGCTCGTTCCTGATTTGTGTGGGAATGGTGATGGTGTGACCTTACATTTTCAAAGAATGTGTGCTGTTTTGTTGCCCACAGAATCAATTTCAAAGGCCAAAATGCTATTTTATGCCTCTCTGTATCCAATACTTCGCATAATCCAGTATTGTTGGATGGTACCATAATTGCGATGGTAGAGTGCTTTTCTTTATTTTTAGACGCTTTTCTCTTACATCATCTAGCGCTTCTTTCATCAATGGTATCGCTTTGGCTATTTGATGAATTGGATAGGTATTGAAATTATCATCTTGGTTTGGATGGATGGTGTCTTGATACAAGATTCCACCTGTATCGATACCTTGATCAACAAGGTGAACTGTGACCCCACAGTTAGCGCTGTCATTCATGGCTAATGCCCAGTAGCCGCCATGTACACCTCTATATTTAGGTGTTATCCCCATGTGTGTATTGATAAACGGCGCATTGACGGAAGACAGAACATTGCCGGATATAATTCTAGTGCCATTAACAACAACAGCGTCGGGATTAATTTTTTTCAGCAAGTTTATCGTTTCCTCATCATTAATACTGTTGACAAACGTGGTAATGTTTTCAGGAGGGTGAGTATCGCTAAGTCCATAATCTAAAATAAGTTGACTGATCCTTGCTCTGGATGGTCGGGCTAGTAACTTGTTCACCAGTATAAATAATACTTGTCCAAAGACTGTTGTTATTCCCAGCTTTTTTATCCTTCTCTGTATCAACACTTTGCTGGATACTTTATTCTCAAAGACTATGCGTTCTATGTTTACATGAGATGCAATTCCATTAAACATTATTCTTGATGATTCTCCGTCTCCACAGAGCATTACCACATTGATTTTATTATCCATTATTAGGCTCTAATAGGTTGCAAATTTCACCCATATTTAAAGATTTCATGCCGTATTCTTTGCTTAATGTATCGTAATGGTCCGCGATTTTTGAAAGAAAGCTAATGTTTTTATTGATATTGACCCCAAAATTATGTGGATGCCACCATAAATGAAATATCTTATTGTTGCTTGCTGCGTGACTCATTGCTTTTTTAATTCTTCTTAACTTTAACCCATCTAAAAAGGCAAGTTTTTTGGAATAAGGACGGAGGAACCGGCTTGAGGGAATATTGAAAGGCCTTTCTTCAGCGCATGATGCTAAATCAAAGGTGTTATAACCCGAGAGATTCAAATATGTATCCGCTAAACGGAAAGCTCTTTGGAGTTTGTTTTGTCCCTCATCATCCGAAGCCTTGTATATCCAATTACCTT
Source organism: Burkholderiales bacterium (assembly GCA_024235795.1). Lineage (GTDB taxonomy): Bacteria > Pseudomonadota > Gammaproteobacteria > Burkholderiales > Nitrosomonadaceae > Nitrosomonas. Next base: position 640,021 of record JACKLR010000003.1, on the reverse strand, counting down.
CATTGCCTCTGAAGCATTGTATTCCTAACTTGTCAAGAGACGAAAGATACGTTGCATTCCACTGGTTTCTTGGAAAAACGAAGCTTTTTGTTGGGGCGTTTACCCGTTCCGCAGCCTTTATCGCTGCTTTAATATCCGCTTCAAATTGTTCAAGTAATTGCCCATTTTCTAAGCAATAATAATGTGAAAAAGTATGTGTGCCAATTTCTTGTCCTTTATGTTCAAGAATATTATTAATCAGATCAGGGGCGAAATGGTATTTAGGGTCAAGGGTTGAGGTGTCCATATATTTATATGGTGAAAGCTCTTCTCTACTGTAAGTTGGCTGTAATTCTGGGAGATGTTTGCTTAATTCGTCGGAATCATTAAAAAACAAAAAGCCAACAGTTGCCCATGTTGCATGAATATCACTGTTTTCAAAGACTCGCAAAATTTCAGGTATGGCTTTTCTGACACCCAGCAAATTGTCCCCGTATTGTTCGATACTAAGTTTATCCCTCACTCCCCAGTACAATTCAAAGTCAAGTGAAACGGTGAAAATGCCTTGTTTTAAATTCATGTGATTCTCCTTTCTGCTGCTAACACTTTGTGTAATGGATACGATGCAAGGAACGTACTATTTGACACAAATAATTACTTAAATATTTCTTTTGTTTGATGCTTTTCAATGATTTAAAAGCAGCGATTTATGTCGATACTATGGCATTATGTTGGGTTATTGCTTAGCGCACCATTACTATCTTTCCCGTTTTTATAATATCTGAGTATTTCATTATGAAATTGTAGCTCGAATCCATTTCCAACGTATCAATGGGATCATAATAGTTACTGCAACTTGCGATCAATAGTCAGCACATCTGACGAACAAAAAAGTCTTCTTCTATAAGTGATAACTTTATGTTTCATCATATTTTTTCAAAAATACTGCTGTTTTGTCCGTGCATGTTCCTGATCTCGATCCTGATCCTGATCCAGAATCAAACTGATAACATTCAGCATGTATTTCTCCGCATATTGCTCGAGTTCCCCACCCCTTTCCACCCAGAACAGTTTTTAACTGGTGGAGTATCTAAGTTTATCTGGCAAGATAACGGTTCCAGCAACAACACGGCGTATTTTTAAAATTATCGATTTTTGAATATATATCTACTTTGCCTATTGACGCAGAGCGGTCAAAAAATGCTAGAAAGCATTTTACCAATCATAATTTTCTCCTATCAACTTGTATAGTTCCTGATTATGGGGCCGAAAATAATCTTCCAGATATTTATAGACATCTGGGTCGATTTTAGTTCTGTTACTTCCAACATTACGTGGTTTAAGGTCGTTAATAAAAAATTCTGTATCTACGCCAACGAATTGGAATACGCGTTGAAGCGTTTCGTGCGGTTGCGTGAAAAGCGTTTCACTTTGTACCACTAAAATATTGCTCATTGGAAAATAGTCAAGGTATCTTTTTAGCTGCTCATGATATAGACCGCGACTTTTGTAGGAATGATGTATGAAGCTATTATTTTTATAGTCCTGCTTTTCAATGATGGGTTTTAAACGTTCCTCCTCGGATTTAAGCGCCTGCATGATGGGTAATGACTCGAAGCCTTTCCGTTTTTCATGAAAATAATGAGAAATAGCGCGCTCCACAGGATTACGTAAAACGGCAATAAGTCTAACTTCTGGAACAAGCTCGGAAATTCGTTGGGGAGCAAGTGGATTAAATAGATATAACGGTGATGCTTCAAACGCTTTTTGATTATTGTCAGTATTCTGCTTGAGTGGAAAATTAGATCGATACCAGGCTTCCCCTTTCTTGAAGTTATCCACATTAGGGTTAAGGCCTCCATCAAAGAAATGAACTTCCTTCATATAGGATGACCGCAATTGCGGGTGTTGACTCAAATAGTCATACAAGCTCGTAGTTCCAGACTTCTGTGCTCCAATTATTATAAAATCAGGTAAAAACCGGTTCGACCAAGTCATTTGTCTGTATTTCCTGAGTACTTCATTGGTAATCGGTTTCAACCAGTTTGGCATGATTTTTCTTATAATAATCTTCATGTTTCTCAATTCCTCGCTTTATATGCTGTTTAATATTGAAACTATGATGCGCAAACGAAGTGTATTGTAGTTTGCTTTCACACAAGTGCCTTGTTAGTCAATTTTTTAAGTATAGCTCTCGTGATTTTTGGTCTAATATCCAACCACTTCTAATACCCTAAATCACTAGACTCTTTTATTGTAAATCTTCTTTGATGATGTTTTGGTTCTAGACTAGCAGAAATAGGATTATATTGTTTGATGAATTACCATAGTTTCAGAGTCGTTCATTCGGTTGTTTCTGCCGATACTGGTCAGATTCCTTTGAATGCAACCTGGAATTAGCTGAGACGGTGTTCAACTTTGCAAGTCGTCTTTTGTAAAACTCCAAATATTTTAATGCCATTAAATACGGCAAGAACTATATCGGAATTTATTTTTACCGCGAGATACGCGCGAACTCCAATAACATCTTACATTCAAGAGACTATTATAACCCTCACTTTTTCTATATAACTACACTGCTGTCCAATTAACTTTCTATCAATACAGCGTTGGCTGATTAACATTTTCGTAACGATTAGTGGGTGGATTGCCACGCCTCGCAGCAGTGTCATGAGATCACGTTTTTTAAACAATGCTTCACACAAGCTATCGGGTTTGCGCTCGTTCATGCGGGCAAGGTTAGCGCGTGTCGTTTGCGCTGCCAAGATAATATAATAAAGACGGTGAGCTTGTTCGCTCACGTTGCCAACAATATCGCGAATGCTGATACGACTGGAAAACTGTGCAATCGCTATGGTGACAGACAAACTGTGACCATCGGGTTGTAGTTCGAAAGCCACCCTGAATTATGACAGTTAGCTAAAGACTGAATTCGTGTCTCGAAACAAATTTCAGAATTTGTGGAAGAATTGTTTTGCAATGTGAAGTGGTTGAAGGAAGTCGCAGATGGATTCCTGTTTAACCTCGGAGCCTGCGAACATAACCCAGGACAGATGTCTGATTTCCAGTTAGCGGGTTAGGTCACATATAGCTTATTACATGCTGAGTGTTTTGGTGTGGTGAACGCCATCCTAGACGGATTTTCCAGGGTATGGCAGTCTGTTTTGTTAAATTTTTTCATGGAAGTATATTTTTGCTTAACTTGTTTCAAAATCTGCGGCCTGATAGAGACGAGCCAAGTGATTGCAAAATAAGCCTATTTTTACAAAAATTGAACTATTCTGATTTTTTTCCGTTTGAGAAATTGCTTGCTTGTTTTCTTAAAAACATAGAATTGTGGGATAAATCACAAATTGTCTTTGCTTTTGTTGATACGCTGCATGATGTTTAATGTGATTTCCCGTTAATCTTTCTTTATGGAGGAATACTGTGATGGATAGGGAATTTTCTGTAGACGATTTGGATGATTTCGATGACGTAACCGATGACATGATCGCTGAAAGCCGTGTCGTAGAAATTATCGATGAAATGGAGTTTGTCGAGGATGACTTGGATTTTTTTGATGAATCTGAATTTCAGCGCGAGCTGACAGAAATGTTTTGAACTTTTTTCTAAAATACATTCAGTCGAGTATCCTCCTGTGTCTGTGTGCAGGCCATTCTTTTTCTGGCCTGAATTCTTTAATTTGGCTGTTTAGGAAAAAAGTGTGATAAAAACTGAAAAAGGTTAGATTGTGTTCGTTTAATTTTTTTCGTACACAATCTAGCCGTAAATCCATGTCTACACATCTGTAGACTTGTAGTTGAATCAGCATTTAACTAACCTTTTCTAGCATTAATTCTAATAAATTCAATGTGATTCTTGCATTGACATTGGGCTAAGATAATAGCATGGTTGGCCCGAATGATCTCGTGTTTTTGACACTATTCCGGTTTATCAAGCAAACTTATTTTAAAACCCTATTGTGTTTAAGGTGATTAGGAGTCACACTCTGGGTGGGGAATAACCTGTTTGCAAAGAATTTAATTTTTCCCCAAGGAGTTTCCATAAATAACCCCAAGATATTAATTACATAAGGATTAATAATATGAAAAAGGGCTTTAGCTTGGTATTGCTGGGAACAGTGAGTTTGTTTCTCCTGGGTTTCAGTGGTTGGGCAAGTGCAGAAGCAGCCTCGGTCACGAGTGAAGCGCGTACTGTTGCGCAATATAATTACATCATTCATATTCTGGCGATGTTGCTGGTCGGTTTCGGTTTTTTGATGGTTTTTGTGCGTCGCTATGGTTTTGGTGCGGTGACGGGTACTTATCTGGTTGTTGCTGTTGGATTGCCACTTTATATTTTGTTGCGTGCCAATGGCATTTTCGGACATCATTTAGACCCGCATACGCTGGATGCGATATTGTTTGCCGAATTATCGGTTGCCACCGCGCTTATAGCCATGGGTGCGGTACTTGGTCGGCTACGCGTATTTCAATATGCCTTATTGGCGCTTTTATTAGTGCCGCTTTATTTGCTTAATGAGTGGATTGTTTTGGATGATGCGCTTGGCTTAACGACCGGCTTTCAGGATACGGCGGGGTCTGTGGTGATTCACGCATTCGGCGCTTATTTCGGTTTGGCCATGTCGATTGTTTTGACAACAGAATATCAGCGCAGCAAACCGATTGAATCTGACCATACTTCGGACCGTTTTGCAATGCTAGGCTCAATGGTGTTATGGCTTTTCTGGCCAAGTTTTGCAACAGCACTCGCGCCCCTTGAAGACATGCCGCAGACTGTTGCCAATACTTTATTGGCGTTGTCTGGCGCGACGATTGCGACTTATTTTTTAAGTTACAAACTGAACGGTGGTAAAACGTCGATGGTTGATATGGCCAACGCTGCGCTGGCTGGCGGTGTGGGTATTGGATCGGTGTGCGATGTTGTATCTCCTGCGGGCGCGTTTGGCATCGGCTTGTTGGCGGGTGCAATTTCTGTTCTGGGTTATGTTTTCTTGCTGCCCAAGTTGGAAAGTAAATTCAAGCTTATTGATACCTGTGGTGTGCATAACCTACATGGCATGCCCGGACTTTTAGGTGGATTCAGTGCGTTGTTGGTTGTGCCTGGAATTGCCACGGCGCAATTAACCGGTATCGGTATTACACTGTGCATCGCTATCGTGGGTGGGCTTGTGGCCGGTATCATCATAAAAATTACCGGAACAACACGAGAGCCATATGAAGATAGTGTTGAATTTACCCACATGGCGGGACCGGAAAGTGAGCAGCAAACAGAGCAATTGCAAGCACGTATTGAGTCTCTTGAAAGCAAATTGGCTATGCTCGCGCAACAGTCTGAATCTAAAGCACCAGTGGGTAGAGATATGGTGGCCGAATTGGAGTTACATATCAAGTCACTGGAAAATGAGATAAAAGCAATTCAATCGGGATCGATGCAACATAAACCCGAATCCTAGATTCTTTCTATTAGCACCGCCCTCCCATCTTAACTTAAGACGGGGGGGTAATTAAATCGAATGGCGATAAGAATACTTATTGACTGTCCCCGGAAAATTCCTTAATTAATTTCTCGACGCGAGAACTATGACTGCCTTGCCAATAAATCTGATCACAATCAGAGCAGGTCAGGAATTTGTCATAGTGTTTTTTGGTCAAAGGTGGCAGGCGGTGTTCAATGTATCGTTTTTCGGTTTGTATCAATTTTCCATTGCAATATGTGCAGCGTGTCAGTGGTTTTATCAATGGATGTAAATTAAATTTAATCAAAACTTCCTTAACTTGGATTTTAGGAAATTCCGCACGTACAAAATAGCCGTAAGTGATAACTTTTCTTTTTAATAACTTGCGGTCCCGGGTTAATACGATACGTTGGGTTTTACTGGAAATTTCAGCGATAGTTTTATCATCAAAATGATTACAGTACAGGCAATCAAAACCAAGCAGTCTCATATATCGCGCCAGCCTGCCCAGATTAACATCGATAATAAATTTGGGTTTGCCTGATATCGGTGGAGACAAATGCAATATTGGTCTGGCCCGGAATTTTTGGGATCTTGGATAGAGTGGATGGACATGGATATCGTCACCATTTTGAACAATATAGTCAAAACCGACCGAAATGTCGTTAACGAGTATCAAATCAATTTCAGTGTGCGGGACATTATAGGATTCAATTACATCTTTGATGGATGCCTTGCGGTTAAAATCATGAACAATTATTTTATGCCGCTCAAGCGGCACAATAAAGTCTTTGAGGTCTGCATGGAAATGTAAGTGCGCGTGTTCCATAACGCAAACAATATATCAGATCGAAGCGTGTTATATGATGTTTTTGCATAGAAACTCAAAACGTTTTCACGTATAATTTCTTTCTCAAAAAGCGGGCAATTCAGTTTTTTAATGCCCGATTCCCTAAATCGAATCAATACCCAAGGAGCTCTTTGTGTTGCAACGCCCGCCCGCCATTCTTGCACTTGCAGATGGAACTGTTTTTTATGGCGTTTCTATAGGTATTGAAGGTGTCACGACGGGTGAAGTTGCGTTTAACACTGCAATGACCGGCTATCAAGAAATACTCACCGATCCTTCTTATTGTCAGCAGATTATCACATTGACTTATCCGCATATTGGCAACACTGGAACTAATCTGGAAGATTTTGAGTCGGGCAATGTCGATAAGGTCTATGCGGCCGGGCTAGTGATTCGTGACTTGCCTTTGATAGCAAGTAGTTGGCGCAAGAGGAAATCATTGACGGATTTCCTGGCAGACCAACAGGTGGTTGCCATTGCTGAGATAGATACCCGGAAATTGACGCGTATTCTGCGCGAAAAAGGTGCGCAATCGGGCTGCATCATGGCCGGTCAGATTGATCAGGAGCAGGCAATTGAATATGCACGTGCATATCCTGGATTGGCAGGAATGGATTTGGCAAAGATTGTATCTTGTAGGAAACCCTATATCTGGGATGAGGGTGAGTGGTCGCTGGAATCAGGCTATCAGAAGCGGGAAAATGCACGTTTCCATGTGACGGCATTTGATTTTGGCATTAAACGCACTATCTTGCGGAAACTAGCGCAGCGTGGCTGCAAAATAACGGTGATGCCGGCACAGACATCAGCTGAGGATATTCTTGCCTTACGGCCTGATGGTGTGTTTTTGTCAAATGGTCCGGGCGATCCTGAACCTTGTGACTATGCGATAAAGGCAACACGCATATTGTTGGAAAAAAACATACCGATTTTTGGCATTTGCCTTGGACACCAGTTGCTGGCGTTGGCGAGCGGTGCGCTGACGCTCAAAATGAAATTCGGCCATCATGGCGCGAATCATCCGGTGCAGGAAGTTAACAGTAAAAAAGTTTTTATTACCAGTCAGAATCATGGTTTTGCAGTAGATGCGAATACCTTGCCCGATAACATACGTGTTACGCATGTTTCACTCTTCGATGGTAGCCTGCAAGGATTCGAGTTGCTAGATAGGCCTGCTTTTTGTTTTCAGGGTCATCCCGAAGCAAGTCCGGGTCCGCACGAGGCCGACTATCTTTTTGATCGCTTTATTGAAATGATGCAAAACACTAGAAATTAATGCTGTTCATCTATTCACATAATAATAAAATCAAAACATTATCAGAAAATGCCTAAACGTACCGACATACAATCCATTCTTATCATCGGTGCTGGACCCATTATCATTGGTCAGGCGTGCGAATTCGATTACTCTGGAGTGCAGGCCTGCAAAGCTTTGCGGGAAGAAGGCTATCGCATCATTTTGGTTAATTCCAATCCGGCTACAATCATGACCGATCCGGAAATGGCGGATGCGACCTACATAGAGCCAATTACTTGGAATATGGTAGAGAGAATCATCGAAATGGAACGACCGGAAGCGCTGTTGCCGACTATGGGGGGGCAAACGGCATTGAATTGTGCGCTTGATCTTGTCAAGCATGGTGTTCTTGACAAGTATAACGTTGAATTGATTGGCGCCTCGCGTGAAGCGATTGATAAAGCGGAAGACCGAGAAAAGTTCAAACAGGCCATGTCCCGGATTGGGCTTAATTCAGCCCGTTCTGCAATGGCGCATAGTATGGAAGAAGCATTGCAGGTACAAGCTATGGTGGGTTATCCAGTCATTATTCGTCCATCTTTTACCATGGGAGGTAGCGGCGGCGGGATCGCCTATAATCGAGAAGAGTTTGTAGATATCTGTGAGCGAGGGCTGGACGCTTCGCCAACCAAGGAATTGTTGATTGAAGAGTCTGTTATCGGCTGGAAAGAATTTGAGATGGAAGTTGTTCGGGATAAGCAGGATAACTGTATCATCATCTGTGCGATAGAAAACCTGGATCCCATGGGTATTCACACTGGGGATTCGATTACTGTTGCGCCTGCCCAGACATTGACGGATAAAGAGTATCAGATGATGCGCGATGCTTCTATTGCCGTATTGCGTGAAATCGGTGTTGAAACGGGGGGAGCGAATGTGCAGTTTGCGATTAACCCGGACGATGGTCGGATGCTGGTTATTGAAATGAATCCTCGTGTATCCCGTTCTTCAGCGCTGGCTTCGAAGGCCACTGGCTTTCCTATTGCCAAAATTGCCGCCAAGCTTGCGGTGGGTTATACCCTAAATGAACTCGGTAACGATATTACCGGCGGAATAACGCCAGCATCATTCGAGCCCACAATCGACTATGTTGTGACCAAAGTGCCACGTTTTGCATTTGAAAAATTTCCGCAAACCAATGATCGACTGACAACACAAATGAAATCTGTTGGTGAAGTGATGGCCATCGGCAGAACGTTCCAGGAGTCGCTGCAAAAAGCTTTGCGTGGTTTGGAAACCGGTGTTGATGGTCTTGATGAGAAAACAAACAATCTGGAGAAAATACAGTCCGAATTGGCAAATCCTGGGTCGGAACGAATTTGGTACATTGCTGATGCATTTCGTGGTGGCTTGACTGTAGCAGATGTTTTTCAGCTGACACGTATTGATCCCTGGTTTCTGGCTCAAATTGAAGATCTTGTTAGGCAGGAGCAATTATTGTCTAAGAAGCGGCTGGAAACACTGGATGAACAGACATTGCGAAGATTTAAACGGAATGGCTTTTCAGATCGCAGACTGGCAAAACTTTTGAATACAGACCAAACTGCAGTGCGTATTTATCGCCATCGGTTTAATTTGCGGCCTGTTTATAAGCGTGTGGATACCTGTGCTGCAGAATTTGCTACCAGTACGGCATATATGTATTCCACTTATGAAGAGGAGTGCGAAGCGCAACCGAGTGACAAAAAGAAAATTATGGTGTTGGGTGGCGGTCCAAACCGGATTGGTCAGGGCATTGAATTTGATTACTGCTGCGTGCATGCTGCTCTGGCGCTGCGGGAAGACGGTTACGAAACCATTATGGTTAACTGCAACCCTGAAACGGTTTCAACCGATTACGATACGTCTGATCGGTTATATTTCGAGCCGTTGACACTGGAAGATGTGCTGGAAATTGTAGCTGTTGAAAAACCGGAAGGTGTGATAGTGCATTACGGTGGGCAGACACCATTGAAACTCGCGAGGGATCTGGAAGCAAATGGTGTCCCGGTTATCGGTACCAGTCCGGACATGATCGATTGTGCTGAGGACCGCGAGCGTTTCCAAAAAATGCTGCATGCACTGGGGTTAAAGCAACCGCCAAATCGTACAGCCCGGAATCCTGAAGCCGCTTTGGTTGCTGCTGAAGAAATAGGTTATCCTCTGGTCGTACGTCCGAGTTATGTGTTGGGTGGTCGCGCTATGGAAATCGTGCATGAACAAGGTGATCTGGAACGGTATATGCGCGAGGCAGTAAAGGTATCCAACGATTCGCCTGTTTTGCTGGATCGTTTTTTGACCAACGCAACTGAAGTTGACATTGACGCCATTCATGATGGTGAAACTGTGTTGATTGGCGGCATCATGGAGCATATCGAAGAGGCCGGCGTTCACTCAGGAGATTCTGCTTGTTCATTGCCACCTTTCAATTTGCAACCGACAATGCAAGAAGAATTACGCCGTCAGACAGCGGCGATGGCGCGCGCACTTCATGTTGTGGGATTGATGAATGTGCAGTTTGCCATTCAGGACGGGAATGTGTATGTTTTGGAAGTCAATCCAAGGGCCTCCCGGACAGTGCCATTTGTGTCCAAGGCAACGGGTTTGCAGTTGGCGAAAATATCTGCTCGCTGTATGACAGGTAAGACATTGCGGCAGCAAGGTGTTACACAGGAAATAACACCTTCCTTTTATTCTGTCAAAGAAGCTGTTTTTCCTTTTATTAAGTTGCCCGGGGTTGATACGATTTTAGGCCCTGAAATGAAGTCTACAGGGGAGGTAATGGGTGTTGGTGATACGTTCGCTGAAGCATTTGTTAAGTCTCAACTGGCATCAGATATCCGTTTGCCCAAATCAGGCAAGGCCTTCATTAGCGTTCGTCAATCTGATAAATTTCATGCAATTGAAATCGCACATGATCTTGCGAAGCTTGGGTTTACACTTTATGCTACACGAGGAACGGCTGCGACATTGGCTGAAGCAGGCTTGCGGGTGACTGCAGTCAATAAGGTTGCTGAAGGGCGCCCGCATATTGTGGATATGATTAAGAATGGCGAAATCAGTTTGATTATTAATACTGTCAAAAATAAACGTAGTGCAATACGCGATTCTTATTCTATTCGTCATGCAGCGCTTCAGGCCAGAGTAACTTACTATACAACTTTGGCGGGTGCGCGAGCTGCATGTGTGGGTATGATTAATATGCAGGAATTAAAAGCATATAATCTGCAACAATTGCATGTATGATTATGATTTTCAATTTGCATGTCCTTGATTGGATAGAGTGAATCAACGAATTTGAAGAACGAGAGGGATAAATAGCAATAATGGGTACGATACCTTTAACTGTGGCTGGCGCGGAAGCGCTTCGCAGGGAATTACATGAGATGAAAACGGTGCATCGTCCTGCTGTCATTGCGGCAATTGCTGAGGCCCGTTCGCATGGTGATCTCTCTGAAAATGCCGAATACGATGCTGCCAAGGAGAAACAGGGTTTTATTGAGGGGCGAATTGCGGATCTGGAAAGTAAGCTGTCCAGTGCACAAATCATTGATCCGGCACTTATCAATGCGGATGGTGCCTGTGTTTTTGGGGCAACCGTAGAATTAGAAGATTTGCAAAATGGTGAGACGGTTACCTATCAGATTGTTGGTGACGATGAAGCCGATATCAAGGACAAAAAAATCTCAATCAGCTCTCCGACTGCGCGTGCGTTAATCGGCAAATATGCAGGCGATATTGCTGAAGTTAAGGCGCCTGGAGGTATTCGTGAGTATGAAATTTTGAGCGTTAAGTATATTTGATTTTTTAAAGTAAAAGTATTAGTTCTGATAACTGCGTTTGGTGCGATGTGGTTTGCACTTTGGTTTTTTCGGCATTATTTTCTGTTTGGTTTTTTCAGGATTGGGGCGGTAAATAACCAATGTTCTGCCGATATGTTGAATAGGTGCGGCATTGAGTTTTTGGCAAATTTCTTCAAGTGCTAATTTCCTGTCATTGCGTTCGCCAAGCAGTACTTTAACTTTAATTAATTCATGGCTTAGCAGTCCCCGATCAAGCTCTTTTAAAACACTTTCTGTTAGTCCGGCTTTTCCAATTATTACCAGAGGATTTAGCGCATGACCCTGGGCAGCAAGCCGGCGACGTTGCGCAGCATTCAAAGTTAACATGAAATGAACTTTATCTAATTTCAAATATTGAATTTTACTTGATGAACCGCACTAAAACCAGCAATTCATGGATGTATGAGCATGTCAACGATATTTATGTAAAGCTGGCAAAGAAAGAAGGTTTTCGTTCACGTGCAGCTTATAAATTGCTTGAAATAAATGAGCGTGACCATATACTTAAAAAAGGGATGTGCGTTGTAGATCTAGGCGCGGCTCCGGGTAGTTGGTCACAGGTCGCTTTGCATAAAGTCGGCAGTAAAGGTAAAGTGATAGCTTTGGATATTCTTGAAATGCAACCACTGCTAGATGTGACTATTGTACAGGGTGATTTTCAAGAAGAAAGTGCTATTATTGAACTAGATCAGCAATTAGTTGGATATAAACTGGATGTGGTTATTTCAGATATGGCGCCAAATATCAGTGGCATTGGTGTGTGCGATCAATCACGCAGTGTGTATTTGGCAGAGCTGGCTTTGGATTTCGCGATGAAAAAACTGAACTACGGTGGCAGTTTTTTGGTCAAAATTTTTCAAGGAAGTGATTTCAATCAATTTTTAAGAGAAATGCGAAACGGGTTTAACAAGGTCATGATACGGAAACCGAAGGCATCTCGCAATCGCAGTTCAGAAGTTTATTTGTTGGGGCTTGAAAAGAAACGCTAAAATAAGCAGAATTAAAAAACAAATGCCTGGCAAAGTAAAATTGATAACACGAACTTATTTACAATTATTTATCTATAATTATTATGCTGCGCAGCTTTAATTCTTTCCGAGAGTTGAGAATTTTAGCTATTTGGCGTAAATAGGTTAGATAATATTTTAAAAGGTGCAAACCAAGGAGCTATTTTGAATAATTTGATTAAAAATATGGCCATTTGGCTTGTAATTGCACTCATTTTGATGACGGTATTTAACCAATTCAGTGTGCGACAACAAACACAGGTGCCGATTGATTACTCGCAGTTTATTTCTGATTTGAATCGTGGCCGTATTGCAAAGGTGGTGATTGATGGCCGTACCTTAAGAGGAACCAACACGGATGGTGCGCGTTTTACGACTTACGCACCGTCAGATCCGTGGTTAGTCAGCGATTTGCTAAAAGCGGGAGTCATAGTTGAGGCAAAACCTGAAGAAGAGCCCTCCATGCTAATGAGTATTTTTATTTCATGGTTCCCGATGCTGTTGCTTATAGCGGTATGGATATTTTTCATGCGGCAAATGCAAGGTGGGGGCCGAAATGGTGGTGCGTTCTCTTTTGGCAAAAGTAAAGCACGTATGCTTGATAAATCCCAAAATCAAGTCACGTTTAACGATGTTGCCGGTTGCGAGGAGGCAAAGGAAGAAGTTGCTGAGCTTGTTGAGTTTTTGCGCGACCCTACCAAGTTCCAGAAGTTGGGTGGGCGAATTCCGCGTGGTGTGTTGATGGTTGGTAGCCCAGGAACGGGTAAAACGCTTTTGGCGCGCGCGATTGCGGGAGAAGCGCAAGTACCTTTTTTCAGCATTTCCGGTTCCGATTTTGTGGAAATGTTTGTCGGTGTCGGTGCATCAAGAGTACGTGACATGTTTGAACAAGCCAAAAAGCATGCGCCATGTATCATCTTTATTGATGAGATTGATGCTGTAGGTCGTCAGCGTGGTGCAGGTTTAGGGGGCGGTAATGATGAACGTGAACAGACGCTTAATCAATTGCTTGTTGAAATGGATGGTTTTGAAGGTGCGCTGGGCGTTATCGTGATAGCAGCAACTAACCGTCCTGATGTGCTTGATCCCGCATTATTGCGTCCAGGGCGTTTCGATCGGCAGGTAACCGTGCCGCTACCTGATATACGTGGGCGTGAACAGATTCTCAATGTGCATATGCGCAAAGTACCGCTTGCCCCAGATGTAAAAGCGGACGTTCTAGCGCGCGGCACACCCGGTATGTCAGGTGCTGATCTGGCCAATCTTGTTAACGAGGCGGCTTTATTTGCTGCGCGTAGAAATAAGCGTCTGGTGGATATGGAAGATTTTGAAAATGCCAAAGACAAGATATTTATGGGTGCGGAGAGGAAATCCGTTGTAATGCCTGAGCATGAGCGCAGGAATACAGCCTATCATGAATCTGGCCATGCAGTTGTGGCATATTTGCTGCCTAAAACAGACCCTGTCCATAAAGTGACGATTATTCCAAGGGGCCGTGCATTGGGTGTCACAATGCAACTCCCTACAGAAGATCGTTTCAGTATGGAAAAAGAGGAAATCTTGCAAAGATTAGCAGTTATGTTTGGCGGGCGTATTGCTGAAGAAGTGTTTATGCATCAGATGACAACAGGCGCTTCAAATGACTTTGAACGCGCAACTGAATTAGCCCGCCAAATGGTCACCCAGTGGGGTATGACTGAGTCGCTTGGACCTATGGTGTACGGAGAAAACGAAGGAGAAGTTTTCCTGGGTCGATCTGTTACAACGCATAAGAATATGAGTGAAGCGACGATGCAGAAGGTTGATGCTGAAATTCGCCGGATTGTCGATGAACAATACGCGCTTGCACGGAAATTGATTGAGGAAAATAAAGACAAGATCGAAGCTATGACACAAGCTTTGCTCGAGTGGGAGACCATTGACAGCAATCAGATCAAAGATATTATGGAAGGACGCCCTCCGCGTGCGCCTAAGCCACCTCAGTCCATGCCAGAGCAAGCTGCTGAAGAAGCACCTTCTACGGAAGAAGGAGGAGAGGAAGCAGAAACTCCACCGCAAGGTGTTGCTAAGGAAAGTACTGAGTAGCGATTTAAATTAGTTCTCGACTAAATTTTTGAGACGGGGTACGATTAAAAATATCGTATCCCGTTTTTTATTTTCAATTTCGTAAAAATGGCTTTGTGCGATACACACCTTATTCATACTTCCGAAGAACCTCTTATTATGGGAGTCATTAATACAACACCGGATTCATTTTCGGACGGTGGTTTGTATTTTTCAATAAACGATGCCATTGGCCATGCAAGAAAGCTGATCGAGGAAGGCGCGGATATCCTGGATATTGGCGGCGAATCAACCCGGCCTGGTAGTTCCCCAGTTAGTATTGATGAAGAATTGAGGCGTGTCATGCCAGTTATTGAAGCATTTGCAGATGAAGATATACTTGTTTCAGTAGATACATCCAAGCCCGAGGTGATGCGCCGGGCAATTTTGGCGGGTGTCGACATCGTTAATGATGTTAATGCGTTGCGCGCTCCAGGAGCATTAGAAGCAGTTGCAGCAAATGATCGGGTGTTGCTTTGCTTGATGCATATGCAAGGCAGTCCGGCTAATATGCAAATCAATCCACAATATTTGAACATTGTTCAAGAGGTATATGATTTTCTCCGGGAGCGTATTCAGGCAGCGGTTGCGATGGGCATTTCCCCGCATCGCTTAATTATTGACCCTGGTTTTGGTTTTGGAAAATCGTTGCAGCATAATCTTGAACTATTGGCAAATTTGAAGGAATTTACTCAATTGAAGGTACCTATTCTGGCAGGCCTATCAAGAAAATCTATGTTGGGTGAAATTACGGGTAACACTGTCGGTCAACGTATTCATGAAAGTGTTGCCGCGGCGCAAATTGCAGTTGTCAATGGCGCGAAAATTGTACGCGTACATGATATAAAAGGTACAAAAGATGCATTGGCGGTTCTTGCTGCTGTGCGAAAGGTTCGCGTAAATGAACGATCATTTAATTAAAGGTTTTGCATAATCGAATTCATTTTTCAATATGCGTTTAAATTGTTCTCGATTTTTCTATTGACTCAAAAAGTACTGTCAATTCTGTGGCTTGCGATAGAGTGTTTAAGTTTGCTAAACCACTTGGAAAAAGCGCTGGATTTTAGTAATGTCAGCTTTAAATAGTTGCACATATTTTTTTATTCAACAGTTTTTGATAACCTATATACCTGCGCATTCAAGTTATTTATAACTGAGAACGTATAAGGGCATATTTATCAATCACAATTCTAAATTTAAACCATTGACTAAGAAATTTTTTGGAACTGACGGTATCCGGGGGCGCGTTGGAGAAGATCCGATCACGCCAGATCGTATTCTGAATTTAGGTTTTGCTGCCGGTAAAGTGCTGGCTGCTAAGGACTGGCATTTGACGGCAGGTGAACGTCCCGTAGTATTAATCGGTAAAGATACGCGGGTGTCTGGTTATATGCTGGAATCGGCACTGGAAGCTGGCTTATCCGCATCGGGAGTGGATGTGTTGTTGTCTGGTCCAATGCCGACATCGGCAATTGCCTATTTGATTCGTGCGCTCAGATTACAAGCAGGTATTGTTATTTCGGCATCACATAATCTGTTTGAAGATAATGGCGTGAAATTCTTTTCTGCTGATGGAACAAAGCTGCCGGATGAGATTGAGCGACAGATTGAGGAAGAAATTAACTCACCGATTAAAACTATGCCTTCTGCGCAGCTTGGTAAAGTACAGCGGCTTAAGGATGCGAGTGGACGGTATATTGAATTTTGCAAAAGTACTTTTCCATATAGCCTTGATTTGCGTGGCTTGAGAATCGTTGTTGATTGCGCGAATGGTGCGACATATAACATTGCAGGCCATGTGTTTCATGAACTCGGAGCCGATGTGGTTACTATCGGAGACAAACCCAATGGTTTGAACATCAACCTTGAGTGTGGTGCAACACACTGTTCGGCCTTGCAAGAATCCGTCAAATTGCATCGCGCAGATTTGGGTATTGCGCTTGATGGCGACGGCGATCGGGTCATAATGGTTGATGATAAAGGTGTATTGTACGATGGTGATCAGTTGATTTATATCATTGCCCAGCACCGCCAGCAGAAGGGACTTATGAAAGGTGGAGTAGTCGGTACATTAATGACGAATATGGCGGTTGAAAACGGGTTCAAGAATATGCAAATACCATTTCTTAGGGCTAAAGTTGGTGATCGCCATGTGATGGAACTTTTGCGCAAAAAAAAATGGTTTTTAGGTGGAGAGAGTTCTGGGCATATTATCTGCATGGATAAACATACAACAGGGGATGGGATAATATCCGCTTTGCAAGTCTTGCAAGCGCTTTGTGAAAAAGAGCTTACTTTGGCGGAATTTTTGCAAGACATTACACTTTATCCGAATCGTCTCATTAATGTAAAAGTTCCAAAATCTTTTGATGTTGTAAATCAGCGAGAAATCCAAGAAATTGTTAAAGAGGCTGAATTCGATTTGAATAGTCAAGGGCGTGTTTTGTTGCGAGCATCCGGTACCGAGCCCGTGATCCGCATTATGGTGGAAGGGGAATCTGATCAGAAAGTAAATTATTGGGCAGAAAAAATTGCAGACGCAGTACAGAAAATCTGTAATCGGGCTGACTAATGGCATGTGATTTATAGGCGGACGTGCATCCGTTCAGAGCTGTCACAATGTTGTAACAATTTTGTCATACAATTCACTTAACAATTAATAAGAAGTATTTACTGGGTGTATCGCTAAAATTTTTAATTTGGAGCACGTAGATGTTTAGTTTTTTACGTTTGAACGGACTTATAGTCATCATAATCTCAGGCTATTTTTTCTCGAGTGCAAGTGTATATGCGAGCCCGATTGTCAGAATCGATGGCTCTAGTACTGTATATCCGATAATAGAAGCCGTTGCGGAAGATTTTCAAATCGCCAGGCGTGGTGCTGTGCGTGTCACAGTAGGGATTTCAGGAACAGGCGGCGGTTTCAAGAAATTCTGTAGAGACGAGCTTGATATTGTCAACGCTTCTCGACCGATTACACAATTGGAAATGGAGGCGTGTAAAAAGGCCGGCGTACAATATATTGAAATGCCAATTGCAATTGATGCATTAACGGTAGTCATCAACCCTAGAAACAGCTGGAGTAAAACAATGACAGTTGATGAACTCAAGCAATTCTGGGAACCAAGTGCTCAAGGCAAGATTAACAACTGGAACCAAGTAAATCCTTCCTGGCCAGACAAGAGAGTTAAGCTATTTGGTCCAGGCGCCGATTCCGGTACCTTTGAGTATTTTACTGAAGCGATAGTGGGTAGGGCAAAATCCAGTCGAGGTGATTTTACAGCTTCTGAGGATGATAATGTCCTAGTGCAGGGTGTGGCCAGTGATATATATGCGCTGGGTTTTTTTGGGTTTGCTTATTATATTGAGAATAAAAACAAAATTACTGCTGTTGCGGTAGATAGTGGTAACGGTGGTGTGATTCCATCAGCGCGAACAGTGGAAAATGGCAGTTATCAACCACTATCCCGCCCCGTTTTTATTTATGTTAACGCCCGTTCAACTAGTAAGCCAGAAATACAGGATTTTGTTAAATTTTTCATGGAAAATGCGGCCGAGCTGGTCACTGAGGTTAAATATTTTCCGCTCTCGCCCGTTGTGTATACGACTAATTTGGAGAGCATGAAAAACAATAAATTGGGTACAGTGTTCAGTGGTGAATCAGAAGTTGGCGTAAACATAGAAGAAGTAATGAAACATGAAGCGCGCCTGTAGTTTTTGCGCTTTTAGAAAGAAATTTCTGCTCGATGTCTGGTCGCTATTACACGTGACCGTGTGTCTGCTTAACATTCCAAGGCCGCTGATTGATTTGGCAAGTTCTTAATGACTTGCTAAATGAGTTGGCGGTTTTGCGTTTAAGGCTCTTAATGGAATGCTGGATAAAGTAATAGACAGTTATACGGGATTGATTTGTAACGATATGTTTATTAATCAATTGGCAATAAAAAAAGAATCTAGTGAATTCGATTTATTATTATGAAATTTTTGTTATACAATCCTAGAATAAGTTACTCGAACAGTACTGCTGAACGTAAACAAAAAATAAAAGAAGTAATCATAGAAAAATTGGAGAGGATATGAAGGAAGTAAATGGATGGGTGATAAAATTGGGTGGTGCTGCTTTAATTGCGATGTTGGCATTACCGCTGCAAGCACAGTTAATGCTTGCTCACGAAGGACATCATGATGCTGGTGGATGTGAAATCAAAGGTGGCGAATTTCCAATATCGTTTAGCGGTTATGAAGTACCTGCGGGCGATATCCCCCCACTCCATTCATTCTGTAAAAATATTCCAACTCCTGGAAAAGTGCAGTTGACCATAGAGCTGTCGGACTGGGATTCGCGTGAGATACCGCTTGCTGTGCGTTTGGTGGAAGCTGGTCATGGTGGGCATGGCGGACATTCGAAAAAAGAGGCAGCTGCAAAAAGCAGTGCTGTAAGCAAAGAAGATGAAGTAGATCATAGCGGGCATGACATGGATGAACATGAGGGTCATGATATGGACCATCATGATGATCATGTCATGGAACATGATGGGCCAGGAGGAACTGATCCGAGTGCGGCAGAACATGGTATTAATTATATTCCATATATGAAACATCCTTCGGGAATCATTGTTGTTTCTGCTGATCTGAAAAGAGGTAACTACGAGATTTTGTTAGAAAGAAAGGATGATGCAGGGAATATAGTTGTAGCAGGACGTGTGCCATTTGCTGTAGGTGGAAGTGGTGGCGGTCATGCAGGACACGGCGGTGGATTCGGTATGATGGAAATTGGACTGGTGGTGATTGTTGTCGGTGGCGCCGCATTTTATTTTATGCGCCGCAAAAAAGTTGAAGAAGAAAGTAAATCATAGGAACATTTTAATTGCGGAAAGTGAGGAGCATATTTTGCCTGTGTTTGAGAGTTAATTGAGTTTACAAACTGCTTGACACGGGCGGGGTGACTGAGTAGTCTTACTTTGCGAAGTTAGAAGAAAGATCAGGTGCGGTGTAGTACTGTTGTGATGGGTTCGGGTGTTGAAGTTAGGGAGGCACAATGGATGAGCTTGTTGTGATGGTTCGAAGGGAAGCGGTGGTTATGATGAAGAATAAGTAACTGCTGGATACAGCACTGAAGAGAAGAAGAAAACAAAGAGAAAGAAGTAAAAATAACTGGAAATGAACAGAGAGACAAAGGAGAGAGAGATGATTTCCAAGCTATGGCTAAGATTGGTCATGTTTGTATGTGCATTTGCGCTGGCGGGTGCGGTACAGGCGATACCAAGCGTACCGGATGCGACATATGAGGCGTTGGGGCTTGACAGAGGAGCGAGTCCGAAGGAGTTGCATGAAGCGCTGGTGAAGCGCTACAAGGATCCTGAGCAAGGAGCGGGCAAGGGGACGATGGGTGATTACTGGGAGCCGATTCCGCTGAGCACGTATATGGATCCGGCGACATTTTATGAGCCGCCGACCTCGATGCGAGACAAAGCGGACCGGAAAGAGTGCGTGGAATGTCACTCAGACGAATCGCCGGTATGGGTTAACGCATGGAAGAAGAGTACTCACGCGAATCTGGACAAGGTTCGTGCGTTAAAGCCAAGCGATCCGACATTTTACAAAAAAGGCAAACTTGAAGACGTAGAGAAGAACCTGCGTTCACTGGGTTATCTGAAAGACGGCGAGCAGCTGAAAGAAGTGGGCTGTATAGATTGCCATGCGGGTATCAACCAGGAAGGCAAGATTGACCACAGCAAAGACCTGATCATGCCGACAGCGGATGTGTGCGGCAAATGTCACTTGCAGGAATTTGCGGAACGCGAATCAGAGCGCGACACGCTGATCTGGCCGAACGGTCAATGGCCAGATGGACGCCCATCACATGCACTGGACTACAAAGCGAACGTAGAGACCACGGTATGGGCGGCAATGCCACAACGTGAAGTAGCGGAAGGCTGTACCATGTGTCACATGAACCAGAACAAATGCGACACATGCCATACGCGCCATGAATTCTCAGCGGCGGAATCCCGCAAACCGGAAGCGTGCGCGACCTGCCATAGTGGTGTAGACCACAACAACTGGGAAGCGTACTCGATGTCCAAGCACGGTAAAATAGTTGCCATGCTGGGCAATAACTGGAACTGGGACGTAGAGCTCAAGGATGCGTACAGCAAAGGCGGACAGACAGCGCCGACGTGTGCAGGCTGTCACATGGAGTTTGAAGGCGAATACAGCCACAACATGGTGAGAAAAATCCGCTGGGCGAACTATCCGTTTGTACCGGGTATCGCAGAGAACATCAACAGCGAATGGTCAGAAGAGAGACTGGACGCATGGGTAGTGACTTGTACCCAATGTCACTCAGAGCGTTTTGCCCGTTCATATCTGGATCTGATGGACAAAGGCACCTTGCAGGGTCTGGCGAAATACCAGGATGCGCATGAAGTTGTCGAGAAACTGTACAACGAAGGTTTGCTGGCGGGACAGAAGACCAACCGTCCGAATCCACCGGCACCGGAAAAACCAGGGTTCATGATCTTCACGCAACTGTTCTGGTCGCAAGACAACAACCCGGCCTCGATGGAGTTGAAAGTACTCGAGATGGGTGAGAACGACCTGGCTAAAATGCACGTTGGTCTTGCTCACGTAAACCCAGGTGGCTGGACGTATACCGAAGGGTGGGGTCCGATGAACCGTGCTTACGTTGAAGTACAGGACGAAAACTTCCGGATTCGCGAAATGGTTGCGTTAAAAGAACGCGTCGCGAAGCTTGAAGGCAAGCGCACCAGCTTACTGGATCTGGACAGCACGGCAGAGAAAATCTCGCTGGGTGGTTTAGGTGGCGGCATGCTGCTGGCAGGCACATTAGCCCTGGCAGGATGGCGTAAACGTAAGCAAAGCGAAGCTTGATACCCGCAGAGACGACCGGCCGCGCCACGCAAGTGAAGCGGTCGGGGGATAGATTACTCCCGTCATTAGGCATACTCCTGGTGACGGGAGGTTTGGTTTTTCTGGGGTGGTTTGCGTACTTATGGTTTGCGCCGGGGCAAGCGCCGTATCAATACCAGAAAATATCATCCGGGAACCCGCAGCAGTATCCTGAACTGGAACTGGATGCGTGGCCGGAACTGACCATCAGTCATTATGACGTTATCGTACCGGAAGTAGAAAAACCCATAGCGCAGGCGATGGTGGCACAGCGGGACGGCACAGCGCCGGTGCTTGTCAAATGGCAAAACAACAGCAAAGAAAACCTGCATGCGCTGGATTGGAAATCATCCGAGCTGAGTGCGCTGGCCAAAGCCATCAGCCAATATGCCGCGAAAGATGCGCTCATCATTGCCTGGTGGGACATTTCGCAACAAATCAACCTGTTGACTGGCTATGAGACCTTGTTCACCAGTCATCTGAACGAACCGTTGATCATCCCGCAGCACTGGCAGGAACATATTGCAGCGATAGATGCCTATGAACAGGAATTCTGGCAAAGCAAGCCTGTCCAAAAAGAACTGGCGCAATTCGAGGATTTCAGCAAAGCACTGACGGCCGAGCCGGAAGAAGGCGTAGCCACGTTACGCAGACTTGCTGGAGATGATCGTGAAGCCTACGTCATTGTTCATGTCACAGACCTGTACAAACTGGGTCTCATGTACCCGGATAAAATAGGGGTTGCCTACCAGAACTTTCCGCTGACCGGCAACATTCATGGCATGATCAACCACATGAAAGTCCAGCTCAAGGAGAACGACTTTGATACGTATACCCTGCAATCGATCACCGATACGCAAATCAGAGTCTACTTTCTGAGCGACGAACAAAGCAGTGAAACCCTGCTGGCGAAAATGCTGCCGTTCACCGACAAAGACGCACCGATGGAACTGGAAGCGCTGCAGCTCGTATACCAGAGCGGCGGCTACTGGGTATACAAAATACCGGGCGGTCGGGAAAGCTGACTGATAGAATAAAGGACAGCGGAGACGGTCACAGTTAAAATAAAAACAACACTGACGACAAAAAAGTGCGCGCCCATCCCTATAACCCATTTACACATTCGGGTGATCGCGTACAATACGCGGCTTATGAACTTGAAATAAAAAAAGTATAAGGAGGAAGGATGAAACACCCAATAACGTACCTACTGGCGATATTTGCGCTGTTTGCGTTTTTCACAGGCACAGCGGTAGCGGATTTTGAGGGACGCAAGAAATGCAGTTCGTGCCACAAATCGCAGGCGAAATCCTGGAATGACACAGCGCATGCGAAAGCGATGGAGTCACTCAAAGCGGGCGAGCGCAAAGAAGCCAAAGAGAAGGCAGGACTTGATCCGGACAAAGACTACACCAAAGACAAAGACTGCGTAGGCTGTCACGTAGATGGCTGGGAGCAAAGAGGCGGCTATACAATTGAGAGACCGAGAAAGCACCTGGCGGCGGTAGGCTGTGAATCCTGTCATGGAGCGGGCAAGAAATATCGTGGTGACCATCGTAAAGGCGGTCAGCAATTTGAAAGAAGCGGCAGAACGACCGAGCGTAAACGTCTGGCGGACAGAGGTCAGGACTTTCATTTTGAAGAAGCGTGTGCGGCCTGTCACCTGAACTACGAAGGATCGGGCTGGAAAGGCACGAAAGAACCTTACACCCCGTTCACCCCGGACGTTGATGAGAAATACCGCTTTGACTTTGACAAAATGGTGAAAGACGACAGCGCGATGCATGCGCACTACAAACTGGATGGTGCATTTGTAGGTGAACCGAAATTCAAATATCACGACGAATTCCAGGCCAACGCTGAAGAAGGTGAAAAAGGCGACGAAGACGACGATGACGACGATGACGATTAACAGGAGACCTGAATGACTGGATTACAAAAAGGAGCGATAGGTACTCTGCTGACAGGAGCATTACTGGGCATAGTCTTGGTAGGCGTGGTATTTGGGGGAGAAGCGGCGTTATCGACAGATGAATTCTGCACGAGCTGCCACTCGATGACCTATCCTCAGGACGAATTGAAAGAATCGACCCACTATGGTGCCTTGGGTGCTAATCCTGGGTGTAAGCATTGTCATATACCACAGGGATTCAAGAACTTTCATCTGGCGGTTTATACGCATGTGGTAGATGGTGCGCGTGAATTATGGCTGGAGTTGGTCAATGATTACTCGACGCTGGAGAAGTTTAACGAGCGCCGGTTGATCATGGCGCATGATGCGCGCATGAACCTGAAGAAATGGGACAGCGTGACATGCCGTGACTGTCACAGGAATCCGGATCCACCGGGAGATGATGCGCAAGCGGCACACAAGCGAATGGAGACCCATGGGGCGACCTGTATAGATTGTCATCAGAACCTGGTGCATGAAGAAGCGCCGATGACGGATCTGGATGCCAGCAAAGCACAGGGTAAACTGGTGCTGAAGGCGGACGACTGGGATGACTGGGAAGAAGATGACGACGACGATGACGATGATGACTGGGATGATGATTAATAAAATGTTGTCATAAAATTGCAGTAATTCTGAGGCTAAAATAAGTGCCTCAGAATTACTGTTTGTCATCTAATCTTTTTTGATAAAGCATTTATTTTTCACATATAAAAAAAGAAACAGCGACCTAGCTATGTTTAGGTAAAAAGTTGTGTTTGAGTGCTTTGAAAGAATTCAAAGCACGCCTCAGCATGAGACATTTTGGTTGCTGGTAAAGCTATCTTATTAAATAAATGTTCCGATCTATAAAAACTAATCCAAATCCTTGTGTCAAAAGATTTACCTAGAGATAAAAATTATGTAGGTAAGCTAGGATATAGCTATCGACGTAATTTGCACGAACGATTTATAGAATCGATTTTATTTTTATCTGCATTACTTTCCGTTTTCATTATGCTTGCAATTATTGTAATGCTGGTGAAAGAATCAATCGTTTTTTTTCAACATGTATCCATTTGGGAATTTCTGACAGATACGCAATGGACTCCTCTTTTTGATGATGCGCACTATGGAATATTGCCGCTTGTAGCGGGTACGGTGGTAAGTTCGTTGGTGGCATTATGTGTGGCACTACCACTCGGAACGATTATTGCGATATATCTTTCGGAATTCGCGCCTTTTGCAGTACGTGAAGTAGCAAAGCCTTTTCTGGAATTGCTTGGTGGTATTCCTACGGTGGTTTATGGATATTTTGCACTTCTTTTTGTCACGCCATTGCTACAAATAATTTTTCCAGAATTGCCCGGTTTTAGTCTTTTGTCAGCAGGGCTCGTGATGGGTATCATGATTATTCCCTATGTCAGTTCAATGACTGAAGACGCAATGCGAGCGGTACCCATGCATTTGCGTGAAGGTTCATATGCAATGGGAGCGACGCGCTTTCAGACGGCTATACGTGTTGTAACGCCTGCCGCATTTTCAGGGATTGCGGCTGCTTATATTCTCGGTATCTCAAGGGCAGTTGGTGAAACCATGGTTGTTGCAATTGCTGCAGGTATGCAACCGAATCTAACCTGGAATCCAATGGAGCCTGCCGCTACGATAACAGCGTATATCGTTCAAGTCAGCCTGGGAGATTTGCCGCATGGAAGCCTTGGATATCAGACAATTTTCGCCGCTGGATTGACTTTACTACTGATAACGCTAGTATTTAACATTATTGGACATTTGTTGCGTAAACGATATCGAGAAATTTACTAGGAATTTAGTGGATCATCTGTAGTAAGTGATGTATGAGAGATGTAAATAATCTAAACAAACTGAGAAAAATAATCGGACGTCATAAACGCTGGGATTTGCTGTTTATGATTACCGGGATTATTGCATTAATGATAGCAATTTTGACGTTTATCGCATTATTTTCGCAGATGCTGATTGATGGCATGCCGCGATTGTCCTGGGATTTTTTCACGTCTTTTCCATCCCGCCGTCCAGAGGCTGCAGGTATCTTGTCGGCCTGGGTTGGCACTACCTTGGTGATGCTGGTAACTGCCGTATCGGCAGTCCCTTTAGGTATAGGCGCAGGCGTTTATCTTGAAGAATATGCGCCGAAGAATTTATTTACAGAAATCATTGAAATTAATGTAACTAATTTGGCCGGAGTACCTTCAATCATTTATGGATTGCTTGCGCTGGGTTTGTTTGTATATCAATTGGGTTTTGGACAAAGTATTCTGGCGGCTGGTTTGGCATTAGCTTTATTGATTTTGCCGGTTGTCATCGTCGCGACGCGTGAGGCGATAAGAGCAATACCTATTGCAATCCGTGAAGGTGCTTATGCATTAGGTGCAACTAAATGGCAAACGGTATCAGATCATTTGTTACCGTATTCTTCGGCTGGTATCTTGACAGGAATCATCATTGGACTGGCTCGAGCAATAGGGGAGACAGCCCCAATTATTACAATTGGCGCATTAACGTTTATCGCTTTTCTGCCGCCGCCTCCTATAACAGAAGAGTTTCCTTATATATCGTTTGAATGGTTAACGGCTCCTTTTACTGTGATGCCGATACAAATGTTTAACTGGGTTTCAAGGCCGGAGGAAGCATTTCAATTGAATGCGGCTGCTGCAGGATTAGTGTTGGTTGTCATGACATTGACCATGAATGGATTAGCAATCTATTTGCGTTATCGCATGCGTAAGAATATTAAATGGTAAAGTGATGCAAAATAGTGAAGAATCGAATGAATATAAATCAGCAGTAAAGAATCTGAGTTTTTATTATGGTACTTTTAATGCATTAAAAAATATAGACATGGTGCTGCATGATAAAAAAATCACAGCACTGATTGGGCCTTCCGGCTGTGGAAAGTCGACATTTCTGCGGTGCTTTAATCGGATGCATGATTTGTATCCAGGTAATCGCTATGAAGGAGACATTATTCTTTACCCGGATAATGTAAACATTTTGCAGCCGAAAGTTGATCCGATAGAAGTGAGAATGCGAATCAGCATGGTTTTTCAAAAACCTAATCCGTTCCCGAAATCGATTTACGAAAATGTAGCATATGGTTTGAGAGTAAGAGGTATTAAGCAGCGTGCAATACTTGACGAAAAAATTGAAGACGCGTTACGAAATGCGGCGCTATGGGATGAGGTGAAAGATCGGCTCAATGACCTTGCATTCAATCTTTCCGGTGGCCAGCAACAACGATTATGTATAGCGCGCGCTTTGGCAACAGATCCGGAGATATTGCTGTTTGATGAACCAACGTCGGCGTTAGATCCAATCGCAACTGCGAGTATTGAAGAACTCATAGCAGATCTTAAAGATAAAGTCACAATTTTAATCGTGACACATAACATGCAACAAGCGGCCAGAGTCTCGGATTATACAGCGTATATGTATCTCGGAGAACTAATCGAATTTGATGAGACTGATACAATATTTATCAAGCCAAAGAATAAACAGACTGAAGACTACATAACAGGGCGCTTTGGTTAATTAATAATATTATGATCGGTGTCGGACCATTAACGAAGTTAATAGCCGGTTGGTCTGGGCACACTTTGAATACGCCAGTAAATATAAAGTGTTAACTGTTTTATAGCTTTCCAGAAAAATCATTGAAATTGCGATAAGATTGACTAGACAGCCAATCAGAGGTAGCATCGCCCCTTTTGAGAAAGCAAGGAATTTAGAAAATGCGAAAAAAACTGGTAGCTGGTAACTGGAAAATGCATGGTAACCTTCAAGAGAATGACGCATTACTAAGCGCGTTGGTTACGGGAATTTCAGTACTAGGAAATAATGCCAGTTATGCGGTTTGCGTCCCCTATCCTTATTTCCCATCCGTACAGTCAAAGCTGCAAGGCACAAATATCGAATGGGGTGCTCAGAATGTTAGTCAACATGAAAAAGGTGCTTTTACAGGAGAAGTTTCTGCATCTATGTTGAACGATTTCAATTGTACCTACGCGATCGTTGGCCATTCAGAAAGAAGAATGCTTTACGGTGAAAGCAATCAAGTCGTCGCTGAAAAATATGTTGCTGCGCAAAAAGCAGGCCTGGTGCCAATTTTGTGTGTTGGTGAAACGCTTGAGCAACGTGATTCTGATACAACCGAGCAGGTAATCGACGAGCAATTAAAGGCAGTGTTAACCTTGGCAGGTGTGAATTCGCTGGCAAATGCTGTTATTGCATACGAGCCTGTCTGGGCAATTGGAACAGGCAAAACAGCGACACCTCAACAAGCCCAAGATATACATCGCTTTATAAGGCAAGGCATTGCTGCTCAGAGTGCGGAAATTGCCGCTGAGCTGACGATTTTGTATGGCGGAAGTGTAAAAGCGAACAATGCAGCAGAATTATTTGCAATGCCCGATATTGACGGTGGCTTGATAGGTGGTGCATCGCTGGTCGCTGATGATTTTATCGCCATTTGTAAGGCGGTACGAAGTTAAATTTATTGGAGTAACACGTTGGAAACCTTGGTTTGGTCTATTCATGTTATATTAGCGATAGTATTAATCGTGTTAGTACTATTACAACACGGCAAAGGCGCTGATATGGGTGCTGCCTTTGGCAGCGGATCGGCGGGAAGTTTGTTTGGTGCAAGTGGTTCAGCTACCTTCCTTAGTAGAACAACTGGTATTGTGGCCGCAATGTTTTTTGTAACCAGTATGAGTCTGACTTATCTTACGATGAATCAAGCTGAAGATCTGGGTGTCATGAGTCTGATAGACGAAGTTGAAGAAAAGCAAGATGCCGTATCGTCAGAGCTAGACGATCAAGAACCTGATGTAGATGAAATAATTATTCCGGATTTATCCGAAATTGAAGGTGCGTCGAGAGCGAACCAGATACCTGATTAAGTATCCGAAGGATTTTATCTAAGTCGTTGGTATACTTTTAGCTTGACTGCCGACGTGGTGGAATTGGTAGACACGCCGTCTTGAGGGGGCGGTGGCGAAAGCTGTGCGAGTTCGAGTCTCGCCGTCGGCACCATCATATGAATGGTTGACATCCCCGTATAATTCCATATCAAATAAATTTCTTCAGACTGCTTACTTATTACAGTAAAATATAACTATGCTTGAAAATTATTTTCCGATTTTATTATTTCTGATCATAGGATTCGTGGTTGGCGCCGGTTGTATGATCGGTGGATGGCTGATGGCGCCCAATCGCCCTGACAAAGAGAAATTGTCTGCTTATGAGTGTGGTTTTGAGGCTTTTGAAGATGCACGGATGAAATTCGATGTGCGCTACTATCTTGTTGCGATATTGTTTATATTATTTGACTTGGAAATAGCGTTTTTATTTCCCTGGGCGATAGTTCTAGAAGAAATTGGCCTGTTTGGTTTTGTCGCAATGATGGTGTTCCTTGGCATTCTTGTGGTGGGTTTTATTTACGAATGGGTGCGCGGCGCATTGGAATGGGATTAAGGTTATGAGTATTGAAGGTGCCTTGGAAAAAGGTTTTATTACAACAAGCCTGGACTCAGTGATTAACTGGGGACGGACAGGGTCAATGTGGCCAATGACATTTGGATTGGCATGTTGTGCTGTGGAAATGATGCAAACAGGTGCTTCACGTTACGATCTTGATCGCTTTGGTATCGTTTTTCGACCGAGTCCTAGACAGTCGGATGTGATGATTGTTGCGGGTACGTTATGCAATAAAATGGCGCCCGCACTCAGAAAAGTTTACGATCAAATGGCTGAACCGCGTTGGGTTATTTCCATGGGTTCTTGTGCCAATGGCGGTGGTTATTATCATTATTCCTACTCTGTGGTACGTGGGTGTGATCGCATTGTACCCGTTGATATCTATGTGCCAGGATGTCCGCCAACTGCTGAAGCCTTACTCTATGGCATTATTCAGCTGCAAAATAAAATTAACCGTACCAACACGATTGCACGGTAGCAGGGTATGAATACAAATCAACAAAAAGTTTTAGCTGACGTGCTTACTAATGTATTGGCCGATAACTTGGTGGGCCAGCATCAGTTATTTGATGAGCTGACAATCGTGGTTCGTGCAAAGGATGTTTGTGCTGTCAGTGAAGTCTTGCGTGATCACAAAGACTTGGGTTTCGATACACTGATAGATCTGTGTGGTATCGATTATTCGACTTATGGAGACGGGTTAAATGCTTTGGGCCAGGCCAATGGCAGACGGTTTGCGGTCGTTTACCATTTGCTATCGGTAAGCCTCAATCAGCGACTGAGAATGAAAGTGTTTGTAGAAGATAATGAATTTCCGGTGGTTGACTCTGTGATGACTATCTGGCCTGTGGCAAACTGGTTTGAACGGGAAGCATTCGATCTTTACGGAATCGTATTTTCTGGGCATTCTGATCTACGAAGAATACTTACCGATTATGGTTTTGTGGGTAATCCGTTTCGTAAAGATTTTCCAATATCCGGCTATGTTGAAATGCGCTACGATGAAGAACAAAAAAGAGTCATTTATCAGCCAGTCAGCATAGAACCGCGCGAAATAACACCGCATGTTATTCGTGAGAAAAACTACGGTGATAGTCATATTGAATAGTGATAGTGCTCGATTGATAACAATTTAAATAACTAAAACAACAGATGGCAGAAATACGAAATTACACCATGAACTTTGGGCCACAGCATCCAGCCGCACATGGGGTGCTGCGATTGGTGTTGGAGTTGGACGGGGAAGTGGTAAGACGTGCTGATCCTCATATTGGATTATTGCATCGCGCAACCGAAAAACTCGCGGAAAACAAGACCTATCTTCAATCTGTTCCTTATATGGATCGGTTGGACTATGTGTCCATGATGGTCAATGAGCATGCATATGTCATGGCTATCGAAAAACTGTTGCAGATAGAGGTGCCGATCAGGGCGCAATACATTCGTGTCATGTTTGATGAGATCACGCGGATTTTGAATCATTTGCTGTGGATTGGAGCGCATGCGCTGGATGTTGGTGCAATGACCATGTTTCTCTATGCGTTTCGTGAAAGAGAAGATCTTATGGACTGCTACGAAGCGGTATCAGGTGCGAGGTTGCACGCCGCCTATTATAGACCGGGAGGGGTGTATCGCGATCTGCCTGACACCATGCCACAATATCAGTCTTCAAAAATACACAATGAAAAACAGACACGTATAAGAAATCAGGCCAGAGAAGGCTCGCTTCTGGATTTCATAGAGGATTTCACCGAACGTTTTCCGGCTTATGTCGATGAGTACGAGACTTTGTTAACGGATAATCGTATTTGGAAACAACGTTTGGTAGATGTGGGCGTGGTGTCTCCGGAGCGCGCCAAGGCGCTTGGTTTTACCGGCCCAATGTTGCGAGGGTCGGGCGTTGAATGGGATTTGCGAAAAAAACAACCTTACGAAGTATATGATCGGTTGGATTTTGACATTCCAGTTGGCGTCAATGGTGATTGCTATGACCGCTATCTGGTGCGTATGGAGGAATTCCGCCAGTCCAATCGCATTATCAGGCAGTGTGTAGACTGGTTACGCAAAAACCCAGGCCCGGTGATGACTGACAACCATAAAATTGCGCCGCCGTCACGCGTCGATATGAAACAGAATATGGAAGAAATGATTCATCATTTCAAGTTGTTCTCAGAAGGTTTTCATGTGCCACCGGGAGAGGCCTATGTTGGTGTGGAGCATCCGAAGGGAGAGTTTGGTATCTATTTGGTATCAAATGGCGCGAACAAACCTTATCGTCTGAAGATCCGTGCACCTGGTTTTGCTCATTTGGCGGCATTGGATGAGATGTCGCGCGGACATATGATCGCCGATGTTGTGGCAATCATCGGAACACAAGATATAGTATTTGGTGAGATAGATAGATAATTGAGATGTTAAGCGCTGAATCCCTAGAAAAAATAGACCGCGAAATAGCGAAATATCCTGTTGACAAGAAGCAATCTGCGGTGATGTCAGCTTTGGCAATTGCGCAGGATGAGAAAGGTTGGTTGGCGAGTGAAACCATGGATTTTGTTGCAAAATACCTTGATATGCCTTCAATAGCGGTATATGAGGTGGCTACTTTTTACAATATGTATAATCTGGAACCTGTTGGCCAGTACAAAATAACGGTCTGTACGAATTTGCCCTGTGCGTTATCCGGGGGGAATAATGCGGCTGACTACCTAAAACAAAAGTTAGGAATAGGTTTTAATCAAACAACACCTGATGGGAAATTTACGTTGAAAGAAGGTGAGTGTATGGGTGCTTGTGGAGATGCGCCGGTAATGCTGGTCAA
Source organism: Burkholderiales bacterium (assembly GCA_024235795.1). Taxonomy (GTDB): domain Bacteria; phylum Pseudomonadota; class Gammaproteobacteria; order Burkholderiales; family Nitrosomonadaceae; genus Nitrosomonas. The sequence goes on along the minus strand of JACKLR010000003.1, from coordinate 608,326 downwards.
CAATAAGCGCATGTGCAGTTTCATGTCCAACGAGAAGATAGATGAAATGTTGGAGGAATTGAAAAAATGAAACAATATCCGCTCACATTGCTCAACGGCGTAGACTCGTCTGATCCGGATAACTGGCGTCTGCGCAGCTATGAAAGACGTGAGGGCTATGCCGCGCTCAGAAAAATCCTGTCTAATAGAATTTCTCCAGAGGAAGTTATTGAAGAAGTCAAAAAGTCAGCGTTGCGTGGGCGAGGTGGCGCAGGCTTCCCTACCGGTCTAAAGTGGAGTTTTATGCCCAAAGACTATCAAGGGGATAAATATATTGTTTGTAATTCTGATGAAGGCGAGCCGGGTACCTTCAAAGACCGCGATATTCTGCGTTATAACCCGCATATCTTGATTGAGGGTATGATTATTGCTGCATATGCAATGGGTGCCAAAGCGGGTTATAATTACATACACGGCGAAATCTGGGAAACCTATGCGAGAGCGGAAGAAGCTATTGAGGAGGCGCGTGCAGCAGGTTATCTCGGGAATAATATATTAGGGTCATCTTTTAGTTTCCAGCTTTATAATCACCATGGATATGGTGCATATATTTGTGGTGAAGAAACAGCATTGCTTGAGTCAATAGAAGGCAAAAAAGGGCAGCCGCGCTTTAAGCCTCCTTTTCCGGCAAACTATGGTCTTTATGGAAAGCCGACGACCATTAACAATACAGAAACGTTTGCATCGGTTCCCTGGATAATTCGTAATGGCGGCGAACAATATCTGGATTTGGGCAAGCCCAATAATGGAGGAACTAAGATCTTCTCAGTTTCCGGCCATGTAAATAAACCGGGGAATTATGAAATTCCACTTGGAACGCCTTTTGCTGAATTGCTTGAGCTTGCTGGAGGCATGCGTGGCGACCGCAAGTTAAAAGGTTGTATACCTGGAGGATCATCAATGCCTGTATTGCCAGGTGCTATTATGATGGAAACAGATATGGACTATGACTCCATCGCAAAGGCCGGCTCCATGCTGGGATCAGGTGCAGTCATCATTATGGATGAAACGACTTGTATGGTTAGAGCGCTTGAGCGCTTATCGTATTTTTACTTTGAAGAATCCTGTGGTCAATGTACGCCGTGCCGAGAAGGAACAGGTTGGCTTTATCGAATAGTCCATCGTATTGAGCATGGGAAAGGGCGTCAGGAAGATCTTGATTTGCTGGATGATATTGCTGATAACATACAGGGAAGAACGATTTGTGCGCTCGGAGATGCTGCAGCTATGCCGGTACGTGCCATGATTCAGCATTTTAGAGATGAATTTGCATATCACATTGAACATAAGAAATGTATGGTGTAAGTGGGTATGAGATCGTACACAATTGATTTAGTTGATTTGAAGTAGATAAGTGATTACTTGCTCTATTTTGAGAACTTTTATAACAAGAATTTTAACCGATGGTCAATATTGAAATCGACGGAAAACAAGTGTCTGTGCCTAAGGGTAGCACCATCATGGATGGTGCTAAAGAGGTCGGAGTCTATATTCCGCATTTTTGCTATCACAAGAAATTATCCATAGCGGCAAACTGCCGTATGTGTCTGGTGCAGGTGGAAAAAGCACCAAAACCATTGCCGGCATGCGCAACACCTGTCATGGATGGCATGAAAGTATTCACCCATTCGAAACAGGCTGTGACAGCGCAAAAAGGCGTCATGGAATTCTTGTTAATTAACCATCCATTGGATTGTCCCATTTGTGATCAAGGAGGAGAATGCCAATTACAAGATCTGGCTGTTGGTTATGGTGCAAGTGGCTCTCGCTATCAAGAAGCAAAACGTGTTGTAGCCAATAAAAATCTCGGTTCTTTAATTTCAACCGATATGACACGATGCATACACTGTACACGGTGTGTTCGCTTTGGTCAGGAAATTGCCGGGATTATGGAGCTTGGTATGGCAGGGCGCGGAGAACATTCGGAGATTTTGTCCTTTGTCGGTAAAACAGTGGATTCCGAACTGTCGGGTAATGTGATTGATCTTTGTCCGGTCGGAGCGCTGGTTAGCAAGCCATTTCGTTATTCTGCGCGAACCTGGGAGTTGTCTCGCAGAAAATCTATAAGTCCGCATTGCGGTCTGGGATCTAATTTAATAATTCAAGTTAAACATAATCGGGTGATGCGCGTTCTTCCTCGGGACAACGAGGAAATCAATGAATGCTGGCTTTCCGACAAAGATCGTTTTTCCTACGAAGGACTGAATTCAGAAGATCGCTTAATACGGCCGATGATCAAGCAAAATGGCCAATGGAAAGAATGTGGTTGGCAAGAGGCGTTGGAACATACAGCTAACAAGCTCAACGAAATCAAAGAAAAATTTGGAGCCCAAGCGCTGGGCGCGTTGGGCTCAGCGCATAGCACGACAGAAGAATTGTATTTGCTGCAAAAATTGATGCGCGGACTTGGAAGTGGAAATGTTGATCATCGCTTGCGGCAATCCGACTTTAGCGCGGATAAGCAGTTGCATGGCATTCCTTGGTTGGGTACCAGCATAGCGGAAATATCAGATTTGAAATCAATTCTGATTGTAGGAAGTACTTTGCGTAAAGATCATCCTTTGATTGCGCAGCGAATAAGACAAGCTGTAAAGAAAGGCACACAGCTTAATGTTATTAACCCTGTCGATGATGATTTGTTGACGAAAATAAGCAACAAAGCCATTGTTGCTCCCGATACGATTGCAAAAATATTGGCGGAAATTTTAAAAGCCGCAATAGAGTTAAAAGGCATTGATCAACCGGAAGCGTTGAGCGGGTTATTGGCAACGATACAGGCCGATGAAAATGCGAGAGCAATCGCGGCAAGTCTGATAGACAATTCCCCTGGGACAGTTTATTTAGGTAATATTGCACAGCACCATCCAGATTATACGAAAATTCATGTGTTATCGGGCGCAATTGCGGAAGTAACTGGGGCAGGTTTTGGTATTCTGGGAGAAGCGGCGAATAGCGTGGGAGCATTTATTGCTGGAGCGATACCGGATCTGACGGGTATTTCGGCGACAGTCAATTTGTATCCGGATGCAACGACGGGTTTAAATGCCGTGCAGATGTTGCAGGGTTCAACAGAGACTAAATGTAGTGGGTTTATCTTAATGAATGTTGAGCCGGAATTTGATTCCTATAACGCACAGCAGTCGATGAGTACCCTTAAATCATCCGATTTTGTAGTATCGCTGAGTGCGTATAAAGGCAGTGCACAGGAATATTCAGATGTACTGCTTCCTATTGCGCCATTCACTGAAACCTCGGGAACATTCGTCAATACTGAAGGACGTGTTCAGCGTTTTAATGGTGTAGTTGCGCCACTGGGTGAGGCTAGGCCAGCGTGGAAAGTGCTGCGTGTGATTGCGAATTTATTGAATCTGAAAGACTTCGACTATGAATCATCTGAACAGGTTCGTGATGCGATATTTTCAGAAGGTGACGAACTTGGTAAATACCTGAGTAACAGCATAAGAAGTTCAGTGTTTAATCTGGAGACAAATAAAGTAGACGCGATACAGCGTATTGGCGAAGTACCCATTTATCAGGCTGATCCAATTGTAAGACGTGCGCAGTCTTTGCAGGAGACACGTGACGCAATTTCGATATTAGCTTGGATGCCATCTGATTTAATGGAAAAGTTGGGTGTCAGCGCTGGTGATCAAGTGAATATCAAGCAGGGAGACGAAACTGTACTGTTGCAAGCTGCCTGTGATGATAAATTGCCTGCCAATTGTGTGCGAATTCCTTGTGCACATCCCAAAACGTTCAAATTGGGAGCACTGTTTGGAGAAATATTGGTAGAAAAATTGTAATGCTAAAGATTGAGATTTATTGATGGAATCTATACAACGGCTGTTTGAACAGTTTTTTGGAACGGAATGGGGTTCCATGTTGTTTTCACTTGCGACAAATGTGACGTTTATTTTTGCAATTGTCGTTCCATTGCTGCTTGGTGTAGCTTACCTGACTTTTGCTGAGCGTAAGATCATAGCCTATATGCAAATACGCGTTGGCCCCAACCGTGTAACATTTTTTGGCATACCCTGGTTGCGCGGGTGGGGTCAACCGATAGCCGATGCCGTGAAGGCGTTGATGAAAGAAATTGTTATTCCGACTGGTGCAAACAAATTTCTGTTTATCCTGGCGCCGATACTGACCATTATGCCTGCTTTGGCTGCTTGGGCTGTGGTGCCTTTTTCTGCTGAGTTGGTGCTGGCGGATATCAATGCCGGATTACTGTATATATTGGCAATGACATCCATGGGTATTTATGGTGTGATCATTGCAGGATGGGCGTCTAATTCAAAGTATGCTTTTTTAGGTGCCATGCGTTCAGCAGCGCAGGTCGTTTCTTATGAGCTTGCGATGGGTTTTGCGCTGGTCTGTGTGCTTATGATGTCACAAAGCCTGAATTTAGGTGATATCGTGAATGGACAACAAGGTGGCAGCATGCTGCACTGGTATCTGATTCCATTGTTTCCCATGTTTCTGGTTTATTTTATATCGGGTGTGGCTGAGACAAATCGGGCGCCATTTGATGTGGCTGAAGGTGAATCGGAAATCGTTGCAGGATTCCATGTCGATTATTCGGGCATGGCGTTTACGGTATTTTTCCTGGCTGAATATGCCAACATGATACTGGTTGCTACATTAACAGCACTGATGTTCCTGGGCGGATGGCTGCCGCCGCTGGATATTGCGCCTTTGAACATGATCCCAGGGTTTATATGGTTATTAATAAAAATAGCATTCTTGTTATTCTTTTTTCTCTGGTTCCGTGCGACATTCCCAAGATATCGCTATGACCAGATTATGAGACTGGGCTGGAAAGTATTCATACCAATAACGTTGGTTTGGATAGCTGTACTGGGATTGATTATGCAGTTGCCAGAAGCAGTTCGGAATGATTTTCCATTCAATCTTTGGTTCTAAGAAAAAGAGATCGTATTATGAATCGAATCAAAAAGTTTTTTAGCACATTTCTGTTATTGGAATTGTGGAAAGGAATGATGGTTACGGGACGATACTTGTTTAAGCCCAAGATAACAGTTCATTATCCCGAAGAAAAAACCCCACAGTCGCCGCGTTTTCGTGGACTGCACGCACTCAGACGTTATCCAAATGGGGAAGAGCGTTGTATTGCATGCAAACTCTGTGAAGCGGTGTGTCCGGCTATGGCAATTACCATTGATTCAGAACAGCGTGAGGATGGTACAAGAAGAACAACCCGATATGATATTGACCTCGCTAAATGTATATTCTGTGGATTTTGTGAAGAATCCTGTCCCGTCGATTCGATTGTTGAAACACGTATCCTTGAATATCACGGTGAAAAAAGAGGTGATTTGATTTACACCAAAGAGATGCTGCTTGCTATCGGCGATCGCTACGAAGAGCAGATTGCCAAGGATAGAGAAGCGGATGCGCCTTATCGTTGATACAAGTTGGTAAATACGAATGAATTTTCAGGACATCATTTTTTATTTTTTTTCTGCAGTGCTAATCGCTTCAGCGCTAGGCGTGATAACTGTACGCAATCCGGTGTATTCCGCGTTGCTGTTGGTTCTGGCTTTTGTAACCTGTGCGGGACTATGGTTATTACTGGAAGCTGAGTTTCTTGCCATCACACTGGTTCTGGTTTATGTCGGGGCAGTCATGGTGCTTTTTTTATTCGTGGTGATGATGCTGGATATTAATCTGGATAAGTTGCGCGAAGGTTTCTGGAAGTGGTTTCCCTTGGGGGGCGTGGTTGCACTGGTAATGGTTGTTGAAATCGCGATGATCATGTTTGGCAATCACTTTAGCCTGGAAGAAATGCCGGCGCCCGAACCCAAAGCCGCTGATTACAGTAATACCAAAGAATTAGGCCGGGTGCTTTATACAGAATATGTTTATGCATTCGAGTTGGCGGCGGTTTTGCTGCTGGTGGCAATGGTTGCAGCAATTGCGCTGACATTGCGACAACGGGAAGATAAAAAATCGCTTGATATTGCGAAACAAGTCAGCGTTAAAAAAGAAGACCGCTTACGTATAGTTTCAATGCCTGCAGATAAAAAGAATTCGTAAATCTGCGCGATTGTTATAACAATTTGAATTAAAAAGAGGTAGTTACTTGGTATCGTTATCTCATTATCTGGTGCTTGGGGCAATTTTATTTGCAATCGGTATTGTAGGCATTTTTCTCAACAGAAAAAATGTCATTATCATACTGATGTCAATTGAGCTGATGCTACTGGCTGTGAATATGAATTTTGTTGCGTTTTCACATTATCTGCAGGATATATCCGGACAGGTATTTGTATTTTTTATCCTAACCGTTGCTGCGGCAGAAGCAGCAATCGGTCTGGCAATACTGGTCGTGTTATTCCGGAATTTGCGTACGATTAATGTAGATGATCTGGACAAATTGAAAGGCTAGAACAATTTCTATTTGAATAAGAAAATTATAACTGACATTTAAATAAGTAGATTGAGATGCAAACACTTTATTTGCTGGTTCCGATAGCGCCGCTGGTCGGTGCTATCGCTGCCGGGTTATTTGGCCGCTATCTTGGCACAGTATGGAGCCATCGCGTAACCATTTCGTTGGTCTTTGTTTCCTTTATAGCATCCCTGATTATTTTTAAGGATGTACTGGACGGCAATGTATTCAACGGTACCGTATATACATGGCTGGTAACCGGAAACACAAGTTTTGAAATTGGTTTTCTGATTGATCAATTATCTGCAACCATGATGGTTGTAGTCAGTTTGGTTTCGCTCATGGTGCATATTTATACCATCGGCTATATGCATGGTGATCCAGGTTATCAACGTTTCTTCAGTTATATTTCATTGTTTACCTTTTCGATGATGATGCTGGTTATGTCGAATAACTTCCTGCAACTGTTTTTTGGTTGGGAAGCGGTCGGGCTGGTATCGTATTTATTGATTGGTTTCTGGTATGCACGACCGACAGCGATTTATGCCAATCTGAAGGCTTTTTTGGTAAACAGAGTTGGCGATTTCGGCTTTTTACTGGGTATTGCGCTGGTTCTGATGTATTTTGGCACTCTGGACTACGCTACAGTGTTTGAGCAGGCACCGGATGTTGCGAGCCAAACGATTGAATTAATACCGGGTACATCCTGGTTGGTTATTACTGTGATTTGTATTTTGCTGTTTATCGGTGCAATGGGTAAATCGGCGCAGTTTCCACTGCATGTTTGGTTGCCGGATTCGATGGAAGGCCCCACACCTATTTCAGCCCTCATTCACGCTGCAACAATGGTTACTGCCGGAATTTTCATGGTTGCGCGCATGTCTCCTTTGTTCGAATTGTCAGATGTAGCGCTTTCGACAATTTTGGTTGTTGGCGGAATTACAACGCTGTTCATGGCACTTGTCGCAGTCGTGCAAAATGACATTAAACGTGTCGTCGCATACTCAACGTTGTCACAACTAGGCTATATGACGGTGGCGCTCGGTGCATCGGCTTATTCGGCCGCGATTTTCCATTTGATGACGCATGCATTCTTCAAAGCAGTGCTATTCCTTGGCGCAGGCTCTGTGATTATTGCCATGCACCATGAACAGAATATGGAAAAAATGGGTGGACTGAAAAAATATATGCCCATTACCTACTGGACCATGTTTATAGCGGCATTGGCCAGTGCAGGCGTACCCGGTTTCTCAGGTTTCTTTTCAAAAGATGCCATTATTGAAGCCGTCGGGTTTGCAGATATACCCGGCGTGGGGTTCGCGTACTTCTGTGTATTGGCGACTGTATTTGTCACAGCACTCTATACGTTTAGATTGTTGTTCATGACTTTTCATGGGCAACCGCGCATGGACGAACATACCAAGTCGCATTTGCATGAATCGCCGTGGGTTGTGACGCTGCCACTGGTGATACTGGCTATCCCCACGGTTGGGGCGGGATGGTTTATTGGGCCAATAGTATTTGGCGATTATTTCAATAATGTCATACACGTACTACCGGAGCATGCAGCGATTGAAAAGCTTGGCGCCGAATTCACGGGTGTAGGCGGCATGATGGTTCATGCGCTGACAACCGCGCCTTTCTGGTTATCTGTCGCGGGTATTTTTACGGCCTGGTTTTTGTATACAGTCAGAACCGATATTCCTGGCAAGATTAAAAATGCGTGTGGTCCGATATATACAATACTGGATCGTAAATACTACATTGATGAATTGTATTCATGGCTATTCGCAGGGGGGTCACGGGCGCTCGGTACGGGGCTTTGGAAGTTCGGGGATATTAAACTAATCGATGGATTGATCGTTAATGGATCAGCCAAGCTGGTTGGTTGGATTGCCACGCTGGTTAGACGTTTCCAGACCGGATATATTTACCACTACGCGTTTACAATGATAGTTGGTATCTGTGCAATCTTGACCCTGTGGTTATATTAAGTATGTGCTTTTATATCACAGTAAACCGCTGCAACTTGGAACTAATAAACACTAACAAATAGAACGGAATAAACATGTTGTTTGGTCTCCCACTTTTAAGTTTGATTATTTGGTTGCCAATTCTAGTTGGTATCGCCGTATTTGCTACCGGGGATGATCGCAATGCACAGTTGGCACGCTGGATAGCGTTTGCAGGATCGATATTGGGTTTTTTGGTGGCGATACCACTTTACACAGGGTTTGATCCTGCATTAAGCACAATGCAATTTGTTGAAAATCGCCCTTGGTTCGAACGTTTTAATGTCAATTATCACATTGGCGTAGATGGCATATCCATGCCGCTAATTTTGCTCAACTGTATTACGACACCGCTCGTTGTAATTGCCGGATGGCAGGTTATACAGGAACGCGTTGCTCAATACATGGGTGCGTTTCTGATCATGTCGGGTATCGTCAATGGCGTTTTTTCGTCATTGGATGCCATGCTTTTCTATGTTTTCTGGGAAGCATCATTGATACCGATGTTTTTGATAATCGGTATCTGGGGTGGCCCAAACCGGGTGTATGCGGCAATCAAGTTTTTCCTGTATACCCTGCTTGGTTCGTTATTGATGTTAGTCGCCTTTATTTATCTGTATCAGTCGGCCGGGGGCAGTTTCTCGATTGAAGAATTCCATCAATTACCCATACCATTTAATGCACAGATCCTGATATTTATCGCATTCCTGCTTGCTTTTGCGGTAAAAGTGCCGATGTGGCCAGTGCATACCTGGTTGCCGGATGCGCATGTGGAGGCGCCGACAGGGGGTTCAGTCGTACTGGCGGCAATTATGCTCAAGCTGGGCGGCTATGGTTTTCTGCGGTTCTCGTTGCCGATAGTGCCGGATGCAAGTCATTATCTGGCTGAAATGATGATTGTGCTGTCGCTGGTGGCTGTCGTATATATCGGCCTTGTTGCATTGATGCAGGCCGATATGAAGAAGCTGATCGCCTATTCGTCAGTTGCGCATATGGGTTTTGTGACCCTCGGTTTTTTTCTGTTTAATGCTTATGGCATAGAAGGCGCCATGGTGCAAATGATTTCACATGGTTTTATCTCCGGCGCCATGTTCCTGTGTGTGGGTGTTTTGTACGATAGACTGCATTCAAGACAAATTGCAGACTACGGTGGTGTTGTCAATAAAATGCCGGTTTTTGCCGCATTCTTTATGTTGTTTGCAATGGCGAATGCAGGCCTGCCAGGGACCAGCGGGTTTGTCGGTGAGTTCATGGTTATCATGGGTGCGATGAAGGTTAACTTCTGGTATGCGTTTCTTGCCGCGACGACACTTATTTTCGGCGCAGCATATACATTATGGATGTATAAACGCGTGATATTTGGTGCAGTTGCCAGTCCGGCTGTAGAAGGCTTGCAGGATATTTCCAGACGTGAATTCGTTGTGCTTGCCATACTGGCGTTAGCGGTATTATGGCTGGGTGTTTATCCATTCCCGTTAACCGATGTCATGCATGCCACTGTGGATAATCTGCTGGTGCATGTCGGCAACAGCAAGCTGTAATTAAATTCCAGAATAATAAATTTCTCGAGATGAGGATGAACGATTAATGAATTTTTTACCACCTGATTTTACACCAGCCTATTCTGAGATTTTTATCCTTGTAATGGTGTGCGTGGTTATGCTGGTAGATCTGGCAGCTGGTGAAGCAAGACGCTACATCACCTACTTATTGACACAGGCAACGTTGCTGGGGTGCGCATTCCTGACATTTGTGTCGTTTTCAGCGGAAACAACATTCACATTTTCCGGCATGTTTGTAGATGATGCGATGGCGGACATCCTGAAAATAATGGTCTATGCCACAGTATCCGCAGTGTTGATTTATTCATATACCTATGTGCGTGAACGCGGAATCTTGACGGGCGAATTTTTCTGCCTGATTCTATTTGCCACACTCGGCATGATGGTAATGATTTCTGCCAGTCATTTCCTGACGCTTTACATCGGACTGGAACTGCTTTCGCTGTCGCTATATGCGCTGGTTGCACTGCGCCGCGATTCCATTGTGGCGACTGAAGCGGCGATGAAATTTTTTGTACTCGGTGCGTTGGCCTCAGGCTTTCTTTTATACGGCATGTCTATGGTTTATGGGGCGACCGGTTCGCTGCATATCGCTAACGTTTCAGAAGCGATTAAGGATGGTGTCGGTAATCACGAGGTGCTGGTCATTGGGCTAGTCTTTATCGTAGCAGGATTAAGCTTTAAGCTGAGTGCGGCGCCTTTTCATATGTGGGCGCCCGATGTTTACGAGGGTGCGCCAACAGCCATAACCCTGTTTATTGGTTCTGCACCCAAGTTGGCTGCATTTGCCTTTGTAATGCGTCTGCTCGTTGAAGGGCTGGGCGAGATGGTGACAGACTGGCAAGGTATGCTCATTATCCTTGCTGTAATGTCAATGGCGGTGGGCAATATTGCTGCAATTGCACAAACAAATATCAAGCGCATGCTCGCGTATTCGACCATTTCCCATATGGGTTTTTTGATACTCGGGTTTATCAGCGCGGATTGGAATGGTTATAGCTCTGCACTGTTCTATGTCATTACTTATGTACTGATGACATTGGGTATTTTTGCGATGGTTATGATGTTGTCGCGCAGTGGGTTTGAGGCGGAAAATATCAGTGATTTCAAAGGACTCAGTAAGCGTAATCCATGGTACGCATTTATCACATTGCTGCTGATGTTCTCATTGGCAGGCATTCCGCCGATGGTCGGTTTTTATGCCAAACTTGCCGTATTGCAGGCTGTTGTGAATGCCGGATTCATCTGGCTGGCAGTCGCTGCGGTCATCTTTTCGCTCATTGGCGCCTTTTATTATTTGCGTATTGTCAAGTTTATGTACTTTGATGCGCCGGAAAAAGAAGAGCCAATAACCGTTAACAGTGATGTCAAAGTACTCATCAGTGTCAATGGGATTGCTGTACTTATCCTGGGAATATTTCCTCAATCGCTGATGGGGTTGAGCCTTTACGCAATTCAAAACTCGATGTAACGTTTTGATTACCAGCAAAATGGCCACTCTGTCGACATTTTGCTGGTCAATTCAGATTAAACCTTACATATTAATTTTCATTCCTTTATTCTAGGCTTGCAGGCTTTTAACGACCTGATAATTGCCTGAGTCACATATTCAAGGCAACTTGAAATTCAGAATATTGCCCCCACTATTAATCATCTGATTTTTCTAAGGAGAGAACTGTGCAAGCTGAAACAACAAAAGAACATCTGAGTTTTCAGGCCGAGGCGAAACAACTGCTCAAGTTGATGATTCATTCCTTATACAGCAACAAGGAAATATTTCTGCGTGAATTAATATCGAACGCATCCGATGCCGCGGATAAGCTACGTTTTGAAGGCCTGACGGATGCCGCATTGTATGAATCCGATTCAGAATTACAAATCCGGATCAGTTTTGATCCCGAGGCGCGAACGATTAGTATCGTTGATAATGGTATAGGCATGTCCCGTCAGGAGGTCATTGATCATATCGGCACAATTGCGAAATCGGGTACCCGTGAGTTCTTTGATTCATTAACCGGTGATCAGGTTAAAGACGCGCATTTAATTGGCCAGTTTGGTGTCGGTTTTTATTCGGCGTTCATTGTTGCCGACAAGGTAACAATCAATACACGGCGAGCGGGTTTGACAGCAGAGCATGGCGTAAGTTGGGAATCTGCAGGTGAGGGTGATTACACACTGGAGACCATTGAGAAAGAAGCACGTGGTACGGAGATTATTCTTCATTTACGTGAAGGCGAGGACGATCTGCTCAACGGCATGCGACTGCGCAATATTATTCGACGATATTCCGATCATATTACATTGCCGATTCTGATGAAAAAGGAAGAATGGTCGGATGAAGAAAAGAAAAACACGATTACTGACGAAGATGAAACCATCAATCAGGCAAATGCATTATGGGCGCGTCCAAAAAACGAAATAACCCAAGAACAGTATCATGAATTTTACAAGCATGTTGCACATGATTTCGAGCCGCCATTGACCTATGTGCATGCGCGGGTTGAAGGCCGGCAGGAATATACCCAGTTGCTCTATATCCCATCGCGCGCGCCATTTGACCTGTTTGACCGTGAACATCGCCATGGCATTAAACTATACGTGCAACGTGTCTTTATCATGGACGATGCTGAAAAATTGATGCCGAATTATTTGCGCTTTGTGCGTGGAATTATTGATTCCAACAGTCTGCCGCTGAATGTTTCACGCGAAATATTGCAGGAATCAAAAGATATCGAATCAATCAGAGCAGGATCAATCAAAAAAGTATTGGGTTTGATTGAAGATCTTGCGAAAGGCGAATCCGAAGAAGAGAAGGAAAAGTTTAAAACTTTCTATCATGAGTTTGGCCAGGTCATGAAAGAAGGTGTTGGTGAGGATTTTTCCAATCGCGACCGGATTGCTAAATTGTTACGATTTGTGACCACATCCAGCGAGAATGATGAGCCGGCCGTTTCTTTGGAAGAGTATGTCGGCCGAATGAAAGAAGGCCAGGAAAAAATTTATTTTGTTACCGCGGATAACCTCAAGGCGGCAAAAAGCAGTCCACACCTGGAAGTATTCCGCAAGAAAGGGATAGAAGTCCTTTTGCTGGCTGACAGGGTGGATGAGTGGCTTGTCAGTCATCTGACCGAATTTGATGGAAAACAGTTGCAATCGGTGGCGAAGGGTGGTCTTGATCTGGGTAATCTGGCCGACGAAGCAGAAAAAGAAGAACAAAAGAAAGAAGAAGATGAATTCCAGGATCTAGTAGAACGCATGAAAAAAACGCTTGACGATAAAGCGAAAGATATCCGCGTTACGCTACGTTTGACCGAGTCGCCTGCTTGTCTTGTTGCCGATACGTATGACATGGGTGGCAATCTGGAGCGCCTGTTAAAACAGGCAGGGCAGAAAGTAAATCATGCCAAACCGATTCTTGAAATTAATCCGCATCATCCGATGGTAAAACGGCTCAAGACCGAAGAAACGCATTTTGAAGACTGGAGCCATATCCTGTTTGACCAGGCACTGCTGGCAGAAGGCGGTCAGCCAGAAGACCCGGCAGCTTTTGTGAAACGACTCAATGATTTATTATTGTCGGTGACACTGAGCGGACGATAATCGACATATCTGATAAAACCTGCCTTTAAACAAGCCTCCTGTAAAAAACCGTTTTTATATGGAGGCTTGGCCACCTGCTTCAAGATTGTTAAAGCTTGCCGCGATATGCAACTTTAGTACAATTTTGGAGTCTATGAGATTATGCTATAAATGCTTTTTTTTATTGGAATCTCAGAGTGTTAGAACAAAAAAGCGTGAGTAAGCTCAAGCATCGTCAGAAAGTTGTTGCCGATAATCGTTTTCAGGCCAAAATACATGCGCCTTTTGCTGTTCTTGGCATTTGTACGGACGAGGACTGGTTGACCGAAATTGATTATCTGCCGCTGAATACCCCGCTTATGACACCAAGCACGCCATTGGCGAAAGAAGTCAGTGCGCAGCTAAAGGCCTATTTGAAGGACCCCCGTTACGCATTTGATCTATCCCTTCATATCAGCGGGACAGTGCATCAACGGCGCGTGTGGGAGCAAATTCAAGGGGTCCCGAGTGGTCAAACCTGCAGTTATGCCGAAATTGCGGAAAAGATACATTCTGCACCCAGAGCCGTAGGGCGCGCCTGCGGTGCCAATAAAATTCCGATCGTAATCCCATGTCATCGAATCATTGCAAAAAATGGCAGTTTAGGAGGTTTTATGAATGCCAGAGAAGGAGAGCCACTGGATATCAAACGGTGGTTGCTGCAACATGAGAGTATCTGAAAAAAACGCGGCGATACTCGATGAGTTTTTCGATGCGCTATGGCTGGAAGATGGCCTGTCACGCAATACCCTGCAAAGTTATCGGAATGATTTGCAGCTTTTTGCAGACTGGCTCAGCAAACAGGCACATCAGGAACGGGGATCGCTCATCGATGCGACGCATTCAGATTTGCTCGAATTTCTGGCTTCCAGAGTGTCGGCCAAAGTCAAGGCCAGTACTACGAGTCGTGAACTGTCTAGCATGAAACGGTTTTATCGTTATTTGCTGCGTCAGGGGAAAATATTGGCTGATCCAAGTCTGAATATCGAGACACCAAAACTGCTCCGGAATCTTCCGGAAAGCCTGACTGAAGAAGAAGTGGATCAACTGCTGAATGCGCCCAATTTCAACAATCCGTTGGGCCTGCGTGACAGGGCTATGCTGGAAGTGCTGTATGCCACAGGCCTGCGCGTATCAGAGCTGATCAATTTAAAATATTCGCAAGTCAGTCAGGACATGGGTGTGGTCAAAGTCATGGGTAAAGGCAGAAAAGAACGCCTGACACCGCTTGGCGAGGAATCCCTTGAGTGGCTGAATCGGTATACCCGGCAGTCCCGCCCATTATTGTTGCAAGGAATTGTAACGGATACCGTATTCGTTACTTCACGGGGCGGCGCAATGACCCGGCAGGCTTTCTGGTATCTGATCAAGCGCCATGCACAGACAGTCGGGATTAAGAAACATCTTTCCCCGCATACCCTGCGGCACGCGTTTGCTACACATTTATTGAATCATGGCGCCGATTTGCGAGTGGTGCAGTTACTGCTGGGCCATGCGGATATTTCAACGACACAAATCTATACGCATATTGCGCGTGAGCGATTAAAGCAGCTCCATAGCATGCATCATCCCAGAGGGTAATGTTTATTCTGGCCGTATAGCGCGGCCGGGTATAAAAACGCTGAATGGGTTAATCCTCGCGGCGCAGTTGTGGAAACAGGATAACATCACGGATACTTGGGCTGTCTGTAAAAAGCATCACCAGGCGATCAATGCCGATACCTTCGCCAGCCGTAGGCGGCAGCCCGTATTCGAGCGCCCTGATATAGTCGGCATCATAATGCATCGCTTCATGATCGCCTGCATCCTTGGCCCTGGCTTGTTCCATGAAGCGCTCAGCCTGGTCTTCCGGGTCGTTTAGCTCGGAAAACCCGTTGGCAATCTCGCGTCCGGCGATATACAGTTCGAAACGGTCGGTGACTTCGGGATTCTGGTCATTACGGCGCGCCAGTGGAGACACTTCCGCCGGATAATCAATAATAAATGTGGGTTCAAACAACAAATGTTCGGTGGTTTCGTCAAAAAGTGACAATTGCAAGCCGCCGATCCCGTCATGTGGGTTGTAATGAATGTTGAGTGTCGTTAAACGCTGTATCAGAAAGTTGCGGTCGGCAAGCTGATCCGCGGTGTATTCGGGATGGAATTTCATCAGCGCCTGGGTGATGGTGATGCGGTCAAATGGTTTGCTGAAGTCGATTTCGCGCTCCTGATAGGTCACTGTTGTGGTTCCCAATACCGTTTGCGCCACAAATCGCAGCAGTTCTTCTGTGAAATCCATCAGATAGCCGAAATCCTGATACGCTTCGTAAAATTCCAGCATGGTGAATTCAGGATTGTGCCGCGTCGAAATTCCTTCATTCCTGAAATTACGGTTGATTTCAAATACTTTTTCCATGCCGCCGACAACCAGGCGCTTGAGGTAAAGTTCGGGCGCGATGCGCAAAAACAATTCCATATCCAGCGCATTATGGTGCGTGGCAAAAGGCCGTGCGGTTGCGCCGCCCGGAATCGGGTGCATCATCGGCGTTTCCACTTCGAGGTACTCGCGCGCAACAAAGAAATCGCGCATCGCCTGGATAATTCTTGAACGTATTGTAAAAACCTTGCGCGTGTCTTCATTGGTTATCAGATCAAGATACCGTTGACGGTATTTTTGTTCCTGATCGGTTAAACCGTGAAACTTTTCCGGTAAAGGCCGCAGCGATTTGGTCAGTAAATGCAAGCGGGTCACGCGTATCGATAACTCGCCTGTTTTAGTTTTAAACAGCATGCCTTCGGCGCCGAGAATATCGCCGAGGTCATAATGCTTGAATGCGGTATGGGACGATTCGCCGGTATCATTATTGGAAATATACAACTGAATACGTCCACTCATATCCTGGATAGTGGCGAAACTTGCCTTACCCATCACGCGCTTGAGCATCATGCGTCCGGCAACTTTAGCTGAAATCGGTGTTGCCTCGAGCACCTCCTTGGAATGACCATCATAGTGCGCATGCAACGTTGAAGCCAGATGCTCGCGCCGGAAAGTATTTGGGAACGCATTACCATTCTGGCGCAATGCAGCCAGCTTGGCGCGGCGCTCGGCAATAATCTGGTTTTCATCGGATTGGGTCGAAGCGGATGGATTTTCCTCGGTCATAATCGGTCAGTTGTGTGCAAATTGATGGATGATGTTATTGTTATCTTTGTGTTGAATTGTCAACGCCTATTGGGCGCTATTATACGCGTTTAGCCCGTGTTTTCGTAAGCGGGAATGCAGGACGCTAGGAATGCCTATTATTCAATTTTTGCAAAAAACCGGATTCTACCGGGAAAAATAACATTATGACTTCATGTGATTCGTATCAGACCAGCAATTTATGAATATGCGTGTTTGGGCTGAAGATTTTTTACGCAATACGCCGTTCAATGAACCAGTTGCGGTTTTCAGGATGATATACTCAGCACCTGTTCATGTCTCACTGAAGAACGCATTACAGCGTTAAAATAGAACACGGAATACTCGCGCTTTGTGTATGCGCCGTTTTTGGTTCCATTTTGACGTGCGCCGCATCTTTTGATCAAGATCTTGAACGGGCTCTCAGAAAAAAACAACTGATCATTAATCGATTGAAGAATTTTTATTTTAGACTTGTTACCGTCTTCCTTCTGGGCGTTATAACCGTGTCCGGTTTTGCGCCGTTTTACTGGTTTCCGGTGCCGCTGGTAACGCTTACCCTCCTATTTCTTTTTTGGCGCACCAGTGCAAAAACTTCCCAGACCGTATGGCTGGGTTTTTCATTTGGGATGGGGCTGTTCTGCGCAGGCGTTACCTGGCTGTATGTCAGTCTGCATGATTTTGGCGCCATGCCACCGGCGCTTGCTATTTTTGCGCTGCTGATACTCTGTGCCTATTTATCCCTGTTTCCGGCTATCTGCGGCTGGCTGGCTGCGCGCATGCGTTTGGCTTCGCCATATGTCTGGGCGCTTGCCGTGGCGGCAGCCTGGATGTTGACCGAATGGCTGAGGGGAACATTGTTTACCGGATTTCCCTGGCTGGCGCTTGGCTATTCGCAGGTGCCTGCCAGTCCGTTGGCCGGATTCGCACCGGTTGTCGGTGTTTATGGTATTTCGCTGATCGTGGTGCTAAGCGCCGCGCTGCTTAGCTGCTGGTTTGAAAAAGGAATGGTTGCATGGCGGCTTGGTGCATTCCTGGCTTTAATCTGGGTTGGCGGATTTGGTCTTCAGTTTATTAACTGGACACAGCCGTCTGGCGAGCCGGTCACCGTCAGTTTGTTGCAGGGCAATATTGAACAGGATTTGAAATGGCGTGAAGATCACGTGGGAAATACCATGAGCATCTACGCGGATTTGATTCTGGAAAGCAAAAGCCGCCTCATTGTGACGCCTGAAATTTCGATACCGCTTTTCAACGATGCTGTGCCGCCTGCTTATCTGGCCTATCTGGCCGAGCATGCCAGGAATAATAATGGCGATGTGCTGATCGGTCTGGCTGAACACGCGCAAAATGGCGATGACACCTATTACAACAGCATGTTCAGTTTTGGTACATCGCCTGAACAGGTTTATCGCAAGCATCATCTGGTGCCATTCGGTGAATTTATTCCGTTCAAGCCGCTTTTTGGCTGGATTATCAATGTGCTGCAGATTCCGTTATCCGATTTCTCGCGCGGAAGCCTGGACCAGCAGCCGATGCAACTGGCCGGACAACGGGTTGCAATCAATATCTGTTATGAAGATGTGTTTGGTGAAGAAATTATCAATCAGTTGCCGCAGGCGACGGTATTAGTGAATGTGAGCAATGACGCCTGGTTTGGCCGGTCTATCGGGCCACATCAGCATTTGCAGATCTCGCAGATGCGGGCGCTGGAAACCGGCCGCTATATGCTGCGCGCGACCAATACCGGTTTGACAGCCATTATTAACGAGCGCGGAAATGTTCTGGAACAGATTGAAATCTTTACTACCGCGGGATTGCATGGTGAAGCACAGGGGTTTAACGGCGCGACGCCTTATGTCAGAACGGGCAATTACCTGATACTGATGCTGGCCGGTGCTTTTCTTGGCACCGGGTTGATTGCATCGTATCGAGTTTCACGGAATACCTAAGGTTTAGTGTTAAGCTGCAAGCTTATTGTCCTCTTGCAACTGAAGCATTGGGATGCCATCCTTAATGGGAAAAGCACGGTGTTCTTGATCGCAAACCAGCGTATTTTCTTTTTTCTGATGCCGAAGTTGGCATTTGCAATGCGGGCAAATCATTTCATTCAAAACTTCGGTGTCAGCAAATCTTTCCCTAAGCTTATTCAGTACCAGTGCCTGTAATTCGCCATCAACCCATGCTTCCACAGGCAACACCCAAATTGTTTCATTTGCAAATTCCTGGCATTGCAGCGCTTCCTCTTCCGGCATAATCACCGCATCTGCCTTTACGCCGGAAATATCCTGCGCCACAAAGCGATGGTCTTCGGTAACGGCATGCAGATCTCCCTGTAGCCCGTGTTGACGCAATTGATCGTTAAACCACTGCGAATTTTCGTAAGTGGAAATCGCATGCAGTTTTTTGCCTTTCAGGATTGATACCGGATGGCGGGTGTTCGTGTCGGACAGGTTATAAACCAATTCGCCAACGAGTTTCATATAATACGTTGGCGCCCAGTTGTCGGTGTCAAAACGATGTTTTGGCGAACCATTAACCACGACAGCATCCACACTACCCAGGCTGTTAAGGCTTGCGCGCAGCGGACCCGCAGGCAGTAACATGCCATTTCCAAAACTGGATTCGTTAAAATCAGCGACAGCAATTTCAAAATCGCGCTCCAGACGGGGATACTGCAATCCATAGGTACAAATGATGACATTACAGTCAGGGTGCGCTTTCAATAACGCCTGGGCTGCATCGGCAGGGTTGCCGCCGACCCATACCGGGCTGATAGCTTCAAAATGTTCTGCCAGCAGCAATGCCTTGCCGCCCGCGCAGGCGGGATTGCTGTGTTTCGTCACTGCTATCGGATTGCCGGTATCCAGATTTCCCTGTGCGATAATTCCGGGGCGCAGGCCGCGCGCGTGCAGCATGTCTGCCAGCCAGAGCACCAGCGGCGTTTTGCCGCCGTCATCTGTTGTGATACTGTCGACAACGATCACGGGCACAGGTAACTTGACGGATGGAAAAAAATCCAGCCAATAGCATAACTTGCGTATGCGTATGAATAAACCGAACAGTAAACTGAGTGGCCAGAGCAGCAAATGCAGTGGTGTGATGCGATGCCAATATAATTCAGATAATTTCATGGCAACCTCCTTCGTTTGTAAGAAACCTTTACGGTTTAAAATATAGTCTAGCGTTTAGCGCGGGTAACAAAAGTGAAAATTCTCACACGGTATCTGTAAAAAATGCAAGTGCCGCTTCACTTTTAGCAGGCTGTTGAAAACTATATTCCTTTTTGGTCACCGTGATTGTCCGGATAAACCAGATGATATAATCAATGATAGCAGCATTACATGGCATGATATTTGCTTAGAGGATATGATTTGCGGTTGGTTCAACCGTAGGAAAGCGGGAAAGTGGAAAACCGGCAAACCGGCAAACCGGCAAACCGGGATTTCCTCAATGGCGATCCGGGGTGTGCCGGCAGGAGGGATAAACCATTGTTACCTTTCCTCGACTTTGCCGCGCTGCGATTTTATCTGGCTCCGCTTGGCTTTGTTTTCCAACCGTTTTGCTTTAGCCGCTTTGCTCGGTTGCGTGGGCTTGCGCGTTTTTTTCTGAACGGTAACGCTTTTAATCAGCGCTGCCAGCCGGTTCAGCGCATCTTCCTTATTCTTCAGTTGACTGTTATAACGCTGGGCCTTGATCGTAATAACTCCGTCTTTTGAAATGCGGCTGTCGCGCAAATTCAGCAGTCTTTCCTTGTAGGGGTCGGGCAGCGAAGAAGCCCCGACATCAAATTGCAGATGCACGGCGGTCGATACCTTGTTCACATTCTGCCCGCCGGAACCTTGCGCGCGTATCGCATGGATTTCAACTTCCGACAGCGGCAGTGTTAAATTGTCTGATATTTGAATCACGCACAGTTGCTGCATGCTTTTTGATGGTGTATTCATGAACGCTGAGCCATTTTTAAAAAACCGGATTAAACTGAATTCTCACAATTGAAGAATTGCGGAATGCGTATCCAGGGAAAATTCCAGCGAAAATATTACGCCTGTTATCCCGTTAGTATTCATTTTTTTGAGAATTCGTGTTATTGGTACCTTTCTGGAATGAAAAATTCCGCATCAATAGCACAATAAAAACTCAACTAAAAAACGCATGAACCATCAATCCCTTTCCGCCTTTATCTGGTCGGTCGCCGATCTGTTGCGCGGCGACTACAAGCAATCGGAATACGGCAAGGTGATATTGCCGTTCACGGTATTACGCCGTCTGGACTGTGTACTGGAATCCACCAAGGAGGCGGTGCTGGCAGAGCATGCCGACAAACTGAAAGCCGACATCAACCCCGAACCCTTCCTGCTGCGTAAAGCCGGACAGAGTTTCTACAACCTATCGCCGCTGGATATGAAAAAACTCATGGGCGATCAGGATCACATCAGGGAAAACCTGTTCGCCTATATTCAGGGGTTTTCTGATGCGGTGCGAGATATTTTTGAACGGTTTGATTGTTATACCCAAATCGAACGACTCTCCAAGGCCGGGTTGCTGTATCAGGTGACCGAACGCTTTGCCAACGTCGATCTGCACCCCGATAAAGTTAGCAACAGCCAGATGGGACTGGTGTTCGAGGAACTGATCCGCAAGTTTGCCGAAATTTCCAATGAAACCGCCGGTGAACACTTCACCCCGCGTGAAGTCATCCGCCTCATGGTCAACCTGCTGTTTATCGAGGATGACGATGTGCTGGCCAAACCCGGCGTGGTCCGCGCCATTTATGATCCAACGGCAGGCACCGGCGGCATGCTGTCCGTCGCGGGGGAATACCTGCATGAACACAATCCCGATGCTCGCCTGACCATGTTTGGTCAGGAACTCAATCCCGAATCGTATGCGATCTGTAAAGCCGACATGCTGATCAAGGGTCAGGATGTTGCCAATATCACGTTTGGCAATACCTTTTCCGATGACGGTCACCTGCACAGGAAATTCGACTATATGCTCTCCAATCCGCCGTTTGGCGTGGAATGGAAAAAGGTTGAAAAGGAAATCCGCAAGGAACATGAAACGCAAGGCTACAATGGCCGTTTCGGCCCCGGTCTGCCCCGTGTCTCGGATGGTTCGTTATTGTTCCTGTTGCATCTGATCAGCAAAATGCGTCCCGCTGTCGATGGCGGCAGCCGCTTTGGCATCGTATTGAACGGCTCACCCCTGTTTACCGGTGCGGCAGGTTCGGGGGAAAGTGAAATCCGTCGCTATGTGTTGGAAAACGATCTGCTGGAAGCCATTATCGGGCTACCGACGGACATGTTCTATAACACCGGCATTTCCACCTATGTCTGGATACTGTCCAACCGCAAACCGGAACACCGCAGGGGATTCGTGCAGCTCATTGATGCCTCGGGCTACTGGCAGAAAATGCGTAAAAGCCTCGGTTCCAAGCGTAAAGAACTGTCCGATGACCATATCGTCGAAATCACCCGCCTGTTCGGGCAGTTCATTGAAGCCAGTCAAGTCAACGAAGGCAGTGAAAGCAAAAAACCGATATCCCGTATCTTCAAAAATACCGATTTTGGTTACCACACCATTACCGTGGAGCGTCCAATGCGGGACGAGAACGGTCAAATCGTTTTAGCCACCAAAGGCAAGCAGAAAGGCAAACCACAACCAGACACCAGTTTGCGGGACACCGAGAATGTGCCACTGAATGAAGCCATAGAGGACTATTTCAAACGGGAAGTGCTACCGCATGTACCCGATGCCTGGATTGATCATGACAAGACCAAAACCGGTTATGAAATCCCGTTCAACCGGCATTTCTATGTCTTCGAGCCACCCCGCTCCTTGGCTGAAATTGATGCCGAGCTGAAGCAATGCACTGATCGCATCCTGACGATGATCAAGGGATTGTCGGCATGAGTTTTCCACGCTATGAGAAATACAAGGATAGTGGTGTGGAATGGTTGGGCGATGTGCCGGAGCATTGGGAAGTAAAGAAACTGAAGCATGTTAAATCTTTATCACCTAATGCTTTTGTGGATGGCCCATTTGGTAGCAACCTAAAGTCAGAACACTTTGTTGATGATGGCGATGTATATGTCATCGAAAGTAATTTTGCTACCCAGGGGCAACTAAGGACTTCAGAGCTCAAGACAATTTCTTATAATCATTTTGAATCGATTCGACGAAGTGAAACTAAAGAAGGAGATATCATAATTGCAAAAATCGGTGCTCAATTTGGAAAATCTGCAATTCTTGGAAGTATTGATAAGCCCGCTGTAGTCTCTGGAAACTCTATGAAATTAACAATTGACGATGAGATATGCGAAACACTTTGGGCTTATTGGCAATTATTTAATTTAAAAGCGAACGGTAAGATTGATCTTCTTGTGAATGCTACAGCTCAGCCAGCACTCTCTCTTGGCGCAATGAATGAATTAATTTTTCTGTTACCGCCTAAGAATGAACAAAAAAAGATTTTAAATTTCCTCGACCGTGAAACCACCAAAATTGATGAACTGATTGCCGAACAGCAACGGCTTATCGAGCTGCTGAAAGAAAAACGGCAAGCGGTTATTTCTCATGTGGTTGCCAAAGGACTGAATCCTGATGTGCCTATGAAGGATTCTGGTATTGAATGGTTGGGTGAGGTGCCGGAACATTGGGACGTAATGGCATTAAAAAGAATTGCTTTCCTTAAAAGTGGGGACACAATCACTTCAAACGATATTGAAGAAACTGGAGAATATCCTGTTTATGGTGGCAATGGCTTACGTGGCTACACGTCAAACTATACCCATGATGGAGAATATCCGTTGATTGGTCGTCAAGGAGCTCTTTGTGGCAACATTAATTATGCTAAAGGGAGATTCTGGGCATCAGAACATGCTGTTGTTGTATCACTAATCAAGCCAATGATCATAAAATGGCTAGGAGAAACTCTTAGAGCAATGAATTTAAACCAATATTCCGTATCTGCGGCACAACCTGGCCTTTCCGTTGAAATTGTTTCCAATCTTCAGCTTCCTGTACCGCCACTCACAGAACAACAATCCATAGCAACTGTTCTAAACAGAGAAATCACTAAAATTGAGAAATTGATTGCTGAAGCCAAACGAGCCATCGAATTACTTAAAGAGCGTCGTGCTGCCTTAATCTCAGCTGCCGTCACCGGCAAGATTGATGTAAGAGGCACGATGTTATGAATGACAGTCATAACGATATTTTCAGTACTACAATAGATCGAACCACTAATCCATTTGTAATATTTTGGCCCGGAACAAAAGATGTTGCAGAACCGCATGTCTTTTATGTGATAAGCGATTGGCGCAACTTTTTATCTAAACTAGCATTAAACCGCCAAGTACCAATGATTGTTGCACAAAAATTTGATAGAGCACGAAGGTTATATTTTCTGTCATGGTTTGATATGGATATTATTAAAGCCGGAGAACTTGCCGCTTTAATGGCTCTGGAATTGGCCTTAAGAGATGTCTATCCAAGTGTTTATAATAGAAGAAACAAAAATGGGAGACTTATACATGCTTATCTAAAAGACGGCCTTAAACACATGGTTGAGAATGATGGTCTTAAGGATGAGGCACTTCCAACTTACAAGAAATGTCCTGGAGCTGTAATTTCAAATCTTTACCGAGAAGAAGGAGATCAAACAGGCACACTTGTAGGAACTAGAAATTCACTAGCACATGGCGATCCATTTGACGCATTACCCCGGTCTGGTCTTCTCGAAGTTGTTCGCGATTTGATCGACTACATGTACCGTAATAACCCGGAATCTCATGAGTGACGTACGCAGTCTGGTAGAGCGTTAGTATCGCTTGCTTAATCGTGCGGTAAAGCATATGATCTATCGTATTGTTAATTGATTGTCAGGAGTTTATGCAATGTCCCATATCAGCGCCAACGATTTAAAAACCAGGGGTGTCGCCGCCATTGAAGCGGCGCTGGGCGATTCGCCGGAAGCGATTGTTTCGGTGCGCGGCAAGGACCGGTTTGTGGTCATGGATATCGCGCATTACCATTACCTGCGCGAATGCGAACTGGATGCCGCCATCGCACAAACAAAGGCGGATCTGGCGGCGGGTCGGTTTACCACCGAGACCGCCGAGGAACATGCGGCCTGGCTTGACCAGACATGTTCCAGCTAGTGTTCACTGAACACTACAAGCGCAAGGAAGTCAGGTTCTTGAAACGGCATCCTGAACTCAAACAGACTTACGCCAAAACGCTGCAACTGCTGGAAGCCAACCCAAACCATCCCTCTCTGCGTTTGCACCCCTTGCAGGGCAAGCATCAGGGTTTGCATTCGGTTTCCATCAACCTGTCTTGCCGCATTACCCTGGAGTTACTGATTCAGGATAAGCGGATTATTCCGGTGAATGTGGGCGATCATGACGCGGTGTATTGAGCCGCGGGCATTCCGGCCATGAGCGATCTGCACAGGGAAGTGAATTTCGAGACCGAAATTTGCCACTGTCTCGCAGATCGCGGCTGGCTTTATGGGCAAGGCGATGCGCAAGCCTATGACCGGGCAAGCGCCTTATTTCCGGCAGATGTCGAGGAATGGGTAAAAACCACGCAACCCAAAGCCTGGGAAACGCTGGAAAAGAATCACGGCGCGCAGGCCACAAACATATTACTGGGGCGACTGCGTGATTCACTCAATCAGCGGGGCACACTGAATGTGTTGCGTCATGGCATCGAAATGATCGGTCTACGGCAACCGCTCATATTGGCTCAATTCAAACCGGCCTTGGCGATGAATCCCGATATTCTGGCTCGCTACGCTGCAAACCGGCTGCGGGTGGTGCGTCAGTTGCGTTATTCGCTGCATAATGAAAATGCCATCGATCTGGTATTGTTTTTAAATGGGCTACCGGTTGCAACGGTGGAACTCAAGAGCGACTTTACCCAATCGGTCGAGGATGCTGTCGATCAATACCGTTTTGACCGCCTGCCCCGCCCCAAAGGGCAAAGTGCTGCTGAACCACTGCTGTCTTTTCCCAATGGCGCCCTGGTGCATTTTGCAGTCAGCAATAGCGAAGTCCGCATGACCACCAGACTCGAAGGCCCACACACGACTTTTCTGCCATTCAATCGGGGCGATCAGGGCGCGGCTGGCAATCCACCCAATGAACGGGGCGGTCACCGTACGGCTTACTTGTGGGAAGCAATCTGGGCACGGGATAGCTGGCTGGAAATTCTGGGGCGTTATCTGGTTACCCGCAAGGATGACAAAAAACAGATCAAAAGCATCATCTTTCCACGCTATCACCAACTGGACGCCACCCGAAAGCTGTTGGCGGCAGTATTGACCGAAGGCCCCGGCGGGAAATACCTGATTCAGCACTCAGCCGGTTCCGGCAAAACCAATTCGATTGCCTGGACGGCCCATTTTCTGGCGGATTTGCATGACGAACAACACCGGAAACTGTTTGATACCGTACTGGTGGTATCGGATCGTAATGTGCTGGATAGCCAGTTACAGGAAGCGATTTTCGATTTTGAGCGCACTGCTGGTGTTGTTGCAACCATTAAAGGCGAAGGCGTCAGTAAAAGCGGCGAACTGGTAACAGCATTATCGAGTGGCAAGAAAATTGTGGTTTGCACCATCCAGACCTTTCCCTTTGCATTAAAAGCCGTACAGGAACTGGCTGCGACGCAGGACAAACGTTTTGCAGTGATCGCCGACGAAGCGCATTCTTCACAAACGGGAGAAGCCGCGGCCAAGCTCAAAGCGGTTTTATCGGCCCAGGAACTTGAAGAGCTGAATGATGGCGGTGAAGTCAGCACCGAAGATCTGTTGGCTGCACAAATGGCGGCACGGACTGAAGATAATGGCATCAGTTATGTGGCCTTTACCGCTACTCCCAAGGCAAAGACACTGGAACTGTTTGGCAATCGACCCAATCCAGAATTACCCGCCAGCGATAATAACGTGCCAGCACCGTTTCATGTCTATTCCATGCGTCAGGCGATCGAAGAAGGCTTTATTTTGGATGTGTTACAGAACTACACACCGTATAAGCTGGCGTTTAAACTCGCTCATAATGATCAAGAATTCGATGAAAAAGAGGTGGAACGCAGCGAAGCACTCAAAGGCATTATGCGATGGGTCAAATTGCATCCTTACAACATCAGCCAGAAAGTTCAGGTGGTCGTCGAGCATTTCCGGGACAATGTCGCGCCCTTGCTGGATGGACGAGGAAAAGCCATGGTGGTCGTTTCCAGCCGTCTTGAAGCCGTTCGCTGGCAAATTGCCATCGACAGCTATATTAAATCCCAAGGCTACAGCATCAAGACACTGGTCGCTTTTTCGGGAGAAATCAACGATTCACAATCCGGCCCTGATCCCTTCACAGAAACCAGTCACACTCTGAACCCCGATTTAAGAAAGCGGGACATTCGCGAAGCCTTTGCCACGGACGAGTATCAAATCCTGCTGGTCGCCAATAAATTTCAAACCGGATTTGATCAACCCCTGCTGTGTGGCATGTATGTCGACAAACGTCTGGCGGGTATTGCGGCGGTTCAAACACTTTCCCGGTTAAACCGTGCCCATCCGGGAAAAGATACCACGTATGTGGTGGATTTCGTCAACGACCCGGAAGAGATACTGGGGGCATTCAGAACCTACTACGATACTGCAGAACTCTCGAACGTAACCGACCCCCATCTGGTGTACGATCTTCGCATGAAGCTGGATGCCGCCGGTTATTACGATGATTTCGAGGTGAACCGGGTTGTTGAAGTCGAGTTTAATGCGAAATCCAGACAAAGCGATCTGGCAGCGGCTTTGGAGTCAGTGGTATCCCGTCTTTTGCATCATTACAAGGCTGCTCAGGAAAAACTCAAAACCGCCAGGGCAAAAGATGATGTTAAGGCGATTGAAGCAGCGCAAAATGAATTGAATGCACTGGTTTTATTCAAGCATGACATGACAGCATACCAGCGCATGTATGCATTTCTGTCGCAGATATTTGACTATGGCAACACCGCTATTGAAAAACGTTTCATATTCTACAAACGGCTGTTGCCGTTGCTGGAATTTGGCCGGGAACGGGAAGGCATTGATTTGTCAAAGGTGATACTGACTCATCATACACTGAAGCATCAAGGCAAAAGAACGCTGTCATTAATTGACGGCGAGTATCCCAAACTGAAACCGCTTACCGAATCAGGCAGCGGCTCCATTCAGGAAAAGGAAAAAGCCTACCTCTACGAGATCATTGCCAGAGTGAATGACCTGTTTGATGGCGATATCACCGAGAACGACCGGTTGATTTATGTGAATAACGTTATCAAGGGAAAACTGCTGGAATCGGACATTCTCGTTCAGCAGGCGGCAAATAATTCGAAAGAACAGTTTTCAAGCTCACCTGATCTTAACGATGAACTCCTAAACGCCATTATGGACGCCCTGGCGGCGCACAGTACCATGAGCAAGCAGGCATTGGGTTCGGAGCAAGTACGGAATGGACTGAAAGAAACACTGCTTGGGCCGGGACAGCTTTATGAGATGTTGCGGGAACGTTACCGGCAGCGGGTATAGTGTACAAGCAATTGATCAAGAATAATTTTTATAAGGTAATCTTTCATCGGTCGTGTTGACTCAGCCAATCGTTTCAGTGCCAATGCTAACGTGTGCGTGCTACCGCTGCTTTTTGAAAAAATCAATGAGTCCGTTCGTGGACGCATCATGGGATGTGGCCGTCTCATCGTGTGTTTCCTGTTCCAATTCGGGAAGAATTCTGCTGGCAAGCTGTTTGCCCAGTTCCACGCCCCACTGATCGAATGGATTGATATTCCAGATCACGCTTTGCACAAATACCTTGTGTTCATAGAGCGCGATTAATGCGCCCAGGGTTTTGGGGTCGAGTTTTTTGAATAAAATCGATGTGGTTGGACGATTGCCGGGAAACGTTTTATGGGGCAGCAGTTTTTTTATTGATTCATCGGGCATGCCGTGAGCTTCCAGTTCTGTCCTCACTTCACGATCGGTTTTGCCGCACATCAGTGCTTCTGTCTGCGCGAAGAAATTGGACAGCAATAAATTGTGATGATTGTTGATCGGGTGATGGCTCTGGCAGGGTGCCAGAAAATCGGCGGAAATGGTTTGCCTGCCCTGATGCAGCAACTGATAGAAGGCATGTTGTCCGTTCGTTCCAGGCTCTCCCCAAATGACAGTGCCGGTCTGGTAGTCAACCGCATCCCCGTCACGGGAAATGCGCTTGCCGTTACTCTCCATTTCCAGTTGCTGCAGATAAGCCGGAAAGCGGTGCAGATACTGATCGTAAGGCAGCACGGCATGCGATCTGATGCCGTGGAAGTTGATGTGCCAGATACCAATGAGTCCGAGCATTACCGGGATGTTTTTGTCCAGCGGCGTATCGGCGAAATGCCGGTCCATTGCATCCGCGCCGGAGAGCAGCGCATAAAAATGATCCATGCCGATTGTCAATGCAATAGACAATCCGATGGAAGACCATAACGAATAACGGCCGCCTACCCAATCCCAGAATTCAAACATGTTGTCAGGCTGAATGCCGAATTTTTCCACTGCGCTGCGATTGGTGGAAACAGCGACGAAATGGCGGGCGACATCCTGTTCACGGCCGCCCTGCGCTATAAACCAGGCGCGGGCCGAATGCGCATTGGTCATGGTTTCCTGCGTGGTAAATGTTTTTGACGCGATGATAAAAAGCGTTGTGGCCGGATCAAGCTGCTGCAGTGTTTCATACAGTTGCGTGCCATCGATATTTGAAACAAAATGGGGTCTAAGGCGCGGCAATCCATAGGGTTTGAGCGCTTCGGTGACCATCAGCGGTCCGAGATCCGAGCCGCCGATGCCAATATTGACGATATCGGTAAACGGCTTTCCGGAGTAACCTTTGTATTCCCCGCTGCGCACCACTGCCGATATTTGCTCCATTTTTTTGAGTACGTCTCTGACCTTAACGGTGACATCTTCGCCATCGAGCATAATGGGTTTTTTGCTGCGCAGCGCGATGTGCAGCGCCGCCCGGTTTTCTGTGCTGTTTATTTTTTCGCCCAGAAACATCCGTTGAATCCAGCTTTCCAGGTTTTGCTGACGAGCAAGCGCGACGAGCAGATGAATGGTTTCCTGGGTGACGGGTTGTTTTGAAAAATCAACCAGCATATCGTCGAGTTGCAGGGAGAACCGGTCGAAACGCTGCGGATCCTGGTCGAACAGGTCGCGAATGGAATGTTGGGATAGTTGGGTCTGGTGTGACTGTAATGCAAGCCAGGCAGGGGACTGTGTAAGAGAGGGCATGTTTTCCGGAATTCGTTAATGGAATGGAGAATTAATGAAACAGAGAATGATGCGTTATTTTTTATCGATAGTCAGTGTAATGGTAAATTCCTTGAATTGAATCGGCCATTCCAATAACAGCGTTACAGCCTGCATGATTTTCTCAAATCCATTTTCAGACTGCGATACCGTAAAGTGTGGCCGCGCATGGAACTGAACGGGTGACGATGTTTTCAATGTAACGCGGCCGCCGAGGGTATCGTCGTCAAGGGTAATTTCGGTCAAATCGGTCAATTCAAGTAATTGACCGAAGCCGCCGGGATTTTTATTCTGATACGTATAACGCCCACCCATGCCATCGCAACTGGGCATGGCAAGATTGATTTCGGTGCTGAACCGGGTGCTTGTCTGGTTTGAGAATCGATAGGAGACGCGCAACTGATTGCCCGTCAACGCAAACTGCTTATGAATCCGGAGCGGAGCATTGTCCGTTTGAAATCGGATTGCGCTGGCATCGGATTCCGTGTGTTGATATTTAACCAGTGTGCCATCCAGACGATCTACAAACAGATTTCGGGGATTATCGTCTGGTTCCAGATCCAGGGCATTGATGATATGTTTGTTGATGACGCGGTCATGCGCGGAACTGATGCCGTTGCCGAGGGTGTTTTTATCACCTGAGCCGGGCAGTTCAGGCTGGCTTTGGCCGTCCAGTTGAACTTTGTGAAAATAGTGCTCAGTCTGGCGTTGCAGCGTATCGCCAAAATTGTGCGCGAGGGAATAGGCATCGAATTCAACAATACTCGCGTTGCAATCCTGTTTTACAATGATTTGAAGGGTGTCATTGTGCAGACAAACTTCGTCAATGCCGTCAAGATCGATATCTTGCGTCACAAAATCCGTGCGAGGTGCGCAAGCATCAAGCATGGCTTCCAGTTCAATCAGATTGTTGTAAATGGCGCGGCGCAAGTGGGGAAGGTATAAACCGCCAAACAAGCCGTGCCAGTATGCATCGTTGGCCTGGGCGGCATACAGTTTTTGTTGCATTTCCGGGGTATGTTGCTTTTCGGGCAATTCGGCAAGCCGTGCGGAAAGACCGAGCATTCGCTTATGCATCCAGTTGGATTCAGGATAGCGCGACAGGAAGTTTTTCCAGATGCCGCCGCGTAGAAACGCCTTTTGCTGTTCATACCACCCGGCTGCTTTCGACTGTTTGGTCAGGTCGGCATAAACCTGGGCGGATTGCGCGGGCAACGTCCATTCGTTCATTTCGATATACGACGTGGTCGGCAGATAAACAATGCCTTTTGTTTTTTCTGCGCTGTGATAATCACGATAATGGCGTGTGGAAATTTTGGGAGATGCCAGAACACCCTGAATAAATTGCTCAAGCCAGCCATTTTCATAAACCCACTGGTAAGTTTCAGGCCAGATGCCAAATTTCTCAATATCGTCAAAATAAATTGCAGCGCGATGAGGGCTGCCTTCGATAGCCGCATTGTTATCGGCCAGTGATTCAATATAGGCGACAGCATCCGGCGCTGGAGAAAAAGGCAACTTATAGCGCAAAGTTTCGGATATCGGGAAAATATCGAGTTTACGCGCATCTTCTTCGGTGGTATAAAAACCGCTTAGCTCTGCAATGGATTTTCCGGTGCACAGGAAATGATAGTCGTCGACAATCACATAGCGGATGCCGCAGTCTGCCAGTGCGGGTACGACGGTAGATTCCCAAACTCGCTCAGTCAGCCAGGCGCCGTTGGGTCGCTGGCCGAGTTTTGTTTCAAGTTTCCTGGAAAAGGTCTCGATTTGTCCGATGCGATCCCGATTTGGGATAACCGCAAGCACCGGTTCTGTATCCCCTGCGCCGAATAGCTCAACTTGTCCGCGTTTGACCATTTTCTTGAGTAATGCCATGTCCTGTGGATAATGATCGAACAGGTAATCAAGCAGCCAACCCGAAAAATGGATAGCGAAATTAAATTCAGGATAACGGGAAAGCACTTCAAGAAAGGGCTTGTAGCAACGCAAATGCGCATCTTCCAGCACTTCAGGAAAATTACCGATTGGCTGGTGAGCGTGAACTCCAAAGAGTAATGATACTGGTCGCTGCATGGTGTCGTTCCTGCTTTTATTGTTGATATAACTATACGCCTAAACAACAAGATCGGCTACAAACTGCAAACAGAATCTTGGTGTGTATGTTCTGATTAATATATGGCTGCCGTTGCGGTATGACAAGATCAATTTTAGGATGATCGCCGCATGGTTCCGCCTTCTGCAGCATGTTCGTCGCCTTTGCTGATAGGCTCGTTTATCGTTGCCGGTACGGGGAGCTTGAGCAGGCGGTAAAGATTCTCCAGGTTGTCGCGGTATAATTGATCAAATCTTACGACCGTATCAGCCTGATTATAATCACCGAACCACCAGAACCAGTCTGAACTTTCGCACGAGGCGAGTTGCAGGCATGCTTCGGCTTTTTCTTCATCAGTCAGGCGGTCGCTTTGTATGACAAGATCGTAACTCTGTTTTGCGGCGCAAAGCAAATCCCAGGCATGATTTTTCTCCGGGTCGCCAATCCAGGTTGAAAATGTGCCGTATACCCAGCTTCCGGCCGTTAGAACGGGCAACGACACAACATGATCTGCATATTCGGGCGAAGCGATATAATCGCGATATGTTGTCGTGTGGATGTCGTTATGGTTTTCCAGCAGGCTGTACAAGTCGTCAAGAAAATAAAAGCCGTTATAGGGATAATATTCCCAGGCATTCTCGCCATCGAGTATGACGCTGACGACAGGGTTTTCTTCGGCCAATGCATGATGGGCGATTTGTTCGATTGAATGAATAAAATGTTCAGCCGCATCCCGCCCAAACCATTTGGCATATTCAAAGCCGATTAAATCGGATAGCTGATCATCGCGGAAGAAACAGGCAGTATTGTCTAGTTCTTGCATGCGGTACGGGCGATACAGGTAACGGTTGCGGTCTGGCAAAGCAGTGTCCGGATAGGACTTGCGCAGACTGTTGGCCAGTACCCCCTCACCACTGGCGCACCACTGGCAGCCTGATTCAGCAAGTATTTGGATGAAAGCAGGGGATATCGCGCCTTCTGCGGGCCATATGCCGGTTGGTTTTGCAGCAAAACGTTTTGCATGACTTTCCAAGGCGGACTCAAGATGAAACGCAACGCGCGTGCGGCCGCCGGGGTACTGCGTGTTGACGGGCAGCGCGGCCTTGGGAATGCTGTCACGCGCAGCGGTAAAATCCATTAACAAAGGGGACAGCGGGTGGTAGTGCGGCGTTGCGGATAATTCAATCTGGCCTCGCTCGGCGAGTTTGCGGTAACGCGGTATAAGCGCCCGAATCAATTCGCCAATCAAGTTAAAGAGCTGAATTCTTTCAGCATGACTGAAGCGTTCGCATTTCGCCATGAGTTGCATGACTGTTTCATTTTGGCGCCGGACACTCTCGCCTGTCCATGCCAGGTGATACCAGACGAGCAAGTCGGCGAAATATTGCTCTGAAAAATAAATCAGCTCACCCGCTCCCTTTTTCTGCAAAGTTTCATACAGGTCATGCAGCCGTTCATACGCCGGATAAGGCTTGAGCATGGTATTGTGGTTGCCTTTGAAGCAATTCGTTAGTATATGCTCACGATCGGCGTCTGAAATTTTACCGAGATCCGGCGTGGCTAGCAGCCGGAGTAAGGGGTCGCGTATCTGCCCCGAAGAAAACTGTTCAACATAATCTTCAATCTGATCGAGTAGTATCGGTACAAAATTGACAACCGCCTTGATTTGGGGATGCGTTTCGAGGTGGCAGGCCATATCGGTATAATCCTTGATGGCATGCAGATACACCCAGGGCATTTCAAATACACGGGTATCGTAGTGGCGGTAATCCGGCTGATGCATATGCCACATCAGGACGAGTTTTACTGGACGCATGGGCAACAGGCCTATTTGGATTGTTAACGCAGGTAGTGAATTTTTTGCCCCAGCATTTCTGGGGTGACGAGCGTAACACCTTTGTCAGTGACATGGAACCGCTTGCTGTCTTCAGCTTTGTCAAATCCGACTTCAAGTCCATCCGGAATTTTACAATTTTTTTCAACCACCACACGCTTTAACTGTGCGTTACGGCCAATATCGACATTGGGCAGGATAACAGAATCTTCAACGTGACTAAAACTGCGTACCTGTACATTGGAAAACAATAAGGAACGACGCACGGTGCCGCCGCTGATAATACAGCCGCCGGAAACCATCGAATCGAGTGCCTGTCCGCGGCGTTCTTCATCGTCAAAAACAAACTTGGCGGGTGGCAACTGTTCCTGGTAGGTCCAGATCGGCCAGTCTTTATCGTATAAATTCAGTTCCGGTGATATCGTTGTCAGATCAATATTGGCTTCCCAATAGGCATCCACAGTGCCCACATCCCGCCAGTATGGGACGCCTGCAACGATATTTACGCAACTGTCCATGAAACGGTGCGCGTAAACGCGGTTGCGCGGCACCAGATACGGTATCAGGTCTTTGCCGAAATCATGTGAGGACGCCTCGGTATCATGGTCGCGGACTAATTGTTCAAAAAGAAATTCGGTATTAAATACATAGATTCCCATGCTGACAAGCGATTTGTCAGGGTGGCCGGGCATGGCAGGCGGGTTTTCCGGTTTTTCCATGAAATCGACGACGCGCCAGTTATCGTCAACCGCCATGATACCAAATGCGCTTGCTTCTTCTCGTGGAACTTCCACGCAGGCGACTGTGAGTTCGGCTTTTTTTTCAATATGTTCCGCGAGCAGTTTTCGGTAATCCATTTTATAGACATGGTCGCCACCCAGAATCAATACATGATCGGCATCGTGAAGTCGCAGAATTCCGAGATTCTGGAAAACGGCATCGGCCGTCCCTTGATACCAGGATTCCTTGATTTGTTGCTGTGCCGGAACCAGTTCGACATATTCGTTAAACCGCCCGTCCAGAAAACTCCAGCCGCGCTGAATATGCTGAATTAAGCTTTGTGCCTTGTATTGGGTCAGGACGCTGATCTGGCGGACGCCGGAATTAACGCAATTGGATAGCGGGAAATCAATAATGCGAAACTTGCCACCAAACGGCACAGCCGGTTTTGCACGCCAGTCAGTGAGTTGTTTCAAACGCGTGCCGCGGCCACCAGCCAGTATCAGCGCAATGGTATTACAGGTAATTTTGTTCTTCGTAGTATCCAGGGTGAACTTTTGTTCCATCGGTGACCTCCCGCTCATATAGATGAAGCCTCTTTTCTTATGCTGATTTTTTCAGAAATTTTCAGAATTGATTTTTCTGTTTTCAGTATATAGTACCGTACTATGATATCTGTCAATAAGCAAACCCAAGACACGTTATAATTTCAGCATGTCACCAAGTAAATTGAAAAAGTCATTACCCGATACGGTCATTGATCCGTTGCTTGAAGCACTATTGGCCGGACGGTTGCATGATCCATTCGCCTATCTGGGCGTCCATAAAACGTTGAACGATTTTCGGGCGCGAGTTTTCCGGCCTGATGCGCACGCCGTCTGGATTAAAACAGCACATGGTTTTGAAAAGATGATGCGTGTTCATGCCGAGGGTGTGTTTGAGTGGCATGGGGAAACACAACCGTCAATGCCAGTGCGTCTCAGAATCGAGATTCAAAATCATACGACGCAGGCAGTGCAGCCCCATGAGGCTTACGACCCCTACACATTTGCGTTGCAGATTACCGATCACGATTTGTACCTGTTTAATCAGGGCAAGTTGAATCAGGCCTATCGTACACTGGGCGCGCAGCGCGTCACGAATGCAGGTATTGACGGTGTCTGTTTTTCGGTATGGGCGCCTAATGCAGAGCGCGTCAGCGTCGTGGGTGATTTTAATCGATGGGATGGCCGTGTACATCCCTTGGCGGTACATCATTCCAGCGGTGTCTGGGAATTGTTTATTCCTGGGCTGCCGCCGGATACCCTGTACAAATTCGAAATACGTAACCGTCATAGTGGCGAAATACTGCTTAAAACAGATCCCTATGCAGCCCGCTATGAACTGCGTCCCAAGACGGCCGCACTGGTGCCCGCTGCCAATGGTTTCTATCAGTGGCATGATGCGGCGTGGATGGAAAGTCGCGTCGACTGGGACTGGTTGCATGCGCCCCTGAATATTCTGGAAATTCATGCCGGATCATGGAAGCGGCATCCGGATGGACGGTTTTATACGTATCGCGAACTCGCCCAGTATTTAATACCCTATGTACTTGACATGGGTTACACGCATATCGAGTTAATGCCGATTTCGGAGCATCCGCTCGATGAATCCTGGGGTTATCAGACAACCGGTTATTTCGCCGTTTCCAGCCGCTATGGCTCGCCTGAAGAATTCAAATACTTTGTGGATGCCTGCCATCAGGCTGAAATCGGCGTAATTCTTGACTGGGTGCCAGGACATTTTCCGCAGGATACTTTTGCGCTGGCGCGTTATGACGGTACCGCCCTGTACGAACATGAAGATCCGCGCCTGGGTTTTCATCAGGACTGGGGTACTTACATCTTCAACTACGGCCGCAACGAAGTGAAATCGTTTCTGCTGTCAAGTGCGCATTTCTGGCTGGCCGAATTTCATCTGGATGGGTTGCGTGTCGATGCAGTGGCTTCCATGCTCTATCTGGACTATTCGCGTAATGAAGGCGAATGGCTGCCGAATCAGTTTGGCGGCCGTGAGAATCTGGATGCGATCGATTTCTTGCGCGCGCTTAACGTTATGGTGCATGAGGAATTTCCGGGCGCATTGACACTGGCTGAGGAATCCACGTCATGGCCTGCGGTCTCGCGTCCGACTTATGTGGGCGGTCTGGGGTTTTCCATGAAATGGAATATGGGCTGGATGCACGATACGTTGTCGTATATGCAACAGGATCCCGTCTACAGGCGCTACCATCATGATCAACTCACATTCAGTCAGCTCTATGCCTATACGGAAAATTTCGTGTTGCCTTTCTCGCACGACGAGGTCGTCCATGGTAAAGGTTCTTTGATCAATAAAATGCCCGGTGATGACTGGCAGAAGTTCGCCAATCTGCGTTTGCTGCTGACTTATCAAATGACATGCCCCGGAAAGAAACTGAATTTCATGGGGAACGAATTTGCGCAGCTAAGTGAATGGAGCGTCAACCGGGAGCTTGACTGGAAATTATTGGAATTTGGATCGCATTCGGGCGTTCAGGCCGCCATGCGCGATTTGAATCATATCTACAGAAAAACGCCTGCGTTATTTCAGCTTGATTTTTCAGCGGAAGGCTTTTCCTGGATCGATTGCCACGATGCAGATCATTCGATTATCAGTTTTTTGCGCCGGTCAAGAGAAGGTCGGTTTGTCGTTATTATCCTGAATTTCACGCCGGTTCCGCGGGAAAACTACCGAATCGGCGTCCCTGTGGAAGGCATTTATCAGGAGGTATTTAACAGCGATTCCATGTATTATGGTGGCAGCAATATGGGGAATGCGGGGTATATCCACGCAAGCCGTGAACCGTGGATGGGGTTGCCCTGCTCGCTTAAAATTGTTTTGCCGCCGCTTGCGGGGATCATGCTTGCGTTGCGGGAACATTTTTAACCCAACGAAATGAGCGTGTTCTTATGGTCTCTGTGAAATTTTGCATGCCATATACGGGATACGGGATACGGGATGAATTGGACTTGTCCTGTTCTGTAGTTCTGTAGTGCGAGATCGAATGCCATCATGTATGAGTGCGCAAAATGATCATCAAGGATCTGCTTGTAGACTGTAATAACGAAACCGTTTTCGGGGATGAACGTGCTGAAGGAAGACTGCAACACGGCAGGTGTCTATCCGGCAAAACACTGGGCGTGGCTGGATTCGACTTGAAAAGTACACAGGTCGGGTCGGTAAAATGGCGTCATGCAAGCTGAAGTTGTTTTTCAGGCGCGCGGCTTGACCAAAATTTACCAGGTCGGCGAGACCGCAGTGCACGCCCTGCGCGGTGTTGATCTCGATCTGTTTAAAGGTGAGCTGGTCGTGCTGCTCGGTGCTTCAGGCAGCGGCAAGTCGACGCTGCTCAATATTCTGGGCGGTCTGGATAAACCGACAAACGGGCATGTGATCTATGGCGGGCATGATCTGGTCAAGGCGACCGAGCGGGAACTGACCGAATACCGCCGTTATCACGTCGGATTTGTTTTCCAGTTTTATAACCTGATTCCAAGCCTGACCGCACGGGAAAATGTTGCGGTGGTCACT
Source organism: Burkholderiales bacterium (assembly GCA_024235795.1). Lineage (GTDB taxonomy): Bacteria > Pseudomonadota > Gammaproteobacteria > Burkholderiales > Nitrosomonadaceae > Nitrosomonas. The sequence goes on along the minus strand of JACKLR010000003.1, from coordinate 569,953 downwards.
GAAATTGCGCGTAATCCCATGTCCCCGGAAAAAGCGCTGGCGTTGGTTCACCTGGCTGACCGCATGGATCATTTTCCGGCGCAGTTGTCCGGCGGCGAGCAGCAACGCGTCGCTATTGCGCGCGCAATAGCCAAGCGACCGGCTGTGCTGTTATGCGATGAACCGACCGGCGCACTCGATTCGATTACCGGCATCGTGGTGCTGGAAGCACTGGCGAACGTCAATCAGGAATTGGGTACGACAACTGCTGTCATCACGCATAATGCCGCCATCGGCGGCATGGCGGATCGCGTCATTCATTTCAGCGATGGCCATATCGCCGGGATTGACCGGAATGTCGAAAAAATCTCCCCGCAGGGTTTAAGCTGGTGACGGCGTTGACCCGCAAGTTGTTCCGCGATCTCTGGCATATGCGCAGCCAGGCATTGGCCATCATGATTGTCATTGCCAGTGGTGTGGCGACGTTTGTCATGTCCGTTTCGACACTGGACTCCCTGCAGCGCACACGCGCACAGGTTTATGCGGAATTCCGTTTTGCGGATATTTTTGCGCCACTGAAGCGCGCGCCGGAAAGAATCACTAAACGGCTTGCGGCGATTCCGGGTGTGCGCGAAGTGGAAAGCCGTATCGTTGCCGAAGTCCGGATGGAAGTTGCGGGTTTTCCCGATCCGGTGATTGGGCGCCTGGTTTCGATTCCCGACTACCATGAGCCCAAAATGAATGCATTGTATTTGAGAAGCGGGCGTATGCCTCTGTTAAATCAGACAGGCCAACAGGAAGTCGTGCTCTCGGAACCTTTCGCCAAAGCGCATCAATTGCTTCCGGGAGATGCGATTACGGCAATTATTAACGGACACCGTCAGATGTTGCGTATTAGCGGCATCGCGCTGTCGCCGGAATATATTTACAGTCTGGGGCCTGGTGCAATGTTTCCGGATAATGCACGTTTTGGCATCCTCTGGATGAACCGCAAGGCGCTGGCCTCGGCGTACGATATGGACGGCGCTTTCAATGACGCTGTGTTGAAGCTGATGGGCAATGTAAAGCCCGCAGATATTATCGAGTCGGTTGACCGTATCCTGGCGCGTTATGGTGGTATGGGTTCATTTGAACGCAGGCACCAGCAATCACACCATTTTCTGAGTCAAGAATTTATCGGGCTTGAAACCATGGCGACAATTTTTCCGGTTGTTTTTCTCGGTGTAGCCGCGTTCTTATTGAACGTGGTTGTTACGCGCGTGATCAGCACCGAGCGCGAGCAGATTGCCGTGCTCAAGGCGTTTGGCTACAGCAATGCCACCATTGGATGGCATTATCTGCAATTGGTGCTCATTATCACTGCGCTGGGCGTGATTGCGGGAATTTTTTCCGGTCGCTGGCTGGGGCAGGGGCTGGGCAATATTTATATGGATTTTTTTCATTTTCCCTATCTCGATTACCGGCTGGAGAATAATACTATAGCGCTGGCTTTTTTTATCGGTTTTTCCGCCGCAATTGCCGGTACCCTGCATGCGGTTATGCGTGCCGCTAAATTGCCGCCAGCTGAAGCCATGCGTCCCGAACCGCCTGCGCGTTACCGGGAAAGCGTGTTTGAACGCAGCGGAATAAGACGCTTCCTGTCGCAACCGTCACGCATGATTTTGCGGCATATCAGTCGTAAACCGCTGAAAACGTTATTAACGATAATCGGGATTGCGATGGCGGGAGCGATCATGATGATCAGCAATTTTCAAGACGATGCGATTGATCATATGCTTCATGTGCATTACAAGCTGACGCATCAGGAGGATCTTACGGTAACGTTTAATGACCCCGCTTCACGGCGGGCCTTGTATGAAATAGCCAGCCTGCCGGGTGTAACCTACGCGGAACCTTTCCGGCAGGCGCCTGTTCGTATCCGTTACAGACATCGCGAGCAGCGAACTGTTGTTCAGGCTTTTGACGACAGTATGAGTTTACGGCGTGTATTGGATCGCAATCTCGAACCCTTTGCGTTGCCGCCTGAAGGCATTGTACTGAATGATTATCTGGCGGAATTACTGGGCGTAAATGTCGGTGATCATGTTGTTGTGGAGGTGCTGACAGGACGCCGTCCCAAATTTGAAATTGAAGTAGTCGCAACCGTCGGGGAAATGCTGGGAATACCGGTTTATATGCACATAGATGCCCTAAATCGTCGACTGGATGAAGGCAATGCCATAGACGGTACATTCCTGGCGGTCGACCGGCCGTTCATGAATGCAGTACACCGGGAATTACAGGACATGCCCAAAGTTGCCGGCATTACCATCCGGGAAGCAGCCATTCAGAGCGCCTATGATACTATGGGCGACACCATACTGATTTTTACCTTCATTAACACAATATTAGCCACAGGCATTGCTTTTGGTGTGATATATAACAGTATGCGTATTGCTTTTTCGGAACGCAGTCGGGAACTGGCAAGTTTGCGGGTGCTTGGTTTCAGCCGCGCTGAAGTTGCGTATATTCTTCTGGGCGAACTTGCTGTGCTGACGCTGATTGCCATTCCAATCGGTTTTGTTATCGGCAAAGAAATCTGCGCCATGATTGCCGTACATATGAATTCGGAACTGTATCGTGTTCCTTTGATTATCGAAATGTCCTCGTATGCGTTTTCAGCGGCGGTTGTTCTGGCTTCAGCCATTCTCAGTGGTTTGATCATATGGCGGCGATTGGAAAAACTGGATCTGGTGGCTGTGCTTAAAACCAGGGAATAACCGGCAGCGTAGTTTGCCGGTTTTCCACAGAGCGCTGCATTAACAGGCTGTTGAAACACATTTCATGCCCTGTTAAATTACTATCAACAATAAGAATGCTTACTTATGTCCAAATTACCTCAGAGTGCTGCGTCAATCGTGGCCTATCTCATTTGCATTATCGCTGTGCCAGTTGCGTTGACATTAAACACGGTCGAAATACCTGCTACTGTGATACCGAATTCTGATAATCCCACGCCTTTGGGGTATACCATCAGCCTCAGTCTGTTTCTATTCCCCATGGCCGGGCTGTTTTTCTGGATGTTGCGTTACAGGCAGCTTACTTTCCAAAAAAGGGCATTCTTGTATACCATTGTCCTGTTGGCGCCAGTCAGTATTTTCATGGATATCATGTTCGGTAATCAGTTTTTTGTATTTGAAAACCGGAATGCGGTATTAGGGATCTATTTTCCTGCCGTGGGCGGACCTCTGCCCATCGAGGAGATCGTTTTTTATATTGCAGGGATAACTACCGTTTTGCTGATCTATGTCTGGTGTGACGAATGCTGGCTGGAAAAATACAATGTGCCAAACTACGCAGCCGCTTCCGCCAAAATCGATAAACTGCTACAGTTTTACTGGCCGTCCGTCATCATTGGGTGTGGATTGATTTTACTGGCCGTCATTTATAAGAAACTTTTTTCGCATAGCCCGGAAGGGCTGCCCTGGTATTTTATCTACATTACAGTGGTTGCATTAGTGCCGTCAATGGCGTTTTACAAAAGCGCAAAAGATTTTATCAATTGGCGTGCATTCAGTTTTACCTTCTTTATTATTGTTTTTATCAGCCTGATATGGGAATCGACATTGGCACTGCCGTACCAGTGGTGGGGTTATCAGGACCATGCCATGATCGGTGTTTTTATCAGTGCGTGGCACAACTTGCCCATTGAGGGAATCGTCGTATGGTTTTCGGCAAGCTATGCGACCGTCATTATCTATGAAACTATCAAAATAGGATTAACCATCAAAAAGACCCGGAGGGTGCAGCATGATCGTGCAGCGTAGATATGCGTTGGTCATTTTCGCTCTTTGTTTGACGGGTGCATTGATTTACGGGTTTATGCCCAAACCGGTCTTGGTGGAAACGGCAGCAGTCAAGCGTGGCCTGTTTCAAGTGACTATTGAAGAAGAAGGCAAAACGCGCGTCAAAGACCGCTTTAAAATTTCTGCGCCTGTGGCCGGGGTGATGCACCGCTTGCATTGGGAGGTGGGCGATTCGGTAGCGGCGGGTGAGATGCTGTGCGAAATCACGCCGCTGAAATCCGTGCTGCTTGATCCGCGCAGCAAGGCGGAAGCAGAAGATCGCGTTGCCGCAGCCGAAGCAGCGCTGCGTACCGCGCAGGCCAGAGTGACTGCGGACAAAGCCAGTGCTGAATTCGCGCATGCGGAATATCTGCGTATTCGTAAAATCTATGACAAAAAGCTCATTGCGCTCAGTGCGCTTGAGCGGGCGGAATCAGAAAAACGCCGCACGGCGGCTAATCTGGAGTCGGCCGGTTTTGCTGTGGAAACAGCGCGCTATACATTGCAGGAAGCGCGCAATGCGCTCAGTCATTTTGCTTCGGAAGGCCGGGAAGAACTGGGTGAACATGTCGTCGTTCATGCGCCCGTTGACGGCCAGATACTGGTTATCTACCGCGAGAGCGAAGGCACTGTTGCCGCCGGGCAGGTATTAATGGAAATCGGCGATGCGCATGCACTGGAAGTCGTCGTTGAAGTATTGTCGAGCGATGCGGTCCGCATTAAGTCAGGCTTGCCGGTCGAGTTCAGCCGTTGGGGCGGCGAGCAACCACTTGAAGGCCGGGTTCAGATTATCGAACCGGCCGGGTTCACAAAAATATCGGCACTGGGCGTTGAAGAACAGCGCGTGCGCGTCATCGTCGAGTTCACCTCGCCACCGCAACACTGGGTGCGGTTGGGTGACGGATACCGCGTGGATACCAGATTCATACTTTGGCAAGGGGAAAATGTATTGCAGATTCCGCAGAACGCGTTGTTCCGTCATGAAGCCGGCTGGGCGGTTTTTGTTGCCGGCAAATCAAACAAGGCCGAGCTCAGAACCGTCGAGCCCGGCAAACGCAGCGGCCTGCGCGCGCAGATACTCGATGGACTGCGGGAAGGCGAAGAAATCATCACCCATCCGGATGAGCAGCTGGCGCATGGAATGCGCATAAGGAGAGAGTAGATGGGGTTGGGATGGGATGGCAAAGAATATGCAGGATGTGATGAACGATGGAAGTTGCCCGAGTGTTATAGATGCAGTATTGCTGTCAGGCAGCGAAGCAACAGTGATATGATACAAACTTTTTTATGTAAAATTCGAAACCGATTGCCCGGAAAAGTAACTATCAATCCCAATGCCCAGGATTTTCATTAACTATCGCCGCGATGACACGTCAGGCTGCGCGGACCGCATCTATGACCGGCTAGCCGGTCATTTTGGCCGTGATCAGGTTTTTATGGACATCGACCGGATTGAACCGGGTGATGTTTTTCATGACGTCATTGATAACACGCTGAAATCGGTAGCGGTGGCTGTGGTGCTGATCGGCAAGCGCTGGCTTGATAACGCCGACGCAACCGGGCAACGGCTGCTGGATCATCCGGACGACAGGGTGCGGATTGAAATTGCTGCCCTGCTCGAGCGCAAAATCCGCGTGATTCCGGTTCTGGTCGATGGTGCCGTCATGCCCAAAACAGCTGGGTTACCCGAAAGCCTGATACCACTGATACAGCATAACGCCCATGAAATCAGCGATGAACGGTTCCATGCGGATGTTGATCGGCTGATCCAGATTATGGAAAGAGCCGCCGATGCACAGCACCCAACACGTGAGCAATCGAGTGCGCCAGGCTTTGGTCTCTCATTCGAACCCGAAATGGTGCATATCGAGCCCGGCACTTTCCTGATGGGCTCGCCGGATACTGAAGCAGGGAGACTTGGTAACGAAGGCCCGCAACATGCAGTCACCATCGGCTACGCTTTCGAGCTCGGTAAATACCAAGTTACGTTTGACGAATACGACGCGTTTGCCATAGCAACCCGGCGCGAATTACCGGACGATTGCGGTATGGGGCGCGGCAGCCGCCCAGTCATCAATGTGACATTTGACGACGCGCAGGCGTATGTGCAATGGCTGTCGGAGATAACCGGCAAGCGGTACCGCCTGCCAACCGAAGCGGAATGGGAATACGCCGCAAGGGCCGGGACGCAAACGGCCTACTGGTGGGGCGATAACATTGGCAGGAACAATGCGGTCTGTTACGGTTGCGGCAGTCAATGTGACGGCAGGCAAACCGCGCCGGTTGGTTCGTTCAAGGCCAATGCCTTCGGGCTGCACGATACCGCCGGCAACGTTTGGGAATGGGTGCAGGATTGCTGGCATGAAAACTACCGGGGCGTGCCGGTCGACGGCTCCGCCTGGCTCGAAGCAAATATCGGCGACTGCCGCCGCCGGGTAGTTCGCGGCGGGTCGTGGATCAATCTGCCGCAATTCCTGCGATCAGCCTTCCGGGTCAAAAACGATGCCGGAAATGCGAGCGACTACCTCGGCATTCGTATCGCCAGGGATTTTTGACCTTTGATCTTTGCGCTTTTGTCCTTTGCGGGGTAAGGTAAGCTCGCGAATAAATAGATTTTTACTTAACGAAAATCCTCGGCACAGCGTTGTATCTCGGCGTTACTGGCAAGGTTGAGGCACATTCGAGCATCCAGATTCGATCTCGCGGTCAAGGTAGGTGCCCTGGTTTTTCTTGGAGTATCCGGGGCAGTATCGTTGTGCTGCACTTCTGTGGTCGTGCGTGCTGATTCTTCGGCGCTTGCATGTTTTGTCTGAGTTAATGCAGCAAGACGTTCCCCGGCAAATTGCGCACCGGCATGAAATTCCTCAAGTAGCGTAGCCATTGAGAGTGTTTCAAACCACTTGCTGTCTTCGGAAGTGAAGAAATCAACATATTCTGCAAGTTCGGCATCGCTGGCTTCCCGGTATACATAAACCAGTGTGACCAGCATCACGTTGCGCATCGTGTCGGTCAAATCTTTCCTGTGCTTCGCAAAATCCGCATCAAATGCGGTCATTTTGTTCATGTCGCCGCTTGTCGCTCCCATCATCATGGCGCGTGTTGTTCCGGTCACGAGTTCGACAGCAAAATCGGTAATATTGGTGGCGGAATCATATTCGCGAACCAGTCGGAAACGTTCTTCCGATAATGGCGCATGAATAAGCCTATCCATGAAACTTTCAAGCGCATCGGATTGAATATCGCGTTGCTCAAATGCCTGCATCTTTCTCACGAGCGGTGAATGATAAAATTCCAATAATCCTGCAATACGATCATGATCAAAATCCTTTAGTAGTGCTTTGCGGATGCGCTGATGAAAGTGCTCCGGTTTGAACGATTCTGACATGATTTTTTCAACCTGTTTAACTGCGTCAGGGTTGCGCGGCATTGCCGAGGACTGTTTGGCGCCCATCATAATCTTGTCGGGAATTTCCCTGATCTGTTTATGCAAACCGGAGGCAGTAATGATTTCATCGATCAGCTGGCCGGGTGATTTTTCCACCATAGCGGAAGGTGGATAATCAGAATCTGTCTCTATCTGCATCTCTGCATCGGTCTCTCCTTCTGCCACTACCTCTGTTTTAGCTTCAACTGCTGTTGACTGAGGAAGCGAAGCGGTTGGCAACGGTGAAGATTCTGATGACAGTGATTGATCCTCCATAACAATCTCCATGGCATACCATGCTCCGCTGCCGAGTAGGATCGCGCCGCATATAATCGTAACGATTTGCTTTACATTCTTGAGATCGAGCTTCATCATTTTTTCCTTGCTTGATTAACAGTTTCCGCCTTGTTTTGCGTTGGATTGCCCATCTTGAAAAGATTTTTCACTCACCCGTGAATGCGCATCGTCGCAAATTGAATAAAATCTTCTGAAATATCGGCATTGAGCATACATTACTGAATTAATTTTTCGATGCTGGCGTGCTGCTTTCTGAAAAAAAAAGGTTCTGCCGATTCCATAAAGTTCGGAAACAATAACAATCGTTGGCTGCGCTATGCGCATTACATTTACCTTACGTCATCAGAGCGAGCAAAACGGACTGGTACGATTTGCCGTTACCCGGCCAGACAATTGTATCCAACCGCAACAACAGCGCTCTGGTAAATGACTTGCGTTGGTATCATCAGGAAGTGCGCAGAAAAAGACTCAGGGGGCAGGATGTGCCGCCAGGCGCATTAAATCGCGAACGATGTGCCTCCTTGCGTCGGCACATCCTACCGCATATACGGCGGCAACGGTTCGCCGAAAAACTCGCGCATCAGGAAATCTTCCAGCCCTTCCTGATCCCCGGGCCGTGCGGACAGCACGATGACGCGGTTGAGGCGGTGCGATTCCCAGTTGAAGTCTTCCTGGTGGTACTGGCGGATGAGCTGAATCATGCGGCGGATAACGGCGCGTTCGATGTTGCCGCCGGGTTCTGTTTCGACCTGGATGATTTCGCGGCGCGGATTGCTGACGTTGGTGGTCCATGCGCGGAACGAGAAACGGGCGTAATGCGACCGTATTTCGAGGATCTGGAAAATGCCGCTGGTGCCGGGTGTTTGCAGGTTGCGCCGCACTTTTGCCATGCGGATTTCCTCCGCCGAGGGCTGCGGTTCGGTATTGCTGTTGCGGGCGTATTCGGGGCCGTCGAAAATACCGGCCGGACGGCTTGGGGCGGCAGGTTGTTGCGGCTGCGGCCTTCTCTGGTTGATAAACTCCGACAAATCGGTTGGCGCGGGCGTATCCGCTTTTTGCGGCGTTTTCGCGGGTTCAATGGCGTCGCGTGTGATGGGCGGTTGCCTGGGCGGCGAGGCGGGGCGGACGCGTGGTGACGGCGGTGTTTTCAATTGCGGCGCCGGTTCCGGCCGCTGAGCGGGTTCGGGCGGTGTTTCAACACCCTTGGGCGGTGGCGGGGCTGCTTCCTGCGGCTGCGAACGTTCCGGTAATTCGATAAATTCTGCTTCGATGGCATCGGGGATTGATATGGCCGCGTCAATCTCGTCATCGGTTTGTGCGATAAAAAATCCGAACGCCCAGATGATCAGCAGCCAGATCAGAACCGCCAGCGGCAGCGGCCACCAGAGACGGACTTCCAGCGATCTTGAGCTGGTCATTGCCATGGGTCGTGCGTGCATTGCGGGCTTACTTGTGCTGCACCGCGATCAAGAACTGCTGCACGCCCGCATGCCGCGCCTGCAGCATGGCCTGTACGACGATGCCTTGCGGCGCTTCGCTGTCCGCCGAAACGATGAGCTTCGGCTGGGCATTCTGGATCAGCGGTTTGAGTGTTTTGGCCAGCGTATCGAGGGTAACGGGTTCCTGGTTGATAAAGATTTCGCTGTCTTTGGTCAGCGTGAGCGTGACCGGTTTTTCCTCGCTGAGTTTTTCGGCCTGACCTTTGGGCAGATTCACCTGCAGCGAGTCCAGTTTCTGCATCGACAACGATGCCAACATGAATGTGGCGAGCAGAAAGAACATGACATCGATCATGGGAATGATCTGGATATAGCCTTTACGCGGTATTCTGGATTTACGCAGTTTCATGGGGTTCTTCCTTTTGATCCAGCCGTATATGGTCGATCAGGCGCGTGCCGAGCCGTTCCATTTCATCCATGGTTTGCGATTGCAGGCGGGAGAAATAATTGAATCCGAACAGTGCAATCAGCGCGATAATGAGGCCGATCACGGTTGCAATCAGCGCCTCGGCAACGCCGCCGGTTACCGCGGTCGGATTGACGATGCCTTCGCTGCCGATGACCTGAAACGCGCTCATCATGCCAATCACGGTGCCCACCAGACCGAGCAGCGGTGCTGCGGTCACGATGGTGTCCAGCGCCCAGAGCCGGCGCGCCAGCGATTCTTCGATGATCTGCGCTTCATCAGCCGCGCGCGATTCGGTCCACCAGGACGGTTGGTGCCGGTTTGCAATCACGACTTCAAAAAAACGCTTGTAATAATGACGCCGGTCAAGACCGGACAGGATTTTTTCCAGATCTTCCCATTTGAAGCCATAAGTTTCTATCAGGTTGGCCAGGTCGCGCGAAAGCCGGGCAAAACGCCAGTAGACAAATGCTTTTTCAATCATGATCGCCAGCGCGATGATACCGAGCAGCGATAACGGGATGATGATGTAACCCCCCAGTTTTAAGATGACCCAGGCTTGGTTAAGGTATTCCATAAATTAACTCCGGATTGGAAAAGTCCATTTCAAAAAATTCTTTTCGGGGTACACAGACTATACGAGCATAAAAACAAATTGTTGAATACGAGTTTCGTCATGTGAGGAAGTATTGCATACCGATACCGAAAAATCGCTATACTGCCATATCCGGCATTGTTTAAGGGGAAATCTGATATGGCGAAAGAAACCGGTAAACTGGATCGCGTTATTCTTGAAGCGCGGCGTAATGCGGAAAAGCGTGCCAAGGGCTATCGGGAACAGGCGCTGAAATTATTTCCGTGGGTGTGCGGCCGCTGTGCGCGCACTTTTGACCATAAAAATCTGCAATTGCTCGAAGTGCACCACAAAAACAACAATCATGATGACAACCCGCCCGATGGCAGTAACTGGGAACTGCTGTGCACGTATTGTCATGAAAATGAGCACGCCAAACTCAAGGACTTTATGGGCCGCACCGATATCCGCGAATCAGAGTCCGTGGCGACCCACAATCCTTTTGCCAATCTCAAGGATATGCTGAATAAAAAATCATGACTGACCGGGCTATTCTTTCAGCTTGATCGTGATCTGGCCGTCTGACACCTGGATATTCTCGACGCCTTCGGAAAAGGATTGCCAGAATCCCGGATCGGCGCCGAACTCGCTGACCAGATCGATATTTTTTATCCCGCCCAGCCAGCTGTTGGGGATGGGCACGCCCATGATGCTGATACCCTTGAGGACGATGACGGGTTTGTCATTTTGGTAAGTCAGACCGACTCCTGCATTTAAGCGCAGCGTTTTTCCGCCGAGCATCGGAAAATCTTCTTCAAACGGAACCAGCAGCTTTGCGCTGACCAGTCCTTCAGCAAGATCGATGGCCAGTTTCTGGGCAAGATCGGTGTTCTTGGCCAGAAACGCATTCAGTTCCCGTTCTGTAAAGCTGACTGCACGCGTTGCATTTTTTTCGGAATACGCTTCCGGTTTTAGAAAGCCGTTTTCATCAAATTCGTCTTCTTGTGCCGGTTGTGTACTTTTGGAGTGCACAGTTGTTGAAGAGCCGGATTCGTAACCCAGTGCACTCAGCTTGGTCTCAAGCACGCTTTCCTCTTTTGCGCTGAGCGTTACCGGGGTAAAGTCGGAAGCGAAAATATACGTTTTGAGCGCCCAGTAGGTGCCTGCAACGGTGACCAGTATAGTCAGCAAAACAATCAGAATTACATGCGTCCAGTGCATAAGCGTAACTTTATTATCAATGGATGAGGACAATAAGTGAATTGCGTTTGACAGCATTCACATCAGTGTCAGTATGCCAGATTTTATACAAATCCTGCGGATAATTGTTTCCTGGTTAATGCTTAAAATTACTGATCAGGGGTGTTATCCATGTATAGGGAGGAGCAGGGGTTTTGAGATGGTTTTTTTCGGTTTTGTTGACTGTGTGCGGCGATGGGAAGTTTAAAATTTACTCCCATGGATTGACCAGTAATGCGCCGCTCGGTTTAAAGTCGTTAACATTTCTTGTCATAATATGAAGTCCATGCCGTAATGCCGTGGCAGCAATTAGACCGTCACTGACAGCAATCGTTTGTCCAGATTTTTGTGCCGTTGCTGTGATCTCGCCCCAGATACGGGAAACTTCCAAATCGATAGGCAATATTCTATCAGCATAATAATATTCGATTGTTTGCAACCAACTTTGTAATTTTCGTTTACGCTGGTTTTCAATTTCCTTTAGTAACTCTACACCCTTGGTAATTTCACCAATAGTGATGACACTGATAAACAAGGATGCCTCAGTACATTCCTCTATTGTTTTTCGCACATTTTCATGACACTGTGGCTTGCGAAGTTCAGATAATACGCACGTATCGAGCAACATTCTCACAGATCAATATCCCGCATTATTCCCTTGTCGCGCTTTAAATCAAGACCCTTCAGGTCTGGCGTCTGATTCAGTAGAAAATCTTTAAATCCTGGTTGTTGCTCAATCAACTTTTCATAATCGCCTTGTGACAAAATAATAACCGTATCATTTCGGCGCGTAATCTTTTGAGGACCTTCGGATAATGCTTTGTTGATAACTTCACTCAATCGATTTTTGGCATCTGCCAGTTGCCATTTCATATTTTCCACCCCATTTTACGCTTAAATCTAGACAATCTAGATTTTATTCTGGCATGGATGATGTGTTTATTCAATCTATAAAATCAACCTTTCAATTTTTTGCTGGCATTTGGATGTAGGACTTAACTTTTTTACGAAATAGGCTGATGAGGTGTTATCGCGCGCTCAATGCCCATGCGCAAACAGGCCGACAAACCAGATCAGGCCAATTCCGAGCAGGATTAATGTGACCTGTTGCGCTGTTGCGCCGATCTCGGGGCGCTTGTGCAAACCGGGGATTAAATCGGACAGTGCGACATAAATCATGCTGGCGGACGCCAGCCCCAGTAGCGGCAGAATCATGAAATCAAGTTTATTCAGCATAAAATAAGCCAGCACCCCGCCGACCAGCGTGGCAAAGCTGGATAACAGGTTCATCATGAACGCCGCGCGCCGCGTATAGCCTGAGTTGAGCAGGATAATGAAATCACCGGCCTCCTGCGGAATTTCATGAGCAATAATGGCAATGGACGTGACGATGCCGAGCTGTACATCCACCATGAAAGCGGCGGCGATGAGGATGCCGTCGACAAAGTTATGAAAAGTGTCGCCGATCATGATCATCATGCCGCTGCGACCTTGATCGTTTTCGTGAACATGAGCGCTGCTGACGGTCGTGGTGATGGCATTGGGAATGCCATGTGCCGGATCGTGGGCTTCGCAGTCTTCCAGATGACAGTGGCGCCATAACACCAGTTTTTCCAGTATGAAAAACAGCAGAATGCCAAACAGCACCAGAACAGTCACCTGAGCAGGATCATCCGAACGCTCGAACGCCTCAGGCAGGATATTCAGGAACGCGGCGCCAAGCAGTGCGCCGATTGCAAATGAGACAAGTCTTGAAACCCAGGTTGCCCGTGTGTTGAGTGTAAGCATGGCCGCAAGGAGCAGGCTCAGGACGCCGCCGATAAAGCTGGCCAGGATGATCCAGGAAAGCGTAGACATAAAGTTAAATCAAATGGAAAGGCGGGATTATACGCCTTTGTGCATAAGGGGGCATCTCTAAAAATTCAGAGTTTTAAACAACAAGACAAGGCGAGAACAAAAAATGTTGACGCAGCATATGATGAATATGTCAGGAAGCATTTTTTGTGAATAACGAAGTATTGTAACAAAATGTGGATTTTTAGAGGTGCCCAAGGAAGGATTGAACTCATTTGAGGGTTAATGCGTTTTTATCCAGCCAGATGAGCGCAGCCATGCGGCCGGTTGCAGTGTCGCGCCGGTAGGAAAAAAAACGCGCCGGATCGCTATATGTGCAGATGCCGCCGCCGAAAATTTGCGTAACGCCCGCGTTTGCCAGTCGACGGCGGGCGAGTTGGAAGATATCCGCAAGCCATTTTTTTTCTGTTTGCGCGGATGGGCTGGTTTTTTCAGCGAAAGCACTGGCCGAATCTGGGTCATGCGTGACAAATGCCGTTCTGACGTCTTCGCCGACTTCGAAATAATCAGGTCCGATAGCCGGTCCCAGCCATGCCATCAGTTTGCTGCGGTCAACCTGAAGTGCGGCAACCGATTGTTCGATGATGCCGGCAGCAAGCCCGCGCCATCCGGCATGCACGACACCGGCGAGGCTGCCTGTGGTATCGCATAAAAAAACCGGCAAACAATCCGCAACCATGATCGCGCACACCGTATTGTGCTGACGGGTCAAGGCGGCATCGGCTTTTTCCTTTGCCGGCGGCTCGGCGGCCTGCTCCATCCACACATATCTGGCGCTGTGTACCTGGTCGAGCCATTTTGGCGCGCCAGGCAAATATTCTTGCAGTCGCGCGCGGTTTTCTTCGACGTCAGCCGGACGATCATTGACATGCGTTCCCAGATTGAATGTTGCAAAAGCGCCGCTGGCGCAGTTGCTGCTCACACCGCCGCGCCGCGTGGTAAACAGTGCTTTGACATGCCTGGGTGCAGGCCATTCCGGGATAATGCAGTCAATCATTGTTGAACAGTTGAAAAAAACAATTAAAAATAAACACCTATATTTGGATTTGGTTAAACTGAAATGTTACGCTCGGAATTCTGAGGTAAAATAACAGGTTTGGGGGGGGCGGAAGCTCGCTTATCCTGAAAATTGATAACACAAGAAAAGAAAAGTTGCCAGACACAGGTGCTCTTAATGAATTATATCGAAAAATTAAAACACAATTTGAAACGTCAATCATTTATATTTTTAGCAGCCGTTTTATTTTTACCGGTTGCCAACAGTTTTGCCTATCCACAAAATGCGCAAAATGCCGGAAACGCAGCGGGCGTCAGCGTGGTTGGCGCGTCCGATGATCAAACCGAGCTATTTAAAGCGGCTTTCTCAGGAAAAGAAAAAATCGTCAGGGAATTACTCGATAAGGGTGTCACGCCCGACCTGCAAAATGAAAAGGGCTTTACTCCGCTCATTGTTGCGTCACAGTATGGCTACGATGATGTTGTCGCAATGCTGCTGGAAAAAGATGCATCACTGGATACGCAGAATGCCGGTGGCGCGACAGCCTTGATTGTTGCTGCCAAAAACGGACACGAGAAAGTCGTTCAGGCGTTATTGGCGAAAGGCGCCAATGTCGATTTGCAAACCAGCGACGGAATTACGGCGCTCATGGTTGCTGCTCAGGGTGGCTATGAGCGTATTGTTGACGCCTTGCTCGAAAAAAATGCCAAAGTGAATCTGCAGACGGAAGAGAAAGTGACAGTACTCATGATTGCGGCGCTGGATGGGAAGGATGCTATTGTCGACAAGCTGCTGGCTAAAAATGCAACAATAGACATGCAGGCATCCGATGGTACCACAGCGCTTTATATGGCTGTTCGTAACGGCCACACAGGCATAGTTAAAACCTTGCTCGCTAACAATGCGCCGGTAAATCTGATTGCAATCAACCAGACGACGCCGTTGCATGTTGCTGCGCAGAATGGCTACGTGGATATTGTCAAAGCATTACTGGAAAAAGGCATCAACATTGAACAGCAGGACAAAAATCAGGCGACGGCATTGACGCTGGCGGCTCTGGTCGGCCAGGCCGAAATTGTTCGGCTGCTGATCGAGCATGGTGCCAGTATCGATCATAAAGCCAGAAACGGTTTTTCGCCGTTGATTCTGGCTGCACAGAATGGCCATGTTCCGGTCATTCAAGTGTTGCTTGAAAAAGGCGCCCAGATTAACCAGCAAAATGAAGACGGTATTACCGCATTGATGTGGGCGGCGATGCACGATCACAACGAGGCGGTAAAGCTGTTGCTCGAATTTAACGCTGATCCGGCAATCAAAAGCAATAGCGGTAAAACCGCTTTGGAAATTGCCAGGGATGATGCCATAATTGCTATGTTGCAATCTGCGGCGGATAAATAATTTTAGCGAGCTGTCATGTCGACAACCGTATCTGATCAAAAGGCGGGCAAATGCCAGATTTTTGCACA
Source organism: Burkholderiales bacterium (assembly GCA_024235795.1). Lineage (GTDB taxonomy): Bacteria > Pseudomonadota > Gammaproteobacteria > Burkholderiales > Nitrosomonadaceae > Nitrosomonas. The sequence continues at coordinate 554,394 of JACKLR010000003.1, read as the reverse complement.
CCGCGGTGCAAGTGCCGAGGCGATGGAAAATACCCGGCTGGCGTTTGACAAGGCGTTGAACGATGCGATCGACGGGATTGAAACCGATGTGCAGTTGAGCCGGGATGAAGTCGCGGTGCTCTGGCATGACCGGTTTCTTGACAAGATTGGCATGCCAGATAAGCATATCGATGATTTCGACTATGCACAGTTGAAGGCACTCAATTTTCCCCAGACAGGCAGCGAAGGAATTATGCCATTGCAGACATTTCTGAACGATTTCAGCCAGCGTTGCCGTTTGCTGATTGAAGTCAAGAACCGTGATTGGGAACCTGTTTCCCGCCATGAAATAAAAATGCAACAGGTACTGGATTTGATCGGGTCTATTCCTGACAATCAAACCAATGAACGGATTATGGTTTCATCGTTCAATCTGCCCAGTCTGATCTACGCGCATCGTTACCGGCCCCAAGCGCCGCTGATTTATAATCTGGATGACCACCATACCGGAAATGACGTGCGCCAGTCATTAGAAGAATGCGCCTTCCTGTATGGATTTTGTCTGCCGATTGCCATGCTGGATCAATCGCTTGTTGATCTGCTTCGCAGGGAAGACAAATGCATTGCTGTTTATACCTGTAATACCGATGACGATATCGACAAAGCACTGCGGCTGGGTGTGGATATTCTGATCAGCGATGTGCCGCATAAAGCACTGGAAAATCGCAAGGCGTTATCGGGCGGCGCATGAAACGCCATCCATCACCGCTATGGCATCAAACGTTTGATTTGCTTGTCTGCGGCGGCGGGATTTACGGCGCGTGGACAGCCTATGATGCGGCGCTGCGCGGTTTAAAAGTGGCGCTTATCGATCAGGGCGATTGGGCGAATGCAACCTCATCGGCCTCGAGCAAGCTGGTGCACGGCGGTTTGCGCTATCTGGAACACTATGAATTCAAACTGGTGCGTAAAACGCTGGCTGAGCGCGAAATGCTGATGAAGGTGGCGCCGCATCGCGTCTGGCCGCTGCGTTTTGGCGTGCCGGTTTATGCACATAGCCGTGTCGGCGCGTTGCGTTTAAAGCTTGGCCTGATGCTGTACGACTTTCTGGCTGCAGGTCAGCGCGCCATGATGCGGCATCGTTTTTTTAGCCATCGGCGTTTTTGTGAGCGCTTTCCCTTTCTGAATACCAAATCGTTAAGCAGCGGCTTTACATATGCTGATGCGCAAACCGACGATGCGCGGCTGGTTCTGGAGCTCGTCAGCGGCGCGATCGATGCCGATGCTGTTTGCGTCAACTACTGCAAGTTGATGCATGTGCTGGAAACTGACGGGCAGGCCAGCGGCGCAAAAATTCATGATGGGCTGACCGGTGAAGAACACGAAGTTCGTGCGCATCAAATTGTTTTTGCGACTGGCCCCTGGCTGGCGACGGATAGTCAGGATCAGGTCAATTGTTTGTTGACCAGGGGCATACACCTGATCATGCCCGCTTTGCTCAAGAATGAAGCCTTGCTGCTTACGGCCAGATCGGATGGGCGCGTGTTTTTCGTAATTCCATGGTATGGGTTGACGCTGCTGGGTACAACCGATACGGCTTACCAGGGGTCGTTGGATAGGGTCGACGTTGAAGAATCGGAAGTGCAATATTTGCTCAACGCGGTGAATGATTATCTGAAAATACCGTGGACACAAGACGATATTATTGCCGCATTTGCCGGAGTACGCGTGCTCAAGCAGGATGAACAAGCGCATCACGATTCATCTGCTGAAACCGCCGCGCCTTCATCGGTAAGCCGCGACTGGGTACTGAAAACGGCATCGAATGGCGTACATTATTCAATTGGCGGCAAATTGACGTCCGCACGCCAGGATGCCGCGCAGATTGTCGATCAGGTTTGCAGACAACGCAATGTTCGGACATCCTGTGCGACGCTGGGCCGTTTTTTTCCCTGGTCGCCGCAACATTCGAAGGATTTTTCCGACTGGTCAGCGGCAATCCAGGAACGAGCAGCGCAATTAGGCGTCGATCCGGAAAGCGCGTTGTGGCTAATCCGCCGTCATGGTCGCAACGTTCCGGAAATACTGAACGCCATCGAATTGCAGCCTGCCCTGGCCGGCCGTATTATCCCGGCGCTGCCGTTTATTGATGCTGACCTGATGTTTTGCGCCGCGAACGAAATGGTCATGCATTTGGATGACTTATTGCGCCGCCGTATTCCGCTGCTGATTCTGGCGAAATTGACTGAAGCAGATCTGCATCGGATTGTTGACAAAATTTCAGGTGCTCTGCATTGGGATGAAATCCGCCGCCGGCAGGAAATCGCGCGTTGCCGGACAGGGCTTTATTCCTGAAACATGCCGACCAATGCGCCGGAAGTTGCAATAGCGCTTGACCTGGGTACAACGTCGATCAAGGCAGCGTTACTGGATCAGCATGGTGAACTTCGGAATATTGTCAGCCAACCGGCGCCCGAGATCGAACATCAGGGTGAACGCTATGAAAGCGATGCGTTGCGTTACCTTGAAAGCGCTGAAGCGGCGCTTTCCGAATGCCTTGCAAATACTGAGTCGAAACCGCCATTAGGGCTTTGCAGCCAGCGATCATCATTTCTGATCTGGGATAAAAAGAGTGGAATACCGGTTATACCATTGATTTCATGGCAGGACAGCCGCGGTATTCATTTTTATGATGAAGACACGAAAACCGCAAAGGCTGAAAGGATAGCAGCGCTGATTCCGGCATTGACCGGACTGCGCCTGACGCCATACTACTTTGCGCCTAAGCTCAGTGTTTTGCTCGGGGATCATCCGGACTGGCGTGAAAAACTGATACAGGGCATCTGGCTTGCAGGTACGCTGGATACGTTTCTGATCTGGCGCTGGAGTAACGGTCAGTATTTCTGCACCGATGCATCCATGGCTGCGCGCACGCTACTCATGGATATTCATCGTCAACAATGGTCTGAGGAGTTGTGCAGTCTCTTCAACATTCCGTCCCGAATTCTGCCTCGGATCATGCCTTCGGCGGGGCTCAATCTGCCCGTGCTCGATACCCTGATGTTGCAGGCGAGCGTAGGCGATCAATCCGCAGCGCTTTTTGCGAGCGTTATGAACGATTCATCAAAGGCATTGGTCAATCTGGGCACCGGCGGATTTGTGATTCGCTGTTTGAAAAAGGATGTTCAGCCATTGGACGGTTATCTGCATACCCTGGTTTATCAGGATCGGCATCGTGCCGTCTATATGGCCAGCGAAGGCACATTAAATTCAATCGCCGCAGCATTGGCGCCCTATCCCTTTCGCACGTGCAAAATAGACGAATTCGCAACCAACGATATTTTGTGTCTTGCCGAACCCAGTGGTCTCGGTGCGCCCTATTTCAGCAGTCACTTGGGGCTTTGTTTTTCCGAATCCACGGAAGCACTGACAACGCGGCAAATCGCCGTTCTGCTGCTCGAAGCAATTGTGTTCAGGGTGGTGCGCATTCTCGAAGACTATCACCGGCAGATGCCGCTCACTCAGGTTTATCTCTCTGGCGGTCTGTCGGAACTGGCCTGCCTGCAACAAGGCATCGCGCAGTGCGTCACTTTCCCGGTAATGTATTTGCAGCAAAAGGAGGCAAGTCTTCTCGGCACAACACTGCTTGCGACAAACGGTGAAATTCAAATTCCACAACGAGTGCAAGGGAAAAAAATTGAAACTGATCGTAAAAACGTCGTGCTGATAAAGAAATATCAGCAGTGGAAAATATGGCTGGACACGTTGTTATAGCGGACGGATCGATACTATCAAGTCAATCAAAAAGCCAGTCAGAGAGTCGGTAAGCGCGTTGGTTACAGCCAAGCCGCATATTGTTGCATCAGGAAAGATGCCGCCATATTTTTTGAGAATAGCGAAGCGGTGCGTGATCCAACATGTCGATAATGAGCGATAGTTCCAGCGTAATTCCGATTCTGAGAAAGCTTCGGGTAATGGGCGGGCGGTTATCTGTATCAGTGATACCGCCTGTCTGATCAAAAAAGATTGTTTTTCCCATAGGCACATAATTTCCGGAATTCGAGGATTGTTCCATAATCTTTCCTTCTACAGGAATTCTGGTGATGGGATCCTTGTGATTAATCAGGCAGTAAAGCGGGAGTTGGTAATGGGCGGCAAAAGTTTCGTTGCCTACGCGCGGGCAGCCTATTGTGTAAACACCACTGACATTGCGTTGTGTGCGTGCCGAATATAATTTTGCAGTGAGTATGGTTAATGCGCCGCCCATGCTGTGCCCGGCGAACCAGACTGATTGCGTTGTCCGGATTTTGTCGAGTGTTTTAATCAAAGTTGCACTAATTTTTTCAGCTTCTTTGTAAAATCCGTAGTGTACGCAACCGTCGAGTTCCGGCACTTCAACCAGGGCGGCCTGGATGTCAATCGACGTATCAAGGACTGCGTTCAAAATGCGTTTTGGATTAAATTCCGTGCCGCGGAAAAAAACGACAATTATTTCATTGTTATGTGCAATGATGCATTGCGTCGATTCGATGTCCTGATCAAAACCGATAAAACAGGGCGCGCCGGTTAATCCGGCTTCATTCAACTGTTCGGTGATGAAACGTTTATCCGCGTAGGCGAGAAATGCCAGATCGGTCAGCCAGGCGGCATTGGCCATGCTGAATTGTGTGGCAAGTGGTTCGAATGGATGTTTTTTTCCATGAATGAAATAGTGATAGGAAAGATGTGGCAGCTTCAGTTCGCCAGGAATAAATGACCATAAGAAATTTTCAGACATGTTTACTCCATTTTGTGTTGAAAAACGCGATCAGAATGGCCGGTCGGAGATATGCTACATCAAACATAGGGTTGTCCGGTGTGCAATACAGCCTGCTTCCGTTCAAGTTCACAAATAAAGTGTACGCTCCCGTCATTCGTAAATCCATGCATTCAGCAGCAAGCGCGCAGCAGAAATGATTTCTGATGCCGTCATTCCGACAGGCCCGTGATGTTGTTTAAGCAATTCATCCGCTGCAGCGCCGTGGAGATAAACTGCCAGCAGCAGTGCATCTTGCGGCTTTTGTCCCTGCGCAATCAATGCGCTGATCATGCCGGCAAGCACATCGCCTGTCCCGGCGCTGCTCAGACCCGGATTGCCGCTGGTGTTAAAAAAACATGTGCCGTCCGGCGTCGCACAGATACTGCCTGCGCCTTTAAGTACGATCAGGCAAGTGAATTTTTCCGATAGTTTTGATGCGGCATCGATGCGATTACTTTGTACAGTCGACACATTCGTGTCCAATAAGCGCGCCGCTTCAGCAGGGTGTGGGGTCAGTACAGTCGGTGCGTCTCGTTGCCTGAGTTTTTCGGCCAGAATGCTATGGTGGGCAACATGGTTTAGCGCGTCGGCATCCAGAACCAGGGAGAAATCGCTGTCAAGCGCACGTTCCACCCAGCCATAGGTTGATTCGTTCATGGCCATTCCCGGACCGGCAATCAGGCAGTTGATCGTGTTTAACTCGAATAATTCCGATGGCGCACGCAGCATTAACTCGGGATGCAGCAGGTCAATTTCGGGTGCAGAAGCAGCCAGCATGCCCAGATAAACCCGTCCGGCGCCAAGATATAACGCTGCCCGTCCAGCCAGCAAGGCCGCGCCAATCATGCCGGAATTGCCGCCCAGAATGGCGATGTTGCCGAAGCTGCCTTTGTGGCTGTTGGCCGGACGCGGCGGCGGTAGTATACGATCAACCAGTTTCCGGTTGATAACCCACGCCCGGGGTGGTTGTATGGATGCCGCGTCAAGATCGAGACCGCAAACAATGATTTCACCGCAACACTGCGGCCCGTACTGGGTCAGAATGCCGGGTTTAAATCCAATAAAAGTTACGGTAACCGTAGCATTGATAGCTGCGCCATAGATATCGCCATTATCGCTGCCGAGTCCGGAAGGAATATCAAGCGACAGCACGGGGCGCTGCAGGGTGTTGACGGTGTTAATCCAGTCCAGATACTGACCAGCAAGCGGCCTGTCCCGTTTCAGCCCGACACCGAATATGCCGTCGATAACCAGATCCCAGTTTTCGCTGACCGGTATGTCCGGCTGGATTTCACCCTGATTATCCAGCCAGGCGAGTCTGGCTTTTTTGGCATCTTTTGGCAGGCGTTCGGGATCGGCACAGAAAACGACTGTGACAGCATGATGCCATTGTTTCAGATAGCGCGCTGCGACAAAAGCATCGCCGCCATTATTACCGGGGCCCGCCAAAACCAGAACGCGCATGACGCCGTCCCTGTCCCTGGTAAATTTTCCTTTGGCAATTTCAGCGGCTGCGCGGCCTGCTTTTTCCATTAAATCAGGCGGATTAGGCTGGACAAATGCCGCCTGTTCAATTTTTCGTATTTCATCGGTTAGAAAAACCGGATCGCTTGAATTCATCATCTGGATTGAGCGGTGTGAACGGAATGGCTTATTTCTCGTGTAAAATGGCGTTTTTAATCATGATATTTTTACCGATGCTTAGATTCTGCGGCGGCAACGCGCTTTCTATTTTCAGGCTGGACAAGCTGGCGAACGCGCTGAGTGCATTAAAGATACAAGTGTCTCATATTTACACAGAGTATTGGTATTTCTGTGCAGTCAGCCAGCCATTGACCGATCAAGAAACGGCATTGCTCGAAAAACTGTTGAATAGTTGTCAGTCACAGAATTCAGCGGATACGGGCGCGATGTTTTTTCTCGTTATTCCACGTCCTGGGACGATTTCACCCTGGTCCAGCAAGGCGACGGATATTGTCCGCCACTGTGGACTGAATGCCATTGAGCGTATAGAACGCGGGGTTGCCTGCACGATTAAAACGGATTTGCCGCTTACTCCCGAGCAACAGCAAGCGTTACAGTCAGTATTGCATGATCGCATGACTGAAACGGTTGTGCAGTCATTTGACGCGGCGGAGCGGCTATTTCATCATTTTGCGCCGCAGCCATTGAGAATTATCGATCTTCAATCGGATGGTTCGCAGGCGCTGGAAAAAGCCAATACTGAAATGGGGCTGGCATTATCGGCGGATGAAATTGATTATCTTGCCTATCATTTCAAACAGGCCGGACGCAATCCGACGGATGTGGAACTCATGATGTTTGCGCAGGCCAATTCCGAGCATTGCCGCCACAAAATTTTCAATGCAAGCTGGGTAATCGACGGTCAGACGCAAAACCAGTCGCTTTTTGCCATGATTCGCAATACACACAGGCACAATCCGCAAGGCACGCTCGTCGCCTATGCGGATAATGCGAGTATTGTTGAAGGCGCGAAAATTGCACGTTTTTATCCAGGAAAAAATAATGTCTATACGTATCAGCAGGAGCAGACGCATTGGCTCATGAAGGTGGAAACGCATAATCATCCGACCGCGATTTCACCGTTTCCGGGCGCTGCTACCGGTGTCGGCGGTGAAATACGCGATGAAGGCGCAACCGGCCGCGGGGCCAAGCCGAAAGCAGGCCTGACCGGATTTTCAGTATCCAATTTGAATATGCCGGATTTCAGGCAACCCTGGGAATACAGCGATGCTGATCAACAAGCCATCTACGGCAAGCCCGCCCGTATTGCATCAGCCCTGCAAATTATGCTCGAAGGTCCTATCGGAGGGGCTGCGTTTAATAATGAATTTGGTCGTCCGAATCTGGCGGGTTATTTCCGAACCTATGAGGAAAATGTCGCCGGAGAAATGCGCGGTTACCACAAACCGATCATGCTAGCCGGTGGAATCGGGCAGATCGCTGCAAACCATATCCGTAAAGAGAAATTTCCGGCCGGTTCACTGTTGATTCAACTGGGTGGGCCCGGTATGTTGATTGGACTTGGTGGCGGTGCGGCTTCAAGTATGGATACCGGAATAAATGTGGAAGCACTCGATTTTGATTCGGTTCAGCGCGGCAATCCGGAAATGCAACGCCGTGCGCAGGAAGTCATTGACCGGTGCTGGCAAATGGAACGCAGCGGAGCGGAAAACCCCATTTTGTTTATTCACGATGTTGGCGCGGGCGGCTTGTCGAATGCCTTTCCCGAACTGGTTCATGATTCGGGCCGCGGCGGGCGATTCAATCTGCGTGCTGTACCTTCTGAAGAGCCGGGCATGTCGCCGATGCAGATCTGGAGCAATGAGGCGCAGGAACGCTATGTGCTGGCCATCCGTCCCGAGTCGATTGCATTATTCCGGGAAATCTGCGCGCGCGAACGCTGTCCCTTTGCCGTTGTCGGGGAAGCAACAGCGGAAGACCGGCTTGTTGTTACCGATGAAGACTACGCATCCGCAGCACCCCCGGTCGATATGGCGCTGTCGGTATTGCTCGGCAAGCCGCCCAAAATGACGCGGCAAGTTGCGCATCGCAGCCAATTATTGCCGGCTCTGGATATCCATACGATTGATTTAAAAGATGCAGTCTACAGACTATTGCGGTTACCGGCGGTAGCGGATAAAACCTTTCTGATCAGTATTGGCGATCGCAGCGTGGGCGGCATGACGGCGCGCGACCAGATGGTTGGCCCGTGGCAGATACCGGTTGCCGATGTGGCGGTTACCATGATGGGGTACCAGACCTATTTCGGCGAAGCTTTCTCCATCGGCGAGCGCACCCCGCTGGCGCTGATCGATTCCGCCGCAGCGGCGCGCATGGCGGTTGGCGAGGCGATTACCAATATTGCCGCGGCCGCTATTCAGCAACTTGGTGATGTCAAGCTGTCTGCCAACTGGATGGCCGCAGCCGGACATCCCGGAGAAGATGCCGGTTTGTTTGACGCGGTGCATGCCGTTGGCATGGAGCTGTGTCCGCAGCTGGGCATCAGCATTCCGGTGGGCAAAGATTCCATGTCGATGAAAACAACCTGGCAGGAAAATGACGAACAAACCGGCGAAAAAATCAGCAAGGCAGTCACGGCGCCAGTGTCGTTAATCATATCGGCTTTTTCCAGAGTCAGCGATGTCCAGCGCACGTTAACGCCGCAGTTGCGCACCGATTGCGGCGAGACTGAGCTTGTCCTGATCGACCTGGGACGTGGAAAAAACCGCATGGGTGGATCGGCGCTGGCGCAGGTTTATAAACAAATTGGCAATGACGCGCCGGATATCGACGGGCAATCGGGCGCTGAAAAACTCAAGGCATTTTTTACTGTTATCCAGCAGCTCAACAAGGCGGATGCGATACTGGCTTATCATGACCGCTCGGATGGCGGATTGTTCGCAGCCGTGTGTGAAATGATGTTTGCCGGTCATGTTGGGGTTACCGTCAATCTGGATCAGCTTTGCTTCGATGCGATGTCCAGCGATATCGACGGAGCAGAACTGCACGCTGCGCAGTTAAGCGGCCGTTCAATGGAACGCTTGTTCACGGTATTGTTTAATGAAGAACTGGGCGCCGTCATACAGATCGAAGTCCGGAAGCGTACGTTCGTCATGAACACATTGGCTGAAGCCGGTTTGCGCGAAATGAGTTTTATCATCGGACAGCCCAATGCGGCGAATGAACTGCGCCTGATGCGCAACAACAAGCCTGTTCTGGCTGAAACACGCGTTGATCTGCAACGCGCCTGGTCGGAAACGTCCTATCAGTTGCAAACGCTGCGAGACAACCCGGTCTGCGCCCGGCAGGAATATGACCGTATTCTGGATGACAATGATCCTGGGCTACACGTTACGCTCGGTTTCGATACAGAAAATAATCCTGCCGCGCCATTTCTGCGTGCCCGTTCACGTCCGGGCATCGCGATTCTACGCGAACAGGGTGTCAATGGTCATGTGGAAATGGCGGCTGCATTTGACCGCGCGGGGTTTTCGACGATTGATGTGCATATGAGCGATATCATTAGCGGAAAAGTAACGCTCAACGACTTTAAAGGCATCGCCGCGTGCGGCGGTTTTTCTTACGGCGATGTGCTTGGCGCCGGTGAAGGATGGGCGAAGTCGATTTTGTTTAATTCGCGCGCACGCGATGCGTTTGAGGCATTCTTTCAGCGTACAGACACGTTTGCACTGGGCGTCTGTAACGGTTGCCAGATGATGAGCAATCTGCGCGAAATCATCCCCGGTGCTGAACACTGGCCGCACTTTGTGCGTAATCTTTCGGAACAATTTGAAGCGCGCTTTGTCATGGTAGAAATACAGGGAAGTCCATCGATACTGTTTGAAGGCATGACCGGCAGCCGTATGCCGATTACTGTGGCGCATGGCGAAGGGCGCGCGGATTTCGGCAGCGAAAACCTGGCAGAGAGCAATACGCTGGTTACTTTGCGTTATGTCGACAACCGGGGACAGGTTACCGAAACCTATCCGGGCAATCCGAACGGTTCGCCGCGCGGGATTACCGGTATGACAACGCCGGATGGACGGTTCAATATACTGATGCCGCATCCGGAACGCGTTTTCCGCATTGCGCAGCATTCGTGGTACCCCCCCGAATCAGGCGATTCGGGTCGGCGCGTTCGGACACAGATACGTGAAGACGCGCCCTGGATACGTCTTTTCAGAAATGCCCGCAAATGGGTAGGATAATGATAAAAATATTAACGATGAAAATAAAACGATTTGTAAACAGCCTGACCACACAAGCTGCACGGAGTTTGGCGGCAATCTGTTTTGCCTCGAATATGGCTGTTGTCCAGGCGAGCCCGGCGATTCAATCCACCGCCAAGCCAGGTCACAAACCCGCGCAGACAAATTGCGTGCCGCTGGGCAGCTGGATTATACCGGGTGCCGGGCAGGCAGCTTACGCAGATGTGATTGACCGCGCGGCCGGGCATTCAGTGGTGCTGCTGGGTGAAACCCATGTCAATGCGGATCATCACCGCTGGCAGTTGCAGGTGCTTGCGGCAATGCATGCCGTGCGCCCGGATATGGTCATCGGGTTCGAAATGTTTCCGCGCCGCGTGCAGTCGGTGCTGGATCAATGGGTCGCGGGCGAGCTGGATGAAAAAGCGTTTCTGGCGGCATCCGAGTGGGACAGGGTCTGGAATACCGACCCTGAACTCTATCTGCCGCTGTTTCACTTTGCGCGCATGAATCGTATTCCGATGGTGGCCTTGAATATCGAGCCGCGATTGCGTCATCTTGTTTCCGAGAAAGGATTTCACGGCGTACCTGTTGAACAACGGGAAGGCCTGACGCGTCCTGCGGAACCGAGTCAGGCGTATCTGGATTTTCTGATGCCGATATACAAGCAGCATGACCGCAAAGACAAAAAAGCCGGTGAAATCGGTTTTGACGACCCCGATTTCAGGCGCTTTTATGCTGGTCAGCAGCTCTGGGACCGTGCGATGGCGCAAATACTGCATCAGGTGTTGGCCACCGCGGAAAACGGGAAAAAACCGCTGGTTGTCGGTGTGATGGGTTCAGGCCATGTGGTGCATGGTTATGGCGTTCCGCACCAGCTGCACGATCTCGGTGTCAAGGATATCGCCACATTGTTGCCGTGGGATACCAACAAATCCTGCAAACAACTCGTGGCTGGCGTCGCCGATGCCGTGTTTGGCGTCTTACCGCATATTTCCGATCCGCTCGCCGAGCCAAGATATCAGCGTCTCGGAATCCGTTTCGAAATGGCGCGTGGCGGCGCACTGGTGCTGCAGGTGGAAAAAGGCAGCATCGCCGAGGCTTCGGGCCTGCAGGACGCCGATGTGATACTGGAAATGGCGGGCGTAACGCTGCAGACGACCGATGACGTTATCAATATCGTCAAACGCCATGCGCCGGGCACCTGGCTGCCGCTCAAAGTGAAACGCAATGACCGGGAAATGGAGATCATCGCCAGGTTTCCGGCGGTAAAACCCTGAACAGGCAACCGCCATGATTCAATCATGGCGGTTTTTGTTTTCCCCGGATTATATTCAATCAACTGATACAACCCATGCAACGGATGATTAAACACAACCGATTTTTCTTTTGCTTTTTGTTTCTCTGCATGCTCAATTCAGCTCCGGTTTCAGCCCAGGCCCAGCCGATACCCGGCAGCGCCAGGGATCATGCCAGTTCCATCGATTATGATATCGAAGTGAGTATCGACCCCGAAACCCGCATGCTGGAAGGGAAAAGCGTCATCACATTCAATAAGACGCGCGATCATATTTTGATCCTTGACGCCCGCTTTGAAGTTACCCAGGCGTTAATCAATGGGATGCCGTTCGCACCGGAAACAGATGCAGCAAGCCGGGCGCATGTCTGGCAAATTCCTTATGCGATACTGCGACCGTATCAACTCGAGATTCACTGGCGCGGCCAGTTGCATCCGCTCGACGACACGCTCGATCATGAACAGACGCTCGGCAGGCCGGTTGCTGTCAGCGGGGAAGCCGGGACATTTTTGCCCGATGCGTCGAACTGGTATCCGCGCGTGACAAATGGCCAGATCCATTACACGCTGCAGATTGAATTGCCGCCCGGCCAGCGCGGTCTGGTGGCGGGGCGTCTGGTCGAAGAACACGACACCGAATCCGAGTATCGGGCGCGCTTTGAATTTACCCACCCCGCCGCAGGCATTGATTTAATGGCCGGTCCCTACGAAATCGCCACCGATCATTACACGAACGCCAGGGGCGAGTCGATACAATTGCGCACCTATTTCCATCCACAGATCAGCGCGCTGGCCAATGATTATCTGGAGTCCGTCAAGCGCTATTTCAAACTGTACGAATCGTGGATCGGTGCTTATCCGTTTACCGAATTCAGCATTGTTTCCAGTCCGACGCCGACCGGTTTCGGCATGCCGACGCTCACCTATCTCGGTATCAATGTGCTGCAACTGCCGTTTATCAAGGACACTTCATTGGGACATGAAGTGCTGCACAACTGGTGGGGCAATGCGGTGTACCCGGACTACAAAACCGGCAACTGGTCGGAAGGCCTGACGACATTCATGGCCGATTACGCTTACAAGGAACAAGAAGGCGAAGATGAAGCGCGCGAAATGCGTCTCGGCTGGCTGCGCGACTTTGCCGCGCTGGAACCCGGCCAGGATGAACCGCTTATCGCATTTACCTCGCGCACGCACGGGGCATCGAAAATTGTCGGTTACCACAAGTCGGCCATGCTTTTTTTCATGCTGCGCGATCTGATTGGCGAAGATATGTTTAACCGCTCGATACAAGGCATCTGGGGCATGCAGCGCTTTAAAGTGACGGCATGGCCGCATCTGCAAAGGGCGTTTGAAATCATTTCCGCGCGCGACCTGCAGCCGTTTTTCGACCAATGGCTGCACCGCGCGGGAGCGCCGGACTTGTCCATCAGTGAGGCCAGGCAGGAATCGATTGAGACCGGTTACCGCTTGCATATCACGCTGACGCAATCCGAACCGCCGTACCAGTTACGCGTGCCGGTCGCCGTGCAAACCGAATCGGGCAAGGAAACGCATCTGCTCGACCTGCAACACACTGAACAAACCTTCACGCTCGATCTTGAGGATAAAGCACAGTCCGCCATCCTCGATCCGGATATCCGCCTATTCCGTCACCTCGCTCCGGGCGAAGCGCCGCCGATCCTGCGCGAAGTCATGGTCAATCCTACCACGGCAACTGTTTTATTATCGGATAACGAAGAAACAAAAAACATTGCCGCAACGCTGGCCGAAAAACTGCAACGTAGAGAGCCGCAGATACTGCCAGCCGATCAACCCATTCCCACAGCACCGACACTCGTCATCGGCCTGCACCATGAAATAGATGCCTGGCTCGAGGCCAAAAACCTGTCGGCAAAACCAGACGAGGTCAGCGAAAAAGGAACCGCGCAAGCGTGGACAATGACCACTCCCGAAGGCACATCGCTGGCGATTGTTTCAGCGCAGGATAATGCTTCTTTAGAATCCATCATCCGCCCGTTGCCGCATTACGGACGGCAGAGTTATATCGTGTTTGATGGGCGGCAGGCGTTGGATCGAGGCGTTTGGCCGATACGGGTGCAGCAGGTGGCTGTTGATTAGTTTATTGAATCAGCAGTTCATAACGTTTTTTCGATTGGAGACTCAATCCTTGAAGATTTGTTATTTTGAAGATACCGATACGCTTTACATTGAATTCAAAGTGGCTGATATTGAAGAGACCAAAGAACTGGATGAAAACACACTGCTTGATGTTGACTCGCAAGGTAATATCGTTGCCATTACGGTAGAGCATGCGAGCAAGCGAACTGATATTCAGCAGCTGACTTTATCCGGAATTGCGGCTTGATGACAATGGGATTTCATGACAATTTTTAGTATCTTCGAGGGATAGGTGCTTAGGCAATAAATCTAGATCTGTCCCCGAGCGTGTGTTTATCTTCCGGAAATGATTCTACAGCTTAGCTTCGACTTCATTTCTAGTCTTGTTTGAGTTTTTCGCTGTATCCGAATGCAAAGAAGCAAAATACTCCAGTAAAACTCTATGTGCAAAAATGTAACCAGCTCCTACTTTTCTTAGATAAAGAAGATTTACACTTTTTTCAAGAAAATCAACAAAATTCCATGGTGCTTTTTTTTGCAGTGTTATCATAGCTCGAAGTACATAGTGTTGTATTGCGGCAAAACCACCAAAATAGAATGCACCATATAAGATAAAAAATGGAAAATTTGCCATTAAAATTTCATGTGATGATGGCCCTATCCAAGAAAATGTTAAGGAAGTGCCAGAAACTAAAACTGCACTGAATAAACCAATTATGATACCCATAACACATAATATTAATGAATAAAAAGGTGTGTTATTAGTTATTTGTGAGTTCATTTCACGCTTTGAAAAACCTCCGATAAGAGCACCAAAAATTATACCTACCAAGCAAGCCTGTATAAAATTAAAAAAGTAAAATTCTCCAACGACTAAAAAGAATAATATTTTTATATCAATTAATATGAAACCATAAGCCATGCCAATCTTCGCTCCAATTTCTGCATTTTGTCTAGACCATCTGATTGCATTTGCTGGTCTGATGACTTTTGGGTATCCGAAAATTTTTACAACCAAGCATGTTAAGGGATAGACGAAAAGCACGAATAGAAAAGAAATTAACAGAATTAAAGGTGTGTCAAGCTCGTATATACCAAGTTCAAAGCTTTCTAGTTGATAATAAATTACCAATACCAAACCAATAGTTGTTAATATTAAACCGCCAAATAAAGGATTAAGTGTAAGTGCTCCAAAAAGTAATCCATAGAATATACCCTGATTCAATCCTAAAAAAACAGCTGTAAAAATTCCACTTATTAATGCAACAGACAAACCTACTAGGCTATTAAAAAAGATTTGTTGTGATTGACTTGACAAGCAGCTAGGTTGTAACCAACTTAAATGAAATTCGCTTTGAGATTCATTTTTCATTGCTTGAGCCAGCCACGCCAGTTGATTTTTGAAATTTTCAAAGTCTTGTGGTTTTTTTGGCTTATTGGCTATAGAATTAGTCAATTGCATTGCTCTGCCTGATCTTTTAGGCATTGCTTCCACATATTTCTCTAATAGCTGTTCGCGGTGCTTTTGTGGTGGGAATTCTTTTATGGGTTTTTCTTGATCGATTTGAGAGAAATCTTGGTAGGCAAGCGCGGCCACACCTAGCATTAAAGGCGTGTCTATAAGTTGCCATAATATTCCATCTGATTGTAAAGCGTATTTGAGGCCGATAATTGATTGATCGTCTTGAGCCATATACCGTTCAATCTGACTACGTTTTAACGGTTGAATCACGATTGCTGCGTGCAGTTTCAATTTCGTATTGAGTTGCTCATAGTCTGCAATCCGGCTACAAACGACTAATGGCGTTAATCCATGTTCTAAACGGTATTGATTAATTGTCTGTACGCATGCGCCGCGTTGTTTTTGAGAAACTTCATCTAGACCATCCAGCATTGGCGCTATTTGTTCATTTTTTATCCATTTAGCAGCAATCTTACGGGGTATACCGTAATTCTTATTCAGTTCTTCTGTTAGCCATTGATTAAGCGGTAATTGTTGTTGCGACCAGGATGATAGATTAAATACCACCGGAATAGGATATGAAATATTTTTTTCAGCTCGCTCGAGTAAATCTTCTACAAGTTCCAACAGTAACGTTGTTTTGCCTGACCCTGGTGCGCCTAAAATCAACAGTGCCTGCTCAAAATCATCAAAAACCGTAATAGCACGCGCTTTAGGGGCTAGCTGTTGTGTATCTTCTCCGGGTTGCCTGATAATTAATTCAAATGGATATTCGATCGCGTCAGAGTCATGTGATAACTCCAATTCAAGACGTGGAAGCTTATAAATTGGTTGATAAAGAACACCCTGAATCCAAAAATGACGTACTCGTGCTATCATTTTTTCACGATTGTTTAAATCTGTATTTGCTAATTCATGTGAATCTGGTTTTATTCGTTTTGTATCTAAGACATCTTTATTGTCAACTAGAATACGTTGAATACGTTCCGCGAGTATAGTAAACACACGATCTTGTTCACTTTCAGACATTTCGCTCAAAGCTCGATTCGGAGAATTAGCCGCCTGTAAGCTTGCCAGTGAAAATTCCTGAGGCCCATTTGTTGGATCAGGATATTTAAACTTAATTGTTCTAAACAAACAAGGACGAAGAATGACTGGCAAAATAATTACCCCTTCATCGCTTGCCCTTCTAAATAAAACCGGTAGTTCACTGTTACGAATATATTTTGAAGCCAGAAAAGCAGGGCTGACTAGCAGAATTGCTACTTTAGCTGTTTCAAGACAAGCCTGAATCTTTACATGCCAGTCATCGCCAATCTCTATTTCTTTGTCTGACCATGTAATGGTATGTCCTTCAAGCATAAGGGGACGAAGATGAATAAGTAAGCGATCCAACCACCGTCTGCAAGGAGCCTCTGCTTCGTTATCAGCATGTGCATAACTTACAAATATTTGTGTTCGTGGCATCGTATAATTCTTGGTTTATTAACGCCTGACTTTAATAGTTACCTTAAACTTTCTATTCAGTCCAATTGAAACATTCGTGAATGGAATAATCCAATTTTTTTCCAACATAAATATTCCTTTACTTAACATCACTTAAATTATCAACTCACAAGCGACCATTGTCTATCATTAAATAGCGCTACTTAATCTGCATCAAAAGAGTCAGACTCGTTTGCTTTGGTTCCATTGATGCATTGATGCTCAGAGTCATTTAGATACCTAAATTTTTAAGATTTTATGACGAACGCGGGGATATCGATAATCCACCTCAATATTACAAAAAAATTTTTTTGCACATCATGGAGCCGTACCGTTTTTTTTGGCGTCGGCTGTATGGATTTATTATGCAATGTTCTGTAAGCGATTGGCGAGGTCATGACCCGAAGTTGCGGGGGGGTAGGCACTTGTTATCCTTGCGGTAGAGTTCAATGGTTTCTTTAACGACTCGGTACAGCTCTTCAAGGATTGTTGTTCGTCATCATCTGTAATGGGTCCAGACTAATGGAATAGTCGAAAGTAGTCGTTCCACGATTAGAGTCCCAGTTCATAACGAAACCCCGCTAGATTTAAACATTTGAAGCATGCGGCCAACTTCTGTTGCCGCAAGAGTTGTATCTAAGTCTTCAGCGATTTCTGATAGCATTTCCCGGAACGTGATAATTTTAATTGGGTTGCCATTCATAGCAGACAGAAAATCCTCGTCCTTTTCCCAAACACCTTTATCCCCGTTTACTTTGGCAACTGCCAATACATAGGTAAAACTGCTGGAGCCAGTGTTTTTTTCGATGACAGTTCTAAATCCTTCTGACCATTTTGGTTTTACTAACTCTCTGAAAGCCCGCCACGCTTCTCTGCCCCGTATTTTCTTGTTCTGTTTAATGGCTTCGATTTCGAATTTAGGATTGAAACCGCTTTGCCAACTTTTGCAGCTCACTGCCCAAATGCGATCAGGTCCGTGGAGCATAGGGTGCAGTGCCAGAACATCAATGTCGCTATGATTAGAATCCTGATTTGTAACAAAATCAGGATGACTTTTATCAGGGAGATACTTGATATTGTGACGAATAAAATAACCCCTGTGGATTAGAAATTCTTCCACCAGCTGTTCAAGAATGTCTTCTTTTGTTGCCATGAGATCTAACCGAGTGCTCTATCAAAAGATTTTAAACTTTCCTTATATCATCCCTAACTTGGATTCTAAAATAAAACCTGTTTGTGATGTTGGTCAAGCTAGTAAACCGGGTTCGCCCAATCTGGCAAATTCATGGTGTACACGCGACTGGTGTGTTGCTACTAATCAGTGCGTGAAGACCGCAGGTGTCGCGGGGACGACAAATGGCTTCGTACCACCTTTAGTTGCGAAGAATGATTATCCTCAGCAGGAAGCGCTGAACACATTCTTTCCAAGTGCGCTTAATTTGCGGATTATTTCTTGAATCAGAAAAATCAAAGGATTGCGGGCCTGAGTTGATCTGGTGGACCCATGGGAATAGCGGAATTATCACTTTCTCATTTTTCACGTTAATATGCCTTGAAATCGAGTAATTTACCCGCTACCCATAGGTTGTCTTGATCACTCAAACCCGACTTAACTTATAGGAGATGTTGTTGCGTACTATATTCCTGAACAGGAAGAGAAAAAATTGTACTGAAGTACATATGAACAATATCTGTCAGCCCGTAAAGCACAATCCGGTCTGTACAGTGGCAGTCAGTGCGCGGTTTCAGCGGCCGATTGCCGAGTGTAGCTGAAGGATTTTCAGCAAGTGTTCCCGATCAATCCAGCCGACAACTATACCTTCATCCATAACAGGTACCTGGTTGATATTTTGATCGCGCATGATTTGCAGTACCTCGAGAACAGTGTTTGAAGGCTTGACGGTATAAAACTGATCGACCGGCGTCATCATTTTGCTAACCAGCGTGCTGGGCCATTGCGCACGCGGGCATTTGATGACGTCGCTGAGCGTAATCAAACCCACTGTCTGTCCGTTTTCAGTAACCAGCGCCGCGCGTTGCCCTTGCAGCAGCATTTGCTCATCAACCCAGGAGAGAATGCTCACGTTGGCGGCAATTGTCGGCACTTCTTTCAGCATCACTTCCCCGACCGGAACATGTGCGGCTAAACGCGCTGTAAAATACGCGCGCCTGCTTCCCTCTGCGGCGACAAACAAAAACCAGCCTAATCCCATTAACCAGATGCCATTGAACAGCATGCCCGGCTGCAAACCAACCATCGCACCTGTAAACATCAAACCATAGGCAACCACTTTGCCGCCCATTACTGCCCAGCGCATCCCCTTGGCAGCATCCCCTGTAAACCGCCATACCAGGGCGCGGAAAACGCGGCCGCCATCAAGCGGAAAACCGGGGATCAAATTGAACACCGCGAGTACAAAATTAATTGTCGTCAACCAGTTTAACGCTTCAGTAACGGTTGGGCTGTAACCCGCTGACCATAGTTTCAGAAGATAAAACAGGCCGGCCAAAGCAAAACTCACCAGCGGTCCTGCGATGGCAATATAGAATTCCGTCGCTGGGGTATCGGCATCTTTTTCGGTCTGCGCCACGCCGCCGAAAATAAACAGTGTAATGGCGCGGACCTCAACGCCACGCGCGATTGCCACCAGGCTATGCCCCAATTCATGCAATACGATACTGACAAAGTACATCAGCGTCGTTACCAGAGCGGTCAGCATTATCGCGAAACCGCTCCATTCCATATGCGATTCTCTGAAATACGATGCAAGCACGCCGCTCAGCAGAAAAAAGACGATAAACCAGGTGTAATGTACACCGATCCGAATGCCTGCGACAGTGCCGATACGAAATGACGATTCCAGCATTTTATCCGCCGAATAATGAATGAATAACAGGAACAATAATACGCTGCAATTTGTCCGGGGAGAACCCCAAACGATCCGCTGGAATAAACGGTAAAATACGCATCGTCAATGCGCATTCGGTTTGACAGGTCGCTTGAAAATACGGTAACAGTTGTAGGATCAGTTCAACGGCAATGGCGGCAACGGCTTTATCTTGCCGCCAAAGAAATTTACATCACGTTGTAAAGCGAACTATACTCTTCATTAACCTAGTTGATACTGGGCTTGCAATCACGGTTTTTTATTAACCCAATACATTTCAGGAATTGATCTCACTTGAATAAACGACTGATTTACGGTGATATCGGTGGCACTAAAACGCTATTGCAAAGCGCTGAAATTATGAATGGCGTTGTAAAAGAGCATGGCGTACACCGTTATCACAGCAGTGATTACAAAAGCTTCTCCGACATTCTCGGCGATTTTCTGGATAAATCCGGGGACGTCCATCAAACGGATTGCAAACCTGCGGCCGCCTGCTTTGCTGTGGCAGGTCCAGTTGTCAACCAGCGCGTACAATTAACCAATCTGACCTGGCAAATCGATGCTGCAGAAATTTCAGAGGTGTTTTCGATTCCCAGCGTCAAACTGCTGAATGATTTTGAAGCAGCCGCTTCAGGGGTTGAAATACTGTCACCCGATGACCTGGTTACTTTGCAGGAAGGTCATGCGCAACCCAAGGCAATGCGCGTCGTGCTCGGGGCGGGCACCGGTATGGGAGTCGCCTGGCTGGTATGGCAGGAAGATGGTTACAGGCCTGTTTCAACGGAAGCCGGACATATAGATTTTGCGCCTACCACCGACTTGCAGATTCAATTATTGGAGTCACTTCAGAAAAAATTTCACCATGTTTCAGTTGAACGTGTATTATCGGGCGCCGGCTTGACCCATTTATTTAATTTCCTGCAGGCAAGCGCTGCGGAATTTACAAATCTCATGGCAATTCAAATGGATGAAGACAGTGGTGCGGCCATAACAGCCCTTGCAATCGAGCAAAACCATCCGGTTGCTATCCGTTCCCTGGAACTATTTGCAGAAATTTATGGCGCTTATGCAGGCAATCTGGCGCTTGCAGGGTTATGCCGAAATGGCGTATATATTGCAGGAGGGATCGCGCCCAGAATCATGAATACTATTCAGGCGGGTGGATTTATGCGCGCATTTTGTGACAAGGGGCGATTTGCTGAGTTGATGCGGGAAATCCCGGTACGGATAATTACTAATCCTGGGGTGAGCCTGCTGGGCGCTAAAAGAGAAGCGCAGATTTTATCACGCTAACAGAATAAGGATTGAACGGCCTGCTGGAATGTATTCCAATAGCCACTTACGGAGATTTACACTATGTTTTCTAAAACTGCATATACCATAACAGTCAATCCCAAAATACCGCCCCGACTTGAACGTCTGGAAGAGCTGGCCAACAATCTTTGGTACGGCTGGGATCGCGCCACACGCTCGCTTTTTTCGCGGCTTGATCATACGCTATGGGGTGCAGTAGGACATAATCCCAAGGCATTTCTCAAGCGCGCAGATGAGATTGTGTTGCAGAAAGCTGCGGAAGACCCCACTTTTCTGACCACGTACGACAGTGTTCTGGCTACTTTTGATTCTTATCTTTATGAGCCGTCGAGTCGGGATAAAGCGTATGGCCTGCAGCCAAAAGATCAGATTGTTTATTTCTGTTTCGAATTTGGTTTTCATGAAAGCCTGCCCATTTATTCAGGGGGTCTGGGTATTCTCGCCGGTGATCACTGCAAGGCGGCAAGCGACCTACGTTTACCGTTTGTCGGCATTGGATTGCTTTACCGCCAGGGCTATTTTTTTCAAACGATTGATAATCATGGGAACCAGCAGGCAATCTATACCGACTCGGATTTTGAAGACCTGCCGGTAGCGCCTGTCTTGCACGACGACGGCACTGAAATGCACATTGAAGTGGCATTGCCTAACCGTAATGTCATCGTAAAAATATGGATGGTAAAAATCGGCCGTGTGAAACTCTATCTGCTTGACACAGATTTGCCGGAAAATTCGCTCGAGGATCGTAATATTACCCATAAGCTTTACGGTGGCGACAAAACCATGCGCATCGAGCAGGAGATTATCCTCGGTGTAGGGGGTGTGCGTGCGTTGCATGAGATGGGCATTAAGCCGACCATATGGCATATTAACGAAGGCCATGCCGCATTCATGATACTGGAACGCGCGCGCATGTTAATGCATGAAGACCTGGATTTTTCCAGTGCGCTCGAAGCCGTAGCGGCCAATACGGTTTTCACTACCCATACTGCGGTGCCTGCCGGACATGATCATTTCAGCGAAGAAATGATGCAGGCTTATTTTGAACCTTTTTATCAAGACTTTAATCTCACACACGAAGCATTCATGGCGCTGGGCCACACTGCAGAATGTGTGGATTTTAATATGACTGCGCTTGCCATTCGCGGTTCACGCACCCATAACGGTGTGAGTAAAATACACGGCAATGTGTCGTCCAGTATTTGCCAGGATTTATGGCCGCAGATCGAACCGGAAGAAAATCCCATGGCATATATCACTAACGGTGTTCATGTGCCGACTTTTCTGGCGCAGGAATGGTCCGATCTGTTTGACCGTAATCTTGGTTATGATTGGCGTGACAAAATGTGCGACACAGCATTCTGGCAACGCATTCATGAAATACCCGATCACATGTTCTGGAGCATACGGCAATCTTTAAAATCACAAATGCTTTTTGGTATTCGTGATCGCATGGCTGAACAAAACACACGTAATCACGGTTCTGACGCGCATCTGGATCGCGTGCTTAAATTTACGGACCCGATTAATCCCAATATTCTGACAATCGGTTTTGCGCGCCGTTTTGCAACATACAAACGCGCCGCGTTGTTATTCGAGAATCTTGACTGGCTGCGCAAAATCGTTCTCGATGAAAAGCATCCAGTGTTATTTATCTTTGCCGGCAAGGCACACCCGGCTGATATGCCAGGGCAGGATCTTATCCGGCGAATCAGTCAGATTGCACATATGCCTGAGTTTCAAGGTAGACTGTTACTTGTTGAAGGCTATGATTTACGTCTTGCCAGGCGGCTGGTCTCTGGCGTGGATGTCTGGCTTAATAATCCCATTTTTCCTTTGGAGGCTAGCGGCACATCAGGCATTAAAGCTGGCATCAATGGATCGATCAATCTGAGTATCCTCGACGGCTGGTGGGGAGAGGGATATGACGGCCAGAACGGCTGGGCGATTAAACCGGGCCCGGAAAACATGGAAGCGGTCATGCGTGATGAGGAAGAAAGCCAGGCGCTTTACGAAATTCTGCAAGACCAGGTGGTACCGCTTTATTATAATCGTGGCAAACTCGGCTACTCAGCAGAATGGGTAAAAATGGCCAAGCATTCAATGGCGTCATTGATGCCCCGCTTTAGCGCCACGCGCATGGTAAGTGAATATTTGAACAATTTCTATCAACCGGCCAGCAAACAGGGTGAACGCTACTCCCGTGATCACTTTTCGGGCGCCCGTGAAATCGCGTCTTGGAAGGCTCGTATCAGAAGCGCATGGAACGATGTGCATATCCGGCGTATCGACACACCATTGAACCGTGCGAACTTCAATGACGTTCTGAATTTCAAGGTGGGTGTCCGGTTGAACGGCTTGCAGCCTGAGGACGTTGTTGTAGAATTGCTGATACGCCGCCAGTATAAAAAAACCCGGCTGAGTAAATTTAAACATTTCCGCTTTGAATTTACCGGTACTAAGGCGCATGACGAGCATCTTTTTGAGCTTATGCTGGCGCCTGAGCTCTGTGGCAAACAGGAATACTACATTCGCATCTATCCGTACCATCCATTACTGACACACCCGCTGGAAATGGGTATGATGGTCTGGGTGTAGGAAAACAAACGATAGTGACGATAATCTGGGTTCAACGAACCCGGTAACATCACTGCTTCAAAGAGGAGATATTAAATGGGCGTACCTGATACTGTCTCTGAGAATCAAAAAGACGCCGTCAACAGTCCTGGCCCTTTCTATATTAAAGACTGCGCACTGGTCGCACTGGCGACCGGCAGAAGGGCGCGTATGTTACAGGAATTCCGCAGTGAACTGGCCAGTATTAATGAATCAAGCATTTATCACCATTACTGGGGAAGCTTGCTGCAGGCACGTTTTGAAGAACGCGAATTCAATAACGATTTTGCTGCCTGGGTCAGGCATGGCATCCACGACGCCATTCTGGCAGAGCGGCTGGCGGCTTTGGATCCGACTGATTTTCCTGAGCTTGAATCGTTACGCCAGGAAATTATAGAACTGATTGACATGCGTCTGGATGAATGCGAGGGTTTGCTGTGGATGCGCGCCACACAACAATTTGAGTTTGTTCGCTCGCAAATCATTGTATTTGATACAACATGGTGTTTGCAGCATCCTGCAGAACTGGCAACCGCAATCGAAAAGTTCTCAACCAGCAGTATCTTTTATCATTTTATTGACGCCCGCCGCCGTACTGACCACCGATGCGATGATTTCAGCGACTGGTTGGCTGGTTTTGGTGCAGAATTCGAGGCACTGCGAAAACATATCGCCGGCATTGATCCTTATTTTGGAAATCTCGCAGAGCTGCGCACAGAACTGACGCAGTTATTTCAGGCGTATTTTAAGGAGGCGAATGCATGAGTCTATTGGATGATTATGCACAAATCACTGGACAAGATGTCATCGCCCATTTACGTCAACTTGCCGCGCCTTTTTCCGGCGCAAAAGTCGTGCATGTCAATTCAACGCGTGTCGGTGGGGGCGTTGCTGAAATTCTGACCAAAATGGTACCGCTCATGCAGGAGCTTGGCATAGACGTCAGCTGGGAAGTGATTACCGGTGAAGGCCAGTTTTTTGAATGCACCAAGGGCATGCATAATACATTACAGGGCAATCAGATTCACTTGAGCGACAAGCTGCTTAAAGTCTATGAAAGAACCAATGCCGAAAATGCTGAGTCCCTGCGTTCGATTCTGACGGAAGCGGATTTCGTCTTTATTCATGATCCCCAGCCTGCGGCACTGTTGCAACATTTCCCGAAACGCAAAGGCAAGTGGATCTGGCGCTGTCATATTGACGCCAGCCATCCCTATCGGCCGGTCTGGAAATACCTGCGTCAGTTCATTGCACCGTATGACGCCAGTATTTTTTCATTGGCTGCTTTTGCCCGTGAACTGCCGCACCCGATTTATTTGATACCGCCCAGCATAGACCCGCTCAGCGAAAAAAATATAGAACTAACACCCGGTGCGATTGCGCAAGTTTATAACAAATACAAACTCGATTCCGAACGTCCGCTTGTTTTGCAGGTATCCCGCTTTGACCGTTTCAAAGATCCCATTGGCGTCATTCAGGCTTACCAGCTCGCCAAAAAATTTCTGCCATCGCTGCAACTCGTCATGGCTGGCGGCGAAGCGACGGACGATCCCGAGGGCGCTCTTGTCCTGAGCGAAGTGCAGGAAGCGGCCAAGGGTGATCCCGATATTCATATTTTGTTGTTGCCATCCGATGCGCATCTTGAAATTAACGCATTGCAACGCGCGGCGGGCATTGTGCTGCAAAAATCGGTCCGTGAAGGTTTTGGCCTGACCGTCACCGAGGCGATGTGGAAAGGCAAACCCGTTATTGGCGGCGATGTCGGTGGCATCCGCCTGCAGGTGATCAACCACCATACGGGTTTTCTCGTAAACACGCCCGAAGGCGCTGCGCTGCGTATCCGCTACCTGTTGTATCAACCCGAGAAAATTACTGAAATGGGAGAAAAGGCCCGCGTTTTTGTGCGCGACAACTTTCTCATTACCCGCCATCTGCGTGAATACCTGGCACTGATGGTCGCTTTGCTATATGAATCACAGGATCGTATCGAACTGACCGAATCCAGCCTGAATCGCGAAATCCATGAATACTGGAAATAGTAGTTATCGCATGCCGTTTGGCGCTGAAGTGCTGGATGGTCAGGGCGTGCGATTTCAGTTATGGGCACCCGCTGCCCGGACAGTCGATGTGTGTTTGACAAATGGTTCGCTTGAAAAAACGATTCCGATGACAGCCGGTATGGATGGCTGGTTCGGTATCACAACGGAACTTGCCCAGGTAGGCACGTATTATCGCTTTAGCATCAATGGCGAAACACAAATACCGGATCCGGCGTCACGTTTCCAGCCCGAGGACGTGCATGGACCGAGTGAAGTCATTGATGCCGGTAGCTGGCATTGGCAGGATGCCCACTGGCAGGGGCGGCCTTGGGAAGAAGCAATTATTTACGAACTGCATGTCGGCAGTTTCACACCTCAGGGAAATTTTTCCGGCGTGCTGGAAAAGCTCGATCATCTCGTAAATCTTGGCGTAACCGCGATTGAATTGATGCCGGTCGCTGATTTCCCGGGAAAACGTGACTGGGGCTATGACGGTACCTATCTTTTTGCGCCCGACTGCCGATACGGCAGGCCGGATGACCTCAAAGCACTGATCGACGCGGCACATGCACGCAACCTGATGGTGTTTCTGGATGTGGTGTATAACCATTTCGGACCGGAAGGCAATTATCTGCATCAATATGCGCCGCAGTTTTTTTCAGCAAAACACCATACGCCCTGGGGTGCGGCAATCAACTTTGATGATGCGCAAAGTTACTGGGTGCGACAATTCTATATTCACAATGCCCTGTACTGGCTGACCGAATACCATGTTGACGGTTTGCGTCTGGACGCCGTCCACGCCATACAGGATGACTCGCAGCCGGATATCCTGACCGAACTTTCGCAACAGGTGCAGAAAAATTTTTCCAACGGCCGGCGGATTCATTTGGTCCTGGAAAACGACCATAATGCAGCACGCTATCTGGTGCGGGATGCTGCGAATAGGCCGCGATTCTACGCTGCGCAGTGGAATGACGATATTCATCATTCTCTGCATGTTCTGCTTAGCAGTGAATCAGGCGGATACTATATGGATTATTCCCAAAACCCGGTACATCAACTGGGGCGCTGTCTGACAGAAGGTTTCGCTTACCAGGGTGATCTATCAGTCTATCGTGACAATCAATCTCGTGGCGAAACAAGCGGCCATTTGCCGCCGACAGCGTTTGTATCGTTTCTGCAAAATCATGACCAGATTGGCAATCGTGCTTTTGGGGAACGCATACAATCGCTCGCTAAACCGGCGCAAATCCATGCCGCTATGGCGATACTGCTGCTCGCACCTTCACCGCCGTTACTGTTCATGGGCGAGGAATGGGGGTGCCGTCAGCCGTTTCCTTTTTTCTGTGATTTTGGCCCGGATCTCGCTAATCTGGTGATTGCCGGGCGCCGCGAGGAATTTGCCCGTTTCCCCGAATTCAGCAACCCTGCTGACCGCGAGCGCATTCCCAACCCGATGGATGCCCAGACGTTCCGGCAGGCTGTATTGAATTGGGAAGACTGCAATCACCCCGATCACGTATACTGGCTTGTTTTATACCGGAAATTGCTCGCATTGCGTCATCGCGATATTATTCCGCGGCTGTACAATATTGTTGGTCGGGAAAAAGGTTTTAGTCAACCGGACACGCATGCCCTGACCGCATATTGGGATTTGGGGGATAACGCCCGATTGTCCTTATTTGCCAACTTTGACGATAAACCGTTCAGTGGCTGCAATATTTCTCCACATGCGGTTTTGTATGCCACGCACGCCGACAAGCACGAGCACGCCAACATCGAATTCCTGCCGTCCTGGTCCGTTATCTGGACGCTTAGTGAAAGACCTGAACCATGAATCCACCTGGCATGCCCTGTGCGACATACCGCCTGCAATTCAACCGGGAATTCACCTTTTCCGATGCCACCGGCATCATCGCTTATTTACATACTCTGGGAATCAGTCATGTCTACGCATCGCCATTCCTCAAAGCGCGTGCTGGCAGTCTGCATGGTTATAACATTGTCGATCACAATGCATTAAACCCTGAAATTGGAGACAAGGCTGACTTCAATGCTTATGTTGAAGAACTTCATCAGTACGGAATGGGACAGATTATCGATATTGTGCCCAACCACATGGGTGTTGGCGGCGACGATAATGCCTGGTGGCTCCATGTCCTGGAAAATGGTGAATCTTCAATTTTTGCTACATTTTTCGACATCGACTGGCACCCTGCCAATCCAGCGCTGTACAACAAGATTCTATTACCCTTTCTTGGCAATCATTATGGAACCGTCCTTGAAAACGGTGAGTTAAAACTTGAATTTGACAGCAATAGCGGCGCGTTTAACGTGCGCTACTATGAGCATTTGTTTCCCATTGATCCGCGCACCTATCCACAAATCCTGGATCTTCAGTCCGACAATCTTGCACAACCCAACGCCTGTTCGCAAAAATTTCTTGAGGCACTGACCGCACTTATCCTGGAATGTAAATCCCTACCGCGCCGTAATGATCTTTCTGACAGCCAGCCTGAGCATCGCCATCAATGCGTCATGGCATGCAAGCGTCATTTAGCCGATCTTTACCAAAAACACCCTGAAATGAACAGCTTCATACAGGTCAGTCTTACCTGCCTGAATGGCGATATCACGCAACCGAGCAGTTTTAACAGGCTACATCACCTGCTGGAGACGCAGGCTTATCGATTGTCATACTGGAAGGTTGCTACTGAAGAAATTAATTATAGGCGCTTTTTCGATATTAACGAACTGGCTGCTTTATGCATGGAAAACGAAAATGTATTTGATGTCACGCACCGGTTTGTCAGGAAAATGATCCATGACGGCCAAGTCAATGGCCTGCGTATAGACCATCCCGACGGTCTGTCCAATCCGTGCACCTATTATCATCAGTTGCAGCACTTAATCCATCAGGAGAAAAATCATCATTCTCAGCGGAGCAACGGAGTTTTTGGTATCTGGATCGAAAAAATTCTGGCGAATTATGAGAATTTACCAACAAACTGGCCGGTCAGTGGTACGACAGGTTATGACACTGCATTTTTACTGAACGGCATTTTTGTTCGCCAACATTCCGAGCGCCTTTTCAATCGTATATACACCCGGTTTATCGGTCTCAGTCTGAATTTTGAGGAACTGCTTTATGACCGTAAAAAAATCGTTACCTATCGCATGCTTTCAAGCGAGTTGTCTGTGTTGGCCAATTTGCTAAGCAACATTGCCCAAACCAACCGTCATACCCGCGATTTTACCTATCAAGCATTACGCGATGCATTGAGCGAGGTGGTCGCCTGTTTCCCGGTTTACCGGACTTATATCAGTGCCGAACACATTAGCGAAGAAGATTTGCGCTATGTGCAGTGGGCAATCGCACAGGCCAAGAAACATACGCCGGCTGCGGATATTCTTATTTTTGATTTTGTCGAAAATCTGCTGACACTGGTACATCTTGATGACTACAGTGTAAACGTGCGACGCAAGGCGATACAGTTTGTTCAAAAATTTCAGCAATATACCGCGCCTGTTATGGCAAAGGGGTTGGAAGACACTACTTTTTATATATACAACCGCCTGGTATCTCTCAATGATGTCGGATTTAATCCATGTGCTTTTGGTATTTCGGTTGCCGCTTTTCATCAGACAAATAAACAGCGGCTGGATTACTGGCCGCATGCAATGGTGACCACATCCACACATGACAGTAAGCGTAGCGAGGATGTCAGAGCGCGGATTAATGTATTGTCAGAAGTCCCCAATGAATGGCAACGCCGACTGAATCGCTGGAGCCGGTTGAATCGGAATAAGAAACGTCTGATCAACGGCGAGCGCGCGCCATCGCGTAATGACGAATACCTCATTTATCAGACTTTGATCGGCGCATGGCCGCTTGAATCAGTTGAAACGCTCAATGACGCGGCTGCATTTGAATCGTTGCGAACGCGCGTCGAAGCCTATATGCTCAAGGCGGCCAAGGAAGCCAAGGTGCATACTTCATGGATCAATCCCAATGAAGCGTACGAAAAAGCTATCCGTTATTTCGTCAATGCATTGTTTGAAAATCCCGAGCGCAATGCATTTCTGGCCGATTTTCTCCCGTTTCAGAAACGTATCGCGCGTTTCGGACTGTTCAACAGCCTGTCGCAAACGCTGCTGAAACTGACTGTGCCAGGCATACCCGACATTTATCAGGGCAATGAGTTGTGGACGTTTAGTCTCGTCGATCCTGATAACCGGCGGCCTGTCGACTATCAACAGCGCCGTCAGATACTGCAATTCCTCGTCAATGCATCCCATGCAAGCGCAAAATTATCCGATTTCACCCGGCAGCTCCTTGAACAGATCGACAACGGCTACGCTAAACTGTATCTGACCTGGAAAACCCTGATGCTACGCCGCCAGTATCCGCAATTATTCCATCATGGCAAATATGCCGGTCTATCCACGCAAGGATTGAAAGCAGATCATATCTGCGCTTTTTTACGTTGCGATGAAGAAAAAGCAGTTATCGTTGTTGCAGCGCGCGAATTTGTGCCACTTGTTACCGAAGAAAACGGCTTGCCAATCGGTCGTTCTGTCTGGGGAAACACCTTGATTGAAATGCCCGAAAACCAGCCTGCAAAACCCTATCGTAATATCCTGACCGATGAATTTGTTACTCCGAAGACAATCGATGGTCAGTTATTCTTTGACGCCGCCGATGTTTTAAACAGTTTTTCTGTAGGACTGCTGGTCAGTGAATAAGCAGATAATGCCGAGAAAAAGAATAGTAATTCATCGGTTCCAAAATAATGAATGCGACTAATCAACAGGTTGAAATGGAAAACAGATTACTCTGCCATTTAAATTTTTTGACTGGACTGTATAATGAATTGACGTAACAAATAGGATAACTGAGTGGCTTATCAATGACGAAAATTGCCACAGATCTTGAAATGCTGATGCAACAGGCGCTGGCAGGTGACAAGCGTGCTTATGCTGAGTTGTTGCGGGAAACTGCGCTTTTTCTAAGGCCTTTTCTGAAACAGAAACTGAGTGCCGAGAATGAGGTGGATGATCTTTTGCAGGAAATTCTCTTGTCGATTCACAAGGTACGCCATACTTACGATGGCCTGCGTCCCTATAAACCCTGGGCTTATGCGATAGCAAAATACCGTTTGCTGGATTATCTGCGCGTCCATTATGCCGATCGTCTGCGTTCAGCTATAGACATGTCTGAATTGGAAAACGCTTTGCAGGATAATGTAACGGAATACCGTATCAGTTACGAATCTATCAGTGGAGAAATCAGGAAGCTTCCTGAAAAGCAGGCGTTAATCATGAAAATGATGCACCAGGAAGGGTATACAGCCAAGGAAATCGCTGAAAGAATAGGCATGACTGAAAACGCGGTAAAAGTCGCTGCGCACCGCGCATACAAGGCGCTCAAGCATCAATTGGAGGAATAGATGGATAATATAGAACAATTGATTAAGTCGTTAACAGACGATGCTACGACAGTGCGCCCTGCGCCGCATCCGTTTTTACTGAGCTTCAAATGGGCCTTTGCTGCTGTCGTCTATTTGTCGTTATTACTGGCAGTTTTCGGTCTGCGGCCAGATTTTTTGCAGGCGATCGAAAATCCATGGTTTGTTGTTGAAGTTCTGGCCTTGTTGTGCATTTTTGTGGCCACGTTAGTGACAACGTCATTACTTGCGTTTCCGGATCTGCACCAAAAACGCGCCGTCGCATTTGCGCCTGTGCTTATGGTCAGCATGTTTCTGGTTGTGATATTTTTCGCCTGGAACGCAGACTACCCGCCCGCTTCATTACCAGATCACACCTATGAATGCACGCTTTGCATTATCCTGGTTTCTTTTTTGCCGGCTGTCTGGACATTTTGCTCACTGCGTAAACTGGCCAGCGTACACTATCGTCTTGCCGGCGGGCTTGCTTTGCTTTCCGCAACCAGTGTTGGCGCGCTATGGTTGCGATTATACGAAGTGAATGATTCTATTATTCATGTCGTCGAATGGCATTACCTGCCCATGTTTGTCATCGGGGTCATTGGTATATGGCTGGGAGAAATTATTTTGAAGTGGTAGCGTCGCTTGTGGCAATGCATTTGCGGCGCCAGGTTTTCCGGTAACCTGGTTCATCATCACTTACAAATTTTAACGGCCTGCAATCGTTTGCCCGGCTAAAACGTATTATCAAACAGCCGTCCCACAGAAAATTTTTTATTTCATGTAACCTTTTTATGAACAGATGCGAATAGGCGTAGGCAAAGCGACAAAAAGATATGCCTGTATACGTGCTTATCAAATACCGCTTAGCGTTACGTTTCGAGATCGCCGTCTCGAGTTTCTTATGTTATTAAGAGGAATTTCACAATGGTTATAAAAAAATTTCTGTATGCCATGTGCATGATGAATGCCGCTTTCATGTTAACTATCGCCAATAGTTGGGCAAGCGGGAACCACGGCAAAATTACCTACCAAATCGCCATCACGAATCTCACCCCCGGTCAACCGATAACGCCTCCCATGGCAGCCACCCATCATTCAGGTATATCATTTTTCGATGCTGGGGATGCGCCAACGCCGGAACTGGCTGCACTTGCAGAAGCCGGTGACGGCACGCCCATGGCGGCCAAATTGATTAATACACCCGGTTATCGCGACGCGCAAGTTGGTTCTAGCGGAATAGGGCCGGGTGAGACCGGAATAATGATCATTCATGCTCATTCCAAAAAAGATCATTTGAGTCTTGGCGCCATGCTGGGCAATACTAACGATGCATTCATTGCGCTTAGAGATGTTGCGCTACCCAAAGGCAACCGCTCGGTTACTTATTTTGCAAACGCATATGATGCCGGGAGCGAAACAAACGATGAATCCTGCAGCACCATTCCTGGACCGGCATGTGGTGGTGCGGGACCTTCACCGGAAGATGAAGGCGAGGGCTTCGTCCATATTCACAACGGGATTCACGGCATAGGCGGGCTTGATGCGGCGCTGTATGACTGGCGCAACCCGGCGGCCCAGGTTGTGATCAAACGCATCCCGTAACCACTGGCCGTGTGCTACGGTTTTCGAACCGCCCTTATTAACGATACCGGTGAATCGGTGCATTAGGCACTGATTCACGGTTCTGCATTCCTGCATTCCGGAATTGGTATGCTGGATCAACCGTGTTTTATCAGCTACCAGATTTTCCCAGCTGCAGCATCGTGTGCAACCATTCCTGCCGCTTGTTTTCGCTGAGATCTTCAATGGAACCAATGAGGCTGGTTTTAATCGGGCCGATACCGGAAAATGAAAGAATGTTGCGCTCGAGCATTTTGAGTCCATGCGCAAAGAAAAACCAGCGGTAGACGAAGGCCGGCATTCCCATGCTGACAATAATGCGTGCCGACTTGCCCGTCAGGTTTTTTTTTGGCATCTGTCCGGGAGCATCGAATTCAAAGGCAAAACCAGGGCGAAAAGTCTGTTCAAAAAATGCCTTGAGCAGTGCCGGCATGGTTCCGAGCCACAGGGGGTAGATGATCACCAGGTGATTTGCCCAACGCATGGCATCCTGGGCTTGTTTTATCGGATCAGAAGGCACTCCAGTATCAAAATCTTGCTTCGATCGAAGAATGGGAAAATCGATCGTCGCCACATCGATACAACGCACCGCATGTCCTTTACTTTCTGCGCCTTTTTGATACGCATTGGCCAACGCATGGCAAAAATGACGCGTTTGCGCATCCGGGTGCCCCTGAATAAGCGTTATTCGCTTTGTCATATGCTTTTTCCTCCAGCAATCAATTGAACGATCTTCAGTCGTTTGGGTAGTTTGCAAAAATCATTTTTATGCGACATGAATGTACAAGGGTACCATTACCGCTAAAAAAGTGGATAATGGTAATTAATGCTTGTGTGCATACCTTTTAGCCTGAAAATTGCACCAGTTGCTGGAATTTAAACGCCGAATTGTTTTGAATTGAGCGTGCTCGCGACCGCAGGCGCAGTTATTCTGCGGCTAAGAGAGCATGTGCGTTCAATTTAAAATAAGGCAAGTTAAAAACCAGCAAGTTACGCCGTGGGGACAAACTGTACTTTTTCATCATTTAACGAAATGTAATCATAATGACGATTACAAGCTAAAACCTAACGTACTGGTGCAATATTCAGGTTATCTATTACTGCTGAATCAATTTGCAATAATGATTCACTAAAAAAGACAATAAGAGGTGCAAAGATGACAATACGCAGTATTCCTCCCAAACAGGGGCTCTATGATCCGGCCTTTGAGCATGATGGTTGCGGTATCGGATTTGTTGTCAATATCAAGGGAAAAGCCTCCCATCAGATCGTCGAGCAGGCGCTCACGATTTTGCATAATCTTGATCATCGGGGCGCTTGCGGCTGCGAAGAAAATACCGGCGATGGCGCGGGCATATTGCTGCAAATTCCGCATGCCTTCCTGCAGCATGCGTGCGATGGACTTGGGTTCCAGTTACCCAAGCCAGGACAGTATGGCGTCGGCATGGTTTTTCTGCCACCGGACAGAGCGCAACGCCATCACTGCGAAGAACGCCTTGAAGCAATCGTGCGCCAGGAAGGTCAGCAGATACTCGGTTGGCGCAGTGTTCCCACTGACAACCTGTATCTTGGCGACACCGCCAAAGCCTGCGAGCCGTTTGTGCGTCAGATATTTATCGGCCGCGATGCCGGGCTGCAGGATGACATGGCCTTTGAGCGCAAGCTGTATGTGATTCGCCGTTTGGCTGAGAATACAATTCGCTACGGAAATATAGACGGTGGTAGCTATTTTTATGTACCCAGTCTTTCCGCCCGGACGCTGGTTTATAAAGGCATGCTCACGCCACGGCAGGTCATCACCTTTTATCCCGATCTCGCCGATACTTTGGTTGAATCTGCGCTGGCGCTTGTTCATTCGCGTTTTAGCACCAATACTTTTCCCAGCTGGGAACGCGCGCATCCCTATCGTTACATGATTCATAATGGGGAATTTAATACTTTGCGGGGAAATGAGAACTGGATGCGGGCACGCCAGGCAATGCTCAGTTCCGATCTTTTTGGCGATGATTTGCCCAAGCTGCTGCCCATCATTCAGGACGACGGCAGTGATTCGGCAAAATTCGACAATTGCCTTGAATTTCTTTGGCTAAGCGGTCGCGACTTGCCCCATGCAATGATGATGATGATTCCGGAGCCCTGGGAAAAGCACCAGAGTATGAATGCCGAGAAGCGCGCTTTTTATGAATATTATAGCTGCCTGATGGAACCCTGGGACGGCCCGGCATCGATTGCGTTCACCGATGGAATCAGCGTCGGGGCCATGCTTGACCGTAATGGTTTGCGTCCATCGCGTTACTACGTCACCAAGGACGATCTGGTGATTATGGCTTCCGAAGTCGGCGTGCTGGATGTGCCGCCCGAAAATGTGCTGGAGAAGCGGCGACTCAAACCGGGTCGCATGTTTCTGGTTGATACCCGCGAACAACGCATCATCAGTGACCAGGAGCTGAAGCAGAAAATCGCCATGGCGCAGCCCTATCGGCAGTGGCTCGATGAAAATGCATTGCATTTCAATGGCCTGCCTGATGCCGCTGACCGACAACCTGCGCATGACCACGGCGCCGCCCTGCAGCATCAACAGGCGTTCGGCTATACCTTTGAAGACCTGCGCCTGATTCTGGGTCCTATGGCAATGAACGGCGTGCCGCCTATCGGTTCAATGGGTACGGACACGCCGCTGGCGGTGCTGTCCGATCAACCTCAGTTACTCTACAACTATTTTAAACAGCTCTTTGCCCAGGTAACCAATCCGCCGATTGACCCGATCCGGGAAGAATTAATTACCGCAACCACACTGACACTGGGCTCAGAAGGCGACTTGCTGCAGCCGGGACCGGAAAATTGCCGCCAGTTACGACTGCAAACGCCTGTTCTGGAAAACAGTGACATGGAAAAACTGCGTCAACTCGATCGCCCAGGGCTGACAACCGCGACAATTCCCATACTGTTCAACGTGGCGGGAGGCAAGACCGCGCTGGAAAAGGCGTTGAACGAATTATTTATTGCAGCGGATCAGGCCATAGAAGCAGGCGCGACAATCCTGATTCTGTCAGACAGACAGTTTGATCATGATCGTGCATCCATTCCGGCGTTATTGGCTTGCGCAGCGCTGCACCATCATTTGATTCGCGAGGGAACAAGAAAACGCGCCGGACTGGTGATT
The DNA here is from genome assembly GCA_024235795.1 of Burkholderiales bacterium. Lineage (GTDB taxonomy): Bacteria > Pseudomonadota > Gammaproteobacteria > Burkholderiales > Nitrosomonadaceae > Nitrosomonas. The sequence continues at coordinate 518,427 of JACKLR010000003.1, read as the reverse complement.
GAATCCGGGGAACCGCGCGAAGTCCATCATCTATGTCTGTTGCTGGGGTATGGCGCGCAGGCGATAAATCCCTATATGGCGTACGAATGCTTGAACGATATGATCGGCGAAGGCCTGTTAAAAGGCATCGGTTATCACGATGCAGTGAAAAAGTACAACAAGGCTGCGGTAAAAGGCGTGGTTAAAGTCATGTCGAAAATGGGTATTTCGACAATCCAGTCGTATTGCGGCGCGCAGATTTTCGAAGCGGTTGGGCTCAATCGGGATTTTGTTGACCGCTATTTTACTTGGACAGCTTCACGCGTTGGCGGTATTGGCCTGGACGAAATCGCGCAAGAGGGACAGCGGCGGCACGCGTGCGCTTTTCCCGTACAACCGGTTAGTTCTTCCACACTGGACGTCGGCGGTCAATATCAATACCGCACTGATGGAGAACTGCATCTGTTTAATCCCAAAACGATACATTTGCTGCAAAAAGCCTGCCGCAATACCGATTATGCCGCCTTTAAAGCTTATACCGCGCTGATCAACGACCAATCCAGGCGGCTGGCGACCTTGCGTGGCCTGCTGGAATTGAAAAAATCGGACAGTTCTATCCCTATAGAAGCGGTGGAACCGGTGGAAGCCATTGTTAAACGCTTTAAAAGCGGCGCAATGTCCTATGGCTCGATCAGTCAGGAAGCGCACGAAGCACTTGCCATTGCGATGAATCGTATCGGCGGCAAAAGCAATACCGGCGAAGGCGGCGAGGATCCGGCGCGTTATGTGCCCGATGCAAATGGGGACTCGCGCAATAGCGCCATCAAGCAGGTCGCATCGGCGCGTTTTGGCGTAACCAGCAATTACCTGACCCAGGCCAAGGAATTGCAGATCAAGATGGCCCAGGGCGCAAAGCCTGGCGAAGGCGGGGAACTGCCCGGCCGCAAGGCTTATCCGTGGATTGCCAAAGTGCGTTGTTCGACGCCCGGCGTTGGACTGATCTCGCCGCCGCCGCACCATGACATCTATTCGATAGAAGATCTGGCGCAATTGATCTACGATCTGAAAAATGCAAATCATCACGCCCGCATCAGTGTCAAACTCGTATCCGAAGTCGGTGTCGGCACCATCGCGGCAGGCGTGGCCAAGGGACACGCGGACGTTGTATTGATCAGCGGGCATGACGGCGGCACCGGCGCTTCGCCACTGACCAGTATTAAACACGCGGGTTTGCCCTGGGAACTTGGTCTGGCGGAAACGCACCAGACGCTGCTGTTGAATAATCTACGCAGCCGCATTGTAGTTGAAACAGACGGTCAGTTAAAAACCGGCCGTGATGTGGTAATTGCCGCATTGCTGGGTGCCGAGGAATTCGGTTTCGCAACGACGGCTCTGGTTTCGATGGGATGTATCATGATGCGGGTCTGTCATCTGGACACCTGCCCTGTCGGCGTGGCGACGCAAAATCCCGAGTTGCGCAAGAAATTTATGGGCGATCCTGCTCATGTCGTCAATTTTATGCATTTTATTGCCCAGGAAATGCGTGAAATCATGGCTGAAATGGGATTCAGAACAGTTAACGAAATGGTAGGCCGCACCGACCGTCTGGAAGTCAGGCAGGCAATCAATCACTGGAAAGCCAAGGGACTGGACTATTCGCACATTCTTTACCAACCTGAAGTCGGTCCGCAAGTGGGGCGTTTTTGCCAGTTTCCGCAGGATCATGGGCTTGAAAATGCGCTCGATAATCTGGTGCTGCTGGATTTGGCCGAACCGGCGCTGGAACGCCGCGAGAAGGTCAAGGCCAGTCTGTCCGTCCGCAATACCAACCGCACTGTCGGAACAATACTGGGCAGTGAAATCACCCGGCGCTACGGCCCCGATGGATTGCCGCAAGACACGATTCATTTTCATTTTCAGGGTGCTGCCGGGCAGAGTTTTGGCGCATTTATCCCGCCAGGACTGACCCTGGAACTGGAAGGCGACGCCAACGATTATTTCGGCAAGGGTTTGTCAGGCGGCAAACTGATACTCTATCCGCCGCCGCAATCCACATTTGTGCCCGAGCAAAACATCATTGTCGGCAATGTCGCGTTTTATGGCGCCACGAGCGGAGAGGCCTATATCCGCGGCATGGCTGGCGAACGCTTTTGCGTGCGCAACAGCGGCGCCAGCATTGTCATTGAAGGCGTGGGCGATCATGGCTGCGAGTATATGACCAATGGACGGGTGGTCATTCTTGGCGCAACGGGACGCAATTTCGCCGCAGGCATGTCGGGCGGAATTGCCTATGTCTACGACGAGCATGAGCAGTTTTACACGCTTTGCAATCTCGAAACAGTTACGCTTGAGCCGCTGGAAGATGAGGACATTCATGAAATCAAGCACATGATCCAGAACCATGCAAGCGCCACCAGCAGCGAACGGGCGTGGAAGATACTTGCATTGTGGGAAAGCGAAGTGTACAAATTTATCAAAGTCATGCCGAAAGATTATCGGCGCATGCTGGACGCTTTAGACCGTGCACAAAAAGATGGCCTGACTGGAGAAAGCGCGATTATGGCTGCATTCGAAGAAAACAAAAACGATATGGCGCGGATAAGCGGGAATTAACACCAAGCGTGCGTTTAGCAACCTGGGGAGTGACAGAAAAATGGGCAAACCAACTGGATTTATGGAGTTTCAACGTGAATTGCCGGGTGACCGTTCTCCACTGGAACGCGTGCATGACTGGCGGGAATTTCACGAACATCTTCCGGTGCAGAAACTCGAAGCACAAGCCGGCCGCTGTATGGATTGCGGCGTTCCTTTTTGCCATACGGGCACACTGATTGGCGGTATGGCTTCAGGCTGCCCGATCAATAATCTCATTCCCGAATGGAATGATCTGGTTTATCGCGGCTTATGGAAAGAAGCCTTGCACCGTTTACACAAGACAAATAATTTCCCTGATTTTACCGGTCGCGTATGTCCCGCGCCTTGCGAAGGATCATGCGTGCTGGGCATTACCGATCCGCCGGTGACCATCAAAAACATCGAATGCGCGATTGTCGACAAAGGTTTCGAGGAAGGCTGGATTGTTGCAAATCCGCCGGCCAAACGCAGCGGCAAGAAAGTCGCCGTCGTCGGCTCGGGACCGGCAGGCCTGTCGTGCGCCGACCAGCTCAATCATGCAGGCCATCGGGTAACGGTCTATGAGCGCGCAGACCGCATTGGCGGGTTGTTAATGTACGGGATTCCAAACATGAAACTCGACAAATCCGTCGTGCAACGGCGCGTTGACCTGCTGGCTCGGGAAGGGGTGAACTTCGTTACCAATACGGCAGTTGGCGCCGATCTTTCCGGCTCGGCATTGCGTGAAAAATTTGACGCCATTGTGCTCTGTTGCGGTGCCACCAAACCGCGCGATCTGGATATCGAAGGACGCACGCTGGAAGGTATCCACTTTGCGGTTGATTTCCTGCATACAAACACCAGAAACCTGCTCGATAATGACTTTGTCTGCCGCACACCGGTTTCGGCCAAAGACAAACATGTCATTGTCATCGGCGGGGGCGATACCGGGACCGACTGTGTGGGGACTTCAATGCGCCATCAGTGCAAGAGCGTTACCCAGTTTGAAATCATGCCCCAGCCGCCTGAAACGCGCCAGCCTGACAACCCCTGGCCGGAATGGCCGAAGGTTTATCGGCTGGATTACGGGCAGGAAGAGGCCGCAGCGCGTTTCGGCGCTGATCCCCGTGCCTACCTGATTATGACCGAGAAGTTCGACGGCGATGAAAACGGCCACGTTAAAGCGCTGCACACTGTCAATATCGAATGGGCAAAAGACGGCGATGGCCGCTTTTTCCCCAAAAAAATACCGGGGAGCGAAAAAACATGGCCAGCCGATCTGGTTTTACTGGCGATGGGATTTCTTGGCCCGGACGATGAGCTGCCTGATGAACTTGCGCTTGAGCGGGATGCACGGTCGAATGTCAAAGCCGAGGAAGGGCGGTATGCCACGAATATCGACGGTGTTTTTGCAGCGGGCGACATGCGCCGCGGTCAAAGTCTTGTAGTATGGGCTATCCACGAAGGACGCGGCGCAGCGCGGGAATGCGATCGTTACCTGATGGGGGAAACTGCATTGCCTTGAGAAACGCTTTGAACCCGTTTAAGAACTCGATCATAAACAGGTTCTGGGGTTGAAAAAAATTATGGAATCCTTATTTTTTATACAGATGAATGTGTTTCAATCATCGTTTATGACGACTGAATAAAAATAGTTTTGATTTTTTAATGTCAATAGAACCTGTTCAAGATTTCGATCAAGAGTTGCGGTACAAGGTGAAATTGAGCGAAAAAGCGGCGATACACAAAATATGTGAGTATTTTGAGTTCGATTTTAACGCTGTAACGCACGCTTCAGCGGGATCTTCGACAGATTCCAAGGTCAAAAAGGAGACTTAATCATGGATTTGCATAAATTGAATCCCTGGAACTGGTTTAAACATGAAGAACCGGAAAAAGCCAAATCCGAGGTCGTTCCGGTTAAAGAAGATGACCCGTCGTTATCAAAGCTTCCACAAATTAACAATCTGAATCAGCTTCATCGTGAAATTGACCGGCTGTTTGAAGATGCTTTTCGCGGTTTTGGATTGCTGGGACGGCCGCGGTCTGATTTTCTGAGTCCGTTTTTCTCGGATGATTTTATGCCGGCATTCCGAGCCAGCGTTAATATCGCCAGTGACGACAAACACTATACAGTTACGCTGGAAGCGCCCGGTCTTTCCCAGGACGATCTGTCTATCGAATTAAAGGAACGCGTTCTGGTGATTAAAGGCACCAAGCAGGAAGAACAGGAAGAAAAAGACAAACACTACTACCGCAAGGAAAGACGTTACGGTTCTTTCGAACGTGTGCTGGCGGTGCCGGATGATGCCGACATCGAAGGTATCCAGGCCAACATGGATAAGGGGCTGCTGACTATAACTATTCCCCGTAAAGAAGTTGAAAAAACCGATGTCAAAAAAATTTCCATTCAGAAAGGGTAGCTTGATATGGCCGAACAACCACCGACAATAGCCGGTGGTTGTTCATCTGACTATTCAGGCAATCATGGCAGTTAGGCCAGGATCGGGTTTATAGGCAATAGTGCTAGTCCCGGCCCCGGCCCCGGCCCCGAGTTTCGTACTGAAGAGTAAATCTGAGAGACTGTTTGGTATTTTCACGATATGGCGGTTATTGCTTCTATAAAAAAGACTGTTAGTATACAGTAGCTTCTTGCTTGGATAGCGCTATGCTAATCCGGCAAAGTAGAATTAGGTATTGTCTCCATAATTTCTCCGGGATTTCTCAGTCTCAGAATTTTCAGAATTTTGTCCCAAAATTTCTGGATGTGATTTTTATCACAGATTGTCTATTAGTATTTAGCTACATTGATAATACAGTTGTATCAATCTATTTGTATTTGGTCAATTTGTAATGTCCACATTTTCATAAAGCAAGTTGTATTGGAAATTTGGGATCTATGTTGGTTAATTTAGCTCTCATAGGAGATTTAGCGATGAAAAACTTAGTTATTATTTTTACATTGTTAATACTGACAATGTTGATAACGTCAAATGCAACCGCCAAAACGATATGCGGTCCGGAAATAAAACAACAGGTGGCTGAAAAATTATCGAGTCTTGCGACGCTTCCATCCGATGTAAAACAGGCTGCAGAGGCAGAGCTTTACAAAGAGTTTGCATATTGTATAGATGATAGTGCCGCTGATAGCACGGATATCACACGCTTCAAAGAGGCTGCGAGACAATGCGGCGCAGAAATATCGCAAGTTGGCAGTCTTTTCTATGAAGAAATGAGTTGCTGCGGTTATGATCCACAACGTCGCCAGTTTGGTTGCCCGGTTAAAGTAAAACAAACTTTTGGGTTCGGCGGCGCCCCTTTACCAGGCAGTCGCGAGTACGTGTTGCACTGTGTTGCTGATACTAGCGGAACTTTGGTACCGGTTGGTAGAGATAGTGTGCATCTCGCAAACGAAATGCTTGGCGCAAACCCAAGTTGGCAATTTGCGGTAATCGCAAATGCAAATAACAATCTGAATAGCGTGTACCCAATGAATGGAGAAACCCGCCGTGCACGATCTATTTTGTCTTGGGGTTTTGAGCCGACTTCATGCAATTTTCAGCCTATTTGGGGTAATGCGTTGAACTACAAAATCCGATTGGATCAGTAATCGCAAAATTCTGGGGGCACAATTATTCAATTATGATAGAAGGTAATATTATGTCGCCAGAATTGTGCTATAGCCAATGGAATCGCCACAGCGTTTGGGAAACGGTGATGGATCAATTAAATTGGCAGAATCAAGGAAAGGTAAAAAACAACCCCGGGTTACGGATTGATTGACTCGCAAAGTGTGAAGACATCCGACGCCAGTGAGGAACGCGGCGGGTTTGACGGTGGCAAGAAAATTGTCAAACAGCATGCTGAATTTACCAGTTCAAACCCCAGGCCATATAAGTTATTGTTCTTCATGAACTATAACTTATAGAATCATGAGGGTAATACATGACGTTGATTTATCAATAAAACTGGCCAAAATTGAACGCTGTTGACAAGAAATTGCATGAAAATGGTAATTCGTTCAGAACAGTTTTCAGGTCTGCGTTTCGTGCTTCAATGCTTTTAATATCGACAACAACTCTGGTATGACATTCTAAAAATGCTCCAAAGCGTATCGTTGTCGATACCGAGATATCCGTGAGTGAGTCGGTTTCGTATAGCGATGATCATTCGTCATGGAATCTCAGAATAAGTTGAGCGGATTTCATCCGGAATGTGTGAGGCAATTTCACCTACGACTTCAAGGTTGCGCAAGGTTGATGTGTAACTGATAATTTCCCGGCGAATAGCACCATACGCAAAATTTGCCTAATTATCTGGCGTGACGCTTCCAGTGACGGCTCTTGGTGAACCTCTGTAAAAAGCTAATCCTTCATCGAACATTTTGCGAATCGGAATATAGTGCCTCCCAGTGATTTGTTCTGTGAGAAAAAACACAGCTTTCTTGCAGTACTTGCACTAGCATGCAATCAAAGTTTGAGAGGTGGGAGGGTAAATGCCGCATCTCAGCTTGTACGGCATGGTTTTTACCATCAATTTTTTACTTTTTTATAAGGAGAAAAATGATGAAGATTCTGAGTTCATTCATATTCCTCGTATTTATTGCTTTTACAACTACCTATGTTTCAGCGGGTCTTTCGGATGAAATTTCCGGGAAAAGCATCAGAAATACCTGCGACAGCCAGGCAAGTGAAGCCGCCGGAACGTGGCGTAATGCTTGTAAAGAATTAATGTCCCTTGATGGCTATCTTAGTCCTGAGGAAATTCAGTACTGCAATAATCAGGGTGAAGTTATGTATCAAACTGTTTATAGGCAATGCATATCATCTTTATTCGATGGCTGGACCATTTTCAGCAACAACTTTTAACCAGGCAGGTTGCAGTGATACTAAAGCTATCGAATCCAGAAGATTATCATGGAAAAGATTAATCCCGGGTTGCCTGATTTTTCCCGCAGGACTCAGCAATTTCTGAGCGGCTTGTTTCTGTACTTACCGCAACAATGTTGCGGTAAGTACATGGAGCACTTGAAAATCCTGAGACCGAAGAAATCTCTCAAGGCATCAACTGCGATGGCTTTAGTCTGAATATTACTGAGAGAGCGAGGTAGTCCCTGTTAAATATTTTTAATTCAGTCGCCCGGGCCTTTCAGCTGATCACAACTCATGTCATAGCAGTCATTTCCAAAAATTCTTAAATGCCACAATAAAGAATCTTTTATTTTTAGATTGTCTATGAGCACACTATTGCAAAATATGATGCCATTTTGCCCTGACAACTGATGTCTTAACCAGATTCAGAATAAAATTTTTGGAAGGGATGGCAGCAAAAATTTAATTCGTTAATTTAATTTTGTGGTGGATTTTATGTGGCAGATAATTCAAAATGTATTATCAAAAGTAACATCAAGGCTCACGAGACGTATTTATGTTCAGGTGAGCTATAACCGGCTACAAGCGAGAGATATTGATACCGGGAAAAATTTTCATTTAGATGCAAATCCAGAGTTTTCGCACCCGAGAACAATTATGGGAAATTTTACAAATGCAGAGCAATGTTTGAAATCACTGTTGACGCAAATACGGAAAGGTGGTTTTTATTTAGCTACTCGCCTCTTGATTCATCCAATTGAAAAGATCGAAGGCGGATTAACTCAGATTGAAGAACGCGCACTTATGGAATTCGGATATGGGGCTGGCGCTTCAAAAGTCGTCGTGTGGGTTGGTGACGAATTAAGCAACCGCCAAATTGCTAAAAAACTAGATTAAAAAATTTGTGTGGTGATACCGATTTAATATTCACTGAAAACGGAGAACGCGACACTCAGTAACGCCCAGCTTTCTTATTTCCTAATCTTCACCGCAGCACCATTGACCACCTCACGTAATATTTTTGTGGAGGATCGTAATGGCCAAAAATCTGCCGGATCTCCTACAACGCCTTGCCAACGTTGACCATGAGCTCGCGAATTGATGCCGAAGGTCATGCGGACATAAATAGGGCGACCCTGCTGCTTTCCTAAACCATCCCATATCCTGGTGATGGTTGTACAGGGTTTGCAGTCAAACGAGTACACTTGTGATTTTTTGATCATTGTGAACTTCGATGCGACTATAATGCAATAAACGCGCGTTTTCCTTGAGAAAAAATGCCAATTGGGAAGAGCATATTATGTGCTTCAAACAAAATGTTGCCTTTGAGAATTCATCTTTGGGAATCATGCTGTTGCAGTAAGTTCAATGCTGCGATTGCTGCTTAACAATATTCAGCGCTCCACAGGGAAAATAAATCAATAATGTCAAATAACGTAAGAAAACCTGTTCGCGTTGTAATTATGGGTGCGGCGGGTCGTGATTTTCATAATTTCAATAAGGTATACCGTGATGATCCGGACAGCCTTGTTGTCGCGTTTACGGCTACTCAGATTCCAAAGATCGCCGGACGCCGCTATCCTGCTTCACTTGCCGGCAAATATTACCCCGATGGCATTCCAATTGTTGATGAAACTGAATTACAGGATTTGTGTCAAACCGGGCGCATTAATCAGGTCGTATTTGCTTACAGTGATATCAGTCACGCGCTTGTTATGCATAAAGCCTCAATCGTGCTATCGACTGGTGCTGACTTTTTAATGCTCGGTCCTGAACGCACCATGTTGACCGCAAAAGTACCTGTTATTGCCGTGTGCGCAGTACGCACTGGTTGCGGTAAATCGCAGACGACCCGTTGGCTGTCCAGACAATTAAAACAACATGGCCTGAAAGTGGCCGTGATTCGCCATCCCATGCCTTATGGTGATCTGGAGCGTCAGGCTGTTCAACGTTTTGAAAGCAAGACGGATCTGGACAGCGCTGAATGCACCATCGAAGAACGTGAAGAATATGAACCGCATCTGGTGCTTGGTAACATTGTCTATGCCGGCGTCGATTACGCCGAGATCGTGGAACGTGCAGAGGTCGAGGCCGATATCATTCTATGGGATGGTGGAAATAATGATTTTTCCTTTATTCATCCCGATTTGCATATCGTTATGGTCGACCCGTTGCGGCCCGGTCATGAAAACACGCACCATCCTGGCGAAGCGGTATTACGCATGGCAGACGTTGTGCTGGTCGGTAAAGTGAATTCGGCTTCCGAAGCGGACATACAGTGCGTGACGGAAAACGCGCAAAACATCAATCCGGGTGCAAAAATTGTGCGCGGTGCTTCTCCAGTTCAACTCGATGAACCAGAAGCAGTGCGTGGCAAACGCGTGCTAGTCGTCGAAGACGGGCCGACAATTACTCATGGCAGCATGCCTTATGGCGCCGGTTATGTGGGGGCAATAGCAGCGCAAGCTGAGGAAATCATTGATCCCCGCCGTTATGCGGTGGATGAAATTAATGCTATCTATAGCAAGTATCCTCATATCGGTTCAGTGCTTCCCGCAGTGGGTTATCATGCTTCACAACTGAAGGCGCTGCGCGATACCATTAATGCTGCTGATGCAGATGTCGTCGTTTCGGCAACACCCTGCGATCTGCAGGCGCTGATCGATATCAACAAACCTGTCGTGCGTGCACGCTATGAATTTGCCGAAGTCGGCGAACCTGGCTTAGGCCAGGTGATCAAAGATTTTCTAAAGAAAATGAATTTGTGAAAAAACGCGCATCAGACGGCTTTGACCGTGTAGGCAGCGCCTGGACTGATGAAACCGCTCAATTTGGGGAAGATGAACGCGCAGGGATTAGCGGAATTTCCATGCATAACAGGTGTGTGCCTTTTTGTGCGCGTAATTCCAAAGCAGGTGAATCCATTATTTCCGCGCCGTCTCTCTCATTCAGACAGATATCGCCAAGCGTGACTGCTCCGGCGATGACGAATATATAAACGCCATTGTCTTGGCGATGAAGTGAATAATTAATCGTCCGTTCTTCATCAAATTCCGCCAAAGAGAAATAAGCATCCTGGTTTATGGAAATTGAATCCTGTGTGCAATCGGGAGATACGATCAGCTGGAACCGGTTTTGTCTTTTTTCGGGATCAAATCGTTTTTGGGCATAACGCGGCGGAATATTCAATACTTTTGGTAATATCCATATTTGCAGAAAATTGACATTTTCCGTTGTTGAATGGTTATATTCGGAATGGGAAATGCCCGTGCCAGCGGACATGATTTGCACTTCGCCTGATTGAATGACAGGGTGATTACCCATGCTGTCTTTATGCTGCAGTGCACCGCTCAGGGGAATGGAAATGATTTCCATGTTTTCGTGCGAGTGCATTGCAAATCCCATACCGGGTTGTACGGCATCATCGTTGATGACGCGCAACGTTCCAAATTTTATTCTTTCTGGATTCTGATATGACGAAAAGCTATAGGTATGGCGGCTGTTAAGCCAACCCAGATCTGTGATGCCACGCGAGTGAGCGCGATGAATATTAATGTTCATGCGTTATTCCAAATGGATAACCACAGTTATATCGGGTCAATTTACTTTTACCCGTTAACCGAATTAACCGAATTAAGCGAATCTACTGCCTTCATTGTTCTATTTTAAGAAGCATTTATGGCATAAAATCATTCATTGGGCTGTTGTTCCAGCTGATTAATCTGCTCCATGAGCATCTGTCTTTCTTCTTCCAGCGCCCGGAACCGCGTGTAAAGCTGGTCCAGATCAGCAGTGTACTGCTCTATACGCTCTTTTCTTTCCTGTTGGCGTTGAATCATCTCTTCATATTTCGGAATAGGCGTGCTCTGCGCGGTTGTGCCTGGAAGTCCGGCAAGCGGAGAACCCAGTAATTCATTGCGGCGTAATTCCTGGATCATAAGAAATTGCTGGTGTGTCGCCTGGGCATCCTGCTGGGCGCGCATTAATGCCCTTTCCAGTTGGTTTATCTGTTTTTCGTTTTCAGCCCATCCACTATGAGGCAACACCAGCAACACCAATAATACGAATAATCTCACTGTCCGGACCCCCTTAAAAATTGACTATAACCGTTCAAACACCGCCGCAATACCCTGACCGCCTCCTATGCACATCGTCACAAGCGCATATCGTCCGCCAGTACGATGCAGCTCGTAAATCGCCTTGATGGTCAGTATTGTACCGGTAGCGCCGATTGGATGTCCAAGTGCAACTGCACCGCCATTTGGATTTGTTTTAGCAGGGTCAAAGTTCAATTCTTTTGCAACCGCGCAGGCCTGTACGGCAAACGCTTCGTTGGATTCGATCACATCGATATCGCTTATTTTGAGGTGCGTACGCTCAAGCGCTTTCTGTACCGCGGGTACCGGCCCCATTCCCATATATTGCGGATCCACGCCTGCATGACCATAAGAAACCAGGCGCGCCATTGGCTGCATGTTGCACTTTTCAGCCATTTTCCCTTCCATTAATACCACCGCTGCAGCGCAATCGTTAATGCCGGATGCATTGCCTGCCGTTACCGTGCCTCCCTTCTGGAAGACAGCGTTCAGTCTGGACAGCCCATCCATATTGACATTCTCGCGCGGATGCTCATCAGTATCGAAAACGAATTCACCTTTACGGGTTTTAATGACAACAGGAAGTATTTGATCTTTAAAATAACCCTGATGAATCGCATGAATGGCGCGACGATGGCTTTCAACAGCATACGCATCCTGTTCTTCACGGTTAATCTGCCATTTCTGTGCAATATTTTCTGCGGTTACTCCCATATGCACATATTCAAAAGGATCAGTCAACGCGCCCACCATCATGTCAACTGTTCCGCCGTCTTGCATGCGTTGCCCCCAACGCAGTGCGGGCAACAAATAACCGCCCCGGCTCATGGATTCAGCGCCACCGGCGACAGCAACATCGGTATCGTTGAGCAGAATAGTCTGGCTTGCTGAAATAATTGCCTGCAGACCGCTGCCGCACAAACGATTGACAGTAAGCGCGGCTGTATGCTGCGGCAGACCGCCATTGATACAGGCAACACGCGCCAAATACATGTCACGCGTCTCGCCGTGTATGACATTGCCAAAAACCCCGTGCCCGATTTCATCTGGATCGATCGCAGACCGTCTGACGGCTTCTCTGACTACCTGCGCAGCAAGATCGGCAGGTGCGCAATCCTTCAATGCGCCGCCATAATCACCGATTGCCGTCCGCACACCACTGAGAACAACCACTTCACGCATGTATTTCCTCTATTTTTCCTGTCTACTGATTATTAACTTTCTTCCGTTTCTAACCATTTTCACTTGATTGCATTTTGTCCAATATCAGTTGGAGTTCTTTAAAAACGATTTCCGATTCATGTTGAAGCGTACCGATTAATTTTTGTATAGTATCGAGCTGTTTCTCGGCGGCGCTTGTTTCCATCAGTTGGCATAAATAAGCCAGCCGCTCCGCGCCGATACTTCCCGCGCTAGACTTTAATGAATGCGCGTTTCGCTTTATGGTCTCAAAATCTTGTGCAAGCACGGCCTGATTGATTTGAGACATGGTTTGTGGCGCTGATGTCTGGAAAACCGATAAAACATTTTTCAATAGTTGCTTGTCGTCTTCAGTTTCAAGCGAGCCCAAAACAGCCAACTTTTCCCTGTTGATCACCATGCGTCCGGCTGCCGGAAATGAATCATGCGCAACAGCAACGGTATTGACTTCTGTTACTGTTTGATTGTCTTTACCGTGGTTCGGCAACCATCTTTCAAGTGTCGCACGCAATTGCGCCAGTGAAAAAGGCTTCGATAAAAAATCATTCATGCCAACATCTAGACACTTTTGCCGGTCATCCGACAATGCATTGGCTGTCAATGCTACTATCGAAAGACCACCGCGTTCACCCGTCAATTGCCGAATTAATTTTGTTGCCTCATAGCCATCCATAACCGGCATCTGGCAATCCATAAATACTAAATCATAATGTTTATCTCTCACCATTTGGTACGCTTCCTGACCATTGACCGCAAGCTCCATCTGCAGACCCATGCTTTGCAGCATGGCGCGCGCAACCTGTTGATTAACAGGATTGTCTTCAGCTAGCAGCACAATGCCTTGCAAATCATTTTCCTTCGATACGTTACGCCTGTCATTAACCTGTAAATCAGCATGCGCAACGGTCAAAATAGTTGCAATCACATTGTAAAGATCGCTTTGCCGGATGGGTTTTTGAATATAGCGTACAATGCCGGTTTCTTGGTTTTTCTTCAGCGTGTCTGTGACCGTCGATGCCAACATCATCAGGCTTGGCTGACCAAATTGAGCATCCGATTGAATGGCGCGCGCCAACTCCAGTCCATCCATCCCGGGCATATGCATGTCTAGGATGGCCAACCGGAAAAAAATGTTATCTTTGACGGCCTGTTTCATAATGTGCAGCGCTTCGGCACCGCTGGCAGCGCAAAAGACCTGCATGTTCCAGCTTGCCAGCTGATTGACCAGAATCTCCCGATTGGTCCGGTTATCGTCAACCACGAGCACGTATACATCTTTGAATATTTGATTATCAGCGATACTGGTTACGGGTTTATGAGCTTTGTCTAATTCCAGTTCAACAAAAAAACGCGACCCTTTTTCTGGCGCACTGTCAACCCAGATGCGGCCATGCATTAACTCAATTAGCAGTTTGCATATCGCCAGACCAAGTCCTGTTCCACCATACTGACGTGTTGTTCTGGCATCTGCTTGAGAAAAATGCTCAAAAATTTTATTGATTGCCTGGGGCGCGATACCAATACCCGTATCTTCTATGCATAACTGAATTTTGAATTGTTTTTCGGTTTCCCCCAGGATTTTCGTCCGAACGACAACTTCCCCTTTCTTGGTGAATTTAATTGCATTATTGATGAGATTTATGACAATTTGCCGTAATCTGAACGGATCACCCTGCAAATTGATGGAAGTATTAGGCGGCAAGAATTGCACCGCCAACTCCAAATCTTTGTCTCTGGCCTGTTGTGAGAACATGGCCACGGCTTCTTCAACAAGATTTACCAGATCAAAATCGACCGATTCCAACAGCATGTAGCCCGACTCAATTTTTGAAAAATCGAGTATGTCATTAATAACACCAAGCAAATGATGGCCGGATAACTGTACGGACTCAGCCCATACTCTTTGCTGTGGATTTAGTTCACTGTTTAACAGCAGTTCATTCATTCCAAGCACACCATTCAACGGTGTGCGGATCTCATGGCTCATGGTTGCGAGAAATTCACTTTTCGCAGAACTGGCCGCTTCGGCTGCTTCCTTGGCCGTGACTAATTCCGCTGTCCGTGCCGCAACCTCAATTTCAAGCAATTCTCTTTGTCCAGCCAGGCGTTTATCGCGCTGCCCAATTTGTTCCAGCATATGGTTAAACCCATTGGCCAGTGTATTCAGTTCCACAATGCAACTTTGATCAGCGCGGATATTAAAATCGGTTTTATCGGAAACCTGTGTAATCAAATTGATTAATTTAGTTAATGGAACTAATACAGCCGTATTCAACCGGTACAACATTAAATGGCTGATCGTCATGGCAACTACTGCGGTAATAAAAATAATAAATGTAAGCCATGCGGTTTGCCAGTAAATCGCGGACAAGCTCGTAACCAAATAAAAGTAACCGTATTTTTCCTGCTGGAAAAGAATGGGTTGCACCAACTTAATATGATGCAGGGTGATTTTCAGATCCCGATCCGGCAACTTAAAAATATCGGGAGACAAAGCCCGTCTGGTTTGAAAGCTGGCAAATTTCCGGTGTTCCTGTGTAAATACAATCGCCACAGACACATCATCTGAGCTTGCTAATGAATTGAGCAATTCCTGGGCAGACCTAGGATCATCAAATACGAGTGAGGCCGCCAAATTTTCAGCAAAAGCTGCTGCCCTGGATTCGTTTGAATTAATCAATGACAAAAGGCTGAGTGTAAAATTGCCAATAACAAGCACGAACGCAACAATAATCAGCGTAATGCCTAACGTCATCCGCGCAATACGCAGCAAACGCGCATTCAATGTTGACTGAGCAACTTTTTCTGAACTATTTCCATTGTTCATTGATAGACCCTGGTTGCCAGACGGAGCAGCTTGGCGCTCAACATCAGGCCAGCATTCCGCGCACTCTTTTGGTTTGCTTCAAAAAATAACTTTTGATGCGCAATTTTCATGTTCAGCATAACTCCCCGGTCAATTGCACTTTCTGTATCGGCAATGGTCAATACCGGATTGTCGTTGAGTTTCTGAAGAATTTTTGGTAAATATCTGATCGCATCACTGGAGACGAAAACCACTTCACAATCTTGCAAACTGTCGGATAGTGCTTTGATTTTCACGGCAACATGATATTGATTCACATGACGCCCGTCCAGTGAATCAATTTCCTCACCAAAAGGATGATTACCTATCAAACAAAGATTGACACTTGAACCGAGATCGACAGGCCACTCGGTATAGGCGATAAAATTATATACAAAAGCGGCTTTTAAACGGTATTCTGGCAGCGATTCGCCTTTTATGTTCTGGCTGAGCAAGACGATGCTCAGGATCATCAGTATCCGCAAAATATTTACCACTTTTATCATGCTTAATGATGGATGATGAAAGAGAAATGCGCCACTATTCTGAACTAAACACCATATTTTTTAACGAATTTATTAATTAAGTGTTTTGTGCGCCATCAATCGCAGTAATGTTGAATACCCATTGCAATTTCGCTACAACAAACCGCTTAATATTAAATTTTATACACGGTAAATACTATCATATTAATGATAGCCAAAAGCATTTGATAACCAGGGAAATCAAAAGTGAATCAGTCGGCGTATTGATGAACTAACATATTATGCTGGACTTTTTTGTTATTGGACTAATCAAAAACAAGAATGGTTTAAAAAACAAAGTTACACCCAAACTGCTGTCCAGACAGGCGGTATTTTTATATTGGTTAATATAAAAATATCATTTACAATCATTTGCGTTTGATTAGAACGCTATCATCCCGGTAAATTCCCGACAATTTAAGTAAAACAACAGTTTTAATGATTATATTCCGATTGTAATGACGCAACACCGGTGTTGTACATTCGTTTTTTTCTTCTTTTTCTTGTCGTTACTGCTATCAAAATCGACGGTAGCGCAAAACAAGCGTGAGGATATCTACGCGATTGACCTTGAGGAACTGCTGAATGTCAAAGTTATTTCGACGAGTAAAAAACCACAATCTGTTTTAAAGTCGGCTTCAGCCATTCACGTCATTTCCCAGGACGATATACGCCGTTCAGGCGCAACGACGTTACCCGACATTTTCCGCGGCGTGCCGGGTGTACAGGTCGCCCAGATTGATGCAAACAAGTGGGCTGTTACGATTCGTGGCTTTAATAACCGCTTTGCCCAAAAAACACTGGTCATGGTCGATGGCAGAACAATCTACACACCGTTATTTTCGGGTGTTTATTGGAACATGCACGATATGGTGCTGGAAGACATAGAGCGTATCGAAATTGTTCGCGGACCCGGTGGCACTTTATGGGGCGCAAATGCAGTCAATGGTGTCATCAATATTATTACCAAAAATGCACGCGATACGCAGGGTACAACTGTCGCCTTTATAGGTGGTTCTCTGGAACGAAACCTGACTGCACGCGTCGGCGGTAAAATCAATGACAACACCAGCTTCCGGCTCTATGCCAAGGGCCGTCACCATGAAAACTACGATCAACTAAGTGAACAATCAAATTTAGGGCCGGCCAATGATCAATGGCGCAACCTGAATACAGGCTTCCGTATTGATGGTATTTCGACGAACAACAGCGACTGGATGTTGCAAGGTGGGTATACTGTCGGCACGGCCGACCAACTGGGCACTTCGACTTCATTAACACCGCCAGCACCGCTCGTTCTCAGAGACACCATTAATTATCAGACCGGAAATCTGGTCTTTCTCTGGAATAAATATGTTTCGGATGATAATAAATGGCGTGTTCAAGCCTATTATGACTACTTCAAGCGCGAGGCCTTGGACAGCACCAACCTGGTGCATACTGTAGATCTCGAAATTCAGAACCAGCGCCGTTTGTTCAATAGTCATGATGTCGTCTGGGGAATTGGTTACCGCAGTGTTCTCGATGAACTGGGCAATGATTTCGTGGTTTCCTTCAACCCGTCAAACCGTCATTACAAAACATTTAACGCATTTATACAGGATGAAATACAATTGACGCAGAAACTGCGTTTTACCGCTGGCACTAAAATCGAGCACAATGACTTTACTGGATTCGAATATCAACCGAATGCGCGGTTATTGTTCGAAATCAATGAACAGCACTCTGTCTGGGCAGCGTTTTCCCGGGCGGTACGTGTTCCTTCACGTTCCAACGATGATATCCGCATTAATTTCCTGGCCTTGCCGAGCGATACCCCGAATTCTCTGCCACTATTATTTGGTATCTTTGGCGACCGAAAATTCCGGTCTGAAAATGTCAATGCATTCGAAGTGGGTTACCGTAGTCTGTTGACACGTCATTTTTCGGTGGACACCGCGTTGTTTTTTAATCTCTATGACGACCTGGGGACAAGCGAGAGAAGCGGGCCGGTTTTTGAAGCCATGCCCTTGCCGCATTTGCTGTTTCTCAGCACGGTAGACAATCTGGCAAAAGCAAATACCTATGGTGCCGAAGTCATGGCAAAATGGCAGGTTGCCTCTTTCTGGCAACTCGCATCAAGTTATACCTGGTTCAAATTGGACGGGCGCTATGTCAAAAACAGCACGGCCGACCTGGAGCGGTTATTCATTCTTGAGAATTCAGATCCGCGTCACCAATTCTCGGTGCGTTCAAATATTCAGCTGCCTTATAATTTGGAGTTGAACAGTAATTTTTATTATACCGACAACTTGGCTGGGCGTAACATACAAACACAAGCTCGTCTTGACTTGAGATTGGCATGGCAGCCGTCACGCAAGCTGGAACTTGCCGTTGTCGGGCAAAATATTACCAATAAAACGCATCAGGAATTTGATTCCACTGATGGCATCCCGTCACAAATCCCGCGCAGCGTTTATGGCAGAATAATGTATACCTTTTAGCACCGATATAAAAGAACGGAAAGGCTGATTCGCTATTTCAATGAATATGGCAATCTGCGGATGTGCAATTCGGGTCCATCGGGATATTTTAGATACAATTTTCCGGCGTCAACACTGCTGATTTGAATGACAGCAAGCACATCAAATCCACCATCCGGCGACGCCGCAGCATTGACAATTTTACCGCAAGACTGATTTTCGGTATCCGTGCCAAACACGTCATCGCCAGCCGAAACCGGATCACTTGTCTCAATATTCGCCAGATACATTCTGCGTTTGAGTTGACCGAGATGCTGGGTGCGCGCAACGATTTCCTGCCCCGGATAACATCCTTTTTTAAAACTAACGCCACCGGTCAAATCCAGATTAATCATCTGTGGCAAAAACTGTTCCTGGGTCTCAACCGTAATAGCCGGTATGCCTTCGTTTATTTCCAGCCAGTTCCAGCAACCGGTTCCGGCAGGACAAGCACTTTTGCTTAACAATTGCCATAGTTTTTGGGCAGATGCTTCTAGGGTAATAAGCTCTATCCGATCCGGCGCATGGCAAAGAATACTGGCGTCCGAAGTATGTATTATGCGCAATTGAGCGCATTCCTCGAGTGAAATTTCCAGGGCTTCCTGCAGGTGTTGGCAAGCTGCTTTACCGGCAATACCCATGCGTACCCATTGATTGCTACTGTCAGTAATGTTAACTTTGGCGCGCAAAATAAACATTGACAGCTTTTTTTGCATGCCTGCACACAGACTGGCCGGTAACTGCATTATCCACGCATCATCTTTTTGCCATAGAATAAAACTGGCCAGCACCCGTCCTTTGGGTGTGCAGTAGCTGCCATATTTCCCCTGGTTTGCGGTCACTTCTCTGACATCGCAGCTTAACTGGTTCTGCAGAAACGTTTGCGCGTCTTCCCCTGAGAAACGCAGCAACCCATAATGAGATAAATCAACCAGTATCGCTTCATTTTGTACGCGTTTTAATTCCGCCAGGCGGTCATCAAAATGAACAACCTGATCGTTTTCAATCACAGCATTAGAATCTTGTAAAAAAGTACGCCAGCTTTGAAGCATCATATTAAGCAAGAATTAGTCATAACCATTGATTATACGATATCCCGCTTAAAGAAAAATATCAGGCGGCGCAATCCTGGCATCTTGTTTACATGCAGCAATTCGTTTAAGGTATAACCCGGTTTTACAGCCCACTATTGAGGAAACTCACTTCATGGAACAAATGGTGCACGCAATTGAGTCTGCGAATGACCCGATCGGTTTGATTGAAGAAATTCACGGACCGGTGATCGATGTGATTTGCGACCGCTTGCCGCCGTTGCACCAGGCATTGTTCTGCACCGCAGATCATCAGAACTATTTGTTTGAAGTATACCGTCACTTAGACGCGAAACGGGTACGCGCAATCGCGCTGCATTCGACGGGTGGGCTAAAACGCGGGATAACCATGTTTGATAGCGGCGGGCCGCTACGAATTCCGGTCACGCCGGATTGCCTCAACCGGATGCTGGACATGTTTGGCGCGCCGCTCGATGGCCAGCTCCC
Source organism: Burkholderiales bacterium (assembly GCA_024235795.1). Classification (GTDB taxonomy): domain Bacteria; phylum Pseudomonadota; class Gammaproteobacteria; order Burkholderiales; family Nitrosomonadaceae; genus Nitrosomonas. The sequence continues at coordinate 498,259 of JACKLR010000003.1, read as the reverse complement.
ACTTGAAACAACAGAAATGCGCAACATTATAGCGCCGCCAGCCCAGCTTTCTGAAACCGTGCCTGCAACGGGTATTCTTGAATCCGGAATCAAGGTCATTGATTTGTTATGTCCATTTATCAAGGGTGGCAAGACAGGTTTGTTTGGCGGCGCAGGCGTCGGCAAAACCGTATTGATTATGGAATTCATGCATGCAATCGTCCATCTTCATCAGGGGGTTTCTGTTTTTGCCGGTGTCGGCGAGCGTATCCGTGAAGGGCATGAGCTCTGGCACGAAATGCGTGAAGCGGGCGTGATGCCGCAAACATTAATGCTGTATGGACAAATGGATGAATCGCCGGGCGTGCGGTTTCGAGTGGGATTGTCCGCATTGACGTATGCCGAGTATCTGCGGGATTCCATGCACAAAGAAGTTTTGCTGCTTATGGACAATGTTTTTCGTTTTGTGCAGGCCGGAAGTGAAATCTCGGGATTGCTTGGACGCATGCCGGCAACAGTCGGTTATCAACCCACGCTGATGAGCGAAGTCGCTGAATTACAGGAACGCATTATTTCCACCCGCAGCGGCAATATCACTGCCGTGGAGGCCGTTTACGTCCCTGCGGATGACATGACTGATCCCGCTGTCAGCACAATTTTGTCCCATCTCGACACCACCGTAATTCTCTCGCGTACGCAGGCCGCCAAGGGCATTTACCCAACCGTCGATCCGCTGCAATCTTCCAGCAAAATGATGGATCGCGTATTCCTCGGCGATCGGCACTATGGCGTGGCGGAACGCGTGCGCGAGCATTTGGCGCGTTATCAGGAGCTTGAGGATATGATTGCCATGCTGGGAATGGAAGCTTTATCGGAAAAAGATCAGCGCATTGTCATGCGGGCGCGAAAACTGCAACGTTATCTGACACAACCATTTCATGTCATGAGTTCCTCTAGTGGCATTCAGGGTGTTTCAGTTAAACTTGAACAAACATTGACAGATTGCGAAGCATTTTTGCGGGGGGATTACGATTCCGTGCCGGAAGAACGCTGCTATATGCGTGGCACCATGGATGCAGTGGCATGAAAACATTTACATTACACATGCAAAGTGCGACACAATATATTCCGGTTGAACATGTAACCAGTTTTATCGGTGCGGATTCTTCAGGCAGTTTTGGAATTCTTGCCGGACATGCGCGTATGATGACTGCGCTCAATTATGGTCTGGCGCGTTACCAAACACAAAGCGGCGACTGGTATTATCTTGCATTTCCCGGCGGTATCCTTTATTTTCTGAATAACAATCTGTATATCAGTTCACGCCGTTTTCTTTGTGACAGCGATTATCAGCGAATCAGCACTGGATTAATGCAGCAATTGCTGACGGAAGAGGAGTCATTGCGAGAAATCAAAGAAAGCCTGAGTCATCTGGAGCAGGAAATGTTTCGACGATTGTGGCAGATGCAGAGAAGCGGGATTCACTTATAACAGTTATCTGCGATGGAGACTGTAATGGATGATAAGCAGTTACGCAAGTCTGTTGAAAAACAAATTAAACGCATGCGGAAAGCTGAAGCGGAGCGTCCTACACTGCTTGCGCAATCGATATTTATGGGAACGCTTTCGCTGCTGTTTGTTTTACCGGTTATCGCGGGCTTATATCTGGGTAACTGGCTGGACGACCAGACTGACGACTATTCAATACACTGGACTATCGGTTTGCTGGTTGTGGGCCTCGTTATAGGCTTTATCAATGTCTATCTGTTCGTGCGGGAGCATGACTAATGGAAGAAAACGCAATCGTATTTTATATCGGCCCAATAGGAATCACCGCCATTGTAATTACCACATGGGGAATTATGCTGGTGTTGGGCGTATTGAGCTGGTTTGTAACGCGCAGCCTGTCCCTGAAACCCGGTTCGCTGCAAACAGCACTCGAAGGCATTGTCTCAACCATGGAAGCCGGCATAGCGGCAGTGTTGCCCGGACAGGCGCGACAACTCTTGCCTTTTATCGCCACACTCTGGATTTATATTGTAATTGCCAATCTGACCGGCCTGATCCCACAATTGCATTCGCCGACGGGAAATCTGTCAGTGACCGCAGGTCTGGCCATTCTGGTTTTTTTGTCCGTACACTGGTTTGGTATTCGCCAAAGCGGCATGCGTTACTTTAAGCATTACCTGAGCCCCACGCCGCTATTACTGCCATTTCATTTGATCAGTGAAGTAACAAGAACAATCGCTTTGGCTGTACGCCTGTTTGGTAATATCATGAGTCTGGAACTGGTGGCGTTGCTGGTTTTACTGGTGGCGGGCCTACTGGTGCCAATACCCTTATTGATGTTGCATATCGTTGAAGCATTGGTTCAGGCATATATTTTCGGAATGCTGGCATTGATTTATGTTGCTGGCGCGATGCAATCTCAGCAAAGTGAAAAAGGAAAACAGCTATGAGCGACATGACCTGGTTTACAATTTTATCGACTGTATGCGCTGCGCTGGCTGTCGCAATCGGCATGATGTTTCCGGCGCTGGCCATGGGACGCGCAATCAGTCAGGCGCTTGATGCACTGGCGCGTCAGCCCGAGGCGGAAAAATCAGTCATGCGCACGTTATTTATCGGTCTGGCCATGATTGAATCGCTGGCTATTTATGTGCTTGTCATTGTATTGATTATCTTGTTCCGCAATCCCTTGCTGGAATATCTTGTTCAATAAGAATTATTAACATCGATCACTAAACGGAAACGGCGCGTGGATTTCGACTGGACCACCTTTCTACTTGAGATTATCAATTTTCTGATCCTTATCTGGATCTTAAAGCGGTTTTTGTATCAACCAGTATTGGACATTATCGACGAGCGCCGTACTGGTATCGATCAGGCCTTAGCGGATGCCAAACGCATCGAGGAAGAAGCCAAAGCGCTTAAACAAAAAAACGAACAGTTTCTGGTCGAGTGGGAAAATGAAAAAGAAACTGCCCATGCGCAGTTGGTGGCTGAACTGGCCGAGTTACGCGAACGCAAACTGGCGGAAATCACGCAAAAAATTGACGAGGAAACCGAGCGGCGCCGAATTCTGGATGAACGCTGTCGATGTGATTATGAAAAAATGATTGAGGAAAAAGCCATCGCGCAGGGTGTCGCATTTGCCAGCAAACTGTTGACCCGGGTGGCGACCCCCGAACTGGAAACACATTTGTTTGAGCTTCTAATTGAGGACTTGTCCAGTCTGAACGAAGCAGACAAACGCGCAATCGCCGAGGCTGCCGCCGCACCAGCCGCACAGATTATCGTGCAAAGTGCGTTTCCTTTAGCCGATAGGCACCGGGAAGCGTTGTCCGATGCGTTGTCCGGGCTGGTCAATAAGAAAACAGCGATTGAATTTCAATGTGATGAGACATTATTGGCCGGAATTCATATGACCATCGGTCCGTGGGTCTTGCATGCCAATTTACGCGACGAACTAAAATTCTTCAGCAAACCTCTGGCACAGGCAGAACAAGAAGAATAATGTCATGACAACCGTTTTACCACCCGATTCGCCATTGCGCAAACAGGCAGCCCGGTTATCCCGTTATCAATATCGGCTGCGCATGTCTGAGCAGGGCACGGTCATTTCAGTCGGTGACGGCATCGCCTGGATTAGTGGCTTGCCGTCGGCCTGTATGGACGAAATGGTTCATCTGGAAGATGGCAGCAGAGCGCAGGTTTTCCATCTTGGGCGTAACCATGTGGGCGCAATACTGCTGGAGCAGACCGCACAACTAACCGCCGGCACACCCGTTTTTCTGACAGGGAGCCGTCTGCGCATCGGCACCGGAGATGTTCTGTTCGGGCGAGTGATCGATCCACTGAGCAGACCGCTCGATGGTGCAGGCTTATTGTCTTACGATACATTCCGTTTTCTGGATATGCATTCACCGCCCATCATTGCGCGTGATTTTGTATCGCAACCGGTCTATACCGGCAATAAAATTATCGATACACTGATCCCGATTGGCAAAGGCCAGCGGCAGTTGATTATCGGTGATAATGGATGTGGAAAAAGTACGCTGGCGATCGATACGGTGATTAACCAGCGGGGAAAAGCGGTTTACTGCGTTTATGTCATGATAGGCCAGAAGCGTTCTGCTGTTGTTTATACAATTGAAACGTTACGCCGTGCAGGGGCGTTGGACTATACCGTCCTGGTTGTGGCGGAGGCTAATGCCATGCCTGGTCTTAAATATCTGGCGCCATTTGCAGGATGTGCCGTCGCCGAGGCCTGGATGGCCCAGGGCCGCGATACCCTGATTGTTTACGACGACTTAAGCATGCACGCGCGCAGTTACCGCGAATTATCACTCCTGTTGCGCAGACCTCCGGGTCGCGAAGCCTATCCCGGCGATATTTTTTATCTGCATTCACGTTTGCTGGAACGCTCCACCCATCTTTCCGCCCGTCAGGGCGGTGGCAGTATGACGGCACTGCCCATTATAGAAACAGAACAGGGGGAAATCGCCGCTTATATTCCAACCAATCTGATTTCGATTACCGATGGTCAAATCTATGTGGATCACCAGCTTTTTGTGCGCGGTTTTTTGCCTGCGATCGATGTAACCCGCTCAGTTTCCCGTATCGGCGGCAAAGCGCAACACCCGGTCATCAAAAAAGAAGCCGGACGTATGAAACTGGATTACCTGCAGTTTCTTGAGCTCGAAGTGTTTACACGTTTTGGATCAAAACTGGATAAAAGCATGGAAGCACGGATACGCCGCGGAAAAATTTTACGGGAAATACTCAAACAGGAATCGTTATCCCCCGTTACGATCGAATTTCAGATGGCCTGGTTGGTGGCCTATAACGAAGGGTTGTTCGATACGGTGGAACTGGAACAGATCAAAACACTTTTGGCGCACTTGCAAGAGCAGGTTGCCAATGCCGATTTGAATATTGATGAAGGACGCGATCAATGGAAAAGACTGGTCAATGCCTGGTTAAAACAGCAAAGCGATGAGCAAGCGGCATGAAATAAAAAAGCGAATCACCACGCTGGATGAAATAAAAGGCATCCTGAACGCCATGAAAAACCTGGCGCTACTGGAAATACGCAAGCTCGATGTTTTTCTGTCCACGCAACAGCGTGTTGTTTCCAGTATTGAATCGGTGTCGCAGGATTTTTTAAGCTTTCATCCGCATCCGCAAACATTGCCGGCAGCGTCGCAGCAACTGTGGATTGTTATCGGATCTGAACGCGGTTTTTGCGGTGACTTTAACAAGGCATTATTTGAGTTTGTGCAAACTTGCGAACAACAGGAAAACACACTGCTGCTCATCGTCGGCAGCCGGTTACATGACAAGTTTCAGGATGATCAGCGTGTCGTGGCCTGCATCAACGGACATGGCGTTGCCGATGAAATTCAGGTCACGTTATTGCATTTGGCAGAGATTCTCAATCAGTTACATCAGCGCTTGACGCTTGAAAAGATCGGTCAAATCAGCGCGGTGTATCATGATTATGAAAAAGAAACTGTAAATCTGCGGCAATTGCTGCCGCTTGCGCCGCCGCAGAAGAAATCCGATTTTGCCTATCCGCCTGTTCTGAATGTAAAACCGGTAGAGTTTCTGGCGCAATTAACTGACCACTATCTTTACGCTGCACTGCACCAGGTTTTTTATACATCATTAATGATGGAAAATCATATGCGGCTGGAACATATGGAAAACGCCATTCGCCGCCTGGAAAAAAACGATGCGCAATTACATCAGCACTTCAACAGAGTGCGTCAGGAAGAAATTATTGAAGAAATCGAAGTTATTCTTCTAAGTGCCGAAGCACTATCGAATACCGAGGAGTCAATATTTCACCTGTAAAACATAACGAGTGTGTTCAATCGTTTGTTTGTTGGTTTTTCACACAAACACATGGAAAATGAAAAGGGGTTTGGTTTTGCAAGCGTTTTTCCGCGTTGAAATGCTATTGGTTGCTTGAAACTTTACTCAGTATATTCCAAATAATAAACGCCTGCACCCAGCAAGATCAGAAGCAGTTCAAAGAACGCCACCCAGAACAGGATCGCAGTAATCCGCCGGCCCATGGGCTTCATCGGTTGCCAGACATGGTGCATATAACAGCGCCATAATCGATAGCGTGACCATTTCTTCCAGCCGGTCAAATAGCGTTGTAAATCGTTTGCCCAGGCGGTGATGCTTTTGTCGACCTGATGCAATTGCAGTTTCCGTTCGGTCTCAGGCAGGCCGTCATAAAAATCGGTGATTGTCAATTTTGACTGATGATTAAACGGTTCAATAATAAACGTTGTACGATTTTTCAGCCCCTGCTCATATTCAATCTGAATGCCTTCTGGCAGTTGTTTGACTGTAAAAATCAGTTCGAAATCAAACGGTGGTTTCTGGCTGATGTTTTGGCCGGAAAAATAATACCGGTCTGGCCCGATTTGTTGCCACTTCCTGAAATTAAGCAAGGGGTTAATGCGAAACAAGCGCTCAATATCCTGACAGAACAATTTAAGTTCTTCTGTGCTCAGCGGCGTATGGAGAATAGCCCATGCAGCATCCTGACCGTCCGGCTGGTTCAATGCATTGGGTCTAGTCGATCTTTTCCGAACTGACATCTGTAGCCTCACTTTCTTTTGGATACGGTACAATCAGCAAAGCAGTTTGTATGACATGCGTCAGTTTCTTAGTCAGCATGGTGGAGCGCAATCCGGCTATGCCAGGCAAACCGCCCGGGCGTGGCGAGCCGACGACCAGCAAGTCATATCGTTTTGTTTTTGCGTATTGCAGCAAGACTTTGTCCGGTCTTCCAAATAAAACGACCCGATTGTAGTTTAATGCATGCGCTGCAACCTTCCGGCTCAGACGATCACAGTGCTGATCGACTTCCTGGCCTAAGTCTGTGTGCAGATACTCGCGAAACTGATCACGGGTTATGCCATTATTGAGCCAGTCATCACCTGTCATATCCCGCCAGAATTCGGGCACGACGATGAGATGGTCGATTGTTCCTGCTTTCGCGCAAACGTGCAAGGCCATGTTTTCAGCAGCGATGGCACCGGTTGTGCCATGACTGGCAAGCAAAATATGTCTGAAAGGATTGCAGTCCGCGGATTCTGAAGTCAAGGCGCATTAGCCTCAATAGATGAAGTAGATCGTCATAGCCAGAATAAATGCCAGAATGAGCGCGACGACATCTTCCTTGCGATCGCTGCCAAAAATTGATAATGCCGATCCACGTTCAAAGGTTTTTATCTCTTTATTCTGCATGGTGTCTCCTTGACGTATATTTTGTTTTTACACGGTTTCGCTAATGAGCAGCATGACCACGATCAGTGATAAGGCCGCTTTGATAAAACCCACTATGCCGCCAATAATGGCGGGTTCACCGCCGGCCTGTTTCATGGAACTTACCGTAATTTGCATACCAAGACCTACCAGGCCAAATGCAAACAACCAGGTAATCCACTGCCGGAATGCTTCTATTTTCTGGGCGGTGTGCCGTACAGCCTTATGGGCTGCAGTCAGGATTGCATTGGCTTCGTCAGATAAGATCTGCGCATTGATGATGCGCCTGATTGAATTATCATCGTCAATGGACATAATTTTCCCGTTTTCGACTAACCGTGCCAGTGCCGACAGGAGATCTTCCTGTGCTATATTGCTGGCTTGTGCGCGGATAAACTGGATTTGTTCGGGCTTTAAAAGGTTTTCCTGTTGAAAACCCTGTTCGGGCGTATTGCCAAAATACTTGCCCTGATAATGACTTGCCGGTGCAAAAATGCCTGTGGTTGACAGCGCGAACATCAGGATAAACCCCAGCACAAAAACCGGAAATTTTGTAATAACAATGTGGCCGATATTCATCTGGGTTGTTGCTGCAGTCCCTTCTTTTTTGACATACCAGACGGCCAGCCAAAGTACGATAACCGGTAAAATCAGCACCCGGGTGATATTGAATATTTCGGCAACCATCAGGGTTTCGATGCCGTCGGGTTGGAATGCCAGCGCTGCGCCCGCGACCTGTGCTGAATTTAGAATACCGGTGCCCGCCCATGCGCCAAATTGTACATAACTCATATCCAGCAAATGGCCGATGATCGGGAACAGGAACATGCAGCCGACGCCCCAAAGTAAAATGGTGCCAATCGTATAAGCGATTTCCACAGGTTTTGCTTGAACGACAGGGGCGACAGCGACGGTAGCGGACACACCGCATACACCCATGCCGGCTGACAGGACACCACCCATTGAATTGGAAATCTTGCGCCGCGACCCTATCCACAAAACGATGCCGACCGAGCCCAGTACAAAAAAACCGATCATGATAATGGAAAGCCCGCCAAGATTTTTTAGTTCCGCTGCGCTGTAGAGTGCGCCGAGAAGAATCACGCCCGTCTTGAGCCCTAGGCGGGATAAACGCACGCCGTTTTTGGCCCATTCCGGTATGCTGAATACGTTGACGATGACGATGCCGGTCACAATGCCCAGGACGACATAATTGAGCCCGAGAAGATCGTGTAGATATTTTCCTGTGTTGCCGATTTCGCCAAGGTGGGCACTGATAACCGCGATCTCTGGTGCAATAAACCAGCGTATCAGCATGGTGATGAAGAGAATCAGCATGCCGCCGGCAATTGTGGATGAATAGTAATCCAGATGACCTTCTTTATGGACGCCGAACCAATGCCAGCACCCTGTGATGACGGCGAACGTGCCGAAATATAACGGCAGTGTATTGAGCTCATCCTGGTATGGATACGCTTTACCGGAAGCCAGGTGCTCCAGCAAGGTATTCAACAAACCGGTGTTCGCAGAATACCAGATAGCAAGCAGTGATAAACCGATGATCAAGAGAGCGGGGCTTTTCTGGGTATAGATCATGATAATTTACCGATGAATTATTTTTATGCGCTCAAATCAGGAATGACGATCCAGGTTATGACGTCGTTGCGTTAATAGTCAACATTTTCCAGATGCACAAAGCATGTATTGGAATATATTATATTCAATCAATACTATTCCGTTAACTGGACGTTGAAAAACTATCTGCGTTGCATGGCTGTCCCGAAAATGTTTAAACGTTTTCAATAGCCTGTTAACCCGTAGCACGCAGGCCTGACGCATCATTTGTCTATCCTGTAATACTTGCGCCGGATCATGCTTTTCATTTCAGAAATAAACTGTATTCACAGGAAGGATGCTTCAAATCAAAAAATTTGATTAATTTCTGTGCGATGTGAACTATTTTTCCTTTATTGGGAATTTACCGCAAGGCAAGCAATTGATCTGCAATTTTTCATTACACGATGACGAGATAATTCGTTGCAGACCAATTTTGCGGCTGTTGAGTGCTATCTGCTTAGCGCCGCATGAATCACTTAAAAGTAATTATCAGTGTTTAAGCCTTGGGTTTTTACACAAAAAAGGAGATTAAATGTTTTTAAAGCAATTTTTATTAATTTTAATGGCGTCAGCCGTATTCATACTGCATTCAGCCCCTATTTTTTCCAGCAATAATTCTGGAGACATTGATTTGATCGATAGTCATAGTGATATGCTTCCGGATGGATTCCGTGCAGCGAACAGTCATGGCTATGATGAAACGATTAGCACTGCGGGTTTCATTGATCTGAAAAACCCGTTTTTCAAAAGCCTGGGTACAAATGGCAGAAGTTGCGTAACATGTCATGCACCTACTGATGGCTGGACAATCACGCCAGAAAGCGTGCAACGGATATTTGATCAAACGGATGGACTGGATCCGCTTTTCCGGCTGGTTGACGGCGCGAACTCGCCGAACGCCGATGTTTCCACAGTCGAGAATCGCCGTGCCGCTTACAGCATGCTGCTCAATAAAGCAAATATCCGTGTAGGCATAGGTATTCCGGCCGATGCGGAATTCGTATTGATCGATGCAGACGATCCCTACGGTTTTGCCAGCGAGGCCGAGCTGTCATTATTCCGCCGCCCGATGCCGACAACCAATCTTAAATTCCTGAACACCGTCATGTGGGATGGCCGTGAAACAACGCTTGATCCAAATTCCAAAGATTGTCTGTTTAATACCACGACCTGTTTTTCGCCGATAACGTTCGATCTGGGGACGCAGGCCAACCATGCTACACTGGGGCATGCAGAGGCGCTTAATGAATTAACGGATGAAGAACGCGAAGCCATCGTGGATTTTGAATTTGGTTTATTCACAGCCCAGGTCTATGACAATGCTGCGGGTGATCTGACTTCATCCAGCGCAGACGGCGGTGCTAAAGAACTTGAAGATCAAAAATATTACTTTGGAATTAACGATACGCTTGATGGCGATTACCGGACCCGCAAGCCCTTTAATCCAGAGGTCATGACGCTTTACAAAGACTGGGAGCGTTATGTTTCCACGAATGATAGTCGTAACAAAGCGCGCGGTGCCATTGCAAGAGGCCAGATCCTGTTTAACACAAAACCGATTCAAATCAGCGGTGTTAAGGGAATTAATGATGATCTGAATATTCCTGTGCTTCCCGGTACTTGTACTACTTGCCATAATACCCCCAACGCGGGCAACCATTCAATTCCGATGCCCCTGGATATAGGTATTGCTGACGAATCACGCCGCACGCCAGATATGCCCCTGTACACATTACAAAATAAAAGTACGGGTGATATCGTCAAAACAACGGATCCGGGGCGTGCCTTAATAACCGGAAGATGGAAAGATATCGGGCGTTTCAAAGGGCCTACACTAAGGGCAGTAGCCTCAAGACCGCCTTATTTCCATGATGGTTCTGCCGCAGATTTGCAGGCCGTCGTTGAGTTTTATAACAACCGCTTTGGCATTGGATTAACTGCGGCCGAAGTGGACGATCTTGTCGCTTTCCTAGGCGCGCTGTAACGTCACAGTAATACCGATGCCCTGCTATCCTGTCAAACTTGCAGGGTATCGTTTTACCGTTGAGCACAAGCGCGGGAATAGAGGCTGGTCTCGGGCGTTGCGATCCCGGTAGGATTTTTAAAGCAAATCATTTGTCGCTAGCGAGATTGTTTTGTCTTAGTGTTCCGCGGTTCCGCGAGAGATATTCTGGCGCAAAGCTCAACTTCATGTCCATCAGGGTCATGGAAGTACAGCGATTTTGCTGGAATCCAGCGATGCATGGGGGGTCCAGATTTTGGCGCGGCAGGATAAAACCAGCCGGGAAAAGATTTTGATCATTTTTGAAGACGCCAAACAGTGGTTCGGGGATGCTGGTTTTCATGGCTGTCTGGCTGTCTGGCTGTCTGGCTGTCTGGCTGTCAATGCAATGGGAGAATTTTCTGGTAAAGATCGCGCCATTGAGGATTCCTGCACCCGGTTCAAGCGTTGGAAACTGGATGTCTTGTGTGCTTTGACAAAGGCTCTTTCATCGTTAACTGTTGGTGATCATGTATTTTATTGAATTTAAAAGAAAAAGCCATTCGTTCTTCCTGTCCATAATTTATCGACAGTTTCAGGTAGAATCAGGTTTTTTCCTATAACGCCAACAATTAAAAGTGATAGAGCCTTGACAAAAGATACCGTTTCGCGAAAACCGGATGAGCTGGCCTATAAATTATTCGTGTTGCTCGAGGGCATGTCCGCAATCGCCCGGGTTACAAAAGAAAAGCCTTCCGTGGATATGACTGCCATGGGCGATGAAATGATAAAAAGCCATCAGGAGTTTTTCACAATCCATGCTAAAAACCGGACATGCCGGTAACGCTGCAAAGTGAATTTGATGCGGCATGATTAAACTGACAGCAAACACGTGTTTTCATTTTCTCCGTTGATGTCATTTATCTTTTTTTGTGGTTTGATATCACATGGAAGCTCTGGAAATGCGTTCGCTATTGCATTGAAGCTGGAAAATAATTCGATAACCTGCTTCGCATGCGTGACCATTTCCCGGGAGGCGCCGGAATTAAGCGCCAGTGCCTCATGTGCCAGCGAACAATATTTACAGTTGTTTGTGATTGAAACGGCCATCGCAATCAGTTCTCTGGTTTTTCTGTCCAGAGGACCCGCTTCAATCATAATCTGTTTTTCCCGCTGCCAGTTTAAGGCCAGCCATTCCGGGTCGGCCGCGGCCATCGCCTTGAACAGATTGGGAATCATTCCAAAACTTGCATCGATATCATCATAGATTTCTTTGGCACGGCCTGTTGCATCTGTTTTTTCGAGTAATTCAGTCATTTCTCCTCCGGAATGTAGTAATAAATACCAATTGGTCTTTAAGTGGTTAAAAAATTTAATCTAAAAGTGTCAATGTGGTTTCTGTCACCGCTTGTAAGGTTCGGTGGTCGGTCCCTGCTTTCACCAATGTTCTCAGTCCGCAGATGCTGTTTAACAGATAATTCGCCAGGCTATCAGCGCTGATGCGGGAACTGATCATGCCGCTTTTTTGATCGCGTTCGATCGCTTCAAACAGAATTTCCTTCAAACATTCGGTACCTTTGCTGACCAACTCAGTAACGGGGGCCGTGCGTTGGGAGAATTCATTGGCGGTATTAACCAGAAAACAACCTTTTACTGCCTGGTTCGATGAAGCTTCCGAGATAATTTCTGAAAAAAGATTCCTGATAAACAGTTTTCCCGAAGAGCTGGATGCCAGCTGCTGAAAAAGTACCTGTCTCAATTCGATGCGATACAACTCGAGCGATTTTAAGAACAAACCTTCCTTGCTGCCAAATAATTGATACAGACGGCTTTTGCATAAATTGGTGGCCTGCAATAAATCGTGCAGGGAAGTCGCTTCATAGCCATTTTCCCAAAACAACAGCATGGCTGCTTTTAATGCATCATCCGTTTCTACTTTTCTTGGTCTGCCTATCGTCATGGGGGCATTTAAAAACCGATCGGTCTTTTTGTCAACTGTTCTTTGTTACGGATAGTTGATAAGGGCTAGGGTCAGAAGTGTTTTGCAGGGTAAATTCGGAGAGGAGGGATTAACGAAGGAAGCAACGATGATGACCCTGTGCTATAAGTTTATACTCAATATAATTTCTTCTTCACAGTTTATTGCTACGCTGGAGCCATCATGTTGAATTCTATCGGTAGAACGTTACTTACAGGTTTAATTACCATATTACCTATTGTACTTACACTATATTTATTGTACTGGCTTGCAATCTCTTCAGAGAATGTCATGCGCAGCATGTTACACTTGATTTTCCCGGATCTGGTTTATTTTCCCGGACTTGGAGTGATTGTGGGGCTGGTTATCGTGTTTTTTGTCGGCCTGATGATGAAAGCCTTTATCGTGCGCCAGCTGTTTTTGTTCAGTGAGCAATTGCTTTACCGGTTGCCGCTCATTAAAACGATTTATCGCGCTATGCGCGACCTGTTTGACTTTTTTACGCCCAAACAGGATAAATTCGGCCGGGTGGTTACGGTGAACCTGAATGGCATGGAACTGATCGGCTTCGTGACCCAGGAAGACACGAAAAAGCTCTCTGTACCGTTTAAGAGCAGTGATGGCGTGCTGGTGTATATCCCGATGAGTTATATGATTGGCGGATTTACTGTGTTGATACCACGAAAAGACATCCATCACTGTTCCATGAGCATGGATGATGCCATGCAATTTGTGTTGACTGCAGGAATTACGGGGAAAAAACCGGATTGATGGTGTTGGCGTCAAGAGCAGCGAAAAACAGGAGGATTGAATGAAACATTCAGCACTTGTTAAATCAGAGCATCAACAAAACAATCAAACACAACTTTTACCCGGTGACGCGTCATTCGATAGCCAGAGTTTTGTTGATAATCGTGAATCGACAGCACACATGCGCCAATTGAAAACAGCGATGGAAAACGCTCCGCAAGTTTCAGCGCATCGACAGCTTGGTGAACAAATCCACAATAGCCCGCATAAGATTGCACAGCGTCAGCAGTTAGCCAAAATAAATGATGCGCCGATTCAGTGGGTGGACAGTGAAAACGGGCGCGCGCAAAACCAATTCAAGCCGGTGCGGCAGAACAAAGACGGGGCATTATTGCAGGAAAAATCTAGTTCGACCCGGCCTCTCGCATCTAAAACTGAGACAGGAAACAAAGATAAATCAACAGTCAATACTGAGTCCTTTACAGGCATTGTTCAGATGGCTGGTCACGCAGGTGTCATGATTTTCAGCAGTAATGGCAGGCTTTTTAAACGCGTGGAGAGCAATGAGGCAGGACAGTTCGCAAGAATTATGGGTGAACAGAACGATGAAGATGCTGAAATATCAGGGCCGGCGTTAAGTAGTTTCCCAAGGATTTATCGGGTAGAAGAAAATTTTGATGGGGACGTTAAGGGGCTGATTACAGAAAATTACAACGTTGTTGGCAAGGCTGAAAGTAAGTGGATTAATGCGCATAAAGACGGTGATAGTTATGTAGAGATGGAAAGCCTCGGAGGGGCCGGAATTGATGTCCTGGATTTCAAAATTGGTACAGTCACGGCCCATGCGCCAGAATTAATGGCGAATTACGGTAAAACTGAAAAGCAAGCCTCCGACAAGGTAAAAAAAATGGGAACAGTTGATAAATATTCGGAAACGGCTGAATTTGGATTGCGGGATTCTGATAATTTGAAAAATAACAAGTGGAATGCTGTTAAAAGATGGCAAGGAAATTTTAAAGCAACCCTGACTGATATAGATGCCCGTCTGGAGAAAAGCGGGCCGTACCCTGATAACGCTCAAGTGTTTAAAGACCTGGAGAATATTCATGCATATTTGTCTGCTTCGGATGTAGTATATATCGCATCCAGCCTGGTCATGAAATGGTCAGCAGATCGAACTAAACGTAATGAAGATAGAATTGTTCTTATTGATCTTGCGCATCCTGTCCCGAGCGATATGGAAGGATTTGAAAAAATAAAAGAAGGTATGCTACTTGGAATTTTGAACCTGCACGCTATGCTAGGCGGAGAAGCAAGAAGCACAGACTGGGACGGGTTTGAGGAAGATTAAGTTGTGCTGGTTCAGGTTTAATCGGGAATCGCCATGATATGCCTATCACTGAATTTGTTTTTTCATTGCAGCATCTCTTGTTTATAAATTACAAAAAAATTCTATAGCTGACTGTCGTTATTTCTCGAAAGGATTGCCGGATGCTGGTGTATATCCCGATGCGTTATAGGATAAGCGGATTTAGTGTTGATACCACGAAATGATATCCATCACCGCACAACGAATCTGGACGAAGCCATGCAATTGTATTGACTGCGGGGATTGCAGGAAAGAAGCCAAATCGGTGATGATTGTGATTAGGCTTTTAAAGTAAATAAATCTTGTAAATAAATTTTGTTCATGCCATCTGACGACCCCTTTGCAGGGGTGTTTTTTGCTCTGCCTACGTAATGCTAATCCAATTCATTACGGCCTTCAACAGCCTCGCCTTCATGCGTTGTTCCATAGCTGTCAGTGTTTTCAGGACTCGCAGGTGCTGACGGTCCGCCACAGGCAATTAAAGCAAATGATAATAATACTGCAAACAATAATGTGAATTTCATAATAAAAACCTTTTTGTAAAAAAAATTATGCTTAAATCTTAATAAGCGCTATCAGTATACCTTTAAATACACTATGTAGCCATATAGAATAAAGCGGATTAAAGTTCTAAGAAAAGTAGAGGGTCTAGAATTATAGTCTGCTAACATGACTATTACTTTCAAAAATGAAAAACACCCGCGTCGCTTCGCTCCGTCAGGGTGCTACCATCGCGTGGTTTAGGTGGCAATTTTCAGCTGAATATGCGCAATGGATAGTACCTTACAGAATACCGCATTATCAACGGGTTAGTTTTATGTCACTCAAGAAAGTAAACTATACTATCAAGTGTCCAGTTTTTAATTGAAAATCTGCCTTTCTGGCAAAACATTAAAGCGAGGAGGAAACGATGAGGCCAATCACAACCAATTTTGTCGTTTGTCTGCTGGGAGTGTTGTTCAGCATGGGATCGTCGTTCGTTCTTGCACAAGAAAAACCGGGGCCGGCCGAGGTGAAGTTTCAAATGTTACGTGCAAGTCCGGAACCACCAGAAGTCAAAGCACAACAACAGGAAGCCGAGCGGGTCTTTAAAAAAATCAATCAGGGCAAGCTGTCGCGACAACAAAAACGCAGCATGCTGCTAAACCATCGCAATCCTCGTATTCGTGCAAAAGCCCAACAGGCGGTGAAGGATCAACCGTCGCCAAAAACCTCCAAGCTTTCTGGAGCGAGTGTTGTCAGTGAGGCGCAAGAAGGTTTTAGCGTTACACTGACGCCCAGCAAACGTTTTTCGCGTTCTCCATATGCATACCTGAATTTTTATGGCGCCAAGGTGATACGATCCGATTCGGGGCTTTACACATACGTGCTGGAAGATCAAGGTACCCGGGCTATAGGGATAAATATCAGTAGACCATACGCCAAAATTTATGTTGAAGTTCCCCAGACGGGGTGGTACCTGATTGATTTCTACGGCTATGGGAAAAACAAGGCTCGGCTACGCATCCTGGGCAATGGCTACCCCACTTTGGAAACCTGGGAATTTGGGGCGTCACCAACCTTCTACAACCATTACGCAACAGCGGAGTATCTCGAGGAGGGCGGGCATACTTTTTATTTTCAGATGGATACAATCCTAAGCGCTGCCATCGTGATATCAAATTCCTTTACCTTTTTTGAGGTATCGGTGGAGAGTTTTTAGGTCGTGTCTGTCCGAAAACCCTTTTCTATCATCATCTAGCCTATTTTTAATTGTTCCATAAAAGATTTGGCAAGAGGATGCACAACCCGCGGGGTGTTTGAGTCTAGAATTAAGTCTATGTATTAATGCAAGACTTACTGGTTGGGTTCTGATTGGGTTTGTATACAGAGCGATTGAGTGCATATTGAGCAGATTTGGAAGTAGGGTAGATCTGCTGAAGAGACTTCATTGCGCAGGGATTTTTTCCGATTTGATAAATCAGTTTCATTGTTTCTCTGTTGACTTGTTAAAATTGTTCTTTTGTTACGCTCACAGGGAAAAAATGGCAACTAATAGCCGCAAAGCAAAGAAAAAATCGCCTCGCAAAGCTAAGACCGAGCTTAAGCTCTCACGGACGCATCTACCAAACGGTTTGACGGCGGTGGAATGGCAGCGAAGACTGCGGCGGCAGTTTGGTCGTGTGCAGCAATTTGGTCTCGTCAATCAGGGGACTGAAAAATTCTTTTCGGATTTTAAAGTTGTTAATCCGGTTTCGAACAGCAGTTATCGGGTCGCAATTCGCGGTTTGCGACCTGGTGATAATTTTTGTGCCTGTCCGGATTTTGCCACCAATGAGCTGGGAACCTGTAAGCACATTGAATTTGCGCTGGCCAAACTGGAAAAAGTGCGTGGTTTTAAAACGGCATTTGCTCGAGGTTATCACCCGGTTTTTTCTGAATTATATCTGCGTTACGATAGTGAACGAACGGTACATTTTCGTCCTGGAGCCGATTGTCCGCAAAAACTATTGGACAAAGCACGTGTGCTATTTGATGAAGCGGCAGATTGGCGTTTACCTGTGCAGCGCTATGGAGAGTTGGATAAATTTATTAATGCAGCGGTTAAATGTGTGCATGAATTGCGTACTTACGATGATGCATTGGATTATGTTGCCGGATTGCGTGATGCTGAGAAACGGTTGCAGTTTTTAAACCAGACTTTCCCATTGGGGATAGAAGACCCGCAATGGAAGAAATTGCTAAAAGTGCCACTTTATCCGTATCAGAAAGAAGGTGCTTTGTTTGCGGTACGGGCCGGACGAGCATTGATCGGTGATGAAATGGGACTGGGGAAAACCATACAGGCCATCGCGGTTACCGAGTTGCTGGCACGTTATTTTGATGTCAGTAAAGTGTTGATAGTATGTCCGACCTCGCTGAAATACCAGTGGCAGAGCGAAAATGAACGCTTTGCCGGACGTGAATCGTTGGTAGTCAGTGGTAATCCGGCCAAACGTCGCAAGCAGTATCAGCAGGCCGGTTTCTGCAAAATCACCAACTATGAGAAGTTGCATGCCGATCTGGATTTGATAGAAGATTGGTCACCGGAACTGGTGATTGTGGATGAAGCGCAGCGGATTAAAAATTGGAACACTATTGCCTCGCGTGCACTCAAACGAATTAACAGTCCTTATGCAGTAGTGCTAACCGGTACACCACTGGAAAATAAGCTGGAAGAATTGATTTCGCTGGTGCAGTTTGTCGATCAATATCGCCTTGGACCGACTTGGAAATTGTTGTATGAACATCAGCAAAAAGATGAAACCGGCAAGGTTACAGGCTATGTTGGTTTGGACAAAATTGGCAAGACACTAGCCCCAATGATGATTCGCCGATTGAAATCTGAAGTTTTCTTACAATTGCCTGAGCGGTCGGATCAGAATGTTCTCCTGCCTATGACAGCACAGCAGCAACAGTGGCATCAGGAAAATGCTGAAGTTGTTGCCCGTATCGTGGCACGCTGGCGTCATAAGAAATATCTGTCTGATACCGACCAGCGTCGATTGACTTGTGCGCTGCAGAATATGCGTATGTCATGTAACAGCACATATTTGTTAGATCAGGAAACCGATCATGGAACTAAGGCCGATGAACTGATGGTACTGTTTGATGAATTGTTCGAGTACCCACAAAACAAGGTAGTGGTGTTCAGTCAGTGGGTCCGTACCCATGAAATCTTGATTCGGCGTCTTAAAACCCGGGGTATCGGCTATGTCAGTTTCCACGGTGGCATTGCATCCGAAAAGCGCCCAGAATTGATTCGGCGGTTTAAAAAAGACACCGATTGTAGAGTATTTTTATCAACAGATGCTGGCGCAACCGGACTGAATCTGCAGTTTGCCAATACTGTGGTGAATATGGACTTGCCGTGGAATCCAGCATTGTTGGAGCAGCGTATTGCTCGTATTCACCGTATGGGGCAACCGGATAAGGTGCAGGTAATTAACTATGTAGCCAAAGGTTCGATAGAAGAAGGTATGCTGTCGTTGTTGGCATTCAAGCGCTCATTATCAGCTGGCATTCTGGATGGAGGCAGTGCTGAAATCTCATTGGGTGGATCACGTTTGAAACGCTTTATGCAGGATGTGGAAAATGCGACGGCCAATATGAGAGGCGGCGAACCGTTAGATCAGGCTGAACAGACGCCAATCCAACAAGAAGCAATCTATGAATTAAAAGAAGAAGACTGCAGCGGTGTAGCTACACCGCCCAATTCAAGTCAAGATTCAGCAATAACTACAACCGCGTTGCCCGTTACTGATCCCTGGCAAGCGATTGCTCAAATTGGCGGGCAGTTTGTTGCTGCTTTGGCGTCGGCGCATAATCCTGATGTACCTGAACACCCCTGGGTTGTACGTGATGAACAAACCGGGGCCAGTCATTTGAAAATCCCAGTTCCTCCACCTGAAACTACGCGTCAGTTGGCGGACACCTTTGCTGCGTTGGCAGAGATGCTGCGCAAGTAGTCGTTCCTTAAGATATTCTCAAGCATATGATATTAATAGTGATTATTCAGGTTTTTGCTGTTCAAGACGACCAGAAAATATACATGCATTTTAACATTTCTGGTCGTTTCGGACAGCACAAATTCAATTATTTATGATTAATATCAAATGCTTGTGGTTGCTTCAGGGAAGACTGGTCTACTCATATAGGCTTGGCGATTGTCTGGAAAATGTGTTAATGCAAGACCTAATGGTACCGTTTCGTTAAGGGCCGACTAAGTAGCGGCTACCCATGCTCTACCAATTTGGGGTAGAAGTTTCGTTCCACGTGCCGGTACCACTTTCCGTCACGGCCACACTGGCACTATCTATTGGAAAACCGCATCCGCGTATGAAAAAATTTGCCAGCCTAACACCCAATTCAGGATCGCCGCGATTGGCCGCGTTGAGATCCCAGGTATCCGTAAACCGGATATGCCCAGTAAAATGCCATACTACCAGACCGCTCTTCTTTTCTCAGGACACCTTGCCAATGAACCGTAAATACGCCAAGTGTTCCACGCAGATTGGCAAAGCCATTCGACCTTATATTGACGGGAATAGACTCGGCACCGGATCTCAACAATCTCGCCCACCTTTCCCAGAAATGGGGGTTCTCGCGCCTGCTGTTTTCAGTGTAACCGACGTAATTGGTTTGAATGCTGAACAGGGGCCGGATCTGTCTCATTTCCGTACCCGTCAATGTGATGGGGGTTCTGCGGCCATCCATGTAATTTCTCAGCATGCGAATTGCTAACGGATTGTCGGCACCGTGCACGTGTCTAAACAGCCATTCCGCCTCCGAAGGGCCAATTATTAAACCTGTCAATGCTTCAGTTGGAAAACGCGGCGGGCCTGGAACAATATCGCGTTGAATACGCGCATTAGGCGTGCCTGATAGCATTGTCCCCAATGCGTTTGAGTTTGATCGCTCAGCTCCCCCGGATTGTTGAACCACATGTGCAAGTTCATGCGCGAGTAGTTTCTTGCCTTGTTTGTTCCAGGGTTGGTATTCACCCGCGGCGAATGTTATATCATTTCCAATGGTATAGGCACGGGATTGAATCCTGGAAGCCGACTCACTTGCCGGGCGATCGGTATGGACACGGACATCAGCGAAATCGTGACCGAAGCGATGTTCAAAGTAATCCCGTGTTTCGGGGCTCAGAGACTTTCCGCCGTTTGAACGATGTTGGTCTAAACCATTATTAGAGTCCGCGGTATTTGGAGCGATTGTACGTTGCAAATGAAGGATCGAGCGTACTGCATGGCTCTGTGTGAGAGAATTCGCTGGAGCATTCGCGGAATTACCGGTTTTAGCCTGCGGAGCCGGTTTCTTTTTCCAGGTGAGGATATTCATTATTAAACTTATTCTTTATGTTTTCAGATCCGGTAAACCCTGGTCGGTACAGCCAAGTTAAGTCGAACTGGACTAACTGGACTGATTCTACACCTCGAAAGAGTTTTACAAAACCCCGTTTTTTTAAAATTCGAAAAAAGTAAGCCTATAATTTAAGCAGCTAGTCTTGCTTGTCAGTTATCTTAAGATGAAAACTGCGGTTTCATCCGTATTTTTTAGAATATTCTGCTTAAAAAGCATACTTTTCCTAGATCGCTAAACTTTGTATAAATAATTTAGGTGATCTTTTTTAGGTTATATGCTATCACCCCGGCAATCAGGGTGACTGTGTCAGCGTCAACGGCAGCCAGTACGATGATGCAGGTCTTGAGTTTGTCGAGTGTTTCGCGCAATGATTTGGCGTTTGCCCCTTCTGTGGAGGTGCCAGGTCTATAATCAATAATTTCTGTTTTTGCAATCAATAGTCCCCAAAAGTAGCTCTTATTTTTCTTGATTATCGACCTGAACATCCCGCTAGAATTTTCAAGTGTTTTTGTTTATTTCTGATCGAATTTCATATATACGATTCTGCTTCAACATTTTGAAAATAATACGGCAGAGTTGTCGGCCAAGTGCCCTAATTGCTTGGTTATGTGATTTTCCCTCAATCCGCTTTTTTTCATAGTAACGTTGCGATTCAGGCACATACTTGCGATGTTTGTCAACAGCGGCCATCATCGCACCTTTGGCGCGTTTGTTGACATGCTTCGGTGCTTTTGAGCCACGAAACTTTCCAGAGCTATTCTCGAGGTTAGCCATGCCCAAATAAAGTGCCAGACTGCGTTCGCTGGCAAAACGATCAATGGTGCCGATTTCGCCCGCTAACTCTGAAGCGCAGATCACAGCAAATCCCGGAATACTATCAATGAGCTTCGCAGATTGAGATTCTTGCATTAACGTTTTGCAACGCAGCTCCAACGCTTTGATGTCGTTTTTGAGCACCAATATACGATGGGCATCTTCAATGATCATTGCGCCGACCCATTCCACTTCATGGCTAAATGTCGCTTGCGGTTGCCATGCCTTGATAAGGGCTGCATATTTTCGGCCTATACGGGAAATCTTATTGAGAGAAGATAAGCGCAGACGCGACAGTTTTGTCAATTCGTCAACGCTGGTTATAAAGCGTAAGAACCAAAGATTATCAGCATCTTTTGTGATGTCCAGTAGACCGGGGCACACAGCGTGGAGATCGCTCTGAAGGCGACTCTTTTCATCTACCAGGGCACGGCGGCGGCGACTCAAGCGTTTTAGCATGTCATTCTCTCGTGGAGTCGGCATAATTTCCTGGAGAACATCTTTGGCTAACGGTAGGTGGTCTTTTAACTGAAATAGTTCCAGACCTTTACACGCATCAATTCGATCATTCTTGGCTGCAGCCGGAAATATTTCTTTAAAGCGTGCCAGCTTCAAATTGTTAATGTTGTAAAGTTGATAACCACGTACTTTCACCAGACTATCCAAAGGTCGTGCATAGCCATTGTAGCCTTCCATTGCCACAGCAACTTCATGACCATATTGCTGGCAATGATGTTCAATACGTTCAAAAAATTGTTTAAATCCTTCCGGGCGATGGTGAATGTTAAACTCATCCAGTACATCTCCATTGGGCAAACCGATTGCCACGCTGTGCTGGCGACAACCAACATCAACACTGACACAAATTTGTGGGACGTTATTCATAATTATTGGGGTCTCCGTATCATTAAGACAAAACCAAAATCATCCATCGGTCTCGTCTACATACAGAGCCACAATCAAAAGATCGGCACCATCCCGTACGACACTCCGGATGATGCAGGAGGACGGGGACGGCATTTCAAGTCTAGCGAACCAGAATCCCAGCCGCTGACCCCATGAGCCACATCCCCGTCCAATGTCTATACTAACTGTTTGAGATGTGGCTTGTCATCCTGCAAAATTCAATGGTAGACACCGAATTCGCGTTTCCAGTGCGGGCAGGGAATAATATTTGGAGCTTTTGCCTTCTGAAATTGTCAGGTCTTGCAGGCTGTCAAACAAATTGTGAGTCATGGCGTATTCCTATATAAAACAGATGCATATAATTGTTTGAAAAAATTCTATTTAGTAATTGAGCTTTATTAACATCTATAAACCTAACTTTACTGGCACTAGAAAAAGAGCTGAAAACAATAGTATTGATGCTAAATAAAAAATCTTGGCAGAAAAATTTAGATGCAAATTAAAACTTGTTGGTTTTTCATGATGATTGTTCTCATACAAAAGCTCAAAAGAAAATCCGTATCTGGTATCATATTCTGTAGGTGTTATGATTTTGATTAATATAGTAATCATGATTGTGGCTCCTATCTTATGCCTATCTGGTTGGCGCTAGTATAGGCATTAGTAACTAAAAAAGTATCAAACCTTAAGGCTGGTATTGAGTTCATCGGTGCCAGCCTTTTCTATTGTTTCGCTATTTTGTTGTTGAAAAATACGTTAGATATTTTCACGAGGTATTGTAACGCGTGGCTACCTGGATATAAAGATAGCGAATAGGCTGGACATTTTAAAAATGATCCAGTGGACTGATTACCGCCTTGCCAATGCGTGAAACAACGAATGGAATTTCGTTTGTTCTTGCGGCGTTAGCTGCCAGTCAGCCAGTTGCCGGACATGCGCTTCAGTAATTTTTTTGCCATCGCAATTGTGCAATACAGACTCTTGCGCAATACAGATTCCAGAATTATCCGGATGCAAACCGGTAAGCGGGAAATTCTGCCAAGACCGTTTTTTTTCAGTACGGGCAAAGGAACCAGAAGGGTCAAGGAGCCATAAGGGTCAGAGGAGCCATAAGGGTCTTGCAAAACAACATTCAAATTTTCCTCTTTACCTAACTCGCAGCACTTTCCGACGAAGCAGACAACCGATTCGGCTATACCACGAGGTATCCAAGTCTAAAATTATAGTCTACTAATATAGACCAGACCTGACGTTTGTTTGGAAAATGTATTAATGCAAGACTTGGTACCGTTCACGCACGATTGTCTGAGAATGTATTAATGTAAGTCCTAATGGTACCGTTTGGTATTACTTTGTTCGCCTAACGTGCTAGCTCATGGGCGCGCTCCCTTGGAGCGGGATGATAGGCACTTGATAAGCGAGTAGAGCGATACCAATACAGGGAACCATAGCAGCAACACGAAGACAAAGCCAATTGGTGACGGGAAGAAGACGACGGAAAGCTGAACAACGAGCAATGGGAAGCCAACCAATACCTGTGCGGCTTGAGCGCCAAAGAAACCACGACAGTTGATGCCGAAGATAAGAGCGTCGTAGAAGTTGCAGCCAACACCCGATAGGTCGCCGTAGGCGGAAGTGAAACCGATCAACAGACCAACCAAGCTGCCACAGATTAAGAACACTGTGTATCCCCACGAAAACCATAAGAGCGCCCGCTTCATGTGCCTAACGCAAAAGTGAAGGGCGCGAACGACAACGCCGCGAAGCATCCGCCACATTCAACATTCAAATTTTCCTTTCTGTCGTGTAGTTAAAACTTTAATTGGCCGAATCAATAATATAGACCTGACGATTATCTGAGAATGTATTAATGCAAGATCTAATGGTACGCATCTTTGCGTGGTACCATCTTTGCGTCCGAAATGACGCAGTATATTACGTCACGAATGAAACCTAGCATGTCCAGTTGCATGCTATCTCCTTCAATTTTCTAATAATCCGTTAGTTTAAGTTTCATCATAATAAACTGTGTTATATCCTCAAACAGATCTGATAAATAAGCATCCAGGAATTTACAGAGCACACCGGTTTTCGATATCCGCCGCGATGTCATCTGCGTAACTGAGATCGGATTTTACGATTTTGCCAAAATACGGGTGCCGGTAGAGATCGGTATAGTCGCGCATGAGATTGCACCAGTCTTCCATGACCACGAATTCGCTGCTTCTGAGATGATACGAGCTGATACGCGGCTCTAGGATTGCCAGCGTCCAGTGCTTGATTCGTTCAATATCCGCCGGACTGAAATCTTTTGTGTCGTTTTGCTTTGCCCGGGCGATCAGGCTGGCCAGTTCATGATCCGATGCTACGGCCAGGTTGATCTGGCTCATTAATCCTGCAAGAGATAACTGATGCGCGATTTGGATCGCTTCACGGTTTTGCTGCAGTTCGAATACCACCAGCACCAGGCCGGATACCACGGCGAGATTGGTGATGATGGTGATGATTCGTTCAAATTTCATCGGCGCGCCTGGTGATTTATTTGGCATCCAGTCTTTTTAGAATCTTCTTTGCCGGCGGTTCTTTTATTTCGTTGCAGAGAAAGGGTCCAAAATCAAGATGAATAATAACCCTAACGAACAAAGGTGTCGTATCTTGCAGAACAGCATTAAAATTTCTCTCTTTATCCAGTAAATTACAGTTTTTGTGTCCCATGAAAACGGTCCGGTTGCGTATTTAGTAATTTTCGGGATTATTACTCATTTCCTTCTTTGCCAAACCCGTGGCTGCCGCCTGTGATGCAAAACGCCAATTACAACAATATCCTGGTTTGCTTTTATGAAGTACACGGCATATGGAAAACGTTTGCATAACGCACGTCTGATGTTTTTATAAATCTTTCTATATTGCTGCGGCGTTTCTTCAATCTTGTGAATGACCGCATCTATTTCATCAATGAATTCAATGCCGAGATTCTGACGCTGTGCTTCATACCATTCATGGGTTTCTTTTAAATCCTGCTCTGTTCTTTCCGAAGTATGAGCACAGTGAGTTTATCCTAAGATTCTTTTTTTAACATCCTGCCACGGCGATCCTTCAGCAGGATCTGCATGATAGGCCGCGAGTCTTTTTTCCAATTCCTGCTTGTGCCACGATGGTATTTCAACGGCTTCAGGAATTTCCGCGATTGAATCCCAAATATCTTCAACCAGTTGAATGCGCTGCTCTAACGACATTTCAGCGATATCTGACGCTGTGATTGATTTCATGGATTTTTATCTCCAGTCTTTTATGTCTCTTATAGCTTATCTTCTATCCAACTAGCAACACTCTCCAACGCCGCAGGCAATCCATCCGGCTGCGTCCCCCCCGCCTGCGCCATGTCCGGCCGTCCACCACCTTTACCGCCAACCTGCTGGGCGACAAAGTTGACGAGTTCACCGGCTTTGACCTGTTTGGTGAGATCGTCGCTGACACCGGCAATCAAGGTGACCTTGTCAGCATCAACGGCAGCCAGTACGATAATGCAGGTCTTGAGTTTGTCTTTGAGTTTATCGAGTGTCTCGCGCAGCGATTTGGCGTTGGCGCCTTCGAGGTTGGCGGTGAGCACTTTGACGCCTTTTATGTCACGCGTCTGATCGACAAGATCGGTACTTTGATATCCGGCCAGTTTGGCTTTGAGCTGTGCAAGCTCTTTTTCAGTCTGTTTGACGTTATCGATGATCTGGGAAATTTTCTGATTGATTTCCTGTGGACTGGTTTTAAGTGTTTGCGCGATGGTTTGCAGTTGTGTTTCGCGTTGCTGCACGTAATCGACGGCGCCCTTGCCGGTCACGGCTTCAACACGGCGTATGCCTGCGGCAATGCCGGTCTCACCAATGATTTTGAAAAAGCCGATCTGGCCGATTTGCGCGACATGCGTACCGCCGCACAGTTCGGTGGAGAAATCGCCCATGCCGATGACGCGCACCACATCGGCGTATTTCTCGCCGAACAATGCCATAGCACCCTGTTTGACGGCTTCGTCGTATTTCATGTGATCTGCGGTGACTGGCCAGTTATTGCGGATCTGTTCATTGACCAGCCGTTCGACTTCACTGATTTCTTCGGTGGTCATTGGCGTATTGTGCGAAAAATCGAAGCGCAGCCGGTTGGCGTCGACCAGCGAGCCTTTTTGTGCGACATGACTGCCGAGCACGTTGCGCAACGCGGCGTGCAACAGATGTGTGGCGGAATGATTGTTGGCGGTGCTGGCGCGTGTGAGTGGGTTGACTCTGGCCTGGACATGATCCTTAACGACCAGGCGGCCGCTTTGCAGCAGCCCCTTGTGACCGAACACATCGGCCTGGATTTTTTGCGTATCGGTGACGGCAAAGGTGCCGTTTGCGGCCATGAGTTCACCGCTGTCGCCGACCTGACCGCCGGATTCGGCATAGAACGGCGTATGATCGAGCACGATCACCGCTTCGTCGCCGGCTTCGATAAAATCGACCGGTGTGCCTTCCTTGTAAATGGCGAGTATCTTACCTTCGTGTTGCAGTGCGTCATAGCCATGAAAAACAGTTTGATCGCCGTTGTAGGCGAGCCCCTCGGTCATGGTGAATTTGTTGGCGGCGCGCGCCTGTTCGCGTTGCCGCGCCATGGCTTTCTCGAACCCTGCATTGTCGATGCTGATACCGCGCTCACGCGCGATGTCGGCGGTTAAATCGAGCGGAAAGCCGAAGGTGTCATACAGGCGGAATGCGGTTTCGCCATCGAGCACTTTGATTTTATTGCTCAGTGCACCTTCAAGTACCTGCATGCCATGTTCAAGGGTTTCAGCGAACCGTTCTTCTTCCAGCTGCAGCACACCGGCTACACGTTCTTTTGCCGCAGTAAGTTCGGGGTAGGCTTCGCCCATGATGGTACTCAGATCTGCGACCAGCCGGTAGAAAAACGGTTCTTTTTGACCCAGGCGGTAACCGTGGCGGATGGCGCGGCGGATAATGCGGCGCAGCACATAACCGCGGCCTTCGCTGCTCGGGATCACGCCGTCGGTAATCAGAAATGCGCACGCACGGATATGATCGGCGATAACTTTGAGCGAATTGTCTTCGAGATTTTTGGTGCTGGTTTCGCGTGCGGCGGCCTTGATCAGGTTCTGAAACAGATCGATGTCATAATTGCTGTGCGCCTGCTGCATGACCGCTGAAATGCGTTCGAGTCCCATGCCAGTGTCGACCGAGGGTTTGGGCAACGGGTGCAACTTGCCGTTGCTGTCGCGGTTGTATTGCATGAACACCAGATTCCAGACTTCGATATAGCGGTCGCCTTCTGCGTCAGGTGAACCCGGCGGGCCGCCTGCCACATCGGGGCCGTGATCGTAAAAAATTTCGGAACACGGACCGCACGGGCCGGTATCGCCCATTTGCCAGAAGTTGTCCATGGTGTCGATACGCACAAAACGCGCGGGATCGATGCCGATTTCATTGAGCCAGATATCGGCGGCTTCGTCGTCTTCGGCATAGACGGTAACCCATAGCTTGTCCTGCGGGATGTTGAGTGTGCCGGTCAGAAACTCCCAGGCAAACTGAATGGCGTTGCGTTTGAAATAATCGCCGAAACTGAAATTGCCGAGCATTTCGAAAAAGGTATGATGCCGCGCCGTGTAGCCGACATTCTCCAGGTCATTGTGTTTTCCGCCGGCGCGCACGCAGCGCTGCGAACTGGCCGCGCGCGTGTAGCTTCGTTGATCCTGCCCGAGAAAAACATCCTTGAACTGCACCATGCCGGCATTGGTAAACAGCAGTGTCGGATCGTTGCCGGGGACGAGCGGGCTGGAGGCGACAATGGTGTGACCATGCGACTCAAAAAAGTCCAAAAATTTTTGTCGTATTTCGCTGCTTTTCATTTCTGTTATAAATTATTGTATCTTTTTAATTCAACAACTGTCGTGCCCAGTGCCTCACCCTTGATGATTGCCAGACTCTCAATGCGTACGCGGACCGTGAGCTTTATGCCTGTTTCAGGTAAATCGGAATCTGTGAGTATGGTGATTTCGCCGGTATTGTCTTCCAGTACATATGCTTTCAAATCAATGACAGGAATGCGTGTCGGGTCTTTTGTGATGCCGCTGAGTATGACTTCCTTGCCGTCAAAATTTGCGGGGGAGGTATTGATTTCCTGAATGGCTGTAATCCCGCTGGCGTAAAGCGGAAAAGCGTATGCCAATGAGAGCAGCATGATTAATGAAGCGACGCGTACCGAAACTGTTTTCATCGATTATCCTTCTCAGCCTGAGACAATACCTGATGAATGATATCAGGCGAAAAGCCTCTGTTCATCAGAAAGCGTATCTGTTTGCCGCGTTCTTTGAGATCGCTGGGGGGCACGCCGAATTTTTTTTGCCAGATTTGCCGTGCGGTTTCCAGATCGGTTTCTTTGAGATCGGGCAATATATCGGCAATCAAATGCGCGTCAACGCCTTTTTCCTTGAGTTCGCGTACGATACGCTGGCTGCCAAACCGTGGCCTGCGTGTCCGTGCGGCTTGTTCGGCGAAACGTTCCGTTGACAGGTAACCGTTTTGTTCGAGTTGATCGAGCAAGCTGGACAGTGCCTGAGGCGACTGTTCATGTGCTGACAGCTTTTTTTCCAGCTCGCGCCGGGAATATTCGCGCCGCGCCAGATAGCGTAGCGCACGCGTTTCGAGCGAGGGTTTGCTGGCGTCAGTTGCTGTCATCACTCTGTTTCATTAGATGCCTGGGTTTGATGGCCGGGCGCAAAAATGCCAACCGATTCGCGAATTTTCTGCTCTATTTCCTGGGCTATATCGGCATGTTCTTTGAGGTATTCGCGCACATTATCCTTGCCCTGCCCGATTTTGTCGCCATGATACGAATACCACGCGCCTGCCTTGTCGATCAGTTTGTGTTGTACGCCGAGTTCGATAATTTCGCTCTCGCGGGAAATGCCTTCACCATAAAGAATATCGAATTCAGCCTGTTTGAACGGTGGCGCCACCTTGTTTTTGACCACCTTGACACGCGTCTCGTTGCCGATTGTTTCTTCGCCCTTTTTGATGGCGCCCGTACGGCGGATTTCAAGCCTGACAGAAGCATAGAACTTGAGTGCGTTGCCACCCGTGGTTGTTTCCGGATTGCCGAAGATGACGCCGATTTTCATGCGGATCTGGTTGATGAAAATGACCATGGTGTTGCTGCGCTTGATGTTGGCGGTAAGTTTTCTCAACGCCTGAGACATCAGTCTGGCCTGCAAGCCCATTTGCGGATCGCCCATTTCACCTTCAATTTCGGCGCGTGGTGTCAGTGCTGCCACGGAATCAATGACAACGATATCAATTGAGCCGGAACGCACAAGCATATCGGCAATTTCCAGCGCCTGCTCGCCGTTATCGGGTTGCGAGATAAGAAGCTCTTGCACATTGACGCCGATTTTTCGCGCGTAATTCGGATCCAGTGCGTGCTCAGCATCGATAAAGGCAGCTGTTCCGCCAAGTTTCTGCATTTCGGCAATCACTTGCAGGGTAAGCGTAGTCTTGCCGGAAGACTCGGGGCCATAGATTTCAATGACACGGCCGCGTGGCAAGCCGCCAACGCCCAGCGCAATATCCAGGCTAAGCGACCCGGTGGAAACAACTTGTATGTCATTGGCAACATCATTGGCCCCCATGCGCATGATTGCGCCTTTGCCAAATTGTTTTTCAATTTGGGCCAGTGCTACGGCTAATGCTTTGCTTCTGTTTTCGTCCATGTTTTTTCCTGTTAAGAAACTTCAGATTATCGCATATTCAATGGTGATTTATTAGGGGATGTCTTAACGTGTCATGTGCACTTGTGGTTGTTTTTCAGGTAAAAATCAAAAGTCTGCACGCGTACAAATGTACATTAACGTGAAAACATCTCTCAATTGAAGCTTGTTGTTTTCAAGCTGCTTTTTTAAAAATTTTTTGATTTTAAAATAAAACAAGTCTCGAGTATCTTGCCAGCCTACGCTATAATAGCGACTAAAAGAAGCGGCAGAGGCCTGTATTTGCTTTTTGCTGCTCAATACGCATTTATAGTAAAACATACTAACAAAAGAAGAATAGGGAGAGCAGCTATCCGAGTCATATTATTAGGCGGCCCCGGTGCAGGTAAAGGTACGCAAGCTAATTATATCAAGGAACATTTCGGTATTCCGCAAATTTCAACAGGTGATATGCTGCGTAATGCAGTCAAGGCGGGTACCGAATTGGGCATGATGGCTAAAAAAATCATGGATACTGGGGGACTGGTATCGGATGACATCATCATCAATCTGGTCAAAGAGCGTATTGCAGAGCCGGATTGTGCACAGGGTTTTTTGTTTGATGGTTTTCCCCGCACTATTCCGCAGGCAGATGCCATGAAGGCAGCTGGCGTACAGATTGATTGTGTGGTTGAAATCGATGTCGCAGATGATGAAATCATTCGGCGCATGTCTGGCCGCCGGGTCCATCCCGCTTCCGGCCGTACCTATCATGTGGAATTTAATCCGCCGAAAGCTGATAATCTCGATGACGTGACTGGTGAGCCACTCATTCAACGTGATGACGATAAGGAAGAAACTGTTAAGAAAAGACTGGCGGTTTATCATGAACAGACTGAACCGCTCATTTCCTATTATTCAAAATGGTTTCAAGAAGGTACCAACAACGCTCCGCGCTATGTAAAGGTTGCAGGAGTTGGGAGCGTTGAAGAGATTCGTGACAGGATTCTGGCGGCATTAACGGATTGTTAAAAAGCTGCTGACGGCTTGTCTTTATCGTTCATCGTATCATTTTCCAAAATTAGCGCGGCAACAATTATGTTGGTTGGATTTGCTGCGCTGGTTATTGTAGTGTTGAAATTTTGAACTGTATCAACTGTATCTTTTGACAGTAGGGTTTTGCTTAAGATTTGATCAATCAGGAGAAATAAAAAATGTCAATAAAAAATGCATTTTATGCCCAATCAGGGGGTGTGACTGCTGTTATTAATGCTTCGGCAGCTGGTGTGATAGAAACTGCGCGCCAGCATCCCGATAAAATTGGCAATGTTTACGCAGGCCGTAACGGTATTATTGGTGCGCTGACTGAGGATTTGATCGACACCAGCGCCGATTCTTCCGAAGCAATTGCCGCGTTGCGCCATACGCCTTCGGGTGGATTTGGTTCATGTCGTTACAAGCTGAAAAGCATTGAGCAAAACCGCCGCGAATATGAGCGTCTGATCGAGGTTTTCAAGGCGCATAATATCGGATACTTTTTTTATAATGGCGGCGGGGATTCAGCTGACACCTGCCTCAAGGTGTCGCAAATTTCCGATACGCTCGGTTATCCGATTCAGGCAATCCATGTGCCGAAAACGGTCGATAACGATTTACCGATTACCGACTGTTGTCCTGGATTTGGTTCGGTTGCCAAATATATTGCCGTATCGACGCGCGAGGCAAGTTTTGATGTGGCCAGTATGGCCAAAACATCCACCAAGGTTTTTGTGCTTGAAGTGATGGGTCGCCATGCAGGCTGGATTGCGGCTGCCGGCGGTCTAGCGTCCAGCAAGGAATGCGAAATCCCGATTGTGATTCTGTTTCCGGAAATTACATTTGATAAGGAAAAATTTCTTGCTAAAGTGGATAATTATGTCAAGGAATATGGTTATTGCTCAGTTGTGGTTTCTGAAGGCGTTCAAGGACCAGATGGTAAATTTTTAGCCGATCAGGGGTTGCGTGACGCGTTTGGTCATGCGCAGTTAGGTGGTGTGGCCCCGGTTGTCGCAAACATTGTCAAAGAAGGATTGGGCTTGAAATATCACTGGGGTGTGGCGGATTACTTGCAACGTGCCGCGCGCCATGTGGCTTCCAAAACAGACGTGGAGCAAGCTTATGCGATGGGCAAGGCTGCTGTTGAATATGCGCTTGCCGGCAACAACTCGGTCATGCCGACAATAGAGCGCCTGTCCAGCTCACCTTACCGCTGGCAGGTGGGTATGGCGCAGCTTTCGAATGTCGCGAATGTCGAGAAAATGATGCCAGTAGAATACATCAGTGAGGATGGGTTTGGTATCAGCGAAGCTTGCCGCGAATATTTATTGCCGCTTATAGAAGGCGAAGACTATCCACCGTATAAAGATGGTTTGCCTGATTATGTGCGGTTAAAAAATGTTGCAATAGAAAAGAAACTAGCTGGATTCGAAATCTAAGGTGTATAAAAAGATGCATTTAAACAACAAGTGCATATAAAATATGCGCCTTTTGTGCCAAGATTTTGGACAAGTGTTTAATTATGTGGAATTATTAGACCGATATTCTACGTATTAATTTTAGATGGTCTGACTTTAAGTGGAGTTCTTTATGTCTAACGGTTTAATTATCGCAATTGGTAGCGGGATTCTGGCCCTGATATACAGCGGCATATGGATCAGGGGTATTTATGCCCAGTCTACCGGTAATGCTCGCATGCAGGAAATTGCTTCTGCAGTACAGGAAGGTGCTTCGGCATATCTCAATCGCCAATATACAACGATTGGCATAGTCGGTTTAATTCTATTCCTGGCCATTGGCCTGGCATTGACATGGGATACTGCAATTGGTTTTGCACTGGGTGCTATTTTATCCGGTGCTGCCGGATATCTGGGAATGAATGTCTCTGTTCATTCAAATGTGCGGACCGCTGAGGCTGCGCGTACCGGATTGAATGAAGCACTTGCTATCGCATTCCGTGGCGGTGCAGTGACAGGCATGCTGGTCGTTGGCTTGGGTCTTCTGGGCGTTGCGGGGTATTGTGCTTGGTTATTTAGCGGTGCTGATCCGGATACGCCGGTCAGTGAAGTGATCAAACCTTTGATCGGTTTTGCTTTTGGTGGTTCGCTGATTTCCATCTTTGCCCGTCTGGGTGGTGGTATTTTCACCAAAGGTGCTGACGTAGGCGCGGATCTGGTGGGCAAAGTTGAGGCCGGAATTCCTGAAGATGATCCACGTAATCCCGCTGTGATTGCCGATAATGTTGGCGATAATGTTGGCGACTGTGCGGGCATGGCTGCAGACTTATTTGAAACCTATGCAGTGACGATTATTGCGACCATGCTGTTAGGTTCATTACTCTTTCTTACCAACGAAATGAGCGCTGTGGTTTACCCGCTCATGTTGGGTGCGGCCTCGATCGTTGCATCGATTATCGGGTGCTACTACGTCAAAATGCAGGAAGGCGGTACGATTATGAAAGCGCTTTATCGTGGGCTAATTGTAGCCGGTGGTATTGCATTGTTGGCCTATCTGCCCGTGACCGTCTGGTTTATGGCTGATATGTCACTGGAAGTATCAGGCGTTGAAGTCGCCGGTGGTGCGCTGGTTATGCGCGTATACCTGGCTGCTGCGATTGGTCTATTGCTGACCGGTGCGATGGTTGTGATAACAGAATATTACACATCAACCGACTACCCGCCAGTGCAACATATTGCTGAAGCGTCTACAACCGGTCATGCAACGAACATTATTGCCGGATTGGGCGTTTCCATGCGCGCAACCGCAGCGCCGGTACTGGCGGTCTGCTTGAGTATTCTCATGGCGTATTCACTAGCAGGCCTTTATGGTATTGCCATTGCAGCGACCGCTATGTTGTCGATGACGGGTATTATTGTCGCACTGGATGCATATGGTCCGATTACCGATAACGCAGGCGGTATCGCAGAAATGGCCGAAATGCCAGAATCTGTTCGCGCAGTTACCGATCCACTTGATGCGGTTGGAAATACAACGAAAGCAGTTACCAAAGGTTATGCGATAGGTTCTGCAGGCCTTGCAGCACTGGTATTGTTTGCAGACTATACGCATGGACTGGAAAAAGCGGGACATGTGTTGACGTTTGATTTGTCCAATCACATGGTTATCATTGGTTTGTTTATCGGGGGTTTGATTCCCTATCTGTTTGGTGCCATGTCTATGGAGGCAGTCGGACGCGCTGCCAGTTCTGTGGTGATTGAAGTCCGTCGCCAGTTCAATGAAATTCCAGGGATTATGGAAGGTACCGCAAGGCCTGATTATTCGCGCGCGGTAGATATGTTGACCAAAGCAGCGATTAAGGAAATGATGATTCCATCACTCTTGCCAGTTTTGGCGCCATTGTTGGTAGGCGTGCTGCTTGGGCCACAAGCGCTAGGCGGGGTGTTAATGGGTTCTATCGTAACTGGTCTGTTTGTGGCGATTTCCATGACCGCCGGTGGTGGTGCTTGGGATAATGCCAAGAAGCATATTGAGGACGGTCATTTCGGCGGAAAGGGTAGCGAGGCGCATAAAGCATCTGTTACGGGTGATACAGTAGGCGATCCCTACAAGGACACAGCTGGTCCAGCGATTAATCCGTTGATAAAAATTATCAACATTGTGGCATTGATGATTATTCCGTTGCTGTAGTGATTTTTGCATAGTATAAAAAAAGCACGCCATTACGGTGTGCTTTTTTTATGAGAAACGTGGAGAGAATGGAGATGCAGTTGGCGTTAAACAGATAAGACAGATTTCAGTCTTTTTCAGTCGTCTGTTAATTTCCTCTCAGTTTGATACCCAGTAATTTGATCTTTCTGTATAAATGAGTGCGTTCCAATCCTGCTCGCTCGGCGACGCGCGTCATATTCCCATTTTCTTCTTCAATCAATCGTTCAAAATATGTTTTTTCAAACATGTCACGTGCTTCACGTAATGAAAGATCAAAGGGGATGTCAGGTGCGGATGACGTTGAGGTTGATTCAGGGAAAACCATGGCTTGTTGGACCATGTCCGCAGTAATTTCGTCGCCGGTACAGGTGAGTGCTAGCGAGTGTACCACGCCTGTCAATTGTGTCAGGTTTCCGGGCCAGTCATAATTACGCAAACAATTTAACGCGGCGGTGCTGAATTGTAATACTGGCGAAACTTCACCCGATTCAGCAAAGCCCGACAAAATCTGATTGGCCAGATCCGGAATATCTTCACGGTGCACGCGCAGTGACGGAACACCAATACTGAGTCCGCTAAGCGATTCGTATAATTTGGCGTGGTAATTGCCTTGTGCTGCCAATTCTGCTAAGGGCTGGGAAGTTGCGCAGACCAGGCGCACATTATACTTTTCCAATTTACTTAACAATAACAATAAACCTTTTTGTGCCAGTTTATTGATTTCGCCAATGTCTTTCAAAAACAAAAGGCCATCTTTGGCCTGCTCCAAAAGATCTAATGGTTTTTCAGCTAGTATTGTCAGCGTTTCCGGTTCCACCCAGGGCGTATTGGGTCGGTGCAAAAAGCGGGCGCAAATTTCCATGCCGACACCGGGTTCGCCCATTAAAAGTAATGGTGTTTTCAGATTGGCGACTTTTTCCAGTTTCTTTTTGAGATCAATGATCAGTGCACCTTTTCCCAGGCTGGCCAGAGATAGCGCGGTCTGCTGTTTGCTTTGGCCACCACGCATCGCCTTGCCGACGGTACTCAACAGCTTTTGCAGCGGTATGGGTTTCTCTAGATAACCAAATGCGCCGATACGTGTTGCCTCAACGGCTGTGTCGATGGTGCCGTGACCTGACATCATGATTACCGGCATGGTCAGCATGCCGCTACTAGCCCAGTCTTTCAGCAGTGTTATCCCATCTGTATCGGGCATCCAGATATCCAGTAATACCAAATCGGGTCTTGTCTGATTGCGCCAGGTTCGCGCCTGTTCAGCGTTCTCAGCTAATGCCACGCGATATCCTTCGTCACGCAATATCTCAGACAATAATTCGCGTATCCCGATTTCGTCATCAACTACCAATATTGTATTATTTGTCATATCTTATTTTATCCTTAGTCTTCAGCTAAGTGATTCTAAATTTTTGGGCACCGGTAAAGTAATTGTAACCCGGGCGCCATGTGGTTTCAGATTTTCAATGTTGATCGTGCCTTCATGTTCTTCTACAATTTTTTTAACAATGGGTAAACCTAACCCTGTTCCTTTGGCTTTGGTGGTTACGTAGGGTTCAAAAACCCGTGCCCTTACTTCGTCAGAGAATCCGGCTCCGTTATCACGAACAGATAACTGTATACATTCTTGCGTTACTTCGGTTTTAATTTCTATCACTGGTTTTTCGACGCCATTCAAAGCATCTTGCGAATTAAGCATTAAGTTATGCAAGACTTGACGTAATTGTGCAGAATCTCCATAAATAGGAGGTAAGTTGTCTGCAAGAGTGCGTTTTATTCGGATTTGGCCTCTCTTTTCATTAGCAATGTTTGCAGTTTCGTAAAGTGACAATATTTCCTGTACCAGATTATTAATATCAAGCTTACGCATTTCGAGGGCAGGTGCTCGGGCGTACTGGTTAAATTCGTTAACCATACGTTTTAGCGCTTCTACCTGATTGACGATTGTTTCTGTTGAGCGTTGCAGGATCTTGGCATCTTGCTCATTCAGTTTTGTGGCCAGCTTGTGTTCTAATCGCTCAGCAGAAAGCTGTATGGGCGTGAGTGGATTTTTGATTTCATGGGCAAGTCTCCGTGCTATTTCGCTCCAGGCAACAGCGCGCTGTACTTGCAGCAGGCTGGTAATATCATCGAATACAACGACACCGCCGCCACTTGATATTTCAGGTAAACGCGTGCCGCGTAATAACAGCACTTGATTGTTGCCTTCATTCGAGCGTGTCATTTGCCGTTGCCACATGCCTGATTCACCTGAATTAAAGCCGGCACGAATTTCTGTCACCAGGGCGTTGACTTGTGGTTCTTTGTCAACACAGCCATCAATAACAGAACCGTCAAGACTGATTAAAGGTGTCTGCAAAATCAGTTCGGCACTTCTGTTGGCCTTGATCAGAGACAGCTGTTCATCGAATACGAGCACGCCAGACGACAGATTTGCCAGAATACTTTCCAAATGTGCGCGTGCACTTTCTACTTCCTGCTGATTGTGCTGAACGATTGCACGGGTTTCCTCCAGTTGTTGCGTCATCAAATTAAAGGATTCGGTCAATACGCCCAACTCATCACGACTCTGAACCAGGTGGCGGCGGCTGTAATCACCTTGTGCAATGGCCTTGGTGCCTTCAGCCAACATACCCAGCGGTGCGCTTAAATTTTCGCTCAATAAAGAAGCGGTAGCCAGTGCTGAAAAAAGTGATAACAACAGTGCCAGTGTTAAGGTCACACTATAAAGGCGCGTCAAGCCCTGGCGCGATAGCGAGAGTTCCTGGTAATCCCAATAACCCTCTTGTACTTTTTCTGCATTTTGTGCCAAATGTTCAGGAACCGCTTGCAATAACTGGAGAATGCGAATGTCATCATCCAAACTTAGTACATTTACCGGTGCCAGTACCCGCAGGTATAATCCTTTATCATCAACAGGTTCAATGGCACTATATGCCTTCTGGGTTCTGATATGGCGCATTACTACTCCGCTGGGTACCTCCGGGAATAATGCCAGATTGTTTTCACTTGAGAAAGCGATAACCTTGCCGTCCCGATTAAACAACGTAGCTTCTTCAATCTGCGTCTGCAATAACAACTCATTCAGTGCAGTTACGGGTGAGATTGACGGTTCAGATAGCGTCAGTGCGGCGACTCTGGCTTTTTTCTGCAGCTCTTCCAGTGAATTTTCCAACATGGTTTGGCCGAGGTTTAAGCCACTTTCCAGCGCCCGGTCTACTTTGACATCAAACCAGGATTCGATGCTTTTCTCGAGAAACTGTACAGAGACAGTGTAGACCAGCACACCTGGTAAAATGGCCATTAATGAGAAAATGAGTAATAACCTCAGCGCTAATCTCGAACCAAAAACACCGGATTTGAGGCGTCTCCTGAATCGCCATAACAGATAACCGACAACGACTATAAAAAGCAGTACGAAGACAATGTTAATAATTAGCAACAACTGGTAGCGGCGTTCAAAAAAATCGGTGTTGGCACCGGCTGTAGCCAGTAAAAACAACATGATTGCGCCTAATCCAGCACCGATGATCAAAACATATTTCATTGATCGTCAAAAAGATGAAACGGTTGTTCAGGTGAAGGCAGTTTCATGCGCCATTCCAGTCGGTCGGAACTTAAATTCCATGCGCTTGAGCCCAGTGCTTCAACTTGAAAAGGTTTGGGCATGCGCGTCAGATCAAGCCATAATCTCAAAATAGCATTGTAATGAACATTAGATTTTAGTTCATGTTTTATTGTTAAAGGCTGGTCACGTAACCGCTGTAATGCGAGTAGCGCATCTTTAAGTGTGGTGAAGTTTCTTGAAAATGTGTTATCAGTGAGACGATATTGTCTCGTGAGGGCATGATATCGTAGGCCAGTCCGCGTTTTTATACGTGCAACTTCATTATCAAACCAATACCAGCGGGGTTCAACGAGGGTAAACTTGTTTACAAAGTATAGGACAACGCCTTTATCCAGGGCCTGAACCAGCGTTGGATTTAATTCAATCTTGGAATCGATGCTGACTGTATAGCCATCATCTACTGCGGTCAGCTTAAATGATTGTACCTGAATTCCGCCATCGGCAAATGTGTTGGTGACGCCTAAACATGCTGCGGAAAACGTACAGGCTAAGGCCAATTTTATACATCCAGGCCATTTCATCACGGCTTAAAATTTGTGTAAAAGGGTATAAAAAAATCCATCATGTTCACTGTCTGGTAGTAGTTGACCCTCCTGCAACATCGATTCCGAGAGTGGTTCTATACGGGCATCGGAATGCAGTTTTAGAAATTGATCTATTTGCAATTTATTCTCTTCTATAAACACTGAGCAGGTGACATAAAGCAACTTACCATTTCTTGCCAACATTTGCCATAAGGCATGCAGGATTGCCTGTTGCTGAATGGCGAATTTTTGCAGATCACTTTCACGTCTCAACCACTTTATGTCAGGGTGACGGCATACCACACCCGAAGCAGAACAGGGTACATCAGCCAGAATGCGATCAAAAAATTTTCCATCCCACCATGCATCGGGATCGGCTGCATCCGCGCAGATGATGCGGTGTGCGCTCATTTGTAGCCGCCCGAGATTCTGTTCAACCTGGGCGAGCCTAGTTTTATCATTGTCCAGAATGGTTAACGAAATATCTGCAAGCTCTAATAAGTGGGTACTCTTGCCACCTGGTGCGGCGCATGCATCCAACACGCGCATACCGTGACGCACACCAAGTAATGGTGCCGCAAACTGAGCGCCCGCATCTTGTACAGAGACAAGTCCTTTATTAAACCCGGGTAATTTTTCAACGCTTACAGGTTTTTTGAGCAGTAGTGCATAAGGCCATGCCAACTGTGATTCCATGCCGTTCTCTGAAAGCAATTGCTGATAGGCTGTAATACTTATTTTACGCTGGTTGACACGCAAGGCCATGGGAGGGCGTTTATTATCTGCATTTAAAATTATTTGAAAATGTTGCGGATGTTGACTACGTAATTTGTCTATCCACCATTGCGGATGAGAATAAAAACCAACTTCTTTTTTTGTCGCGTTGATGAGCAGGATGTTTTTTTGTCTCAAGAAGTTGCGAAGCACCGCGTTTACCAGACCGTGTATTTTTTTGTCATTGACGAGTTTTCGCGAGGCAGAGACGGTCTGGTTGACAACTGTATATGCCGGCAATTTACTATAAAGCAGTTGATACAGGCTGATTAACAACAAGTAGTATATTTTTTTGTCTTGTAATGATTTGCGCAGCAAAATTTCCAGGATTTCGTTAAGTTGTCCGTAAAAGCGGAGTACACCGTAACTAAAATCTTGGATGGCGCCTTTTTGCTGGCTTGAAAGCGTAGAATGCCTCTGCCAGCATTCGTTCAGTACGCCTGTCAAACTAGATCCGGATAAAACCTTGTTGACAATAGAAACAGCGATCAGCTGTGTCTTAATCATGACTTGCCGCTATATCATTAGTGGTTTCAAAATAATCGCCAGCATGCAAATTAAATCCAGCCAAAAACTCATTTGCAGCCAATTGTTTTCCGCCCGGTCTTTGTATGATCTCAAGTCGAATTTGGTTTCGACCGCAAGCGACAGTGATGCCCTCATGGGCAATCGTTGTAATTTTCCCAGGTTGATCGGAATCTCCTGGTACCGCCTTCGCTTGCCAGATCTTGATATTAATTCCCTGAAAGAGTGTATATGCGCCTGGTGACGGATTAAAGGCGCGAATTTTTCGTTCAATTTCTTCGGCAGAGCTTTTCCAGTCTATACGAGCCTCTGCTTTTTTTATCTTGGCAGCATAACAGACCAGGGATTCATCCTGTTGTGTGGGGGTTAGTTTGTTGTGCTCCAATAACCACAGGGCTTTGATAATGGCATCTGCTCCCAGCTTGCACAATTTGTCATGCAGTGTCTGTGTTGTTTCGTCTTGTAAAATGGCTATGCTCTCTTTAAAAAGTATGGTGCCGGTGTCCAGTCCCGTGTCCATTTGCATAATGGTTATGCCCGTTTCCTGGTCGCCTGCGAGAATGGCTCTCTGGATTGGTGCTGCACCGCGCCAACGAGGTAGTATGGATGCATGGATGTTTAGACATCCATGATGCGGTATTTTTAGCACGGCTTCAGGCAATATTAACCCATAGGCAGCCACCACCATGACATCTGCGTTTACTGCGCTTAATTGCTCATGCAATCCCGGATTTTTTAGTGAGTCTGGTTGTAATAAAGGGAGCTTAAGTTTTTCAGCCAGTTGTTTGACTGCGCTGGCGACCTTTTTCATTCCCCTTCCTGCTGGCCGGTCCGGTTGGGTGAGTACTAGCGCGATTTCATGGTCTGTTGTTACCAATGCATCTAGTGCGGTTGCTGCAAAAACCGGCGTTCCAGCAAAAATTATTTTCATGATGTTTTTTAATCTTAATGGATTACAAGGTCGAAAAAATGTGAGCGGATTACATTGCGCTGCGTTGATTCTTTTTTAATTTTGCAAGAACTCGGGATTGTTTAAATTTAGACCAATATTCCACAAAAACCTTGCCTTCGAGGTGATCCATTTCATGTTGTATGCACACTGCCAGCAACCCAGTCGCTTCAAGCGTAAAGGGATTTCCTTCAGTATCGAGCGCCTTGACCGTTATGGACTCTGCCCGTTTTATTTTGCCGAAAATTCCGGGTACGGATAAGCAGCCTTCTTCGTAATCAATGGTGCCGTCATATTCAGTGATCTCTGGATTAATAAAGACATTTAGCTGGTCGTGTGTTTCAGAAATATCAATGACAATAATGCGTTCATGCACATCGACTTGTGTAGCAGCCAGACCTATGCCTGGTGCGGCATACATTGTTTCAGCCATATCCCGAATCAGCGCGCGCGTTTTGTCACCTACTTGGGTAACTGGTGCTGCAATGGTGTGAAGTCTTTCATCCGGGTATTGTAAAATCTTTAGAATAGCCATAAAAAAATTATCTATTTTAACAAATCGAGCAGACTATATAGACCGTATCATTGGCGAGTAATTCTGCGCTCCCTAAAACTATTTTATATCGCTGAGGTTATTTCATGCGTAAGCTAATTATATCGATAATCCTGTGTCTAGGCCTTTTTTCTGCTTTTTCCGCCAACGCCGTTGACGATAGTCTATTAAGAGGTGATATTCCTGATCGATACGAAGTCGTGAAAGGTGATACATTATGGGGAATTGCTGCACGGTTTCTAAAAGAACCATGGCGCTGGCCGGAGATTTGGGGGCTTA
Source organism: Burkholderiales bacterium (assembly GCA_024235795.1). Classification (GTDB taxonomy): domain Bacteria; phylum Pseudomonadota; class Gammaproteobacteria; order Burkholderiales; family Nitrosomonadaceae; genus Nitrosomonas. The sequence continues at coordinate 456,028 of JACKLR010000003.1, read as the reverse complement.
ATCGCGATCAATTAAAAAATCCACATAAAATTTTTCCTGGCGATATTATCGTTTTGGAAAAAACATTAAAGGGTAACCGCCTGCGGCTCATTAAAGGTAGTGGTGATCAGAGAACCGTCAAATTGTCACCGCAAATACGTATTGAACAAGTCAAATCGAATGCCATTCCGAGTATTCCGGCTTCTGTTATTGAGCCATTTCTCAGTCAACCGTTAGTTGTTGACCAGGATGGGCTTGCACAAGCGCCTTATCTGCTCGGAACAAGTGACAATCGGGTTGTTTTGAGTGCGGGTAATACAGTCTATGTCGGAAATATGCCGTATGACTTGGGCAAAGCTTGGCAAATTTTTCGGACTGGCAAAGCACTGAAAGATCCTGATCAGAATTATCAGGTAATAGGCTATGAAGCCGAGTATTTGGGTAATGCTAGCGTGAAAGTTTTTGATGAGATCAGCACCGCAGTTATTACCCATTCCACGCAGGAAATTTTAAAAGGTGATCGTCTCGTGCCTGCCCCCGGCTTAATTTTCAATAATTACGCACCACATGCGCCCGATACGTTTATCAACGGGCGTATCATGTCGGTTTATGGCGGCGTTACAGAAATTGGAAAGGGTTCTATTGTTACGCTAAACAGGGGTATGCTGGATGGTCTGGAAATGGGTCATGTTCTTGCTGTATATCGAAGAAGTCAAACCCGGATGCCTGATGGAAAAATGATTGAATTGCCTGATGAACGTACCGGCTTGGTTTTTGTGTTCAGGGTATTTGAACAGGTGTCTTATGCGCTTGTTGTTCAAAGTGTCAGTGCAATAAAAATTCTTGATGCAGTAAAAACCCCCATTAATTAAATGAGTAAACAATACTAGTTACCGGGCTCAGTGAGCTGATCAGTGTACATGGTACATGGCAAAGCGTGCCTTGCTGAAAATAGTCGTTCTATTGCCAAAAGGTACAACGCAGCCCATGTGCGCGACAAACTCGCCCGCAGGGCGTTTCCATGGAATCCTGCAACCGTGTGCAGGGCTTGAAAAAAGAACAACCCTTCCTTGTACTGCGCCTTATTGCATAATGCCACGGTAACGTTGTGTCCGACAAAATCAGATGGATAGAGTACTAGTTTTCAGTTTGGCTTGACAGCCGAGGTTTGTTGCGGGAATACTTAAATTTTGGATATCCAAGCGGAGTAAGGCATTCTCAAGCAAAAATATGAAACATGCTACAGATATTGAGTCTTGGCTTCGACTCTGTCTTATTAAAGGAGTTGGTGATGAATCTATTCGACAATTATTGGTTGCTTTTGGTACGCCGGATGCAGTTTTAACAGCGCCTGAAGCTGCGCTTGAGCGCGTAGTCAAAAAATCGATCGCCAAACTTATTAAAAATGGCGCTGATTCAAAAAAGGTAACTGGTGCGCTGGCCTGGCTTAAAGATCCTGTCAATGCGATTATTACATTTGCAGATAATGATTATCCGTCTCAGCTGCTGAATATAGCGGATCCGCCTCCTTTACTTTATTTCAAGGGCAGGCGTGAGCTTCTGAATAAGCCGGCGCTGGCAGTTGTGGGCAGCCGCAATGCTACTCCGCAAGGTTTGTCCAATGCGGAAGCATTCGCCGAATCAATCAGTAATGCCGGGATTTGCATTATTAGTGGTATGGCACTTGGCATAGATACTGCAGCGCATCGTGGCGGAATGCTGGGAGTTTCGGCAAGCATTGCTGTCGTTGGTACGGGATTGGATATCGTATATCCGGCAAAAAATCACCAGCTAGCGCATAAATTGGCTAAAGAGGGTGCGCTGATTTCTGAACTACCATTGGGAACGCCCGCCATAGGTAGAAATTTTCCAAGAAGGAATCGAATGATCAGTGGTATGAGTCGGGGCTGTTTGGTGGTTGAAGCTGCATTGCGCAGCGGTTCGTTAATTACAGCCAGGCAGGCGTTGGAGCAGGGACGTGAGGTCTTGGCGATACCGGGTTCCATCCATTCCCCGCTGTCAAAAGGTTGTCATGCACTTATCAAAGAAGGTGCTAAATTGGTTGAAAGCACTCAGGATATTCTTGATGAACTGAATTATCCTGTCACTCAAAAGAAACAAAGTGCAAGCGAATCTGTTGATTTTGATTTGTCAAATGAAAATATGTTATTACTTAAATGCTTGGGGCATGACGTTGTTGATGTCGATACGATATGTATGCGTAGTGGCTTGACGGTTGAGTCTGTATCAGCCATGCTATTAACACTTGAACTTGATGGTTATATAGCCAGCCTACCAGGTGGATGTTATCAGAGAGTTACTAAATAGAACAAAAAAACAGATAATTGCTGAATTTTTTACAGTGCGCATGGTTGATTTGATTTTCTCATGTGCCTAAGCATTGATCTGCATGTGCTTGCTGTAAGCATATTGATATTTTATAAAATTTTATGATGTTTGATATACTATACTATTTGTTTGAAAACTATTTTGATTCAGGGAGTTATCCTGACTCGGAAACGCTTACAAGAAAACTGGCAATGGCCGGTTTTGATGATGAAGATATTCATCAGGCGCTGGATTGGTTATCCGAGCTGGCGCGTCAAGACATAGGGAATTATCCTGCCACGCTTGCCGAAAATCACTCGTTTAGATGCTTTGGTGCGTTTGAGATGGAGAAAATTGATACTGAAGGACGTGGTTTTATTCTCTTTCTTGAGCAAGCGAAGATTATTAATCCTTTGCAACGAGAGCTATTGATTGATCGTGTAATTGCTATGGATGAAGATTCTTCCAGCTTGGATAAGATAAAGTTAATTGTACTGACAGAACTCTGGATACAGAACCAGCTCTCCGACGATGCGGTTCTGGAGAAATTGTTAATTGTGAGTGATTCACACTATAGGCATTAGCATCTTGCCTGTTTGTCGGTTGTTATTCAGTTGAAATCATTCTTTTCAGAAATGAAAGTGTTCAAAACTATTCCAGGAAATAAGTCTATTTTACCAACAGTATATTTCAAGTCAGTAGCGCTCGTCATTATGATTAATGATGTGACCGATTCTCATTTCTTAGAAGAAAAGTTATGAGTAAGTCATTGATAATCGCAGAGAAACCTTCTGTTGCAGCGGACCTTTCGCGTGCACTGGGTAATTTCACAAAACATACGGATTTCTTTGAAAGCGAAGAATATATCGTCACATCGGCAATTGGTCATTTACTCGAACTTGCCGTACCCGAAGAATACGAGGTTAAGCGTGGCAAATGGAGTTTTGCTAATCTTCCGGTAATTCCACCGCGTTTTGATTTGCATCCAATAGAGAAAACTGCGGTAAGACTGAAGCTTTTAACAAAACTTATCAAGCGTAAAGACATAGACACCATTATTAATGCATGCGATGCGGGGCGCGAAGGCGAATTAATATTCAACTATATTATACGCCATGCTGGTACTAATAAACCGGTCAAGCGTCTCTGGTTGCAGTCCATGACGCCAGATGCGATTCGAGAAGGATTTGCAAAACTTCTAAACAATTCCGAGGTTCAATCGCTGGCAGAAGCTGCTGTAAGCCGTTCGGAATCAGATTGGTTGGTCGGTATTAATGGTACCCGTGCTATGACAGCCTTTAATTCTCAGGAAGGCGGATTTCATAAAACGACTGTCGGGCGTGTGCAAACACCAACGCTGGCGATTCTTGTCGAGCGTGAAGAAAAAATTAAAAAATTTAAGCCCAAGGATTATTGGGAGGTGCAGGGTGAATTCTCCACCGAGAATGGCAGTTATATTGGCAAGTGGTTCGATGAAACATTTAAAAAAGACAAAACAAATGTAGATCTTAAGCCTGAGCGTATTTGGGATAGAGAAAAAGCTGAATCTATACAACATAAATGTGCTGGAAAGTCAGGCGAAGTTAGCGAGGAGAGCAAGCCTTCTAAAGAAACATGCCCGCTGTTGTATGATTTGACCAGTTTACAGCGCGATGCTAATAGCCGATTTGGTTTTTCAGCCAAGGTAACGCTCGGATTGGCGCAGGCTTTGTATGAGAGACATAAGGTGTTGACTTATCCGCGTACTGATTCACGTGCCTTGCCGGAAGACTATTTGGCAACGGTAAAAGATACTATGCAAAATCTCGAAAGCACTGCTTATGGTGAGTTTGCCAAAACGGTATTGGTGTCCGACTGGATAAAACCAAATAAACGCATTTTTAATAATGCCAAGATTTCTGATCATTTCGCCATCATCCCAACATTGCTTAATCCAAAGAAATTAAATGAAGCGGAAGCCAAACTTTATGATTTGGTGACTAAACGTTTCATAGCCATTTTTTATCCTGCTGCAGAGTTTCTGATAACTACACGGATAACCCGAGTAGAAAATGAACCGTTTAAAACTGAAGGGAAAGTGATGGTAAACCCTGGGTGGCAGTTTGTGTACGGCAAAGCAGCACATAATAACACTGAGGATGGGGCTTCGCTGATTGCAGTTGATTCCGGTAAACCTGTGACAACAACTGAAGTTAAAATCATTGCTAATCAAACACGTCCTCCAGCCCGATTCAATGAGGCAACGCTGCTCTCGGCCATGGAAGGGGCTGGCAAGCTGGTTGAAGATGAAGAGTTGCGTGCTGCTATGAGTGCAAAAGGACTGGGTACGCCAGCAACTCGTGCTGCTATTATTGAAGGCTTAGTTTCAGAAAATTATCTGTTAAGAGCAGGTCGTGAACTGCAACCAACTGCAAAGGCTTTTTCATTAATTACATTGCTGCGCGGACTTAAAATTCCGGAACTGATTTCGCCGGAATTGACGGGTAATTGGGAATTTCAGTTGCGGCAGATCGAAAAAGGCGAATTGAAACGCAGCGCTTTTATGGAAAAAATTGCTGAAATGACACGGCATATCGTTGAACAGGCAAAAAGTCATCGCGGTGAAACGATTGCAGGTGATTTTGTCACGCTGAAGTCACCTTGTCCCAAATGTGGTGGGGTTGTGCATGAAACGTATAAAAAATTTAAGTGTCAGCAATGTGAATTTGCTGTGTGGAAGATACTCGCGGGGCGTCAGTTTGAAGTTGAAGAAATGGAGACGCTCATTACACAAAAAGAAGTCGGTCCGTTACAAGGTTTTCGTAGTAAAATGGGACGATTATTCAATGCCAATATCAAACTCACAGATGATTTCGAATTGAAGTTTGATTTTGGTAACGATGAGGAAGATCAAGTTCCCGTTGATTTCTCAAATCAAACGCCTTTGGGTAAGTGCCCTTTGTGTCAACATTCCGTTTATGAACATGGCTTGAGCTATACCTGTGAGAAGGCAATTGGTTCATCGCGTTCATGTAGTTTCAAAATGGGGAAAATCATTCTGGAAAGACCGATTGAACAAGAACAGGTTGCAAAATTACTCGAAACGGGCAAAACAGATTTGCTCACAAAGTTCATTTCTAAAAAAGGCAGACCTTTTTCGGCGTATCTTGTAAGAAATACGGATGGTAAAATTGGATTTGAATTCGAGCAGAAAAAAACCAAGAAAGCAGCAGAAGTCGAATCCAAAAAAACAAAGCAAATTGAAGAAAAAACGACAAGTAAGAAAACTAAGGCGACATAAGTAACAGTTCTCTGAATGTTATGGCGGTTAGTTATCAGTTTGTTCTGAAAAACCCGATATTGAATGGCGAAGACATTGTGTGCAGTTGAATACCGGGTTTCTGTGCTGACCGGACTGAGAAGATTACGTATAAAATTTAATGATATATTTAATCACGACACCTGATGAAACGATGATCATGATTAGACCGCCGATAACAGCTGTGCCTTCAATTAAAATGGAAAGAAAGGCGCGTGCAGTGTTTTCAAATTCTTCTTCACCTAACTCATTTCTACGGTTTTCCCGGCGTTTTTTTACCCAAATCTGTAGCCAGATAATGGCTGGAATAATCAATAGCGCAAACATTAAAGCAATTTCGTCATCTTCCATGTAAAACATGTTAATCCTCTTTAAATATAATGATGTTATGGCACGAAGGCCTGCATTACCTGCAATTTATTTGTTATTTAATGTGTTTTTATCTCATGAAATCATGATTTGCAGACAAGTGTTAAAATAATAACGTATTCTTAAATAGATGATTATATCAATATACTATAATAGAGTCGCTTAAGCGAAACAGATTGGTAAATTTTTATTCCGCAATGCTGCGTAATTTAATTGCTGCCGTCTAAAAAAATCAACCAAAAATTTATTTATCTGCTCACTGATTTTTAAACATACATTTTGTGTAAGTTGTGTGCGTTATTATTCATTTCTCAAACATATGAAATATTATGAAATGGCTTGATTTGCCCGCTGTCAAAAAAGCGCAGGGTACAATTCAGCTACCAGGGTCCAAAAGTATTTCTAATCGCATACTACTGCTAGCAGCACTGGCAAAAGGTGTTACACATGTTCACGATTTGCTTGATTCAGATGATACAGACTATATGCTGAAGGCTTTGGCTACGCTAGGTGTTGCTATTTCACAAACCGGGAAAAATAGTTACCAAATTATTGGTGTTGAAGGCCGGTTCGAAATTAGAGAAGCAAATCTGTTTCTGGGTAATGCAGGCACCGCTTTTCGTCCGTTGGTTGCGGTTTTGGCATTTATGGAAGGGCATTTTCAAATATTCGGTGTAGAACGAATGCATGAACGGCCTATAGCTGACTTGGTTGATGCATTACATCAAATTGGCTCGAATGTCAGCTATCTGGAAAAGCAGGGTTACCCGCCGTTGGAAATTAAGCCAGCCTCACTCAATTGTGACAATATTCACCTTACCGTAAAAGGCGATGTGTCCAGTCAATTTCTAACCGGCCTGCTAATGGCGTTACCGATAACGGGTAAAAAAGCGGTAATCGAGGTATCGGGGAGATTAATTTCTCAACCCTATATAGCGCTGACGCTCGCGCAGATGCGAAAGTTTGGTGTCGTTGTTGAACATGAATCATGGCAACGATTTACACTGCCAGCACGCCAATATTATTGCAGCCCGGGTGATGTCATGGTCGAAGGTGATGCCTCATCGGCATCGTATTTTCTGGCAGCTGGTGTTATTGGTGGTGGTCCGGTGCGCGTACAAGGCGTTGGTAGCGAAAGCGTGCAAGGTGATGTGCGTTTTGCTGATGCGCTTAAGCAGATGGGAGGGCATATCCGAATGAGCGAGCACTGGATTGAATCGGTTTGTCCGCATTTTAGTACATCTTGCCATTCATTGCGGGCAGTCGATCTGGACTGTAACCATATACCGGATGCCGCTATGACACTTGCAGTGATGGCATTGTTTGCAAACGGCGTTACTACGCTTAGAAATATAGCGAGTTGGCGCTTAAAAGAAACGGACAGGCTTGCAGCCATGTCCAAAGAGCTTAGAAAATTAGGTGCTTATATTGAAGAAGGCGCTGATTATTTAAGTATCACGCCGCCAGAAAATGGCTTGGAACCGGGAGTTGCAATTGATACCTATGATGATCATCGAATGGCGATGTGCTTTTCTCTAGTGGCTTTTGGAGTGCCGGTACGCATCAATGACCCAGGGTGTGTATCCAAAACTTTCCCAGATTATTTTGATCAATTTAAAAAGATTATCCAGTACTGAGGCATATTTGGATCATGGATATAAATAGTATTCCGGTCATTACGATTGACGGCCCTTCAGCGTCCGGTAAGGGGACGATTGCGCAGTTGGTAGCAAAAAAGCTTGGGTTTCATTATCTGGATAGTGGTGCGTTGTATCGCTTGGTAGCGTTAAAAGCATTGCAAGCTGATATTAATATTTCCGATGAAAATAAATTGGCAAAGATTGCTGCAACTCTGGACGTTTTTTTTGAAAACGATCAAATCTACCTGGAAAACAAGTTGGTTACCGATAAAATACGTACAGAGGAATGTGGGGTCATGGCTTCAAAACTTGCTTCATTTCCACGAGTTAGGGAATCGTTAATCGTGCGTCAACGCGCTTTTCGGCAACCGCCCGGATTGGTAACAGATGGCCGTGATATGGGATCTGTTATATTTCCTGATGCGTTGCTGAAGGTTTTTCTTACAGCCAGTGCAGAGATACGAGCGCAAAGGCGGTATAAGCAGTTGATAGAGAAAGGAATAAATGCTAGTATTGTCGAATTGCAAAGGGGTATCCAAAAACGTGATGAACGGGATAGCAAACGTAGTGTTGCACCTTTGCAGCAAAGTTCGGATGCGAGGTTGCTTGATACAACCTCGCTTTCTATTTTACAGGCGCAAAATTGCGTGCTTGAATGGTACAGAGAATGCTGTACAAGCGAGAGGGTTTGAAAATATGCTGTTTGTTCTTAAGTGGTAGAAGAAGCGAGTGTGTTTTCAAACAATTATTTAACTAACCCGTTCTTCTTGTTAAAGAAGGAAAATTTCAGGTATTTTTTATAATGACTACTGCTTCCACCGTAACTAAGTTCCCAGAAAGTTTTGCCGAGCTGTTTGAAGAAAGCCTTGCGCGTCAAGAAATGCGCGCAGGTGAAGTCATAACAGCTGAAGTTGTTCGTGTTGATTACAATATTGTTGTGGTCAATGCCGGTTTGAAATCGGAAAGCTTTATTCCCGTTGAAGAATTTAAAAACGATAGAGGTGAAATTGAAGTAAAACCGGGAGACTTTGTCAGTGTTGCGATAGAAACGCTAGAGGATGGTTATGGAGAAACGCGCTTATCCCGTGATAAAGCAAAGCGTTTAACTGCCTGGCATGAGCTCGAAGAAGCCATGGAAAGTGGCAAAATTGTAACCGGTATGGTCAATGGCAAAGTGAAAGGTGGATTGACGGCCATGATCAATGGTATTCGCGCTTTTTTACCCGGCTCATTGGTAGATATACGGCCTGTAAAAGACACGACGCCGTATGAAAATAAGGAAATGGAGTTCAAGGTTATTAAGCTTGACCGTAAACGAAATAATGTAGTCGTTTCGCGTCGTGCTGTGCTTGAAGAAACCCAGGGTGCAGATCGTGAATCGCTGTTGGCAAGCCTTGAAGAAGGTTCTGTTGTGCATGGCATTGTTAAAAATATTACTGATTATGGTGCATTTGTTGACTTGGGCGGTATTGATGGTTTGTTGCATATCACAGATTTAGCTTGGAGACGTGTTAAACATCCATCCGAGGTCGTTAATATCGGCGACGAAGTGACCGCAAAAGTACTTAAATTCGATCAAGAGAAAAATCGTGTTTCGCTCGGTATGAAGCAATTGACAGAAGATCCATGGGTTGGATTGTCGCGACGTTATCCGCCGCGCACACGGCTGTTTGGTAAAGTTACCAACTTGACTGATTACGGTGCTTTTATAGAAATAGAGCAGGGTATCGAGGGGCTTGTACATGTTTCCGAAATGGATTGGACCAACAAAAACGTTTATCCGTCCAAAGTTGTTCAACTTGGTGACGAAGTTGAAGTGATGATACTCGAGATTGACGAGGAACGCCGCCGTATTTCTCTGGGTATGAAGCAATGCCAGGTTAATCCATGGGAAGAATTTTCCATGAATCATGAGAAAGGCGATAAGGTTACAGGGCAAATTAAGTCCATCACTGACTTTGGTGTTTTCATTGGATTGCCAGGTAATATCGATGGTTTGGTTCATTTGTCGGATTTGTCGTGGAATCAGGCTGGTGAAGAAGCAGTTTGCAATTATAAAAAAGGTGATGAAGTTGAGGCGGTTATACTTTCCATCGATGTGGAACGCGAACGCATTTCTTTAGGTATTAAGCAGCTAGAAGACGATCCTTTTAACAGTTTTGTTGCCGAGCATGACAAAAACAGCATTGTTGAAGGGAGTGTAAAATCAATAGATGCCAAAGGTGCTGTTATAGCATTGACAGATGAAATCGATGGGTATTTGCGTGCATCTGAAATTTCACGTGACAGAGTTGAAGATATACGTACTCATTTGAAGGAAGGCGAGAAAGTCGAAGCGATGATTGTCAATGTTGACCGTAAGAATCGCGCAATCAATCTGTCAATCAAGGCTAAAGATAAATCGGATGAAACCAGTGCAATGCAAAAAATCAAGGCGCCGGCAAATGCAGGAACAACAAGTCTAGGCGCACTGCTTAAAGCTAAAATGGATAGTAAAAATACAGAGCAATAAGGAATATTCATGACGAAATCTGAACTGATTTCCCGGCTTGCTGCCCGTTTCCCGCAGCTTGTAGCAAAAGATGCTGAGCTTTCTGTCAAAATGATCATTGATGCAATGGCAACTAGCTTGGCTGAAGGTCAACGAATTGAAATTCGCGGATTTGGAAGTTTTGATCTGAATTACAGGCCGCCGAGAATTGGGCGGAATCCTAAATCAGGCGAAAAGGTACATGTTCCGGCTAAATACGTTCCACATTTCAAAGCAGGTAAGGAAATGAGAGAGCGTGTTGATTATAAGAATTAATATTGTTGGTGTGGTGTAAACGTTTAAGTTTTTGTTGGCAAAGTGGGTGGTTAGAATGTTAAATTGCGAATTTATATTTAATCACCCGCTTGTTTATACATAACATACGTAGTAATTTATTATTATCAAATTCTAGCTTTTTAAAATTTACGAGCTTAGTCTATTATGCAACTAATAACATGGCTGCTGCGCTTAATCATATTTATTGTTCTGGTTTGTTTTTCTGCAATCAATTCTGATAAGGTATTGCTCTATTATTATCATGGCCAGTCGCTGGAATTGCCATTAAGTGTCATTTTGCTGATTTTTTTTGGTTTAGGGGTTTTGCTCACGATTTTAACCGCACCCCGTACATCAGCGGCTAAAAAATAATAAGCTGTTCGCCTTAAACAAATTCCAAACAGATCGGTTTTGTTTATAAAACGAGATCTTTTCTCTGTGATGGAAACTCTTTTCTAGTATGCATTCTGGTTAAAATAAGCGAACCGCCTACGCTGATAATGTACGTCATTGGTGCTGATAATATTTGTTTATATTATCATAGCTGCTGGTGTTCTTCGCTTTGTTGGCTTTAATGCATGTCCGGAGTGGTGACTAAAAAATGGAACATTGTGTTTTTTATCGCTGCAAGCTCATGCTTGTCTAAATATCTGAAAGAAATAAATAGAGCACTGGCTTCCAGCGAAAATGACGCGTTAATTTATTCATTATTTGAAGCTTTTTGTTATTGTCTCAAGTGCAAACTTAAGCGATAATACTCGATTATGGTTGCCAAGCATGGCGCTCAATAAGAAAAAAGATCGAGAGTTGTGGAATTTGAATTCCAGAATTTAATAAAAAATTATAGATAAGATAAAAAAGAAGATAAGATAAGGGAGTAAGTATCAATGGATACATTCAAAGATTTTGATGAGCCGGTATTTAAGAATCTGACCAGTGCGGTGAGGGCGCTGGCCATGGATGCCGTACAAAAGGCCAATTCCGGTCATCCTGGCATGCCAATGGGTATGGCTGAAATCGCTGAGGTATTATGGATACATCATCTCCGGCATAACCCTAATAATCCTAACTGGCCCGACCGGGATCGTTTTGTGCTGTCAAATGGTCATGGATCAATGCTGATCTATGCGCTTTTGCATTTGACAGGCTACGATTTGCCAATGGAAGAGATTAAAAAATTCCGTCAATTCCATTCCAAGACGCCAGGGCATCCCGAATACGGTTATACACCCGGCGTTGAAACAACGACAGGCCCGCTGGGTCAAGGAATTACCAACGCGGTAGGAATGGCAGTTGCTGAAAAAGTGCTGGCCGCAGAATTCAATCGCCCAGGATTTGATATTGTTAATCACCACACCTATGTTTTTCTGGGTGATGGCTGCCTGATGGAAGGTATTTCCCACGAGGCCTGTTCTCTTGCTGGCACTCTCGGTTTAGGTAAACTGATTTGCTTTTATGATGACAATGGCATTTCAATCGATGGCCATGTTGAAGGCTGGTTTACCGATGATACACCCAAACGGTTTGAGTCATACGGCTGGCATGTTGTGCCCAATGTGAATGGACATGATCCGGTTGCGATCGAAGCAGCCATTGAAGAAGCCAAGCGGGTGAACGACAAACCCAGCATGATATGTTGCAAAACGGTTATTGGTTTGGGTTCTCCAAATCTGGCAAATACACATGCCGTGCATGGCGCTGCATTGGGCGATGCTGAAATTGCTGCAGCACGGCCACATATCGGCTGGCATCATGCGCCATTTGAAATCCCGGACGAAATCTACAGTGCTTGGAGCGCCAAGGACAAAGGTAAGCAGCTGGAAGGTGAGTGGAATGAAAAATTCACCGAATATGCAAACAAGTATCCATCTGAAGCAGCTGAGTTTAAGCGGCGTATCGCGGGTGAATTGCCCGCTAGCTGGGCAAGCCACGTCGAGGCGGTTATTAATGAAGTTAATGGTAAAGCAGAAACTATTGCAAGCCGTAAGGCCTCGCAGAATGCTATTGAAAGTTTAGCGCCAATTCTGCCCGAATTGATTGGCGGTTCAGCAGATCTGGCAGGTTCAAATCTGACGCTGTGGTCGGGTTCTAAAGGTGTAAGCCGTGAAACAGGTGGTAATTATGTGTATTACGGCGTACGAGAATTTGGCATGAGCGCCATGATGAACGGCATGTCTTTGCACGGCGGCCTGATTCCATATGGCGCTACGTTTCTGATGTTTTCGGAGTATGCGCGTAATGCATTACGCATGGCAGCGCTGATGAAAATACGTAATCTGTTTGTATTTACACATGATTCCATCGGTCTAGGAGAAGATGGACCAACGCATCAACCGGTTGAACAAACGTCAACATTACGCTTGATTCCCAATATGGATGTCTGGCGGCCGTGTGATACGGTTGAGTCGACCGTAGCTTGGGCGCGTTCTATTGAGCGGACAGAGGGTCCGTCGACCCTGATTTTCAGTCGCCAGAACCTGCCATTCCAAAAACGTGATGCAGCTACAATCAAGCTGATAGATAAAGGCGGTTATCTCTTATCCGAAGCAGAAAATGGGAAGCCGCAAGTGGTATTGATTGCAACAGGATCCGAAGTTGATCTGGCCATTCAGGCACAAGCAGAATTAGTCAAAGAAGGCATTCAAGCGAGAGTGGTCTCCATGCCTTGCACCGGCGTATTTGATCGGCAAGACCGCGAATACCGGGACAGCGTTTTGCCACGGGGGGTTGTGCGCGTAGCAATTGAAGCAGGTGTTGGTGACTATTGGCGCAAGTACGTGGGGTTGGAAGGCGCTGTTGTCAGCATAGATACATTTGGTGAATCTGCACCGGCAAATGTATTGTTTGAACACTTCGGGTTTACCGTTGCCAACGTGGTTAAAACTGTCAAGAGCGTGCTTTAACCGTATTTGAACAGCAAGATGCGGATGGCGCTTGCTACTACAGGATTTTTATTGAAGGAGTTTTGGTATGACAATTAAGGTAGGCATTAATGGGTTTGGACGTATAGGGCGTATGGTTTTTCGCTCAGCGGTTCAAAATTTTCCTGATATTGAGGTGGTCGCAATTAACGATTTGCTGGAACCGGATTATCTTGCGTATATGTTGAAGCATGATTCGGTTCATGGCCGTTTCCAGGGAGATGTTTCCATTGAAGACAATACATTGGTCGTAAATGGCAAACGTATTCGTTTGACAGCTGTTAAAGATCCTGCTGAATTGAAATGGAATGAAGTTGGTGCGGATGTGGTCGTCGAGTCGACCGGTCTTTTCCTGACCAAAGAAACATGTGAAAAACATCTGACAGCAGGCGCCAAGAAAGTAATTATGTCGGCGCCTTCCAAGGATGACACACGGATGTTTGTTTATGGTGTCAATGATAAAACCTATAATGGCGAAGCGATCATATCCAATGCATCTTGTACCACCAATTGTTTAGCGCCCATTGCAAAAGTACTTAACGACAAGTTCGGTATTAAGCGTGGCCTGATGACGACTGTGCATGCCGCTACCGCAACGCAAAAAACAGTTGACGGTCCTTCTAATAAAGATTGGCGTGGTGGTCGCGGTATATTGGAGAACATTATTCCATCATCAACCGGTGCAGCAAAAGCAGTGGGTGTCGTTATTCCGGAATTGAATAAAAAATTAACGGGCATGGCGTTTCGGGTACCTACATCTGATGTTTCTGTAGTCGATTTAACCGTTGAGTTAAACAAAGATGTCCCTTATGAAGAGATTTGCAAAGCGATGAAGGACGCGTCAGAAGGCGAAATGAAAGGTGTTCTCGGTTATACCGATCAGAAAGTGGTGTCTACGGATTTTCGCGGAGAAAGCTGTACGTCAATATTTGATGCAGAGGCCGGTATGGCGCTTGATGGCAGTTTCGTAAAAGTTGTTGCTTGGTACGATAACGAATGGGGTTATTCAACCAAAGTTCTAGAAATGGTACGTACCGTTGCAGGAAAATAGTGTATGGTTTATTGTATTTGAGTAGTTAAAATAGGCTTGATGGCGGAAAAAGGATACTTTAGCGTGCCATCAACTGCTGCTACTTGAATCGGTTTTTGATCAATTAATATAAAGGGTAGCTCATGCTATCCTTTATTCATTTTAAGACAAATCTGGAGTTCGCCGTGTCTGTTATCAAACTTGTTGACCTTGATCTCAATGGTAAGCGTGTTTTTATTCGTTCCGATCTGAATGTGCCCGTAAATGAGGGTAAGGTAACGTCGGATGCGCGTATTACAGCCTCAATGGCTACAATTAATCATTGCCTGAGTGCGGGCGCAAAAGTGATGGTTACATCACACTTGGGTCGCCCCGAAGAAGGAGAGTGGTCAGAAGAGAATTCCCTGAAGCCTGTTGCAGATAATATTGCGGCCCGGCTAAACAAGCCGGTCCGTTTGATTAAGGATTGGATAAATGGTGGTTTTGATATCGCTGATGGTGAATTGGTTGTTTTGGAAAACTGTCGTATTAACAAGGGCGAAAAGAAAAATTTAGAGGAAACAGCCCGGAAATATGCAAGTTTGTGCGATATTTTTGTTATGGATGCTTTTGGTACGGCGCATCGTGCACAGGCGTCAACCTATGGAATTGCGCAATATGCCCCTGTTGCCTGTGCCGGGATACTATTGACTGAAGAACTCGAAGCATTAACAAAAGCTCTGCACGATCCCGCCAGACCCATGGTTGCAATTGTTGGCGGTTCAAAAGTATCAACAAAACTGACTGTACTGGAATCGCTTTCAGAAAAAGTGGATCAATTGGTTGTGGGAGGCGGTATAGCTAATACCTTCTTAAAGGCAACTGGCAAAAATATCGGCAAATCATTATGTGAGGACGATCTTGTTCCAACAGCAAAGTCACTCATGGAAAAAATGAATCAGCGTAATGCATCTATTCCTATTGCTGTCGATGTTGTAGTGGGTAAGAAATTTGATGCCAATGAGCCGGCTGTGTTAAAGAATGCAGATGCTGTTGCAGATGATGATATGATTTTTGATATCGGTCCTAAAAGTGCACAAGTACTCGCAGATATTATTATGGAAGCGGGTACAGTGGTTTGGAATGGACCTGTGGGTGTATTCGAGTTCGATCAGTTTGGTGCAGGCACAGAGAAAATTGCAAGAGCCATTGCTGAGACAAGCGCATTTACGTTAGCCGGCGGCGGCGATACGATTGCAGCTATTCAGAAATATGATATTTACGACAAAGTATCGTATATATCAACTGCCGGCGGGGCTTTTCTTGAGTTCTTAGAAGGTAAGAAACTGCCAGCAGTCGAAATACTGGAAGCGCGTGCAAAATAATTTTTTCAGTCTATCGAAATGATCCGTCGAACGAAAATTGTTGCTACTTTAGGCCCGGCAAGTTGTACTAATCCGAAAGTGCTTGAGCGAATGATACGCGCTGGTGTTGATGTGGTACGGATTAATTTCTCACATGGAACGCGTGAACAGCATTTGAAAAATGCTGAAATGACGCGGTCAATAGCCCATTCGCTCGGACAGACTGTGGGTGTGCTGGCTGATCTGCAAGGTCCAAAAATACGCATTGGTGAATTTGAACAGGGCAAAATCAGACTTGATATCGGGGATAAGTTTATACTCGATGCTGCCTGTAAATTGGGTGATCAGGAAAGAGTTGGCCTGGATTACAAGGAACTGCCTAATGATGTAGAACCAGGTGCCACGCTTATGCTAGATGATGGCCGCATTGTACTGAATGTGTCCATGGTGAAAGACGATCAGATCATCTGTGTTGTTGAACAGGGTGGTGTACTTTCGAATAATAAGGGAATCAACCGCAAAGGTGGAGGATTAGGTGCTCCAGCTTTGACTGCTAAGGATATAGAAGATATCAAAATTGCAGCCGATATGAGTGCGGATTATTTGGCTGTTTCGTTTGTGCGTTCTGGTGATGACATCAGGCAAGCGCGAGAAATGATGTTGGCTGCGGGCGGCAAGAGTCTTGTCATGGCAAAAATAGAACGTACAGAAGCGATTCTTGCTCTGGATGATATTCTGGATGCATCCGATGCGATCATGGTTGCGAGGGGTGATTTGGCGATTGAGGTCGGTGATGCAGCGGTACCTGCTTTACAAAAGAAAATGATTCGAACTGCACGCAGTAACAATAAAGTGGTTGTGACCGCAACACAGATGATGGAATCCATGATTAGCAGTCCGATTCCGACACGCGCGGAAGTGTCGGATGTTGCTAATGCAGTGCTGGATGGAACCGATGCAGTCATGCTGTCGGCTGAATCAGCTGCGGGCGATTATCCAGTAGAATCTGTGGCGGCTATGGCGAGGGTATGTCTTGAAGCAGAAAAGGAATACTTGGTAAGTGTTGATAGGCGACGGCAGCCGCCAAACCATCCAGCTTCAATCGAGGAAGCGATTGCAAGAGCAACCATGTTTACTGCCAGTGGGCTGCAGATTAGAGCGATTGCTGCGTTGACACAAAGTGGCGAGACTGCATTGCTCATGTCTCGTAGAAGCTCGAAGGTACCCATTGTTGCGTTGAGTCCACATGAAAGCACGCGCCAGAAAGTTACCCTTTTCAGAGGCGTCTATCCTGTTGAGTTTGGTCATGGGCTTAATGATCCTGAAATTATCCTTGAGCGTGCGGAGGAAGAATTGCTTAACCGTGGAATTGTACGTAATGGTGATATGATGATCATGACAATTGGCGAGCCGATAGGCAAAACAGGCGGCACCAACACGATGAAAATTATCAGAGTGGGCGAATCTATAACAAAGGAAGAAGATACTATCATAGAAAATGCATGATGGCTCAAGCCCATGCTAAACGGATTTGTTATTCGTAAGTACAGAGAAAATTTGGCAATCAAAGTAATTTATATTTCGATAAATCTTATGAAGGAGAGATAAATGGCACTTGTATCATTAAGACAACTTTTGGATCATGCGGCAGAAAACGATTATGGATTGCCGGCGTTCAATGTGAATAATCTGGAGCAAATTCATGCCATTATGCAGGCTGCAGACGAATGCGACAGCCCAGTTATAATGCAGGGTTCTGCTGGTGCTAGAAAATATGCAGGTGAACCGTTTTTGCGTCACTTGATTGCTGCAGCTGTCGAGGCGTATCCACATATTCCTATTGTAATGCATCAGGACCATGGGGCATCACCAGCGGTCTGTGTGAATGCGATCCGCAGTGGTTTTTCAAGTGTCATGATGGATGGCTCTCTGGAGGCCGATGCTAAAACACCCTCATCTTACGAATATAATGTCAATGTTACCTCTGAAGTCGTGAGTATCGCGCATTCTGTAGGAGTATCTGTAGAAGGCGAATTGGGCTGTCTGGGTTCCCTGGAATCCGGCATGGGTGAGGCTGAAGATGGTCATGGCGCTGAAGGCAAGCTGTCGCATGATCAACTGTTGACCGATCCTGAAGAAGCGGCTGATTTTGTTAAGAAAACCGGTGTCGATGCTTTGGCGATCGCAATTGGTACATCGCATGGTGCTTATAAATTTACCCGCAAGCCGACGGGCGATATTTTGGCCATTGATCGTATTCGGGAAATTCACCAACGTATACCGAATACGCATTTAGTGATGCATGGTTCCAGCTCTGTACCGCAGGAATGGTTGGACATTATTCGTCAGTATGGCGGCGAGATGAAAGAAACCTATGGGGTTCCGGTTGAAGAAATTCGAGAAGGTATCAAGAATGGTGTGCGTAAAGTCAATATCGATACGGACATCCGTTTGGCGATGACGGGTGCGATTCGCCGTCATATGAGTCAAGATAAAAGCAATTTTGATCCGCGTAAATTCCTTAAGGAAGCGACTGCTGCAGCAAAAGATATTTGTAAAGCGCGCTTTGAAGCCTTTGGTTGCGCTGGTCAAGCAAGCAAAATCAAACCGCTTCAATTGGATGATATGGCAGCACGATATGCAAAGGGTGAGTTAGACCCAGTTGTCAAATAATGTGAAGGGGAGAAAGCTGGGCATTTTCTAAGCACGGAGAATTGAGTATAGCGTACTTGAATCTCCGTGATTTACGTATTACAGATTATTGCGAAAGTAACGCATAGCCACGCATGGCTTTGCTGGAGCTTTCATGAATCAGTGGGAAAGCGCAGTCTTTTTGCAACGCTTCTGCAAAATGAAATAACTGTGAAGTGGTTCCGGATTTTAATTCAAGTTCAATTTCACAAATGGATTGTGTGAGTTGTCTTGCAATGATTTTTCCTTCATCGAGACAGAACTCGAGTTTAAAATCTTGCGCGGGTTCGAGTAAATAGGTTGTTCGACAAATGTCAGTTTCGAAGATAGGCTGCAGTGACTTGCAGAATCTTTTGTCGGCAAAGCAGTCTGCTATCCTTTGATCAGGTAATTGTGAGAAATCAGGTTTGTCATTGGCGATTGGATATTCCCATTCGTTATGTTGGTGCAAACCATCTTTAACTGTGCCGCCACTTTTTATCGTTTGTATCCAGAGACCGCTCACTTTACGTATACGTAGGGCAATACGATGTTTTTGAAGTGTAAAATCAGGTGAGTCATAGTAAATGCTGTGAAGCCTTTGTTTAATTGCTTTCGTAATACTGTAATCTTTCAATAATTGCAGTTGTTTAATACAACCGGAAAACTCAGGTGATAGGCGGAATTTGAGTTCAACTTCGGTGGACACGCTTTTCTATAAAACTAGATTAGTTCTCCGGAGTGACGTAGCCTTGAGGTTGTTCTGCACCTTGGCCAAAAAAATGCGCTTCCATTTGTTCGGTAAGATATTGGCGTGCTTTATTATCGGATAAATTAAGGCGATTTTCATTAATCAACATGGTTTGAAGCTTTATCCACTCATTCCAAGCCTCTTTTGAAATGTTTTCAAAAATCCTTTTTCCCAGTTCCCCGGGATAGGGCTGAAAATCTAATCCTTCAGCTTTTTGCCCAAGTTTTATGCATTTAACAATTCTCGCCATTCAGTTACCTCAGAAAATTACAAATATTGCAATTATGGCAATTCTGCGCGCTTGAGTAAACATCGGGGTATCCAAAACCGGATTTTGATCAAGTTTTGAGTGTTTTGATGAATACTTTGGATTTGCGCTTGTAATTATATAAGTCTTGTTTGAGCTTGGGTAATTCGGCCAGAGAAACTTCTGTAAAACCGTGCTCTATAAACCAATGCGTTGCATGAGTGGTCAATACAAATAACTTGTTATTGCCTTGAGAAACGGTTATATCTTCAATGGTTTTCAGTAATCGATTGCCATGGCCCTGGTTGCGATAAGCTGGATGAACAGCCAGGCATGCCAATTCGCAAATATGCTCTTGCGGAAAGGGATAAAGCGCAGCACAACCGATAATTATACCGTCGTGCTCAAATACGATAAAGCGATCGATCTCAATTTCCAGTAATTCGCGATTCCTTCTGACCAATATTCCTTCAATCTCAAGGGGCTCTATCAGTTGCAGGATAGTTCCTACATCATCAATTCGAGCTTTGCGAAGCGATTCCAGTGGCCCCCGTGAAACCATGCAGCCGATGCCATAATGGGTAAATAATTCTTTTAAAATGGCGCCATCTGTATGGCGATTGATCAGATGCGTACGTGATACGCTGGTTTCACAGGTTTTTATTGCGCAAGAAAGTGATTTCTGAATTTCATCAGAAAATCCGGATAAACTGTTTTTTTCTTGGTGTTGAAGCAACGATTTGCATTGTGCAACGGTTAATTCACGGGGGAGAGTTTTAGTGTTATCGGGTGTCGTGTTGTCATCAAGCGTATCCAGCATAAAAATAAGCTTTTCAGCGTTCAATGCAATCGCGACTTCCGTTGCAACATTATTCATAGATAAACTAAAAATTTCACCTGTGGGTGAATATCCGAGTGGGGGTATTAGAACAACATCACCTTGATTCAGACAAAGTTGTATAGCTTGGGAATCGATTTTGCGTACTTTGCCGGTATGCATAAAATCGATACCATGAATAATGCCCAAGGGGCAGGCCGTGACAAAATTGCTGCTGGTTACACGAATTGCTGCGTTAGCCATCGGAGAATTCGGTAATCCCATGGATAACTGTGCTTCTATTTCGAGATGAACACGCCCAACGGCCTCTTTTATGTATTGTAACGATTCCGGATCGGTGATGTCTGTACCCATTGAAGACATTATTTTGAGTTGATTTTGATTCAAACGCTGACGTATTTGCGGGTGGGCACCATATACCAATACCAACTCTACTCCCAAGCTGGCCAGTAAATTAATATCATGGACAAAGCTGACAAAATTTTTGTCGGTGATCATTTCACCGCTAATGCCAATGACAAAGACTTTTCCTCTGAATGTATTGATATAAGGGGCGACGGAGCGAAACCAGTCAACAAAATCCGCAGTAGAATTCATTGGAAAAAATTTTGAGGCTATCTTTACAAGTGATTACAAATTGAAATTGTATTGTTTACTATTAATTCAATGGGTTTTATTCTTTAATGGCTTTAAAAATCACCCCACAGTATTTGCATCGCTGCGATTGTCGCTAGTGCGGCTGTTTCCGTTCTCAGTATTCGTTTGCCGATACGTATGGGCTGAAAATTTGCTTGTTGCAGAATCATTTCCTCTTCTGAAGTTAGGCCACCTTCCGGTCCGACTACTAACGTAAAATGCGTTTCTGATAACGGTCTGGGTAAGTTTTTTAAACTTTCTTTACCGGTTGCTGAGAGCATAATGCTTAAATGATCGGAAGTCTTGTTTTTTTTTCTGCTGATCCAGTCGGTTAATGAAATCAAGGGAGCGATAGGGGGTATAAAATTTCTTCCGCATTGCTCACACGCTGAAATAATTACGCGTTGCCAGTGTTGCAGCCGCTTTTTTGCGCGATCTTCTGAAAGGCGCACAACGCTTCTTGTTGTCGAAATGGGCTGTATGCTTGTAACACCTAATTCTACAGATTTTTGTATAATCAGATCCATTTTTTCGTTTACACATATGGTCTGTGCAAGTTCAATGGTGAGTGGCGATTCGCGCTCAACAGCATTAAATTGATCAATGAAGACCGTGGTGGTGGCTTTACGGATACTTTCTATATGTGCAGAAAACTCACCCCCTTGACCGTTAAACAGAATGACTGGATCACCTGTCTTGATTCGCAAAACACGAGCTGCGTGGTGTGCGGTAGTGATTTCTAATTCGACGATCTGTCCGATATGAATATCGTCAGCATGGAAGAAGCGAGGTGGCATAAGCAGTTTTAGATGGGTAAGTAACGAAATCAATAGTGCGAGTCATGTTAATATAACATGTTCAGTCATGAAAAATTACTGCGCGGCTAGTTGTTTAAACGGATAGGCAAAATGATTAAGATCGCCGGTAGAAAATGGATTGGCATTGTTGAATCGAAAATAGTTTTGAGTAGGGAGATATTTGGATATGGCAAGTTTGGAAACGCCTGTATGTGATTTTGGTTGGAAGGCGGTAGATTTTGATTTGTTGGGTGTTGATGGAAAACGCCATAACTTGACTTCGGCTAAAGGAGAAAATGGATTATTGGTAATGTTTATCTGTAATCACTGTCCCTATGTAAAAGCAGTACAGGATAGACTCATTCGTGATGTCAATGAATTGAAGCAATATGGAATCAATGCAATAGCAATTATGTCAAACGATCCTGCTGAATATCCTGAGGATTCGTTCGAGAATATGACCCGTGTTGCCAAGGAATTAAATTATCCTTTTCCGTATGTCTGGGATGAAACACAGGGTGTCGCCAAAGCATATGGTGCTGTATGTACACCGGATTTTTTCGGTTTCAATAGTCAATTTGAACTTCAATATCGTGGCCGTCTGGATGCCTCGCGTAAGGAAGCGGCGGCGCCTGATGTGCGCCGTGATTTGTTTGAAAGCATGCGGCAGGTTGCCAAGACTGGCCAGGGGCCTGAGGACCAGATACCCAGCATTGGTTGCTCCATTAAGTGGCGCTCTGAATAAAAGTGTTAAATGAAGTTATTGCCGTTGTCAGAAAGGTCGCTCAGGAAGAAGTGATGCCGCGCTATATGCAGGTTACGCGAAAAGTAAAATCGGATGGCAGCAGTTTTACAGAAGCAGATATCGCGGCGCAAGAAGTTTTGCTGCAAGCGCTACAGACAGTCCGCTCTGGCGCTTTCATGGGTGAAGAGATGTCGCTGGAAGAGCAAGAAGTGCAGTGGCAGAAAGGAATGACTGGAAATGTGGAGGGTTTGTGGAGCGTCGATCCTATCGACGGTACGTCTAATTTCCTCAATGGATTGCCGTATTTCGCGATCTCGGTTGCCTGGATGGTGCAAGGCAAAAGTGTATTAGGCGTTGTATATAATCCAGTTTCAGATGAGATGTTTTATGCTGAGAAAGGGCGCGGTGCATTTTTAAACGAAAAACCGCTTCCTATAAAACAGCATATTACTGTATTGTCAGGCGCGATAGCCAATGTAGATTTAAAAAGGCTGCATAAAAAACTGGCTGCGGAAGTTGCTGCGAATCCACCCTATGCCTCTCAACGAAATTACGGTGCCTGTGCACTGGAATGGTGTTATACCGCAGCGGGTTATTTTGATATCTATCTACATGGCGGACAAAAACCATGGGACTATGCCGCGGGTAGCCTGATACTCGAGGAGGCAGGTGGGCATATGTCGGGTTTCGAGTATGACGATTACTGGACGGGCTCACCCTGGAGACGTTCAGTCATTGCAGCATTGAATGCGGATTTGTTCATGCAGTGGCGTGAATGGGTGCGGGAACATAAATAAAACCCAGTTTTATACCGTGATCTATAGCGTCATGCAGCAATCAGTGTAGGGAAATAGATTTGAAAATTATCATTCTTGGTGCAGGCCAGGTGGGTTCGACAGTAGCGGAGCGTCTTGTCAGTGAAGCCAATGATATCACTATGGTAGATATCGATCCCGAACGGTTGGCATTGTTACAGGATCGTCTCGATTTGCGTACCGTGGTCGGCAATGCTTCGCATCCTTCTGTACTGGTTAGTGCCGGCGCTGAAGATGCTGACATGATTCTTGCTGTAACAGCACATGATGAAACCAATCTTGTATCATGCAAGCTTGCTGCTTCAATGTTCAATACCCCGACCAAGATAGCACGCATCCGTTCGTCAGAATATTTGACACACTCTGAAATATTTTCGACGGCTAATTTTTGTGTCGATTTTGCAATATGTCCAGAGCAAATACTGACTGAATACATTGAAAATTTGATTGAATTTCCAGAGGCGCTCCAGGTGCTCGATTTTGCGGAAGGAAAAGTTAGCCTGGTGGCCGTGCGGGCTCTATTCGGTGGGCTTCTTGTAGGGCAGCAATTGCAGGAACTTCGCAAGCATATGCCTAATGTGGATACACGTGTAGCAGCAATTTTCAGAAAAAATCGTCCAATTATTCCTGAGGGCGACACCATTATTGAGGCCGAAGATGAGGTCTTTTTTATTGCCGCAGCTGAAAACATTCGTGCTGTGATGCGTGAACTGCGCAATATGGATAAACCGGTAAAACGGGTAATGATTGCCGGTGGTGGCAAGATCGGTAGGCGCTTGGGTGAAACATTGGAAAAAGATTACCAAGTCAGAATCATCGAGCGCAACTATAAGGCCAGTGAACGTCTTGCTGCAGAACTGCATAAAACATTGGTGTTGAACGGCGATGCGACAGATGAAAAATTGCTTGAAAGCGAAAGTATTGCCGAGATGGATATGTTTTGTGCACTTACTAACGATGATGAAAATAACATCATGGCGGCGTTACTCGCCAAACGCATGGGTGCGCGTAAGGTAATCGCGTTGATTAATCGGCGCGCCTATGTTGATTTGGTGCAAAGTGGCGGTATTGATATTGCAATTTCGCCTGCACAGGTGACAATTGGTTCGTTGCTGGCCTATGTACGACAGGGCGATGTGGTTGCCGTGCATAGCTTGCGGCGGGGAGCGGCTGAGGCACTCGAACTGGTGGCGCACGGAGATGCGCGTTCGTCTAATGTTGTGGGTAGAAAAATAGAGGATATCGAACTCCCTAAAGGCGCAACGATAGGCGCCATTGTGCGCGGTCTACCTGTGATAAGCGGGGCTTATGAAAAGGTATCCAACGAACAGGCGAGTGCCATTGCTCGTGCCGAGGTTATCATCGCGCATCATGATACAGTGATTGAATCTGAGGATCATGTCATTCTGTTTGTCGTTAACAGAAAAATAATTCGGGAAGTGGAAAAATTGTTCCAGGTAAAGGTCGGTTTTATATAGTGATTTGTTGAACTTATGGGCCGTCTTCTTGCTGTTGTCAATGTATTGGGAAAAATGATCGTGGTATTTGGGCTGACAATGCTTATACCGCTTGGTTTGGCCCTTTTGATTGATGATGGTGCAGCTTGGGTGTTTGAAGAATCCATTCTGTTTACATTAGCGAGCGGCTTAATCTTATGGTTTATTACATCGCGTTTTAAGCGCGAATTGCAAACGCGGGATGGATTCCTGTTGGTTGTGCTGGTATGGTCCGTTCTGCCTGCATTTGCCATGCTGCCATTTTTATTTTATTTGCCCGAGTTGAGTCTGAGCAAGGCATATTTCGAAGCGGTTTCAGGATTAACTGCAACGGGTGGAACAGTGTTGACAGGCCTGGATGATTTGCCGCTTTCAATTAATTTATGGCGAGGTGAAATCGTCTGGCTGGGTGGAATGGGACTTATTGTCCTCGCTGTCGCAATTTTGCCTTTGCTTGGTGTGGGTGGACGGCAAATCTATAAAGCCGAAACACCGGGGCCGATGAAGGAAAGTAAATTAACACCGCGAATTGCCGAAACCGCTAAGGGATTGTGGTTGATTTATGCGTGTCTGACATTGGCTTGCATGATCGCCTATCGATGGGCGGGCATGGACTGGTTTGATGCGCTCATGCATGCTTTCACAACATTGGGTTTGGGCGGGTTTTCATCGCATGATGCGAGCTTTGGTTATTGGAATTCTCCTTCGATTGAGTTTGTAGCCATGGTTTTCATGTTGATTGCCGGGATAAACTTTGCGACCCATTTTCTGGCTTGGCGTGCCAAAAGCTTCAACGCTTATCGCATTGACCCTGAGGTCGGGTGGTTTTTGTTTATTGTCCTCTTTAGTTGTTTCGCATTTGCATTATATTTGTGGTTTCTGGAAGTTTATGCGGATCCATTAGTTGCCTTGCGTTATGCGAGTTTTAATATTATTTCGGTTGCGACTACAACAGGCTACAGCAGTACGGATTACAGCGTATGGCCTATCTTTATTCCACTGTATATGTTGTTTCTGTCTGCATTCTGTACTTCTTCCGGTTCTACTGGAGGTGGAATCAAAATGATGCGTGCAAGAATTGTCTACCATCAAGTGTATCGTGAATTGATCACGATGATGCATCCAAACGCGATAACACCGGCAAAGTTGGGTAAAACAGTTATATCTAGTCGCATTGTTTTTGCGGTATTGGTATTTATTTTCATTTACTCCGTCAGTATTGTAATAATGACATTGATTTTAACGTTGAGCGGGTTGGATGAAATGACAGCCTTCTCAGCAGCTGCGGCATGCATCAATAATCTGGGTCCTGGGCTGGGTGCGATAGGCCCAGCATCAACCTATGCGTCATTGACGGATTTTCAAACATGGGTGTGTAGTTTTGCAATGCTGTTGGGACGGCTGGAATTTTTTACATTGCTTGTCGTTTTTACGCCTGCTTTTTGGAGAAAATAATTGATGTATAAGTAATGTGAGGGTATGGGTTTATACTGTTATAAATTTAGCTGAAGGAGCATCAGGTGGGTGATCTTAAAAGGTTGAATGGTATTAAAGTACTCGTAGTGGATGATAGTAGCACCATACGAAGAAGTGCAGAAATTTTTTTGAGTAACACCGGGTGTGAAATTATTTTAGCAGTAGACGGATTTGATGCATTAGCAAAAGTTGTAGATAATCAACCGGATATTATATTTGTTGATGTTGTGATGCCGCGGCTTGATGGCTATCAGGCATGCCAATTAATTAAAAAAAACACGCGTTTTCATGCAACGCCTGTCATTATGTTATCAAGCAAAAATGGACTGTTTGATAAGGCGAAAGGTCGTATGGTTGGCTCAAGCGAATATTTAACTAAGCCATTTACCAAAGATGAGTTGCTCAATGCAATCGAAAAACATGCGCTACAATTCAGCAACACTTGAACTGTAATTTAAACGCAATTATATTTTTTAATAGAGTCATTTTTCTGTTCAAATTGGACCGATTTCATAAAAATAATGCAAAAATTATTGTTTGATATAAATCAATGATTATTAGAAATAAAACATATTTCATCTTAAAAACCCTCACGCGCCCCGTGGAGATTTTATGACAAATGACTTGACTTTATAGTGTAAGGTCGACTAGCCTTTGGTTTGCAGTAGCAGGAGCGTATATGAAGAAGCGCAACTGAGCTGTTAAAAAGAGCAGTACTAATTAATTAGTATTAAGGACAAGAGAGAAGTAGTAATAATTAATACGAAAGTAAGGAGGAATAAAGATGGCAACAACGATGGGAACGAGTAGAGCAGCGAGTGCTGACTATGACATGTCATTGTGGTACGACTCCAAGTACTACAAGCTGGGCATGGGCATTATGCTGGCGGTAGCGATATTCTGGATTTGGTATCAGCGTACATTTGCGTATTCACATGGTATGGACTCAATGGAGCCGGAATTTGACCGTGTATGGATGGGCCTGTGGCGAGTACACATGACGCTGATGCCGCTGTTTGCACTGGTAACATGGGGCTGGTTACTGAAGACCCGCGACACCAAAGAGCAATTGGACAACCTGGATCCTAAACTGGAAGTCAAACGTTACTTCTACTGGTTGATGTGGCTGGGTGTTTATCTGTTTGGTGTTTACTGGGGTGGCAGCTTCTTCACGGAGCAGGATGCATCGTGGCACCAGGTGATCATTCGTGACACGAGCTTCACGCCAAGTCACGTAGTGGTGTTTTACGGTTCATTCCCGATGTACATTGTATGCGGCGTAGCGACATACCTGTACGCGATGACACGTCTGCCACTGTACAGCCGCGGCACATCATTTCCGCTGGTCATGGCGATTGCCGGTCCGCTGATGATTCTGCCGAACGTTGGATTGAACGAATGGGGACATGCATTCTGGTTCATGGAAGAGCTGTTCAGCGCGCCATTGCACTGGGGCTTTGTGATTCTGGGCTGGGCAGGTTTGTTCTCAGGTGGTATCGCGGCACAGATTGTGACCCGTTACTCTAACCTGACAGACGTGATCTGGAATGGTCAAAGCAAAGAAATTCTAAACAACCGGATTGTTCCTTAATCTAAGCTAGACTATACATCGCCCGGGCAAGTTTGTGCTTGGGCGATGCTCTGGAGTGAGGGATGCGGATAAGGGAGTCAATAAGAAGGCATCCGTGCACGAGGAGAGGTAGTAAAAGAGAGTAAAGGAATCGTCATGTTATTAACATTAATATCACACGAAACAAACGAAGGGAGAGTCTAGTGAGCAGAACAGACGAAATTATAGCGGCGGCGAAGATGCCGCCGGAAGCGGTCAGGATGTCCAGATACATTGATGCGGTGTATTTTCCAATTCTATGTATACTTCTGGTCGGTACATTCCACATGCACTTTATGCTATTGGCAGGTGACTGGGATTTCTGGTTGGATTGGAAAGATCGCCAGTGGTGGCCGGTAGTGACACCGATTGTGGGTGTTATGTATTGTGCAGCATTGATGTATTATCTGTGGGTAAACTACCGTTTACCGTATGGTGCGACGTTATGTATTGTTTGCCTGTTAGTAGGTGAATGGTTAACCCGTTACTGGGGTTTTTACTGGTGGTCACACTACCCGATCAACTTTGTATTGCCATCGACAATGATTCCAGGGGCATTGATGCTTGACACGATTTTATTGTTGACAGGTAACTGGTTGATAACTGCATTGATTGGTGGTGGATTCTGGGGCTTGTTCTTCTATCCGGGCAACTGGCCTATTTTTGGTCCAACCCACTTGCCAGTGGTAGTGGAAGGCGTATTGCTTTCAGTAGCTGACTACACAGGATTCTTGTATGTACGTACTGGTACACCGGAATATGTGCGGTTGATTGAGCAGGGTTCGCTGAGGACATTTGGTGGACATACCACGGTGATTGCGGCGTTCTTCTCGGCCTTTGTATCCATGTTGATGTTCTGCGTATGGTGGTACCTTGGCAAAATCTATTGCACCGCGTTTTACTATGTTAAAGGCGAAAGAGGCCGTATTTCCATGAAGATGGACGTAACGGCATATGGTGAACCAGGATTTGCAGAGAGGATCAAATAATGAAAATAAAAAACATCTTTAAGCTGGGCGTCATGGGGCTTTATGGCGCGGCGGTTGGTGCTGCGACACTGGCATTGACAGTAGCGATAGACGTGACCCCGGTAGCGGCGCATGGTGAACGTTCACAAGAGCCATTCTTGCGTATGCGTTCGATCCAATGGTACGACATGAGATGGGAGCCTAAGGTCACCAAAGTGAACGACATTGCGACGATGTCAGGTAAGTTTCACCTGGCGGAAGACTGGCCGCGTGCGGTGGGTAAGCCGGAGCGTGCGTTTTTCAACGTTGGAAGCCCAAGTCCGGTGTTTGTACGTTTGAGCACCAAGCTGAACGGCGAGCCGATGTTCATTTCAGGGCCACTGGTAATTGGTCGTGACTATGAATTTGAAGTTAAGCTGAAAGCACGTATACCTGGCCGTCATCACATGCACGCGATGGTAAACGTGAAAGAAGCTGGTCCGATTGCGGGTCCTGCGTCCTGGATGAACATTACAGGTAGCTGGGATGACTTCACCAACCCTATCAAGACACTGACAGGCGAGACCATTGACACAGAGACATTCAACTTTGCCAATGGTATTTTCTGGCATCTTGTTTGGACGGGTCTGGGCATATTCTGGATTGGTTACTATGTAGCGCGTCCGATGTTCTTGCCACGTAGCCGTGTATTATTGGCGTATGGAGACGACCTGCTGCTTGATCCAATGGATCGTAAGGTAGCGTGGGCAGTAGCGATACTGACCTGTACATTGGTATGGGGTGGCTATCGTTATACGGAAAGCACCTATCCATACACGATTCCGATTCAGGCTGGTGAGTCCAAGATAGATCCACTGCCGATCGAGCCAAATCCAGTAGCGATCAGAATTACCCATGCTAACTACGACGTACCAGGACGTG
The DNA here is from genome assembly GCA_024235795.1 of Burkholderiales bacterium. Classification (GTDB taxonomy): domain Bacteria; phylum Pseudomonadota; class Gammaproteobacteria; order Burkholderiales; family Nitrosomonadaceae; genus Nitrosomonas. Next base: position 426,345 of record JACKLR010000003.1, on the reverse strand, counting down.
CGTTACGTATTACCATGGACATCACCAACAATGGTGATACGGCGATCAACATTGGTGAGTTCACGACAGCGGGTGTACGTTTTGTAAACGCGCTGGGCCGTGAGCATCTTGATCCTGATTATCCAAGAGAGCTGGTTGCGACTGGTTTGACATTGGATAATGACGCAGCGATTGAGCCAGGCGAGACCCGTGAAGTCAAACTGGAAGCTAAAGACGCATTATGGGAAGTACAGCGTCTAATGGCTTTGTTGGGTGACCCGGAAAGTCGTTTTGGTGGATTGCTGATGACGTGGGATGAAGAAGGTAATCGTTACATCAACAGTATTGCTGGAGCGGTAATCCCAGTCTTTACGAGACTCTAAAAAGTAGACTAGCAACAACGCCGGTACACCACTGTCGCATGACAGCCGGTGTACCGGCTTTTTTTTCATAGAGTTTTGTATAGATTTATCACATTTGGACCAATGTGCGTTGATATACAGAAGAATATCGCTGAATAAGAATCCAAAAGCTTTTTTCAGACAGTGATTTGGTTGCGATGAATATATTCAGAATTCTGTGTCAATTTGTAAATCTTCCGAGCGTGTTTCATTTGTTATTTAACTGAAACTGATTACCGATTGATACAATCAGTGTCAGTACTTGAGTAGTCATAGTAGCGATATAATAGGATAAGTCATCATAAGTTGTTGGTGGCTATTCAATTATAAGACAGCCGAAAAGTTGACTGGGGTGATAAGGGTTCAGTTTGACGCTCAATCATTCTTCTACATCCGAGATATTTCTCCAGATATTGCGTAGCAACACCATGGAATTGGCGTTCCATTGTTTGAAACGGCTACCGTAGGTGTTAACGTTTTGTAAATAAATGATAGGCTTTTCTAATATTTCTTATTCTTTCGCTCAAATTGACAGGTCGATACACGACGCCAATACCCCTGATTGTGGGAGTTAATACTTTTTCTCCATGAATACAGGAGGGTGTTCAAAATTCTGTGTCAGTTTGCAAATCACCTAACGCGCTTCGCTTGTTGACCACTGAAACCGGTGACCGATCGACACAATTCGTGTCGATGCGCTAACCAGTTTCAGCGGTGACATAAAAATCTGTATTGAATTCATAAATCCAGCTCCGCATCCAAACGGCCTTCAAAATATATCGCAAGCTGGGATAATGTCAAATTCCAGTTTAGGATTGGCATCGTCCATTTTTTGCTGGCGTTTTTGATGCCAACATACAATAATTTCAACAAACTGTTTTCATTAGGAAATCCACCTTTGGTTTTTGTCAGTTTGCGAAATTGGCGATGTACGGCCTCAATGGTGTTGGTTGTATAAATCACACGGCGTATCGGTTCAGGATATTTGAAGTATACCGATAAATTTTCCCATTTGTTGCGCCAGGACTGGATCACGATGGGATACTGTTTTCCCCACTTGGCCTCCAATGCATCAAGCGCATCTTCGGCTGCATCAATGGCTGATGCTTTGTATACCGGCTTCAGATCAGCCATGAACGCTTTTTGATTTTTTGACGCCACATATTTCATTGAATTGCGGATCTGATGAATGATGCACAATTGAACCTCGGTTTCAGGAAATATGCTGTTAATCGCCTCAGGAAAGCCCGTAAGGCCGTCAACGGCGGCAATGAGGATATCCTGTACGCCACGATTATTCAGGTCTGTCAGTACGGAAAGCCAGAATCGGGCGCCTTCGCTTTCCGAAACATACAACCCTAGCACTTCTTTTTTTCCTTCAATGTTTAAGCCGAGTACGGTATAGACTGCCTTGCTGGCATACCGGCCGTCGTCTTTTACTTTGTGATGTATGGCATCCAGCCAAACGAACGGATAGTGACTATCCAATGGCCGTTGCTGCCATTCCCTGAGCTCCGGAACTAGCTTATCTGTGACTGCGCTGATCGTCGCCGTTGAAACATCAATGCCATACAGTTCGGCAATATGCCCAGAAATATCCTGATAGCTGGAACCCAACGCAAATAACGATAAAATCTTGCGTTCGATTTCATCGGTAAGATGGGTCTGATGCTTCTTAACCAACTGGGGTTCAAATGTACCGTTGCGGTCTCTGGGTGTTTCCAGTTGAAAATTGCCTGATGCTGATTTTACAGTCTTTGGCGTCGTGCCATTCTTCCGGTTCTGTTCATCCCCGGATTTTATATGCTGTTCAAGTTCCGCCGCCAATGCAGCTTCTGTGAGTTGTTTGATCAGTGGCGTTAATATGCCATCTTTTCCATTCAAATCGCGCCCTGCCTTCAAGGCTTCCAGGGCTTCTTCAAAATCAAATTGCACTGTAGTCTTGTTCATTCGTCACTCCTATAAAATTTAATAGTAAAGGAATGACACAGAATTTCTAATACTCCCGAATACAGTATTGCATCATCAGCTATTAATGGCTATAACGTTGTGCTAAGATTTTACGTGGCGACCTGTCTTCAACACAAAATCAGTCGTGCAACCTATTCGATCACGACAGATTAGAACCGGAACCTGCTCGGATATCTCGCGTCAATTACCTTGACTGGTTTGAAAGATGCGCTCAGGCAGATAGACATTTCTGATTGCTGTCCTTTACCTTCATCAGTTTTTACGACGACATGTGGTTAATAAAAAAACAGTTACTCCCGATTCAATGGCTGCAGTCAAAATTTTGCGTGCGCCTTCTCGTAGTATTTCTTGCAACGGATAATTAAATCCTGGTTTATTCAGATTACAATCATTACTAACTGTCATGCGGTGTTTTCCTTTTTTATTGGTTGATCTGCCGAGATCTTTATCAACAGGTTACACCGCTTTCTTCCTTCTTGTCATACACCAGAAATGATCATAACTACAAGCGGTAGCACTATTTGTAAGTCTGTATTTGAAAATGAAAATCATAGGTTTCATGGTTATTCCATTGTAGTTTAATCGTTATGAGTGGTTATGAGTGGGCTCGGTTATGATTTTAGATCTATATTTATCATGTATTGTTAGTCTGTGGGTGTGACATGCATTCATTATTCCATGCATATTGGATTTGAATGATTGTTGGTAATCAAATTTTCTATATGGTAGCGTAGATAAAGCGACCCCAATGTACAATTCACATAATATAATTGTTGAAGCAATTAATAAAAAAGTTTTACAGCTTAGATTGCCATTGCTTCTTTGACGGAAGGATAAATGAGTACAAAAGAACAGTCGAAAGAGTTGCATTATTTGTGGTGGCTATTGGTGGCTATTACATCAGGTGTGCTTATCTATCTATTAAGCCCTATTCTGACGCCATTTCTGTTGGCGGCCGTGATTGCTTATATCTGTAATCCAATGGTTACATGTATGGCTGAATATAAAATTCAACGGACATTGGGGACTGTATTGGTGATGTTACTTTTATTAGGTGTGTTTGCGGCATTGATATTGGTTATGGTGCCTTTATTTGAGAAAGAAGCAACTCGCCTACTTGAAACAGCGCCTGTTTATTTGGAAATTATAAGAAGTCAACTTATTCCGTGGCTTGAGTCACGAATGAATATCAGTTTGCAATTTGATATGAACGTGCTTAAAGAAGCTATGTCGGAACATTGGCGTAGTGCGGGTGGGGTGGCGGCCAAGGTGCTACCGTCTTTAACAAGCGGCGGTATGGTAATAGTTGAATTTTTTGTGAATCTCTTATTGGTTCCAGTGGTGCTGTTTTATTTGTTACGTGACTGGAATCGACTTGTTCAATTGCTAGATGAAATGATTCCCCGTTATTGGCATAGTCAAGTCATCTCATTAGCGCGCCAAACAGATAGTATTTTAGCTGAGTTTCTTCGTGGGCAGCTATCGGTAATAATAATTATGAGTATTTGCTACATTATGGGCTTGTGGCTGGTCGGTTTAGAATTTGCATTACCGATCGGACTTATAGCTGGTATCCTTGTTTTTGTACCGTATTTGGGAACAATAGTTGGATTGACTCTGGCATCATTTGCTGCATTTATGCAGTTTCAAGGATGGACGGGTGTTATTCCAGTGTGGATTGTTTTTGCTATCGGTCAGTTACTTGAAGGTATGGTGATTACGCCTTGGCTAATTGGAGATAGAATAGGCCTGCATCCTGTTATGGTCATTTTTGCATTGCTTGCGTTTGGACAGCTATTTGGTTTTTTTGGCATTCTGTTGGCATTACCAGTAAGCGCGGTTTTATTGGTTTGGTTGCGATATCTACATTCGCACTATTTGGAAAGCGGTCTATATAATGAATAACTTACATAGTTAATCCATTCCCATTTTGGAACGAAAGTTTTTTAAAATTTAATTGACTTATTTGCTGTTGCCAATGAAACAATTATTACTTGACATTAGGCTTCCAGCGTTGCCCTCATTGACTAATTTTGTTCCTGGGCGCAATCTTGAATTATTACAAATGCTAAAAAGAATCCTCCAAGCACAGGAAAAAGAGCGTTTTGTTTACATTTGGGGAAAAATTGGGTGTGGAAAGAGTCATTTACTTCAGGCTGTGGTAGATTTTTTTATACAAAGACAATGTAGTGCCTGGTATTTCCCAGGTGAGATTACGCAAGAATTTCGTTCTACAAATGACCTTAGATGTGTGGCGATCGATGATGTTGAACAGCTGGATGAAGCTGCCCAAATCGAAATGTTCGGATTCTATAATCAATTACGGAATGATGGAAATACTTTCTTGCTGGTAAGTGGTTCTGTGGCGCCCTCTCAGTTAAAACTTAGGCAAGATTTGGTAACGCGCCTGGGATGGGGATTGGTTTATCAGGTTCATGAGCTAACAGAAGAAGAAAAAATTCAGGCATTGCAAAACTACGCAATTGAGCGAGGATTCAATCTTAAAACAGAAATTTGTGAGTATTTGCTGCGACATAGTCAACGGGATTTACCTTCGCTGTTGATGACGGTGGATGCTTTGGATAGATACTCTTTGATTCATCAACGTCAAATCACTATTCCTCTTTTAAGAGAACTGTTACAGGGAATATCTTAAACGTTTTAATTATTATGAAATTAGCATTATTTGATTTGGATAATACTTTAATCACCGGTGATAGTGATTTTGAATGGGCGCAATTTTTAATTGAAAAGAAAGCACTGGATCGTGAGCTGCATGAAGCGCGTAATTTGGAATTTTATGAGCAATATAAAGCGGGCACTTTGGATATTCATGAATTCCTGGATTTTCAACTAAAACCATTATCACGGCATCCACGAACGCAGTTGGAAACCTGGCGCCGCGAGTTTATCAATAAAAAGATCAAACCACTGATTGCGCCGGGTACGCAAAAGTTAATAGAAAATCATATGCTAGATGGTGATTTATGTATCATTATTACTGCGACAAATAGTTTCGTGACTGCACCAATAGCACAAGTTCTGGGAATCAGTAATCTGATAGCTACGAACCCTGAAGAAAAAGATGGTGAATTCACGGGTAAGGTCTTTGGTACGCCCTGTTTTAGGGAAGGGAAGATTGAGCGTCTGGAAGCGTGGTTGGATCAGCACAATCTTACCTGGCTATCCTTTCTGCAAAGCTGGTTTTACAGTGACTCATTGAATGATTTGCCATTATTGAGCAAAGTGACTCATCCAGTAGCGGTTGATCCTGACGAAACATTAAAAAAACACGCAGTGGAAAATGACTGGCCAATTATCAGTTTGCGTTAAATTGAATGGCGATGCTCTGGAAAATAATTTCTATTCGATTTATTCCTATGAATTTAAAACTTGTCGAAATAATTTTTCGAACGTATCCCCCACATAAGCAATTTGCTCAGTGGTATGTGCTGCATTAACGCTGCATCGAACTAGTGATTTTCCATCCGGTGCTGCGGGCGGTAAAATTAAATTCACGTAAATATTATGTTCTAACAGGCTTTGCCATATTTGTAGCGCCTGGCGTGGACTATCCAGAATCGCTGCAATAACGGGTCCTGGTTCCGGGCCAAGTGTGTATCCCGTCTTCTTAAGCTGTGTGTAAAGTTGCGTGCAATTTCTCCAAAGTTGTTTGCGCAACTCGTTGCCATTACGTAGTAATTGCAAAGCGGCACGTGTTGATGCAATTGTTGCCGGGGAGGGCGACGCGGTAAAAATATAAGGATGGCTGACATAGCGCAATTGGTCGAGTTGCGGGTGATTACTTACACAAAATCCGCCTATGCTGCACAAACTTTTGCTGAATGTGCCTGTAATAAAATCAATTTCTTTCAGCAAGCCTGTTTTTTCTGCCAGGCCCTGGCCTTTTTCGCCAAGAACACCCAAGGAATGTGCTTCGTCTAGCAATAACGCACAGTTGTATTTGTTTTTTAGGTGCACGATTTCAGCTAAAGGCGCCTGGTCACCCAGCATGCTATAAATACCTTCAACGATGATCAATGTGGTTTCTGTGCGTTTACCCAGGCGGCGCAACCGTTTCTCCATATCGACCATGTCGTTATGCTTAAAACGGATGATTTCCGCACCACTCAGAATGCACCCATCAAAAATACTAGCATGGGAGTCGCCATCGATCAAAACAGTATCGCCAGGACCGACCAAACCTGAAATGGTGCCCAAGTTGGCTTGATAACCTGTTGTAAATACAATTCCGGCACAGCATTCGTAGAAATCGGCAAATTCGCGCTCCAATGCGCGATGTCCGTAATAACTGCCATTTGCCATTCTTGATCCAGTAGTACCCGTACCTTCGTTGTCCAGCGCTTTATGTGCCGCTTGGATACATTCGGGCGAAAAGGTTAAGCCCAGATAGTTATTTGTTCCGAGTAAAAGTACACGGCGATCACCAATTCTCGCCTCAGTCGCTGAATATATTTCTTCAATTGGTATCCCAAATGCGCCAATACCTTCAGGTAGCAGCGCTTTTCTTTTTGCCGCTGCTGCGTCAAGTTTTTCCAATAAGTTCATTTAGTGGGTTGATTTGATTTTTGATATGAGGCTTGCTAGTTCGTGTACTGTTTGCACATCTGCTAACGCATTGATGGGGATAGAAATATCAAATGTATCTTCAATTTCCATAATGAGGTTTAACAGCTTGATTGAGTCAATTGATAGTTCGCTGATAAGATTTGTGTCAGCGGTAATGGTGACCTCGGAATTTGTTAAACTACTTAATCGATCGCAAAGCAGTCGCATGATTTCATCGTAATTACTTTCTGTCATAAATCATTAGAGCTCTCGAGTCTCTAGTGTTGAACAATAAATGGTAATGATTCATGCAAATCTATATTTGGTCGCCAGCCTGGCAGCGCATGAATCAATGCAGTATTATCACATACCCAGTCATGATGTTGCAGTTCTTTAACTTTTCCTGGCGTTAGCATGGGTGAATAATGAAACATGCGTGCTAGCCAAAGATTAAGTGCAGCAATATTTTTAATTAAAGCATGAGGAATAATTATACAACGAACTGGTCTTTTCCAGACTTTTTGAGCTAAATTTGCCAAAGACTCAAAGCTGTAACCATTCGGTGTACCATCATCAAGCTCATAAATGTCATTGCACGGGGTTTCTGAACTCAACCAGGCTTGTATTGCTGCAACCAAATCATCGACATGAATAAGCCCAAATCGATTTTCCAATTTTCCAACAACAGGGAGCAATCCCCTCCTGGCTGCTTTAAAAAGTGGTTTTAGTTCTTTGTCACCCGGACCATAAACTGCGGTCGGTCGAAAAATTGTCCATGAAAAATCGGCGGAATGATTGGTAACTACCTGTTCAGCCATAAACTTGCTCTGAGCGTACCAAGATAGTTCTGGCTGTCTGGCGGCTAATGAGGAAATGTGCAAGAAGCGTGGAGATCCGGCTTGTTGTTTGACTAGGGCATTGAGAAGGTTTTTTGTTCCTTTGACATTTGTATGTACAAATTCATCAATAGAACTACCTCTTACGGCCCCAGCGCAGTGGATGATTACTGAAACGTCTTGTACAAGCGCGTTCAATGCAGGCTGATTACTTAGATCGCCCTGAACCCATTCAATAGATTTAGAAACAGCCTGTTTTTTACGTGTTAACGCTTTGACGTTCCAGCCCTGACTGACAAGCCTGTTGATTAACCTGTGTCCAATAAAACCAGTAGCACCCGTTACCGCTACCAATTTTTGCATGATGAATTAACGATCTCCGGATTCAACAACAGATAGCTGGTCGTCCAGGTTTGTACGTTGAATATATCCTTGGCGTGCAGCAAACCGCGATAATTTACCTGATGATGTTCTTGGTAAAGTGTGGGGTGGTACCAGCTCTACGATACAGTTAACACCAAAAGCCATATAAACCAGCTGTTGTAGTCGTTTTATCAATGAATGACGTTCTGTTAAAGATGTTAGTCGACATTCAATAACCAAAACAATGGTTGTTGTGCCGTCAGCATCGTTTACACCGAATGCAGATGCTTCTCTTGATCTTACTTCTGGCTGCTGTTCTGCAAGCTCTTCAATATCTTGTGCCCGGATATTGCGCCCATTAACAATAATGACATCAGTTTTGCGCCCGGTTATATATAGATCTCCTTCATACAAGAAGCCAATATCACCTGTGTCCAGCCAGTTACCTGGCTTTAGCGCTTTGTGAGTCTCTTCGGGATTATTATAATATCCCGTCATGATACTCGCTCCTTGAACTAGAACACTGCCAACCATTCTTTCTTCTAGTTGTTGTCCATTTTCATCAACTATTTTTACAGTATGTTCTGGTAGAGGACGCCCACAGTTTACGAACTCATTAAATTTGCGGCCATCAGCTTGTAATTTGACAGCCTTTCTTTTGTCAATGAGGGTTTTACTGTCAATCTGTATGCTTCTAAATCCGTTGCCAATTTTGGAGAATGTTACAGCCAACGTAGATTCGGCTAAACCATAGCAGGGTAAAAATGCGCTACCATTAAAACCGGCCGAGGAGAATTTTTCTGCAAAATTTCTTAATGTATCAGGGCGAATCATTTCTGCGCCGATACCTGCAGCACGCCAGCAACTCAAATCAAGGTCTTTCAGGTCAGACTCGCGTACACGCATGGTACACAGCTTTAACCCAAAAGGCTGGCTAAAAGCTACAGTACATCGATTTCGACTGATTAGTCTTAACCACTGTAACGGGCGAATTGCAAAGTCCCGTGTTGCCAGATAATCAACGGATAATTGTGTGACCATAGGTGCCAAAACTAAACCAACCAGCCCCATGTCGTGATAAAAAGGTAACCATGAAGCGGAGCGATCACCGGGTCTGATTTCCAATCCGTTACGAACTATTCCTTGCAAGTTACACATTAATGCATGTTCGGTAATAACAACACCTCGAGGCATTCGAGTGCTACCCGACGTAAACTGCAAATATGCAACTTCCTCAGGGCTATTGGATTGCAGTGTTACTTCTTTTGCAGGTAATTCTCTTAATTGAACAGGCGTGCCAACCCACTTTAGCTGTTGGGTGGTTTTTTCGGCAGCTTCTTCAAGGAAATTGATATAGTCAATATTTGCAAATGCTAGGCTTGCGTGACTGCTTTCTAGCATCCCCTTTAGTTGTTGTACATAAATTCCATGACTGCCTAAATTAACTGGTACAGGCATTGCAAAGGGTACCAGTCCGGCATAGCGACACGCAAAGAACAACTCAATAAATTCGGGTGAAGTGTCTGCAATGATGGCGACCCGGCTACCACGCGCCAGATTAAATCCAGATAAACGTTGTGCTATTTCGCGTGCGTTTTTTCTAAGCAAACTGTAAGGCAAAACTGACTGCAAATTACCTTTAGCGTTATAGAAGTTATATCCTGTTAAACCCTGTGCAGCATATTCGAGTGCATTAGTCAGGGTTTCAAACCCTGCCACTTGCTGCGCGAGTGAATTGCGCGTTGGTGTTGGTGTTGTGTGTGATTCGCTTGAAGGCTGAAAATCAAACGCTTGCGTTAGCGGAGCGTTCAACTTGGTTATTGTCGAACTCAAGATCTTCCCCTCGAAGTAATATAACTTATACTGTTCATCTTGCTTCCTATAGCAAGGTATTTTGATAGTGCGTGCCAACTCTGATCATAGCCCTTATTGATGCTTTCGCTGGCTGGAAAATTTCTATTTTTCCTATTCAAACGCTGACCGCAGGCATTATTAATACATACAATGTGTGTCATATTTGACCAAAGCGCAGCTTATATAAGGTGGTTTTTCCTGTCAAGGCAATATTCAGCGGGTGTTGTACTAAAACAACAATTGTTTTGTCTGAACAAATGACTCTTTTTAATGCTAAATAATTCAAAATAGTTTGGATTACATAAAAATTCTATTTAGCGAGCATATTTTTCTTCATAAAGCGAGCGTTTTACTCAAATTTGTATCATTTAATCAGTAATATAGAATAGTTATTGTATGGTTTTTTGCTGATAATTGTTCCTAATTAATAAGGATAGGAAAAATTTCACTTAATGAATTGTAAAAGGTTATGGCTTAAAATGCTGCATGAAAGTTTTATCAATATAATTTTTCCAGTACCAAACCCATTTTCCTTGCAAGAAAATAAAGTTACGTGAAGCTACTGCGTGACGCTCACCTGTTGTCAGCAAGCTTAGGAAATGTTTTTGCGGCTTGAATGGGGCAAGTGGTTGTTGCATGAGTGAGGCGTTAAGGTTTTTATACAGTATCGGTCCTTCTCTTACTGCAAAGACTCCCGCTTTCGGTAACAAACGGGGTGTAAATGCTGCACAATCTCCTGCTGCAAAAATATTCGGGTGAGAAAGGCTGCGTAAATACTGATCGACTTCGATAAAGCCAGACTCATCACACTGTAAACCGCTTGTCGCAGGCCAAGGATGTGCGCCAGCGTGGATAGTCCACACAGTAAAGTCGTACTGAATTAATGTGCCATCATTTAAATGTAATTGATACTTGTCAATTGAAGTTACATGACTGTTTTTGATAATCTTAATATTGCGGGATTGCAGATATTGTCGAAAAAATTTTTGTACTGCTTGGTTATGAGAAGTGAGAGGGGTCTGATCAGTGCATATAAGTGTAAATACAGCATTAATTGGCGTAGAATTCTGTAATCGATACTGCATGGCAAGTAAAACTTCAACCCCAGCAGCCCCACCTCCAACAACAACGAAATGCTGTTTTTGTTTTGATGCAAAATGAGATTCTATCCATTTAACCCAATTATTAAAAAAGTTTTTAACGGGCTTGATCGCGCTGCCAAAGCTATTTGCTCCTTCGATATCTTCTATGGCGGGCCTGGAACCAATATTGAGGGATAGTAAATCATAATTAAATGGTGGAAATTGGGTAGAATATATTGTACGTGAATCGGGATTAATCCTTTCGACTGTGCTGTGGATAAATTGCACGCCAGCTTGATTGCAAAGACGGTGCAAGTCAATGTGACAATCTTCATAAGAATAATGGCCCGCTATTAGTCCAGGTAGCATACCTGAATAGGGCGTATGGATATCAGGGCTTACTAAAGTGACATGTGAATCGCGTATTGGTTTCTTGATCAAATGTTTGATAACTGTAACATGACTATGACCACCGCCAATTAAACATAAATGTTTTTTCAGGAAAAACCTCCTTCATTTTCTGGTTAAATAAGTTATTATGAGTTGATAAGAATAAAAATTGGTAATTTGCTGCAATATAAATTAGTCTATATTATTAGTTAAGGATCGAATTTAATGTTATTTCTTTGAATATCTTAGTAAGATATTGAAGGAATTTGAAATTTCGGTTTATTATAATTGTTTTAATATTGGATTAATACAACACACATCACATTAAATTTCGAGCACTACGGTTTGTGTCTATGTTTCTATTTGTACGGAGGGTGTCAATGAAATCAAGCAAAATCAGTATATTATCAACGGGTGTTGTTCTTTTGTTTAGCGTCGGATTATTGTCTGGCTGCGGAGATGAGCCGGAAGAAACGATTACTCAGAGTAAGGAGATCATTACGGAAGAACCGATTCAAAGTCTAGAAACAATCATTGAACCTGATCCTATAGCCAGTTTTGAAGATGTGGATGATTCAGAAACATACGGTGGTTTTGATCTGGAAGAAGCGGAGAGTTCTATGGAAGGAATTCTGGAAGAATTATCTGATGCGACTAGTGAAACCATCGATGCTGCAGAAGAAGCAGCAACCGAGGCTGGCGATACATTGGTGGATATCGTAGATGACAATATTACTGAGGCACAAGATGCTATTGCTGGTTTACAGGAGGATGTTTCGTCTGAGGACGAGACTGCTATCGTTGAACCAACTGCAAATGTATTTGAAGATAGCGCAGATGTTGTTGCGGCAACACCAGATTTGATTCGCCGGGTTCAGCAAGCACTGGTAATCGCAGGTTATAATCCAGGACCAGTCGATGGTATCAGTGGACCGAGAACATTAGCAGCGATTAAAAACTTCCAACAAGAAAACAATCTCGCCACGGGTGAGCTAACCAAGGAAACTTTGCGTTCCCTCGGTGTGGATTTTTAAAAAAGTACTTTAAATCGTCAAGGGTTACCCGGGATGCTATTGCCCGGGAACCGCGTGGTAGATTCACTGCTAAATATACTAAAGTTCTTTTAGTCAGTAACAGCGACGCAGGTGTTGTATTCATACAAATCATGAGGGGTAGATATAAATCACGCATTTTTTATTGTTGTTTATAGTTTTTCAGAGATTGTATTGAAACAACATGGAAAGTTCGTATATAGCCTCACAACAAGTTAAGATATAATTCGACAACGAAATTTTTAAATAATATTGGTTCTATCGATATCAGCACAATTCCCGGCTAATATAGATCAGTTTAATTTTCAGAACATTTGTAGGTCTCTTTTGTTACTTAGCAATTGAGTTATCAGAAATTTTAATATTTGGCTCGTAATCAATTTACCAGAGTCGATTAATTGTAGCATTTGGAGGTTTTGTACATGGGAGTTCCCTTACGTCAACAGATTGCGGTAGGTAGCTATTTAGTTAAGCAAAAAATTAAGGGCGCCAAAAAATACCCTTTGGTTTTAATGCTCGAACCATTATTTCGCTGCAATCTGGAATGTGCGGGGTGTGGAAAAATTGCGCATCCAGAGGAAATTCTGGACAAGCGTTTATCTTATGAAGAATGTATGCAGGCTGTAGATGAATGCGGCGCACCAATGGTATCGATTCCAGGGGGTGAGCCACTACTGCATAAAGAAATGCCCCAAATTGTAAGAGGCATTATCCAACGAAAAAAATATGTTTATCTTTGTACCAATGCGTTGCTGCTCAAGAAGAGAATTAATGACTATACGCCATCTCCATATTTGACATTTTCGGTGCATCTTGATGGCATGAAGGAAAGACACGACGCCTCTGTATGCCAGGAAGGTGTGTTCGACCGTGCGGTGGAAGCTATCAAACTGGCGCTTGATAAAGGATTTAGAGTGACCATTAATTGCACCCTGTTTCAGGGTGAAACGCCTGAGGACGTTGCCGAGTTTCTGGATTATGCAATGGCATTGGGTGTAGAAGGTGCTACTATCGCCCCTGGGTTCAGTTATGAGCATGCGCCCAGGCAGGATGTTTTTATTAAAGGTGCAGATACCAAGAAACTCTTTCGCGGTATTTTCGAACTGGGGAAAAAACTAAAGCGTAAATGGCGGTTAAATCACTCGGCGCTCTATCTTGACTTTCTAGCGGGTAATCAGAGTTATAAATGTACGCCTTGGGGAAATCCAACGCGAAATGTTTTCGGTTGGCAAAAACCCTGTTACTTGTTAGCAGATGAAGGTTATGTAGCAACTTTTCAGGAATTGCTCGACAGTACGCCATGGGATAAATACGGAAATGCGAGTAACCCAAAGTGTGCGCAATGCATGGCGCATTGTGGTTATGAAGCAACAGCCGTTGAAGATACCCTGCGCCATCCTTGGAAAGCATTGGTAACCGCTGTCAAAGGCCCCAGAACATCCGGGGATATGATTGCAGAGCCTATTCCGCAATGGGTAACAGAAGAAGGTAAAAAAGAAAAAAAACTGGCAGATATTCCTGTCACAATTTCCAATAAGTAGCTTGATGTGGCGCTTGCCAGCTTGTTAACAAAAGTGCCTTGAGAGACCTTGTCAGGTAAGTTTCATGGTTGATCTGCCATTGACGGGATTGATGTTAGCAGTAATGCTTGCTGCTGCTTTTGGTGTTGTTAGCTGGTGGGCGATTTTGTTGTTTCCCTGGCGTCCAGCGAGTACTGAAGAGCAGATAGAGCCAACAGCAGAAATTCGATTGGATCAGAGCCTGCTTAATATTACGGTGCTGATTCCGGCGCGAAATGAAGCGCAATTTATTCAGTGCACACTTGATGCTGTCAAGGCGCAGGGTGATTTGAGTATCATCGTTATCGACGATCAATCTGTTGACGATACCGCACAACTGGCACGTGAGAAAGGGGCGAAAGTGATTTCAGGAACCACGCCACCGCCAGGTTGGAGTGGTAAGCTGTGGGCACTTGAGCAGGGTTTGCGGGAAGTACGAACGCCATATACATTATTGCTGGATGCTGATATTGCTTTATCCCCCGGTATTATCGCCACATTGCGGGAAAAGGCGGAAACGGAAAAAAGGGTTCTGGTATCGTTAATGGCAACACCACCTATGGACAACGCCATAGAACGCCTTCTTATGCCTGCATTCATTTTTTTCTTTAAATTGCTTTATCCATTTGGCCTTGCAAACAAGCCAACATCGCATATGGCTGCTGCCGCAGGTGGATTTATTCTGGTTGAAACACAGGCACTTCGTTCCGGAGGCGCTTTTGGTAGTCTCCACGATGCGCTGATTGATGATTGCACATTGGCTGCGCGTATAAAACATGCTGGTGGAAATACCTGGATAGGGCTGAGTCATGCTGCTCGCAGTTTACGTGGCTATTATGATCTCCGGACCATCTGGGATATGGTGGCGAGAACAGCCTATACCCAGCTCAATTATTCACTGATACTGTTGATTTTATGCACCATTATTATGGTGTCCATGTTCTGGATTGCGCCATTTGTATTTTTATTGCTGCCTGAACAGAAAACTTATATGATCAGTGCATTAACATGGATAGCAATGTTTTTAGCCTATAGGCCGACTTTAATTTATTATTTTCGTTCACCATTCTGGGTATTTGTGTTGCCTATTGTCGGCGCTTTGTATCTTGCCATGACATGGACCTCAGCAGTTCGTTACTGGCGTGGTGAGCGAGCTCGTTGGAAAGACCGTCATTATGAAAGCAAAACTGAAAACTAAAAACCTACCATGGATACTGGTTCTGGTCGGTATCATGATGTTATTTTCTTTTTCAATAGCCAGTGCTGCTGATACGGATGAATCTGAACCAAATAGCGCGCACGCTGCAGTATATGATTTGCAGCAATCCTTGATACAGGTTATGCGTGAGGGTGAGCAATTGGGTTTTTCGGGACGGGTGGAATTTTTATCCCCCGTTGTTAACCGAACGCATGATATTGAACTGATCATTAAAACAATTCTCGGTGCAACACTTTGGCATGAACTTGACCCGGAACAGCAGAATTTGATTATTGAAACGTTCCGTCAACTGAGTATTGCCACTTACGCTGGACAATTTAAGCAATATGGCGGCGAACAATTCAAGTTTATCGAGCAACGTGACTTGCCGCGGGAACAGAAACTTGTCCGCAGTCAGCTCATCAAGGGAGATGGCGGTACTGTTAATTTTGATTACGTCTTGCATAAGCTTGAGGAACAGTGGTTGATTATTAATATTTTATTTGACGGTGTCAGTGATTTGGCGATTAAACGTAGCGAGTATCGATCAATCATGCAACGTGAAGGATTTCAGTCGTTAATTGATATGCTGAAAATTAAAATCACTGAGGCGGAAGATGGTGAAGAATCTTCGCAATGAACTTGTTAAGAAGAATATAACGGAAAAGGATTTTTGTGGAAATCTCTAACGGCGCAAGCTACCGTTTTTTTGCACGCTGGGCTGAATTTTCCTATCAAAAAGCCATCTGGATTGTTCTTTTAGCCATTGTCGTTGCAGGGCTCAGTATTGTATACACTGCAAATAATCTGGGTGTACATACCGATACCACAGACATGCTTTCTGAGGATGTGCCGTTTCGGGTAAATCACAAGCGTTACAAAGAAGCTTTTCCGCAATACGAGGATGCATTGTTATTGGTCGTGGATGCACCTACACCTGAACAAGCGCATGCTGCCGCTAAACAGTTGACTGTGCATCTGCAGTCAGACAATAAAAATTTCTATGAAGCGAGTTATCTTAGCGGTGATCCATTCTTTGAGCAAAATGGCCTGCTCTTCAAAAGCATTCCTGAACTGGAAAAAATAACCGATCGTCTAGCCGCCGCCCAACCTTTGATTGCGCGTTTGGCCGAGAACCCGGCATTGGACACTTTTGCATCAGTGTTGACCGAAGCTGTAGATGAGATCAGAAGTGGCAGAAATCTCGATCTGGAGGCGGTTTTCAATGGTGTCAGTAGTACACTTGCTGCAAGACTGTCCGGTTCGCCCCATGCGTTATCTTGGCAAGTACTTCTGGACGGCGACAAACAAGTCGATCAATATCAGGAACTTATTCTGGCCCGGCCCAAACATGACTACGCGCAGCTGTTTGCTGCCGAGCAATCTTTGCGGGCGGTTCGCGAAGCAGCAGCAGATATTGGATTAACGCAGGATGCGCCGGAAAATTTACGTATAACAGGCGAAGCAGCGCTTGCTTATGACGAACTGCACAGTGCCATGCGCGGGGCGCAGGATGCAGGTGTTCTGGCGCTGGTATTGGTCATAGTGGTCTTGCTATTGGCGTTGCGTACTTTCGGTGCCATTATGACGGTCATGTTCAGTCTTGTTTTAGGGCTGCTGCTGACAGCAGCTTTCGCGACTGCCGCCGTGGGTCATTTGAATCTGATTTCAATTGCTTTTGCAGTGCTTTATATTGGTCTGGGCGTCGACTATGCCATTCACTTTTTATTGCGGCATGAAGAAATCAGAAGAACCGGTCAACCAGTTATCAAAACATTGCCCACGGCCAGTGGCGATATTGGACGGGCCTTGATGATTTGTGCGGTGACGACTGCTATTGGGTTTTATGCGTTTATACCGACAACGTATGATGGTGTGGCGGAACTCGGTTTGATTTCCGGCTCAGGGATGGTCATTAGTCTGTTGGTAACATTGACTATCGTACCTGCCTTGCAACGTTTTTTTCCAATACGGCCGATCAAACCGCTTATTTCAATTCGGCCTGTGCATACAGCTCTGGAATGGCCGCTGCATGCGCGAAGAAGTGTTTACGTCATTACAGCTGTCGCTGTTTTGTTTTCTGTCATTGCGCTGCCGCAAATCCGGTTCGATTATAACCTGCTCAATCTGAACGATCCTCGCACAGAGTCCGTAGAGACATTCCGAGATTTGCTGGAAAATGCTGAAGATTCACCCTGGCATATTATTGCCCTGGCAAATAACCGTGCTGAAACTGAAAGGCTTGTGGAACAGTTATCCGGGCTGCCGGAGGTCGATAAGGTAGTTACAATTCTGGATTTTGTGCCCGGTGATCAGGAAGAAAAAATCCGGTTAATTGAGGAGATGGCGATGACGCTTGGCCCGATTTCGTTTGTACCGGTCACGCAAAACGAAATTGATGTTCAAGCGCAGCGTATCGCTTTACAGAATTTGTACAATACGTTAAGTGGTTTTCTCGTTGAACACCCCGCGCATGCTGCCGCAAATGCTGCACGTGACTTGCAGGTCTCTTTGACAAATCTGTTGTCACAACTTGATAACTTGAGTGATCGCAACGCGCAGGTGGCGCTGTTATATGCCATTGACCGGGACTTGCTGGAATTGCTGCCGGTGTCGATTCATCGCCTGCAACTCGCACTTGAAGCAACGCCTTTTAGTCAGCAGGATGTTCCTGAATCAGTCAAAATACACTGGCAAAGCAGCGACAATATTTACCGTATCGCAATCTATCCTACTGAAAATATCAATGATAACGATGCGCTGAAACGATTTGTACGTGCCGTACAGAAGATTGCGCCCGGTGCTACGGGCGTGCCGGTTATCAGTCTTGAGGCCGGAAAAGCCGTTGTCGATGCATTTATTCATGCTTTCTCACTGGCGTTGATTGGTGTTGTGGTGGCTTTATTGCTGCTACTCAGGAGTGTGAAGTCGACCGTGCTGGTTTTAGTGCCGTTGTTACTGGCGGCGTTGTTTACCGGTGCCGTAACCGTACTTTTGGATGTGCCATTCAATTTTGCCAATGTGATCGCCTTGCCGTTAATACTCGGCATCGGTATAGACTGCAGCGTGCATATGGTGCACAGAAGCCGCAATGCCGGTGAAGCATATGAAAATCTTTTGTATACAAGTACCGCGCGTGCTATTTTTTATAGCGCGCTAACTACAATGGCTGGATTCGGCAGCCTGATATTTTCACAACATCAGGGGACGGCCAGTATGGGATTGCTGTTACTTGCTGGCGTAATATTGACTTTGATTTGTGTTTTAGTCATTCTACCCGTTCTTTTGCATGCTTCAGCGCATAAAAAAACCGGTTAGTGCGTGCCGCAATTCAAACTATGGATTCTTTTATATGTTGTTGCGCTCTAGTGCGGCTGCAAAAAAGCCATCAGTCTGGTGCTCATACGGCGACAATTGAAGATATTTTCCTGTATTCACAGCGATTCCCTGTTCTGTCATTAATTCGGAGCAGTTGAGAAAGTTGAAATCGGGGTTTTTTGATACGAATTCTTCAACAATTTCCTGATTTTCTTCGGACAGAAAACTACAGGTTACATAGACCAGTCGTCCGCCTGGTTTGAGTAGAGCGGCGGCGGCTGACAGAATCGCAGCCTGCTTTTTTCTTAATTCAGCTATGCTTTGAGGGGATTGACGCCATTTGAGATCCGGATTTCGTCGTAATGTGCCGAAACCACTGCAAGGCGCATCGACAAGCACCCGGTCTATTTTTCTTGATAAACGTTTAACCTTGATGTCATTTTCGTTTGTAATACGCTGAATATGAACATTGGATAAGCCCGAGCGTTTCAAGCGCGGTTTTAGATTATTAAGCCGTTTTTCATTAACTTCAAAGGCATATAGTCGACCTTTTGAGTGCATCAATGTTCCAAGCAGCAATGTTTTTCCCCCTGCTCCGGCACAAAAGTCGACGACCATCTCACCCCGTCTGGGTGCCAGCAAGTAACCCATTAATTGACTGCCTTCATCTTGTACTTCAATTTTGCCAGACAGGAAAAGTGGATGACGATTAATAGCAGGTTTTTCATGCAGACGGATGCCGCAAGGTGAAATGGACATCGCCTCCGCCTGAATGCCATCTTTTAAGAGTGTGTCGAGAACGTGTTCGCGTTTTGTTAGAAATGTATTTACGCGTAAATCCAGTGGTGCTGGGTTTTGCAGAGAAAGTCCCAGTTTAAGAATATCTGCATCATTCATGGAATGCCTCAGTTTCTCAATTAACCATTCCGGAAATTCTGCCTGAATTGCCATCGGCTGGGCATCCATTTTTATTGCTGTTATAGAGGACAACCATTTTATCTCAGACTCACTGGCCCATCCTTTCAACTGGTTTAAATCAACGCCCTGAAACCGGACCAGGTAGGCGAGTAACAGCGACCGGGGTGTCGCAGAATCGATAATATGTTCCAGGAACAGCCGGTGGCGCAAAATACCGAATGTTGTTTCCGCAACAAAAGCGCGATCGTGAACACCAAACTTTGGGTTTTCTCTAAAAAAACGCCTTAGTAACGCATCGGCCGGAAATTCAAGTGGAAGCAATGTGCGTAGGGCGGTGACTGTTTTATCCAGTTGCGATGGAATCAAATGCATTTTTTGTGAATTATTTTAATGGCTGCAACAAGAATAGTTGTCGGTGTTGCCCAAGTCAATGCTGGCAATCATTTTATCAACTTCGAGGCCGTCTGTTTCAACGGATTGAATACGTACAGGTATCATATGATAACGAGGAGCAAGCCATATTTTTCTTTGCATTTTGTCTTGTTTTGTATGCAGTTTTGTGAGCAAGATGGTTTCTAATTCACCTAAGGGTGTGTTGAGCTTTTCTTGACTGACCTTAAACTGTATTAACTGTAAACCGCGTCCATCGGTTACATAGATTTCCAGCAATGCGCCCGGTTGAAGGTTTGCAGGTGATGAGAAAATGAAACTGTACGATAGGCTTAAGCGATCAAGCGTGCCTGAGGCGAGGGGTTCCACAGTTTCTTTATCTTCATGTCTGAGGGTTAAAGTCTGGTTTTCCCAGTCGAACAGTGCCAGGCTGGGTTTGTTATTTGTGCGCTGATCAGAGTAATAGGTTGGCTGCAAGCCTTTCTTGGTTACGGTGCCGCGGCTATTTCGAACAATATTGCCGGGCTTGATGACCTTGAAGATACCGGTTGCCTGTGCATTACTGCTGATGTTAAATGTATGCGTATCACTTTTCTGGCTGATATCGACAATTTCATTCAATTCACCATGCCCGATGCCGGTATGAACGGTATAACTGATATGAATGCGTGCAGGTATTTTATCTGCAATGTTTTCTTCTGCCTTTTTTTCCGCTGCAAGGACTGTATGCTCAATTCCCCAAAACATGAAAAGTATTAGAAAAAATTTCATTCCTGCAATCCTGGTGAATAGATAACCCAATCATGAACACGGGCGTCGTTTACTACTACAGTACGAGCCGAAAGTTTGAGCTGACCTTGTAGAAACCAGCGAACAGCTTGAGGGTATATACGATGCTCCTGTTGCAACACGCGTTCGGCCAGTGTTTTATCGGTATCATTGGGAAATATTGGGACGGCTGCTTGAATCACAATAGGGCCATGATCGAGTTTCGGCGTTACAAAATGCACGGTGCAACCGTGAATTTTTACGCCTTCCTGCAATGCACGCTGGTGTGTCCGCAGACCTGTAAAAGCGGGCAACAATGACGGATGAATATTCATTAGTCTGCCCTGATAACGCAGAACAAAATCGTCAGTGAGAATGCGCATAAAACCGGCAAGCACGATCAGAACAGGCTGATAACTGTCAATTTCATCGGCCAATGCTGCATCAAATGTTTCGCGGTCAGAAAAAGCGCGGTGATCAATGCTTGCTGTCTGTATGCCTAATTCTGTTGCTGTTATAAGACCTTCGGCATTCGGATTGCTGCTGATAACCACGATACGATCGACTGGCAATTTGGCCTCAAGTAATGCCTGCATATTGCTGCCGCGTCCGGATATCAGAATAACAAGCGTTTTCATAACAAATCTTGCAATACTGCGCTTAAATGAGAACAACGGCAGGCTGGTTTGGATCGTGGTGTTTTATTTCGCCCATGAGATAAACGATCTCACCGTTCTCTTGCAGACATTGAATCGCGGCTTCTGCCTGATCGGCGGCAACTATTACAATCATGCCGATACCACAATTAAATACGCGGAACATTTCCGCTTCATTCACATTGCCCTGTTGTTGCAGCCAGTGAAATAGCGGGGGTATTTCCCAAGCTTTTTTGTGCAGTACTGCGGCAGTATTGGCCGGTAAAATGCGTGGCAGGTTTTCAACTAAACCGCCTCCGGTGATGTGCGCAAGGCCTTTAACGGAAACCTGTTTTATTAATGTCAGCACCGATTTTGCATAGATTCTGGTTGGCGCCATAATGATATCGCTGATGGGTTTGCCATGAAAATCTTCTGATAAATCGATCCGGTTATCGTTGATAATTTTCCGGATCAATGAATAGCCGTTGGAATGCGCGCCATTCGATGCTAGGCCAATCACAGCGTCGCCAGGTTGTATAGTTGAGCCGTTTATAATCTGGTCTTTTTCAACAACACCCACTGCAAACCCGGCCAGATCATATTCACCCGCTGAATACATATCCGGCATTTCTGCTGTCTCACCGCCAATCAATGCGCAACCCGCTTGTTCACAACCGGTGGCGATGCCGCTGACAACGGTTGTTGCCGTATCCACATCGAGTTTTCCGCAAGCGTAATAGTCCAGGAAAAACAACGGCTCGGCACCGAGCACCAGTATGTCGTTGACACTCATTGCAACCAGGTCAATACCGATGCTGTCATGCTTGTTCAATTGAAATGCAAGTTTTAGTTTGGTGCCAACACCGTCGGTGCCGGATACCAGCACCGGATTCTGGTATTTCCTGGAAATCTCGAATAAAGCGCCAAATCCACCGATACCGGTTAATACTTCGGGGCGCAAAGTGCGTTTGGCGAAAGGCTTGATGTTGTGTATGAGTCGATCGCCGGCGTCGATGTCGACACCGGCATCACGATAGGAAAGCGGCGCTGTTGAAGAATGCGTTGAACTATTAGTGTCAGAATGATGAGTAGTCACGTGTTAATTTGCAATTGCAGTATGTACATTTTATCAGCCGTTATTTTACAGCAAATCTACCGCGTTCATCTTCTGTTGTTTTAACGCTTTAAATTATCCAGATTTCAAAGAATGTTTATTGAGGTTTTTCATATTCATTCCTTGCGGTCTGATCTGTTACCTTCTTTTGTGTAAGGTCGCTTGTATTGAGCGAATTTGTAGCTCATTATCCTCAAAACAAAGAAAATTATGGGTCATCAATGATGACGACCGCCTCTGTGACCGCCCCCCCTATGTCCGCCGCGGGAGTGTGAATGACTGCTTCCGAAGTGTCCGTGACTGCCTCTGAAATGATTATGACCACCGCGGAAGTTGTGTCTGTGTCCGCTATGTAAATGGCCATGTCCTCTACCATAATGTTTATATCCGCCCTGGAAATGCCTATGTCCACTGAAATATCTTTGATTACCATAAAATGCTGGTTGATATCCGTAGCTACTCCTGACGCCTCCATAATATCCTGTTCCCCCATAATAAGGAGGTGCCACACACCCACTTAATAAAATCGTTGCGATTACGGTAAATAATATTACAAATTTTTTTGTATTCATGATCGCCTCCATGAATTGATTAAATAAAATTGGTAAATAAGTATTGCCAACTTGATTTTTATGACCAAAATTGTATGGTCTTAAAGCTGAATCATAGCTGAATACATTTTGATCCCTGCCCCAACGTTTGTAGCTGTACCGTAACGTATCCGGAGAACTTAATATTGATTATCACTGCTGTCCCGTTAACTTTTGCATTCAAAACAATGTTGGTTGATTATCTGGCGGGTAACGATCAATAAGAGGATCGCCTCGCAGCAGTGCCATGAGATCGCGTTTTTCAAAAAGACTGAGCTGCAATAATTGTAGTATCGGTTGCATACTGATATGAATCTTTGATTGGAATTTGATAAACGCGATCAGTAAATAGACACATAATGCGATCCAGATTTGTGTCATGACGGCATTTTTGCTGGTTCCGACAAACGATTTGATTTTAAGGTTCTGTTTGATCCATTTGAAGAAAAGTTCCACTTGCCAGTGCGCCTTATAGACATTGGCAATGGTTCTCGCCGCCGGTTTCAAGCAAGAGTCTGGTCCATAATCATGAATTTTTGTTTTTGTAAACGATAGTCCCAACAGTAATTCTTACTTTTCATTATTCGCGACCCCGTGACCGCATGTTCTTGATTCTCGACCCTGATCTTGTGTGTTCCTCAAAATAGCAAGAGTAAACGGCTGCGTACTGTACCGTTGAACGTCATCGCTACGCGTAACCGATTCTTCACGGATATCTCGGTATCGACAACGACACACTTTTGAGCATCACTCAGGATGACATCCCAGAATTGCTGTCAATGTTAAAAGCACTCAAGAGGAAAGCACAAACATGAGGTGTTGTTCGGTAGATTTCAGTCGAGCACGTGATTGATTGCATCTCAGGCCGTCACATCGTCTTAATAAATGTTTCAAGCCGGTCTCCACATCATTTCACGTGATAAAGCGCGTTCAGAAATTCCAAATAGAATGATCTTGACATGGACTAAACATACACTCATTTTTCTTGATTCGCGACCTAGTTTTCCTTAGAACGAGAAAATTTCTAGACGGACATACCGGACGCATACATTTTTCTTACATAGTATGTTCCTCGTCCAGCCCCCTTTGCTTCAACAAGCTCAAAATTCAGAAGTTTCTCAATATCCAATTTCCGTGCAGCCAGACTACGGGTTGAAATACTTCCATATTCACGTTGCGTGATGCTGCCGTGTTCGCTAATGTAATCGAGAATTTGTTTGTGATGCGGTTCAAGACGCGGCGATGTTGATATTGTTTCAGGCAATGTTTTGCGAATGCGCCGTAATTCATCCAGAATGCCGTCAGCGAAATATTCCAGCCAATGCGTAAAATCAATAGAATCTTTTAATTCGTAATAGTCACCTTCTAGACCGACAGCTTTGAAATAGCGTGTGATGTTCTGGTTGTAATAGTTCTCGAAACTGAAGATCTCAAACAAATCCAGTCCCGCTTTACCTAGAATAGCAGTTGTTAGTAAACGCGCAGTGCGTCCGTTTCCATCCATAAATGGATGGATAATGACATATTGGCGATGGAACAAACCGGCCAGAATAATAGAGTCAATCTTGCCAATGTGCGTGTTAACAAAATCGTTCAATTCATTTAACAGAACCGTGACATCTTTAGCGTCTGGCGGAATAAAAACAATTTCATTAATTTTTCTTGGATTACGAATTACGGCTGGTGCTTGCCGAATATGGCCGCAATCGTCTGGACTGTCCATTAATCCATCAACAACCTGTTTTTGTATTTTTTCAAGCGTTTTCAGGTTGAGCGTAAATTTACCGGAGCGTACTGAGGTATAAAGTGCTTGTAGTGTTTTATTGTAATTAAGCACTTCACGCTCGGTATCGCGCACATGCGCTTTTCTGGTTTTGAGCAGTTTTTTTACATCGGTCAGTGGCAGCGGATTACCCTCAATGCTGGTTGAAGCATATGATGACAATTCTCTGGCCTCCAATTCCAGACGCGCCAATGTTTTTTTGGTTATTCCAAAACTTTTGATTTCGCCGATAGCTTCGCCAATTTCACGCATGGTCGAAAGCAACTGGTCTGTGATGGTGTATTTAAGTTTCCAACTCATAACCACAATGTAGCCTCAAATTAGCCGTAATGCAACGCATAAATGGCCACAAAATAGCTTTAAAGTAGCCGATAGCTTACGGCTGCGTGTTGACATCACCAACAAGCATGGAGCAACATCCATGGCAGTCAGTCAAATAGCTGCACCTGATGATTATGATAAAACGTATTCGGAAATTTTAAACGGAGCGGGCTAGACATAGACTGAAGCATACACTCATTTTTTCTTGGTTCGCGGCCCGGGATTGTGTTGGCTTCGGTCGAAGCACAGCACAGCGTTATTCCTTGGAAAAATGTTTATCTAATTCATCAAGCAGCTTTAAGCCTTTATCTATGTTTCCGCTAGCAGCCAATGCACGGAAGCGTACTTCGCTATCAAATTCAGTTAATGCCTGCGTAGACAATTCCTCAATTAATTTATTAACACTCATATGCCTATGCCGCGCCAGTGCTTTCAAGCGCCCGTGTTTGTCATCCGGTAACCGGACAGTTAATGTAGCCATGTTATTTACCTCTCAACATCTCACCTGGCGTTACGATTTTTATGCCAGGAAACTTCAGCTCTGCATTTCGCAAGTCGCTAACATTATTCGTCACAATTGATGTAGCGTTACCCGCCAAAGCCAATTCAATTAAAAAGTTATCGCCTTCATCTACACTATTCGGCCGCCATAAATAGTAAATAGGCACCCACCGACAAACTCCGTATAGTGCTTTCAACAGTTCCTCAATCTCACTTCTGGTAAGAGGACAACCGTCAATTATTTTCTTCCTGTTGCTGACATCTTCATATTCCTGAAATAAGGCATTGCTAATAAGTGGCTTATATTCACCTGACAGACTCTTTCTAAGTATTTCCCGACTTGCACCTCTTTTGCCTATCAGGGCGCTTATAATCACACTGGTGTCAACTACAATTGTTTCGGCCATGCATCAATGATAGCATATATGACATCATCAACAAGTTTGGAGCAACATCCAGGGCAGTCAGTCAGATAGACTATACCAGATGATGATTATGATGAAGCGCATTCGGAAATTTTAAACGGAGTGGGCTTGACATAGACTGAAACTCATTTTTTTCTTGATTCGCGACCTGACCCTGGTTTTTCGACCTGACCCTGGTTTTCTGTTAATAGTAAAAAGTATTGCAGTTTACTATAACGTATTTAAGAAAAAGATAATTTACCCTATAAATAAAAAGGATATAAACTTAATGCAACTTAACTCGTGAACGTAGATCATCAAATTCATTAGAACAATTTAAAACACCTAATGCTTTATAGAATTCTTCTAAGAAATCTACCACTGATTTAAAAGCCCAAGCACCACAATCCGCATTTAAACACCGATGAGGGAAAAAATTAATGTTCGGATAATCAAAGAAATAAAATGGTTTGTGTTTTAGAGGTTCAAGAAACGAAAATAAATTTTTGCCTTTAGATTTGTCATTTTTCATTTCATTGCCAAAATATGACTTGTAATGTACAAGCTCATTTCGAAGCTGAATAACCTTTTCTGCACTCTGAAAAGGATTACTTCCTTTATTTAATTCAGGTTTTTCAAGAAGACGTAAGATCGTTACAAATCGATCCATTGTTGAAAGTTTATCTATTAGACCAGTAAATGAAAAAAGAATACGTCGAATATCATCTTTGTTTGCAGCACCAAATGCACCATAGCCATACAAACAGATTTCATGTGCCTCAGTTTCAAGGGCTGCAGCGCACTGCATAATGACTGAAGTCGCAAGACCTTGATGTTCTCGCCATAAATCATCAGATACTTTCTCCCTTGGAATTTTCTCATTCTCTATTAAACGTAGACGATGGATGAAAATAGCAGACGCAATAAGAAATTGCTTTGCCATCGAAAATCGCGTTTCAACGGTATAGGTATCAGCGGTAGAAGTCATGAAAGAAAAAATTTATAAGCTTGTAGTTATTAAAATATCATACCAACTAAATTTCGTCTTTAAATGAATCAAGGAGAATGAAATGTCTGAAGGAATGATTGGTGTGCTTTTAGGTGTAGTAATATCAGAAATCGCAGCATACTTTCGCGACAGAATAAAAAATAAAGAAAAACAAAAAATATTTTTACGAGAAAAATATGAAGAATTGGCAATATCGTTTTTAAATAGTTTTGATTCTTCAATAAAACTACTTAATAGCAAAGATAGCAATGATTTTGATGAAGTTGTAATATCACTAAAACACGAGAATATAATGCAACTTCTAGCAATACTATATTTTTCAGAGCTCAAAAGAGCTATAGAATTTTATAATGAATCATTTAAAAATCTTTGTGAGATTGCAGAAAAGCATCATAAGCCAAACGACAGAAAACGCGTCCGTGAACAGCTAGATAAAAATCCAGAATATAATGAAGCATTTAAAAAATTCATTTCTGCAAAAAATGAGCTACAGGCTCAAATTGAAAAAAACGCTAAAACATATACAGGCAAGAAAATAACAATCTTATAATGTCGTTATATAGAAGCTATAAAAAGATATTTATTTATGTTATTTACCTCTTTTGTTTTGTAAAGAAGTAAATTATTTATTTCTTAGTTTTTTTAAACTAACTGTACTTTATAAGTCACTTACCGCTTTTCAGCTTGACAATTTAAATACAAATTGAGCGTTCGACACAATAACCATAATTACTTCGGATCAACGCACTACTTCAAGCTACCTTTTATTGATTAAATTCTTTGTGAAACTTTCAAGGTCATCATAGATTTCAAAATCTATTTTAAGGTTACAATAGGCAGTTTTAAAGTCATCCCATGTTAATCTACTATCATCGAATGGTCCATTGCTTCTAGAAAATTCAAAGATCTTATTAACTAGTGCTTGCAATTCGGCAAGATTAAAAAGATAGTTCACTATATTTCGAGAAACTAATACGCGTTTGCTATTCTCTTTAAAACTATTTTCTAGTTCTATTAAACGCGAATGATGAATTTGAAGGCGCATCAAGATATAGGCCAAGTAATTACCAATATCTGAATCTGCAAATTCTATACAATGACTAAAAACTTTCTTATATCCAGAAGGTAAATTCGGAGCTTTTACCTGCAATGGAGTTTGGCAATTATCTGTATTATCATTTACTCTTGGCCAAGCTTCAATAAATAAGCATGCACTACAGCGAAAATATGTTGTCAGTTCACTTAAAGCTTCTGGTAAAAAGGATTTGGCTGCAATAAATTTCCGATGTCGCGCTTCATCAGCATTTAGTCTTGAAATATTTAATGCAATAACGCTTGATATAAAAGCCAGAATACCAACGTTTAATGCTTGCCATCTATACCAAACACTCAACAAATATTCCCAACCACCCACTAAGAAAGGAATAATTGTCATACTAAATAGGTAAATATAAATCAATACCCAAACCCATTCAGGCAAATTCACTAAATAATAAATAAAATTTTTTCTATACTTCATTAAATATTTATCAATTTGCAAGATAGTTAGAAATTAATTACTTATAAAATAAGTCGTTAGCTGCTTAACAGGGGTACGGGAAGTTTCCCGCACCCTATTCTAAGCATAACTGGTTTGTGCGCCGTCAAAGGTACGCAAGCCAGAATCGGGAATTTTTAATATACTACCATTAAAACTTTACTATTCTGACCTTGGCGTGTGTAGAGTGTCTATTGATTACAAAGAATTTGCTCTTATAACTTTGCGTTGAGTCCAGCCATGCTTTGCAGCAAGCTGGCAAGTTTCAAGGGGTATCATGAGACGTTCAGAAGATTGGCCGTAACAGACACAACCGAATTGCTTGGAATCAAGGCAGGCGGCTATTCTGTCCCAGTCGTATTTTGTTGAAAGTATTGTCGGTAATAATCGCGTCACTTGTACTTCTTCCTGATCAATCTGTATATCATCATTGTTAACAGTAATTGTGGGTATTGGTAATCCGTTAATGGTTTGCTGGTTTTGGATTGCTGTTTCACTTTGAATTTCATCTGCCATGTTGGTTGTTGTTTCTTGATCTGGCGATTTTTTAGCGGCAATAACCTGATAGGACGAATATAAAAAAACAGGAAGCGCGAGCAATAAAGCCATAGATGCATAAATCTGATAAGGCTTGCGCTGTTTGAGTTTGCCGTGATGCTGGCCTGAATGATACAGATCAAAGGCTTCGGTTCTTACTTTGAAAGGGACTGTTACGGCCTGATCCCTGTTGGATTTTGCGGTTGGGTTTGCGCAGTATTCCGGCCATTCAAGCATTTTGTGACCAGACCATTTATTTAGAATGTGTTTATACTGTTGTCTTGATCGTTACCGGTATCAACGAAGTCCGTTGATTGCATTTCCCCACATCACGATAACCCCGCAACCAATTTCCAAATGTTTTGCTGTTCAATCCGTGATCACGGCAATATGCCGCCTGCGACAGACCGCCCGCCTGCCATGCTTTGATATGACGTATCCGTTGCTCTTGAGGTGTCATTGGTTATCCTCCAAATAATATTTGAAGTTAACCGGTATGAAATCTGCTTTCTAGATGGTGGGGCTAAACGCTTACAACGCAAATGCAGAAATGTTTTAGCACCGGGTTTGCAGATAGCTTGAAACCACATTGACAAGCAGTTTTATAATTTATAAGATTCTTACAATTGTCTTACCTTATGTTTCGCAAAAATACATGGAAAAAACCAAATTATCCAGCAAAGGCCAAGTCATTATTCCCAAACCGTTGAGAGTATCTCATCATTGGGAACCGGGGCAGGAGTTGATTGTGATTGATTTAGAAGATGGTGTATTGCTGAAATCAGCAAGCCCTTTTCCTGAGACAAATATTGAAGACGCAGCGTCATGCCTCAGATATCAGGGCAAAGCAAAAACCCTCAAAGATATGAATGCTGCCATAAAAGAAGGCATTCAGAGAAAGTTTAAATGATAGCGGTAGATACAAATGTTGTTATTCGGTTGCTTACGCATGATGATGAAAAACAATATCAGAAAGTATTTAAAAGGCTCTATCACTTTTAATTGTTGGCGTTATAGGAAAAAACCTGATTCTACCTGAAACTGTCGATAAATTATGGACAGGAAGAACGAATGGCTTTTTCTTTTAAATTCAATAAAATACATGATCACCAACAGTTAACGATGAAAGAGCCATTTAAAAAGCTATTTGGCCTGAGAATGTTCATTTATCCAACCCGAATCAAATTGCACAGGCAATTGCATGGTATAAACAAGGAATGGATTTTTCAGACGCGCTGCATTTAATACAGTGTCAACAGTGCGAGAGATTCTACACATTTGATAGCAAATTTATCCCAAAAGCAAAAAAATATATCAGAATGTGAAGTGCTACCACCCTAGCAAAAAGTCTGATCGCTACATCTTATCCCTGATCCCTTATCATAAATTTCATCTAAAGTTCACATAACTTTAATTCTATATTAATAATTGGCACTTAGAATTTTTACACCTTTAACACAGACATATGAAGGAAGAGTAAAAATGCTAAAAAAAATTATTATTGCTGCTGCATTAATCGTTATGAGCGGTGCAGCATATGCTTCAGGTCCATACTTCGAGCCATTAACAGAGCCGAACACTGCAGCAGATGCAACTTCTTTTAATAATAACCCGTTTACCCTGCCTCCAAATTTTTCTCAGGAATTTGTCGCCAGCCGCACCAGTCTGGCGGCAGACTTTGCGGCAAAAGGTGAAGTTTATCCGGCAACATTTGGTAACTGGGATATGCTGGATTTCGGTGGTAATAATGCTGAATATATCTTTATTCCGCATGAAGTTGGTGATGGCGCAGGTTTAACGCGCATCAATCGTGATACTGGTGAAGCCGTAGTGCTGCTTCAAGGCATTCCAGCCAATCCTTTTGATTCAGATCCATCAGACGGCTGGGATCATCAGAACGATAATTTCGGCGCATTGGATCCGGCTAAGTCGACACCTGCAGGCACATTGGTCGTCGCTGAAGAATGGGCTGGTAACGGACGTATTTTTGAATTATTGAATCCGACAACTGCGACAAGCCCTGCTGATGCAAACTGGAGATGGTTAACATCAATCCCTTCGGTTTCTCATGAAGGTATTCAGTTCGATAATGCCGGCAATATGTATTTTGTCGATGAAAACAGTTCAGGTTCAATCTATCGCTTCGAACCAAAGAATCCAAATGAATTGTCAAAAGGACGCACATCAGTACTCGTTGTGAATGGCGGTGGTGTCGATAGTGTTGCAGGCCCTGCACAATGGGTTCCCATTACTGATATCGATAGCAATGCGGTAACAACTGCAGATCCATTTGATTATTCCAATCGTGGCGGCCGTGCAGCCGCCGATGAAGTCGGCGGAACCGGCTACAATCGTCCTGAAGATCTAACGGTAGTAACATTGGCGAGTGGCAATCAGGCAATTATTTTCACGGCTACAGGTGAAGATGCCGGGTATTCGGTTGAATTGATTGATGAGATAAACGCAGTAGTGCGTGAATTCTTCAACAGTCAAGTAACACCTGATGTGCTGGGAAATAACCCTGTTGGCAACGGCGGTGAAGATGCTTCTGTTTATGGTCTAAATAATCCTGATAATCTTGCAGCTGATGTTGCTGGAAATATTTTTATTATTGAAGATCAAGATCCGGGTGATATCTGGATGGCGATTGATCAAGATAATGATGGCGTTACCGAATCTGTCGCATTATTTGCAAGCCTCGGTAATTATGGTTCAGAACCAACCGGTTTTAAAAACGATCCGCGCGACCCTTTTACCTGGTATGTCAACGTTCAGCACCCGAGTACACATGGCAATAACGATGCATTGTGGATAATTAAACATGATATCGCGGACTTATGTGGCTGCCAGTCATCCAAAAACCATGGTGCTTATGTTTCATGTGTCGCGCATGCAGCCAAAGATCTGGGCATTAACGGTTCAATCAAAAGTGCGTTGACGAATGTTGCGGCCAAATCGAGTTGTGGTAAATAGCTCTGATAGCTTTTAACAAGTTTTTTTATGAATTGAAAAAGTATGCTTTAAAGTGCTTAAATCAAGCCAGATCAACGCCTATTTAAGTACCTCTTTAGGCCGAGACAGACTATAGAGCATGCAATGTTTCTCCGAGGTGTCCTGCCACCGGCTTTCCACAGAAATTTTGGCAATAGCGCAGGTTGTCATGAGTTTGCCGTTAGAGCTTGGTTTCGCCTGTTTGCACAACACCTGTAGTAAAAAATCTAGTCCAGGGTTGTGACCAATCAGTAAAACAGATTTTTCCTGTTCTGGAAGCGTTTTGATGATTTCCAGCAAAGTGTTCAGATCGGCTTCATACATCCGGTTGTCAAAACGAATGTCCTTGGCCGGTATATCCAGGGCGTGCGAAAAAATCAACGCCGTCTGATAAGTGCGTAGTGCCGGAGAACTGATGATTGTTTCAGGCTTATTGGCCTGCTTTGCCAGCCATGTTGCCATTTTAGGGGCACTGGCTAAGCCTCGTTTGGAAAGCGGACGTTCAAAATCGCTGGTTGCTTCTTTTTTCCAGTCAGATTTTGCGTGGCGTAGTAGATATAATAAATGTGACAAAATAATTTACGCTAAAAAAATAGTTCAAAGTTAAGATAATTAGTCTGGCTTGCAGCAAAATATTTAGATAACTGAATCATTTTATGAACTATTGATGCTATGAGCAACTTTGTTCATGCAGGCTTCAATTGCGTGTGCATTGAATTCCGGCGGAATTAACACATGGATTGGCTCCTTGCTGGTTGTAAATTCAACTGTGTTGCCCGCCTGTATATCGCGGTTGCGGAAATAATCACCGTCCACCTGCAACGGATACGACTGCGCATGCAGTGTACATGCAATCTGTTTTCCTGAAAAATACTGCAGGGGCAGATTCGCCGGTTTGCGTTGCAGAATCTTTATGGCCTTGATCAATTCATGTTGATGCCGAGCGCCCGGCAAAAACCCCACAACCAATTCATTCGTCGATGGATTGGCAGCCGGGACAAGCTGCAGATTTTTAGCATACGCTGAACTGTTGGCTACGATAATATAACCCGATTCGTGATCAATGACCAGTTGTCCGTCAACACTTACGGACACTATTGGATGATGTAATGCGCATAACGCTTTCAGACCATGCCAAACATAAATTGAATCATTCAACGGACCTTTGCGCTTGCCGATATATTTGACAGTCAATGAATCCAAGCCCATCGACGCCATGTGAAAAAACGGCTTTTTGCCTTTAATCCCCTGGCCGGTGATTACGCCATAGTACTGTTGCAGACAGTTGCCGGCTGCAATTGTCTGGAGCAAGTCATCTGGACTTGCGCTCATGCCATAGGTCCGTGCAAAAAGTGATTCATTACCACCAGGGACAACATAAATAGGCGTTTTGGTTTGATCTACAATACCCAACAACTTTCTGACGGTTCCATCTCCTCCGACAACGACGACAAGGTCGCTGGCGGCAATTGTATCTTTTATGCGTTTATACGCTTTCGTTTTCTTTTCTGATCGATGTACCGCTACATTTTTGCGATGATATGCCAGTTCGGTTTCCATACGTTTAGCAGTCTCTTCCGTATTACCGGCGCTGGAAATCGGGTTATATAGAATCAGAATATGGTGCGGCGAAGGTATTTTAATCAGCACCTCATTCAATGGCGCGAGAGTGTCGACTTTCACAGATAAAACCCCGTGTTTTTATAATTTTTAGGCACTCAAAATATTTATATACTGTATAAGCTGGCGCAATTCAAATTAAGGTAATTCAACCGGCGTTACCGTGACATCCGACCAAACCTGCTTACACCAGCCCTGATCAATTGGCGGCATACCGTTTTTGATCCATTGCACTAGATAGCGTGCCGTATTGGGATAGTTAATGCGAACGGCTTTTGTATTATGAAGCCATTGTTCAATGATACCCTGGTCGACTTTCTCCATCATTTGGCCATATCCCAGTTCGACCAGCGCAGCAGCATTGGACGTTTGTTCCATCTGTGCATGCAAGGGTTTCACAAGAATTTTTTTGCCCAAGTATAACGCTTCGCTGGCCAGCTCGAAACCCGCATTACTGATAATGCCGCTGCAATCATACAGATCTTTTTGAAATCCATGTAATGATAAGGGCCTGCAATGAAGGTGGGAATAATGGGACGTTAACGCCAAATCGGGAGAATAAATATAAAACTCGAACGCCTTAAATGATGCGAGTAATCCAATCAACTCATGCTGATTTTCAAACGGCAGATACACGACGATTTTATTTTTTTGTATCTGTTGCGGCACATCGTGTGTTGCGATAACAGGAGGCAGGATAGGCTGATCAAAATGATGCCAGTGCAAGCCAATCCCGATATCAACCGGCGCGAAATTTTTCATGACCGTCTCCGCGAGTGGGTCACTTCCTGCGCGGGGTATTTTGTATCGAAATGCATCTTGATGACTTACGCCTATCGTTTTCTTTTGCTGCCGGCGCGCCGCCCAAGCTGTAACAGGCTCAAAATCACTGATCACAAGATCATAGTCACTTAGGTCCAGCTGCCTGATATCTTTAATCAAACGAAACGGACTGGATTTTAAAACGGTTTTAATATGATTGATCTTGCCGTTGCGGACACTGAACGTCAGGCCTTCGCACCAGTGATGATCATTGAAAATTTCCATATCAAAAAACTGATCCTTCGGTCTGCCGGTAAGCAGATAAGTCACCGCAATATCCGCATCGCGCAGCTCTCTGGCCATGATGCGACCGCGGGTAATATGACCGTTACCTGTGCCTTGTATACCGTAAAATACTTTCATGGCAATATGATTTCCAGGCTGATCAGCGCCGTACTCACGCCCAAACACATGCCCATCAAAGTATCGGTCGGGAAATGCACACCCAGCATGATGCGCGAAAGGCCGATCAGGAATGCCCAACCCAATAGAAATGGCATCACCTCAGGGTAAAAATAACCACAAAGCACGGCGACCATAAATGCAGCGGAGGTATGGCCCGATGGAAAGCTGAATTGATCGGACGGTTTGATGATGCTTTGAAATCCATCAAGAACAGACCCTGGACGGTTGCGCTTGAACCCATTTTTTAAGACATAATAGACAGGACGTTCGACTGCAAAACCAATCAAAAGCGCCAGGAGAACGGGATTCTGAATGCTCTCCTGCAAGCTAATCCAGGCAAGTAATAACAGGTACAAATGACCATCTCCTGTTTTGGAAATGTAACGATTCAATGTCATTAAATCTTCGTTCAGCCGTATACTATTCAATCGATTGAATAGCGTCAGATCGTATTCATGAATGGTTTTGAGTGTCTTCATCGTCTGCGCCTTGTGTTAAAAACCAAATGGATTCTATACAACAACGATGTCAAAAAGATGACGTTTATATGATGGTTTTTTGACAGTTTTATTGATTACGAATCTGTTTATGCAGACCACGGATTTTGCGCCAGAAGCGGCTGCTATGACGGTTTTTGTGAACCAGGCGGATAGTCAGGCGTTTGACCCGATTGGATGCCTTGAGCATGATCGACAGACCAATTACCATGGTTGGAATACCAAATGGCCCCGGCAGCGGGAACAATATGACTCCAATGACAAAAACGACTGTTCCGACGCTCATCAACACAGCGCGTTTGATCATTCAGGTATCGTATTATTTGAAAACGTCAGCAAATTGGGTAGTTTGTGATAACAGGCGAAGTGACTAGGAGGATAGTGTTATGTGATTTTCAGGTAACCACTGTTTGATACGATCCCGGTTTTGTTCATACCATGACTTACCAATTGCTATAGCCTTGTGCTGATAAACGGGATTATTTGCCGAGTCCATGTGGTCGGGCATATTATAATCTTTCAGCGGTTGATTGATATACAGTACGTGTTCGCCAATGATTTTATCGGTCATTTTGACATTGGCAATCATTTTTTCTCTCAGGATTACGGAGGCGATACCTTTAGCCGACCACTGTACACCGCCGTAGGTGCGGGCCTTAAAACCATCGAAAGCAAAGCTGCGCCAGCCAGAACCAATAGAGAGAACTTTTATAGGATGATTCTGCCAAATTTGCCTGGCGTGAAAATAAGCACCGAGTCCTGGGTTATTCATTCCAACGCCACCATCGATACGCCAGCTGCCATCTTCCATCTGTACAGGCGGAAAATAAGCAGGCGCAGCTGTACAGGCATCCGCTATCTCACTTAAAAGAAAATTTACCAAACTTTTATTTGTAAAAATTTCCAGTTGATCACGGTCCAGATTGAAACAGGGTATGAAAATCTGCTTATTCAGCGATGAGAGTCTCAAATTACCCAATTCTTTTTGCAAAGCCAGGCTTTTTGAAGCGCCTGTATATTTAGGGCGTATTTGGATTTTGCTCAACAACCGATTCGTCCAGTGTTCAGCCATCATGCTTTCCAGCAATTTGTCTTGTATAATCAATTGAATGATTTGGGCGGCGCTCATCGCGCGTCCCAGTATCAGACAGGCAATCATGCCGCCCGATGATGATCCGGCAACCATATCGAACTGGTCATAAGTTGAAGCACAGGTATCTTCTTCCAGACAGGCAAGCATGCTCAACTGAATCAATAAATGGCTGCCACCGCCATCCAGGCTTAATACAAACTTGGGCTTCAAGGAAATCTCCTGATATTGAT
Source organism: Burkholderiales bacterium (assembly GCA_024235795.1). GTDB lineage: Bacteria > Pseudomonadota > Gammaproteobacteria > Burkholderiales > Nitrosomonadaceae > Nitrosomonas. The sequence continues at coordinate 389,605 of JACKLR010000003.1, read as the reverse complement.
GCTGGCTATGCTGCTTTTTTTGCGGCGATCATGCCTTCTATGTTTTTGTATTGCTCGAATTTTTCAGCCCAATGTACCAGTTCGAGTGACCCATCGGCATGTTCAAGCAATGTGGTACAACTTTCCACCCAGTCGCCATCATTGCAGTACAGCATTGAATTGATTTCTCTGATTTCAGCATGATGGATATGCCCACAAACCACGCCGTCAACACCGCGTTCTTTGGCAAGCCGTGCTAATGCATCCTCAAAGCTGCTGATATAGCTGACCGCATTTTTTACTTTCAGTTTCAGATACGATGACAGTGACCAGTAAGAATAGCCAAAAAGTTTTCGTAAGCCATTTAAATGACGGTTTAACCACAACAACACGTCATAGGCGACATTGCCCAGTTTTGCGATCAAGCGGCTATGTTTTACAACAACATCAAATTCATCGCCATGCAATATCAGCAGTTTTTTGCCATCTTGGGTGGTGTGTACATAATCCAGATGAATTTCAAGATTGCCGAATACATGTCCTGCACAATCACGTATGGCTTCATCATGATTACCGGGTATATAAATCACTTTGGTGCCGTGTTTGGCTTTACCCAGAATCGAACGGATCACATTGGTATGTTCTTGCGGCCAGTATGGATTTTTCTTAATACACCAGAAATCCACGATATCGCCAACCAGAAACAGATAATCTGTTTCAACCGAATGCAGAAAATGAAGCAGCGCTTCAGCCTGACAACCGCGGAATCCGAGATGGACATCTGAAATCCAGACGCTCCTGACTTTCATAGGGGGTTTATTCTTGTTCATCATATCTTATTGAGGTGTATGGAGAATAATGAGTAGAGTAAACAAGCTTTGTTAAATTGCTTTGAAGTATTTATGAAATTTTGATTAAATTTTTATTAAAAATTTAAATAAGTGCAAATGTGCTGCAATGTGTTGTCGCTAGAGATTAATCATCGTCAAGTAAGTTATGGAGTGATGTAGCTGATTTTATTTTCAGGGAACAGGGTTCACGGCAGGAAATTGCGGAGGGATTAGAGAAATTTGATACTATTTTTTGTCAATAGTTAATGTTGACTGCAGGCGAAACAAAATGTTATGTGCTTTGCTGGAAAAAATAAGGCAACTTTATTCGGGGAAGTTGTATAAAGCTGCCTTATCAGGGACACCACGTAGAATGTTAACGATCGAGTGTTACAGTATTATTAAAAAACAGTATTCCAGCATATTTTAGAAATTGCCCGGGACCAATTGCGGCGCGAAATTAAAGACTTCCTGGGAACGTGGATCAACGGTTACTTTAACCCAGTGGAGCTCTGAATCACCAAACACCTCCATGCGTGTTAGCTTGGGTACCTGAGGATTATCGTCCGGGCCGGTAGCATCCGCATTCGCATACCAGGGTAAAAGCCTCGGCCGGTCAACCCGGAAGACATGCGAATCACCATGAGCAAGAACGACCGGGCGATCATACTCCAGACTAAGAGCAAATAATTTCTCCAGGAATGCATTAAAACCTGCGCGTTCCGGATCGTCAGCAGGCAACTGAAGGTTTGGATCTGCTTGCATGGCAATCAACACTCCGGCAGCATTATGCGACATTGCCCATTCAAATGTTCTTTCCAACCATTCAAGTGATGCGGCGTTGCGTTCGTTGAATTCAGCAATTCGGTCTTGTCTCGGGTTTGCAACACTGTCGGATGCATCAATTCCTGACCAGGGCCTTAGGTTGTTGTTACTGCCGACAACATGTATTGTCGAAACCACAATGCGGCCAGTCATAAACAACACATTCTCAACGAATGGTTCAAAGCCAGGCAGGGTGGATTGTGATAATACTGAGCGTGGTTTTTGGCCGGTAGTCATGCCAGGATTTGGAAAAAATAGCTGGCGAATAAATGTTAATCGCTCCAATGGATTCCAGCCGCCATTGTTGGCGCGATGACAGTCTGTCCATTCGTTGTCTCCAGGCGTATAAACCAGTGCCGTGCGGAATTGTTGCAGTTGATCAAATCGGCGTTGCAAGCGTTCATCGGTACATTCTGTTCCACCACTTTTGATATCACCTACATGAATTACAAATTCGATCTCATGATCCTTGTTGATGGCATCAATCATGCGGTCAAACGCCGCCTCTTTCTCATCGCCATAAGGCCCGTCGCCAATTACGGCAAACGAAACGGCGTTGGCGTTATGTTTAATACCCTGATTATGCTTGTCACTGGCAAAAAGATTAGTCGTAAAAGAAAACAAAGTTGATGCAATGGCAAGGTAGAAAAGCAGGCCTACTATACGGCCAAAATTTTCACGCGCTGTTGGCATGTTGATCTCCAAATAAAGATTCCTGGTCAAAAAAAGAATCGTTGCATGGCAGGCATTCAAAGCCTGCCACTGTTTTTATTTCGTGTTCTATTTAAGATTCATGCAATTGGCATAATAAGAAACGGTTGCCGGCCAGTCCGAGAAAATACCGAGAATGCCGACATCTTGCGCCAGTACGTGCAAAGCCTGGTACATGTCACCGTCGTTGTTGATGACAGCATCAGGGTCAATTGGGTTGGGATTTTGGCCATTTAGCGTTTGGAAATAAAAACCACCGCCGTTGGTTAACGGGCCGTCACGTTCAAATGTCCAGGTAATGATATCCAGCCCGGAGTCCTTGGCTGCTTTGGCATAGCGTGAAGGTTTTATTTCGCCATCTTCAATTTCCAGCAGCATCCACATGGGTGGTGCAATAATTTGCACTTGATCGGCAACCAGTTGCTCCATTGTTGGCGACCAGGTTGCAGGGTTGCGATGGTCAAAAGCGGGATCGTCATAACGGCCATCGAGATAAACCGCCTGCTTGCCAAAATCGGGCTCATTCGCAATCCAGTAAAGTACATCGCCAATATTGAACGATTGCGCATAGACTTTGGAAGCAGGCACGCGAGCCTCTTTATATTCATCAATCATTTTCTGAGCGTAATCTTCCTGTGAGAACCCATCGAACGGCATGAGAACACTGGGCGACTTCAGTTCCGGCGTCATTTTTACACCCAGTTCTTTGAATAGCGCGATACTTTCCCTGTGCGTCAGTAATGTGCCACGGGTCGCGTACAGATCCGTTCTCCAGTCGGCTGTGCCCTTCATATATTCACTCACTGTAGTGGCACGCGGGTTGGAAGCATCCATTTTGCCTTTTAGGGACTTGAATTCGGCAAGTGTTATGTCGCTGGTACAGCACTGTGCGCTGGCAGGTGTAACCAGATTTCCTTCAGCGTTATAAACAGCGGGCTGAAACGGCACTGAACATTTATCGGCCAGCTCAGTTTCAAGGATATTGGTCGTGGTATGCAGATCACACTGCGAGTGACGGCAAACCAGCTCCTTATCTTGCGTGAAGGTAACATCACACTCAATAATGCCGGCGCCCATTTTTGCTGCAGCCATATATGACTGCAACGTATGTTCCGGAAATTGCATCGCTGCGCCGCGGTGACCAATAGAGAAATCGGTTTTTTTAAATGGACCGAACTCGCAACTTTCAAGTTTCTCTTTTAACGGACCTTGATCCATATCTTGAACCAGAAAAAAAGGCCGCGGCCCTAATTGAATATCGTGTCCTGGGCTTTTGCTGGATTTATGTCCGTGTCTGGATCTTTCACCTGTGTCGGCCCAGCTTACTGCATATAACACTAAAACGATAATAGCTGCGCCTATCATAATAATGCGATTCATTTGCGCTCTCCTGTCAATTATTGAATAGTTTTAATAGTTCTATTAACTGCAAACGCTTGATGAGAAGCGGTAGCGAAGAGAATGCTAGCGAACAAATGTTTCGGTTTTATGCCTGTCAGATGAAATTTCAGTGACTTTATGATGAATACGCTGGTCGCAAGCGAAAGTCCGATGCCAGTGCAACCATCAAATGAACACCGGCCAGAACATAGACCAGAATCGTGAGCGTCTGGCTTAAACCCAGTAACGTGGGCGCAAGTAGAAAGATGCCGGCAGTCAGAAAATCCAGATAACCCTGATGGCGCGCCGAAATAATTTTCATAAGATTGATCCTTATTTTGCGATTGGTTGATAACGCCGCCATTTTAGTAAGCAGTACCAGTTCATGTCTGTTATCCGGAAAACACTGCCGGATTAAATTCAGCCTGAGTGGAAATTATTGCTGGCAAAAGCAGTGTCATTAATGCAGATTTGATCACGCGTATAATCGAGCATGCCGCGGTTTCTGAAATTGTTCATAATTGTGCGACCACGGAACGGCTGGCGCCAACCAGATCGGCCCCGTATTAAAAAATCAAATGCAGTTTGTGCTCGATCTGCCGCTACCGGATATTCATCGACTCGAAAACCAGCCAAGCTAAATCCGCCTGGCTGAAGATGAGTTGCCGGAAATCATCATGCCCGATCCGGAAACAGATAACCTTACCCAGCGCCTGACCGCCGGTATCATTTTGCAGATGGCCGATTATGTTTCCCCGCGTGAGTAACGCCAGTGTCAGCGTATTGCCTTGCAGCCTAAGACACGAGGGTTTGACCATGCCTTCCTTGATCCAGAAGAAATCGGTGCGCCGGTCTCCCTACCGGTAAAGAAAATGTTTATCGGGAATTTCAATTTCCCGGATATCAGGATAGATTTTTTTCCATTCGCCCAGATTCTGTTCGAAGATGGAGTAAAGTGATACTGTTGAATTGCTGTTACGACTCAAAGTTGACATAGGCAATACGAATTCAGAATTTTAAAGATGTTCTACAAAATACCTTTCCCTCATTGAAAAGAAAGTCATAAGCTCCCAAATCTGTAGTTTGTGACCAAAACAGGTTACAAACTTTCAGCGCGACCTTGCCCATGAGCCCGCTATTCAAAAAGTGTTTTCATTCGCACCCGGCGCATCCTCGCCTTTGATCACCGGTTTGCCATCTTGCCATGTTACAGTGTATTGCCCCAGACGCCGCTTTTTCTCCAGCGCCTTGCCGACGGCCTGACGAAGTATTTCCAATTGCTTTTGTCCTTGCGGGGATGGCGTCGTTTTTAGTTTAACGTTCATCGTTTAGCCTCCTTAAGCAAACGCTGATAAAAATTCTCATGCAGAATATCACGGTTGTCCCCGCATTGCTCGAAGACCAGCACCGGATGCTCCCCATCGTTCATGAAACAGGTGCACGCATCGACCTGATAACTAAAATCGTTCAGCAGGTGGCGCAGACTGCGAAGAAAGCGCCTTTCGATGTCCGCTGTTGGGATATTATGCCCACCGTGGGCGACCCGTTCAGCCACGCGCAATTTCGACATTTCGACGCTGGGTAGCGCCAGATAAATCAGCGCTACCCACCAACCGTCCCGTCGCAATCGTTCAATTAAATGCAAATAAGTTCGCCCCGCAAGCGTTGTTTCAAAGGCAAAATCTTCACGAACCGTAATGCGCGCTTTTATCTCGCGCAGAAAGAGTCGGCTGGCGGCCAGCAACTCCCGCTCCGGGGCTAGCGGCGAAAGCCCGGCGGCGATCAGATCGGCATTGATGAAATGAATGCAACCTGTCTCCTTGGGTAGGTATTCCATAGCGAACGTAGTTTTGCCCGCACCATTGGGGCCAGCAATGATCCAGCAGGTGGGTTTGGTTTTGTCGTTCTGTTGCGCACTCATGTCGATCTCACAGATACTCTTTCATCACCGCCGTTTTGCGGGCGGGAGCGGCATCGATGACGGCTCGGGCCTCGGCGATCTGTTTTTTCAGAGCCTCGACTTTGGCGACAAATTTCTGCTGCTCGGCCAGGGAAGGTACCGGCACCTTGATGTTTTGCATTTTGGTGGCATTGATGTTGTTGGTACCCCCAGACTTTACAGCGAGCTGAACCATTCCCTTGCGGAAGGTTGGTGAGTTCATGATGTAGACCAAGTATTGTGGCAATGCTTTGGACAAATTAGGGACGATCCTTACCAAATAAGATGCGTAACAGTAATCCCCGTCGAGGTCGAACAGACCGACTTTGCCAATATGTTCGAGGCTTCCATTGGAGCGGATGAAAAGCAGATCGCCCTTGTTGAGTCGGTACTTGGCGAACTCCTCGGCGCTGATGTCGGCGCACTTCATCGCGCCGTTGTCCACCATCCGCCCCTGAATGATCTCGTTCATGCGAAAAATCTTGTAGCCGATTCCGGCCTCGTTCATTTTCTCGTTCAGGCCGTATTGGATGTTGGTGCTCAGCTTGGCGATTTCGATGCGGGGGGCGGTGGAGGCGTAAATGGATTCAGCAAGAGAATTTATCTGAGCTATGTTGTTAGCAACCAAGTTCTGCGAATTATCTGTCTCTGTTTCGATTGCGCGCCATTCTTTTACTGCCTTTGTTTGCATAACAGGATCAGTCTTGGGAATAAGCATTGAAGCGATGTCTTTCGGGTATACATGTGGTTGTGCAGCACCCTTGGCATGACTTTGGATTTCGTCTTGACGACATTTAAGAATATTGAACAGATATTCGGTGTGCTCATCATCTGCACCGCGTACGGTCGAGCAATCAGAGGCAAATATCTCTTCTTTCCAAAAGTTTACAAAGCCAGCGCTTGCGCCGGACGCGCTGATTGTAATGGTATTGGCTGGCCGATTCGACTGGTTATGCGTGTAAGCAAAATTCATCCCGCCAGCGACGACTTTATATTTTCCGGGTATCGCATTTTTCTGCGTAACCGACGTTCCTTTCCGTATTTCAGCAATGCTATCAAGGCGCACAAGCGGCCATTTTGAAGTAACAGTAAAAACACTGCTGACGGAAAGAGATAACTGTTTCTCAAATACCGTTCTTGAAAAATCCAACATATCCACCAACCGCGCCGGGTTGGCCATCTCACTCAGTTCGTCCGGAATCGCTCCAAGTGTCCCCTCGAAATTCGCGGCAATGTGACTGTTCAGTTTGGCCGGGTTGGCGCGGGTGAAGCGCATCGGGTTGGCGTGATCCGGCCCGTCATACAAAGTGGTGATGTGGCGGCCAGCGGCGTCCTCAATCAGCTTGATACCTTCATTTCCCTTGGCGCTGGACCATTCATAGCCGAGGAATTGCTTGATTTCTTTGGTTCCTGAAGGACTGCGGATAATCAGCACTGGATTGGTTTGATCCAAGGCGAGGCAGAAATGATAAAGTTTGTCGCGCTCAATGGTTTGCACATAAGCCAGATAGCGCTTGGCGATCTCCGCCGTCTGCTCCGTTTCGCTTAGGGCATTGAATTTCCTTTGCTTGCGCAAATTGGCCAATTCGGCACTCTTGTCGAATTTGTCGTGGTAGGGCTGGAAATGTGTTTGCTGCTTCCAGCTGCCATCCGTCTCACCGCGCAGCAGGCTCTGGTAGTCGGCCAGTGACACATTGATATGAGCGCAATACTGTTCGATCAGGTGGCCGTCTTTGTAGATCGCCTGCTTGCATTTGCTGGTGGCGCAGCCCTTGAACCATTCTTCTACTCGTTCGCGGTAGTGCTCGGCACTATCCGGTTGGATTGGTTTACGTCGCAGAAACAGAGTGACGGTGTTGGTGCCGGTTTTTCCAAACGTGCCGCTGCCGAATTCGGCGATGGCAACGATATCGAAATACTGCAACAGGATTTCGCGGGCGCGGATGTAGGTGGTGCCACCGTTGGAGAGGATCGACGACGGCAGGATGATGGCGGCCACGCCGCCGCTTTTCAGTAACTGCTTGGCCCGCTCGACAAAGAAGGTTTCGATGCTGTTGGCCGTTTCGGCGTCGTTGATGGTGTCGGCGAGCGAATAGGCCTTGCGTTCTTCTTCGGACAAAGTTTCGAGAAAACCGCGCACGCTGTAGGGCGGATTGGCGACGAGCAAATCGAAATGACAATCGCGAATATCGGGAAACGCTTCGTGGCGATTCACCAGTCCGTCGCCGTAGCAGATCTGAATACCCTGCTGGCCGTACATGAAGGCGGAGACCTTGGCCACCTTGGAGAGCCGGTACTCCTTTTCGATGCCGACCATGGACTTATGGTATTCAGCCGGGTTAGCCTGGGGTTTGTGCTGCTCCAGCAGGGGTTGAAGCTGCAAAGCCAGTTCGGTGAGGAAGTGGCCCGCACCGCAGGCGTAGTCGATGGCCATGGGCGGCGTGGGGTTGTCGCGCACGAGGCTTTCCAGTGGCAGGCTCATCAGAATGAAACGGCAGATGGGCATGGGGGTGAAGAATTGTCCCTCGCTCTGCTTGACGCCCTGGTCGAGGAAGCCCTCGAACATATCGCCTAAGAATTGGTTATGGCCGTTGGGGTTGGTCAGGCGGATGTCCTGCCACATTTGCAGAAGTTTCAGCAGCACATCGGCGTTCTGGTAAAACAGCCGCTCGTTGTGGACGTCGATAAAGGAAAAATCGTTGTTGGTGAAAAATTTCTGCTGAATGAACAGGTTCCACACCGCCCGCTGGGTGGCGTCCGGATTCTGGCGGATGAAACGCAGGGCGTTGTTGACGTCGTTCTGGTTGATATAAGTGATGTCCTCGCCGAGAAACTTGTCCATGCCCGACTGGTAGAGCTGCTGCAGGCGGTCCATCAGGTCGAAATGGCTATCATAGGCCACGCCCTTCCAGTAAAACTTAAGGTCGTCGGGGTGTCGGGGTTCTCGATTTCGTCCACCAGTTTGCAGAGAAAGAGATTTCCCAGCTTGTCGAAAGCGTTTTCCCGGCCGGACACGTTGTGCTGGCGCAAGATGGTGGCGAACTCGTGGTACTTCTTCTGCTGATCCGAGGCGGAAATGGCGTGCAGGTCGACCAGGGAATATTTGTCTTTGCCGATCTGATAGGGCTGAATATTGTCCTCGAAGATGCCCTTGGTGGTGAAATCGAGCTTGTAGGTATCGCGCCAGACGGCGAAGCGCTCCTTGACGTCGGTGACGCTGCGTAAAGGCTTAAAGTGCGGATTGGCAACCAGGTACTGATCGTTATCGCGGTGGGCGATGATATGACTCTGGTAACTCAGATCGGTGTTTTCAAAATCCGAAGTGTAGAGGCAAAGAAACTGAGTCTCGCTGATCTGCTGGGCGTAACTGAATAGTTGGTCGCCGTCCTGCAGGGTTTTACTCCAGGCTTTTTTGAATTCGACTCCGGTGGTCTTGCATTCGATAATGAGCAGCGGCTTGCCAAAATTGTCCTTGACCAGAATATCCGCCCGGCCACCGCTGGCACCGTGCCCCAGTTTCCATTTCGGTTCCAGTTCAATGTGTTCCGGTTTGTAACCTTTGTTCAGCAGGCGGTGAACGCATTCGAACACGACAAAATTCTCATTTGCAAAGAAATTGCAAGTTTGGCGTTCGTTCACGATCAATCCATCGGATTCCGGGTACTGGATGGTCTGCTTGGAGTGATCGACGCTTAAGGAAGTTGCGCCGATGGTTTTGCTGTAAATGGATCTGTTCTTGGCGAAGTCGAGATATTCCAGTAGCGCGATGAAATTGTCCTGACTGATCATAGAGGGCTCTAAGTCTTATTGTTTTTATTCAGGTTAATATTTTTTTCGGCAAAGTTGATCAAACCGTCACCATGCCGCAAAGTAACGCCGAAAACGTGAAAAAATTCGATCCGGAGTAGTCTGGTTTCGGAATCTTCCGACGAACCTGTGCTCATTCCCTTGAAAAACCATAGCACGATATCCGATCTCATTCCAGGCAAGCGTCATTTCAGTCCTTTATCACATCATGCGGACGATGCAGTTTAAAACTGCTGATTTTACGATATTCGCTGAAAATGCAGAAATTTCAGATTCTGTGGATACTTCTTTCTTCCTGCATGCGCAGACAAACAGGATAAGGTCATCATTCCAGAACGCGCTGGACAGGCTTATTGGACACGGAATTAAAGCGCGCTTCACCATAGTACACCCCGCTTGCACAGGATTATGGAAGGCGGGGTGACGGCAGACCATTCATTCGTCAACCCGTATCGCCACCTTTGCTTTCCGTTCTTAATGTTATCACGTTGTTTGATTCGTAAATGTTAAATTGCGGCAACTACTCCGGTTTTTACGCATAATCGGAAGAACCGGCATGACTGGTATTTATAGATTAAGTGATGCGTCATTTTCCTGTCACATAATTGATTTATCGTATCGATCGTTAATCATCTTGCCGGAGGACGGATCAATGATCGATGTGGATACCTTGTTAAATAATTACTTTCAGAACACAGATGAAAATCCCGACCGGCCGTTATTCAAGACAGCTTCTTCCATTTTGAAAAAACTGTTTCATCAGGACGAAATCAACCGGTTTATCGAAACGCACCGGCATCTGGTGGGACTGGAATTTAATGATGCGGTTTTAGAGCATTTCAATTTTACTTTTCTGGTTTCCGGTAAAGACCGGTCGCGTATCCCCGATCAGGGCCGCGTATTAATAGTTGCCAATCACCCCTTGGGCTCGCTGGACGGGTTGGCTTTGCTCAAGCTGGTATCCGAGATCAGAACGGATGTGAGGATAGTCGCAACAACACTGCTCGATTGCATCGATCCATTAAAGGACCTGTTTCTTTCGGTTGATAATTCTCCAAAAACAGCAAAAGCGCATGACCAGATAATCCAGATCATTGGTGCATTGGAAGCAGAACAGGCCGTTATCATGTTTCCGACGGGAGAAGTGTCCCGGATCCGGCCAACCGGCATTCGAGACGGCAAGTGGAGCCCGGGTTTTCTGTCATTGGCGAAAAAAACCAAAGCGCCAATTTTGCCGGTCTATATCGGCGGCAAGAATTCTCCGCTTTTTTATGGCCTGTCGAGTATATACAAGCCGCTCGGGACGATGATGCTGGTCAACGAAATGTTCAATCAAAAAGATCACGAGATCAGTTTTCGAATCGGCAAGCTGATTCCCTGGGATTCCATAGCGGCGATAGATTTACCGAAAAAAGCGATTGCCAAGTTAATGCGCAAGCAGGTTTATCTGTTGGGCAAAAAGAAGAAAAAGGAATTGTTCAAGCCTGTAGAAAATATCGTTCATTCAGCCAAAACCAAACTCATCCGCAAGGAACTCAAGGAGTCGTTGATGATCGGTAAAACGCAGGATGGCAAACATATCTATCTGTTTGACTATATTCCCAATTCCAGCGTAATGCGCGAAATCGGGCGGTTGCGGGAGTTGTCTTTTCGCGAGGTACAGGAAGGCACGGGCAATGCCCTGGATGTCGACAGTTATGACCGTTATTACCGTCACCTGATTTTATGGGATGAAGACGAGCTGGAGATTATCGGCTCCTACCGTATTGGGGAAGTTCGCGATATCCTGCGTGAATATGGCGAGATAGGGTTGTATACAAACAGTTTGTTCAAATTTGATCCTGCTTTCAGACCTGTCCTTGAGAATGCCATTGAGCTGGGCCGCAGTTTCATACAGCCCAGATACCAGGGAAAACGCAGCCTGGATTACCTGTGGTACGGTATTGGCGCATACCTGCATCAACATCCTGAGATCAAGTATTTGTTGGGCCCGGTGTCGATGAGTAAATCCTGGCCTGATGCTGCACAGAAGATGATTGCCGGATTTTATACAGCGCTGTTTAGCGCTGACACAAGACTATCTGAACCCAGGCTGCCGTTTCGTTTTGACATGACAGATGATTTTGCAGCATTTGGAAAAATCGCAAGCGAAAGCGAGTATAAGAAGGCTTATTCGGTTTTGAAGGAAAAGCTGGATGATTGGGGCGTTAAGGTGCCGGTACTGTATAAACAGTATGTAGAGTTGTGTCAGCCCGGTGGTTGCGAATTCCTGGGATTCAATATCGATCCGAAGTTTTCGGACTGTGTGGACGCGTTGATTCTGGTGCATATCAATACCATTAAGGAAAAGAAATATCAGCGCTACATCGAGAGCCATGGATTGTTGCCGCGCAATCTGAATTCTGCCTAGCTTTTAAAAATTTAATAACGGTTTCCCCCGGATAAATGGAATAAAAAAGAACTCTCTCCAATTTCTCCATTTATCCATCGCCATGTCTGGTTCAACACGGATGCGCAAATCCGTGCTGAACCGGATCTCCTCCTGATCCGCCAGTTTTTTTATAAAAGGAATGTAAAACAAATTTCATCTGGCGTTCATGAAATTGACATAAACACGCTTTACTATCGTGCGGATGATTCAACCAACTGGATTTCAGGAGTATACAATGAAGAAGAATAAAGACTTGTCATTAAACATAGTTAACGCGCTGACTGCGATTGTTTTGCTGACATATGTTTTACAGCCTTTCACAACTCAAGCAGATAATCGCTATTTTAATCGTATCGCAACATTCCCCGTTTATCTAAATACCGACATCAACCTTGAAACGGTCGCAGAAATTGTCGATGCCAGCAAAGACGGCAAGACGCTTGTTTATACCGACAGTGAAACGGGCAAACTGGGTTTTGTCGATATCAGAAAGCCCGCGCAACCGAAAGCACTGGGCGCAATTGACGTGGGTGGCGAACCAACATCCGTTGCCGTTGTTGGTGATTATGCACTTGTTGCAGTAAATACATCCCCCAGTTTTGTTGCGCCGAGCGGACATCTGCATGTTGTCGATATCAAAACACAGGCTATTGTCGCAACACATCCATTGGCGGGACAGCCGGATTCGGTTGCAGTCAGTCCTGATGAACGCTATGCCGCTGTGGTCATAGAAAATGAGCGCGATGAAGATCTGGGTAATGGTGAACCGCCTCAAGCGCCATCCGGGTTGTTGCAAATTATCGACTTGATCGGTATGCCTTCGGGTTGGGCTATCCGTAATATCAATCTGGACGGAATTGCCGGTTTATTTCCGGACGATGCCGAACCGGAGTATGTCGATATCAACACAGACAATATCGCTGTTGTTACGATGCAGGAAAATAATCATATCGTTTTGATTGATCTGGCAACGGGCAACATTGTGAATCATTTCACTGCCGGCACAGTTGACCTGCACCAAATTGATACCAAAGAAGAAGATCCTGCGCTGATCAGTTTGACTGACAGTTTGCTTGCTATTTCACGCGAGCCAGATGGTGTGTCCTGGATTTCCAATGAACTTTTTGCAACAGCAGATGAAGGCGATCTATTTGGCGGCAGCCGCGGTTTTACCGTATTCGATACCGATGGCAATGTGGTTTTTTCCTCCGGTAATACCCTGGAACATGAAGTTGTTCGCTTGGGCCATTATCCGGATGACCGCTCTAAAAATAAAGGCAACGAACCCGAGAATGTGGAATTTGCAGTCTTTGGCGATAAGCGATTTTTGTTTGTGGCATCTGAACGTTCAAACGTTGTTTTTGTATATAAAGTAAAAGGGAAAAATAATAGGCTTGAGTTCGTGCAAACGCTTCCAGCAGGTGTTGGGCCTGAAGGTATCAAAGCCATCCCGGATAGAAATCTGTTTGTTGCCGCGAGCGAAAATGATTCGCGAGACGATAATTTCCGCAGTGTAATCACTATCTATCAACTGAAAGAAAAAAGCGCGAATTATCCGACCGTAATCTCGGCAAACAGAGTTGATGGCACACCGATTCCATGGGGCGCATTGTCAGGTTTCGCCATCGATCCCAAAAACGACAAAACAATGTATAGCGTTCATGACAGCTTCTATCAGCAAAGCCGCATTTACGTCATGAACATCCAAAAAATGCCTGCCGTCATCGTTGATGAAATTGTCCTTAAAGATGGCGGACAAACGGTCAATCTGGACGCTGAAGGCGTCGCAGTCAGCGCCAGTAATGACGGTACTTTCTGGGTTGCTTCAGAAGGCGCCGGTTCTGTAGATGATCCAAGCAGACCGGTTACCAGTCTTAACCTGCTCGTACATGTTGCGGCAGACGGAACGGTAATCGAGACGATTACATTGCCGGATGCGGTTAATGCCAAGCAACGCCGGTTTGGTTTTGAAGGTGTCGCTTCTGTTATGGAAAATGGCAATGAAGTACTCTATGTTGCTTTCCAGCGCGCCTGGGTTGGCGATCCTGAACCGAACAATATCGATGACGGCGGCAAGGTCAGAATCGGACGGTATGACACTACGAACGGCGAATGGACATTTGCGTATTATCCGCTGGAGGTGCGTCAGTCACCCAATGGCGGCTGGGTTGGACTGTCAGAAATCACCGCACTGGGTAATGGCCGCTTTGCCGTTGTCGAGCGCGATAATCAGGGCAATACCGATGCGCGTATTAAACGGGTTTACGTATTTTCAGCGCGTGAAGTTGTCTTTAAAGCTGAGGGTGAAGCCCTTGATACGGTGAGTAAAACGCTGGCGCGTGATTTGTTGCCTGATCTGAAAGCAACGGGTGGAATGGTGTTAGAAAAAATTGAAAGCCTTGCAATTAACAGGAGAGGAGATATGTACTTTGCAAATGATAATGATGGTGTCAACGACTCCAATGGCGAGACGCAATTAATACGCGTCAAAGGTGTGTTCAAACAGTCACATCATAGTCACGACTTCGATTATAACGACAATGATTACGAATTCGATGACGACGAGGACGACGATGAAGATGACGACTATTAATCTGTAGCCGTTTAGACCGGACCTGACAGTTACCCGTTGGACGTGGCAACTGTCAGGTCAAATCCAGTTCAGTATTTTTCCTGCTCTTTTTACCTTCGATAAACGCAGGTAATCTTATTCTAAAGTGGTTTCTATTACCATGTTTAGAAATCACAAGACGGCGCGCAAAAAGCGGATTCAGGTTTACCAATGTAACGCACGTAAACGTGAGATTTTTTTATGTTGATGATCCTGCATGCATTTCAGTACCGCACTCAGTGAACGGACTGCATCAAGGATGTAAGGGCCTTTATTTAACATGACACACTCTGCGCGCACACTCATGGCCGCATCGGTAAATTCCGGTCTTGATCGCATGCCGAGTTTGGCAATGGATTCCAGCACCTGTGTTGCCCACACAACCGGGACATGCGCCGCTTCACACAACCAGAGTATTTCCTCCTGAATTTCAGCCAAGCGTACGTTACCCAGTTCAACCGCTAAATCACCCCGGGCGATCATTACACCGACTGGATGGCTGGGTAGGCTGGCAAAAAGAATCTCCGGCAGATTTCTTACAGCGCGAGCGGTTTCAATTTTTGCGATGATGGGCATATTGGAGGCATTTCTTTGTGTTAGCTCGGCTATTAATTTACGCATATCATCAGCCGTTTCGACGAATGAAAATCCGACCATATCGGCATGTTCACAAATAATGTCAAGATCGGATTGATCTTTAGACGTTAACGTTGGCAGGTCCAGCGTTGTGTCAGGAAAATTGAGCCCCATGTCAGCCTTTAATTTCGCGCCTTTGGGGCCTGTTTTTGAGATACGCAGCAAGACATAGTCCGGCGTTTTATCGCTGACATAAGCACTTATTTTGCCATCATCGATCCACACGCGCGCACCTAAATCAAGCGCATCGATTACACCGGGCACTGAACAGGTGGTATGGGCAGCAACAGTCAGTTTACCGTTTGATGGATCTTTTATGACAAAACCCGGCGTTTGTGTCTTGTGCAAATATAAATCATCTCCGGCATGAAGACGAATTTTTCCAGGTATCGAATTAAGATTGACAAATCTGAATGTATGCTGGTCCGAATAGACTGTATTGATAAGCCGCTGCCATATGACTTGCAGACCGGTTACGAGATGAATTGATTTGTCACAAAGCCCTATGATTTGATGATTTTCCGGTAGGATCAGTATGTTAATGTGACGCTGCTTGCCGCGTGCATCCTCAATGCTTAACCGGTCGCCATTTTGCAAATTGGAATAAACCGCTTTGGGTACCGGGAATAAAAAATCATTCTCAGGTTTTAGGACAGGCGCTGATTTTCCATCATCATCTGAAATGATTTTGAAACTGACAGTATTGGGATAGCTATCATTGTTATTTTTCTTGACTTTAACATAGAGCGCTTGCGGGTCGTTCAAAATCATGCCTGTCCGAATCTTGTGTCCTGCCAAATCCATGAGAATACGGCATTGAGTATCCAGTGCTGCGGCAGCCTGGCGAATATTATCTACCATTGAACGCCATGTTGATAAATCTTCGTGCGCACAATTAATTCGGGCGATATCCATGCCCTCCTTAATAAGGTTATAAACCAGTTCATAGTCTGCAGCCGCTTCGCTGGGCAAAGTGACCATGATGCGGGTTACTCTGTCTTTTTGTATCGAACCCAGTATATTATTTGCATGACTGTCAAGAATATCAAACCCTTCTTTGAAATCCGGACATGGCATCCTGGTGTCAAGAGCAACGGCTTTACCAAGAGCCCGGCCCAGTATATTGATAACATTCTTCAGATTTGCATAGACATGCGGTTCCGCACGGCCAAGAGAAGACAAGCCAGCTTCCGCCAGTTTTTCCTGAAGTGGGCGTAAATCGATTTCCCGCATCGCAAGATATTGCGCCAAATTGACAATACTTTTGATTAATTGATTTTTTTTATCAATATCGATGTATTGTTCAATGCGGACCAAGCCGCGCATTTGAACATGCTGCATCAGTTGGTGCAATTCATCGTAGAGTTGATGAAGTTTGTGATCGGTTGTTTTACATTTAATGTCCATCAAAAAATTCTATCGATAAAATATGAAAATGATGTGATGGTTTTGTGACAATTTGAATGCAGATGTTTGCGAGCCCAAAATAATGTGCGGTTAAGCGTATATCGTTAAATGATTAATGTCCCCTTAGTTTCATCATTATTTTGACCTTAGTCCCGAGTTGAAATTTTTCCATAGGATTAACCGATTTTATGCGGTTGATGATGTGACCAATCAGTCAGGGAGAGTGTCATATTTTTGTAATATCCAAAAGTCAAAATAACCCTTATCGGTAAGTTGGAATGATTAGATTTGCAATCGTCCGAACAGCATTTGAACAGCGTTGAACGTTTATTTCCGGAGGGAAAAATGACTAAAAAAGCAATCCTACTGGTTGTTGCATTGTTGATAGTTTCAGGCCAGGTATTTGCTCAAGCTGCACGAGACTATATCAGCATCGTTGGATCGTCGACCGTGTATCCTTTCGCTACTGTGGTTGCTGAAACATTCGGCAAAACAACACGTTTTAAAACGCCGAAAATTGAATCTACGGGTTCCGGCGGTGGTTTTAAGCTATTTTGCGACGGAATCGGAGTAAAACATCCCGATATCACTGATGCCTCGCGTGCAATAAAACAATCAGAAATCGAAATGTGTGCGGCAAATGGCGTAACGGAAATTGTTGAAGTAAAAATCGGCTATGACGGCATTGTCATAGCGAATGCAAAAAAAGCAGCGCAATTAGAATTTTCACGCAAGGATCTGTATCTTGCGTTGGCTAAAAATGTACCTGATCCTCAAGGCAGTGAGAAGCTGATTCCGAATCCATACAAAACCTGGAAAGATGTCAATGCAGATTTACCGGATGTCGCCATTGAAGTGCTGGGCCCCCCGCCGACATCGGGTACGCGGGATGCGTTTGTAGAACTAGTCATGGAGGAAGGCTGTAACCGGTTTAACTGGATTGCAACCCTGGAAAAAACAGATAAAAAGCAATATCAATCGGTTTGTCACACCATTCGCGAAGACGGCGTCTACATCGAGGCGGGCGAAAACGATAATCTGATAGTGCAGAAATTAGAGACAAACCCCAAAGCATTGGGCATATTCGGTTATAGTTTTCTGGAACAGAACTCAGACAAAGTTCAAGGTTCTATTGTCGATCAAGAACTGCCAACGTTTGAAGCGATTGCAGACGGCAGTTATCCGGTTTCCCGTCCCTTGTTCATTTACGTCAAGAAAGCACATGTCGGAATAATTCCGGGCATCCAGGAATTTCTGAACGAATTCATTAGCGAGAGAGCCTGGGGCGAGGAAGGTTATCTTTCGGATAAAGGACTGATCCCCATGCCATCGGCAGAACGTGCTCACTATACTGAAAATGTCCGGCAGCTGCGGGCGAACATATTTAGTGACCACCAATGAGTGGAAAAAACCGGGTGGCATACCGTTGCCGCACCATCCATAGTAATTCAATTCTATGCCAATATCGTTTCTAGTACTGATTCTTTTATTCTTTATGACGGTCAGTTTTTACCTGGGCCGTTGCCGTGCACTGAATGTTTCTCATGGCAATACTCGCACACTGAACTCACTGCCGGGTTACTATGGTTGTTATACAGCGCTGTGGTGCGGCATACCGGCCGTATGTATTTTGGCTTTCTGGCATATTGCCGAATCAACGATTATTACCCAACTTGTTCTATCAACCCTTCCAGAGCAAACAGCCGCACTTTCAAAGCAGCAACTCAGTCTTGTTTTGAATGAAATACGCAATCTGGTAAACGAGAATATTGCGGCGGAAAATATTGCGCCGGAAATTGTAGCCGCAGCTGATCATTATCGCCAGATGCAGCAGATCAGCAGTGCCGCCTTGTTCGTAATTACTATTGCAATAGCAATTACAGGAACGGCTTATGCGTGGTCTCAAATACATGAACAGCACCGTGCACGTAACAAGGTCGAAAATGCCATTCTGGTTTTTCTGATCATCTGTTCTTCTATTGCGGTATTTACCACGTTAGGTATCGTATTGTCGGTCCTGTTTGAGGCGATACGCTTTTTCCAGGCTGTGCCTGTCGCAGAATTTTTATTTGGCCTGCAATGGAGTCCGCAGACTGCCCTACGATCGGATCAGGTCGGATCATCCGGCGCATTTGGCGCGGTACCGTTATTTACAGGTACGCTGTTAGTTTCTGCAATCGCCATGATGGTTGCCGTGCCTACTGGCCTGATGACCGCCATTTATTTGTCCGAATATGCCGCACCACGCATACGTTCGCTGAGCAAGCCGTTGCTTGAAGTTCTGGCTGGAATTCCAACGGTGGTATACGGATTTTTTGCTGCATTAACCGTTGCGCCGTTGATTCGGGGTTGGGGTTCATCGCTGGGACTCGATGTTTCTTCAGAAAGCGCACTGGCTGCCGGCGTGGTCATGGGCATCATGATAATTCCGTTTGTGTCATCGCTTTCCGATGATGTCATCAACGCTGTTCCCCAGTCATTGCGTGACGGTGCTTATGCCCTGGGCGCGACACAATCCGAGACTATCAAGAAAGTCATTATTCCGGCAGCGCTGCCGGGCATCGTCGGGGGAATTTTACTGGCTGTATCACGCGCCATTGGAGAGACCATGATTGTTGTCATGGCGGCGGGCCTGGCGGCCAATTTAACCGCCAATCCACTGGATTCCGTGACCACAGTCACTGTACAGATCGTGACTTTGCTGGTTGGCGATCAGGAATTTGACAGCCCGAAAACGCTGGCCGCTTTTGCATTGGGGCTGGTGCTTTTTGTGGTGACATTGATACTGAATATGGTCGCTTTATATGTGGTCAAGAGATATCGAGAACAGTATGAATAAATCGAAGCCATCAGGACTTAAAACCATAGATTATATCAATGCAAGGCTTGCAAAACGGCATGCGTCTGAAAAATTTTTCAGACGCTTGGGGTTATTGTCTCTGATCATCGGACTATTGTTCGTGGTTGTGCTCTTCTTCAATATCATCTCAAAAGGCTATACGGCTTTTCAACAGACATTTATCCAAATTGAAGTTGGTTTTGATGAGCAGTTTTTTTTCCCTGATGTTCAAAATGATACTGAAACACTTTCTTCAGCAGACTATGGCGGATTGGTTAAGAAGAGCCTGAGAGTGATGTTTCCTGACGCCGATAGCCGTCAGCAAAAGCGGTTGCTGTATGACCTTGTCAGTACAGGTGCGGCGTATCAATTGAGGGAATTGATATTGCACGATCCAACGCTGCTCGGCCAAACCAGGCAAATTTGGGTGCCGGCAAGCGACGATGTAGACATGCTGATCAAAGGACATATGAAACGTGATGTGCCTGAAACAGCGCGCCGCTTGCGCGACAACCAGATTGCATGGATTGATCAACTGGTTGCTGACGAAAAATTGTCACTTAAATTCAATACCGCATTCTTCACCAATGGCGACTCACGCGAACCTGAATTGGCCGGAATCTGGGGTGCATTGATGGGCTCGATTCTTACCCTGATGGTTACATTGCTTTTGTCGTTTCCTATCGGTGTTGCTACAGCAGTTTATCTGGAAGAATTTGCCTCCAAGAATAAATGGACCGATTTGATCGAAGTCAACATCAATAATCTTGCTGCAGTGCCCTCTATCGTGTACGGCCTTCTGGGCCTGGCGGTGTTTATTAATTTTATCGGCTTTCCACGTTCGGCCCCTCTGGTTGGCGGATTGGTGCTGACTTTAATGACACTGCCTACAATCATTATTGCCAGCCGTGCTGCCCTCAAATCTGTTCCGCCATCAATCCGTGAAGCAGCGCTTGGTGTGGGTGCTTCAAAAATACAGACAGTTTTTTTTCATGTGTTACCGCTTGCGTTTCCTGGAATGCTGACTGGAACGATTATTGGAATGGCTCAGGCTCTCGGAGAAACAGCGCCCTTGCTGATGATCGGCATGGTTGCATTTATTGTGGATATTCCATCCAGCGTATTTGACCCCGCTACGGTACTGCCCGTACAAATCTTTTTATGGGCGGATAGCCCCGAGCGGGCTTTTGTTGAACGCACTTCTGCAGCGATTATGGTTTTACTGGGTTTTTTACTGGTCATGAATGCCGTGGCTGTAATGCTTCGTAAAAAGTTTGAGCGCAGATGGTAATTGAAAAGATCAGGAGAAATAAAATCATGTCAATTGTTTTAGAAAAACAATGGAACGGTGACAACGCGCGAACAAAAGGAAAAGAACCGGTCAGTACACCTGAGCAGACAAATAGCATCGCTTCTTGTGAAGACCGACGGACGGTAGGAATTGCCACTGTTAATAATCCACGTATCCGGTGTGTTGATGTCAATGTTTATTATGGAAACAAGCATGCCATCAAAAATATATCACTTGATGTCGCCCACAATGAAATTATCGCCATGATTGGTCCATCAGGTTGCGGCAAATCGACTTTCCTGCGCTGTTTGAATCGAATGAATGACACCATAGACAATTGTACGGTAACAGGAAAAATTGAACTGGATGGGCAGAATATCAATGATAAATCCATTGATGTAGTGCCGCTGCGTGCACGGGTAGGCATGGTGTTTCAAAAACCGAATCCATTTCCGAAGTCAATTTACGAAAATGTTGCTTTTGGGCCGCGTATTCACGGTTTGGCGAAGGACAAGACCGACCTTGAAGAAATTGTGGTTACAAGTTTGCAAAGAGCAGGCCTTTGGCGTGAAATAAAGGATTGCCTCAATCAACCTGGAACCAGTCTTTCAGGCGGACAGCAACAACGCTTGTGTATTGCGCGCGCGATAGCCATCAATCCCGAAGTCATCCTAATGGACGAACCCTGCTCTGCACTCGATCCCATTGCCACAGCAGTCATTGAAAATTTAATGAATGAGCTGTGCTGCGACTATTCAATCGTCATCGTAACGCATTCCATGCAACAGGCGGCTCGCGTATCGCACCGCACGGCTTATTTCCACCTTGGTGATTTGATCGAGGTGGGGAAAACAGAGCAGATGTTTACTAACCCAATACACCAATTAACGAGCGATTATATTACCGGCCGTATTGGCTAAACGCTTAACGAAATTAAGGAGAATCATAAAATGCCAGATCGGCTCGAAGGCCACACATTTCGGCGTTTCGATGGTGAATTAGATCACCTGCATACAGAAATTCTGGAAATGATGGCACTCGTTTTTTCACAAATTCAGAATGCAATTGAATCTTTCCAACCACAAAAGCAGAAAACAGTTTATGACATTATAGAAAAGGAAGTTCGAGTCAATTTATTAGAAAAAAAAATTGACAGTTCAATCATGGAAGTACTGGCAAAACGGGGGGCAGTTGCACGGGATTTACGCGCCATTATGGGATTTTCCAAGATGGTTACCGATCTGGAGCGCCTTGGCGATGAGGCTGCTCGAATAACACAAATTTCAACAAAGATTTATAGCAAAGAATACAGCAGTCAGGATACTGGCATGTTGCGCGAAATCGATATCATCGGCAAGCATGCCTGTGCAATGCTTCAGGAAATGATAGCGGTATTAAAAACATTAGATTCGAAAAGAGCAAGGAAACTGTTAAGGCGCGCCGGAATTAATGAAGCATTTAATGCAAGTTTACGCAGGCTGACAACTTATGTGCTCGAAGATACGCTGAAAATGAAATATGTTATCAATATTATCCTGATTCTAAAATCATTGGAGCGCATCGATGCGCATGCGCGCAATCTGGCAGAATATGTGATCTATATTGTGAGTGGGGATGATATACGACACGCTGAAGATAATCGTCAGGATGCTGACAATAAAGCGCGTTAACTGAAAATTGTCCATCTATCCAGGGGCAAATGCTACCTGCACATAGAACGCTGTTTACGTTTTAACTTATATTTCATCTAAATTTAATCCTACTTTCATTAATTCGTCATTCGAAGTCTATAGATTAGAAACAGAGCGTGGTGATTCTAATTTCAGACTGGGTGGACGTATTCATTCCGAGCTTCTTTCGGTAGCACGATTTTCGCAAATAGGCGGAATATTTCTGCGGATGAAGAATGGGGAGTGAAATCCAGGGTGACTTTTGCATGGATCGCTGAGAAAGAGCGCGTCATCCATATCGGTGTGCCGGTAATTCTCACGAGCCGAATGGCGCAGGAGATGTGAACGACAAATTGCTTGAATTAGCCTACAAAACAATCCACATGTCAAGCCTTGATCTGATAAATACTGAAATTTCTGATGTCAACACTATCGCAATGCTTGGCATAGAAGGACATGGCCTGCTGAGCCCTTTTAGTGTCGGTGGTCAATTTATCCATAGCCGGAAAAACCAGCTTTACAAGGTTATTCTGGAAAAGACATTCAGTTTTTGCAAAGGCGGTATGGGAGGAACTGGTTGCGCGCTATTGCGCGGTTGATTTTCCTGTTAAATAATTGATTAATCGACAAAATATTTGGCTTTATAGACTGGTTTTAAATTAAAAGGAGTATCAAAAATGAAAGTATCCGGAACTCAGACCAAAAGTAATGGCAACAAGCCAATAACCACACCAGACAAGGCAAAAAAAACTCAACTTGACAACAGCGAATCTGACTCGCAATTCCGTATCCAGGTCGCAGCTTATTATAAGGCTCAAGCACGCGGATTTGCGCCAGGGTATGAACTGGATGATTGGTTGGCAGCAGAAAAGGAATCAAAGCAATGAATATACAACCGAACAAAGAATTACTGGAACCTGATTTTCAACTTCAGAATTCTGATAAAAAAAGCAGAGCTGCAATTCTCGTGCTATCAAATAGTGGGGAGATAATGGATATAAATGAAGAAGGCATGAAATTGCTCGAATATGCGCATGAACGGCCTGCACAGCTTCATATTGTTAATGTGCTACCCGAACTGGGAAAAATTGATCTCTATGATAAAGTCAGCGAACGTGTAAATCCATACTTGCGATTTCTCTCTCGCATTGGGCATACTTTTAAGATGATAACCACAACGGGAAAAAAAATTTCAGGCGAACTCTACTTTAATGATCTTCAGTATTTTAATCGCCAACTAATCCTTGTCATGATTTATCCAGTACGCTAAAAGAACAACATTTATCGAAATGGACGCGGTAATTAATGTAATTTGAGTGGGTTAGTTCCGGTTTTAAATAGCCGATTGATTCAATAATTCAAAATGTTTTTTTAAAAAGTTTCTTCGTTTTTCTCGTCATTGTAGAGCGTATATTCACTTGAGAACCGGTATCCTGTGCCGCGCACGGTTTGCACGAGATCATCCTTGCCGATTTTCTCGAGGATTTTACGCAGACGTCTGATATGGACATCGATGGTGCGATCTTCGATAAAGACGTGATCGCCCCAAATGCGGTCGAGCAGTTGGGTGCGTGTGTAGACGCGCTCCTTGTGTGCCATGAGGAAGTGCAGCAGACGGAACTCAGTGGGGCCAAACTTGACTTCGGTCGGTTCTGAAGGATTATTGTCGCGAAATGCAAATACACGGTGCTGAGTAGGGTCGATTTTGAGTCCGCCGGCTTCAATGATTTCATCCGAGATTTCAGGCACGCGCCGGCGCAGTACCGCCTTAATGCGTGCGATCAATTCGCGTGGCGAGAACGGTTTGGTGATGTAATCATCCGCACCTGCTTCCAGTCCGGTGATCTTGTCTTCCAGTTCGACCTTCGCCGTCAGCATAATGATTGGCACGGTTTGCGTGCGTGTGTTGCGCCGTAAATGGCGTGCAAATTCGATGCCGCTTGAATTCGGCAGCATCCAGTCGAGCAGCACAAGATCGGGCAATATATTATTGATCATGTCGGCTGCCTGCTCGGCATTGGCTGCACAAACAGGCGTTAGGCCGGAATTTTTTAAATTGTAGGAAATGAGTTCCTGTATTGCCGGTTCGTCTTCCACGACTAATACGGTTATAGACATGAGCACGACTCCATCTAATTTATAACTGATCAACGTATTTGCTGAGTGCGTGTCAACAAATCAAACAACTAAACACTCAGGCCTAGAAATACTATAAAAACTAGATGACAGTATTGTGACAATATGTGAAGCAGTAAAGCTAGAGGTTTTACGATTAGTCAAAATATTCAAAAGAAACAACCGGATCTATTCATTTATCACTGGCCGCCCCTACCTCGATAGAAATTATCTACGCGCCTGTTGGTTCAGGTTACGGAATTCTCGCTAGCAACGCATAAAAATTCCATCTTTCATCGATAAATTCATCTTGGTGTCATAAAACTGCAACATTCACTCAGTAGGATTCGAGCATGAACAGCCAGCAGATTGGATGTAACTGAGGTTTGATCTGTCTGGCGTTAAGCGATTTATAAGTTACTGAGTTTAAATGAATGAATTTATGTTGAAATATTCGTGGATATCGTTTATCCGGATGCTGGTTTTGTTTTTGGCGGCATGGTTTATACCTGTGGCAGTTGCAAAAGCGTCGAGTCTGGAGAATCTGGCGCAGTCGCTGACAAAAATCCGCGGTGAAGTCGAAGCCTTGCAGACTGAACTGGATCTGGAAAAAGAAAAACATGCCAGCAGGATTACCTCGTTGTCGTCGCAACTGGCGGATTTAAGTGTTGAGGAACGCAGACAAAAGACGGCGATCGAGAAACTGGAGCATTCGCTTGCGAAATTATCGGAAGCCTCACTGCAGGCCGAGCAATCCGGCGAGCAGTTAAAGCCGATTTTGCTTAAGGTGCTGGCCGCCTACAAACACTATGTTCTCACCGGATTTCCGTTCAAAATCGAAGACCGGATCAAAGCGATTAACACACTCGAAGACAACCTCACCAATCAGCTCGTTGATCCCAACAAGGCAGTCAATCAGGCATGGGCATTGATTGAAGATGAAATACGCCTGAGCAAGGAAAACGGTCTTTATCAACAAACCATTTCGCTGGATGGAGAGAAAGTACTGGCTGACGTGGCAAAGCTCGGCACGGTATTTTTATTTTTCCAGACGCGTGACAACAGGGCGGGAATGGCCAGAAAATCCGAAAACGGTGCGTGGAAATTTGAGGCGGCAAGCGCTACTGGCGACATACAGCGTATTGCAAAGTTGTTTGATGCACTCAAAAAGCAAATCCGCCAGGGCTATTTTGAATTACCCAATCCACTCAGCCAATAAAAAATGAACAAGTTTTTATTCCCGTTATCGATTCTGGCAATTGTAATTCTATTTGCCGGTGTTTCCGTTTCGGCGCATGCCGAAGAATCTGTCAGTGTGGCGTCCGAACCGGTTGCAGCGCCCGCACCTGAGGCAGAACCTGCGAACGGCGCAAATGCGCAGCAGTCATCGCCGGCACAACAAAAAATAGATCTGGAAACCGCATACAAACGCGAATATGCATTTCTGGCGGCGCAAAAAAGGGAACTGACGGAACGTTTAAGGCAGTACAAATCGAGTACTCAAGGCGAAGACCGCACCCTGAATCAACGAATCAGTGTATTGGAGCGCGGTTCAGTCGAGCGATCCGCTAAAATTGACCAGCTCAATGCACAGTTGATTGAGGCGGAACGTAGCGAAGCGGCGGCGCTGGAGCGCAGCGATGCGCTGGAGATCACCTATGCACAGGCGAGCGTTACGCTAAAAAACCATGACATCGAGTTGCCTGCGTCATTGATGGAAACGGCAGGCAATGACATTAAAAAAGTGGCGCAAATCTTTAGCCAGGGGCTGTCGATACTGCGCAAGCTCAGCGCAATCCAGGCTGCGCCAGGTGAATTTTTTCTTGAAAGCGGTCGGCAGACCCAGGGCAGCATTATCCGATTGGGCAATATTGCCGCCTATGGCATAAGCACTGATGGCAGCGGCATACTGGTTCCGGCGGGCGACAATCATTTCAAAATCTGGCGCGAACCCGGCGTCGACAGCGCGATTGCACTCAGTAAAAACCAGCAGCCCGAGATGCTGCAACTGTTTATATTCGAGTCACGCACGCAGGCCATCGATGAAATGGCGGACAAAACCGTGCTTGAAATCATCAACTCAGGCGGCATCATCGGCTGGGTCATCGTGGGTCTCGGCGGGCTGGTGGTATTGCTGGTATTTGTACGGATTTATCTGCTGCGGTCGAACAGCGCGAATACGCAGCAGATTTCCGATCAGGTGATACAACAGGTCATAGACGGCGATCTGGAAGGCGCGAAAAAAAGCTGTGAAACCGATTCTTCCGCCATAGCACGCGTTTTATCCAACACACTGCGTCACCTCAAAGACGACCGCGATCACATGGAAAGCGTCGTGCATGAGGCGATTTTACGTGAATCCAGCGCGCTGGACCGTTTCGGCTCCGCCATTTTAGTGATCGCCTCGGTTTCCCCGTTGTTGGGTCTGCTTGGCACCGTAACCGGCATGATCGCCACCTTTGATGTTATCACCGAGTTCGGCACCGGCGATCCCAAGTTACTGTCCGGCGGTATATCGATTGCGCTGGTGACGACCAAACTGGGTTTGATTGTGGCTATTCCGGCGCTGCTGGTGGGTTCGGTTTTATCGGCATGGGCAAGGAATATCAAACGGGACATGGAGCACTCGGCGCTCAGAGTGACCAATGCCTTTCTGGGCAGACCGGTATCGGAACCGGAGCCGCCGCAAGACACTGATAAAACGTTTACGCCAAACCCTGTGATGGCGGCAGTGGGTAATCCGGCAGTCTAGGAAACAGTGACATGTCTGTAAACGTTCATGACTATCTTCTGCTGGTTCAGGAATTGTTCGCTGCCGGCGGTTTCGTCATGCCGCCGCTGTTTTTATGCGCCCTGCTACTGTGGTACGGGCTGGGTTACCGTTATTGGGTGCTGAAATCGAAACGATCCATGACGCTTTACGACATGCTCGATGTATACAGCCGGAACAACAATCAAACACCCTGCAGCATCGTTGAACAGGCCGTTCAACAAGGCGTGTTGCTGAGAAAGCGCAATGTCAAAAGCCTGCGGCGGTATCTGGATGAGTTTTTTTATGGCTATTTGAAGGAAATCCGGAAATTCTCGGTGATGACCAAAACAATCGTCATCATATCGCCGCTGCTCGGACTGCTGGGCACGGTAACCGGCATGATCGAAACCTTCGACTCATTGGGATCGATGTCCCTATTTACCCAGTCTGGCGGTATTGCAGGCGGCATATCGCAGGCGCTGATATCGACCCAGACAGGCCTGGCTGTTGCCATTCCGGGCATGCTCTTTCACAGCATGCTGCATAAAAAACAGCAGAAAATCGAACGTGAATTATTACAGATCAGAGAGCTGCTGTGCGTGCACTCAGCACCACTGGCGCAGCCATTAAACCATTAATCAAACAGGATTTTTACCATGCAATATCACGACGATCCGATAGAAACCGACGCAACCATCGATATCGGCCCGATGATCGATATCGTTTTTATCCTGCTGATCTTTTTTATGGTGACGACAACATTTGTCAAGGATATGAAACTCGAACTCGAACGGCCCAAGGCGAGTAGCGCGGTGGCGGCTTCGAGCAAGGCGATTCGCCTTTTTGTCGATCAGCATGGCGACACCTATCTCGATGGCGAACCGGTGCGCATGTGGCTGATACAAAGCAAATTACGTGATCTATTAAGCACATCGACCAGCAAAGTGGTTCTGGTGGTGACAGACGAAGGTGTTCCGGCGGGCAAACTGGTTGAAGTAGTCGATCAGGCGCGCTTGTCGGGCGCGGAAAGTGTGGGTGTGGCAACCAAGAAAGAAGCGGGGTAAACAATCATGCAGGCAATAACGACAACGACAACGACAACAATGACAACGACAACAATGAAAACAACACAGCACTCTAAATTCAACAGTAAACACCGGGCTGCGATCGTATCAATGCTCATTGGCCCGGTGCTGGTTTTTAGCCTGATTCTGGCGATGAATCAGTTTATCGGCAAAGTTGACAAGACACCGGTGCAGGAAGTCACCGAAATCGCCATGGTCAAACAAATTCAGGAAGAACCCAAGAAAGAAATCAAAAAAGTGGAGCCGCCAAGACGCATCACCCCAACTCAAGCGCCAGCGCCTTTTACCGGTCTTGATACCGCACTTTCGGGAATCGATCTTGGACTGCTGGGGTTTAACGCCGGGCAGATCGGTGAACTCGACGATTCGCTCATCGGCAATACGGGCAATGCCGTCATGACCGCTGATCTGGTCGATGTACCGCCAAGGGCGGTTTCGCAAGGCAGCTTCAGGTATCCGCCGTCGGCCAAAAAGAACGGTATCAGAGGGTATGTGGTTTTATCGATACTGGTCAGCGAGAAAGGCTCGGTAGATCAGGTTCAGGTGCTCGAATCCAGCCCGTCCGGGGTATTTGACGCAGCGGCATTACAGGGTATCCGTTCGTGGCAGTTTGAGCCGGCAAAATATCAGGGTGATGTCGTCAGGGTGTGGGCGAAGCAGCGGATTCGTTTTGATTTATCGTGACCGGGTTGAGTAATTCAGACTATCAGGTTGTGGGCGCCTTATGTTTCTGAGAATCCGATGCCTAACCCTGTTCAGCATGGTTGTCTTGCTGGGGATGTTGAGCGGCATAGTCTGGGCAGATGAAAACCGGACACAGTCGAGCGATTTCCTGGAACTGGCAGCGGTGATGCTTCGGGACGGTCACAGCGACCGCGCCTTGCTTGCTTTGCAGAGTGTCGATCTCGAAGATGAAAAAACCGATTTGGCGCGGTTTTATACGCTGCAGGGCCTGGCGTATTTGAATCTGAACGATTTCATTGCGGCCAAAGACAGTTTGCAGCGGGCCATTCAAAACGGACAAACGGAAACCGTTATCTTTGTTTATCTGACGCAGGCGCACTATGCGCTCAAGGAATACCAGCGCACAATCCAGGCGATAGGCAAATCCGGCGAGCATGCCAGCAGAGCCGATTTGATCGTATTAAAAGCACAGGCCTACTGGCATCTGGAAAAACCCGATGCCGCCATCAATACGCTTATTGAAGGGCAGCGCTTGTATCCCCAGGATTACAGCTTTCTCAGACGCCAGGTGTTTTATTTTGTCGAACTTGAGTTGTTTCATGAAGCAGCTCAGCTGGGCAGGCGATACCTGGCGCAATCGAAAGCCGCCGCAGAGGATTATATCGCCATAGGCAATGCACTGCGGCTGAGCAGGCAGTATCAGGAAGCGCTGGCGATACTTGAAATCGCCCGATTGCAATTCCCGGATAACGAAATGGTCGCGAAACTGCTGGCGCACACGTATCTTGATCAGGGACAGCTTAATTCGGCGGCATTCATTCTTGAACAGGCGGCATTACTGAATCCGGAGCTGCTGTCGGAAGCCGCAGAAGTTTACCGCCGTGCAAACCGCTTTCATAAAGCCCTGACGCTGAACGAAGGGGTGCGGGATCAATCGGTCAAGTTCAAGCAACGCTTGTCTATTCTACTGGCGCTCAAGCAGTACGAGCGCGCCGCCAATATGGAATCCAGCCTGTACCGCACGGGACTGCTGGAAGACCAGCATGTACGTTACGCGCTGGCGTATGCCTATTTCTCCAGCAACCGTTTTCCACAAGCGCATAAACATCTGGAACATTTGACCGAACCCGAACTCTTCAGAAAAGGTATTGAGCTGCGCCGGTTGATGCAAATGTGTAAAGAAGAACCGTGGAAGTGTTTATAACAGTCAAATCAAACCCAGCATTCTGTCCGGTCAATCCCGCGTTATGAACAAATTCCTGAAAATTTTATACCATCTGGCTATTTCATTGATGGTCGTGCTGATCAGTGCATCTGCCTGGGGAGAATCCGGCAAGGCGGAACTGGCTGAATTCTCGATTTATCTGTTTCAGGAAGGATTGCCGATCGTCGATGCGGAACTGACCATACTCAGCGTGGATGACGGTCAATCAGGGTTGTTGCCCGAATCGGATCTGCCTGCCGTTATCGACTGGCGCGGCAATGGCGGAGCAACCGTTAAAACCGGCGACAGCGGCAGTGTTGCGGCAAAGCTGCCGCCCGGCAGCTACCATATGAAACTGAATACCGGCGGGCAGTCGTTTGAATTCGACCTGCCGTTGCAGCCGGCTGAAAACGTACAAATCCTGTTGACGTTTTATCCCGATGGCCGCGAACCGCAATTGAATATCGAAAGTTCGGTTACCGGCACCATGGCCGGCGCAGACGCCGTGGCGGAAAAGCCGGTGGTTGAAGGCGACGGTTTGATGAGCGTAAAAGTGATTTCAATTGAAACCAACCGGCCGATCAAGGATGTACAGGTATTTGTCAGCGGTTTGCAGCAGCAATTCAGGACAAATGATGAAGGCCTGCTTCAGGCAGAAATCCCGGTCGGCAGCTACAGTGTTTCATTATTGCACCCGGCATTCAGCAGCCAGACACAGGATGCGGTGGAAATTACCAGGGATGAGACAACCGAACTGGCATTCAGTCTGACACCGGCAGGCGTGGAACTCGCCGAATATGTGGTGCTGGAACCGCATCTGGCGGGCACGCTGGCCTCAGTTATCGAGGAACAAAAAACATCGACGGAAGTGACGACCGTGCTGGGCGCCGAACAGTTCACCCGTAGCGGCGATTCGGATGTGGCAAGCGCGCTCAGAAGGGCTTCCGGTTTGACACTGATCGGCGGACAGTTTGTTTTTATCCGCGGTCTTGGCGAACGTTATTCTTCCACGCTGGTGAACGGTGCTGCGGTACCGAGTCCGGATCCGACGCGCCGTGTTGTGCCGCTCGATCTCTTCCCGACCAACTTCCTGGATAACGTAATGGTGCAAAAGACCTATTCAGCCGACCGGCCCGGTGAATTTGCGGGCGGTACGCTGGAAATGCGCACACGCGGCATACCGGATGAATTCTTCTTTAATATCAGTGCGAGCACGGGGTTCAATGACAGAGCCACCTTTGCCGACGGCCTGTCCTATAAGGGCGGCGGGCTTGACTTTCTGAGCTTTGACGATGGCGCGCGTGACTTGCCCGGTTCACTGGCTGCCGCGACTGCCAATGGCGGCACCATCCAGCCGCAGACACTGTTTAACCCGAATGGGTTTACCGCCCAGGAAATTGAAGCCTTTGGCGAAGATCTGTCCGGTGTCTGGGACGTGACCGAGAAACCCGTGGGGCCGGACAGAGGGCTGGATGTAGCGATGGGCAATGTATTCAATAGGGGGGATTTCAGGGCGGGATTTATTGCTGCGGGCGGCTGGAACCAGCAATTCAGGAAACAAAATGAAATCAACCGTGAATACACGCCAACCACCGGCAGCGATGAACTGCGCATGATTCAGGATTTCGATACCCGGCGCTCACTGCAGTCCATGGAGCTCAACGGTTATCTGGCGGCGGATATCGAATACAAGGACAATCACCGCATATTCACGCGCACCATGTTTTTACGCCAGGCCGTCGATGAAGCGCGGATTGCTCAGGGATTTACCGACGCCGAAGTGACCGATATCCGCCGCACCAAACTGTGGTTTCTTTCCAACCAGTTATTTACGCAGCAGGTCGGCGGCAATCACCAGTTCAACTGGGCGAAAGATCTCTCGGTGAACTGGCTGTACACCAATGCGACCGCCAACCGGGACCAACCCAAACTGCGCGATTACCGGTTCGATGAAATGGTTGACGGCAGTTTTGCGTTATCGCGCCGCGCGGACAGCAACCAGACGACGTATGCCACCCTGACCGACAAGGATGAAAGCTGGCGTATGGACGTCAAACTGCCGCTGGAATTTACGCCCGCCCACAAAATGGCGTTGCATAGCGGCTTCATCACGCAGGATAAAGCGCGCAATTCACGCATCCAGCGTTTTGCATTCTTCCCGGTCGGACCGCTTGGCTCTGAACAGGCGATCCTGTCGCAGTCATCGCTGGAATCGATCCTGAGACCGTCCAACATTGGTACCGACGGCTTCCAGTTACGCGAAACCACACGTCCCACCGACAGTTACAACGCAACGCAGAAGCTGTTGTCGTACTACGGAAAAATGGATTACACGCTCTACGACCGTTTCAATGTCACCGGCGGGGTGCGGTGGGAAAACAACGATCAGTTTGTCGAGACCTTCCAGAACGTCGCCAACAGCAACCAGTCGGTCATCAGCACCATCAACCGCACCGACATGCTGCCTTCGGTAACCGGTACGATGTATATTTCTGACAAGCAGCAACTGCGCGCGGGTTTCAGCCAGACGCTCTCGCGTCCCGATTTCAGGGAACTGTCGCCGGCGCCGTTTACCGATCTGAATACCAACCAGGAAACGACCGGCAATCCTGACCTGAAACAAACCGCTATTACCAATTACGATGTGCGCTGGGAATATTATCTGTCGCCCAATGAAAACCTGATGGCGAGCTTCTTCTGGAAAGACCTGACACAACCGATCGAACTGGTCACATTGCCCGGCACCGCAGGCCTGCAGACGTATCAGAACGCCGACAAGGCGCGGGTATACGGATTCGAAGTCGAAATGCTCAAAGGGCTTGGGTTTATCCATCCGTTGCTGGAGAATTTCTATGCTGGCGGCAACTACACCTGGTCGAGCTCCAATGTCAAACTGAATGCCGAAAACCTCGGTGCGCAGACCACCAACAACCGTCAGTTACAGGGTCATTCCGCGCAGATCTTCAACTTCCAGATCGGCTACGAAAATCCCGCCTGGAAATCTCAAATGACGCTGCTCTACAACGTCACCAGCAAACACATCGTCTCCGCCGGGCTGCTCGGCGCACCGGATAAATATCAGCAACCGTTTCATCAGCTCGACTTCGTCTATAACCAGTCGGTCAACAAATGGCTGTCGGTACGCCTGAACATGCAGAACTTGCTCGATGACGATGTACTGATCCTGCAAGGCGGTGAACTCACACGACAGTTCCGCAGAGGACGGCAGTTTAATCTCGGGGTGCGGATTAGTTTCTAAGTGTTGTATAACGATTGAACTGTAATACAACACTATTCATAATACAGCAATAAATGTATTAATTTAACAGTCTTAGCATTCACTCTTTTACACTATACAATAATCCAAGCATGAGCCGCTACCGCCCACCACAGCCAAAAAGCTCGGTTTATATCACTAAACCCGGTTACGAGGCGCTTGGCATTGAGCTTAGTGATTTGTGGGTGAATCGTCGTGATGTGGTTTCGGCATTATCCGCTGCTGCGGCCGAAGGAGACCGTTCTGAGAACGCCGAATATATTTACCGCAAGAAACAGCTGCGCGAGATAGACCGGCGGATTCGTTATCTGCAGAAGCGTCTAGACGAACTCATCGTTGTCGACCAACCACCTTCAAACCAACAGCAGGTGTTTTTTGGCGCATGGGTTGAACTTGAAGACGATGAAGGCCAATGCGTGACTTACCGCATTGTCGGTCCTGATGAGTTTAATGTCGAGAAAGGGTGGATCAGCATGGACTCGCCGGTTGCCCGTGCACTGTTGAGAAAAAGCCTTGACGATGAAGTGATTGTACTGCGTCCAGCCGGACAAATTAGATACGTCATTACGGGAATTCGTTATGCCGAAGTTGATTGATGATACCGCCGCGATACGTAGAAATATGTCAAATATTGATGTGCCTGATCTTTACTGATGAAAATAACAGGGTATTTCTCGGACGTGTTGCAAGTCAGCGTCAGACAATTACATGGAGCTTATGACTGGTTGAATTTATATTTTGATTTATGCAGTCTTTGATTGGTGAGAATCTGTCAGAATCGGCGATGTTGCAGTTTGTGCTGCGTCCGCATTAAGCGCTAGCAGACTGGAAAGATCGGGTTTTACACAACTGCAACAAAGCCCGGTTTGATTGTTGATGACACCAAGTTAACAGTCGACCGAAAAAACCACTGGATACATGTTATCCGTTGTTGAATTACAATGAATTTTTTTGACAACACAATGAAAAGACGAATGAACTTAGGCTATGGCACATGCTCGCTATTCAAATGGCTTGGCTGGACACTTTGAAACTTGGGGCAAGTAGTCGAAAGATCGATAACAAATGCATCAGAAAAGTGATTTGACAGTGCTCGCGATCTATTGCATAAAATATTGAGAATGCTTCTCAGTTATATGCTTTGCATCCTGGCCGCAAGATCATTGGTAATATGAATGTATTCCTCGACGGTCACGTTTTCAGCGCGCGCGCCAGGATCTATTGTTAAGCGCGTGAAATCATCTTTTGTGAGATAACGTGATAAGGTGTTTCGTAATGTCTTGCGTCGCTGTGAAAATGCCGCCGCAACGAGCTGTGAGAACAGCGCTTCGTTGGCTACTGCAAGTGTACTTTGTTTGATAGGCAGCATGCGTACGATTGCAGACTCAACTTTTGGAACAGGACGAAAGGAACTGGCTAAGACGGAAAAAACCTGTTCCATTTCAAAGCGGTATTGCAACATGACAGACAAACGTCCATATGCGGGTGTGGAAGGTTTTGCAACGAGTCGTTCAACAACTTCCTTTTGCAGCATAAAATGCATATCTATAATCAATTTTGAAAACTGATTGAGATGAAAGAGCAGGGGGGTGGAAATGTTATAGGGCAAGTTACCAATGATGCGCAGCTTATCTCCCAATATTGAAAAATCAAATCTTAGTGCATCGGCTGAATAAACGGTCAATTTATCCTGAGTAAATTCTTTTTCCAACTTTTCGACGATATCCCGATCCAGCTCAATCACAACAAGATGATCTAGTGTTTTTAACAACGGTCGGGTTAACGCACCAAGACCGGGACCGATCTCGACCATGCGCTCTTCTGGCTGCGGGTTGATGATATCGATAATTTCAGCAATGACGTGTTGGTCAACCAAAAAATTCTGCCCAAAACGTTTTCGGGCTTTATGTATCATGTGATTTGGCATGTCCTGCCAGCTTGATTGCCATTTGAATTGCGGTGAGCAGGCTGCCGGCATCGGCTTTACCGGTTCCGGCCAAATCCAACGCCGTGCCATGATCCACTGAAGTGCGAATAATCGGCAAACCGAGTGTCACATTAACACCAGCGCCAAAACTTGCATGCTTTAACACAGGCAATCCCTGATCATGGTACATAGTAAAAATACAGTCGAAATTGGCGAGCTGGGAAGGGTTAAACACTGTATCTGCCGGAAGCGGACCACTCAGCCGGAAGCCCTCTTTGCGCAGTTTTTCCAGTACAGGGATAATGATATCGATTTCTTCGCGTCCCAAATGCCCTGATTCGCCAGCATGGGGATTGAGGCCAGTCACTGCAATTTGCGGTTTGGTTATTGCAAACCGGTTGACTAAATCGTGATGAATAATACGCAGTTTGTTTTCCAGATTTTCAGTG
The DNA here is from genome assembly GCA_024235795.1 of Burkholderiales bacterium. GTDB lineage: Bacteria > Pseudomonadota > Gammaproteobacteria > Burkholderiales > Nitrosomonadaceae > Nitrosomonas. The sequence goes on along the minus strand of JACKLR010000003.1, from coordinate 353,756 downwards.
GTAATTGCAGCAGGAACAGCTTTGAGCGGCAAATGGGTGGTGGCAAGGGTTACGCGCATGCCTCCGCCGACCAGCATCATAACTGTCTGGCTGTTTGTTAGTTCTGCCAGAAATTCGGTATGCCCGGTAAATGCAATGCCTGCATCGTTAATGACCCCTTTATGGAGGGGCGCGGTAACCATTGCGTCGAATCGTCTTTGACAACAGCCTTCAACAGCATGCCGCAGTGTAGACAGCACATAGGATGCATTGGCAACATTCAAAATGCCTGGGATGGCTGTTTTCGTCATGGGCAAGTGAAAGAATTGCAAATGGCCAGCTTGATGTTGCTCAAGCGTGTTCGTGGTAGCGTCAATCAGTTTGATCGGAATTTGAAGCTGTTGCGCGCGTGTATAGAGCAATTTCTTGTCGGCAATAACGACCAGCCTGCAGGGCAAATCGTGTTGCCCAATTTGTATGCAGAGATCCGGGCCAATGCCCGCTGGTTCACCTGCTGTCAGCGCAATTGTCGGTAGATAGTCAACGGCCATTAAATTTCATCAGACCGATATTCAACGTAAGCCTGGTCGCGCAGTTGACGTATCATTTCCTGGACAACAACTTCCGCTTTTCTTGAGCGAATTGCTTGACGGGCGGTTTCACGCTGACTTTCGTCGCTGATATCCTGGGTGCGGCGTTCAAGCACCTGTATTAAATGCCAGCCGAACTGGGATTTTATCGGATCGCTGATTTGCCCGGGTAACAATTGGTTCATGGCCTGCTCAAAGGCTGGAACGGTATTGCCGGGCGAAAGCCAGCCAAGATCTCCACCGGAAGCTGCGCTACCATCTTCAGAATAGAGCTTTGCAATTTCTGCGAAATTGGCACCGTTATCAATACGCTCCTTGATTTGGATTATCTGTTCTCGGGCATCGCTTTCTGAAGTCAGTTCGTTGACCTTGATGAGAATATGCCGTGCGTGAGTCTGTTCAATAATAACCGCTTTGTTTTCTTGCGCGCGACGATCCAACAGTTTAAAGATATGAAAACCGTTCGGGCTTTGTACGACAGGTGTTATTTCTCCGATTTCGAGTGGCGAAAGTAACTGTGCAAAAGTGGGTCCCATTTGCGTAATCGGGCGCCAATCAAGTACACCGCCGCTCATGGCATCCGGCGCGTCTGAGAACTCTGCCGCAACTTGCGCAAAATCTGCACCGTCCCGCAGTTTTTCCTCTGCTTGCTCTGCTCGCTGACTTTTTTCATGAATCTGTACATTATCCATATGTTCTGTAACCGAAATCAGGATATGTGCGAGCAGATACTCGTCATTTCCAACGGATGAAGTCTCCTGAGTGCGCAGAAAATTATCGATTTCACCCTCTGTAACATTGACCTGACTGTTAATTTGCCGTTCTTTCAGTCGCGCCATAATGATTTCGTCGCGTATTTCCTGACGAAAATGATTAAAGCTGATACCATCTTCTTCTAACGTTGAATAAAATTCCTGCATCGATAGTTTGTTTTCGTCAGCAATTCGGTGAATTGTATCGTCAAGTTCGCTGTCGCTGACAGACATGCCAATTTCCTTGGCATGTTGTAACTGTATCGATTTGATGACAAGTGTTTCCAGTACCTGGGTTTGCATTGAATCAGGTTCGGGGGGGTCAATACCTTGTTGTATCAGGTTCCGGGTTGCCGTGACGACGGCATTGTCCAGTTCTAATTGGGTAATCACTTCCTCATTCACTATGGCCGCAATCTGATCCAGCACGATTTCTCCTTGGTCAAGTTTAGGCGACTGGTCAGCTATTTCCGAAAGCGTTTCCTGATCTCCATGGTCATTTTCGGATGCCGGTGCTTCAATGTCAGTGACTGTTTCATCCGTTTGCGCATGAAGATATGTCGAAAATAAAAGCGACAGTCCAATAAATAGATAGGTTGATATTAGTTTTGCCATAGAAGCCACAGAGTCAATCGAAGTTTTTTGCAATAACACAGCATGGTTGATTTATTTTAATTAGTAAATGCTCGTATAGCCAGGGATGCTTTGCTGCAATACACGTAGTGGGTTTGAACCAATATTCATTAATCCGTTCAGTTCTAGCTGTACAAAGACGGCTGTTGTCGTTCGTTGCGTTGCTGTTGTCAGTTTCTGGACGACGACACGCAATTTATAGCAACAGGAAATATACTCAAATCCCGCCAAACCTGCCAGTAATCGATCATCCCGAAATGAGTAATTCACACGCGCAACAGTATGCCAGTTTGAAAAAAACGGCCACTGAATGGAAGCGTCAACCTGTTTTATCGCCGTGTTAAGCTGGTTAACCGGAATATCAATGCTTTCCCGCACATCGCGCGTATAGCGGTAGCCCAAATTGATGACTTTACCCAATTCAGGTTGGTAGCTGATGCCGGCGCGGATTTTTTCGGTACGCAATGATTGCTGATCAAGTTGAATATTAACATCCGTACTAATCTCGCGGGTCAAACGGCCAGCCAGCGCGGCAATAAAATCGGCTCTTCGGCTGGTTACCTGTGATGAATCCAGAATAACGCGGCGCTCTGAAAAACGAAATTGCTGGCCGATGGCGACTCTTAGTCGCTCAATTCCGGTAGCAGGTTCGAGCAAACGTGAAGTCAGCGCCAGTGTGATTTGGTTGGCGTCGTTGATACGGTCATGGCCGCTAAAACGGTTTTCCGTTAACATTTGCGCAAAACTGAAGTCCGATTCTGCTGAATCAAAGTTAGGCAGAAAACTCTGATCTTTAAACGGTGCGTAGACATAAAAAGCGCGCGGCTCCAGGGTCTGGATATAATTATTGCCGCCAATCGTCATGTTACGATCGAAAATAACCCCGCTGTCCAGACTGACAATCGGTATCAGGCGGTCCGTGTTACTTACATTGTCGTCGACTACTTTGGACAACTCGTAATTGGTATAGTGCAGACCAAACTTGGGTGTTAAAAAACCGAATGAACTGGTAAACGGGAGGCTGACCGTAGGAAACAGCGTCAAACGTTTGCCATCAACCCGGGTTGGATCCTGATGTGCAAAATTGGTCCAGGTGGCATTCAGGCCAAAGTCAAATCCCGCAACATTACGCTTGATCGCATTCATGGTCAGTTGCGGCAAACGCTTGTATGGTGAGATCGTCAGTAAGTTCGTATTTACAACTGCAAACGGATCCTGCAGGGTTTGAAAGCGCTGAGCGATCGCGGAAAAACTCAGCGTTCCGTCAAGGCCCAATGCACCATGATAAAATAATCCCGCTTGTTGCAACAGGTTTGTCCGGCTGGTTTGAGACAGGTTGTTTGATAGATCGCGCAAAAAACGATTGTCGGAAACGCGATTATAATCAAGCTGACCCCGCCAGCCGTGTCCCAGGTATTGCGTATGCTGGAATGAAACTCCATAACGTGTCTTATGGGTGTCAAAATCGTCAGGCAGGACATCTGCCTGAGCGTGACCGTGTACGCCATGCCCAATATAGCGCATTTCGTTGCTGAGCATAAATCCCCGTTTCGACATGACGCGCGGTGCGATGGTCGCATCCAGATTCGGCGCGATATTAATGTAAAACGGGGCAGCAAGATCTGCGCCACTGCGAGCAGTATGCCCTACAACTGGGGCAAGAAAACCGGTTTTGCGGCGGCCGCTATAGGAAAAATCCAGCCAGGGTGTGTACAGAATGGGGATGTCTTTAAACACGACACTGACATTACGCGCGACCCCGGTTTCAGTTTCACTGTTGATTTTAAGGTCGCTGGCTTGAATATACCAGTCCTCTTGATTAACAGGACAGGTCGTGTAGCTGCCTTCCTTCAATCGATAACGATTCTTGCCTTCAAATAGCAGTTTTGCGCCCATGCCGCGGCCATCGCCATCCTTCATGGTATAGCGGGGTTCGGAAAGGAAACCTGTTTCCGTATCTAGGTTCATTTTGAGATAATCGCCCTGAATGAAATCTTTTTTCCTGTCCAGACGGATATTGCCGGTCACTTCGGCGTCATTTGTTTCCGGGAAATATTTCATGCGGTCTGCCGTCAAGGTGTTATCGCCATAACACAGTTGCGCATTACCGATAGCTTCCATTTCCTGTTCATAGATCCCTTCAACACGGTCTGCTTTAATGGTCACTGATTTTGGATTTGGCTTGCTATTGCTTTCTTCGGTCAGGCTGACCGCATATATTGTTGCAGGTTTTTGGCGCGGTTTAATCGTCTTGTTTTCTGCCAGCAGGCCTGATGAAGTGCAAAAGCAAACAATCAGATAGAAAATTGATCGGAAAGCGCGGTTTTTTTGTTTTTTCATGCTTGATTTGCAACACCTGATGTTATTTGTAGTCGTTTTTTATACCAATAAACTGCCGGTCAGTTGTACAGCGTATTGTTTTTCCGACTCGTCATCTAGGTGCACTGCAGTGATAATCATTTTTGTTGTTGGCGTTGGGTATGTTGGTATGTTAGGTTTGGAAACAGATATCTTATCAAGTTTGAGCCATCTTTTTTCAGTCAAATGAATTTAAGCAATATCTATTGTATTTAAACGCTAAATTATATGACAAAGCGCGCGAATAACCCAGACAGCACAGTAAAATTTACGCTAAATATAAAATCATATGCCAGCATGCCTGTTAATCATCTGAATAAATTTGTGGAAAACTTGGGTGAAGTATCGATGAGAATAAACACAAATTTTCAGTTGATTACTTCAAACGCATGCGCTGAAACATATTAATTCCGATTGTTCTGACAGTCGACATGATATTTAAAGTAAATAGTTCAAACAACAGCAAGTAAACAGTTCTGAATAATAGCTTTTGTCGCTAATTCATCAATTGTTTCTGTCTGATTGCGGGAAACTGGTCACACAACGTTATTATTCTTGCGTTAAGATGCGAATACAGTAACCTATAATAGATGCAATACGATGAGGTTATTGTCGTAAAATTTATTCAACAATCCGGCATGCTGAAAACCATTTGAGGTGACGCCATGTTAACTCCCCGAGCAGTAAAGTCCACAGAAGACGCCCGGCAGATTGTCAACGAGCGCAATCTGACGCATGTCAAAATCGGTATTTTTGATATCGATGGCGTGATGCGGGGTAAATATCTCAGCAAGGACAAGTTTTTGGCATCGCTTGAGAACGGGTTGGCTTTTTGCGATGTGGTGCTGGGTTGGGATTCAAAAGATCAGCTCTATGACAATACCGCCTATACGGGCTGGCATACCGGTTATCCGGATGCGCCGGTGCGCGTGGTCGCCGAGAGTTGCCGCGAGATTCCGTTTGAAGACAATATGCTGCTGTTCATCTGTGAATTTGACGCGGAAGCGGCAAAAATCTGCCCGCGAAACGTGCTCAAACGGGTCATCGGCAAAGCGCAGGAAATGGGGTTCGATGCGTTTGCCGCGCTGGAATACGAGTTCTTCATGTTCAACGAAACACCCGAAAGCGTGCGCGAGAAAAACTTCAGAAATCTTCAGCCGATGACGCAGGGCTGGTTCGGCTATTCAGTACTGCGCAATTCGGTGCATGCCGATCTGTTTGACCAGATTCTGCGTTTGAGCGAGGCGATGGATTTTCCGATAGAGGGATTGCATGACGAAACCGGCCCGGGTGTGCTGGAAGCAGCAATCGCCGTCGATCACGCCGAGCAGGCGGCGGATAAAGGCGCGCTGTTCAAAACGTTCATGAAAGTGCTGGCGCAACGCAACAACCTGATGGCGACGTTCATGGCCAAATGGTCGCTGGATTATCCCGGTCAGAGCGGACATATTCATTTATCGTTGCGAAACCGTGGCGATGGCCGTTCTGCGTTTTACGACCCCGCGCAGGAATACAACATGAGCAAAACGCAACGCCACTTTCTTGCCGGACAACAGCGTTTGATGCCTGAATTATTATGTATGATTGCGCCGACGGTGAACAGTTACACCCGGTTGATTCCGGGTGCATGGGCGCCGACTGCCGCTACCTGTGGTGTTGAAAACCGTACCACGGCGTTGCGCGTGATTCCCGGCAGTGACAAATCGCAACGCATAGAATACCGTGTGGGTGCGGCTGACGGCAATCCTTATCTCACATTGGCCGCAGCGCTGGCGTCCGGCTTATACGGCATAGCGCATGAATGGGAACCGGAGCCGTTTATCAAAGGCAGTGCGTACCAGCATCAGCCACCCGCCCATTTAATGTTGCCAGCGACGCTGTGGGATGCGGCGCAGCGGTTAAGGTATTCCGAGGCAGCACGTGAGTTGTTTGGCGATGCATTTGTCGAGCATTTTGCCGCCACCCGTGAATGGGAAGAACGCCAGTTCCGCAAGCATATCACCGAGTGGGAAATGGAGCGATATTTTGAGATCATATAGTGTTTACAATTTGAGCCCAAAACCATGACAGTCATGCAAAAAACAATCAGCCCGATAGACGGTTCTGTTTATGTGGAACGTCCGCTGGCTGACAATGAACAGATCCAGGCCGCGTTAGCCAAAACCAGTCAGGCACAGGCAGACTGGCGCAATACGCCGTTGTCCGAACGCAAGGCGATATGCGGTCGTGCGGTTGAAGCGTTTGTTGCCAATAAAGCGGCAATTGCCGAAGAGTTGTGCTGGCAGATGGGCCGTCCAATTCGTTACGCTGCAAACGAAGTCCGCAGTTTCGCCGACCGCGCGCGCCACATGATTTCAATTGCCGATGATGCGCTGGCGCCGGTTCAGGTTGGCGACAAACCCGGTTTTATTCGTTATATCAATCGCGAGCCTGTCGGCGTGGTATTGGTGATTGCACCGTGGAATTATCCGCTGCATACGCCAATTAACGCTATTGTCCCGGCATTGTTGGCAGGCAACGCGGTGCTGCTCAAGCATTCTGCGCAAACGCCACTGTGCGCCGAGCGGATTGTGGAAGCGTTTCAGCAGGCTGGATTGCCTGATAGCGTTTTGCAATATCTGCATCTATCGCATGAAGCCACTGAAACGGTCATTCAATCGGGGCGGATCAACTTCATCGCGTTTACCGGTTCGGTATCGGTCGGCGCACGAATCGAACAGCTTGCCGCCGGGCGGTTTATCGGCATCGGGCTGGAACTGGGCGGCAAAGACCCGAGTTATATTCGCGCCGATGCCAAGCTGGATGATGCTGTGGAGAATACCGTTGATGGCGCGTTTTTTAATTCCGGACAATCGTGCTGCGGTGTTGAGCGCATTTATGTGCATGAAACGGTTTACGATCAATTTGTCGAACGTTTTGTTGCGCTGACCCGGCAATACCGGCTCGGAAGATCGGATGACCCGGAAACCACGCTTGGGCCTTTGGTCAATGCCAAAGCAGCGGATTTTGTCCGCGATCAGATCAGGGAAGCCGTTTCGCAAGGTGCGGTGGCGCATATCAATCCGGCTGATTTTGCGCTGGATAATGAGGGCACGCCCTATATGGCCCCACAAGTGCTCACGAAAGTTAATCACAATATGCGCGTGATGACCGAGGAAAGCTTCGGGCCGGTCGTGGGAATCATGAAAGTTGCTGCCGATGAAGAAGCGGTGAAACTAATGAACGACAGCGAGTACGGGCTGACAGCTTCGATTTTTTCTCAGAATATCGAAACAGCGGTTGCCTTGGGAAATCGGATCGAAACCGGTACGTTTTTTGTCAACCGCTGCGATTATCTCGATCCCGAACTGGCGTGGACGGGAGTAAAAAATACCGGGCGCGGTTGTACCTTGTCTAAACTGGGTTTTAATGCATTTACCCGGCCAAAATCCTACCATATCCGAATCGTACCGTAAGAGAGGCGTATGACTGAATCATTGAGTTTAATAGCCAACTGGAATTATCCGTGCACCATTCGTGTCGGCAAAGGGCGTATTCAGGAACTGCCCGATAGCTGTAAACAACTAGGCATGAACGCGCCGTTGCTGATTACCGATCCCGGTTTGGCAGAGCTGCCAATGGTTCGGGACATTATCGATCACTGCAAAACATCGGGCTTGCGTTGCGGCATATTCAGCGCCATTCAGGGCAATCCCACCGGTCAGAATGTCAGCGATGGTGTGACTGCGTATCGTGCAGGAAACCATGATGGCGTGATTGCATTGGGTGGCGGCTCGGCGCTGGATGCAGGTAAAGCGGTAGCACTGATGGTCGGGCAGGAGCGCCCGTTGTGGGATTTTGAAGACCGTGGCGATAACTGGTTGCGCGTGAATGTGGCAGGTATGGCGGCCGTAATTGCGGTTCCCACCACAGCCGGAACCGGTTCCGAGGTTGGCCGCGCTTCGGTGATTACCGATACCGAACAGCAGGTTAAAAAAATCATTTTTCATCCGAACATGATGCCCGCGCGCGTGATTCTCGACCCGGAACTGACGGTATCGCTGCCCGCAAAGATCACCGCCGCGACCGGCATGGATGCGCTGTCGCATAATCTGGAAGCGTATTGCGCGCCGTTTTATCACCCGATGGCCGACGGCATTGCGATGGAAGGCATTCGTCTGGTAAAAGACTATCTGCCGCGGGCATTTGAAAATGGACAGGATTTGGAATCCCGTACGCAAATGCTGACGGCTTCACTGATGGGTGCAACGGCGTTTCAAAAAGGACTTGGCGGCATGCACGCGATCGCGCATTCGCTCGGTGCGGTTTACGATGCGCATCACGGCCTGCTCAATGCGATTCTAATGCCGTATATACTCAACGCCAATCGAACAGTAATTGAGAGTCGTATTGAACGGTTGGGCCGATTCCTGTCGCTCGAGGATACATCGTTTGATGGATTTCTGCGCTGGGTATTGGCGCTTCGCAGCCAGCTCGGGATTCCACACAGTTTGTCGGCCATCGGCATCGATACAGAACAGGCGGCGCGTATTGGCGAAATGTCAGCCGCCGACCCATCCGCTGGGGGCAACCCCATCGCGTTTACTGCTGAACGGTATGCGGAGATTTTTGTCGAAGCGGTCAATGGATCACGCTAACAACTTGTTTTAAATTATTTTAAATATAAATCTATGAAAATCGGCATCCTGCAATGCGACCATGTACGCGAGGAACTGCAATCGGAGTTCGGTGACTATCCGCAGATGATCACGGCACTGTTCGCCAACGTTGCACCGGACTATCAATTCAGGTTGTACGATGTGCAAGCATTCGAATATCCGCAGCATCTGGATGAATGCGATGCCTATATCTCCACCGGCAGCCGTCATAGTGTGTATGACGATTTGCCGTGGATTGCCCGGCTGGAAGATTTTATCCGCGAACTGGATCAGGCCAGGAAAAAATATTTCGGCATCTGCTTCGGCCACCAGCTCATGATCCAGGCACTCGGCGGCGAAGTCAGAAAATCAGACAGGGGATGGGGAATCGGGGTGACTAGCAATCATGTGGAGCACATTAAGCCCTGGATGGAGCCAATCAAAGCTGAACTCAATCTGATCGCAAGCCATCAGGATCAGGTTATTTCTCTACCACAAGATGTCGAAATAGATGTGCTTGCCGGCAGTACATTCTGTCCATGCTACATGCTCGCTTATGGCGATCATTTTCTAAGTGTTCAGGGGCATCCCGAATTTTGCAAAGATTACTCGTCCGCTTTGATGGATATTCGCCGAAATATCATTCCGGCTGAACGTATTGAACAGGGAAAAGCCTCGCTAACAACAGGGCTTGACGATCAGCTGTTTGCGCGTTGGATTGTTAATTTTATCAACGCATAAAATCAGGCAAGATCAATTGTTCTGGCAGATTTCAAACGGAATGGCTTTGCCTGGTTAAAATGAAATTTTCTGCCTGTTCAGCAGACATTGGCTTGCTATAAAAGAATCCCTGCGCAAAATTGCAACCACATGCTTCGAGAAAATTCAACTGTTCCTTCGTTTCAACGCCTTCTGCGACTATTTTCATACTCAGGCTTTGACCCAATGCTATAATTGCTTTTGAAATGGCGACATCATTTGCATCATCAGGCAAATCGGAAATAAAGCTGCGGTCAATTTTTAATGTATTAATCGGGTAGCGTTTGAGATAACTCATGGAAGAATAACCCGTACCGAAATCGTCAATTGATATAGAGAATCCCAAGTTGTTGAGCGCTTCTAGCTTATCAAACGTTTCTTTGGAGTGATCCATCAAAATACTTTCAGTTAATTCGAGATTTAATAAATTAAATGGCAATTCTACTGACTGCACGATTTTGACAATGCGTTCAACAATATCCGGTTTTAATAATTGCCGTCCCGACAGATTAACACTGATTGTACCCTCGAACCCAAAATCTTTCCGCCAATGCTTTGTCTGTAAACAGGCTTCATAAAGAACATATTCACCGATGGGTATGATGAGTCCAGTTTCTTCAGCGATCGGGATAAAATCTGCGGGTTGTACAACCCCAAGTTCGGGATTATTCCAACGCACCAATACTTCGAAACCCACTATTTTATTTGTATCAATTTGCATAAATGGTTGATACGTTAAAAATATTTCTTCAAGCTCTAGGGCGCGTCGCAATGCGTTTTCCAGTGTGAATCGTTTCATGCTTTTATGATCCATATCCGGTTTATAAATCAGGAAATGATTTTTGCCGCGATTCTTGGCGCTATACATCGCATTATCAGCATTCCGGAGCAAAGTCGGTATATCGGATGCATCTGCCGGACAGAAACTGGCGCCGATACTCGCACCGATAAAAATTTCCTGTCCCTGCAACATAAATGGAAGAGAAAGTAATCTGATCATTCTGTCTGCGATATATTCGACCTGCATAATTTCATCTGTATGATCGAGAATAATCGCGAATTCATCGCCGCCAATACGGCACAAAGCATCACTGCCGCGCAGTTCCTTGCTGAGTCGCTCGGCTACCGCCTTTAATAACTCATCGCCCACATGATGGCCAAGCGTATCATTTACATTTTTAAAATCATCTAGATCTATAAGTATGACGCAACAACTGGTGTTATATCTCAGAGTCGATGTCACCACACTTTCCAGTCTTTCTTTAAAAAAATGACGATTAGGCAAATGTGTAACATTATCGTAAAAAGCCAATTGTTGTAGGCGATCTTCAGCTTCCCTGCGACGAACAAGTTCAGCGTCAAGCTTCACCTGGTGAGACTGAATTTTATTCAGCATGGTGTTAAAACCAGATGCCAGCTCTCCCAGCTCATCTTTGCTGTCGAGGTGAAATCGTAATGAGTAATTATCTGTATTGGATATCAGTCGCATTGATTTTGTGAGGCCAACGATAGGATTTATTAAATAGGTCTGCAAGTGCCTCAACATCAAAATACCGAGTGCGCTCGATAGTAATAGTGAAAAAAGGGTAAACAGCAAAAATTTGGCAAGCTGGTCATAGATTTTATCCAGTGACGCACTAGCCTGAATCAACCCCACCGCTCGATCGTTAACTACAATTGGATAATCAATGTACACTTTTGGAAAATAATTTTTGGCCGCAGATGCTGCCGGGACATTAACCGTATCTGTTTTCTGTGAATATGAAATAAACTCTTCTCCCTGTTTATCCAGTACCGTTACGTACTCTATATAGGGTGGTAAAGCAGTAAACAGCGCTTTGGCGGTTTCCATATCGTTAAACAACATGGCTGGCGCCAGGCTTTCACCCAGTATATGGACTTGATTCCTTACATCTTCTAAAAGACTGTTCCTGCTGCTGAAAAACATGATGGTTATTATACTTAACACCAGGATAAACATAGCAACACTCATTGATGCTATGTTTATAATAAGTAATTTATTCCCAATACTGGAGTTGCGTAGTAATGACATGTCTTGACAGTATTATTTATAAATTTTTCTCGCTAAATTCAGCAACTTTGAACTGAGTTGCAGCCCGGCTTGCTGAGCTGATTTCAAATTAATTTCGAAAACTATACGCTGGTTCTGAATATTCATCCCAATAATAACCCCTTTTTCCGCCCAACCGGGGATATCCGTCACAGTTAAAACCGGACTATTCTGTATCAGCGCTAAAATAGTTGGAGCATGCGTCATATCTTCTTCGGAAAGAAACACAACCTGACACTGCGCTGCATTCTGGTTACGGGTGATTTTCTGAATTACAATTTTTTTGTTGTCTTGTGTCAGCTTGGAAGCAAACTGTTCAAGCTCTTCGCGCAAACGGTCAGAATACATTGTGCAGACAGTCAACGTGTTTTCTGAATATTCTGGCCATTGCGTAAAAAGCGTGAAGTTATAGACAAATGCCGCTTTCATAGCATATTCGGGAAAAGAGTTCTGTTGCCCAACGGAGTCGGTTGTCCAGCCTAAAAACAAAGACAGGAATAACAGCAAGCGGTATATGAACTTCCCGTCACTTAAATTCATACGTCAATTGCAGCCAATAATTTCGGCTATCCTGTGCGATTGTCGAAAGTGGCATATTGTAATCAGGCGCCACATGAACATAATTCGTATTGAATAAATTACGAATTGTGAAGGAGATATCCAGGTTGGGTATCAGACGATTCGTATTCAGCGTGGCGTTTGCAATCGCAAAACCGCCAGTGGTGTTGCCCAAATGTGTTTTACGGCGTGAAACAACTTGAAGCTCCACGCCTGTACGAAATAAGTCTCCATAAATGGGTGCAGTGAAGTTGAATTTACCTAAATGACGCGGAGAATTGATCGCCCAGTTACCTGCGCCGTCTTCGGAATCCTGAAAGGCATAACTGGCGCGGACACGCATGTTATTGCGCCAATGGTGCTCGGCTTCTATCTCTATACCTCTGGCGCGTGCGCCATTGGTATTCAGGTACTGTACAAAATCGGAACTATACGGGGTGGTCTGAATGGGTTTTACAGTCGTTTGATGATAAAACGATGCAAGTACCCTGGATTGATTGCCCCAGCGCCGCTCCAATACCAGCTCAGCCGCATGGACATGTTCGATCTTTAAATTCGGATTGGGTAAGAGGAATTCGCCGTCGGTATAAAATTTTTCAAACGCGGTTGGCGTTCGGTGCGCGCGGCTATAGGACAAGCGGACAAAGTGTTCCGGCAAGGGTTCGTAGATTAATGCAAAACGGGGGGATATCGCATTGCCGTCATCCGTGAAATAATCGTTTCTTACACCCAGATTGAGCCAAAGATTATTACGCAGGGTAAATTCATTCTGGGCATATACGCTTATCGTTTGGCGGCCATGGTCCGAAGATGCTGCCGGAGTAATTATTTTGCGTTGAAAATCATCGCGGAAGGCAACGCCGAAAATAATTTTATGGAAATCGAACCAGCTGCCAGAGAACTTCGCTTCGGTGCCCCATCGCCGGCCAATGGATTCATCCGGCCAGTATTCGCCGCTGAACAGGGAATTTCCATGATAGCGAAAATCACTGAAATCCGTCAGTAATGACAGTTTAAGGTTGTTGCTGAGATCAATATGATATTGGCCTGCAACAAATTTGTTGGTGTCCGTATAAAAATAGTGGGTATTGAAATCGGCGCCGTAGGGTGCGGTCGGTATATCCTTATGTCGGCGGGAGTGACCGGCTTCGAAAAGCCAGTTTCTTCCTTGCAGTTTGGCAAAAAAGCGCTGGTTATTCTGCCCGTCCTGACGATGCGCTATACCGTTATTATTAAGCGGATCACCGTTATCGAATTCGGGAAAATAAAAATTCTGCCCCCGGCTTGCCAAACCCGATGCGGATAACAATAAATCCACATCGTTGGAAAATTGCTTGCCATATGTCAATCTGGCTTTGCCGGTCAAAAAACTGCCAACTGATACCGCCGCCTGAGCACCGTTAAAATCGGTGCCTTTTTTTGTTATGATATTGACAATACCAAAGAAAGCATTATTTCCGTAGGCTACTGAACCCGGTCCGGGTACATATTCAACGCGTTCAATGAGTTCGGTATCGATCAGGCCGCTATGATCGAAGTAAGCCTGGTTATATACGTTGTCGTTGGCTTGCATGCCGTCGATGAGCAACATGATACGGCCGCTGTATTCCCCGGGACTGCTGAAACCACGTCCGCCTAAAAAGTCATAGGCACGATCATAGGTAATATTGAGTCCCCGCATACTGTTAAGAATTTCTCCCAACGTGCGGTAACCGTAAGCCTTGATATCATCAGCGGTGACAATGCTGACAGCGGAAGGCGCATCGCTGACCTGGCGGGCAATTTTTGATGCGGTAATTAGTTCAAAGTTTAGTAATTCTTCCAGTGATGCACCGGCTAGATCGTGTTTTTTATCGTCCGCCAGGGTATTTGAACCGATCAGGAAGAAGAATAAGCAAAAAATACTGCCTATACAGCTGTATAGCCGAAGAACTGTCGTATTGTATTTCCTGCTTAGTCTAATAAGAATCCGGTTTTTGTTCATTAACCAGCAATGACATATATGCGCAAAAATAGTAACAGACAGGTGAGAGGATTAATGCATAAACATTTTGATCAGTAGAAACCTAAAAATTGATTTTATTTTTCTATCCACCTTTTTAATAACCATAAATGTAATGCATTATCAATATCGTTTTGTAAATTGTTAGGATTGTTATTGACTTAATCAGACAAATTCAAACCGGAATCTGGCGTCAGATTACAATCAGGTATCAGCTGAGGACGTCAAGCAAAATCACTCAACAATGACAAAATCAAGATGCTTTACAATTTCAAGGGATCATACGTGGAGTGACACTTGAATTAACGTTCTATTAAGCAGGCAAAAAATCGTTTTATTCATGATTCAAATAGCCCTTTGTTATGTCTCAGCTTATGAAACGATAAGGGTTTGCATTAACCGTTGGGAGTTGTTGAGTAAAAAAATGCTGGCCAGGGTTGTCCGATGCGGGAAAGCAGTTGCTCATCGAATCTCATTTGCATTAAAGTGTAGAATAGTGTGTGTGAATTTTGAGTAACCCCGCCTTTAAGTCATGTAAGGGCATCCGGGCGATGTCGACAAACAGTTTTTAGCGTAAATCATACAAGCGATCAATAGGGCATATAAGAATGATGCAATGGACTCAAACGTTACTGACGGGTTTGTTTTTATGGTTTCTGACTCAAGCTGCATCTGCAAATCAGTTCGATCATTCGCACGCAGTCTGGGATGCATTGCTGCACGATCATGTCGTCATGATTAATCAAGGCCGGGCGAGTCAGACCGATTATGCCGGGTTTTTGCAAAACAGACAGGCGTTGCAGCAATACTTAAAACAATTGTCGGCCGTAAATGAAAGAACATTTATTGGCTGGAGCAAAGCGGAACAACTGGCATTTTTGATTAATGCCTACAATGCGTTCACCATTGAACTGATTCTGACGCGTTACCCTGAGCTTGACTCGATTAAGGCGTTGGGATCATTTCTGCGCAGCCCATGGAAAAAGGAATTCGTTCCTTTGCTCGGAAAAATGCGATCGTTGGATGATATTGAACATGGCATGATCCGCAAACCCGGCGATTACAACGAACCGCGTATTCATTTTGCAGTAAATTGTGCGTCCATCGGTTGTCCGGCATTGCTGAATGAAGCATTCACAGGGGGAAAACTGGAACAGCAACTCGAAGCCGTCACTCAGGTATTTCTCGAGGACCGCACACGTAACCGTTTTAATCCATCGACAGGCCGTCTGGAAATATCAAAAATATTCGACTGGTACACTGAAGATTTTGAAAGAGGATGGGGCGGCTGGCATTCGTTGAATCATTTTCTGGTGCATTATGCGGATAACCTGACCGACAATGAACAGGATAAGTTGATGGTTGCTACCGGTAACTTCAAAGTGCGCTATCTTGATTACGACTGGAAATTAAATGACAAGAAATAGGCATGTTTAGAAAAAACAGTTATCTTCTAATCTGCCTGATTCTGCTTTCGGGTGTTGCTGCTGGACTGGTATTGCTATCAACCGCGCCCGCCAGTGCTGCCACGCAACGACTGGTTTTGACCGGTTCGAGTACTGTCGCGCCCTTGGTCAGTGAAATCGCACGGCGATTTGAATCGTTGTATCCCGGCGTGCGCATTGACGTACAGGCAGGCGGATCATCGCGCGGCATCAATGATGTGCGTAAAGGTGTCGCCGATATTGGCATGGTATCCCGCGCACTGAAACCAGATGAGGATGATCTGCGCGCTTTTACGATAGCGCTGGATGGCATCAGTTTGATTGTGCATGCCAGCAACCCGGTGGTTTCACTCAGCAAGCAGCAGGTTGTCAGTATTTTCACCGGAAATGTCATGCGCTGGAGTGCTGTCGGTGGACCGGATACGCGCATCACGGTCGTGAACAAGGCTGAAGGGCGTTCTACACTGGAACTTTTTCTGGATTATTTTCAGCTTAAAAACAGCATGATCAAGCCGCATATCATCATCGGCGACAACGCACAAGGCATCAAGACGGTAGCAGGCAACCGCAATGCTATCGGCTATGTATCCATCGGTGCTGCAGAATACGAGACACGGCGTGGAATGCCAGTTCGCCTGTTAGCACTTGATGGTGCAGCGGCTTCAATCTCCAATATTCAGAACGGGAATTTCCCATTATTGCGTCCGCTTAATCTGGTTATTTCGCATGAGCCGCAAGACCTAGCACGGCAATTTCTCACGTTTGCACAATCTCCGCAGGTGCGTGATCTGGTTAAGGCGCAGTACTTTGTTCCGGTTGATGCACATTGATCATTTGCTTGCCGGGATTTTACGTGCAGGTGCAGCAGTCGCTGCACTGGTCATGCTGCTGATTCTTTTTTTTCTGTTGTACGAATCCTGGCCTGTTTTAACCGAATTGTCTGTGTTTCGTTTTGTTACGGACACATCCTGGCATCCGCTTGAAAGGGCATACAATTTAATGCCGATGCTATCCGGTACGCTGCTGGCAAGCATGGGTGCATTGATGCTGGCAGTGCCTTTGGGTATGGCATCCGCGTTGTTCATCGTCTTTTTCGCGCCGACTCATTTGGCAACGCTTTATGGGCGGTTAATTGAACTGTTGGCCGGTATTCCATCGGTGGTCTTCGGATTCTGGGGGTTGACGACGCTGGTGCCTTTGATCAATGAATGGCATCCTCCCGGGGCGAGCCTGCTCGCAGGCATTCTGGTATTAACGCTGATGATCCTGCCAATGATTACGCTTACCGCTTATACGGCGCTTGCGGCTGTGCCGGAAGAATTGTTCCGTAATGCTGCTGCACTGGGGCTGTCCCGCTGGGGCATGATCAGTGGCGTTGCGTTGCCTGCTGCGCGAACAGGCATTACTGCCGGAATTATTCTTGCTGCTGCACGCGCACTTGGCGAAACCATGGCTGTGCTGATGGTTGCAGGTAATGTAGTGCAATATCCTGAATCAATTTTTGACCCCATTCGTACTTTGGCGGCCAATATTGCGCTTGAGATGGCGTATGCCATGGGCGATCATCGTGCCGTACTGTTCGTGTCAGGACTATTGCTGATGCTGCTGGTGATGGCGTTATCAGCGGTTGCCGGGTTACTGGAAAAACACCACCATGCCTGAAATGATTTGGCATCATACCTTGCAAAAGATTCGTGATTGCGGGGTGCAAGGTTTTGTTTATCTGGCGGTGTTGCTGGTCAGTGCAGTATTCGTATGGATGCTGGCCGATCTCGTACGCGGCGGATTTGCGCATCTTTCCTGGGAATTTATGACCGAATCACCGCGCGACGCCGGACGGGCGGGCGGCATTGCCTCGATTCTGGTGTCTACGGTGCTGATTTTGCTAGTGGCATTAGTAACAGCCGTGCCGCTAGCATGGGCAACAGCGGTATTGCTCACGGAATTCGTGCCGGTTACCAGCCCATTAGGCAAGACAGTCCGGTTTAGTTTGTTTGTCTTGGCGGGCGTGCCGTCGATTGTATTTGGCTTGTTTGGCAATGCGTTTTTTAGTATTTATCTGGGCCTCGGGTTTTCTATCCTGTCTGGTGGCCTGACGCTCGCCTGTATGTTGTTGCCGATTCTGACCAGTACCGCCGAAGCCGGTTTGCGCGCGGTTCCGGAAACATACCGGTTATCGGCGGCTGCATTGGGCATAACGCGTACCGCTGCGCTGATCCACCTGATATTTCCCGCTGCCGCTCCGGCGCTTGCTGCTGGACTGTTGATCGGTATCGGACGTGCGTTGGCTGAAACCGCGGCATTACTGTTCACCAGTGGGTATGTCGACCGCATGCCGGGTTCGTTGTTTGACTCCGGGCGTGCACTGGCATTGCATATTTTCGATTTATCGATGAATGTGCCCGGTGGCGATATGCCGGCGTATGCTTCGGCGCTGGTTCTCGTGAGTCTGTTATTATGTATTAATATACTGGCCATGAAATTGGCTTATAGTTTGCAACGCAGGAAAATTTTGACATGAATGCCAACCAGGGTGCTTTTACACTCGGGCCGCTCGAAGCCGGTCCGGCCTGTTGCGTGCCGCAGCCAGTAGTTCAGGTGAAAAATCTGTCATTGCAGTATGACGGCAAAATGGCGCTGGATAATGTCACGCTGGATATCTATAAAGGTTGTATTACTGCATTAATCGGTCCGTCCGGTTGCGGGAAAACCAGTTTTTTATCGGCAATCAACCGCCTGACAGACCTGATTCCGGGTTGCGGCGTTAGCGGTCAGATTCTGGTCAATAATCGTGATATTCATCATGCCAGTAGTCAGGTACAAGTCTTACGCCGTCAAATCGGTATGGTATTCCAGAAACCAACGCCTTTTCCGTTATCCATTCGTCGCAATATCGCATTACCGCTCAACGAACACGGCATCACTCAAAAAGCCGAGGTGGCTGCTGTCACTGAACAAGTATTGCGCGATGTCGGCTTATGGGATGAAGTGCATGATCGTCTGGATGTATCGGCGCTCAGTCTGTCCGGTGGGCAACAGCAGCGGCTTTGTATTGCACGCGCATTGGCGTTGAAGCCTGAAATTCTGCTCATGGACGAACCGTGCAGTGCGCTCGATCCCATCGCCTCGGGGGTAGTTGAAGATCTGATCAGCCGCCTGCAAGGGCGATATACGATTGTCATAGTGACCCATAATCTCGCGCAGGCCAGACGTATCGCCAACTACGCGGCATTCTTCTGGGTCAGGGAACACGCCGGCCAGCTTGTTGAATTTGGCCGCTGCCAGCATATTTTTGAATCGCCAAGTCATGAATTGACAGCCGCCTATGTGAACGGGAGCAGAGGTTAATCTTGTGAAATCAATCACATTGTTCTGCATGGCAGCAATGGCATTATTGTCGGCAAACCTGCCAGTATTTGCCGGAACCAAGAATGGTTTCAGTCTTGAAGATACTTGGTTCCCACTGATGAAAACCATTATGGCAGTTTACCGAAAGACGGCATTCCTTCTCTGGATAATCTGGTGTTTACATATAGATAATTCCTTTCAAAATTGCGCCTGTTTTTCCAGCAGCGCAACATAACGTGACAATACATCTGAATCCAAACCATCAATGACTTCCTGGATAAATCGCTGCCGATGTGCTTCAACATAAAAAGAATCGCAACCTTTCTGCAGAAAGGTGTCAATCTTATGATACACATCATCGCGGCATTTCAGTTCCGTCTCGGGCATATAGTCTGCAATAGTCGATCTTCCAGCATGCAAGTAATCCGCTGCCAGCACCGGTTTTCCCGCCTTGACCGCTTCAAATACCACAGACGTTGCCAAATCGATCATGACATCGGCCCATTCCATTAAATGTGTCGAATGCGCGTTGTCTTCAGCCACGTGTACATTTTTAAGGTACAACAATGATTTGTCACGGGTTAAAGACTGCCGCCAGCCGCCGCGTGTATGCGGCTTGATGATTAATTCTGTGCCAGG
Source organism: Burkholderiales bacterium (assembly GCA_024235795.1). Classification (GTDB taxonomy): domain Bacteria; phylum Pseudomonadota; class Gammaproteobacteria; order Burkholderiales; family Nitrosomonadaceae; genus Nitrosomonas. The sequence continues at coordinate 333,985 of JACKLR010000003.1, read as the reverse complement.
AAAGGCAGCGATCAGATGAATTACTTCACCGACTTCTTCCCAGAAAATCGTAAAATCGTCTTTTCTGAGGAAAAAGACGAGTTTCAGCCGGCTATCGGAATTTTTCAACGGGGAAGGCGGAATGATCATTTTGAGTCTGAGCAGCCACTCGTCACAGTAGCGCGGAGAACCGAGTATTGCCAGCGATGCTTCGGCCATGAAAGGCTGGAAGCGCGTCGCACACAGCGCATTGGGCACCACAAGCTTGTCGAATATCCGTCCGGCAGAATACATATCGTCAGGCGCCAGGCGCCATTCGCCATGCCGTATCAGTTGACTCGCATGCGGGCTGTCACCATGCGGCAGCGACACTGCACCCAGTCCCCTCGCATGCGCCATAGACACGATAGTCTCAACCCATTCCAAACATACCGGCGAATTTCGGGTGATCCAGTCAAACACCACTACACCTCCAGTTTGGTCCGCGAAACTTCGCTTTAACAGCCGTTCGGAAACTGCGTCCCATATACGCATGCGTTTTTGAACATCGTAAATCGAGGTCAACGCATTCATCCATGCGCCAAAAAATGAGCGGCGCAGACGCTGATTTAACAGAATGGTTTGCAGTTGCCATCCGACAAATTGATGCAGAGGCAAAATCTCGAACAGGCGGGCTATTCTTACGCCATTGAGTGAATTCAAGAATTGAATACGGAAATCATCGGCAAGCCTGGCTTTCTTCAATAGCACGATATCGCAGCGATTCCCCGATTCAACCCATTTGGTTATGACCGGTGTAATGTGATCAATGTCGTTGTAGTGACGAAGAAAAAAAAGCGCTTTTCTCATAAAAAAACGAATTTGATTTTAATCTCTCAAAAACTGACTGTGGCTAAATATCACATTAATTCCGTCCTGTTTGCAAGCTATTCTTTTATTGGCGGTGCCTATTTCACAAAAATGTAACAAACAGTTTGTTAAAATCCAGCGTGTTGCTTTTTAATTCTGATTAAAGGTTCTGCATTTTTTCAATGGCTAAGTATCAACACGTATTTTTTTAGGTATTGCAACCTTTACCATAAACAAGTAGGGTAAGTTTATTAGCCATGTCATAGTGTGCTTTATATTTATGAAACAGATTCGTGCTTTATCATAATCAGTCATATGATCAGATGAACAACGGAAGATAGGTATAGCATGTTAATGAGCACGTCGGAATCATTTGAAATACATTTCGGCAATCCGTCTAAACCGGCAGGTTATTTGCGAGATGTGCTGGCCAGTCACGTTTCTGCTGTACCACCGGATGGTGAAATAGACTGGGTGACCTATTATTTTCGCGATATCAGATTAGCTGAATTGCTGCTTCAGGCACATAAAAAAGGCGTTAAAGTAACAGTAATTCTGCCGGCCACACCCCGCGTTGCAGATGCGAATCAGGCCGTGATTAAAATGCTTTCCGGGAAAAATGGACTAGGCAACGGACTTAAAGTGGTCAATTTTCCAGGTATTCCTGCGCCGCCTGGAAGAGCCTGGAAACCGCAATTGCACGAAAAACTTTACTGTTTTTCGCATCCCAGGCCCATAGCTTTTGTCGGTTCCTACAATCCTTCCGGTAACAGCCCCGAATCGCAACCGGAAATCATTCGTGAAATCGGTGACCAGGATCGGGGTTACAATGTTCTGGCAGGAATCGTTGAACCAAAGCTAGTGCGACATCTTATTGAACACGCTCGCCGCATGCATCAGACGTCACCCGGTTTATTTTACCGGTTCACTGATGATGCAAACCGCGTGTTTAAAAGCTCAGATACCACGATTCATTTCCTGCCGAGTTTACGGTCGCATCCGGTTGTGCAGTTTTTGAACCAGCTCGGGAGTGGAGCACGTGTGCGAATTGCCGCTTCCCATATCAGAGCAACCCATGCCGCCGACATCATGATTGAATTGGCCCGGCGCGGTGCTGAAGTCGAAATTATCGCAGAATCAACGCACCGGCGCGTAACGCCAGATGTCGAACAGCGATTAATTAATGCCGGTATCCGGTTCAGACGCGCAGACATCCCTGGCGGCGCCCCGATGCATCTCAAGTTTGTTTTGGTTGAAAACAGCGGCCAGGTTTGGTCCATATTTGGCAGTTTTAACTGGACCAAACCTTCGTTTTGGCTTAATCATGAAATTATCGTTATTACCAGCAATCCATCGGTTTTCAATCAGTTCACACATTGCTGGAATATGCTTAAAAATGAAGCAACTTTAACGGCTGAACAAAAAGACCTTGCTATTCATCAATCATAAAGGAAACGCAATCACCGTATGCAAGACTCTGCCTCAACGCTCATTATTCCTGTAGAAAGCCAGGTGCGCGAACTGGATGCGAAGCTATTACTGGCCTGTTTCGCGGCCGAGCGCGGATTTCCCGTCATCATTGGATCGCGGGCGTACATACACTTTCAGGCTGCTTCGATTCCGCGCGGTGTTTATCTGGCAAAAAGCATGCGTCATTTAAGTAATTTGATGTTTCTCATCTTGCGTAAACTCGGTCATGACATTGTCGCCTGGGAGGAAGAAGCGCTTGTCCATCCGCCTGCGGAAACTTATTTCACACTCCGGTTATCCCCGGTAACGGTCAGAAATGTCTCTCACGTGTTTGCCTGGGGTCAGGAAAATGTTGATTTATTAAAAAACTATCCCGAGTTACCAACAAATCTCCCCATTCATGTCACAGGCAATCCGCGCGGCGACATGCTGCGATCGGAGCTTCGCCCTTACTTTGATGCAGTCGCTAAAGCACTAAAACAGCGATATGGAAATTTTATTCTTATCAACACGAATTTCAGCGATGTCAATCCATACATACCCAATATCGGCTTGTTTTTACCCGCCCAAGATTTGCAGCAACCCAAACGCCTGGGTCAATCCGGTGCAGGCATGAGCATGGCATTCGCTGAAGGTCTGCACGAACATAAACTGGCGGTATTGGAGGACTTCAAACAACTGATACCTGCGCTCGAAAACGCATTTCCGGATCTCAATATCATAGTCCGTCCGCACCCCAGTGAAAATCAGAAGCTCTATCACGATATCGCGGCGCAATGCAAACGGGTCAAGGTGATTACCGAAGGCAATGTCATACCCTGGCTTCTGGCAAGTGAGGCACTGGTCCACAATGGCTGCACAACAGGACTTGAAGCCTATGTTCTGGGTGTTCCCGCAGTTTCCTATCTGGCGACATTGAATGAATTCTACGACTATGACTTCCAGGGCCTACCGACGAAATTAAGTCATCAATGTTTCAATTTTCCACAATTACAAGAAACACTGTCCAGGATACACAATGGTGAGATTGGCGCAGCTGATGGGAAGGAGCGTCTTGATCTCATCAATTATTATCTGGCGGCACGCAATGGTCCGTTTGCCTGTGAAAGAATTCTTGACATTCTGGAAGCCAATGGATACAAGGAAAAACAACCCTCTGCGCAATCTACTTTTAATTACCTGCAGGGGTGGCTTTATACCAAGGTAAAAACTGCGCTGACATACCTTAATATGCATAAACCTGGTCCCAATCGTTCCGCTTATCATGATCATCGCTTTCCTGAGCTGTCTGTATCCGATATCGAACATAAAATTGCACATCTGGGTAACTTATTAGGACGTTTTGAAAATATTCATGTAGAACAATTCTCAAAACATATTTTTAAAATCAGTACATAACATTAGCGAATGTTTTTTATATTTTTAATGTAAATTGAGTGACGGAAATTGATATGAAAACACCTAAAGTAGTTGCAGAGATTGGCTGTAATCATAAAGGGAGTATCGAAATCGCAAAAGAAATGATCGGTGTTGCAGCGACATTTGCAAAATGCGATTACGTCAAATTTCAAAAGCGTACGAATGTGGAATTGCTCACGCCCGAAGAATACAATGCACCACATCCTAATCCACAAAATAGCTACGGTGAAACCTATGGCGCACATCGGGAATTTCTGGAATTCGATGTAGACCAACACCGACAACTCAAGGAGTATTGTGAAAGCTTAAAAATAGGCTATTCAACATCAGTCTGGGATTTGACTTCTACAAAACAAATTGCGGGCCTGGAACCTGATTTTATTAAAATACCATCGGCATGCAATCTCAATTTTGCCATGCTGGAATATCTTGCCCGCGATTATGAAGGCGATATTCATATTTCGCTTGGCATGACGACGCCTTCCGAAACAGACCAGATTGTTACATTGATGGAAAAATTAAACAGCGCCGAGCGTGTCGTGTTATATGCCTGTACATCCGGTTATCCGGTACCTTTTGATCAGGTCTGTCTGCTTGAATTGCAAAAACTGCACACACAATACGACAAGCGCGTAAAAGAAATAGGTTTTTCCGGACACCACCTGGGTATTGCCGTTGACAGCGCAGCTGTTGCATTGGGTGCAAGTTGGGTTGAACGGCATTTCACGCTGGATCGAACCTGGAAAGGAACCGATCATGCCGCTTCGCTGGAACCGGATGGCTTGCGCCGTTTAACCCGGGATACACGAGCCGTTTCGGCAGCTTTGACATACAAAACAACCGACATTATGGAAATCGAAGCCCCTCAACGAAAGAAACTCAAACGCATTTCAGGGATACACTTCGATTGATGCGCTGGGTTGCTTTTATGCCGTTAAGGGCGCATTCAAAGTCGATTATCGACAAAAATATTCGCGTTATAGCTGGCCGGACACTATTTGCCTGGAGCCTTGAGCAGGCAATCATCTCAAAATGTTTTGACCAGGTTTTCGTGGCTACGGATTCACCTAAAATCGGCAGCAAAGTGCGCGAGGAGTTTTCTTCGATGGTCACTGTTCTCGATCGATCTGCAGAAACCTGCACCGATACCGCGAGCACTGAAAGCGCCATGCTCGAATTTCAACAAAAAAATTCTTTTGACGTTGTCTGCCTGATTCAGGCAACTTCCCCTTTAACCCTCGCTGCCGATTTTATTGCTGCCAAACAGATGTTTCTGGAAAACAATTTGGATTCCTTACTGACTGCGGTACGTTCAAAACGGTTTTTCTGGAACGGTGAGGGTGCCCCGGTCAATTATGATCCGTTAAAACGTCCCAGACGGCAGGATTATGAAGGCTATCTCATGGAAAATGGCGCTTTTTACATGACGGGGTCGAAAATTCTGGAAGATTATGGTAATCGCCTGGGGGGGCGTATTGGTATCTATGAAATGACACCCGAAAATGCGGTAGAAATAGATGATGAAATCGACTGGGTGATTGTGGAACAATTATTGTTGCGGCAGAAAAAATTAAAAAACCGGTTTGACGTTACAAGACTCAAAGCGTTGGTGCTCGACGTAGATGGAACATTGACAGACGGTGGCATGTACTATAGCCCGGAGGGAGAGGCGCTGAAAAAATTCCAGACCCGGGATGCACATGGCATGCAGCGGCTGCAAGAACATGGTATTAAACTTTGCGTGATCAGTGCTGAAGACAGCCCAGCAGTAGCGGCAAGAATGAAAAAACTTCGTATTGAGGCGTATTATCCAGGGATAAAAGATAAACTCAAATTTTTAACTGAACAGGCAAAATACTGGCAAATTCCTTTAACAGACATTGGTTATATGGGTGATGATCTCTGTGATCTGGAGTGTTTGAAGAACGTGGGATTTCCATTTTGTCCAGCTGACTCAGTTCCTGAAATTTTGCAACAGGCACATTATGTCAGTACGCATTCTGGTGGAAATGGCGCCGTACGTGAAGTCTGTGACTTAATACTGGCTCAAAATCAAAAAGATGTTTTAATTGATTGAGGCATTCATAATTCAAACGCAGTTTCAATAGCAATCCGAAGATAAAGAAAGTATGCAGCATATCATTCAAATCGATATGCAAGCGGATGTTCAATTGATTGTCTTGTGTTAATGTTATATCAATTTGATAGCACAGAGACTATGTGGAGACTATTAATGAAGTTAAGTATCTTAGCGTGCTCTCCAGATACTAGCTGGAAGGAAATGTACGATGATAGAACTATTTGGATGGATTGGTCTGGTATTCTCGTTTATGTCGATGATTTATCACCGCTACATGTATTCAAACTATGATCAGGTCTATATCTATATCAAGAAAAAATATGGCGGGGAAGGGGGCGATATGAAGTTTCCTTCAAAAGACGACCATGCCAAAGACGCCAAAAAGTATTCCTATTACACAATTTTTTTTGCCGGCCTGTTGATCATCATGAATTTTTTCCGATGATATCGTCAATATGATTAACCCTGCTGTAAAATCTCAAATAGAATAACCACTTAATAAGTCCGTTTGTAGTTTAGTGCCTGTCGTGTTCTGTATTTCAGTAAAATACAGTGTTAGTCAGCATTTTGAGTGTTCTGCATGTTTCGATCTGAATTATTCTGCCGCTGTCAGAAAATGACGGGCAATACAGCGCTGTATCCTATTGACCATTTGCGTTTCTTCCAAGCTGCGTAATTCATGATAAATTGCGGGTGCAATGTTGACAAAAGCATCAATTAATCTTGGATCAAAGTGCCGGTTGCTTTTTTGTACGATAAGATTTATCGCCTCATCTATCGGCCATGATGTTTTATATGGGCGCTCGGAAGTCAGGGCGTCAAATACATCTGCGATAGCGAATATACGTGCATTTAAAGGAATAGAATCACCGCAGAGTCCTTTCGGATAACCACTGCCATCGTATTTTTCATGATGAAACTCGACGACATCCCGTGCGCCACTGATCCAGCTGGACTGTTTCAAAATATCCACACCAAGCAACACATGTGTTTTCATAATTTCGAATTCCTGTGGCGTCAATTTTCCAGGTTTGAGTAAAATCGGGTCACGTATGCCGATTTTTCCGACATCGTGCAAAAAGGCGCCCATAATCAGGTTGCGTATTTCATTGCGTGGCAAACCAATCGTTTCACCAAGCCGCAATGCGTAGTAGGTTACTCTGTAATTATGGGTGTTGGTGTCTGAATCCCGTTCGGCAATGGCGCATCCTAATACATTCATGAGTTCAAGATTTCCCATCAGAAGATCGTCGGATAACCGGAATAATCCACGATTGAGCGTCATAATGATGGGGTACATCAACAATGTGCTGAATGTGATGCTGATGGATACATACAGCACAGTGCGGATCAGTTCTGACTTGATCGAATCCAGGGTTTTGTCGTCTACCTGGTAGATGCCTTCGAAATACCCTGCAGGACTCAATAACTTGTTCTCGTTGCCTTTTATGGGCACGAGTACAAGTATTAATAATTTTTCATTAACCAAGTGAAATTCGTGCGTAAACGCGCCACGTTGTGGAAACTGATGACGATGCTGGTCAATCCAGCTCTCTGTCGTCTCTTCTCCCGGACGAATTGCTTCAACTCTGAGTTGTTTATTGCGGTCATACAGTTCGACAATGAGGAAATTCTGCCTTACGAGTTGCTGCGCAAGATGGGTCAGGCGCTGTTGCGCGGTTGTGTCGAGATGCGTCAGATCATAATTTAATTCATTGTTGAGCACGGTTGATTCATGCAATGCCAGTTGGTGAACAAACTGTTGAAAGCGGCGTACTTCTGACCATAAAATCGCACCGCCAATCACAATGCAAAGTAACAGCCAGCCGACAAACAGTCGGATCAGGATTTTCCGATGTATAACCCGGGCCGTGGAGAGCGCGGCCTGGGAATCAAGATCGGTATTAACGAATTGTTGTTTCATGTGCTCGGACAGGCTGGATTATCGATCGCTGGTCGTAGAAGTCTATCACGTAAACTACGCAAATTGATTTCCCGACTTCAATCCGTCTTATCCCTTGTTTATTCGATGCGTATAATAGTAACGCATCAATAATTGCTTTTTTTCTCATGCTCGATCTCAAATCGGTTTTTGCTTCAGACGGTCTATTGTCCAAACATATACCGGGTTACCGAATGCGCGTGCCGCAACTGGAAATGGCGCAGGCGATTGCACAGGCCATTGAAAAAAACGGTATATTAGTTGCCGAAGCGGGGACGGGAACGGGGAAAACCTTTGCCTATCTGGTGCCCGCCTTGCTGGCGGGTGGCAAGGTGATTATTTCCACAGGCACCAAAACGCTTCAGGATCAATTGTTCAATCGGGATATCCCTAGTGTTCGCTCGGTGTTGAATGTGCCGGTAACTGTGGCGTTGTTGAAAGGGCGCGCAAACTATATCTGTCATTATCATCTGGAACGCAGCCTGCAAAACAATTACCTGAGTTTTGTCAATCAGGATGAAATCAAATATCTGCATTTGATTGAGCGTCATGCGATGAACAGCAGGGATGGCGATAAAAGCAGTCTGAATACGGTGCCGGAAAATGCGGCGGTCTGGCATCATGTGACCGCTACGCGGGAAAATTGCCTGGGATCGGAATGTCCGAATTATAAACACTGTTTTTTGATGGAAGCGCGCAAGAAAGCATTGGCTGCAGATGTCGTGGTGGTGAATCACCATTTGTTTTTCGCTGATGTTATGCTGCGCGACGAGGGGCTAACTGAACTGTTGCCCGCGTGTAATACAGTGATTTTTGACGAGGCGCATCAGCTACCGCAAACCGCAAGCCTATTCTTCGGTGAATCGGTTAGCACCGGCCAGCTAATCGATCTGGCGCATGACAGTAAAGTGGAAGCTGTTCAAACGGTTAAAGACTGTGTGCCTTTGCCGGACGCGATTGCTGCAATGGAAAAAGCCGCAAGGGATTTGCGTCTGACAATTACCGAGGAGAATATGCGTTTTTCCTTGTCTGCACTGACCAAAAATAACGCATTCCATCGTACACTGGATGAATTATTGTTAAAGCTAACTGAATTAAATGTAATTCTCGAGGAACAAGCAGCGCGTTCGGAAGGACTGGAAAATTGCTGGCGTCGCGCGAATGATCATAGCAATCTGATCAAACGCTGGCGGGACGATGCCGATACGGGGGGGGTTGTGCGTTGGGTTGAGGTGTACAGTAAAGCCTTGCAGCTTAACGCGACGCCGTTATCGATTGCGGAAATTTTTAACAAACAGTTGAGCGCAACACCGCGGGCCTGGATTTTTACTTCAGCCACATTATCGGTTAAAAAGCATTTTGACCATTATCTGGGAGAAATGGGGCTAGTGACCGCGCAGTCTGTCAGCTGGGACAGCCCATTTAATTTTCAAGAACAGGCATTGCTCTATGTGCCGACCGGTTTGCCTGAACCCAGTCATCGGGACTATATCGAAAATGTCGTCAAGGCAGCGCTGCCCGTGCTGAAAGCCAGCAGGGGGCGCGCATTTTTCTTATGCACTAGTTTGCGTGCCATGCAGCAGATCCATGATCAGATTGCGACTGCTTTTGAATCTGAGCTGATTGGTTTTCCGCTGTTATTGCAGGGCGATGGATCTCGGTCAACGCTGTTGAAGCGTTTTCGTAAACTTGAGAATGCTATTTTAATCGGCAGTCATTCTTTCTGGGAAGGAATCGATGTGCGGGGTGAAGCACTGTCGCTGGTGATTATCGACAAGCTGCCGTTTGCGCCGCCGGATGATCCTGTATTGTCAGCACGCATCGAAAAAATAAACCAAGAGGGCGGTAATGCATTTATGGAATATCAATTGCCGCATGCGGTGATCAGTCTGAAGCAAGGCGCTGGCCGATTGATCCGGGACGAAACAGATCGCGGCGTGCTCATGATCTGTGATCCACGGTTGACGACAAAGTCGTACGGCCGGAAAATCTGGCAAAGCCTGCCGCCGATGCGGCGCACCCGGCAACTGGCCGATGTGGAACAGTTTTTCCTGACGGAGCGACAGGCTACAGTTTCTTAGGTTTCGGGAATATGAAAATAAAAGCAATCCATTGTATATGCATCATCAGTCAGATCATTTTGATTTGGGTATTTGGAAGTTATGGTTATGCCGTTGCTGCGGATACCGCGGTTGAAACAGTATCGAAAAATAATCTGAACGCGCAGACAGCATTACCCGTTGGCAAGCTGAACGATATTGTCGACAATATACAACTGCAAAAAAAAGAAATCGAAGAACGGCTGGGCATGTTGAGAAAGGCCAAAACCGAGCAGGAGAAAAATAAAATCCAGTCAGAAATTGACGAAATTAGCCGGGCTATCGAAGATCAGGAAACATCGTTTGAACTCATTCTGACCGCAGGACAGGAATTGATCAGTGAAGAACCGGAAGGAGAAAAGCAGTTTGACTGGCAAAAGGATTTGCTTGAAATTGTCCAACCGATTCTGAGTGAATTGCGTCAGATGACTGAGAGCAGACGTAAACTGGATAATCTGAGAAAAAAGATTATGTGGTATCAGACTAAAACGCAGGAAATCACTGAAGTATTGAATCATTTCGCAAAATTTGACAAAGCGGCGTTGGAACCGGACACGTTGATTGAATTTGCAAAGATTGAAAAAAAGTGGCGCAATGAATTGCAGGAAAGTAACCATTTACTGGAAGTCGCACGGCTGCAACTCAATGAGATGGTCAAATCGCAAACGGCCAGAGAAGTCTCCTTTACCGAGCATATACAGCATTTTGTTGTTGGACGCGGCACTACGTTGATGATGATGATTATTACTTTTGTAGCGGTTTTATTTTCATTGCAACTACTTTGGAAAGCTGTTGTCTGGATCGGTTTTCAGAAAAGCACGCATTGGTCTTATTATCAGCGTTTGATCTCGCTTGTTTATCACAGCCTGACTGTCATGCTCGCTATTGCAGCGGCTTTCTATGTTTTGAGTGCGCGCGATGATCAGGTATTGCTTGCGATTGCTGTGCTGCTTCTGGTCAGTATTATCTGGGTACTCAAGAATTCCATCCCGCGCTATATCGAAGAACTGAAACTATTAATGAATACCGGCGCGGTCAGGGAAGGTGAATGTATCAACTATAACGGTATTCCGATGAAAATAGACCGCCTTAGTGTTTATACGAAGCTGACCAATCCCGCTTTACCCGATTTAAAACTAAGATTACCCGTGTCTGAATTGTCCAACTATGTTTCCCGGCCATACTTGGAAAATGAGCCCTGGTTTCCTTGCCAGGAAGGGGATTATGTAATGCTTTCAGATGACCGCTACGGCTGGGTCAAGTGCATCACCCTTGAGCATGTACAATTATCGCTCAGTGACGGCTCAATGCCGCAGACGTATACCATATTGGATTTTTTGTGCGCCAGTCCAAAGAACCTGTCGCAAGGCTTTTTAATTACCAGTGTCATTGGCATTGATTACAAACACCAGTCACAATGCACGACATCCATTCCAGGAATTCTAGAGGACGGTATTCGTCAGAGGTTGTTGCAGGAATCCTACGGCCACGCGCTAAAAAAACTCTCGGTTTATTTTGAACTGGCAAATGCATCGTCACTCGATTTCAAGATCATAGCGACATTTGATGGCAGTGCAGCGGGTGATTACAACTCAATCCGGCGCGATTTGCAGCGGTTTGCGGTTGACGTGTGCACCCGGCAGCAATGGAATATTCCATTTAGTCAGCTGGTGGTACATCAAGGTGAGTAAGCTTTCAAAATTTGAAGCCTGATTGTCAGGGCAGAGTCCGCAGGTCGGGGCATTGTTTTTTATATTCAATATCGGAAGAAATCCACGCATTCCATTCCTCATGGCTCATATTGCGCGTCAATTTACTGCACAGCTGTTCCACCCAGTTATTTTCAGCCGGCCAGATGCGCAATGTCATGTCATCGCTGCCGGATACAATGCGGGTGCCATCCGGATTAAAGGATACGCTATTGACGCGCTTCTCATGCCCACGCATGGGTTTGCCGATCTGCTGTCCGGTTTCTCTGTTCCACAGACGCAATGTTTGATCACTGCTGCCTGAAACGATACGTTTGCCGTCAGGGCTGAAAGCCACGCTATTGACGCGATTTACGTGCCCGGTGAATGGCTCGCCAACCGGTTGATATGTTTCCATATTCCATAGAATCAGTGTGTTATCCTTGCTGCCAGAAACCAGATATTTGTTGTCCGGACTGAAAGCCACGCTGGTCACTGCATCGTCATGCGCGTCCAGCTCAACAACCAGGTGGCCAGTTCGTACATTCCATAACCGTACGGTGCCATCATAGCTTGCCGAAGCGACAATGTCACCACTGGGACTGAACGCCACGCCGCGCACCATTTTGTCATGACCGGTCAGCGGTTTACCGGTCAGTCGGCCGCTTTGTCTATCCCACAGACGCACGGTATCGTCCTTACTGCCTGAAGCGATGTACTGGCCGTCGGGACTAAAGGCGACACTTTCAATGCCGTCTTCATGCCCAACCATTTTGTATACCAGTGTTTGGCTTTCCGTCTCCCACAGACATAATAGGCGATCACTTGCTCCGGAAACTATCCATTTGCCGTCCGGACTGAAAGCAACACCGTTTAATGATCCGGTATGTTTGTTCATCGGTATGCCAACCGTATTTCCGCTTTGTGCGTCCCATAACTGTACGGTGGCGTCATCGCTTCCGGACACAATATATTGGCCGTCGGGACTGAAGGCTACACTGGCGACAAAGTTTTTATGTCCGCCTCTCAACTGTGAATGTATCGGTTGATGATCGTGCGCATCCCAGATACGCAGCGTCGTGTCTCGACCGCCAGAAATAATCCGTTTGCCGTGCGGACTGAAGGTAACGGCCATCACCGATTCTTCATGTCCCTGCAGCGGCTTACCGATCGGTGCGCCGTTTTCTGTTTTCCATAAACGCAGTGTTCTGTCATGACCTGCCGAAACAATAACGGTATTATCCGGACTGAAAGCGACCTGCCACACGAATTCATCATGACCCAACAATGGCTCACCAACAGATTCCAACGTCTGTGCGTTCCATAAACGCAGTGTTTTATCCTTGCTGCTCGACGCAATCGTTAATCCGTCGGAACTATAAGCAATGCTCGTGATACTGTCCTTATGCCCCTCGAGCGGCGCAAGAATGTGCTCAAATGTCACGGCATCCCATACACGCAAGGTATTGTCGCGACTGCCGGAGGCGACACGCATTCCGTCAGGACTGAATACAACACTGGTTACGCTATTTTCATGGCCAAGCAGTCTGGCAATTTCCGTTCGGGATCGGGTGTCCCAGATACGCAACGTTTTGTCCTCACTGCCAGATACGATGCGGCGGCCGTCAGGACTGAAAGCAACACTGGTTACGGGTCCTTGATGACCACTTAATGTACCAATGGGTTGCAGGGTTTTGGCATCCCATAGCCGTAATGCCGAATCCTGGCCGGCCGTTACAATATAGGTGTCATCAGGACTGTACGCAACGTTCAGGACGCTGCAATTCCGGTTATTACCACCCTTAGGGTTGCACGGATGCGCATCTGTCCGTTTGTTGACGAGCCGGCCTTCAAGATCCCAGATTTGCAACGAATTGTCCGTGCCAACGGATACAATATGGGTACCTTGGTGATTGATAGCAATGGCATTGATTCTACTGCCGGTATTCCAGATTTTTTGAGTAGCATTCTTTTTAGCCAGAACAGTCAGAATTGCTGCGTCAACATATTCATTCGGCGTGATCTGGTTGATTGCAAGCAACTGCAGAATCGCACGTTCATCTCCGCCAATACGCAAACCGTTGGCCATGTCCAGACTTTCCGATACCACGCGCAAACTGCTTTGCGCTAAAAATGTTTTTTCTTTTTCACGATCTGCAGAATACCAGCCATATACCGCAAAAGCAGCTAAGGATACCGCAAGTAATAACGCTGCGCGTAACTTGCGCGCCAGGCGGCTTAATTTCTTGAATGCCAGCTGGCGCTGTATTTCCTGTTCCTTGATTCTGAGCCGCTCATTTTCTAGTTGCCGTTGACGTTTATCACGTGCTTTGCTGACAACACTGACCAGCCGGTCATGTATGAGTTCAACGCGATGAGTACCCAACTGCTGGTCAATCCGCAGCAAGCGGTATTTGTCAGCAAGAAAGGAAAGCTGCTTATGCGTGATAAAACCATCCTGGATCGCCTGATCGACCGGATAGCTGCCGCGATACTGATCTCCCTGAATGAGATGGTCTTCGATGAATATTGCTACATGTTCGGGCATGCCGTTTAGTGCGTCGTCGTAAAAATCTTGTAAGATATCCTGCCCAGCCTGTTTCAGCAGTGTTAAGTCGACTTTGCCGGCTGGCGATCGTCGCTGATTCAACTGGTAACAACATAAACTCAGCAGGACGGGTTCGATAACGGTTACTGTGCCAGATGAACCGGATTCCAGATTGCCGACGAAATTGACCAGCGGTTCAGCTACATCCGGCGCCAGAACGGCAGCACCCGCGCTGGCTACCGCTTCAATGGCGCGTTCACGACTCATAGGCCGCAGTCTCAATCGGTTGCGCAAAAGGGAGGGAACCTGTTCTCTCCAACTTTCCATTTCTGGAAGAAAATCCTCTCGAAATGCCAGTACAACACGGTAGCGTTGGGACATCAGATCAAGCGGTTGCATCTGATCCCTGTTTGCAAGGCTTTCTGTTAATTTGGCTGGAATACGGTTTTCAATCAAATCCGCAAGATTGTCCAGATTTGACTGGATGTGCGCAGTATTTCCCGCGCCGCGAGAAAAGATTTCTTCAAATTGATCAAAAACCAGAACCGGGGTTAACGGATAGTTATCGTGGCTCCAGACTTCCAGGTCACGCCGGTGCAGATACTGCCATAGATCTGTATTGTTTTTCAGCAGGGTGAAGTCAGCCTGCGCTTCGGTCAAGGCGTTTTGCAGTTTTTTTGCCGCCTGTTGTAGTGGTGCTAGTGTTGCCGTGGGACTGTAATCGAGCCGTAAATGGACTGGAAAATAGTGCGCCTTGCGCAACAGCGGAAAAAAACCCGCCTGCAACAGGGATGTCTTACCCAAGCCCGATTTGCCATAAAGCACCGTAAGTGGGGCGAGCCGCACCATGCGCAATAATTCTGCAGCTTCGCTTGCACGTCCAAAAAAATAACTGCTTGAAGATTCGTCGTACGCCGCAAGCCCTGGCCACGGATGCTGGGGATCGAGTTGTATCGATTCCTGCTCATTCATAACGGCAGTTAACGGCTCTGAATTGGCACTAGCGCTGGAACTGGAACTAGGCGAAATCGCACTCATTGGCAGACATGGCTAGGCATGCTCCTGTTTTAATCTTTCGCTGCGGACCAGTTTCTTCAGCGCGACATGGGTTTGTTCGTTCGGCTCGCCAGCTGGGGCATGTCCGATAAGGAGTTCTTTAAACGAATGTGGAAGGCATCGGTATTCCTCAAGTTTAAATTCCCGATCGACTACGATTGGAAAAATAAAAGTCCGCCCCTGTATGGCTTTGCTTCTATCGATGGCTTCGTGCCATTCGCGGCGAAAGTATTTTTCATCCACTGCATCGGCCGACCTGGAAATCAGTGGAATAAAATACCGGCACGTCTGTATGCCGTCCAGGATACGCGCCCGTAAATCATTGCCGGGTTCAATCGAATTTCTATCAAACCAGATTTCATTGGATGCAACACCCTGGGATTGCAGGGATTCAATCAGCTTCGCTGCCGCAGCACTGTCAGTGCTACGGGAATAGCTGATAAAAAACAGGGCGCCGCGCGGTACACTGTCAGCTTGAGGAGCAGCATTCTGCTGTGAAATTTTGTTTCGTGACAACCAGCGCTGGTAAAGTTCAGCAATAAAAGCGCCGGGTGAAATATCTGAAATGACTTTAGTGCCAGAGCTGTAGCTTTCAAGAAAATAAACCAGATTTTTGTCGGGCAGTTTGTCTTCAATAAGCCATTCGCGTTTTCGCTGAGCATCCAGCAATCGTCCTTGTTTGGCCAGCCGCAGGAAAAAACGGCAGAGCCATTCTGGGAAATGACATCCGATCAGTAATAGGCTGCGCTGCTGCAGTTCATCCAGAAATCTGACCGGAACATGGCTGCCGCGGGCGATGATATTGTGTACATATTCCAGTAAGTCTTCGTCATGCGCTGCAAACATCGGACCCGCACGGGATTTCCCGAATAAATAAAGCAATTGCACCTCGCCATGGCGGGATTGCCAGTCCACCGGTAAATCCGTTCCCTCACTGGTCGGCAAATAAGGGGAATAAACAATTTCATTGACCGCACAGCGTTCGCGCAGGCATCGGGCAAGCTGGTCGTCGGGTGTCAATGTAATATACAACTGAAATGCCGTGATCGCAGCGATGTGTTGGAGCGGTTCTGGAATCGCTGTGTTTGGTCCTGTTGTCAGGGTTTTGATCACATCATGGATGTCAGCATACAAATCCTGCATATCACATGCTTGCTGCCTTTTAATTTGAACGACTGCATCGTTAAGTTCATTGAACGGTGTCAGTGAAACGGTATCGGGATCGATATCATATTGTTCTAAAAGATTTCGCGCTATCCGTTTCTGTAACGCGGTGTTCTGCTCCCCGGAGGTCAGTGCTTGCTGGCCGATCACAGGTACGACAAGGCCGTCTTCTATCCGTCTGAATAACCGGTCCCAGTTTTTTTCGTCCATTGTGCTGCCGTCTCATGCAGTTAAGAACATGATGCTCACCTTGGCTGCTGTAAATCGATGGTGATGTCAGCGCCAAGATCACCTGTAGTAAATGATGAATCACTGAATTCCGGGAAACCTAAACGCGGTTCCGGATTGTTTGACAATCCGAATGGTTCTTCGGGCATCATATTCCATTTTTTGTTGAGTTTTCGGTTGCCGTTGACATCATGGTAGGCCGCAACGGCATAAGTTCCTTGTTTTTCAAGATTGAAACAGACCTTGTGCTGTCCTTCGGTTGCAGGAACCCGTATGCGTTTCGTGCGCCCCTTTTTAAACAAAAAATTATCTGGATCGTGATAGAGTTCAACGCTCAGGATACCACCAGACCCCACGTTGTTAACGGTAACCCTGACCTGGGCGATATCGGAATTACACGGATCGGGTGCTTCATAAGGACGAATATCCAAATGTTCCTTGGCAACGGCAAGCGGCGTTACAATGAGGCTGAACACGAAAACAGAAAATAATTTTCTAAATCTTAAGAAACTTAAGAAATAACTAAACGAACATAATTTGCAGTTTTTCATTTTTTCTCCAAAATCCATATCGGTTGCATGTTTTTAGCATTACTTCCAAAATACCACAAAAATTTCCGATATAAAAATTTTGGCAAAGCTATGTTGTACAGGTACAGACGCTTATAGTGCCTTGTTTTGTCGCATTGTTAATGCAATGCGCTTACGTTTTTCATCCACATCTAACACGCTGACTTTGACGACCTGGCCTACTGTCACAATCGCGTGTGGATCTTTAACAAACTTGTCTGCCAATGCAGAAATATGTACAAGTCCATCCTGGTGTACCCCGATATCGACAAATGCGCCAAAGGCAGTGACGTTGGTTACAATACCTTCAAGTGACATTCCAGGGTGTAAATCCGCAATGGTTTCGACGCCCTCTATGAATGATGCCGTTATAAAGGTGGAACGCGGGTCACGGCCGGGTTTTTCAAGTTCGTTGAGAATATCTTTGACAGTTGGCAAACCAAATTGAGCAGTTATATATTTTTCAGGGCGTATGGATTTTAGAACTGTATGATTCCCAATCAGCGCAGCAACATCTAGTTTGATATCAGCCAAAATGTGTTCGACTAGCGGATACGATTCCGGATGCACGGCAGAAGCATCGAGCGGGTTCGTTCCATGCAGGATACGCAAAAAGCCGGCTGCCTGTTCGAAGGTTTTTTCACCAAGACCGGGGATTTTTAATAAGTCGCTACGCCGGGTAAAAATACCGTTATTGTCACGATAAGTGATGATGTTGTGTGCAATTTTACTGTTAAGTCCAGCCACATAGCGCAGCAAGGCTGCAGAAGCCGTGTTGACATTAACACCGACAGCATTGACACTGTCTTCCACTATAGCGTCGAGTGAATGAGCCAGTTGTTTTTGATCGACATCATGCTGATACTGACCGACGCCAATTGACTTGGGATCGATTTTGACCAGCTCGGCCAGCGGATCCTGCAATCGCCGTGCAATCGAAACCGCGCCGCGCAACGATACATCCAGATCAGGCAATTCATTTGCAGCAAGTTCGGAAGCAGAATAAACTGAGGCGCCGGCTTCCGATACCATCAGTGCTGTCAGTTTGAGCTGCGGATATCTTTTAATCAAATCCTTAACCAGTTGGTCGGTTTCCCGTGATGCTGTGCCATTGCCGATAGCAATCAGCGAAACATGATGCTGTTCAGCCAGTTGTTTCAAGATTTCAGTCGCCGTATCCCGGTCATTTTGTGGCGGATGCGGATAAATGGTTGTGGTTGATAGCACTTTCCCCGTCGCATCGACGACAGCCACTTTTACGCCGGTTCTAAAACCCGGATCAAGACCGATTGTAATACGCGGCCCAGCAGTCGGTGCAAGCAACAGTGCTTTCAGGTTTTGTGCAAAAATCTGAATAGCTTCGGTTTCCGCGCGTTCCGATAGTTGCTGCTTGAATTCGGTTTCCAGATGACCAAAAATTTTGCTCCGCCAGCTTGAACGGACGGTCTCAATCAACCAGGTATCCGCAGGGCGATTTCGATCATGAATATTGAATTGTTCCGCAATCATGGACTCGCAGGAATTAAGTATTACGGCAGACTTCTGGTACTCGATTTCAGAAGCCAGAGTCAGCCTCAGTTTCAAGACTGCTTCCCGTTCACCGCGCAATAATGCCAGCACGCGGTGTGACGGAATTTTATAGAGTGCTTCGGCATAGTGATGATAATCGGTGAACTTGGTATCGTTATCTTTTTGTGCCGGTGTAACTCTGGCTGTCAGCATTCCATGCTTGTGTAAATAGCTGCGCAATTTTTGCAGCAACAGCGCGTTTTCGGAAAACCGTTCGATCAAGATCTGCCGGGCGCCTTCCAAAGCTTCTTCGGAATTGGCGATACCGGGATGATCACCTCCCTCGGTTGTAAAAGGCGCTTTCAAAAATTTTGCCGCTTCGGCTGCCGGATGCAAACCCGGATTATTTAGCAATCTGTCTGCTAACGGTTCCAAACCCGCTTCAAATGCCATTTGCGCTTTTGTGCGTCGTTTTTTTCGGAAAGGCAAATACAAATCTTCCAGTGCTGCTTTATCCGTTGCATTTGTGATGACTTCGCGCAATGCAGGAGTCATTTTGTTTTGTTTTTCAATTGCTGAAATAATTGCCGCACGCCGTTTTTCAAGTTCACGGAGGACCTGCAAACGGGTTTCAAGTAAACGGAGTTGTCCGTCATTCAATCCGCCTGTTGCTTCTTTACGGTAGCGTGCTATAAAAGGCACTGTTGCGCCATTATCCAGCAGCTTGATGGTGGCCTGGATTTGTGCGGGTTTTGTGGCAATTTCCTTTGCGATGCGATGTTCGATAGGTAGCAGCATGAACAGTTTTTAGATGTGAAAAACGATTATTTCTGAAGATTAACAAGCACAGATACTGCAAAAATGACGATGAGGATTTGAAAAAATACCCTGCCGGGTGTAGATATTAAAAAGACAGAATATCAGCGTTTAGCTACACCCGGTTTTCATCTTAATAAAACCGATAAATCGGGTTGGTTGCAAACGATTTCAGGTGAAGTTGGCAATGCCTGACAGAACGCTTACTGTGTATTCGTGCTTGTTTCATGCATTTCAACATTTCTTGATTTATATTTATTTAAATCAATTTGATATCGTTGTAACAATTTATAAAAATCGGTCCGGTTTCGTTTTGCGATACGTGCGGCCTGCGTAACATTGCCTGATGTGATTTTCAGCACCTTTACCAGATAATCTCTTTCGAATTGCCTTTTGGCTTGCTCAAAGGATTCTAGCTGCGATGTTTCCATTTGTATTGCGTCATAAACCAGTGCCGACGGAATTAAAGAAGTTGTGTTCAGAACAACGCATTGTTCAACAACATTCATGAGTTGTCTGACATTGCCCGGCCAAGTTGCAGTGACAAGAATTTGCATTGCGTCAGGCGAAAATCCACTGATGTTTTTTTGATATCGCTTGGCAAACAATTCAACAAAATAATTTGACAGCAACAGTATATCTTCTCTTCTTTCTGATAAAGCCGGTATTTTCAGGGAAATGACGTCTAAACGATAATACAAGTCTTCCCTAAAGTTGCCTTTGGTAATTTCTTCTCTGAGGTTTCTATGCGTTGCTGATATAAGTCGCACATCTATCGGTATAGTTTGTGCACTACCAATTGGCCTTATTTGTTTTTCCTGCAGAGCCCTGAGCAATTTTACCTGGAGAAACTGTGGCATATCGCCAATTTCATCCAATAACAAAGTGCCGCCTTCTGCTAATTTAAACAAACCGTCGTGATGTCGTATCGCACCAGTAAACGCACCTTTCACATGGCCAAAAAATTCGGATTCAAGCAGTTGTTCAGGAATAGCCGCGCAATTTACCGCTATAAAGGGTTTGTCACTGCGGTTTGATGCGGCGTGTATCGCTCGTGCAAATAATTCTTTTCCAACACCGCTTTCGCCGTAAAGCAATACGCTGGCATCACCCACGGCGACTAGCTTTGCTTTGTTCAGCACTTCTTTCATTTCTGAACTTTGGGTAATAATATCTTTGCACCATGACGTTCTGTTGTGTTCATTTTTATCTGTTGGGGAGGCATTGTTTAGCGCTTTTTGAATCTGGGCCAGCAGGTTTTTACTGTCAAATGGTTTGGTCAGATAACCAAAAATACCGCTTTGTACGGCAGACACGGCATCTGGAATTGTGCCATGCGCAGTCAGTATGATGACCGGCAATGCGGGATATTTGGAATAAATCTTCTCAAATAATTCCATGCCGCACATGCCACTCATACGCAAATCACTGATAACGAGCTGCGGACGTTCTAAATCCAAGTAATTGAGCGCGGATTCCGCGCTGCTTGCAGTATCAACGTCATAGCCGCTTGCATTCAGGCGTATGGACAGTAAATTCAACAGATCCGGGTCGTCATCAACTAATAATATTTTTGAATTTGCTATCATAAACTTCCTTATTGGAGATTTCTTCTGATCAGTGATTTCTCCATATTTTTTATATCATCGATTTTCTTTTGCAGTGTTTCGGCATTCATTTTTTCATTTGCCAGTTGATACGTCAGATTTCTTATCTGGTTTCTCAGTCTGGTTTCTTCTTCTAATCGCATGATTAAAATTTTTCTAAATCTTTGCATGGATGCAGGCAATTGTTTATCTTCAGGCCATTTTTTTAGTAAAGCCAGTGCGCTAGTTTGATCACTGAATTTTTGATTGGGCAAGGTAAGCAATAGTATGTATTTAAAACGATTATGTGAGTTATTATCCAATTCAAATTTTTCCTTCGCACTCAAAAAATCCTTTTCCAGTACTGCATTATCCTTTTGTTCAAAATGAATATATTCATGTATCAGTTTATTGAATTGATTTTTTTGAGGGTCTTTCCGAACCGCTTTCTCGTTGACTGTAGCAGGCAGCTTTTTCCACATGTTACCGCATCCGGTTATTGACAAGATGGTTAAAGCTAAAACTACAAACAGGATGCTGTTTTTTTTTGTCATGGATTTACTCATTTGTTTGCCTGGGCAGAATAAGTCGAAAGTGAGTCCCTAAATTTTCATGGTTAATCAAGAATATTCTTCCTCCATGTACTAAAGCAAATTCCTGTGCGATAGATAAGCCAAGTCCCGTCCCCTTAACATGCGCGTCAGGAACTAGCTGTCCTTGAAAAAAAGGGTCAAAAATTTTATCTTTGTCTTCGTCATGGATGCCGCAACCGGAATCTTTAAAATCTATTATCACTGATTTACTGTCTTGACTGAAATTTATTTCAATGCTACTGCAGACAGGTGAGAATTTTATTGCATTTGATAAAAGATTATCAAAAATTGTTTGCATTTTTTTTTCATCACACTTATAGAGTATATCCGACCGATTGCAAATAATTTTTAACTTCTTGTTAACAATTGATAAATTCTGGTTCTGCAGCGTGTTATCCAGTATTCTGGAAAGACTGACAGATCGTTTGACAAGCATGGTTTCTGTAAATTGAATTGCACTGTAACTCAGTAAATCTTCGATGCGCTTTTGTAGTTGCAAACTGCTGCTATGTAATATATTCGCAATCGATTGCTGTTTTTTTGATAGATTTCCAGTAACCCCTTCTGCCAGCAAGTCCGCCCCTTCACGGATCGCCGTTAAAGGTGTTTTAAGTTCATGTGAAATATGCCTGAGAAACTGATTCTTTTGTTTTTCCAGTTTTAACAAGCGCCGACGTAGCCAGTCAAGACGTTCGCCGAGTTGTCTCAGGTTTTGAGGGCCTGTTACATAAATTGACGAATTTAATTCACCTTGCCCCAAATTATAAATTGCTTCGTCTATCTGTTTGATGGGACGGGTAATCAATATCGAAAGGAAAATAGCCAAAACGATAACGAAAGGGATGACTGCGAGCAAAAGTAGTTCAATTGTGGTGCGCACTTGATTTGCACGTTCAAACATTTCGTTAACATATTGACCAATCAAAATATTCCCTGAATTTTTAAGATCTTGTATTGTGTTGAGCAGTACCGAGAAGTTTTCAATCTGAGTTTGAAGATTTTCATCAAAATTTGTACTGTTTAGGATTTGTTCAAAAATAACCAATTCTGATAAACGAATTTTCCTTAATAGGCGCTGGTATTCAGTATTTGGGAATAAATCATTGAAATTTTTGATGGTTTTATTAAATTCTTTATGCGAATGAAGATATCCTTCAAGTAAAGTCAAATCTTTTAAAATTAACGCTTGTCTCAGGCTTCGTTCCATTGCTAAAGCTTCGTCTGCAAGAACACGATTACCGTGCGTAATTTCTGTGGCCTGATAGATCGTTTCACGGCTACGTTCGGCGAGATTGTCGATAACGACTGAGATATAAATTAATGTACCGATCAACGGTGCACCAATCAATGCAAACCCAAACAAGATTAACTTCAGGAAGGATTTAGGGTAACGTTTTTTTACGGAATCACCACTTTCAATATAATAATTCATTTCTATTTCTATTTATAACTTTTTGAATTGTATTGCTATTGCCTGGCAGGCAATCGTAACACTGAAGAGGCTTATATTTATTGTAAAGCCAAAAGTGTGTATCGATACCAAATGAATCTTTAAAAACTAATTCATGAGGTTCTAGCCTATTTCGAGTTTTACGTTGACCAAAAGTGCTCGATAAATTTATTCATTACAACATGCATCCTATCACCTATGTCATGCATCGAAATAGAATAAATTTCATGTAATTTAAAGATTCAACTATTCACACCTAATTCGGGTAGCAGGTTAAACAATTACATCGATCAATGTTTTTAAATCGCATCCAGCTATTCTTGAAATGATGCATGGTTACTTGCTTTGCAAGCCGCCTTAAAAAATCTGGAATAGTTTTTCTCAAATCAGAGACAACAAAATATTTTCCAAATCAAACAGTTATTTAAATCCTGTTTTTATGTGTCGCAAACTAACGACATATATTGATCTCCACGAAGATTCTTGAAATATAACCTATTAATTTACAACACATTATTGTTGTTGGCACAGAGCTTGCTTATTACTGTGATGATTTTATTGTTTGGAGTTCTGATAGTGACAAGCAATCAAAGATTATTTGAACCGGAACGCGCATATTTGTGCTTTGTTTTTCACCGGAATTGGCCTGGATTTTTCTGATCAATTCCGGATTTTCAAATCGAAAGATACAGCATTGCTGTTTTCGATTGGGTTTTCTTAAATGATTGAAGCGCTGTTAATTCAATAATTTAAGAATTTTATGTTAATCATGGAGGGAAATTATATGATTTCAATGAAAAAATTAAGCCGCACGGTTTTACTGGCGGCAGCATGTTTGTTAGTATTTTCAGCCGGCACGCTCAGTGCTGGCGATGATGATCACGATGACGATAAGGATCAAGGTAAAGCTTTTTTTCAGAGCGATTATCCAAATAGTCAATATCCAAATGTTTACAACAAATATTTGCAACCGGTTGTAACGGCGATTGATTATCATACGCGTGTCATCTATCTGTTCAACTATGAAAATGACGGACTGATCATTATCGAGCCTACAACCATTCCCGGCTGGCCGGCTGACTTGCCATTACAGCATACCGGTATTATGCCAGGCGCAGACGTCTTCTTTATCACTACCGATAATACCCAAGACCATGCGTCTTACGTTATTGCAATCACCGTGAATCATATCGACTGGGATGCAGGTACGGCAGATGTTGTGGTTGATTCTGTAACAGCAGCCGACGTGCCTAATACGCCGCCTTCACTGCCATTCGTCGAACAAGTGAACGATGCTCAGGGTGTGCCGAGCTGGATTTTCGGTAGAGGCACACAGTTGCATGGTTTCACATTGTTGCCAAACACTAATTATGCGTATGTGGCTGAATGGTCAGCGGATAAAATTCACGTGATCGATCTTGAAACCAATTCTTTTGCAGCAGTCAGTCCGATTACTATCCCTGGATATACGGAACAAACACATGGTGTTACCTTTAACAATTCAGGTACGCTTGGTCTCGGCACCGGATACTACTTTGACAATAGCTTTATTGACGTCTACGAGCCCAACAGAGAAACCGGTGATTTACAGGTGGTGGGCCAAATTAAGCTGGGTAATGAAAAACGCCAAGCTGCTTTTACACACTATGTCTACTGGCTGGATGAGCGGTTCGCACTGACGGCTTCTATGCAATTTGACAAAACTTCATTGACTCCGTCGACCACGAATAAAATCATTCCACCGAGCGTGTGGTTGTTGGATACGCATGAGGGCACTGCAGCGAAAATTATCAGCCATACAAACCATAAAAATGGCAAGGGTGTATTCCGTTCACCTTCAGATTTGACGGTTGCTAACGGCAAACTCTATCTGGCCGAGGAAGATTCGATTGCTCCTACCGAAGAAGGCTCTTTTATTTCTGGCAAAGATGGCTATATTTCTGTTTGGGATATAACCGATCGTTATAAACCCAAATTTTTGAAACGATTAAAACCAGGTGCTGAGCTGCCAGCAGGTTATTCAGTTGCGCATACCATCAGCCCATCTGCAGATGATCGTTACCTGATTATTGCAAGCTGGGTATCTGGTTATGTACTCAAACTGGATACGCTTACCGACACCATTGTCAAAGTATGGGGTCCAGCAGACGGTCTGGTTATGCCGCACGGCCTATTCTCAGCGGGTAGCATTCGTTAATCGCTAGAAAACCGTTTTTTCCGGCCCATCCTATTTCCCGGTGAATTTCAGTTCATTGGCAAAAACGGTGGGTCGTTTAAACGCTATAATAAACCACGACTAAAATGATCGATAAGGAGATACTCAATTGAAAAATCGGTTTTTTCAAAAGTGTTATACCTTTGTTGTCGCTGCGAGTGCGTTATTGCTGATACAAAACAGTGTAACCGCTGCGCCATTAGTTTTGCCGCGTCCCGTGCCGCTTCAAGCTGAAACCATTGCGCAATTAAAACATGCGCATGCAAACGAAAATGTGCAATGGCAACTGGTGGTTTTCGGATTTACCCGCTGCAAGGATATCTGCCCAACTTCACTTGGGAATTTAGCCATGCTGATTGACGCTGCTAATGCCGAACAAATCAAACTAAACGGCACATTTGTTTCAATCGATCCCGATAGAGACAGCGAAGCCGCGTTAGCAAACTACACAGAGCGGTTTGGTTCGGACATATCCTATCTTCGCTTCGAAGATGAAGAACTGGAGCGATTTAAGGCTACATTCGGTGTCGAAGCGTCCTTCTTAACCAAGAACGAAGGTAATATGGAACATTATCAGGTTGATCATAGTACAACAGCGTTTTTAATTGACCCTGAAGGCAGAATCAAGGTCATGTTCGATGCAGTTAAAGATGCTGCCAGCGTAGCGAAACTGTTTCATGAAAGCAGGGAGTTATTTTAATCATGAAAAAGACCTTCATGCTGATTGTGTCGTTTTTCTTGATAACCGCGCCTGTGTCCGCGATGCAAATTGAAGCCGACCCTCGCATCATTATTTCGTTTATGGATAATTCCCTGCCACCCGAGCTGGATATTTTGCGTGTAACCACTGATGTATCTGAAGATAATCACCTGATATTCCAGGTGCAAACCAAAGGTGAGCGGGTTAGCGGGAAAAATAGCGATTATATATTGTTAAATATTCTGCATGAAAAAACGTATGCACTGATTATCTCGTTAAACAAAGAAACAAAAGAATCAATACAGGTTTATGAGGGCGGACTCCACCCGGAAAAACAGTTAACATCAATAACATTCAAAAAATCTGGAATAAACAACGAACACGCCGGCTTTAGCGTCAGACGCATAAACCGCGGCGTGGAATTTACCATACCGCTCGACTGGATTAATTTCGGCGCAGATTTCGGTTTCGACGCATACACTGTACACGCTCGTATTAAAGAAAACGTATTATATATTGACGAAGTATATGATCAGGCGAGGCGGGGGCCTCAGGAAAAACGAATTTCTGCCATTACGCTGTTAAACAACATTTGTTCGCCAAAGAAATAAGTAACGAAGCGATACAGCCGATTTTGCTGATTCTGTCTCGTAAAACCTGCAAGCTGATAGTGTACTGCCATCTAAATATTAGACAATAAATGATGCCGGTATTTTTTGGTCTGCCATAATCGATCCGTATCTTGTCTGATGAGAATGTCTCCTTTTCCGGGCATGGCATTCAGGATGGCTTTTTATTTGAAGAAACATAGGGCGAGTAACCAAAGTCAAATTAGCTCTCTATGTTCAGCGACTTTAATCCTGCCAGTTCAAATTCATTCTTGCTTACTTACTTGTGACTACCTGTGTAAAGACCTTCCTGACAAGATGTCTGAATATTAAATTTTGATGACATTTTTGTGAACAATGAAGTCTACATTCATGAATGGTATGATGAAAAAATAATGATTTTCCGATACTTTTTTTACAGACTTTAGGCTAACAAAAACTACATGGCCTATTCGACATCCAGGCAACTCCCGGAACTGAAACATATTGAGACGATTACCAAATGGAGTAATTCAGCGCATTTGTCCAGCAAGGTGCTATGTTATGTACCTTGCGAAGATGATTTGTTGCCGATATACGCGCTGAGTCTGGGCAATCTTGTCCAGGATGTGCCATGTATCACATTTGTAGCGGGTATTCATGGGCTGGAACGTATCGGTACGCAAGTGGTGGTTACGTTTATGGAGGGATTGCTTGAACGCCTGGAATGGGACCAGGTTACCCTCGATCTCATGCAAAGAGTACGCATCCATATTTTGCCACTGGTCAATCCGGTCGGCATGTACAACAACACGCGATCCAATGGGCAAGGCATCGATCTGATGCGCAATGCGCCAATCGACAGTCAGGAAAAAACAATTTGGCTCGGTGGCGGGCACCGGATTTCGCCGTTGCTGCCATGGTATCGTGGAAAATCGGGTATGCCCATGCAACCGGAAGCGCAGGCGCTGTGCGATTTCATTACACGGGAGGTTTTTCCCGCGCCGTTTAGTATTGTGCTTGACTGTCATTCGGGTTTTGGTTACCGCAATCAGATCTGGTTTCCGTATGCACGAAGCCGGCTTGAGCCAATCAGGCACATCAAGGAGGTCTATTATCTGCGAAAGCTTTTTATGCAGACCTATCCGAATCAGGAATATCTGTTTGAGCCGCAATCAAAACACTATCTGGTTCACGGTGACTTATGGGATTTCCTTTATTTGCAATCACTAGAGCGTGGCAATACATTTTTACCATTAACGCTGGAAATGGGATCCTGGCGTTGGGTACGAAAAAATCCAATTCAAATCAGGCAATTATTGGGACTCTACCACCCAATGAAACCGCATCGTCTTAGACGGGTATTAAGAAGCCATCTTATCCTGCTGGATTTTTTGCTGCATGCGACTTTGTCGTATGAAAATTGGCTCAATAAAAGCCAATCGCCTGAAATGGAAAAACTTGCACTCGCTCTGTGGTATGAAAAATAATGCAAAATTTGTATTGATACGTGGCTTGCTGCGCGATGCAAGGCACTGGGGCATATTTCCGACTCTATTTCAGCAGCGTTTTCCCGGTGCAGACATTATCACACCAGACATTCCTGGAAATGGTCGCCTCAATCACTTGAACAGCCCTAATACAGTTTCCGGCATGACTGAAGCGCTGCGTAAACAAATTGCCATTCGTCAAAAACTCAAACTGATTGCGATCTCCATGGGTGGCATGATTGCCGTCGACTGGATGACACGATACCCGGAAGAAATCGAAGCCGCAGTTGTGATCAACTCCAGTATTGGACAATTATCTCCGAGTTATCACCGCTTGCGATTGCTGGCCTGGCCATATCTAGTAAAAATGCTTTTTCATTCACCGATGCAACGGGAGGGTGATATTCTGGCACTGACGTCAAATAAACATGGTAACGACGCCGCATTGCTTGCTATGTGGCAAAAGTGGCAACGGCAAAATCCGGTTTCATTTGCAAATGCAAGAAATCAGTGCATGGCTGCCATCAAGTTTGCTTTTACCCCCTGCCTAAAACAACCTGTGCTTGTGGTTGCCAGCAGGAAGGATAGATTGGTCGATTACCGCTGTAGCGTTAAACTGGCGCAGGCTTTGCATACAAAGTATGTACAGCATGATACCGCTGGCCATGATTTGCCGCTAGACCAACCAGACTGGCTGGCAGATACTATCCATAAATGGATTGTGTCGGCAGACTTTTGAAATTTATTGTTATGCTTCTTGGTCTTAAACCTCCGCTTTCAGGTGGACATACTGCAGTATTTGGAACAGCACTCAGACAAAGATTAACGGCTTCCAGCCATTCTCGGGAACCCACCTGCGCCAGGCCGGTAGTAGTTCAGATGAAAATTTCCAGGAAAAGGCCAGCAATCGCACAAACCGCTATGACTTCAATGACATTTCGTTTAAAGCGAAACAACGCGATAAGCGCCATTAGCGCAATAATCGCTGATATCCAGTCGAAGTTTCCGGAAAAACCTTGAGGCCATAGAACATGGTATCCGAAGAATAAGGCCAGATTGATAATGACGCCAACCACAGCAACCGAGATTGCTGTCAGCGGCGCTGTGAATTTTAAGTCGTTATGGGTAGATTCAACCAGCGGCCCTCCCGCAAGGATAAAAATAAATGATGGCAAGAATGTAAACCATACAACCAGCACGGCTGCAACGGTGCCCGCCAGAAACAACATATCCGGCCCGAACAGCGCTTTAACATATCCACCGATGAAAGCCACGAAAGCTACCACCATAATCAGCGGGCCAGGTGTAGCTTCACCAAGTGCCAAGCCATCAATCATTTGCGTCGGTGTGAGCCAGCCATAAAACCCGACAGCACCTTGATAAATGTAGGGCAATACAGCATAGGCTCCCCCGAAAGTCAGCAAAGCAGCTTTGGTGAAAAACCATCCCATTTGAGTCAGCGTATGATCCCACCCGTAATTGATAGTCAGTAACGCCATGGGTAGTGACCACAATACCCCACCTGTAGTTATCACGATGAGTAGCCGCGACCATGAGAAATGTGCGTGTTCCGGTTTCGCAGTATGGTCATCAATCAGTGAAGCGCCATAAGATATGTTTGTTCCCTTATGGCCGCCACCCGTTTTGAAGCTTTCCGGCATGATTCGTCCGCCAACATAACCGATCAACGCCGCACTGGCGACGATAACAGGAAAAGGAATATTTAACGTAAAGATCGCAACAAACGAAGCAGCCGCAATAGCCCATAACCAGTTATTTTTGAGTGTGCGTGAGCCGAGGCGATAAGCTGCCTGTACCACAATCGCGGTTACTGCTGGTTTTATGCCATAAAACAGTCCCGCAACCAGGGAAACATCGCCAAAGGCGATATAGACCCACGAAAGGGCAATCAAGATAAACAGGGAAGGCAAGACGAACAATAACCCCGCGATGATTCCACCCCATGTCCGGTGCATTAACCAGCCGATATAGACTGCAAGCTGCTGCGCTTCAGGACCAGGAAGCATCATGCAATAGTTAAGCGCATGGAGAAAACGGCGCTCCGAAATCCAGCGTTTACGTTCGACCAAATCCTGATGCATGATGGCGATTTGTCCAGCCGGACCACCAAAACTGATAAATCCCAGTTTTAACCAATACCAGAAAGCCTGCTTTAGCGTAACCTGAACAGGTGGAATATTTGATGAAAATTGCTGCAATTGCTGTTTTGGCGAGTCCATTTGTTCCTTCTTGTAAATGTCTAATTTATTGGAAATTTTTGGACGAAAACTGCTTTTAAAACTAAAAGGCAGCGATATCACCAATGACAATTATTGTCTATACAATAGAAATGAAAATCAAGATAGAAAAGATGGGTTGGTTAAGATAAAAATTACATTTAATCCCTTATGCCCCCGTCGGCAGCAATGGAGGTGTCAGGTCCATAATTAATAATTTCTGTTTTTGTGAACAATAGTCCCAAAAG
Source organism: Burkholderiales bacterium (assembly GCA_024235795.1). GTDB lineage: Bacteria > Pseudomonadota > Gammaproteobacteria > Burkholderiales > Nitrosomonadaceae > Nitrosomonas. The sequence continues at coordinate 303,463 of JACKLR010000003.1, read as the reverse complement.
TAGTTCTTATTTTCTTCATTAGCGACCCCAAGTCCTGCTCCATTGAATAAGGATGCAATCACTGTATTAACGGAACAGGTCGGCAAGTATCAACAATACTGTTTCAACTATCGCGGCAACCCTATCCGTTGATACTTAACCAATACGGCTTGGGGAAACACACTTAAAAAAGCAGGCATTGAAGATTTCTGCTTTCATGATTTACGGCATACCTGGGCTTCTTGGCATCGGCAGGCTGGTACAAGCTGCGATGAACTGAAAGACCTGGGCGGCTGGAAGTCGAGGAATATGGTGGATCGTTACGCCAAGTTTGTAACCGATAATCTGGCGTTTGCTGCATCCAGAATTGAGTCGACACGTGACAGCAAAGTCATGCCGATGTCACGATTTGATCACGTTGCGAATTCGGGGGAATACTGCTGAGTCTGATAAAGCTTCAATTTGGTTGGCTCCCCGACCAGGGCTCGAACCTGGGACCTGCGGATTAACAGGTATTTTTAACCGGCTATTTTTATTCAATTTACGCCCGCCAATGCTCGCTAAAGCACGTGCACGACTGGCAGAATTGTCACATATAGATTTTTTAGAATCTTTTTTTAAATTTGTTTGGCTACTCCAAACCAACCTTACGTCAAAAACAGACTATTTAGAGCTGCTGCTAGACTTATAGTTGAAAAATTGAGCGCCCATTACCTCTATAGCAATCACAGAAAACCAAGTTGTTACTTCTTAATCATTTACATATAAATCAAATTTTTAAATCGTATTACAATAATGTCATTAGATTGATTTTATTTTATAAAATCTTGACAGTATTACATCAGATGGAGTTTACTATTGAGATTCATAAAACGGTTACGTAAGCTGCGTTGGCATGATAGGTTATTTTTATGATCTGTTATCTTTATGGAAGAATACAAGGTAGTCCAGCTATTTAGAAATTTGTACCAGCATAAATGAAGCTTTGATATGTATATAGCCGTTATTTGTGCGGCTAAATGTGTACTAAGGTTGCACAATTATCCTTAAAGAAGGAATTTATATAGAAGTTGTTTGATTTCGAGAGCACAATTTTCAACTTGTTAATAAGGATTGGGTCATATGGAATCTCAAAAAATATTAGTGACTACAGATTTTTCAACTGTTTCATTTGCTGCATTAACTTACGCTTCCAAAATGCAAGGAAATCAGATTACCATTCTGAGCGTTGTCCAGACTGGAGACGTGCCGCCTGATCTATTAAAACAAATGCCCAACCCAAATGCTGTTCAGGAATATCGCGATGACGTCTTGAAACGAACGAAAGAGGAACTCGATGCTATTGCGAATCAAAATTTTTCCGGTAAGCAGGTGAATACTGATGTGGTGATTAGCAATGAAGATGTTGCATCAGAAATATGCAAATATGCTGATGACCATGCGATTGATATGATTGTGATGACCGGGCAGGGCCGTGGCGCACTGGGGAATTTATTTATTGGCAGCACCGTGCAGAAAGTGTTAAGACTGGCCAAGCAGCCGGTGCTGGTCATTCCTAAAGAGGAATCATGAGCGATAGAAACGCGGCACGCTCTTTAAACCAGAATCTGATCAGCTTGAGAAAAATGCTCGGCGTCAGTCTTTTTTATGAATTCCTAATCGATTAAAACTTGGAATACACTGATTAAGGTGTAAAAAAGAGGTTTTTTGAGACTTAAAAGCTACTTTCAGCCGTCGGTTATTTTAATTTTATATATCCGGGAGTCTTTCGCACAGAAAAAAATTCAAAAAATTAACGAGATGGTTTAACTTTATTGCAGAAGAAATCCAGCATTCTGAATCGTAATAAATTTTCTACCATTTTATTTTTTGAGTCCATTGAAATTTGACAATTACCTGCTTACGCCTGTTTATATAAACCGTACGACTTATTTTTTGTTTTGATGACTGTTTAACAACATCAACACAAAGCTTTGTTTTAAATGTCACTAATATCTTGAAATTCTTCTTAAACCGAAAGGAATATTAATGCTTATATTGAATGCTAAAGTGGCACATACTGATTCGATTTATGCCCAACTGGTGCTCCCTTATGAGTTACGTGAAAATAGCCGGCTGCGTACTGCATTGGCGTCAGGAGAGGAAGTGGCCATTTTTACCCAAAGAGGCACTGTGCTACGTAATAATGACCTGCTTAGCAGTGATGATGGACGAGTTGTTCAGATTGTTTCCGCAAATGAACCAACCTACCGTATCACTTGCAATACACCACATGACCTCTTGCGTTGCGCATTTCATCTTGGAAACCGCCATACGATGACACAGGTAGCCGATGGTTTTTTGCGTATCAACCAAGACAGTGTGTTGAAAGAAATGCTGGAAGGACTGGGCGCTACAGTTGTCGAAGAAGATGCGCAGTTCGAACCGGAATCTGGAGCCTATAGTGCTGGTGGGCATCACCATCATGGTGATCACGACCACGACCACGACCACGGCCATAACCATAGCCATTCGCATGGGCCGCTTGCTCCAATTCCGACACGCCAGAAGATACATCGAGGAATTGACACCAAAGGATCTTGAGAGAGAACGTAATACTGTTTAGCAAAAAACCAATAAAACGATAGCTATGAAAAGATCGCAACTATATGCACATAAATTGCTGGTATCCCTCGCTTTTTTTTGGGTACTAAACCATGTATATGCTGATGAACCGGACAGAAAGATACGTATTGCTACAACGGTGCCACCTATTACCAATATTGTGGAAAATATAGGCGGCGCTAGTGTGCACGTGGTTGGAATTGTTCCAAATGGAATGGATTCGCATACTTTTGAACCCATACCAGCGGATGCAAAAACGTTGGCTGCTGCAGATATTATCTTTGTGAATGGCCTGGACCTGGAAATACCCACGATTAAGCTGGCTGAAAAAGTTAAAAAAGCCGACGTTACCATTGTACATTTGGGTAACAGCGTTCTGCGAGAGGAAGAATGGCAATATGATTTTAGTTTTCCGCGCGAACACGGTCACCCCAATCCCCATCTCTGGCCTAATATCGCTTTGACAATGAAGTACGCAGAAATTATTCGCGACCGCCTGGTTGAACTTAGCCCACAACACAAGGATGCTTTTACAGACAATACTTCGGTCTACCTTGCCAAATTAAAACAACTGGATGAAGCGATTTTTGCATGCGTAAAATCTATTCCGGAAAATAACCGGAAGCTGGTCACGTATCACGACTCCTTTGCTTATTTCGCGCCACGCTATGGTATGAAAGTGATTGCAGCTATCCAGCCGGCAAGTTTTACTGAACCTGGCCCTCGTGAGGTAATACGTATTATCGAGCAAATCAGGCATGAAAAAATTCCGGCTATTTTTGGATCGGAAGTATTTCCAAGCAAAATTATGGAACAGATTGCACGTGAATCAGGCGCTAATTTTGTTGATGAATTATCAGATGACGAGTTGCCTGAGAAACCCAACGATTCTTTTATTGGCATGATGGTTAATAACATGACGATAATGTCGGAAGCGCTTGGAGGAAATCCGGATTGTGCGGCACATGTCGATACCAGCAATCTTGTACAGTAAAAAAGCAGGATGAATCCTGCGATTAACTTGGTTGATGTAACAGCCGGTTATGAGAGTACCGTCGTATTTTCGAATTTATCACTTAAAATTCATGCGGGTCAATTTGCCGGTATAGTGGGCCCCACAGGTTGTGGCAAAACAACCCTGTTGAAAACTATTCTGGGTACCCAAACTGTATTTTCCGGAAAAGTCTTTTTAAACAAAAGACCGGTCAATGAAGTATGCGGTAGAAAAATCGGCTATGTTCCCCAGCTTGAAAGCGTCGACTGGAGTTTTCCTGTTACCGTGGAGGAAGTCATCATGATGGGACTTTATACCAACAAGCGCCTTTTGCCATGGAAAAGTAAAGAAGAACGGGAACAAATTTATGATCTAGCTGAAAAACTGGGTATTTATAATTGCTTGCACCAGCATATCGCGCATACTTCAGGAGGGCAGCGCCAACGCGCATTTCTGGCGCGCGCACTGATCAATAATCCACAATTGTTAGTACTTGACGAACCGACTTCCGGTGTGGATATCAAGACCCAGCACGAAGTGCTGCACCTACTTGGCGACATTAACAGTCAAGGCATGACGATTTTGCTGACAACGCATGATCTCAATGCTGTTGCCTCGCATCTGCCCTGGGTAATTTGCTTTAATCATGGGGTGGTTGCAGAAGGTCGTCCTGGCGATATTTTTACCAATGAGATCCTGGGTAAAACATACGGCAGCGATATCATCATTATCAAGCATGGTGACTATTATTTGATCGCCAATAGTACGCCTTTAAAACTAAATCATGATCCTTAATCGAATCAATGCAATTTTTTCTCGAACCGCTCAATTACGCTTTTTTCCGTCACGGCTTACTGGCTGCAGCCATGGTCGGAGCTTTGTGTGGATTAATTGGCGTGCATGTTGTTTTACGAGGCATGAGCTATGTCGGGCATGGTTTATCACATGCAGCATTTGGCGGTGCGGTCATTGGATTTGTGTTCAACTTTAATTTTTATGTCGGCGCAGGTGCCATGGGCTTGGTTGCAGCACTATTGATTAATCAGATGACGAAAAATAAAAATATTAAGTCCGATGCGGCTATTGGTATTGTAACAACCGCTATGTTTGCCCTGGGGGTAGCTATCATCAGTCAACAACGCTCTTTGAATCGGAGTCTTGATTCTGTTTTGTTTGGCAACATTCTTGGTATTACGGATTTCGATTTGATTCTGATTGGATTGGTTACTGCATTGACGATGACAATGATGTTTTTTATGTACAGGCCGCTACTTTTTTCAACTTTCGATAACGAAGCAGCGCAGATTTTTGGTATTAAAACAGAAGTTGTGCAATTATTATTTGCACTGCTGCTGACACTGTCCATTATCATTTCCATGAACATCGTTGGCGTAACAATGATAGCGGCTACCTTAATAATCCCTGCAATGACAACGCGCATGATGACGGATAGTTTTAGCGCAATGCAATTATATTCTGTTGCTGTTGGTGCCTTGATCGGGATTGGCGGCATGTACTTCAGTTATGCGTTTAACATAGCATCGGGTGCAACCATTGTTTTGTTTGGTGCGCTGATATTCTGTTTCGCCGTTTTAATCAGGCATGTTCGGGAAAAAAGAATGTTGCAAGTCAATATGCACCGCCACGGCAATTTGATTCATTCCCATCCGCGTGACAACAGACATCGCACACGAATCGATGCCGATGGAACGCCAACAAAAAATGAGTAAGCGGTTCTGCAGCCAGGATTAGAAATATGTTTACTGATGTGGCTGTATAGTGTCTTGTATTATTTTGATATTTAATATTTACTTTAAAAAATTTTAGCGCTATATTCAGCAGCAATAACAAATATGTTCAACGCAATCTAAAATTGATTTGTGTGATGTCTGTCGGCTGAAACTGTCAGTTTTGTTCCATCCTTGACATGCATGCTTCTTAGAAAAACTGTTGATAACAATTTTTTGCTTAATTTCCTCAAAGTGCTTGTGTTCTATCTGTCATCATCAATTAAAGGGAGATTTATGAATGAAGATTAATATTGAGCGGACGTACCGCGAATCCAGGCCTGACGGTAGCATTCTGGGAAGTAAGCCGGACGGCTTTAGTTTAGATAATAGACCAAAGAGCAACTATCTCACCTTTGTTTTGGCAATGGTTTTATTGATTATCACAGTTCTAATGTCGAACGCCCATGCGGATGACTTTAAACCCGATCCCGGTCATGACGAAACAGGTGGTGTTGGTGACAGAGCAGGTGATGTTGGTGACAGAGAAAAACTTGACTGGTGGCTTCGGGGCAATGACTTCAAAGCCAACCATGCCAAAATAGGTGACGTAAAAGTCGGCTTTGATAAATTCAAATTTCGAATGGAGTATGATGACTATCGGTGGTTGACAATAGGTGCCGGTTATCGGGGTTCGGGCGTGTGGGCGCAAAATGCGCAGAATAATTATCGGGATCGTTACAGCAATGACAATGCCCGTATCTACGTCAATGGTCAGATTCACCGCTATATCAAATTCGAATTTAATACCGAATGTTTCTGGTGTAATAATACCCATCCAGGTGACAGCCCTAAAATCCTATTTACGGTGCTGGATGCGGTTGGTAAATTTGAATATAACAGTCATTTCAATATTTGGGGCGGACGCATGCTGGTACCAACTGAACGTGGAGAATTGAGCGGTCCTTATTTCCAGGCTACCCACGACCCTTTTAAAACGCCTTTCTTTCCGAGTGACTTTAGTACCCATTTTGGTGCCGGGGGCGCAGGACGGTATGGCCGTGATGATGGCGGCACAATCTGGGGAAGCGTCGAGCCAAGATTTGTTCCTGGTACGCTCAGCTATGCAGGCGGTGTTTACAGAGGTTTGTCTTCAAAGAATAATCTGGGCCCCAATCAAGGAGATGACGTAAAATGGGCAGGTCGTGTAACCTATAATTTCTTGAATCCTGAAAATAATCCAGGTTACTATACCAGCAGTACCTATTACGGCACAGCCGGCGATATTCTTGCTGTGGCTTTTGGTTTTGCTTATCAGAATAACGGGGCAGGTTCCGTAGCCAGTCGAGGCGATTTTCTTGGTCTGGTCACAGATGTGTTGTTTGAGAAAGTACTTCCCGAGAATCTCGGTGTGTTTACTGTTAACGGCGAATACAAGAAGTTTTATGCAAACTATGACACAAGAGCTTTCGCTGATCCGGATTGTTTTTGTATTTTTGATGGGCAATCCTGGACCGTTACCGGATTGTATTTGATTCCCACCAAAATCGGAATTGGTCAATTCCAGCCCTATGGCAGATATACCAGCGTTCAGCCTGATAACAGCAGTAACCGTGAAGAAGTCGAGGGTGGTGTGAATTATATTATTGACGGTTTCAATGCGCGCATATCAGCGTATTACCAGTATGGGGACTTGTTTACCAAAGGCTTGAATTATGCACCTGATGCATTTGGTGAAAAAGTAAATGTATTTAAACTGTCATTCCAGATACAAATTTAGTCGGCTTATTGTCAGCCCATTAAAAATCTATTTTGATGGGCTGACTGCAATTTCCATCCGAGAGAACACCTGACTATTTTGAGTATGAAGAACTCAAAAAAAATCATACAAAAATTTATGTAAGTTTTTGTATTTTATTTGTTTACTTTGGACATAATTGAGAGTAAGGTTTGACTCGAAAGATAATTGAAGAAGCAATTGTTTTCAGGGGTTGTCAAATGCACTGAATGTGTTTACAAAAATTCACTTACACAAATCAAGCATATCGATCTTCCATGTATTCTAATATCCACAAAAAAAAAATATCCGAACAAAATTCGCTTGTTCCACCAATGAACAAGCTGAGTACAGCGCACATATCACAAGATTCAAAACGCGACAATAAATCACAGCAGCAACATAATCTGGTGTTCTCAACGACAGATACAAAGCCTGACGCAAGCATTTCGCTAGCATTCAGAAAGGAAGAAGGAAAATGCAGATTAGTTGGGCGCGATCATTTTGGCCAATTATACGTACAAAAACCTTTTTATCCCGAAGGTCCTGAGGTATGCCATGTTGTCATCGTGCATCCACCGGGAGGCGTGGTTGGTGGCGACAGACTTGAAATCTCCAGCTATGCCGATACTGATGCAAATGTACAGATAACGACACCGGGCGCAGCAAAATGGTACAAAGCAAATGGCCATGTTTCATATCAACGTGTGCAACTTGATATCAAAACCGGTGGTTCGCTCGAATGGTTGCCGCAAGAAACGATATTTTTTGATCATGCACATGTGGAACTCGATCATAACGTGACTCTGGCAAAAAATTCAACTTATATAGGGTGTGAAATATTTTGCTTTGGCCGTACCGCTTTTGGCGAGTCTTTTACTGACGGTCGAATCAGGCAGCAGGTCAATATAAGCCGTGACGATAAGTTGATTTGGCATGAGCAACTCAATTTAGTCGGCGGAAGTGACGGTACCAGAAGTCCGCTCATATTAGCCGGCAAGACAGTTTGTGCAACACTGATCGCGGTTAGTGATAAGACGCCTTCGAACGATTTAATTCAAACATTGCGCGAAGATGCAAGCACTATCGCAAACGGCTCCGGGTATGTCGGGATCTCGCAAGTGAAATCCGTTTTAGTGGCCCGTTATCTAGGAGACACGAGTGAAGTTGCACGCAAAGTCATGTTGAAGATTTGGCACAATTTGCGACCAGCTTTACTTGGACGTAAAGCAGAAGTGCCGCGCATGTGGAATACCTAGAGAATACCGGCACGTTGGTAATCTCAGTATATATTTTTAACCCAAGCTTTTTTGATGAGCTATTACTGAGGAGAAGACTATGGACTTAACGCCAAGAGAAAAAGATAAACTTCAAATATTTACTGCGGGGTTACTTGCGGAGAGACGCAAGGCACGCGGTGTAAAACTGAATTACCCCGAAGCAATTGCATTGATTACATGCGCCGTTCTGGAAGGTGCTCGTGATGGACGGACAGTAGCCGAATTAATGTCTGAAGGCGCGCGCGTACTAACGCGTGCAGATGTCATGGAAGGAGTTCCTGAAATGATCCACGACATACAGGTTGAAGCAACGTTTCCGGATGGTACCAAGCTGGTAACCGTTCATAATCCAATATCCTAACCACTCATAGAAGGAGAAGATGAGCATGATCCCAGGAGAAACCATTATCGAAGCAGGTGAAATTGAATTGAACGCTGGTCGCCGTACCAAAACTATCCGGGTTACCAATGCTGGTGATCGTCCAGTACAAATTGGTTCGCATTTTCATTTTTATGAAGTGAATTCAGCACTAAATTTTGATCGGCAAGAGGCGTATGGCATGCGATTGAATATTATGGCGGGCACAGCGATTCGATTTGAACCAGGTCAGGAACGTACCGTTGAGCTAGTTGATCTAGCCGGGAGCAGAATAGTCTATGGATTTAACCAAAAAGTTATGGGCTCGCTTGTTTAGTCAAACCGCTGATAAAAAACAATCAGAGGATAAACAACCACAGGAAAAACAATCAAGGGGAGCAGAAAAAATGAGTTTTAAAATTTCGCGCCAGGCATACGCCGAAATGATGGGCCCAACAACCGGAGACAGGGTTCGTCTGGGAGACACGGAACTGTTTATAGAAATTGAAAATGATTACACCACATATGGAGAAGAAGTTAAATTTGGTGGTGGTAAAGTTATCCGTGACGGGATGGGACAGTCGCAACGTAATCATGCGGACGTCATGGATACAGTGATTACCAACGCGATCATTATTGATCATTGGGGCATTGTTAAAGCAGACGTTGGTATAAAAAACGGCAGAATTGCCGCTATCGGTAAAGCGGGTAATCCTGATATACAACCCGGTGTAACGATGGCTATCGGTGCTGCTACAGAAATTATTGCATGTGAAGGGCAGATACTTACAGCGGGTGCTTTAGATGTCCACATTCATTTTATCTGTCCACAACAGGAAGAAGATGCGATGATGAATGGTATTACCACAATGTTAGGTGGTGGCACCGGTCCCGCCGTCGGAACATTAGCTACAACCTGTACTCCTGGTCCATGGCATATTCAATCCATGCTGAGAGCTTCTGATGGAATGGTTATGAATACCGGATTCTTTGGCAAAGGAAATGTCAGTTTGCCGACGCCGAACGAAGAGCAGGTACTGGCCGGTGCATGTGGCTTGAAGCTGCATGAGGACTGGGGCACGACCTACGCCGCAATAGATAATTGTCTGTCGGTTGCCGACAGAATGGATGTGCAGGTCGCCATTCATACTGATACGATTAATGAGGGCGGTTATCTGGAGAATACAATCAAAGCATTCAAGGATAGAACAATCCACACGTTTCATACCGAAGGCGCGGGTGGTGGACATGCACCAGATATTATGAAAGTTGTTGAACTTGAGAATGTATTGCCGTCATCGACCAATCCAACACGTCCCTATACCCGCAATACACTGGACGAGCATCTGGATATGCTCATGGTTTGTCACCACTTAAGTCCAAGTATTCCTGAAGATGTGGCGTTTGCAGAATCACGTATCCGTAAAGAAACCATCGCAGCAGAGGATATTTTGCACGATATCGGCGCCATTTCCATGATGGCATCAGATTCTCAAGCGATGGGGCGTATCGGTGAGGTCGTTACCAGAACCTGGCAAACTGCACATAAAATGAAAGTACAACGCGGCGCACTCAAAGAAGATTCCGCCAGAAACGATAATTTTAGAGTCAAACGTTATATCGCAAAATATACGATTAATCCGGCAATATGCCACGGTATTTCACATGCGGTAGGATCGATTGAAGTTGGCAAATATGCCGATTTAGTACTGTGGAGGACCGCACACTTTGGCGCCAAGCCATCAATGGTGCTGAAAGGTGGTATGATCGCTGCTTCACTGATGGGCGATCCGAATGCTTCAATTCCCACTCCTCAACCTGTTCACTATCGATACATGTTTGGGGCCTATGGAACAGCGCTTAGGAACACCTGCTATACATTTGTCTCTGAAGCCTCTTTGGCGGCAGGCTTGGTCGATCAGCTTCAAACCGAGAAGCCATTGATCGGAGTTAAAAACACTCGAGGTTTGCGCAAAAAGGATATGATCCACAATGGTGCAACGCCTAAAATGGAAATCGATCCAGAAACCTATGAAGTCCGTGCCGACGGTGAACTGCTGACATGTGAGCCTGCTGATACGCTTCCACTAGCGCAACGGTATTTCTTATTTTAATATTTTAAAACTGTGCATATTATGTATACCCGCCGGTAAAAGGACTCAGAATTGTCCTTTTACTGGTTATCTGTAGCGAGTGTTGACATGATAAAACGAAATAAAACAGAGCATTACTACTGAATTTATAGCTTTACGTGAACAACTATAGTGATCAACAAAATCTACGTTAAGATGGGTTTTAATAAATCGCTTAATAATGCATTCAGTTTTCTTCAATTCATAGAAAAAAATATAAAGCGTTCGAAGTAAAAATGGTTAGCGAGAAACAAAACACAGAGCTACTTCGGTTGTTCCAGCTGGTCAGTCCATCGCTACCGATTGGGGCATATACCTATTCTCAAGGACTGGAGGCGGCCATTGAAAATGGCGATGTTAAGGATGAAGAATCTGCGCATGCCTGGATTGCAGAATCTTTATCGATAGTAGCCGATTTTGAGGCTCCCATATTCTGGCGCTTATTAAAGGCATTTTCAAATCGCGATGAAAAGAGTGTTACTTGCTGGACAGAACGTTTTCTTGCGGCCCGTGACACAAATGAGTTTCGTGCCGAAACCATTCAAATGGGGTATTCGCTGAACAAGTTAGTTCTAGACCTAAGAATTGCTGATAAATCATTGCAAAAGATCATGTCAAATCAAGCTGAAGTTCCATTGCCGACTGCTTTTGCCTATGCAGCGATTGCATTGGAGATTTCACATGAGGCGGCAATGCTGGGATTATTATTTTCCATTGTCGAGAATCAGGTGCTGGTATGTGTAAAATCTGTCCCGCTCGGTCAGGTTTCAGGTCAGCGGTTACTGCTTTCTCTCCATCCGAAAATTGAAACAGTAGCGCATCGTGCACAGAATCTGCCAGATAATGAATTGTCCAATTGGGCACCTGGTTTATCCATACTCTCGATGCAGCATGAAGTACAATATAGCAGAGTTTATCGTTCATAAACAATTATCCTGGAATATAGAATGACAAATACATCTAACCCGCTACGTGTTGGAATCGGTGGACCGGTTGGGTCAGGTAAAACGGCCCTGTGCGAAGTGTTAAGCAAACGGATGCGCGATCACTATGAAATGGCGGTTATTACCAACGATATTTATACGAAGGAAGACCTTGAAATTTTATTACGCGCGGATGCGCTGCCGGCGGAACGATTAATCGGCGTTGAAACCGGTGGTTGCCCGCATACCGCAATTAGAGAAGATGCATCGATTAATCTTGAGGCAATAGCGCGCATCACTCAGGAATTTCCAAATCTTGATCTTGTCCTGGTTGAATCCGGTGGCGATAATCTGGCATCGACCTTCAGTCCCGAACTCTCCGATCTAACGATATATGTAATTGATGTGGCCGCAGGCGAAAAAATACCCCGCAAAGGTGGTCCGGGAATAACACGCTCGGCCTTACTTGTCATTAACAAAATTGATCTGGCGCCGTACGTAGGAGCAAATTTAGATGTCATGGCAAGCGATGCAAAAAGAATGCGTGGAGAACGCCCATTTGTTTTTACCAATTTACGCACAGGTCAAGGTGTTCAGGAAGTTATTGATTTTATAGTCAAGCAGGGTTTGCTGGAAGAAGTGAAAATTCAATAAAGCAAATGCATTCTTGTTATTAGCATTGTTTACAGTATTTACGAGCAAGAGATTTGTTGATAGTGATGTTTTGTTCTTGAAAAAAATTTTTCGATAGAAAATCATTCGGAGATAAATATAATGCAATGGTCAATGAAAATAGACATGGCGTTGCCAAAGCCTATTCGAGTAGTCTTAAGGGGTGTAGGTCAAGTATTTTTTTGCGGTAATGCTGTAACCGGATTAATTTTTTTAATCGCGCTTTATATCGGCGGTTTAACCGCCGGACTTGCGGCTACAGTCGGTGTTGTAACGAGTACGGTTACAGCGTACTTATTAGGTTTTTCTGAAGATGATATCGATGCCGGGTTATATGGTTTTAACGGGACACTGGTTGGACCCTGCTTATTTTTGTTTCTTGAGAACACGCCGCTATTATGGGTCTACGTCGTTCTTGCTTCCATTTTGTCAAGTGTCGTGCTAGCAGCTTTGATCAGGATTCTTACACCCTATAAAATACCCGCTTCCACTTCACCTTTTGTACTGACCTGTTGGATGTTTATGGCGGCAGTTTATTCATTTGATAGCCTCTCACGTGGCCCCGTCCTGCCTACACCAGAAATTCCTGCGGCAATAGCAAGTGCCGACCTTCCTGCAGGAGCCTGGCTTTCATCCATGACGGATGAAACTGCCGAATTGTGGTATGTGGCGTTGACCAAAGGTGTTGCAGAAGTCATGTTTGCTGATAATGTGTTGGTCGGCATCTTATTTCTGATTGGAATTGCAATTACTTCATGGCGCGGTGCCTTTATGGCGCTATGTGGAACATTTGTTGGCGTATTAATACCGATACTTCTAGGTGCAAGTCAGAATCTTATAGAAATGGGTTTGTATGCATTTAACCCCGTATTAACAATGATGGCGGTTGGGTGGGTTTTTCTCAAGCCATCAACAGGAACGGCAATTCTAGCGCTCATAGCCGGGATTCTAACAGTCATTTGCCAGGCAGCCTTGGCTAATTTCCTGGCGCCCATTGGTTTGCCAACCCTTACATTCCCATTTGTACTCGTTATGTGGATGTTCTTATTTGCAGCAAGTATGTCGAAACACTGGTCAGATTAACGATTGAAACTTGGGGGGATTCTCAGCGCAAAACGCGTTGCTAGACCCCCAAAAATCGTATCCGTAAATGTAGATTTATGCAACCAGCCTGACTGTGCCTGTTTCCAATTGGTACACACCACCGACAACCTTTAATTTCATGCTGTCAACCAGCCTGCTCAAAATTGGTGGTTGTTTCCTTAATTCTCTAACTGTTAAAATAACATTCATTCTAACGATATCGTCATATCTATTGGCGGCAACATAGTCTGGTTTTCTGGGCACTGCTCTGACAGCTGGGGTTAAAGCAGTAGCTATTGATTGTATATGGCCTGGAAACTGCTCATTATTGTCTGTTGCATCTATAGCAGCCTGAATTGCACCACATTTTTCATGACCCAATACCATTATTAGCGGTGCATGTAATACGGCAGTCGCATACTCAAGCGTTGCGATAAAATCGGTTGTTAAATAATTACCAGCCACGCGTGCAACAAACAGGTGACCGCGTTGCTCGTCAAAGCAGAATTCTGGACTCACCCTGGAGTCCGAACAGCTCAACACACATGCATACGGATTCTGTCCGCGCATTAAATCCAGACGCTCGTCACTGAAATTGAGTGGTATCGATTGACCGGAAACGTAACGTTCATTACCTTTCATCAAGCGCTCTAACGCGGCCTCAGGCGACAGAACATTATCAGGTAAAGGCGGAGATTCGATAACACCGGAAGTGGCATGAACGCTTCCCAATGGCGAAAGTCCGAAGCCAAACATTGATGCAGTGGCTAATTTTAGAAATGAGCGCCGCTGTTGACTATCTTCTTTGACGCTATTCGTATGATTTTCTGCTTCGCACATATTATATTTCCTATTAATTTCCTATTAATTAAATCTGCTTGCACCATCTGATACATCATGCAAAGACTAGTTTCACATTTATATTTGCACAAATGCAGCAATTAAATAAAAATTCAAATTAACGGATTGCTGTGAATATGTGATGTTGGTTCGTGCATATGCTGTTCTTCTCTGATTTCAACCGGAACCATGAAAAGCTTACCATGTCGAACACCACGAGTGGCAATAATCTGATTGGCAAAATTTGTAACATTTTGTATTGTTCCACGCAAAATTGCGACTTCGAGACAGTTAAAATGGTCCATATGGACATGTACGCTGGATAATGTCAAATTATGATGATCGTGATGAGTTGATGTTATCCGGTTTGCTAAATCGCTTTCGTGATGATTATAGATGTAGCTGAGCGAAGCAACGCAGTCACCACTACTATCATTCTCAAGGTGCTCAGTCTCAAGCAGCTTGCGAATCATGTCACGCACAGCTTCAGAGCGATTGGTATAGCCTCTTGATCGCACCAACTTATCAAACTGTGCTGACAATTGGTTATCCAGTGAAATAGTAAAGCGTTTCATACAAGTAATCCTAGAAATATATAGAATTAAAAATCGTACATATTGATCCCCAAACTGTGTGCCTACTTTTTATGCTTATACGATATAAAACGGCTATTAGGCAAGTTGATAATCTAGTCCTTAATATTGAAGAGCGATATCTTTTTTAAGTGTAACAGAGAACCGAGAACTGGGTTGTAATACATTGGTTATGGGTTTTCAAAGTTTAACGCCATAGTGGTTGAGCACTAAAACCATTAGCCAATAGCTAACGACGGTAAGCGCCATAGAAATACTCATACTCAGATAAAAATTAATATTTTGTTTTAATAACAAAGGTAATGCTATAAAAAAAATCAAAGACGGCAGCGCCAGCCAGAAAACGCTCGTTGCCAATGCTGACACCTTTGCTGTGTCTTTGGTATCAATGTATAACCAGAACATTGCTAGTATGGATATGAGTGGAATGGACGTTAACAAAGCACCCATGAAAGTGCTTCGTTTCGCAATTTCAGAAATTACCACAACAAGAACAGCCGTTAATGCGATCTTGGTAAGATAATAACCCATCGATTTACCCTAAATGCCATCTTTCTTGGCTAGTTCAAAGATTTCGGGATCGTTGCATTAATTGCCATATCATAAGTACCCATTAAAAAAATCAGTAGCACACGTAACCGGGCCAAGAATTCCAAACATTCGTGAAGAAAGTCAATGTGCACTTTAAATGTATGAATCTTGTAATATTCTTTGTGTCTCAGGATAGTATAAACTGAAAAAACAGGGCCTTAAAAATTTATTTTAAGATAAAAGACTTTTTATTCGATTTTATTTTTGGTTGTAGCCGCCTAGAAATTGGCAATGATACTCGCTCTGAGCGATCGTGTTTCGATTGGATGAAAATGTTTGTCATCAATACCTTGGGCTGGTTCCCCAGGTAATCTGGATGTATAGAAATAGTCAATGGCATGATCATGTGAATTCAGTACATTAAACGCCTGCAGCATGATTTGGATTTTATTACCTATCCTATATCCCAGTTGGCCATTTAAAGTGATGGTGGGCTTAGAACGAACGCTATTGTCTTCAATGAGTGGGCGCTTACCGAAATAACGAAATTGCAGGCTGCCAAAGAAAGGCCCTAGGTGATCAAAAGCAACGGTAGCCTTGCCGACGCCTTGTACAGCTTGCGGTAAATAACTGCCCACAGGATCAAAATCGGAAAATCGGGCTTTCGTAAACGCGTAGTCAAGGTCTATTGTTAGCCAGTCTGACGGTTTGTAAAAAGTCGAGATTTCAAAACCTTCCCGAGTGCTTGGTCGGGTTGCAATAGTGGTGCCTGCATCTCCAACAAACAATAATTCAGAATCGATATCCAATCGAAAAAAAGAAAGCGTAGCTTGCAAACCGGACAGGACTTCTGTTCGAAGCCCGGTTTCTATACCTGTAGCGCGAACCAAGGGGCTTACCTTGTCAATCGGTGCACCGGTCTTGGGATCTATAGTGGTTGTGGTGCCGCGTGCGTCGTTACTATGAAAACTGCTTCCGTAATTGAAATAATATTCGGTCTTAAACCATGGGCCAAAAATCAGGCTTAGTTTTGGATTGGTCATGCTGTCATAAACAGTACCTGAATTTGAGTCCAGATTGCTGTTTACGTCAAACCAGTAAAAGTCACTGCGCACACCTGCTACTGTTCGAAATTTCTCAAGCCATTGCACGCCGTTTTGATAGTATATGGCAACACTGTTTTCCAGAATGTGATCTTTGCGCGTAGTGGATAATTTTTGGCGTCGTTTTGTGCTTAGCAACCCGTTGTCGATGACATCATTCTGGAACTGGAATCCCACCGTATTTTCAAGTGCAAATCCGGCGAAATTATTTATCCAGGCATGACTTAAATCAAATGCTGATTGGAAACGTTTGTCGTTTTGCAGAAACTGGTCACCATTGAACGGATCCTCCAGAAAATAAGTAAAATTAGAAAATAATGCAAGATTTGTATGCAAGGTATATAGACTTACCTTGGTAAGCCCGTAGCTGCTATTGTGTTCAAGCGCGCTTGATAGGCTGAAACGGTGTGCTTCACCGCCATCACTTGGGTCTATAGTATCCAATCGTGAAATAAGGTTGTTGTCGACGGCACGTTGAGGAATCTGGTCAGTTGAATTCCACCGACCACCATAACCCATCGCAGTAATATTGAATTTGGTTTTCCCGGTATTGTGGCTATAACGCACGACACCGTTAAATTTTCTGAACTGTTCCTTGTTCACCCAAGGGCCATCTTTTTTTAACAGTTCCAACGCATATAAAAAATCACCGCCACCAACTGAATGCGATTTAGCAACTAATCCACGTATAAAACCTTGTTGTCCGGCACTAAAACTGGCGATACCCATGGGTAGTTTATTGACGTAACGCATGTCAATAGCCCCAGCAGAAGAAAAATCGCCTTGATCGGCATAATAGGGACCTTTCTGATAGTGCAGACTATTGATGAGTTCAGGAATCACGAAATTGGTATCTGCCCATCCTTGTCCATGTCCGTGCGAGCGTTGATTGACCAACATGCCATCGACAACAATTCTTAAATCGGTTCCGTGATCAAGATTGAATCCACGCATAAAATATTGATTTGCCTTGCCTTCGCCACTATGTTGAGTAACGATCAAACCCGGAACAGTCTCCAGTAATTCTCCTGGACGATATACGGTACGCTGATCTAGCTGTTCTTTTAAGACTATACCTTCATTAGCTGAATTGGCCACACCCAGTAATTCTCTGCCATTGGCACGCACTTCTATTTCATTAAGTATTGGAATACCTGCTGCGCAAGTATTAGCCGCCAGAAGCATATTTAATGGAAATACTTGAATCCATATAGGAAGCTTTTTTAAAGCAATAAGCAAATAGTCTTTAGTATTTAAACATAAGGCCATAAAACGGCATTCCCGATCAAAAAGTTTTTTTATCAGTTTAAAAAAACAGGCATAATCAATTACATCAGCAAAGTTAATAAATAAGAAAAATTGTGATTACTTCATACTATTATTGAAAATATGCTCTTTGATTAAATTAAATGAAATTCAAGAACAGGAGTTTTCGGTTGCTTTTTCGCGTAATTCAGTGGCAGTTAGAAGAATATCCCATATGAGGCTTCAAATCCAAATACATTTGGCAATCAACATCCGATATTTTCCCAAAGAAAACATCCTTAAATAGGAAGTCACAGCTAAATCGAATTATGTAGTGTTGTTTAGAAATATTTTCAAAATTATCAAGCTATAATTATGGTATAGTTATCCAATAGTAATACCTTTTAATATTTTTTATTAAGCCATGGCAACATCAATCAAACTCGACGAAGATCTGAAAAATAGAATTCAGAACTTGGCAAACATGCGTCATCGTTCTGCGCACTGGATTATGCGAGAAGCAATACGTGAATATATTGAGCGCGAGGAAGCAAGAGAAAGATTCAGGCAAGAAGCTATGGAATCCTGGACAGCTTATCAAGAAACCGGTAGGCATCTTACCAATCAGGAAGTGCGAAATTGGTTAAATACTTGGGGAACTGAAAAAGAAACAAAAACGCCTTCATGCCACGAGTAATTATTACTGAAGGAGCGGTAGCAGGATTGGAGCGTTGCCGTTTGTTTTTAGCCGACAAAAATCCTCATGCCGTATTAAAAGCTGCCCAATCCATCGAACAAAAACTTACAATTCTGGAAACTGACCCAAAGATAGGTAGACCGCTTAACGACTTTCCTGAACTTCGAGAGTTAATTATTCCTTTCGGGGACTCTGGTTACGTGTCTCTTTATCACTTTGATGAAAATAACAATTTAGTTTATGTACTCGCTTTCAAACACCAGAAAGAAGCAGGATATTGAGGATAGAGAATTCCTATTTGTCGTTCCAATGTGCTGCCAAGGGTCTTTTAGCTCTTGTTTATTCAGCTTATACGAGAAAATTTCTAGACGGACATACCGGACGCATACATTTTTCTTACATAGTATGTTCCTCGTCCAGCCCCCTTTGCTTCAACAAGCTCAAAATTCAGAAGTTTCTCAATATCCAATTTCCGTGCAGCCAGACTACGGGTTGAAATACTTCCATATTCACGTTGCGTGATGCTGCCGTGTTCGCTAATGTAATCGAGAATTTGTTTGTGATGCGGTTCAAGACGCGGCGATGTTGATATTGTTTCAGGCAATGTTTTGCGAATGCGCCGTAATTCATCCAGAATGCCGTCAGCGAAATATTCCAGCCAATGCGTAAAATCAATAGAATCTTTTAATTCGTAATAGTCACCTTCTAGACCGACAGCTTTGAAATAGCGTGTGATGTTCTGGTTGTAATAGTTCTCGAAACTGAAGATCTCAAACAAATCCAGTCCCGCTTTACCTAGAATAGCAGTTGTTAGTAAACGCGCAGTGCGTCCGTTTCCATCCATAAATGGATGGATAATGACATATTGGCGATGGAACAAACCGGCCAGAATAATAGAGTCAATCTTGCCAATGTGCGTGTTAACAAAATCGTTCAATTCATTTAACAGAACCGTGACATCTTTAGCGTCTGGCGGAATAAAAACAATTTCATTAATTTTTCTTGGATTACGAATTACGGCTGGTGCTTGCCGAATATGGCCGCAATCGTCTGGACTGTCCATTAATCCATCAACAACCTGTTTTTGTATTTTTTCAAGCGTTTTCAGGTTGAGCGTAAATTTACCGGAGCGTACTGAGGTATAAAGTGCTTGTAGTGTTTTATTGTAATTAAGCACTTCACGCTCGGTATCGCGCACATGCGCTTTTCTGGTTTTGAGCAGTTTTTTTACATCGGTCAGTGGCAGCGGATTACCCTCAATGCTGGTTGAAGCATATGATGACAATTCTCTGGCCTCCAATTCCAGACGCGCCAATGTTTTTTTGGTTATTCCAAAACTTTTGATTTCGCCGATAGCTTCGCCAATTTCACGCATGGTCGAAAGCAATTGGTCTGTGATGGTGTATTCAGGCTTCCAGCTCATACTACAATATAGCCTCAAGTTAGCCGTAATGCAACGTATTAATGGCCATAAAATAGCTTTAAAGTAGCCGATAGCTTATGGCTGCGCGCTGACATCACTAACAAGCATGGAGCAACATTCATGGCAGTCAGACAAATAGCTGCACCTGATGATTATGATAAAACGCATTCGGAAATTTTAAACGGAGCGGGCTTGACAGAGACTGAAGCATACACTTATTTTCTCTTGATTCGCGACCTGTCCCTGGTTTTGCACCAAATTTCTGACGGTAAAACTGTATCTCCCATTTTCCACCGTGTTTACCTGACATTCAGTAAATCCTTTTTAAGGTTAGGTGTACTGATCCGCTTTCATGCACAGCCCTCTTGTGATGCGTGTCTGGCAGGTGCGACCATACTCGCAAGGGTCAAGCACGTGATTGATTGCATCTCAGGCCGTCACATCGTCTTAATAAATGTTTCACGTCGGCCTCCACGTGATGTTACGTGATAAAGCGCGTTCAGGAATTCCAAACAGAATGATCTTGACATAGAGTGAAACATCCACTCATTTTTTTCTTGATTCGCGACCCCGGCCTTCGGCCCGTAGCCAGTCTGTCCTATATCCCATACAATAGCGAAGCTGTTGTATTCTTTTTTGATGTTGACGTCAGGTTCAATAGTGATTGGTTGCATTACAAGATCAGGCATCACTATGATATTAATATTTGCCCTATGACCAATGATAATCGGATGTCCGGAAACCTCGCTTATCCCGGATTCCACAAGTTATATCCTGGCTACTTGTTCATGTTCGGAAGAATCGGATAACCCTCCGGTTGATCCATAAATGCAGTACTAGGAACATCCTGCCTAATCCCAATCAAATAGATTTTTCCATCTGCGTTAAGTTGAGCACGAACCGTTCTCTTTAAAAATGGCCCGAATCCAGAAGTTTCAATATAGTCATTACTCGGAATATATACTGCCATCGGGGGGTATATTTCCATTTAGCATGATCATTCCATACTTCATACACAAAATATTCCCAATCATTAAGCTCGATCCATTTATACGGCAATATATCAAAGTTTTTTTCAAGGCCAAACTTATCTCTTTGAAGTATATGTAACGACATGCTTGTATTGTTATAGAGACTACAAGTTAACGGTACTGTACAGCTTGATAGCATAATTGCTATAAAAAGAAACACGCATGACCGTAGAGTTGTGGGTATATTGGCTAATTTCAGATCAATCATTATCTGCACTCGCACCTTTCTTTGAGAAAATTAAGTATGCTTTGTTCGTTCACGCGTATAGCGGCCTCGGCATAGATATCCGGATGATTAAACGGCCTCAGAAGCATATCTGATCTTGGTCGTGTTCTATGAATTGACTCGTGTATGATAAGTTCTAACAATCCCTTAAGATCTCTACAATCAAGTTCTGAAAAATAATAACTGCTTATAGTAATATTTTTTGTTAATGGATTTGTTATTCCGCAACCTCTACAGTTAAACCAATAAGCTATATTAATTGAGTTGGGTACATCTAGATCAGTCTGAGATAATTTTGCGAAATCGAGCATATCTCGAATTTGGTCTATAGTAAGCCCATACAAATCTGTCCACCAAAGTGGATTGTTTTCAACATACCCATAAGTATTCAACCCACCCACAAGTCCAATCGGATCAGACGACAGATACCGCCCGGTAGCGGGTTCATAATCTCTGTAGTAATTATAATGAAGGCCCGTTTCGGTATCGAAATACTGTCCGGCAAAGCGCAGATTGTATTCGAACAGGTTACTGTCACCATCGGTGTCAATCGGCGTCTAACTTTTTCCAGTAATCGATATAATGGCAATTATTTAAATCCATCTTAGAACAGCCGCTTAATTTACTATCTGTAAAAAATATTACGCCCATTTAGTGCAAATATTGGTAAGTTTTACATGCCGACTGACACTCTACCATCTAAATTCATTGCCATAGCGCACTTATGGGAACGGCATAGCAGTTTTCCTGCTTCATCGGCAAGGTGTTATTACCACAGTAGAGCAAGATACCACCTTGAAAATTTTTGCCTGCCTGATCCGCTAAACGAGCCAGGCCAGCGCTATCTTTTACTTGAATACTAGCGGCTTTTTTTACCTCTACCCCCCAAAGGTGCTTACCGCGCTCAATTATCAGATCAACTTCCACCTGATCCTTATCTCGGTAATGGCTGAACTTAAAATCATCGCCCAGCCAGCTTGCCTGGCAAATAAGCTGTTGTACGACAAAGCTTTCCAATACAGAACCAAAATTGCTGTTGTGATCATTCCAACTATCCGCGCTTAGCCCGCATAGAGTGGTGGCCAGACCAGAATCAATAACATGTACTTTGGGCGCTTTAACCAATCGCTTGGATTGGTTTCGATGCCAGGCAGGGAGTCGGCGAACTAAAAACAGGCGTTCCAGGATGGTCAGGTATTTTTCTGTCGTCTCCCGGCGCATTTTCAGCGCGTTGGCCATGCTACTAACATTCATTAGCGTACCTGTTCGATAGGCCAATATCTCCATAAGCGCACGCATTTCATCTTCATCCCGAATAGCTGTCAGTTTTCACCCCTATAGAGCCAGTCCAATTTCACCATAATGGAACCAGTGAAATTTCACTGTAATAGAGCCACTTAATTTTCACCATAATGGAGCCATTTGATTAGGCTGCATTCACCGGATTTCGGGTTCGGATTTTTTGTCACTGCTGGTTATTCTGTTGATTTTTTATCAGAGGATAACCATGAGCAACAGGAGATTCGAAATGTTTGAATATCGTCAAATCATAGTCCGCATGCGTCTCGGAGATTCCGACCGGGCATTGGCCAGAGCTGGGCTGATAGGTCGGCCCAAAGCCAAGGCGCTGCGGCAAATTGCCTTGCAACAAGGCTGGCTGGATACAGACCGTCATCTGCCGGATGATGAAATGCTTGCACAGTACTTGAATCAACCGGCACAGCAATCCTCTGCAACGACAGGTTCCTGCGTTGAACCCTACCGTGATACTGTCGCGCAGTGGGTTGCCAACGGTGTGCAGGCCAAGACTATCTACCAGACCCTGGTGCGCAACCATCGGTTCGACGGCAGTTACGCTTCTGTTTATCGGTTTGTTCGCTCATTAAAGCCAACACAGCCCAATGCCACCATGCATCTGGAGTTTGAACCTGCCGAAGCGGCGCAGGTTGACTTCGGTACAGGCCCAAGACTGGTTGATACCCGAACGGGCGAAGAACTTAAAACCTGGTTCTTTCTGATGACACTGTGCTGGAGTCGCCATCAGTATGCCGAGCTTGTCCTGAACCAGAAGATTGACACCTGGCTGAATTGTCACCGCCATGCCTTCGAATGGTTCAATGGCGTTCCTGGACGGATCATTATTGATAACGCCAAATGTGCAATTACCCGTGCCTGCATCTATGACCCTCAAGTGCAAAGAGCATATGCGCAATGTGCCGAGGGTTATGGTTTTAAAATCGATGCCTGTCCACCTCGACAGCCGCAGAAAAAAGGGCGTGTGGAATCGGGCATCAAGTATCTCAAGCGCAGTTTTACACCGTTGCGCGAATTCCGGAATCTACAGGATGCCAACCGGCAATTGCATGACTGGATATTCCATGTAGCGGGTAACCGTATTCATGGTTCCACCCATGAAAAACCCTTGTTACGCTTCAGCCTGGAACAACCGCTGTTGACTCCTTTACCGACCAATCCGCCTGAACTGGCCAGCTGGCACAAGGTCAAGGTGCATCGGGATAGTCATGTGCAGTTTGAGAAATGCCTGTACTCGGCGCCATTCAGACTGATCGGTCAGTCGCTCTGGTTAAAAGCCAGTTCTGCGACCATCCGGGTTTTTCGTGATCATGAACTGGTAGCTGTACATCCCCGGCAATCGCGCCCTGGTGCACGTTCCACTTCAGATGACCATCTGCCGCCGGAAGCCATTGCCTGGAAAATGCGCGATCCTCAGTGGTGTCTGAAACAATCGGAGGCAATCGGTAAACACTGCCATCAACTGGTCAGACAACTATTCGCCGACCGGGTGCTGGATAATCTGCGCGCAGCCCAGGGACTGATCCGGTTGAAAAACAAGTACGGCAACATCCGGCTTGAAGCTGCCTGTCAAAGGGCGTTGGATTACCACAACCCGCGCTATCGCACCGTCAAGACTATTCTTGAAAAAGGCCTCGATCAACACCCCTCGCCACAGCTGGCCTTTGACAATCTGGCCGACAGCTATACCGGCCAGGGCCGCTTCTGCCGGAACATACAAACCTTACTAAAACATTAACCAATAAAAGGAGAAAACCATGAATCCAATCCCCGAACTGACACCGATGCTCAAACAGCTCAGACTCTCCGGTATTCTCGACTCGCTGGAATCCCGCAATAAACAGGCAATCGATAAAAAGCTACCATATCCTGAATTTCTTGCCTTGTTGATCGCCGATGAAGTGGCGCGAAGAGAGCAGAAACGTTTTGCTTCCCGTTTACGGCGTGCGGCTTTCCGCACCCAGAAAACACTCGATCAGTTCGACTTCAACTTCAATCCAAACATCAACTCGGCATTAATCCACGAACTGGTCACCGGACGTTTTATCGAAGAAAAGGTTGCCGTGCTCATCGCCGGACCCTGCGGCACCGGAAAAAGTCACATCGCACAGGCCATTGGCCATGCCGCAGTACGCCAGGGACATGACGTCCTGTTTACCTCGCAGTCACAACTGCTCAGTTCTTTGCACGCCGCTCGTGCTACCGATACATATGACCGCAAGTTCCAGAATCTGGCGAAAATACCGCTGCTTATTATTGATGATTTCGGCCTTAAACCACTGCGACCACCCCATGACGAGGACTTCCACGATCTGGTGGCTGAACGGTATGAACGCACGGCCACAGTGATTACCAGTAATCTGGACTTTGGCGAATGGGGGGATGCCTTCCCCAATCAACTGCTAGGCGCGGCAACCCTGGATAGACTCAGACACGGCGCTTACCGCGTCGTCCTGGATGGTAAAAGTTATCGTTCACCAAAACCTATTGACGAACAACTTGATAAAGAACCCAAAAAAGGAAAATAATACACCCTGTCTGAACCCGAAAATTTGCGTTTTAAAGTGGCTCCATTAGACCGAAAACGGGTGGCTCCATTAGGGTGAAATTTGACAATAGCGGCGATATCCTTTACATCTCGCTGAATAATGGCATTGAGGTATTGTCTATGCCATTGTCTTGCCCTGGCAGCAGACCGAGTATTTGGCTCCGGGTACCCTCCCTGACATATGACTTCCGCCACACCATCAATGACACTTTGTTCACCGATAATCTGTGGAGTAATACTGCCACTGATCAGCAATTCAAGCAGGGAACTTTCACTGCGCTGTTTTTCCTGTTC
Organism: Burkholderiales bacterium; assembly: GCA_024235795.1. Taxonomy (GTDB): domain Bacteria; phylum Pseudomonadota; class Gammaproteobacteria; order Burkholderiales; family Nitrosomonadaceae; genus Nitrosomonas. The sequence goes on along the minus strand of JACKLR010000003.1, from coordinate 278,089 downwards.
AGTCAGCGGATACAAATTCAGTATCTCAACTCTTCCAGCCAGTGATTCCTGTACACCGGGCAATAGCAACAGATTAGCAGAACCCGTCAATAAAAAACTTCCTGCTTGCTCTTTTCGGCTTCGCCTCTGTTGGTCTATTCTGGTTTTGATCGCCGGTAATAATTCAGGAGTCCTTTGCACCTCATCCAAAATAACCTGTTCCGGTAAACCCTGAATGAACCCCGTTGGATCTTGCTTTGCAGTATTAAGCAAAGTGCTGTCATCAAAATTGATGTATGTGTATTTTGGGCAGTATTCTTGAGCTAAGGTGGTTTTGCCGACCTGTCGAGGCCCGAGCAGGCATACGACTGGAGTATCTGTCAGCGCTTCTTGCAACAGAGGGGCAATATATCTGGGAAGTAAAGGTTCAACCATAGCGTCCGGATGCTTAGCAACTATTCGTCTAATTGCCCGCTATATTAGCGTCCAATTGACTATTTTAAAAGCACAAAATATCACTTCCCAAAACTAAGCTGTAACCTCAGGCTGATTAACATGACGAATAATAAAAAAGATTTATTTCCCATCGTCACGCTTCCAGTAGTCCGTAGCAGTGAACTCTGGTTCGGCCATCAACTCCAGCCACTGGTCGCATTGACCCGGTTTGTTCATAAAAAGCTGTACAAGCGCCGGAGACCATTTTGTTTCATTGCTGCCAAGCCGTTCAATTGCGTTAGTAAACAGTTTCAAGGCGTTCCACAACGCTTGATGGCCCAGTTCATCGCGTACTGGTTGCGGTATGTTCGGCAATGCCAGTACTCTGCAGACTGACTGAATGACAATTTTTGCTTTTTCTTCTCTCCAATCCGGTGTTGGCACAGCTTCTCTCCTGTTCCTTGGTTATCTTATTGATATAGAGCAGGTATTGTAACGCCAGACTGAATTGATCGCTATGAAAGGTGGCTTTGTTGAACCAATTTCTGAGTAAGTTTTAGCCAGGCTCACGCTTTAATGAGAAAGCTTTCTGGTTTTAGTTGGAATAGTTTCGTTAGTCTGAGTAGTTTCATTATCATACTGTACAGTAATATTTTTACCAACCTCCGGTAGTTTTAAAAAATATTTGGATGGATGCTTGATAAAATCCTTTCCGGATTTTTGGTAAAAGAAATCTTTGTCGATATGAACAATCAACCCTTCATAGCTGTGGTTTATTGTTTCAGCTTCTTTCGCCAGATAGATGTTGTAGATACCCGCCTTTAAGTCAGGAGCCTTGGTTACCTTGATTGTTTTCCAGGTTCCATCCATTTCATTCTGTACGAGTTTTTGTCCATTCATTACAAGCAGTCTTTGTTTCATGCCAGAGATCCGGTTCAATGATTTACCAGGCGAAGTATTTTGTTGAGCAGCGTGCCGAGCTGTTTTTTTTCTGTTGATGTCAGCTGGTTTAAAATCCCGTCAATTCCTTTTTGTTTGCGGAAGTGCCGATAAAACTGATTAAACAGGATTTCCAGCGAATCGGTTTTTCCAAGCAGTGTCTCTTTCCCAGGATCAGTGTTTACATCGGCTCTGGAAACAAGGATGCCGTCGGTTGTTTTCTCGGATTCATCCGGCCTGATTTTTTTGTCGTGTTCGATGCTGATCAGGCATTCACGGATCAGCTTGATTGTGCTGCGTGTAATCTCCTGATCTTCGTTTTTTAACCACAAGGCTATTTCCTCGGGATGTTTTCGGTAAACCTTGACGAGTTCGTTGATGACGGTAATGTCTTTAATTCTGCCGTTATTAACCAGATCTGAAATCAGCGGTGGCAAATCCAGTAACGTGACATGCTGGGAAATATACGATTTGGATTTGCCAATTTGTGTTGAGATTTCTCCATATGATTTTCCACCGGCAAGTTCGCGCCCAATAAAATCCGCAATTTCACGAGATGTCAGGTTGTCACGCTGAATATTTTCAATCACCTGATCTGCATGGGTATAGTCAGAATCAATAAAAGCCGGTATGGTTTTTTTGCCTGCAATCTTCGATGCACGGTAACGTCTTGCACCGTGATTGATAAGGTAGCGTCCTTTCTTGGCGGGATTGGGACGTACCGATATCGGCGTTTTTACGCCGCGAAGCTTGATGGTAGCTGCAAGTTCATTGAGGGTTTTTTCATCAAAAATGGTTCTGGGCTGCTCCGTGTCTTCATCGATGAGGTTAATGGGTAATTCCGATGGTTTTGCGGCGTGTGATGAATCAGACATTTTGTCCTTATGATTATAAAATCTAGTTCTGGGATTTATGGTGTGGCTAAATCTATTGATCAAGCAATGGACATATCAGTAATAATGTAAGATTGAATTGTATCATTTACGTAAACGTTCAGGGCAGTCAATTAGCGGCTAAACATACTAACACAACCACTTTGGAGCATCTGCATCTGTGTACAATCAGATTCTACTGACAAATATTTTGCGCATTCTCGATGAAAAGGGAATGACAAAAAAACAACTGGCCGAGAAATCGGGTATTTCTTTATCTTTCATGCAAGACCTTACCCTGGACAGAGGTAATCCGTCTCTCAGGATTATGGAATCTATTGCCGATGCACTGGAAACACCGTTGCCGCTTCTTCTGGAAGTTAACGAGGAAAGTGACGAGGAATTAGCGGCATTACTGCCGTCTTCAAAATATAAATTCGCTGATCTGCCTGATGGATATCAGCGAATACATGCTGTACTCAATGATCTTCAGGCGTTTCAGGTCAGGCAATGGGATGCGGCTAACAAAAAAATGATACAAAAAATTCAAAAATGATAAAACCCAATAAAACCCGGACTGTGTCTGTTCATCACAAACGCCTTCGGTACGTTGAAGTTTTAGATCGTTTCTGAAATACAACTTGTTTCATTAATTGTCTGCGGTGTCGTTCGAGTTCGGGATCATCGAACGTGACGCGGATGCGACTCTGTACGGCAGCCTGCACAACCACAGATTTGAATGCGTCTGTTCCATGAACCGACAGATGATTACCGTACTTGCTGATAGCAACCTGCAGAACATCCGCCAAAGAATCATCTGAAGTATGCTTAGTGACAAACAACCGCTTGCCGTCATCACGTATAGTTGTTGTCCCAGTTCTGTAAAACACCGTACCGTCTTTAGTTACGGACTCAATACCATCGTTTATGGACTGGTTGTTATTATATTCAACGCTTGAAATATGATCACCCATAACTGCGCCACTTCTATCATCTCTTCTACTTCTGGCACGCAATACTGCAAGCGCTTCAGCATTGCCGTTCTTGGCTTCAGCCGTCAGCCAGTCCAGCCATGACATTCTGCGAGTGTCGGTTTTTAATTGCGCATAAGCATCATGGTAATCACGCTTAATGACCTCCAGTGTTGTTTTGAATTGCAGGCTTACGGTCGCATACAGGGCTTTCTTGCCAAGCGGCCCAGCCTGCACATGTTTAACAATGCTGCGCTTACTTCTGGCTTTTTGTTTTGCGCGCTCAATCAACAGGTCGCGCTGTGACCGCAGTTTGAGCCACTGTTCTTTGCGTAATAAAGCTGCATTGGCTTGCTGCTGCTGATAGCGTTCATACAATCTGGAAGTATCGGCATTGTTTTGCAGCGGCCTCGGTTGATAGTGTTTGGTTTTTGATTTTGGTGCTTGGGTGCTTTGAGTATTGGCTTGTGGTGTATCTATAGCCGGTTCAAAAGCACCTAGCCGTTTGATCAGATTGGGTTTCGATAAAGACCGGTCAACGGAACTGGTTTTAACAGCTACGCCATTGTTAGAAACAAACACCAGACCGTTACCGCGTTCCTTAATTTCCAGATCATTGTTTTTCAGAACCTGATGCAAATCCTGCCAAGTGTTAACACGCTTGATGTCATCGAGGCATTTGCGCCGAATCCAACCCAGCAAGCTCTCGACGCCAGCTTTGGCTTCCATGTCGATGTGACGGTTGGCACGTTGATGATTGTCATGCACAAGATTGAATTCAGATTCCAGTTGTTCGCACAGTCCGGCAATCTTTGCATAATCAAAGTAAGGGTTGTGAATTGTGAATCGTTCGGGGTGAATTTTATTAATAGCGACATGAACATGCATGTTGTCAGTGTCGTGGTGCACCACACTGATACGCTGGTGATCTTTAAATCCAAGTCCATCGCATAATCTTTCTTCAATTTCAGCAAGGTTTTGATCGCTGACCGTATCATCCGGCTGAAAGCTGATAATCAGATGATAGGTCTTGTCGGATGTAGCGCGCATGTTCATGCGTTGTGTTGCCAAAATCTCAATGACTGCATCGTCCGTGTTCTCGCACACACAATTTGAGAGGCGTACAACTCCAACACGCTCCGTTTTGCGCTGGCTATCGGTAATGTAATCAACAAGCCTGGCAAACCGGCTGGCATTTTGGGTTCTGACGGGTATATGTTTTGCGATCATAGGGTTTAGCAGCTAAATATTATTGCTTGGTGATCAGTTTCTTTAGAACCCGACTCATAAGCGCCTGGGTTTCCTTGATTTCCTTTCTGTCCATACCGACTGCGCGTTTGTCATCGCTGAGCCAGAATTTGAGTAGCCCACCAGCTCTGCCAAGATCACCGTTGACTTTCAGCAGATGTTTAATCTGCACAAGATCAATGGTGCTCTGAACGGTATGTCCCAAACATACCTGGCGCATGTAACGCGCAACCGGCAAGCCTGTATTGCGGGCTTTGCTTTTTATTGCCTGTTCTTCGTGTGCACTTACCGGAACACGCAAATGTTTATGACGCTTATCGTTCATGCAGTCTCTCTTTCTGGCCTCGCAGAGCAGGATTCGTTGAGCACAGTTATGTGCGAATAAGACAGGTGAAGGAGATAACTTTGGCAGAAGTTAGCTAACTTCACATATCCTGCCCTGCATTTCTAATAAACTGTGATTATAGTAGCACTAAAAAAATAGTTTGCAAATAATATAACAATCATTATAATGATACTATATGTGTACTTATTGTTACAATAATTAACTATAAAACAACTATTTGCAACGATCTGATAAGCAAATAGAAAGCAAATGAAAAGTAATTGGTAAGTAAAATAAATTTTTGCGTGGCGCAAAAAAAATTTAAAAAATTAAAATTAAATTTTCGCCAAAGATGAAATCAAGGTAACTGCTATGAAATGCTCATTATCTGAACGGGTATCCAAAAGAGAACAGGACAAACCAGGTCGCAAGAATAAACATTTGCCCGCCTTTCTGGCATTGAAGAATGAAATCAACCAGGCACTGGCCGATGGATGGTCGATGTATCAGATCTGGTCGACACTGCGTGCAGAACAAAGACTGGGTTGTTCGTATGTCTGGTTCAGAAATCTTTGCCAGAAACACCTGACGGATACATCACGACAACCACAGCATTCAGCAAAGCCGGTTAAAACACCGGCGGGTGTTTCTCAGGAAGACAGTTTTACTTTCAGTTCTACAATCAACAAGGAGGATCTGATCTGATGGCTAAAATACATATGATTCTGCAAGGCAAGGGCGGTGTCGGCAAATCACTCATCGCCGCCAGGAACAAAATCAGCAAGCCACGGCAGGCCGCTATTATCAATCTCTTTGCGACAGCAATATCAATGTGTTCAATTGCTGTGTTCTTATTAATAAAGTATTCATGTATGAATGACAGAGAGCAACGTGTTCAGATGATTTGATTGAAACGTCACTGTAAATTGGAGAATGACAATGGAAAAAGCCAATCTGCCCAGGGCAATCGTGCTTAAAAATACTTGAAAACAGAAACAAGTTGAGGTATTAGCTCTATCATTTTGATTTTAAATGACAGACAAACCAACAGCTTCAATCATTCATCATTTTTCAAGTATTGAAGATCCAAGAGTAGAGAGACAAAAGAAGCATCAACTCCAAGATATATTTTTTATTTCACTTTGTGCGGTTATTTGTGGAGCGGATAATTGGGTGGCTATAGAAGAATTTGGTAAAGCCAAAGAAGCATGGTTTACCGAATTACTCGGTCTGCAACATGGAATACCCTCTCATGACACCTTCGGTGAAGTTTTCATGGTGATAGACACCGAGCAATTTAGCGAATGCTTTTCCAACTGGGTTTGTGATTTAGCGCGTTTGACTGATGGAGAGATCATTGCTATTGACGGCAAATGTATAAGGCGTAGCATTGACAGGGCCTCAAAAAAGGCAGCAATCCATATGGTTAGCGCATGGGCGCAGCGTAATAGCCTGGTTTTGGGTCAGGTTCAAGTGGATGACAAATCCAATGAAATTACGGCCATTCCCAAACTGCTCTCTCGCTTGGATATTACAGGAACCGTGATCACAATTGATGCGATGGGTTGCCAGAAGAAGATAGCCCGGCAGATTATTCAGCAAGACGCAGATTATGTTTTGAGCCTGAAAGGCAACCAAGGAAGCTTGCATGAAGATGTTGCCACATATTTTGCATCGTCACTGTCTCCAGAAGCCGCAAAGGTAACAGTTGATGGTGGACATGGGCGCATTGAGACACGAACTGTTCGTGCAATAGATGAGATAGCATGGTTAAAAGAACGACATTCCTGGCCGGGGCTGCAGAGCATCATTGAGGTCACAGCAACAAGAGAATCAGAAAATAAAATATCCAAGGAAACGCGTTATTTCATTAGCAGTCTAAGCGCCAGCAATCCTATCAAGCTGGAGCATGCTGTTCGCGCTCACTGGGCTATCGAAAACAATTTACACTGGGTTCTTGATATCGCCTTTGACGAAGACAGTAATCGAACACGCAAAGGCCATAGCGCAGCTAATCTTGCTATTATCAGACATATTGCTCTGAATCTGATAAAAAAAGAAAAAATGTCAAAGGTCGGTGTAAAAACAAAACGATTAAAGGCGGGCTGGGATAATGATTATTTGCTAAAAATTATTGGGGCAATTTAAGCCCGATTGCCCTGCCAATCTGCCAATGCCTGCGATTCGCTGTTTATCCAAGAAAGAGGCTGCGGCTTATCTGGGTATCAGCGTGACATTGCTTGTCGAACTGAATATTCCATGTGTCAAGTTGGGTCGCCGGTGTTTGTATGACAGGGTTGATTTGGATTCCTGGATAGAGCATTATAAGCAGTGCGAGCATGGGCGGGCCAGAAAGAAGGAGGCAATATGGCCCAAACACAAGAAGGTGTCTACCGAAGAAAGAATACTCGTTTCTGGTGGATTACAACAACACTCCCAAACGGCAAAAGAATACGCCAAAGCGCTGGGACTGAAAACCGAAAAGACGCCGAAGCATTGTTAGCCAAAATACGACTGAATGCTTATCAGGAATTTCATTTCGGGGTTAAGCCCAAACGCACATGGCAAGAAGCTGTAGTGCGGTATCTTGCAATAAAATCTAATTTGCGTAGTTTCCGCGACGTACAACGGATTTGCAGATTGCTAGATCCTTATTTGGGAAACTTGACACTGGATCAAATTAATGGCGACGTAATTTGGACAATCATCCAGGGGCAACTTAAAAAAGGAAATGCACCTGCTACGATTAATCGCTATCTGGCCTTAATTCGCAATTTGCTTAAGGTAGCGCGCGATGAATGGCAATGGATTGATTGTGCCCCTAAAATCAGGCTGCTGCCTGGAGAAGTGGAGCGGGATCGCTGGTTGAGCAGAGAAGAAGCGTGCCGATTAATTGCGGCTGCACCTGAACATCTGGCGGCATTAATCCGCTTTGCTTTGGCAACAGGTTGCCGGGCGCGTGAGATTACTGAATTAGAGTGGTGTCGCGTCGACTTGAAGCGATCTACTGCCTGGCTGAACCGCACTAAAAATGACACGCCCAGGGGAGTGCCATTAAATATGGATGCTGTGTCGGTATTGGAAGAGCAAATAGGTAAACATGATCGTTACTGTTTTACGTATCGTGGGAGGCCGATACTCTGGGATGTAACCAATACGGCCTGGATCAATGCGACCAGGAAAGCCGGCATCAAGGATTTCAGGTTTCATGATTTGCGACATACCTGGGCTTCATGGCATCGGCAGGCAGGAACAACCTGTGATGAACTGAAAGATCTGGGTGGCTGGAAGTCACGTAGCATGGTGGATCGCTACGCCAAATTTGCTACGGAAAATATGACACTTGCAGCATCCAGGATAGAGTCTGAACGAGTGAAAACGTTATAACGTTGTCACATTTTAGTCACACAAAAAGCTTAGTTAGAACGGGGAAGTAGTATAAGCTATTGAATACAATGGCTCCCCGACCAGGGCTCGAACCTGGGACCTGCGGATTAACAGTCCGTCGCTCTACCAACTGAGCTATCGGGGAATTGGAAAAGACGGTAATCTTAACGGTTTGAGTCTTTCCGGTCAACAGTCTGCGGCTTCCGGGGTAAAAAATTGTTTAGCGGTTGTTTTCATGAGACAGAAAACGCACTGTCGAATTCTTTTTGGCTATGTCACCTTTAAGTGTTGCTGTATAATATAAGCGTTAAAAATCATTGTGATAAAACTGAATATGGAGTCTAAAGCATTTAAGGAATTGCTGGCAGAATTGGACAAACTGACACCGCAACAGAAAAAGGAAATTGAAGAACAATTGCATCGCCACGATGACATTCAAACAGTCATCGCACTAATTGAGAAGCGCATGGATACAGGATCGTCTTGCCCCAAATGTGGCAGTAGCACGAAAATCATTCGCTGGGGATTGTCAGCAGGATTACAGCGTTATCGCTGTGGTGAATGCAAAGCTACTTTTAATGCGCTAACGGGAACGCCATTGGCCCGTTTAAGACACAAAGGAAAGTGGTTGTCTTATACGCAGCAGATGGCAGATAACCAAAGCATACGCAAAAGTGCACACATATGCTCCGTCCATCGAAACACATCATTCAGATGGCGTCATCGTTTTCTAGCATTGTCGAATGAGCAAAAAGCCACAAGCCTGACTGGAATAGCAGAAGCCGATGAAGCTTTCTTTTTGGAATCGTTCAAAGGCAAGAAAAGAGGAATGCCACGTGCGGCGCGTAAGCGAGGCGGCAAGGCTACAAAGCGAGGGCTGTCTTCCGAGCAGACTCCGGTTTTAATTTGCCGTGATCGGACGGGCTGCACGGCTGATTTTGTGCTGAAAAAGATAGACAAAGAAAATCTGAGTGCGGCGTTAAAACCATTAATTGCTACAGATGCGATATTGTGTTCCGATGGAGAAAAAGCATTAGCTGCTGCAGCTAGAGAGCTTGGCATCATACACCGGCCGGTCAATTTAAGTGCCGGAATCAGAGTCATCGGAAAGGTTTACTGTAATGGTCAACTAAAACCGGACACTTTTTTAGGCAGTTTTTCTATAGAACATACGCTCAAATTGCAAAGGCGATTGGTAACCTAATTTTGAGTGTGTACGTTTTCCATTGTAGAAAACCAAATAATCAACAATACTCAGCTTTGCTTCTTCTTTTGTTCTGAATTTTTCGTAATTCAATTGCTCATATTTAAGGCTACGAAAAAATCGCTCAGTCGGGGAGTTATCCCAACAATTTCCTTTTCTGCTCATGCTCTGTTTCATTTTCATAACAGACAAAAGTTCACGGTATTCATGGCTAGCGTATTGGCTACCCCGATCCGAGTGATGAAGTAAGCCAGGCGCCGGTTTTTTTCGCCAAAAGGCCATTTGTAGCGCTTTCACACATAATGCTGTTCGCATGTGGTCAGCAATTGCCCAACCCACAATTTGCCTAGAAAATAAATCAATGACAACCGCAACATAGAGCCAGCCTTCCAGCGTCCAAACATACGTGATATCCGTTGTCCATACTTGATTTGGGGCAACGACATCAAATTGCCGGTCAAGGCTATTAGTCGAAATCGCCTCGTTATGGTTGCTGTTAGTCGTCACTTTAAAGCGCTTGGGATAGCGAGCTTTCAACCCCAGACGAGTCATTAAGTGGCGTACTTGGTAATAGCCTGACTTTATGCCCGCCTTACCTAACGCATCGGATAACCGTCGATAACCATAGGTTTGTTTATGTGCGTCGAAAAGCTGGCGCGCCTTGTCCTCAAGCGCTTCTCTTTTCCTGATCCTGTCAGTATCGTCAGGTTTCTTGGCCCACGCATAAAAAGCACTGGAACTAACCGCCATCACGCGACATAACACGGTAACCGGGTACGTCTTCTGTTGCTCTCGAATAAACCCGTATTTTATTCGAGTTCCTTGGCAAAGAAGACTGCCGCCTTTTTTATGATTTCACGCTCCATACGTAACTGCTCGTTTTCCCGACGTAATCGAATCAATTCTGTTTGATCCGCCAGGCTTAAAGTTGTGTTCTTCCCCGATGACTGAGCAGTAGGCACTCTTTCTGCTCTAGACCATCGCCCAATCGCGCTTAAAGAAACACCTAAATGTTCAACAACCTGCTGATGGGTATACCCCTTTTCATTAACTAATCTTGCCGCATCTTGTTTAAATTCTAATGTATATTTTGGTCTTGGTTGTTTTGTTTTTGTATTCATTTTTTACCTCTAATGACATTATAAATCTGCCTCTAGAAGTGTCCTGTTTAATTAAACCATTTCATACCATGTACAAAATGTCAACGCTTATGGCAGTCGTCTCAAACAATGGATGCGCCAATTCCATGGTGTTGCCACGCGATATCTGGAGAATTATCTCGGGTGGAGAAGAATGATTGAGCGTCAAACCGAAGCATTATCGCCTCAGTCAATTTTATCGACTGCCTTGAGATTGAATAACTACCAACAGTCAATGATGACATAGCCTTCTTTTTTGCCAATCTTCTCTGCATTGTCAGAAGCGATTAATCAATCATGTGCGGTAAGTCACAGATTGTGTCTGGATGACCAGGATAGGATGATGTAATTTACAGCCGCATAGGGATAATGGTACCTTAGGGGCTGCTCTCAATGAGTGAATTATTTCTGTTGTCCCTGAAGTGGTGTCAGGCAAGGCATGAGAAGTGTGGTTTGGTTTTTCCGACGTCTTTAGATTTAATTGCCGGCAGTTTCCCAGAATCTGTTCGGGCAAGTTTTTATTATGAGTGAAGTCGATTCATTAAACGAATATTTTTCCCAACGCATTGAGTCGCGTGCGATTCATCAGAAATATGAAGCCGGACATTGTCTCTCAGGCACTGAAAATCATGGATTCTCGCCGGAATCCTTGTATCTGAATCAATATTTTCATAAGCGGCTGGAACAGGTCAGGGCGGATTTTCAGAGTAAATCAACCATATTATGCGTACCGATCCCTGAGAATGGCAGCATTCCCAGACTGCTGAACGATGTTTTTAACATCGAGGCGGTTTCCCAGATGGTTGCCAAGGCGCTTGGGACCGGCGAGCAGCCTGCGCCAGATGTCGATGTGCCTATTGAAGTTGAAGATCATGATTTTTTTGAAACGGAAATACTGGAAGGCGATGAAGCCGGCGAAGATAACCGACAGGAGATCCGGGCCACGGGGGTTCTGAAATTTTTTGACCTGGTTCCGGACTGGCTATCCAATAATCTGGATGCCTCGATTGTGCCTTTTGAAGACCGCTGGCTCGCTACACTGGATGTTCATATCAAAAGCACCGGTCATATTATTGTCAGCCCCGTTCCACTGGGTTTGCAGTTGGATCCCTATACAAACAGAAGAATAGTGATCACTTCATTTATGCAAGGTCAGATCAATACGAATGAGGATGTGCCTTATCCATTGGAGGTCGAGCTGGATTACGATCCAATGCTGGGCTTTCTTGACGATGAAATCGAAATTCCCGGCGCCGGCCAAAAAACAATTATGGCAATACATGAAATTTACGATTCTGGCGATACGGTTGATGAACAGATTACGGCCTTGAGAAATGCGGAGCAGGAACAGGAAAATTTCATGAATGAGGTGATTTCCGAGGTTATACCCGATAATCAGACCGGAAACGCCGCCGATGAAGAAGACGAAATGGTGGAAGATGACGAACTGATGGAGGTCGAATTATCTTTCGCCGGTCACCGCAAGGATGAAATCGAATTAACGCTGGAACAGCAGGTTGTTGTTTATGTCGACCCCAAACATCTGGATTACGCTAAGGCGCAGCTCGCCGACGATCTTGTTTTTCTGACAGCCGATATGTCGTTTTCCGTCGGCTTGTACAATCCGGGCGCGCCGCCGGAAGGTTATGAAAATTCCGAAAAGAATGATTTTCTGCAGTTTTACCTCAGCATCAAGGAAGGCAACGGCGCCAAGTTGAAAGATGCTATTGTATTGCATGGCGGGCCGCTTCTGAGGCTGGCCAAGTTGAAACTGCCCAGCCATTTGCCCAGAAAAAAACCGGACAATCCCAACACCCAGGAATTGGTCAATAATGACGCCGCTTCACTGGATGTCACGCAAACCGGTTACTGAGATTATTGCTGAGCAAGCTGTGGTGCAGTGTAGCCATGCGGCATCAGGATCCACATTTTTCCCTGTTGCTTCATCTTCCCGGCCTGATTACCGGCTTCCGGACCATAACCCCAGAAAAAATCCGCGCGTATGCCGCCTTTGATCGCGCCGCCGGTATCTTGCGCCACCATTAAACGATTGAGCGGCTTACTGGAATTTGGCCATGTCGTCGCAAGAAAAACCGGCGCGCCCTGGGGTATGGAACGCGGATCAATTGCAATACTGCGGCCAGCGGTTAACGGTACACCCAAGGCGCCAATCGGGCCGCTCAGGTCACCGGGTAATTCACGGAAAAATACAAACCGCGCATTTTGCTGCAGTAACGCGGGCAGTTTATCGGGGTTTTGCTGACCCCATTGTTTAATGCCCTGCATGGAGGCCTTCTCCAAAGGCAATTCTCCTTGCTGCACCAAAATACGTCCGATCGAATTATAGGGATAGCCATTTTGATCCGCAAAGCCGATTTTGATGGTCTCGCCCGTATCGAGTTCTATTCTTCCCGAACCCTGGATTTGCAGAAAGAATAATTCAACTTCATCGTCTACCCAGAGCAATTCATAACCATTCAGTATAGCCGGATTGTTCATGATATCTGCACGGCTATAGAATGGCACGACTTTCCGGCCATCGAGGCGTCCGCGCAATCGCAGATCCTTGAGTTCAGGATAAAGTTCGCCCAGGTCAATAATCAGCAGTTCATCCGGCGCGGCGTATAACGGATAACGATAGCGTTGCGAAGACTGGCGGCTGCCGCGCAATAACGGCTCATAATAACCGGTCACCAGCCCTTCTTCGCTGCCGTCAGTACTGACAATCCGGTATGGTGTGAAATTTTTTTCAAAGAAATTCCTCAGGCTGTCATTATCAGCAGAGTGTAAAAATGATGCTGCAATACAGGTTTCCTGCCATAGCGGCCGGTTCTTCAGCGCATTGCAGCTTTGCAGAAAAGCCTGCCAGGCTGGCCGTAAATCGTCTTCCCTCCAGCCGGTCAGATCGGACCACTGTACCGGAATATGCGTTGAAAGAAGCGATTTCTCCTTCACTGTTTCTTGCACCGTTTCTTTGGGTTCCACTGGCTGCACTATTTTTTCCGGTGGTTCGGGCGCATTACTCGCGCAGGCGGTCAGCAGCACAAGCAGCAGCATTATCGGAAAACAGAATTGGTTTTTCATCAAATATTGGTTAGAGTTACACCTTTAAAAGATTAACTATACAACAAGCGTGGAATTTTTTATATGGATAGCTGGTGGTTACTGTTAGTTGAAGCCGCTGTGGCGTTGGGATTGTTTATTTTTATTATCTGGTGGACGATGTTTTCGGGGAAAAAGAAAAAAGACAAACAGGATTAATAAAATAATGGCGCGTCCATTCTGTTTAAATGAGCATTTTGAGCCTGTTTTTAACGCGGCAGCGGCAACGCAGATAGTTTTTCAACGGCCTGTTAAACAGGATTGTCGATATCGATAAACTGATGCTGAATACCGAACTTCTGCGCCAGGTGTTCACCCAGCGCCTGCACGCCGTATCGTTCCGTGGCATGATGTCCGGCTGCAATGAACGCCACACCGGATTCGCGCGCCGCATGTACGGTCTGTTCGGAAATTTCGCCGGTAATATAGGCGTCAACGCCCTGCGCGATGGCTGCGTCGAAATAGCCTTGGGCAGCGCCGGTGCACCAGGCAATCTGCCGGATCGATTGCTCCGGATTACCTATGATGAGCGGCTTGCGTGACAGCGCCAGTGAAATTTTTTCACCCAGCGCATTCAGCGATAGCGATTCAGTCAGTTTTCCACGAACGGCGATATCCTGTTCGCCAAAGCGCCCTGTTTCGATAAAACCCAGCCGTTTGGCCAGTTGGGCGTTATTGCCCAGTTCCATATGGATATCCAGGGGCAGATGGTAGGCAAATAAATTGATGTTACTGTTTATCAGCGTCGCAATGCGCCGGCTTTTCATTCCGGTGATGCGGGCATCTTCACCGCGCCAGAAATAACCGTGATGCACAAGCACTGCGTCGGCATTGTTTGCCGCCGCCGCGCCCAGCAGTTGCAGCGATGCCGTGACGCCGGTAACAATTTTGTGAATAGCTTCCCGCCCTTCCACTTGCAGCCCATTTGGGCAATAATCCTGGAATCGGGTAATGTCCAGCAGTTGATTTAGATAATTTTCAAGTTCATTTCGAAGCATGGGTTTTTTTCCTGTGTGGTTACACTACAATACAAGTCGCACTGTAAATCAGTTATTTTTTGGAGTTTAAAATATTCATGTACAGGCTTTGGTTGATTTTTGCACAGACTGCAACAATTTTTTTGGCAATATTTTTTGTCGTTTCCACGTTACGTCCAGAATTATTGCCGTGGAAGCCCCGAGGCGAACTCGTCACGATCAAGGAGGCGGCGCCCAGTCTGGATGAAACCAGGCCTGATAGCTATTATGAGGCTGCCAGCCGCGCAATGCCGTCGGTAGTCAATATTTTTACCACAAAAGCGGTTAAGGAATCACCTCACCCGTTACTCAACGATCCAGTTTTCCAGCGTTTCTTTGGCGAACAGTTTGAATCCAGATCGCGGCGCAGGTCAAACCTGGGTTCGGGCGTTATCGTCAGTTCCAATGGCTACATCCTAACTAATCATCATGTGATCGAAGCGGCTGACGACATTGAGGTTGCGTTAACGGACGGGCGTAAAATCAAAGCGCAGGTTATTGGTTCAGATCCTGAAACCGACTTGGCTGTTCTGAAGGTTGATCTAGAAGATCTGCCGGCAATTACTTTTGGTCAATCCCGGCAAGCCCAGGTTGGAGATGTTGTCCTGGCAGTTGGCAATCCCTTTGGTGTCGGCCAGAGTGTCACAATGGGTATTATCGGCGCATTAGGGCGTACCCAGGTCGGCATTAATGTATTTGAAGAATTCATTCAAACCGATGCGGCAATCAATCCCGGCAATTCCGGCGGTGCGCTTACAGATACCAGCGGCAATTTGATTGGCATTAACACGGCAATCTATTCTCGCTCGGGTGGTTCGCTGGGTATCGGCTTTGCGATCCCCGTACATGTTGTTAAGGAAATTATGGAACAGATTATTCAGTCAGGCGGTGTAGTACGTGGCTGGCTGGGTGTCAGTATGCAGGATATGACTACTGAGCTTGCTGATTCATTCGGTCTGGACAAGGTGGAAGGCGCGCTGGTCGGTGGCGTGCTTAAGGATGGTCCGGCAGATAAAGCCGGCATCAAACCCGGCGATATATTAATTGCCATTGAAGGTAAACAGATCCGAAATTCTTCAGATTTGCTCAACAAGGTTGCTGCACTTCCGCCGGGAGAAGCCGTGACGGTTAAGATAATTCGTAAAAAACAGGAAAAAGATATTCAGATCAAGGTTGGTGTACGGCCAAAGCAAATGTAAGCATAAAAGAAACAATTTTGTCGATTACCCATAAAAAAACCATGAAAAACTCATTTGTAACCGGTTTTATCGCTGTTGTCAGTCACTGGTTCAGTGCAAATATCATTTCGCTGGGACGGGAGATGCGGCTGTCTTACATGCCGCCGCTTATGGTTTATGTCGCTGCGGGCATTTCGGGATTAACCGGCATCGTTGGCACGTTCTACGTCAAGGAAAAACTCGGATTATCGGCGGAATTCCTGGCGATGCTTGGATTCTGGATGATGCTGCCGTGGGCGTTAAAAATGCCGCTTGGCCATCTGGTTGACCTGATGTGGCGCTGGAAAGGCCTGCTGGTCTATTTGGGCGCCAGTTTAATCATGCTAAGCCTGTTCATTATGATCGGCCTGCTCGGACATACCGAAACCATGACATCGATGGCTTCCGTCGAAACCTGGTTTGTCATTTCAGCATTACTGGCGCCGATCGGTTATGTTTTACAGGATGTCGTGGCCGATGCGATGACGGTGGAAGCCGTACCGCGTGTTGACGAGAACGGACAAAAACTGGACCCGGAGAAGCGCAAACTCATGCATGTCACCATGCAGACCCTGGGTCGCGTGGCGATCGTTGGCGGCGGCATTCTGGTTTCAGTCGCCAATGTTTTTTTGCTGCGGGATGCCGCAACGCTGCCTGAGGCCGAAAAGGAAGCGGTTTATTTGTTTGTTTATGAGTTGGCGCTCATCATCCCGCTGGTTTCCGTGTTGGGTGTTGTCCTGGCTTCATGGCTTCATCAACGTGAAATAAATCGATTCATCAAACAGGGGCACAGCAGACAGGAAGCAATCAATTTGTTGTCTGTACATGATGAACCGCCACCGGTTAACTGGTGGATTCTGGGCGGCGGGCTGGTTTTTACGATCGCCTCGTTGACCGTGGGGATCAGCCGCATGCCGGGTGGCGAAGAAGTGATTTTTCTCATCTCCATGACAATCGTGCTGTTTCTGATGTGGCGCCTCACGGGCGAACTTGAGCCGGAAGCGCGCAATGTACTTGTGGGCACCGCGATTCTCGTTTTTATCTTTCGCGCCATTCCGGGACCGGGCGCCGGTTCAACCTGGTGGATGATCGATGAACTAGGGTTTGACCAGCAATTCCTTGCGGTGTTATCGCTTGTTGGCGCATCTTTGACGCTGCTGGGCATGTTTATTTTCCGCCGTTTTATGGCTGAACGGTCTATCGCGTATATCATCGGCTTTCTAACCATTGCCGGTACATTCCTGTCGCTGCCGATTATCGGCATGTTTTTTGGCTTCCACGAATGGACTGCTGCAATGACGGGCGGTGTCGTGGACGCGCGTTTTATCGCACTGATCGATACCGCGCTGGAATCTCCATTAGGACAAATCGCCATGATCCCCATGCTGGCATGGATTGCCAATTCTGCACCGGACAAGCTCAAGGCGACATTTTTTGCTGTGATGGCATCGTTTACCAATCTGGCGCTGTCCGCTTCACAGCTTGGAACCAAATACCTGAATCAGTTCTACGAAGTCACACGCGAGGTGAAGGATACCGTTACCGGTGAAATCACAGTACCCGCCGATTACAGTGAACTGGGACAGTTGCTGATTACGGTTACGGTCATAGGCCTGGTTTTACCGATTGCATCCATCATTTTCGTGAAACATTCGCGTTTCCGCAATGCGTGATAGGCTGCCGGAGCAGTCGTTCAATAAACGCAAATGGCGGGTAATTCACCGTCTCCTCCGGCGAATAAATAGCAACACGATCTGTATAATGGATACCTATCAAGCTGAGTATTCGACTCTCCCTTACGAAAATTCAGACTATGATCTCTCCTTGTGATTGTGTTTAAAAGCATCTCTACCCCCAGAGATGCTTTTTTTTGTGTGTTTATCTGTGAGCGCTTACAGAACGTAACGCGCTAAATCTTCGCTTTGGGACAAATCTTGAAGACGTTCATCCACATACGCGGCATCGATTTCTATGGTTTTCCCGCTATGTTTCGGCGCATCGTATGAAATATCCTCAAGCAGTCTTTCCATTACAGTATGCAAACGCCTGGCGCCGATATTTTCTGTTTTGTTATTCACGGAAAAAGCGATCTCTGCAAGCCGTTTGATGGCGTCAGTTGTAAACTTGAGCGCAATACCTTCCGTTTCCAGCAGCGCTTCATATTGACGTGTCAGACAGGCATCGGTATTGGTCAGAATCTGTTCGAAATCGCTGACGCTCAAGCTGGCAAGTTCAACCCGTATCGGGAAACGTCCCTGCAACTCGGGAATCAGGTCGGACGGTTTGGTCAGATGAAACGCGCCGCTGGCAACAAAGAGAATATGATCTGTTTTGATCATGCCATATTTGGTGGAGATGGTTGTTCCTTCCACCAATGGCAGCAAGTCTCGTTGAACACCCTGGCGCGATACGTCACCGCCCGACACGCTGCCTGACCGGCTGGTTATTTTATCGATTTCATCGAGAAAAACGATGCCATTTTGTTCAACATTCTGAATTGCACTGAGTTTGAGCTCTTCATCATTGATCATTTTGGCGGCTTCTTCTTCAATCAGCAGTTTTCTTGCTTCACGGATAGTGAGTTTGCGCGTCCGTTTTTTCTCGCCGCTCATGCTCTGAAACATGCCCTGTATTTGTGAAGTCAGGTCTTCCATGCCGGGCGGTGCGAAAATTTCCATATTGGCGCGCGGCGCTGCAATTTCGATGTCGATTTCCTTGTCATCCAGTTCGCCTTCCCGCAGTTTTTTTCGGAATTTCTGCCGGGTTGAATTATCCTGTTCGGTTGTGCTGAGGTGCGAATCAAAATTGCGTGCAGGCGGCAGTAATGCGTCCAGTATCCGTTCTTCCGCATGGTCTTCTGCGAGCGGCTGTTTTTTTCTGGTTTCTCTTTCACGCGATTGTTTAATTGCCGACTCAGCCAGATCACGGATAATGGAATCGACATCGCGTCCGACATAACCCACTTCGGTAAACTTGGTGGCTTCTATTTTGATAAAGGGCGCATCGGCGAGTTTAGCAAGCCGTCGCGCGATTTCGGTCTTACCGACACCGGTCGGGCCGATCATGAGAATATTCTTGGGTGTGATTTCCTGTCGCAACGGGTCGGCAATTTGCTGTCTGCGCCAGCGATTCCTGAGCGCAATAGCCACTGCACGCTTGGCCGAGTTTTGTCCGATGATATGTTTATCCAGTTCATGGACAATTTCTTGAGGAGTCATTTGTGACATAGTTATAAACTGAGATTATTGAATTATTGTATGTGCGATTGCATGAAACGTGACAAACTTAGCCAATGGTTTCTATGACATGATCCTGATTGGTATAAATGCATATGTCACCCGCAATGGTCAATGCCTTGCTGACAATCTCCCTGGGCGGTAAATCGGTATTTTCCAGAAGTGCACGCGCTGCGGCAAGCGCATAGGATCCGCCACTGCCTATGGCGGCCAGACCATATTCGGGTTCGATAACATCGCCCGCACCGGTTATGATCAAAGTAGCCTCTTCACTGGCAACCACCAGCATCGCTTCCAGTCTGCGAAGAATCCGGTCAGTGCGCCAATCCTTTGCAAGTTCAACAGCAGACCGCATGAGATGGCCTTGATGCGCTTCCAGTTTGCCTTCGAAGCGTTCGAACAGGGTAAATGCATCGGCCGTTCCACCCGCAAAACCGGCCAGCACTTTGTCATGGTAGAGTCTGCGAACTTTGCGCGCACTGGATTTGGCCACGACCGCGCCTAAAGTAACTTGCCCATCGCCGCCCAGCGCGACATGATTTCCTCGTCTTACTGATACGATTGTTGTCATTGTATATTTTGTTATGCGTTTTTAATTTCGTTTCAAAAATAAGATTATACCGTATAAAGGATAATCAATTTTGGCAGAAAATTGCCCCGGGATTCGCAAAAGACAGGCATCAGATTGTGTAAATGTAGCTTAGTCAGTGTTTGTTATTGGTATGGTTTGTGTTCTTTATTTCTTTTTAGCGCGCGGATGCGCCGCGTCATACACCTTTGTCAAATGTTGAAAATCGAGATGCGTATAAACCTGTGTGGACGTAATATGTGCGTGTCCCAGCATTTCCTGGACGGCGCGTAAATCTCCGCTGGATTGCAGCAAATGTGACGCAAAGGAATGCCGCAGCATATGCGGGTGCACATTCTGGTTGATACCCTGCTGAGCGCTACGAACTTTTAAACGATGGCTGATAGTTCTGGAGCTGATTGCATCGCCATGCTTGGATAAAAACAAAGCGTCAGTATCCGGTTTGGCAATTTTTTTCTGATAGGTCATCCATAATTGCAACGCTTCTATCGCTATCCGGCCAACCGGTACGATACGTGTTTTACCGCCTTTGCCGAGGACGCGTACTGTGCCGTCCGAGAAATCAATATCATTAGGCTTGAGTTGAGTCAGCTCAGCCAGTCTTAATCCCGATGAATAAAATAGCTCGAACATGGCGCGGTCCCGAATTGTCAAGGGATCCGGAGTGATGAATGTCAGTAACTGTGCGGTTTCATCAGGTGACAATGCCCGCGGCAGTTTTTTAGATGACTTCGGGACACGTATTCCGGTGCAGGGATTATGGCTAAATTGGTGATCGCGTATCAGATAATGATAGAATCTGCGCCAGGCAGACAACATCCGGGACAGGCTTCTGCCGGATAACCCTTTGCCATGCAGTTGCGCAATGAGCTGACGGATATGCTGTGGCTGAGCCGCTTGCAATGATACGTGTGCCAAGCATGTAAGCAGGACATGAATATCATGCGCATAACTTTTGCAGGTGTTGGGCGATAACCGGCGTTCATTGGCAAGATATCCTTTGAAAGCGATTGCAAGTGATTCAGATTTGATATTCATCAGATGGGCTTTGCTGTTCGTTGTCAATTGTATCAGAAGCCAGCTCGTGGCGCGCAATCGACGCGCCGATGAGATCGCCGAGCCGCTTTAAATGCAGTGTTCCCATGTCGGCATAGAATCGTTCAATTTCAGAACTGGCTAAAACCAGCAAACCAATCGTTCGGGTCGTGTTGAGCGGTATCATCGAAAAAGATTGCAGATGCTCGGCGTTCGCATCAAACATCGCCTTTATCTCATCGGCAACATGGTTGCCGCAATAAGGATTTGTCAGACTTTCGGCAATCGCGTGAATATCGTCGCTGGTCTCGGTAAATTCAGCATAATCCATGTTCACGCAGTTTATTCCCCACAATCGCATCACAAAATACGGAATGGAAAAATCCTCGCGTAAACTGTAACCAAGGCCGCTTAAAAACTCATCAAAATTGGATGCTGTCAGCAGTGCGATCGTCAAACGATGCATTTTTTCACCGATTGCATCATTTTCTTCACCGAAATTGATCAGTTCCAATAGTTTGTCTTGCAGGACTTTATTTTTATCTCTTAGCGCGATTGCCTGTCGCTCGAGCAATGAGATTACCTTGTTGTCGAGCGGATGGGGGATTTGCAGGTCAGAGAGTAAATCAGCGTATTCGTTAAAAAAATCAGGGTGACTCACAAGATAGTGTGCGATATCTTCCGGTTTCATCATTTTTCCTTGGTTAACATATACTAAAGAGAGTGTTTTCCAAATGGTGCTACAAGTCAATTTCACCTTCAAATACAGTAACAGCAGGACCTGTCATCAGGACTGGCCTGTTTTCTCCTTCCCAGCTGATGGATAAATCTCCGCCACGCGTGCTTACAGTAACAGGGCTGTCAAGTAAATTCCGTTGGATACCTGAGACCACTGCAGCACAGGCTCCGGTGCCGCATGCCAGTGTTTCCCCGGCGCCGCGCTCAAAAACCCGTAATCGAATGTGATGGCGATTCATTACTTGCATATATCCGACATTCACTCGGTTGGGAAAGCGGGGATGTGTCTCAATTAATGCACCTTGACTACAGACCGGCGCTTGTTCAATATTTTCAACAACATTGATTGCATGCGGATTGCCCATTGATAATACGCTTATTTTAACTGACTTTCCCTGCACATCAAGTGTGTAGGTCTGTGCCTTGTGGTCGGCTATAAATGGAATTTTTTCAGGCTCAAATTCAGGTATGCCCATGTCTACCGTTACATCACCGTTTTTTTGTAGCGTTGGCGTTATCAGGCCGCCGTGTGTTTCTACACTGAGCTGGTTTTTCTGTGTCAAACCATGATCATGCACGTAGCGTACAAAACAACGCGCACCGTTTCCGCATTGTTCAACTTCGCTGCCATCGGCGTTATAGATGCGATAAAAAAAATCGGCATCGCCGGATGCTTTTTCTACGAGCAGAATCTGGTCGCAGCCAATACCGAAATGACGGTCTGCGATAAAACGGCATTGTTCCCGGTTCAGCGAAACAGACTGGTTAATGCAGTCAATAACCACGAAATCATTGCCAAGCCCGTGCATTTTGGTAAATTTAATTTTCATTTAAAACGAACTGTTAAAGCAAATAAAGGCAAATCAGGATGACATTGCCATCAAGTAATCATTCATGAAGAAACCGCCGCCAATATCGACTACGCTATCACCAATAATTTCGAAGCCATAGCGTTGATACGCCTGAATAGCTGTATGGTTTTGTTTATTGACGGTAAGAATCAACTTGCTGCACTTAATCGCCCGCATGGTTTTTATCGCATCGCCCACAAGTATCTTGCCGTAGCCCTTGCGATGATGATCGTGATGGATATACAGTTTGTCAATTTTCAATTCGGTTGGCTCTTTGGTACGCAGGCAGCAAGAAAAGCCGATTATAGAATGATCCAGCACCAGTTTTTTCCACCATATACGCTTGTCACTCAGTTGTGAATGAATGATCATTGGACAGTAGCGCTGCGTCAGCATGTATTCGATTTGCGCAATCGAGAGCATACCTTCATATTGCCGCAACCAGATTTCTCTGGCCAGCGATGAAATTGGAGCAGCATCAGATTTTGTAAGCGGCAGAATTTCAGGCATTTCTGTTTTTTACTTTTTTACCTGAATTGACAGCCTTTCAAACAAGGAATCATAACATCTTGGAGAAATTCCTGATATATAGAAAAATTGAACCCTTAAATGGGGAAGTGTTTCTTAGATTGTCGTTAATAGAGCGGGAAGTTTCTGCACAGCAAATTATGCAGAGAGAAAAAGAGATAACACCTTGGTAAGTGGCAGTAATTATTGTCTCTTTTGGTGGATAACCGGACCCGAATGCCGGACCCGGATACGGCTACTGAAAGCACGTTAACCATGCAATCAGTATGCCAAACTGCCTGTCAATTACTGATGCTCTGTCGGTACATTATGATCAGGTTTGATGGTTTGACCATAAGCATCCGGATCCGGAGAATCAGGTGCTGAAGGCGAACATGCCATTAAAGCAAATGTAGACAGTAGAATAATTAACACTGTAGTAAATTTCATATTATTCAGTCCCTTTAACAAGTTTATTTATAATTATTTATAACATGCATCATTGATTAACAATTAAAAAATGCATTAATGTCAATGTTGCCCGTAATGTTTTTTTTGTTTCTTGATCTACGTCAATTTTTTATCGTTTAAGTATTTTTTGTCATTTTTATGATCTATTCTCGTCGCTGCCAAAGATTGGATTAGAAAACAATTTTTAACAAGATGGATAGATTTTTTTAAATCATTTCAGGCTTTAATCCAGTCGTGCAATTTTCGTACGTCATTAAACAGTTTTAATCACGCCATCCTCCAGTTCAACAACGCGATCGGCTACATCAAGAATGCGATAGTCATGGGTGACAAGTAGTATCGTCGTTTTTGACTCCTTGGCGAGCTGCTTCAGGATTTCGACGGCTTCATGACCGCTTTGCCTGTCAAGAGAGGCGGTTGGTTCATCGGCTAAAATAATTTTGGGTTTTCCGACTAGTGCCCGGGCAATTGAAACACGTTGCCGCTGGCCGCCGGAAAGTGCTTCGGGAAAGTAATGAAACCGGTCTTCGAGTCCAACTGCTGCCAGTATTTTTTGCGCCCGGTATTGCCGTTCGTATTCGGTCAAATCATGATACATCTCCAATGTCATACAGACATTCTGCAATGCCGTGAGTGACTTGAGCAGATTATGTTGCTGAAAAATATACCCGGTCTGACGGCGGATTTTGACTTTATCCTGTTCAGTGCTGTTGACGAGCTGTTTGTCCAGCACCCTTACACTGCCATTCATGGCTTGTCGCAGGCCGCCGATAATAGTGAGCAATGTTGTTTTCCCTGAACCCGATGGGCCGGTTATGAGCACGATTTCACCTTTCTGAATCGTGATATTGACGCCTTTTAAAACAGGTTGCGTCAATGTACCGCTGCCAAAACTGAAATTAAGATTGTTGACCTCAATGACCATCGGGTTCAGAACATGTCGGCCGGATTGGCCGATTTGAGCCGATTTATCGCGAGTAGGCCGGCAATGGCGCACATGAACAGGATAAAAACAAAAACCGTAACAATTTTACCGACTGTCATCGGCATCGGAATAAATATCTGTGATTCGGCCAGATAATACAAACTGTTCGAGAGCAAAAATCCGGGAACAAATCCCAATACAGCCAGAATGAATGCAGACGCGAATACCATGCGAACGAAGTAATGATGCTGGTAACCCATGGCTTTCAGTGTGGCAAATTCAAAACGGTAGTTGGTGATTTCGGTAAACAGGATCTGGTAAACAATGACCATGCCAACGATAAGCCCCATGATGGTGCCAAAGTTGAAAATAAAACCGATCGGTGCTGCATTCTCCCAGTAAAGCAATTCATGCTCAAGAATTTCTTCATAGGTATAAATTTTCACAAAATCATTGAGTAGTTTGCGCAGTTCAATTTTTGTCTGCTGAATGGACGTGTCTGGATGCAATCGAATGATGCCGACATCGATATCATGAATACTTCTGTTTGGAAAAATTCGAAGAAAGTTCAGGTCGCTGGTCACAATAT
The DNA here is from genome assembly GCA_024235795.1 of Burkholderiales bacterium. Taxonomy (GTDB): domain Bacteria; phylum Pseudomonadota; class Gammaproteobacteria; order Burkholderiales; family Nitrosomonadaceae; genus Nitrosomonas. The sequence goes on along the minus strand of JACKLR010000003.1, from coordinate 253,314 downwards.
TGCCATCTGCGGCAAATGAGATTCCCAACTGAAATACGCCGAGAATGGTCACTTTATAGTCATTGACTTCAGTTCTGTTTTGTCCGGATGCCAGCAATTCGCCAACCGGTCCGAATTCAGGACGGGAATATTCGTCAAACATGACAGTATCTTTGAGCCGCAGTGCATGTTTCAGTTCTTTTATGGCTTCAACGTCAAGCAAATCTGTATCTGGATCAAAGCCGTAGACCATCAGCGTTCGTTTAACCTGGGTGTCCATTGCCTTGAATGTTGCCAGCGATAAATACAAGGGAATGACTTCAGCAACAGCGGGGTGTCCGAGCGCGCGCATGAGTTCGCTGCGTTTAAACTGGGCGGGCCGCCACATGGCTTCGCTTTGTTGATGCACCAGGAATAAATCGCCGTCGAGTTTCAGCGGCATGGAAGCCGCGCTGGCATAAAGCGAATCTTTGAAACCCAATTGCATAAAAACCAGAACGCAAGCAAAGAGAACACCGCTGATTGCCGCAATCAATTTAGGTCTGTCATGGATCAGCTGCCGCCAGGCCAGACGTGCTGGAAAATACCAAGTGTCAAAAATGTTCACTGTTCAATTTGTACGCGCACTTGTCGGAAAATCTGGTGCCGCAGGTCTTTGACTGCATCAGGCTCCAGCGTTAAGCGAACTTCAACAATACGGTTATCCCTGTCCGCCAATGGATCGGTATCATTTAAGTCATTTTTTTTAACCTGAAACCCCAGTTCTCTGACTTTAGCGGTATAAATCCGTTCAAAACCGATGGCATTGATACGCGCATTCTGCCCAACCTTGATTTTGGGCAAATCCGATTCATAAACTTCAGCGACAATATCCAGTTGCGTTAAATCCGCCATTTCGAGTAAACCATGATCTTTGATTCTTTCACCAGGCCGAGTCATGATTTTTAAAACAGTGCCAGTTATCGGTGCCGAAATAACTGTATTTTCGAATTCTGCTTCGGAGATAAGCAATTGGGATTTGGCGTTTTCAATATCCGCCAGTAAACGTTGCACATTCAGCTGCGATTGTTTGAATGCCAGATGTTTGGTTTCAGCGTGTGATACAGAAGCTAACGATTGTTGTGACAATGATTCGTATCGCCGGTATTCCTTTTGATTGAAGGTCAGATTGACTCTCTCGGACGCTAACTGCGCTTCCAGCGCCTTGATGCGTGTTTTTGCAGCTTCAACTTCGGCTGATTTCTTTTTGTAATCGGAAAGGACAGCCAGTCTGTCGCCTGACTCGACATGATCCGATTCATGAAAAAATAATTGCTCCACCCTGGCGCCTTCCGGACCTGCGTTGTGAGAAACCTGAATTACCCGGGAGCGTGGTTCGATGTATCCCAAAGCGCCTATGCCAAAGCTTTTATCATTTAAATTGATTGCCTCAGCGCATGCAATGAAAGCCGAAAAACCAAAGAGCGTGAAAAAAAAGAAACGAATGGAATGAAAACCCAAATTTCTCATTATTGTTTTTCTGATGTAAAGGATTGTGTTGTTTCAGTCACTGAAGCATTTTTACGCGCAATTGGGCTGTTGAAAACGTTTTCGAGGCGGTCCATACCAGGCAAAAACAGGTGATAAAGCGATGTTTATACATAATAAATGAGCATTCCGACCTGCTTTTAACACCTTAGCGGCAGAATAAATGGTTTTTTCAATGCCCCCTGTTTAAGCCAAATCAGCTATCAGTCCACTCTGAACCCGTTTATTCCATTCTTCCATCCATTGTGCAAAATCGGCAGCCTGAAGCGGTTTTGAAATGAAATTGCCCTGTGCAAAGTCGCATCCTGTTTGACGCAAAAACTTCCAGTCTTCCTCGTCCGCTACACCTTCAGCCACGACTTCCATGCCCAGTTGTTTAGCCATGGAGAGGCTTGCGTCGTACATGGCGCGCAAAGTTTCGTCAGCCCAGGCGCGATGTACAAAACCCTGGTCGATTTTGAGCTCGTCAAAAGGGATATCGCGTAATTGTGCCATTGAAGAATGTCCGGTACCAAAATCATCGATCGACAAATGAAATCGTTTAAGGCGCAACCGGGTCAGAATCTCGAGTGGCACACGCGTATCGGCACCCATTAACTGGCTTTCTGTTACTTCAAGTACAATATTTTGCGGCGACAGCCCGTTTTCAACGGCAAGATTTACTACAAGGTCCTGAAAATTAAGGGATGTCAGGTTGTCCATTGAAACATTAATCGCCACCCGCAGCACGATACCGTTTTCATGCCATACTCTGGCCTGCGCCAATGCCTGCTCCAGCACAAGGCAGGTTAGATCGTTGATCAGGCCGTGCTTTTCGGCAATGCTGATAAACTGATCTGGCATGATCAGTCCATCGGTGGGGTGATGCCAGCGTACCAGCGTTTCAACGCCAATTACCTTGCCTGTTGCCACCGCGACCTTGGGTTGGTAAAAATTGACCAATTCACGGTTTGAAATTGCCGACTGCAGCGTTTGCTCGTTATAGATTTTTTTCTCGGATTGCTGACGCAGTTTTTTTTCGGGTGGCGTCCATTTTTTGATGATTTCAGCCAGTTTATCGGGGCTGACCGGTTTATGCAAATAACCCAGCATCGGTATCTGATGCGCATGCACCAGCTTTTCTGCGGTTTTTAACATGCGTTCGTCTTCGCCGCTGACCAGAACAAGGCTTCCCGGATACTCGCGTTCAACCAGATGGCGGACAAATTCAATTCCATCCATGTTCGGCATATTGAGATCCAATAAAATCAAATCCGGGCAAGTTTCAGCATGATCAATTTTGGCGAGTGCATCTAAACCGTTGTCACTCGAATCTACCGACATTATTCCCTGATTATTAAGCATCTTGGTCAAGATTTTCAGGATGAACGTGTCGTCATCCACTAACAGAATCCTGATATCGGTGAGTTTATGCATAATATTCTTTTTATTCTGGAAATTGCTTATTAAAGGCAAAAGATAAAAAATTAGCGTTTATGCGGATGATCATAAAGGAATTTTATTGAAGAGAACAGCCGCCAGATAAAATTAAAGCCAGAAATTCTCTTCCTGTGACTTTTAACCCTAAATCTATCAGGGGAATTAAAAATGTGCAATGTCATTCAGCTAAATTTCCATTGCGTTTTCGGTATTCTGATACCTGACCGTAATCAATCGTCGGTGTACAGGTTTTATACTGATGAATCGAATTGCTGATTTAGAAATTTATCAACCGAACTGTTTTCCGCAATCCTGCTTTGCAACTTAAACCATCCCCACTATACTGAGCGATAGTAAACCGGTAGTGATAAGGAATAATAATGGTGGATAGAGATGTGGAAGTCTTTGAAAAAACGATTTGTTATCAGGGTTTTTTTCGCATAGAGCGTTACCGTCTGCGTCACCGCCTATTTAGCGGTGAGTGGGGTCATCCGATTGTGCGCGAATTATTTGAGCGCGGTCATGCAGCGGCGGTCTTGCCCTATGATCCGGCCAGGGATGAAGTGATTCTGATTGAGCAGTTCCGTGTCGGCGCCATGGATGCGCCAGGTGGGCCGTGGCTGCTGGAAATTGTCGCTGGTGTTATTGAAGATGACGAGAGCGTTGAAGATGTGGTCAGACGTGAAAGTGTGGAAGAAGCGGACTGCATCATTGACGACTTGATTCCATTATATGATTATCAGGTCAGTCCCGGCGGCATGACCGAACGCGTCGCGTTATTTTGTGGCCGTGTGGATGCGACGCATGCCGGCGGTGTGCATGGCGTAAAGGATGAAGGGGAGGATATCAAAGTGCACGTCGTTTCCCTGGATACTGCGTTGCAGTATTTGAAATCAGGGAAAATCAATTCGGCGAGTGCTATTATTGCCTTACAGTGGCTGGCGTTAAATCGGGATCAGGTGCGGACATCATGGTTAACTCAACAAACTTCAGGTGCTTAAGTTGCTTAAGGTGTTTAGGGTACTTAAAGTATTTAGTTTTGCGGAGCTTATCGATGCGGATTGATTCAACGATGTGGTATTCAAAAATCAGTTACAGCATTATTTTTCTGATCGTTTTTTGCTGGCCGCTGTCGCTGCATGCGCAAAGCCCCAAGCAGGCGTTGTGGATGAATATTGATGGCGCCATTGGTCCGGCCACACATGATTACTTGCAGCGCGGTTTTGGTAAGGCGATCGAGCAGAACAGCGCAGTCATTATTCTGCAAATGGATACGCCCGGCGGGCTCGATGCCTCGATGCGGGAAATCATCCGCGATATTATCGCCTCGCCGGTACCCGTCGTCGGCTTTGTTTCTCCAAGCGGTGCACGGGCTGCGAGCGCCGGGACTTATATTCTCTACGCCAGTCATATCGCCGCCATGGCGCCCGCAACCAATCTTGGCGCGGCAACGCCGGTGCAAATCGGTGGACTGCCCAGTACGCCGGGTAAAGATACGCTGGATCAGTTTCAGGAAAAAGATGGCGGTACTGATAATGCATCGCAAGACCCCATGACGAATAAAATCGTCAACGATGCGGTTGCGTATATTCGCGGGCTTGCTCAGATGCGCGGCCGTAATGCCGAATGGGCTGAAAAGGCCGTGCGTGAAGCGGCCAGCCTGACGGCGGAAGAGGCATTGGAACATGGCGTGATTGACCTGATCGCAACCAGCATTCCGGATCTGCTCACCCAAATCGACGGCCGTACCGTCAACGTGCTGGGTAACGAGCTGACATTGTCGACCCAGCAGATTTCGATTGAGCATTTCGAGCCCGACTGGCGTACACGTTTACTGGCAATTATTACCGACCCGAATATCGCGTATATTCTGATGCTGTTTGGCATTTATGCGCTGATTTTTGAATTTTCCAATCCGGGGATGATCTTCCCGGGTGTCGTCGGTGCCGTGTGTCTGGTGCTGGCCTTGTTTGCCTTCCAGGTGCTGCCCATTAACTACGCAGGGCTGGCTTTGTTGCTGTTTGGCATCGCCTTTATGCTGGCCGAGGTATTCGTTCCCAGTTTCGGTGCACTGGGTATCGGCGGCATGATTGCGTTTGTCATCGGCTCCGTTATGTTGCTGGATACCGGCGTCCCCGGCTATGGTGTATCGATCCCGCTGATCGTGACATTTGCGTTGTTATCGGCCGCTTTTTTCCTGCTGGTTTTAGGCATGGCGATCAAGGCGCGGCAGCGTCCTGTCGTCAGCGGCATGGAGCAGATGGTTCAGAGTGCCGGTGAAGCGCTGGACGATTTTACGCAACAGGGCTGGGTCAGAATCCATGGCGAGCGGTGGGAAGCGCAAACCAGTGTGCCGCTCAAACGCGGCGATAAAATTCGCGTAGTCGCCATTGATGGACTGATTTTGCGGGTAGAACCGGACTTAAACACTACAGATCAATTCAAGGAGGGTTAATCTGATGGAAATTCTGTTTATTCTTCTGAGTGTCACCATACTCTTTTTTGCCAGTGCGTTCAAAGTACTGCGCGAATATGAGCGCGGTGTTGTTTTCCAGCTTGGCCGTTTCTGGAAAGTGAAAGGCCCTGGACTCATTATTCTGATACCCGTCATCCAGACCATGGTGCGTGTTGACCTCAGAACCATCGTCATGGATGTGCCCAGTCAGGATGTCATCTCTCGCGACAACGTATCCGTCAAAGTCAACGCGGTGCTTTACTTCCGTGTCATCAATCCCGAACGCGCCATTATTCAGGTCGAAGACTACGACGCGGCAACCAGTCAATTGGCCCAAACCACGCTGCGCTCCGTGCTCGGTCAGCATGAACTCGACGAAATGCTCGCCAGCCGCGAGAAGCTCAACAACGACATTCAGAAAATCCTCGACGAACAAACCGAAGCCTGGGGCATCAAGGTCGCCAATGTTGAAATCAAGCATGTCGACATCAACGAATCGATGATCCGCGCGATTGCCAAACAGGCCGAAGCCGAACGTGAACGGCGCGCCAAAATCATCCACGCCGAAGGCGAACTGCAAGCCTCGAAACACCTGCTCCAGGCTTCGCAGGTCTTGTCCAGACAACCGCAGGCGTTGCAACTGCGTTATCTGCAGACACTCACCGAAATCGCCGGTGAGAAAAGCTCCACCATTGTTTTCCCGCTACCCATGGAACTGATGACGCCATTGCAGAAAATGATGGAACAGCACGCCAGGCAGCAGGAAGCCAAACCCGCAAATAACAGTCAGGCATGATATTGACTGATACGGGATTGGAATGATTCTGTTGTGAATCAATCCGGCTAACAATAGAAATCCCGAATAACAACAATGTCCACCTTATTCATCAGTTACCGCCGTGACGACAGCTCGGGGTATGCGATCAATCTTTATGACCGGCTCGCAAGCCGTTTTGGCCATGACCGTGTTTTTATGGATATCGACCAGATTAAGCCCGGTGAAGATTTTCACGATGTCATCCATGAAAAACTGAAATCGGTTGAAGTCGCCGTAGTGCTGATCGGCAAGCACTGGCTGAATATCCCCGGCGAAACCGGGCGGCGGCTGGACAATCCGGACGACTGGGTGCGGTTGGAAATCGCCACGCTGCTGGAGCGCAAAATCCCTATTATTCCAGTGCTGGTCGGCGGTGCAGCGATGCCCAAATCCACCGAATTGCCGGAGTGTTTGCAACCGCTTGCGCGGCGGCAGGCGCATGAAATAAGCGACAACCGGTTTCGTACGGATGTAGATCGGTTGATCCAGCAACTGGAAACGATGGTGAGTGTACAGTCATCATCCCAGCAAACCGTATCACCAACGCCGACTGATTCTAAAAAAGGCTCCAACTGGTTCGCAATCGGTCTTGGTGTTGTTGCTCTACTTTTTGGTGCAGTGGCCTTTTATTACGATTTTTCGCCATTACCACCCATCACTAAGGATAAAGCAGCCGACAGAAACGAAACTGCGACGACAACGCCTACTGTTGAGAAAAAAACTGAAACACGACTGTCTTTTGAACCCGAAATGGTGCGCATCCCTGCAGGAAAATTCATGATGGGTTCACCTACAAGCGAAAAAGACAGATATTCTGGTGAAGGTCCGCAACGCGAAGTTATTATTGCTGCATTTGAAATGGGTAAATACGAAGTCACATTCGACGAATACGATGCATTTGCCAAAGCAACAATTCGCAAGTTATCGGATGATGAAGGATGGGGACGTGGCAAACGACCGGTAATCAATGTATCCTGGAACGATGCGCAAGCTTACGTACAATGGCTATCTGGACAGACTGGAAAGCAATACCGCCTGCCAACCGAGGCTGAATGGGAATATGCCGCACGGGCTGGTGAGCAAACCCGGTACTGGTGGGGTGACAACATTGGCAACAACAATGCAGCATGTTGGAATTGCGGTAGTCAATGGGATATCAAACAAACCGCACCGATCGGCTCGTTCAATGCGAATGCATTTGAACTGCACGATACTGCGGGTAACGTGGCTGAATGGGTTCAGGATTGCTGGCATGAAAACTACGCCAATGCACCCTCTGACGGTTCCGCATGGCGGGATGCAAACGGCGGCGATTGCAATCGCCGGGTGGTTCGGGGCGGGTCGTGGGTCGGCAATCCACGGGACCTGCGGTCGGCTAACCGTGACAGGTTCAGCACCGTTATCGCGTACGACATCGTCGGCTTTCGTATCGCCAGGGATTTATGATCTTTGGCCTTTGTGCTTTTGCTCTTTGCGGGGTGCAGGGCAACTTGAGGTGTATGGACCCTGCCGAATTTCTGGGGTAGGGTGGACAAGCAAAGCGCCGTCCACCAATGGATGTGATTAATATTGAATGTTGCTGGTGGATGGCGTTTCACTTATCCACCCCACCTTCATTTTATTATCTCACCGGCAATGCAATTGTTTCCCCCATCGCCAGAACCGGTAAAGATACAGTCCCCGACGGGGTTTCGATGGTTGCGGTTATTCCACGGCTGTTATCGTCATTGTGCAGTCCACGGAAGGTGAGCGATTCACCCGGACTAAACGGTAAAAAGATCAGTGTAGGCGTGCTTGATAATGGAAGATCGACAGCAAATCCGCCTGATACGATTTGAATGACATCTCCGTCCTGACCCAGATTATTCCACACATAAATAACACCCACGTTTTTAGTGCCCTGCTCAAAACCGGTGATGATTTCTTCTTTTACTGCGTCGGAAAAATACGGTACAGCAATGAATTCGGCTCGATTGTTTTCCGCGAACAAATCAATCGGCAGCAGTTTTGCGGGATCCGTTATCAGTTGGCTGTCGGTGAGCGTGATTGATGGCGTTGGATGATGGTCATTTAATGTTGCGGCAACCGTTGATTTGCCATTGGCATTGTCATGACCGAGTTGAATCAACACGGCCATGAGTGCGATACCGCTGGCTACAAGTAGCTGCTTGAGTGTTGGCAAACTGTCCAGACCGGTCATCTTTTTTTCAGGACATTGCTCAAGTGAAAATTGCAGGTGCAGTTCCTCATTGGAATTCCTATTCATAAAAGCCTCACTATTTCGATACGAATGTAACGGAAGGCCATTGGACTTCTTGATCCTGAATACTGAGGGGATTTAACGTTATTTTGCTTTTGATGATAGACGTATAAATGCGATCCAAATGGTACATAAATAACCGATTGCGGATATTTGGCAAGAGGCGAAATTGGGTCGATTGTGCAGAAAAACCGTCTGTGCTATCGCATCAATTAACGAATGGTGTGTTCCATTTGAAAAACCAGTTCCAGCACGCCTTGCGTGATATGTCGTTCCAGTTCGGCGGCTTTCTCTGTGGGGCAGAATACGATTACGGTGATAATGCGTTTGGCGTATTCATTGGTACTGATCATAATGCGCGGTTCCGGACCGGGCACATCGACGCCGGTTCTTTTTTCGATGAAGGCGTTATACCGGCGGGCGATCTCGATGAAGTCGGCCGATTGGGTGTTGATTTCAGCAACAATCCATTGCTCGACATCTGCGGTGCTGATATGCGGATCGACGACAATACTGAAGCGGTGAAACACATAGCGTTTGAAAAAATTGAGATTTTTAATCGACTCCGACAGAAAAAGACTGTTCGGTATTACAATGGTTCTGCCGGTAAAACTGTAGTCGTTCGGCGATTTGTCCAGTTCCTGCAGCGTGGTGGAGAAGATGTTGTAGTCGATCACTTCGCCGCGGTTTGCGCCCACCTCAATCCAGTCGCCGATGGTAAATGCGCCTGTGCCTGCCCGCAGCATGGCGCCGCTGAAGCATAAAATCAGTTCCTTGGTCGCAATTACTAACGCCAGCGTCACAGCGGCAATGGAAAAAGCGAAATTCTTCAATTCCGGCCACCAGATTGCCAGCAGTCCGAAAAAAATGATCAGCCAGCTGAAGTTCTTGACACTGGTAATCGAATGCCTGCGGCCTTCGGTGAGTATTTCCCTGTTGCGTTTGATCAGATGGACAAGAAGTATCCGCAGCGACAGCAGGCCTGCCACCAGGGTGCAGCTTTGAATAAATTGATTATTCAGTTGGTCAATCAGAAATTCAGACATGGGAATGTCGCTTGGTTTTGTAAGTCATGAATTATTTTCTCAAGGACGGTATCAAAAACGGATCAATATACAAGTGATTATTTTTCCATATGCTTCAGTCGTTGTGCTGTTAAGGCTAGAAACCTTGCAGAAGAAAATCAAGTGCTTCGACAATATCCTGACGGTGAGTTTTTTCAATATTTACAACAAATACCCCAAGTGATTTTCTGGTAACAGCAGCGATGTCTGTTGTCATGAGAATATAGTTTTTATCCTGAATACGGATAACCGGTTTCAGTCTGGAAGCAACTTCTTTCTGTGCGCTCGATTCTGGAACCAAAGGTATAACGACACAGGTTGCAAGCTCAGATAATAAATCCGCTTGTACATCCAGCACGAGCGGTACTGATTTACTGCTATAAATATAGACATCAAACCGCGCCACTACTCTGGCATCCAATCGGGTTTGAGTAGTGTGCCTTCTTTTTCCACTCTGACATTATGCGCCAGAAGTGCTTTTTTGTTTGATTCAAGCCACTTGCTGGCCTGAGCCTTTCTTATGGCGTCTTCAATGCCCATCTCTGCAGCTTTTGACGTGTTCAGATTGAGAAGTCTTGCGGTTTTCAACAGGTCTTCACGGATTGTCAGATTAACAGGGCGGCGTTTTGAGGCGGCTTTTTTTGATGCGGTGAACATGTTCAACATTTCTCCATATCAAGTCGATTTATCTTCGTAATAAATATAATTCATGCGCATTAATTATACGCATTTTTCTAAAATTGTCTGATTCTTAATAGGGTTAGAGTTTACTACTGTTGCGTTAATTTTAGTTGCAGGACAGGGCTATACTTGCTGCCGGTTAATATAATCAATGAGTATTTTTCTTCAGGCAGTAACCCGCAACGTGAATGTTACCGGCCCGTCGTTAATCAATTCAACCTGCATGTCAGCGCCGAACTGGCCAAACTGCGCGCCGGGATAAATGGTTTTTGCTGTTTCCTGCAGGTAGGTAAACAATTCGCGGCCTTTTTCAGGCGTCGCCGAACCGGTGAAACTCGGGCGGTTACCGGTATTGGTGTCGGCCGCCAGGGTAAACTGGGGAACCAGCAGCAGTTCCCCGTTTATTGCGCGCAAGCTCAAATTCATGCGGCCGTCTTCATCGGGGAAAATGCGGTAGTTCAGAATGCGCTCCAACAATCGACGGGTTTCTTTTTCGGTGTCATTCTTTTCAACAGCAACCAGCGCCATGATGCCGGTGTCTATAGCGCCGATTATTTGGCTATTGACGGTTACTTTGGCCATACTGACACGCTGGATGATGGTGATCATCGCGTTTTATCTGCTTTGAACCGGTGTCGGCGGCTTGCAATAGAACCGTGATGGAAATTCCTCGTTGCGTCGCCGGTTACGGATGACGTCGCCGCCTTCACTGACGCAAGCCGCAATTGATCTGTCCAGGCTAGGAAAATATTCGTTGGCGCCGGGTTGTGCGGAAGTCGGCGGTACTCTTTCACGGATTCTGGCGCAGATTTCATGTTCGTCGGGTTTCAGCGGGTCGTCTTCCATAGCGGGTAATGGGCATAACCGGCAGGGATCGCCCGGGCATAAACAGCCTTCACAGCTTGCCAGCGCGGGTGCCGCGAATAAAAACAACCCCAAGCCGAAAATTGGTGCAATGAGGTATCTGAGATTACCTGCAATTGTTGTCGAATTGAATATTCGTTTCATTTTTATTGGGTGCTCCGGTAGAAATAATCATCAAAGTGGGCATTTTCCCTTCATCACGCGCAAAACGCAAAAAAACATCCCGTCATTCTTGACTGCGAAGGCAAATGCGCAGATTATCTTCACAACGCGATAATGTTCAAAACCGAATATTGACTCACGAATCATAAAAGGAATTGAGATGAAGGTGCTGATAATTTTTTTGCTGTCCAGTTTGTGCGTTCCAGTTGCCTATGCCGGTGTTCCTGAGGACCTCCAGAAATTGCAGCAACGTGCAAATGCAGCTTATGAGCAAATGATGAGAGCCCAGAAAGATGCCGACAATATGCAGAAGGACGCGTCATTTGCGGAAAGGAAAGTCCAGGATGCCAAGAAACGGCTGGCTGACGCCCAGAAAGAAGCGGATACTGCACGGCAAAAATCAACTGAGGCAAACAGCAGACTGGAACGCGCGACAAGTCAGTGGAAAGAGGCTTCCGATATACTGGAACGTGAGTGGCGGCAATCCGGCAGAAAATAGCGGGCGCAGCAGCAGCGTGTCATTCAGTCATAATTTTAAAAACATTTTGACATGGGGGATGCCCGCTTCCATGAATTCATTGCCGCTCGTCTGAAAACCGAATTTTGCGTAAAATGCCGCCGCGGTGATCTGCGCATTCAGGATGACTTCAGAAACGCCGCGGTGCCTGGCTTCATCCAGTAGCCGTTGCAACATGGCGCTGCCGATTCCCCTGCCGCGCCATGCCTTTAATACCGCCATGCGGCCGATATGGCCATCCGGTAACAATCGCGCAGTACCGACAGGCGCGCCAAAAGGGTTGACTGCCAGCGCATGGATGCTGACAGGATCAAATTCATCCCATTCCAGTTCTTCCGGAACATGCTGTTCCTCGATGAAAACGGCTTTGCGGATTGCACTGAGCGCTGGTGCTTCATCTTGCCATTGCACAATACGCACTTCGCTGGAAGAGATACTCATTTTATGAAAGGGAATGGATGGGTGTGAACATAATTCTGATTAAAACGTAATATCCGGTTTCTGTAAACACTGCGATATACATAAGAACGGACGACTGATTCAGATGTCTGCTACTATGTACTGGCGCGTTTGTAATGCATCAGGCAATGATAGCAATTACTCACTGAAAGATAAAAATTAACGCATTTGAAAGCCGCTTGCGGCTACCGGTTATTGCGGGGGAGTGCCCATGAAATTTACTTCGCTCACACAACGTTTCGCAGTCTGGTTTACGTTGGTCTCTCTATTACCGATTCTGGTTATTGGTAACAGCTTTTTGCATACGTTCGAAAACGAAATTCAGAAAACGGTTATCGAGAGTCTGTCTGCCATCGCGGATAAAAAGGTCGAACAGATCGATACCTATTTGAACGAGCGCCTGCTCGACGCCAATCTGTTGCATGATGCGATTGCGACGCGCAGCGCAATGCTTCAATTTCCTAAAGTTTTTGAAGAAGAGGGCGTCGATTCGGATGCCTACCGGCAGATTGATGCCTTATACAGGGATCATTTCAGGCGTTTTGTCGAAGACGCCAGTTACTACGATTTATTCCTGATTTCAACAAAAGGCGATATCGTCTACACGCAGAGTCATGAGTCCGATTTTGCGACAAATTTGATAACGGGTCCGTACAGTAATACCGGCCTCGGTCAGGTCACCCGCCATGCGCTCAGCAATCTGGAAAGCGCCATTTCCGATTTTGAGTTTTATGAGCCGTCTCATGGCGCCATTGCAGCATTTATTGCCTTTCCCATTATCATCCAGGAAGAAATCGTCGGTGTGCTGGCGTTGCAGATCTACAGCGAACATGTTTTCGATGTGGTGTCGAACAATGTGGGATTGGGCGAAACCGGCGATACCGTGGTTGCACGGCTGATTGATGAACATACCGCGCTCATTATGGCGCCGCTGGCCACCGATTCTGATGCGGCGTTGAAACGCAAAATCAAACTGGACACGCCGTATTCCATTGCGCTGAAAAATGCATTGTCCGGGGAATCGGGTGGCGCCATTACACGCGATTACCGTGATAAGGCGGTGGTTGCAGTGTGGCGGAATCTGCCGCGGATGAACTGGGGTATTGTGGTCAAAAAAGATGTCGATGAGGCTTTCGCCAATGTTCAACAAGTAACACGATATAGCCTGATTATTCTGGCCGTTACGTTGCTCGGCGTAATTTTTGGCGCATTTCTGTTCAACCGCCGTGTGGTGACACCGCTGAAGCAGCTCAATCGGGGTGCGCTCGAGATTGCAGCAGGCAATTTGCACCAGCGCGTTTCAATTGCAGGCTGGAACGAAATGCGGCAGCTTGGGCATACCTTCAATATTATGGTTGAACGTCTGAACGCAAGCAATCAGGAACGCAAAAATGCCGAGTTGAATCTGCGCCATCTGAATCAGGAGCTGGAGAATCGCGTTGAATTACGTACGGCCGATTTGCAACGGGTCAACGCCGCGCTGGCGATCAAGGAGGAAGAAACCCGCTCCGTTGTCGAGCATATGGTCGACTGTGTGGTGACGACGGATCACATCGGCCTCATCCTGTCGGCAAATCCGGTGGTGGAGCGGCTGTTCGGCTATACACCGGAAGAAATTATCGGACAGAATGTTGCTATTCTGGTGCCCGAGCCCGATCGCTCGGAGCACGAGTTTTATATGGAAAGGTATTGCAGGACGGGACAGGGTCAGCAATATGTCGGGCGTCCCTATCTCAAAGGAAAGCACGGCATCGGCCTAGGCCGTGAAGTGGAAGCGGTGCATAAAAACGGCGAGCTGATACCGGTGTATCTTGCAGTCAGTGAATATTTTGTCGGCGAGGAACGGCATTTTACCGGCGTCATGCGTGATATGCGTGAGCATGTGCGCATCATGAAAGATCTGGAGCAGGCCAGGAATGATGCTGAAGCGGCAAACAGAGCAAAGTCTTCATTTCTTGCCGCCATGAGTCATGAAATCCGCACGCCCATGAATGGTGTCATCGGCATGATCGATGTGCTCAGGCAAACCAGCCTGAGCGGCTATCAGATGGAAATGGCGAATCTGATACGCGACTCGGCGTATGCCTTGCTGGGCATTATTGAAGATATTCTCGATTTTTCCAAAATCGAAGCCGGTAAGCTGGAAATTGAAAAAATCCCCATGCCGCTGGCGAGCGTGGTGGAGAATGCCTGCGGCATGCTTGCAAATTTGGCGCTCAGCAAGAATGTGGAACTGACGCTGTTCATCGACCCTGCGATTCCTGAAAATGTATTGGGCGATCCGATACGAATTCGTCAAGTGCTGGTCAACGTGATCAATAATGCCATCAAGTTTTCCAGCAAACAGGAGAAGCCGGGCAAGGTTTCGGTGCGTGTGCTGCTGACAGAATCCGAACCCGATCAGATTGTGGTTACATTTCAGGTGACCGATAACGGCATCGGCATGAACAAGGAAACGCTGGACAAGCTGTTTAAATCCTTCTCACAGGGCGATCCCTCAACGACGCGCCGTTTTGGCGGCACCGGCCTAGGACTGGCCATTTCGCATCATCTTGCCGAATTGATGAGCGCGGAAATAACCGTGCACAGCCAGCCGGAGCAAGGCTCTACCTTTGTTGTCCAGATGCCGTTTAAGCCGCTGCCGGAAACCGCCGACTCCAAACGCAAAACAATTCAACTGGCCGGACTGTCTTGCCTGATATACGGTAATAATGAGGGGCTGGGCAATGATCTGGCGGTCTATTTAAAAAGTTCCGGCGCCTTTGTCGAGCATGTTGCTGATTTGGCAGCGGCCAATGCGTATATTAAAACACTGAAAGCGGGTTTATGGTTGGTCGTAGTTGATGCCGGATACCAGGAACCGCCTTTGGAAGAATTGCGTATCGCCTTTAGTGAGCGATCCGAAGTGCTGCAGTCCCGCCTGGATCCCCATTTTGTGATTATCAAACGTGGCCGACGCAGGCAGGCGCGTATTGAGGACGTCGATATTGTCACGCTGGATGGTGACGTCATGTACCGCCAGTCGCTCATGCGCGCAATGGAACTGGCTGCAGGCAGAATAGAACCGGAAGTGGAATCGACGCCGCTTGCAGATATGCTCAAGTCAAAACCTGTCGCGATTCCACGTGAAGAGGCATTGAATCAGGGAACGCTGATACTGGTGGCGGAAGATAATGAAATCAATCAGAAGGTGATCATGCAGCAACTCAATTTGCTGGGTTATGCCGCAGATATCGCAAACGATGGGCGGGAGGCGCTGGGGCGCTGGCAAAACTGCGATTACGGTCTGGTACTGACAGACTTGCACATGCCTGAAATTGATGGATTCGAGCTGACAAAAAATATTCGCCAGCTCGAATCCGGTAAAAAACATATCCCGATTGTTGCATTGACCGCCAATGCATTGAAAGGTGAGAAGGAACATTGTCTCGATGCCGGTATGGATGATTATTTGAGCAAGCCGGTGCAACTTGAAGATTTGCGCGTTACGCTGGAAAAATACCTGAAAGTGAACAAACCGGCCGAGGAAGACGGGACACAATCGGAGAAAGCGGATACATCATCGATCAAAGCCGGTGTGGAAACAAACGGCGAAGCAGCGGAAGTGCCCGTAGACGTTCGTAAACTTGAAGAACTTATTGGCGACGACCCGGAAACGATCAAGGAAATGCTGCAGGATTATCGGCTCAATTCAGCGAAAACAGCTGAGGAATTGCGCGCAGCGTATCAGGCAGGCCAGCTCGCAACGGCTGGTTCTATTGCGCACAAGCTCAAATCATCGTCGCGTTCTGTGGGTGCGATGAAACTGGGTGAGTTATGCGCTGGAATGGAGACGGCCGGTAAAAGCAACGACCAGAAAACGCTGGATGCGTTATTGCCGGAATTTGATGCAGAACTTAGCCAGGTCGATGCTTATCTTGATGTGTTCCTCGCGCGGGATGTTACGACAGAATAGCGGGACCATGAAAAGCGGTTTGCGCTGTGCGCGTAAAGAAACAGATCTGATACAAGGAGGAAGCCCGGACTGTTAACCGGCGTTGTTATCCACCGCATCCATGACCTGATTAAACGGTTTGTCATGATAAAAGTTATGAATGTTATCGGCAATCTGGTTGAGCAGGCGTTGACGGGATTCCCGGCTGGCCCAGGCAACATGCGGTGTAATAATCAGATTCGATTGTTGATACTGCAACAGAACGCTTTCATTCGTGGGCGGTTCTTTAGGCAGAACATCCAGTCCCGCGCCCGCAATGCGGCCTGAGGACAGGGCATGCAGCAGATCTGCTTCGTTGATCACGGCGCCACGCGCAGTATTGATGAGGTGAGTTGACGGTTTCATCAGGTTCAGTTCCCGTTGACTGATCAGATCGCGGGTTTCGTCTAAAAGCGGGCAATGCAGCGTTATATAGTCTGCTTGCTGAAGCGTGTCATCAAAAGCCGTTCTTCCCGGGCGTGCCGGTTTGTCCTTATGTTCGGCAATGAGCACTTTCATGCCAAACGCCCTGGCGACTTCCGAAACCGCCTTGCCTAATTCCCCGTAACCAATAATGCCCAGAATCTTGCCGGATAATTCCTCGATACCGTAATCCAGCGGGCAAAAATGACGGCTGGCCTGCCATTGCCCGTTTTTTACCAGCTGCCGGTAATCTTCAAAGTTGCGCGAAAGATTCAGCATCAGCATGAACACATGCTGTACAACCGATGGCGTAGCATAGCCGCGAACGTTGCTGACAGGAATATTGCGCTCGGCTGCCGTTACCAAATCGATATTGTTATAGCCGGTTGCCGCAATACAGATCAGTTTCAGGCGGGGTGCAGCGTTAATGATTTCACGATTGAGTGAAAATTTGTTACAGACGACCACTTCCGCATCCTTGATACGTTCTGCCACCTGGTCAGGATCGGTTTCGGCATAAAATTGCCACGGTGAGATGGCCTGTTCAAGTGCGGTGCAATCCATATCGCCTCGTGTCACAGATCCGAAATCAAGGAAAACGGCGCTCATGTTATCAATCCTGTACTCTTATTTTAAGTATTTTAAAAACCAGTTGGCGGCATGTTGCGCGGCCTGTTCAAGCGTGCCAGACTCTTCAAATAAATGCGTTGCCCCTGGAATAAGCGTGAGTTCTTTTTTGCACTGCAATAAGGCAAAAGCTTGTTGATTCAATTCAATGACCCCATAATCCGCGCCGCCAACGATGAGTAAAGTAGGGGCGGTTACTTTGCTTAAATCTGCTTCACCAGCCAGATCCGGCCGGCCGCCACGCGAAACGACTGCGGAAACGCCTGTATTCATTTTTGCGGCTGCTTTGAGTGCCGCTGCAGCACCTGTGCTGGCGCCAAAATAGCCCAGCGGCAATGTCTTCGAATCTGTTCTGGCCTGCAGCCAGGCCGTTGCTGCGATCAGGCGCTCGGTTAAAAGTTCAATATCAAAGCGCATGGCGTAATCCTGGTCTTCGGTGCGCGTCAACAGATCAAACAGCAGTGTACCGATGCCATGCTGTTGCAGTATTTGCGCGACAAAACGATTGCGCGGACTCAAACGGCTGCTGCCACTGCCGTGGGCGAATAATACAATGCTATTTACCGAAGGCGGCAATACCAGATCGCCTTCCAGTTCAACCGAGTCTGCTGGTATATTGACTGCGCTCATACTGTTGCTCCCGTTTTATGTATAACAAATCATGACGATTGCGGTCAAATATAAAGAATAGCATGTTGCAGCACGGCTGTTCCACCGTCCGTGCGGCCATGTCTTTATTCTGAGGGAGTGTCGTCATGTATTATGTGCATTTATGCGCGAGCAAATTTCTGGAATTGCGAATTGCTTTTGGCATCAAAATAAAATCTGTCGAAGACGTGTTGCAAGACATTGATAATTTGTGTAATTGTCAGGGCTTTGTAGATAATACTTGACGAAAAAGTACAGGATAGGTTTTACTTACTATTTCAAAAACAATAACTATTGTTTGATCGCTAACATTGAGGAAGAGGTAACATGAAAAAATTAGTCATTATTGCATTGTGCATTTTTATTCCGGGTTACATATACCTGATGTATAACTTTTGGTAAAAATTTTTTTCTAATGGAGAGTCCGGCAACTCAATACACAGTTGCCGGCATTGCACATACACGCGTAGTTGTAGCCCGAATTATTCACCGCAATACGCAGTTACCTGGATTTCGATTTTCATTCTGGGATCGGATAAGCCCGCTGTCAGCATCATGGCGGAAGGTCTGACATCGCCGAAATATTTACGCGTAACCGGGAAACATTTGGGAAAGTCATTGACATTCGGTAACACGTAGGTAACGCGCACCACATCTTTTAAACTGCTTCCGGCTTCCTTCAAGGCAGCGTCTATGTTTTGGAAACACTGTTCGGCTTGCTCCAGAAGGTCTTCTGATATAGTCATTTTACTGTAGTCGAACCCCGTGGTGCCGGATACCATGACCCAATCTCCTGCCCGGACTGCGCGGGAATAACCAATTTCCTGTTCAAATGTTGAGCCAGAACTAATACGTTGAATCGCCATAATAACGTCTCCTTTGCAAAGATTTGTGAAAAAATAGCACTATAATTGGGTTGGCAGGCGATTTCAAAACAGATTTGGTTTTTTGATGAGAGACACGCTATAAATGACGACAACATTGTACTGGCATGACTACGAGACATTTGGTGCGGATCCCCGTAGAGACCGGCCTGTGCAGTTTGCCGGATTGCGTACGGATGAAGCGCTGAATGAGATTGGCAAACCGCTGCTCATTTACTGTAAGCCGCCGCGGGACAGTTTGCCGCAACCTGTCTCATGCTTGATCACCGGGATTACACCGCAATTGGCTGATGAGAAGGGCTTGCTGGAGCCGGAATTTATTGCAAGTATTCATGCTGAATTGGCGCAGCCGGAGACATGTGGCGTGGGTTATAACACCATCCGTTTTGACGACGAAGTCACGCGCTATGCATTGTATCGAAATTTTTACGATCCCTATGCGCGCGAGTGGCAGCAGGGTAATTCCCGATGGGATATCATCGATCTGGTACGCATGACTTATGCGCTGCGACCTGAAGGTCTGGAATGGCCGCTGCGTGAGACCGCGCCCGGTGGGGATGCAGAAGAAAGACTGCCGAGCTTTCGCCTTGAAGACTTGACGGCTGCGAATGGTATCAGTCATGGTGCTGCACATGATGCGTTGTCCGATGTGCGCGCCACGATTGGTCTGGCGAGATTGTTACAGCAACGGCAGCCGCGTTTGTATCGCTGGCTTTTCCAGTTGCGCAATAAACGCCGTGCGGCTGAATTGCTTGATGTGACGCAGCATACGCCGGTGGTGCATACGTCACGGATGTATCCGGCGAAAACAGGGTGCACGACCCTGGTCATGCCGCTCGTTGTAGAGACGAATAATCCAAACAGTGTGCTGGTGTATGATTTGCGTCATGACCCTGAGAGATTTCTGGATATGGATGTGTCTCAACTGGATCAACATCTGTTTACACGGGCGGAAGATTTACCCGAAGGCGCTCAACGCCTGCCGGTCAAATCGGTAAAAATTAACAAATGCCCGGCACTCGCGCCGCGCAATACGCTTGATGCGCAGGCGGCAACGCGTATAGAAATTGATCTGGATACTTGCCATCGGCACTGGAAAAAATTGACCGAATACTGCGCCCAAACCGATTTTGCGCAGCGCATTGCACTGGCGTACAGCGGCCGAACCTTTGAACCGTCTGCCGATGTCGATCAGGCGCTGTATGATGGTTTTATGGATAACACCGATGCGCTTTTGTTTCCACAAATAAGATCTGCAACGCCGCAACAACTGGCAAAAGCCGGTTTTGATTTTCATGACAAACGTCTGCCTGAACTTTTTTTCAGGTACCGTGCGCGCAACTGGCCGGAAACGTTATCACCCGAAGAACACCAGCGCTGGCAGCAGTTGCGGCGTCAGCGATTGACGCAGGTAACAGATGGCGATGGTCAGATGATTGGAAGCTATTTCGATGAGATTGAAATGCTGCGTAAAACGCATCAGGGTAACGCAAAATCACAGGAAATTTTGGATGCGCTGGTGCGTTGGGGAAAAGAACTGCAGAATTTCTGATCGGGATAGGCCATGATAAAATCAATCACTTGCAACAATTGGTTGTTAAAATAAATCACTTATTTTTGATATGTTTCCAGGCGTTTATGAAAAAAAGTTATCTTGAAAGAATTCTCACAGCACAAGTTTATGACGTGGCGGTAGAAACGCCGCTGGAAAAAGTATCAAACCTGTCAGCACGCATTCATAATCGGGTATTGCTAAAGCGCGAAGATTTGCAACAGGTTTTTTCATTCAAGCTGCGTGGCGCGTATAACAAAATGCTCAAACTTTCGCCGGATGTGCGTAACCGTGGCGTGGTGGCAGCCTCAGCAGGTAATCATGCGCAAGGCGTGGCGTTGGCTGCAAAGAAACTGGGGTGTAGCGCAACCATTGTCATGCCGGTGACTACGCCGCAGATTAAGGTGCAGGCGGTTATGGCGCGCGGTGCGACGGTTGTGCTGCACGGCGATTCGTATAACGATGCTTACGATCACGCGATAGCGCTGACTGAATCGCAGCAGGCGACGTTTATTCATCCCTACGACGACCCGGACGTGATCGCAGGGCAGGGTACTATCGGCATGGAAATCCTGCGCCAGTATACCGGTAACATTCATGCCATTTTTGTGCCGGTTGGCGGTGGCGGTTTGATTGCCGGGATCGCTGCGTATGCCAAAAGGCTTTTCCCCGAAATTAAAATAATCGGTGTTGAGCCGGTGGATGCGAATGCGCTATACCGATCAATGCATAGCGGACGCCGCGTCAAACTGACGCAAGCCGGATTGTTCGCTGACGGTGTGGCCGTCAAACAGGTTGGCAAGGAGACGTTCCGCTTATGCCGCGAATTGGTGGATGAAGTCATTCTGGTGGATACCGATTCAATTTGCGCGGCGATCAAGGATGTTTTCGAGGACACGCGCAGCATACTGGAACCTTCCGGTGCGCTTTCTGTTGCCGGTATCAAAGCGTATGTCGAACGGGAAAATATTGCGCATCAGACCTTGATCGGCATTGCCTCCGGCGCCAACATGAATTTTGACCGCTTGCGTCATATCTCGGAACGTGCAGAGATCGGCGAACAGCGCGAAGCAGTCATGGCAGTTACCATTCCGGAAAAACCGGGCAGTTTTAAAAAATTCTGCAGTTTGATCGGCGCAAAAAGCATCACGGAATTCAATTACCGTTATTCAGACGCCAGAGAGGCCCATGTTTTTGTCGGGATTTCGGTACGCAACCGGGAGGAAGCCGAAAAGCTCATTGCCAACCTGCAGGAAAGCGGCCTAAATACGCAGGATTTGAGCAATAATGAAATGGCGAAGCTGCATATTCGACATTTGGTCGGCGGCCACGCGCCTGAAATTGAAAACGAGATACTGTATCGATTTGAATTCCCGGATCGGCCCGGTGCGTTGATGGATTTTTTGAATGCCATGAGCCACAACTGGAATATCAGTCTTTTTCACTACCGGAATCATGGTGCAGACTACGGCCGCGTGTTGATTGGAATACAGGTGCCGCCGGTGGAACGGTCCGATTTCAAGGCTTTTCTGGATCAACTCGGCTATCGTTACTGGGATGAAAGTAAAAATCCTGCGTATAAGCTGTTCCTTGGTTAGCAATTGGCCTGGGGGCTGATGCTCCTTAACAGGCAGGTAAAAAAGTTTATGGATATATTGATGGATACTTGGGGAGAGTCATAAATGAATGAATATATAGCTGAATTATCCAATCTGTTTTCCTTTGATGCGCTGACTAATGCGTTGAATCAAAGGAGCTGGCTTGAGATTGCGTTTATTCTGTCACCATCGGTTGTGCTGATTTTTTTGTTGTTCGGTTATACCGGTTTTCTGAAAACAAAACTATGGCAGTTGACGATTTATATTCTCTGTTTTGTTCTGGTAGTAGCTTACATGCCTTTTGAACTGATGCGCCAGTCGACTGAAATGTCCAGGGCGCAAGCCAATGTCGATGAAATGCGCAACACGCTGCAAGAATTCATGGAAGCAGCCAATCTGGAATATGTCAACACGCTGAATAATGAGGAAGTCGCTGCCGGGATGCTGGACGAACTGCTCAATGGTCTTAGTGCGAAACAGAAGAAAGAACTGATCATGATTTCGTGGCTCATGGCGGAAAATGAAAAGCAAGCGCTTGGCCAGATTGACGATAAACAGAAGTTACTGGCCGATGATATCAAAACCAGTGTCAGTACAGCCAAAAGTGAAATTATTGGATCCAGAGAACCTGCCGAGAAGATCTCCGGCGATGTGGTCAGAAAACTGGAAGCGGACGTCAATCATTTGCTGGAAGAGAGAATGAGCGCGTTCAAGCAGGAAGTCGACAAGGCTCTGGATAGCTTTGAAAGTGATATTAATGCGTTTATACAGGCTGAACTCGATACCTATGGAGAGAAACTGGCAGCGATAACCCAGCAGAACGTGGATGAATTGAAAGACTATTCCAGCAAGGTAAGCCGGACGATTGCACATCAGGTCAATAAAATCAATCAGGAGTCTCTGCAAAGGCTGGATGACACCAAGGTCAGTTTGGACGGTATTGGCGCGGCAATCAGTAATATCGATCTGCAGGTCGTGGTCAAGCAGATAAAACAGCTTTCCTCAAAGGTCGAGAACGCCCAGAAAAAGAATGACGTTTTGTTTGAGTATAACGAATGTATGCGCGGCGCGGGAATGCTCGATTTGGGGGGTAAAAAGGACGAATGCCGGGAAAAACTTGATAGCGCGATAGGTGGGTTATAAGACTGTCTGACGTGAATTTATGATCGGGGACTTCTGTCCCGCTTCATAAAATCTGGGGTGTGGTATACGTTATTTAGAAATGGACGATGGCCTTCTGCTTCGGAATGGAAACATTTTTCCAGTTCAGACGTTCTGTGATCGCGGACTGCAATGCGCTTGCGCTATTGGGTTCGCCATGAACGATAAACGTTTTTTCCGGACTTTTCGTGAAATGCCGCAGCCAGTCGAGTAAGGCGGCCTGGTCGGCATGTGCCGACAGGCCGCCGATAGTAAAAATTTCCGCTCTGACGGGAATGTCCTCGCCAAAGATTTTGACGATTTTTGCGCCGTCAACCAGACGCCGTCCCAGTGTTCTTGCAGCCTGAAAGCCGGTAATGACGATGCTGCATTCCGGGCAGCCCAGGTTGTATTTTAGATGATGCTTGATCCGTCCGGCATCGCACATGCCGCTGGCGGAGATAATGATCGCACCATGCCGGATGGTATTGAGATGTATGGATTCTTCGACATCCTGAATAAAATGAATGCGCGGCCGTTTGTGATTGCTGTTCATCCACTGAATCGCATCCAGGGCCTCCTTGTCGAGCAAGCCAATGTGTTTCATGGTAATGTCCGTGGCCGCCAATGCCATCGGAGAATCCACATAAATATCCATTTCGCCGAGTCTGCCCGCGCGATACAGATCGATCAGCAAGAACAGCAGATCCTGTGTGCGGCCGACGGTGAACGCGGGAATAATGACATTGCCGCCTTTTTCAATCAGCGTGTTGTTGATCGCGAATACCAGTTCATCCAATGTGTCGAGCATATTTCGGTGCAATCGGTTGCCGTAAGTCGATTCGACCAGCAGAATATCCGCATGGCGAATTGGCGTCGGATCGCGCACGATGGGATGTCCCGGTTGCCCCAGATCACCGGAGAAAACGAATTTTTTGGTTTTGGAACCCGCATTCAACCACAGCTCGATAATCGCGGAACCCAGAATATGGCCGGCATCCCGGTACAAGCAACGGACAGAAGGGTGCGGCGAGAGTTCAGTGTCGTAATCAACCCTGTGCAGTTGCTTAAGAAAATTTTCCGCCTGCGCAACGGTATAGAGTGGTGCGTACTCCTGCAGTGAACTGCGCGTCTTGCGCGCGCCGCGTCGTTCGCGGTTGCGCCATTCGGCTTCTTTTTCCTGGATATGCGCGCTGTCCTTGAGCATCACATGTAGTAAGTCGATAGTCGCCGAAGTGGTATAGACCGGCCCTCTGAAGCCCCACACGCTCAACCGGGGCAGCAGACCCGAATGGTCGATATGCGCATGCGTCAGCAGCACAAAATCGATTGTTTCCGGGTCGAAGTTGAATGCCGTGCGGTTTTTTCCGTCCGCTTCACGCCCGCCCTGAAACATGCCGCAGTCCACCAGAAAGCGTAAACCGTCTGTTTCAATCAGGTAACAAGACCCTGTAACTTCGCCTGCGGCACCGAGAAATGTCAGTTGCATAATGTGTCGATCAATTTATTGCTCAAGTGTATTCAGTATATGCAATGTCCCGTTGACAAGTAAATCGATTTCTTCTTCGGTAATGATATAGGGCGGCATGAAGTAAACCGTTTTGCCGAGCGGGCGCAGCAATAAACGCTGTGTTAACCCGGCCTGGAAGAATTTCTGGGAAAACTGTTCGAGATCGGTGTCGACTTCAAACGCCCAAATCATGCCGCAATTGCGGAAATTGCTGACTTTGGGGTGCGATGACAATGCTGCGGCAGCCTGGTTAAGGTATTCGGCCTTGATTTTGTTGGTTTCAAGTACATTATCTTGCTCAAAAATATCCAGCACCGCCAGTGCGGCGCGGCAGGCCAGCGCGTTACCGGTATGCGTATGCGAGTGCAGGAATGCATGTGCGGATTTGTCATCGTAAAAACGCTGATAAACGGTATCGGTTGTCAGTACGACCGAGAGCGGCAGATAGCCGCCGCTCAATCCTTTAGCAAGACACAGGAAGTCCGGCGCGATATCGGCCTGTTCACACGCGAACAGTGTGCCGGTGCGGCCAAAACCGACCGCAATTTCATCGGCGATCAAATGCACCTGATATCGGTCGCAGATTTCCCGTGCGCGTTTAAGATAAGCAGGATGATACATGCCCATGCCCATTGCGCCCTGAATCAGCGGCTCAATAATCAAAGCGGCTGTTTCGTCATGATAGCGGGACAGGTGTTCCTCCAGCGCAGCGGCGGCGCGCAACGCATAATGCTCGGCAGACTCGCCGTGGTTTGCATAGCGCCAGTCCGGCGTCATCACATGCGTGCAGGGGCGAAGCAACGGCGAGTACGTTTTTTTGAAAATCCCGACATCGGTAACCGATAATGCGCCGAGTGTCTCGCCGTGATAATCGTTTTGCAGGCTGACAAACTGCGTTTTATTCGGTTTTCCGGCCAGTTGCCAGTAATGAAAACTCATTTTCAACGCAATCTCGGTCGCCGATGCGCCGTCGCTGGCGTAAAAGCAATGCCCGAGATCGCCTGGTGTAATCGATGCCAGCCGTTCGGATAACGCAACAACCGGTTCATGCGTAAAACCGGCGAGCATGACATGCTCGATTTTATCGAGCTGATCCTTAATCGCCGCATTAATCGCCGGGTTGGTATGCCCAAACAGATTGACCCACCACGATCCGATCGCATCCAGATACCCGTTGCCATCTGCATCATAAAGCCAGACGCCCTCGCCGCGCACAATCGGCACTAATGGATAAGTTTCGTGCAGCTTCATTTGCGTACATGGATGCCAGACGGATTGCAGGCTGCGTTGTTGAAAAGGGGAAGTTGCTGTAACGTTGGGTTTGGCGGGATTGGCCTGATTTGTGATGGACATAAAAATATTTGAATGAGAGAAAAAGCGGTTATGTAAAAGATTGTTTGCTGATCAGCATTTCTTTCGATGGAATAATTCAGTGTGAAAAGCTGTTTATATCGTGTATGAGCGATGGTAACCCGAATTAAGCACAGTTTCCAGTCTGGTGGGTCGTTGAGCGGACAATCCAGGTGACCTTCGGATACGGGCGGGAAAAGTATATGTGTATAATTGTGCAATAGCATGCACATCAAATTGAGGTTTTTTTAGAATGCGTACCAATATTGTTATCGATGATGAATTAATAAATGACGCGATGCGTTTAACCGGCGTCAAAACAAAGCGCGAGGCAGTCGAACTCGCGCTTAAGTCATTAATTCTGCTTGAAACACAAAAGAAGATTCAGCATTTCCGCGGAAAATTAAAGTGGGAAAGCAATCTGGATGCATTGAGGGCTGATCATTGATTTTTGTCGATTCCAGCGTATGGATTGACTATTTCCATGGCATGGACGCCGGAAACTAATAAACTGGATACACTCCTGGGTTCTTCTCCGATTTGTGTTGGCGACATTGTGCTGACGGAAGTATTGCAGGGTTTCAGAAACGAACGGGACTTCAATACAGCCAAAGCGTTATTAACTGCACTGACTATTGTAAATGTAGCTTGATACTGCCATTGCGTTAAAGAACGCGAATAACTTTCGAATCATGAGAAAAGAGGCATTACTGTCTGGAAAAAGGTGGATGTCATTTTTGCCATATTTTGTATAGAGCACGACATGTCATTACTCCATGCAGACAGGAACTTTGATCCGTTTCATCAATACTTTAATCTGTGTAATGCAGTTGAATAAAAAGTAAGCGTTGAAAAACATGTATAACGAAACAAACGGTCGCAGAAAACTGGAGATTCGGCTGAAAAATCTGGCCGAGCGTGAATTGGAAGCTTTGGCATTACTCATAGCAAGGAATGCTTTACGGGCATTGACACGGACCGTATACAACGGCGTTTTCGGGTTTGGTCAACCCCGTACTAATTCAACGCATGTGCAAAGCTTGTTTGTTGCTAGCGTGTTGGGACTTGAAATTCATTCGCTAAGTTTTCCGGAAATTAGTGCGGCAGCAGAGGTTGCCAATAATGGAAAAGGAGCTTTTGTCATCACCGGTGCTACACCAGGGCAATCGGGCTTAAATTGCCCCAATAATTTTTAGCAAATAATCATTATCCCAGCCCGCCTTTAATCGTTTTGTTTTTACACCGACCTTTGACATTTTTTCTTTTTTTATCAGATTCAGAGCAATATGTCTGATAATAGCAAGATTAGCTGCGCTATGGCCTTTGCGTGTTCGATTACTGTCTTCGTCAAAGGCGATATCAAGAACCCAGTGTAAATTGTTTTCGATAGCCCAGTGAGCGCGAACAGCATGCTCCAGCTTGATAGGATTGCTGGCGCTTAGACTGCTAATGAAATAACGCGTTTCCTTGGATATTTTATTTTCTGATTCTCTTGTTGCTGTGACCTCAATGATGCTCTGCAGCCCCGGCCAGGAATGTCGTTCTTTTAACCATGCTATCTCATCTATTGCACGAACAGTTCGTGTCTCAATGCGCCCATGTCCACCATCAACTGTTACCTTTGCGGCTTCTGGAGACAGTGACGATGCAAAATATGTGGCAACATCTTCATGCAAGCTTCCTTGGTTGCCTTTCAGGCTCAAAACATAATCTGCGTCTTGCTGAATAATCTGCCGGGCTATCTTCTTCTGGCAACCCATCGCATCAATTGTGATCACGGTTCCTGTAATATCCAAGCGAGAGAGCAGTTTGGGAATGGCCGTAATTTCATTGGATTTGTCATCCACTTGAACCTGACCCAAAACCAGGCTATTACGCTGCGCCCATGCGCTAACCATATGGATTGCTGCCTTTTTTGAGGCCCTGTCAATGCTACGCCTTATACATTTGCCGTCAATAGCAATGATCTCTCCATCAGTCAAACGCGCTAAATCACAAACCCAGTTGGAAAAGCATTCGCTAAATTGCTCGGTGTCTATCACCATGAAAACTTCACCGAAGGTGTCATGAGAGGGTATTCCATGTTGCAGACCGAGTAATTCGGTAAACCATGCTTCTTTGGCTTTACCAAATTCTTCTATAGCCACCCAATTATCCGCTCCACAAATAACCGCACAAAGTGAAATAAAAAATATATCTTGGAGTTGATGCTTCTTTTGTCTGTCTACTCTTGGATCTTCAATACTTGAAAAATGATGAATGATTGAAGCTGTTGGTTTGTCTGTCATTTAAAATCAAAATGATAGAGCTAATACCTCAACTTGTTTCTGTTTTCAAGTATTTTTAAGCACGATTGCCCTGGGTGCTACACATCATTCTGTTGACATCGTTGCTCAAGTTGCTGCTGCCGTCCGAGCCATATATGGTAACACTGATGCTGTTACCTTTGTCGCTGGGGTGATCGTGCAAACCAACTATTATCCTTATACTGATTTGTACACCCCTGTTATGTCTGATCTGGCTTTTCTAGAGCAGAATGAATCAATTTCGTTGAGAAACAGACCGCTTTGGCCAGAAGGTGTGCCAGCCGATATGCAAGAACATATCGAGGAATGGTCAGAAGCCATGTCGGCTTTGCAGCTTGATGCGATGGTGGAAGTTTATCATGTCTTGTTGCACGGCAAGGCTTATCCGGCGAAGCAGATTCAATCGCTGATTAAAGACTGGTACCGGCAATACGGGCATCGCTATGCCCGGAAAAATAAAACGGATTCGGAGTCAATATCCGGGGAAGCGGTGGAGCAATCACAGGGAATCATCCGTTACGGCCTGAATCCTGCCAGTTTGTATGACGGGCTGGCTGAGAAGGACGGCTTGGGTAGAAAAAAACTTGTCGATGCGATGGCGAAGATTCTGACAGCCAAGGAAAACCATCAACATCAAACCATCGGTTTGCTCGGCGACTGGGGTGCGGGCAAGAGTACATTCGTGAATCTGCTCAAGGATAAAATAAAAGAAATCAATAAAACCCAATTTCTGTTTGCTGAATTCAATGCCTGGGAATACGAACACACCGACCATATGCAGGCCGGTGTGGCGCGTGAGGCGTTGAAAGGATTGACGGCGGACCTCGGATGGTGGGGGAAATGGCGGCTGGCGTTCAGGCTGTCATGGCAGGAGAATCCCTGGTATGTGGTTTTTACACTTGTTTCCGTGGTGATTTTGATTGCGGTTTTATCGGCAATCAGCTGGGCTGATGTGATCAGTGCATTGCACGAGGGCAACTTGGCAAACGTTGAGATCGGTAAAATTATTCTGCCCGGCAGTGTGGGTATTGCGGCTGTATATTTCATTGGAAAGTATTTTCAGTCGTTGCATAATATCTTCGAAAGCCCGCTGGTCAATCAATGGAAGCGCTATCTGACGCTGCCCGATTACGACGCCTATCTCGGCACCATTCCGGTAATGAAACGCCAGATCAAAGCGTTATGCCGGTTGCGCCTGGGACTGGATAACCCGCATTCAGAGCACAAACGATTGTTATTCGTAGTCGATGATCTCGACCGTTGCAGCCATACCGGTGTGGTCAAAACGCTGGAGGCGGTGCGCCTGATCATGGGGATTCCACAGGTGACGGTGATTATTGCTATCGATCAACATATTGCGCTGGCGTCGCTTGCACTGCATTACGAGGAACTGGCGCAGCATCATACCAAGCGCGATCCCGGCAATATCGCGCGCGATTATCTCGGCAAGGTGATCCAGTTGCCGGTGCAGTTGCGTCCGGCGGATGCTGAGACGGTGGCAGCATTTGTCGATCAGGTCTTGTTGAATGGCGCAGAAGCAGAAAGCCCGGCGTCAGAACCCGGCAGCGACCTCGCTGTTCCCCATGATGATTCAGAAGCAATTAAAAATACTGCCAGGAACGAATCGCAAAACCCTTCAACAAGTCCGGAAAAGTCATCGACTGACGCCGATACAGTTGATGGAGAAAGCGGCCGGAAACAGCCCCAAACAGCTTCCGAACCATCGCCAACCAAACCGCAAATCATAGAAAAAGTCGAATATCAGTTCAGCCCGGCCGAGAAAGAAGCCTTCAGGCAACGTGTGCAGGACTTTAATTTCCGTAACCCGCGCCAGCTCAAGCGTTTGTATAACAGTTTCAATCTGTTGCGGCATTTATACGGCAGCGACCGGGCTGACAATCATATGTGGGTGCTGTTCTGGCTTGAGTATCAGAACAACCTGCCGGTTTCAGAACGTGAAACTGCACGCGAAGGCGAAGTCTGGGAAAGGGTGCGAAAACATTTTGAACAGGTTGAGGCTGAGACTAAGACGAGTTATGAGGCTGTTGAGCGTAAAGTGCAGCCGTTTGTTCTGCCTGCGCTCGATCAACCGGTTCAGCAACAAACGCAACAGACAAAACAGAATTCTATTGCAACACACGATTATCAGCGAACAGTTCCGTTCTAAACAGATTCCCCAGCGCGCTTCATTACGAACACCATTGACGCTAACAGAATAACGGGAGTCACCTTTGTGATTGGTTTGTTCGGTTTATTTTGGAGAGACGATCCAAAATGCGTAAGCCCAATGGACTTTAAATAAACTTTACTGCGTTGAATCCGGCAGGTTTCGCTGCAAACGGCTTTTCCTGTGGTCGCGGAAGTTTAATGCCACCGACAATAGAATCACGACTGCAAGGGAAAAGCCTGCGCCGTTGTTGATAAAATCAGTCTCCAGCCTCAATCCCATGACATCGTTGAACAGATAGATCAGAAAGGAATGGGGCATATCAGTCTCGCCCAGTGCCCGCTTGATCTGCCAGTGCCAATCCGTCAAAAAACAGTAGCCCAATCCATACCAGAACCCCATTGCCAGCCAGGAAAATAAGGTAAGTCCCACCGAGACCAGATGCCAGCGTCTTGTGCGCTTCCATATCCAGCCGGTCAGGTTGAAGCCGATAACGGCGCAATGTGTCGCAAAAAGAAAAAAATCCAGGATCTGGAGCATCGTTCTGATTTATCCGTCTTTGTTATTTTAAATATTCAGCCACCTGGACGACGCTTTGTCCAAGGCCTGAGTCTGATTCCATCATTTTAATTCTTACTGTTAATGATCGGGTACGCAAGTCTTCCGGTATGGATTTGCCGCGTTTTACCCTGCTTATCAAACGCACAAACAAACTGGAATAAAACGGTTTGAGGGGATTGGAGAATCGCGTTCTGAGAATCTTTCTATTCAGAACTGCGAATAATTTTTTTTTCCAGCCATTCGAACCGTCTAGCGTTTTCATTCGTATTACTGAATAAGTTGCGGCTTGAATGAGCATTTAACGTAAATAATTTGGTTTATTTCTGCCGGACTGATTTTTAACCTCGGGTAATTCAATATTTAACGAAGGAGATGATGATGTCTACGATTGGCGAAAACGCACGACTGCTTTCAAACGATGTTCAGGCAAAATGGTTGATTGAGGATTTTCCGTTTCGTATCCAGTTAGCTTCAGTGCTTCCATTTTTGCCGGTTGCAGGAGATGCATTGCGTTACACCACCACCCCGGTACTGCAGCCCGGGGTAACTATTGGATTTGAAGAAGGCATTTTGGAAGACACCAAAATGCCGAATGATCAAAAACGGGCTTTTGCATTTGCTGAAATTGCCACCCAGTTCCGTGTCTCGTACAAGGCGCAGGACGTCTTTTCCTCGAACGTGAACGACCAGGTTTCTGTTCAAATGGCGCTGGCCATCCGCGAGTTGCTGTACAAGTTCTGGACGTTGTTCGAATCTGGCGACTCGGCGAACCCCGGCGAATTCGACGGCTTGCAGAAATTGGTCGATCCGTCGCGGGTACTGGATCTCGGTTTTAAACCGCTCACGCTGGAAGTACTGGAACAGGGCAAGGAACTGGTGCGCACCAATGACGGCCGCGGTACGGTGGTGTTTACCAACAGCATTGGCAAACGCGCGATTCATGCGGCGCACTGGACGCGTGGGCTGACGCCGCAGTATACCGACATGATTTTTCCATGTCCGCGCAATGAAAATCAGGTGGAACGTGTGTTGACCGTTGACGGTGCGCCTGTTTATGTCAACGATCTTAATCAGAATTTAAGCGGCAGCCCGGACAATCCGGCCGGGGAATCCGTTCATGAAAACCCCGGGGAACTGGGTAATTCAGACGTAGGTACCAATATCTGGTTTTTTACCCTAGGCGAAAATAATTTGCACGGCATGACGCCTGCAGCACTGGATAGGGATTTGTTTGTGACTCGTTCGACAATGCTGCCGGACGGTTCCACGCTGGTCTACCATGTGACAATGCCTGTGAGTATCGCGCTGGGCAGCGCCAGCAGCCTCGCTGTGATAAAGAATGTGGCGATTCCGTCAAGCCGTATTCCATTGATTAACTTTGAAAATCATGGAGCATAACAATGGCCGACAAACTATTTGCCGACACTCTTTCCGGCGTACGTATGCAGGATGAAGCCGCGCAAGAAAAAAAACAGCCAGAATTGCAATACGACAAGGAAGCGATCAGAATGCTGCTTCAAAGCGCTCCGGTGCCAATAGAATTCAAGCTGTCTGCGCTGGGTGTTGTGCCTAAGCCAGGGTTGTCACTGGCTGCGTCGACGGATGCGTTCGCTGTCGATGACGATGACGATTCCTGTGCGCATACGCCGGAGACAATGCGCCGGGAACCTGCCGGTTTGCCGGATTCATCCGATAATACGGCGCAACCGTTTTATTTAACGGATGCAATGATTAACCTGACGTTGCTTGAACAGGTGACGCCCGGCTTGCAGTCCATTGGCGGACGTCCGTTATCGGCGCTGATCACGAATACCTGTTTTCTGGAACCTTACATTTATCCCCCGATTTACTGGTGTCCAAAGCCAGATAAGAAGCCATGTAGTGGCATGTATATTTCGTACTCAAAGCAGGACGAAAAACTGGCCAATGATTTGATTCAGATCATGACGGATTGTGGTCTTCCGGTGAAATTTGAGTCTGGGGATCAGTGGTGTGGGGAAAAAAGGTGTTGCAATAACGTCAAGCCCGGTACATCGCACAGGCGGGTTACAATCGCTGATCGCGCCAAGGTGCCTTGGCATATGTCAAGAATCGCTGCAATGATTGACGGCGCGATTGCACCGCCGAACGCAAAAAAAGGTAAATCGGCTTTTTGTATTGCAATAAATTCGAAGCCTGCCGCCATTGATTGGTATGAAAAAGGCAGTCCAAAAGAGGATACTCAGTTCAATCCGCTACGTCTTCCCCCGAAAGGAACCAACCTACCTTACAGAGGTGGTTCCGCAACAACGGAGCCGCCTGGAAAGACTTTTCAGCGGAGACGCTGCGACCTGCTCGCGCATGTCATCGCTGAAAATTTCTGGGGGCACAATTGTTATGACACATTTAAAAACTATAATTATGCGCACAGGCTGGCGCTCATTGAAGAGAACTGGATTCGCAGAGCGACTGGCCGGGAAGAGATGATATGGGGATTGGATCCGCAAAACAATGAGTGGAAAGGTCTTCCAGGTAAAGTGAGTAATGAGGCTGGTCTGCGGATGATGGATAAACAACTGCATGAACAGTGTCAATCGTTTGCTACTGTGACCTGCAGCAACAACTGTCCAGGCGGCCGCTGCTGTGATGACAAGGTTACACCCTTCGGATGGCAGTCATGTAAGGATATTTGTAAATGCTGAGCAAGTTCGGCAAGAGTCACTTTGTTTGGACGATGAAATACAGTCTCCGTCTGTTTAGACGATTTCAAAAAAAGGAAATACTTGAGTTGAATATTTAGAGAACGCTTAATCCGCAACAAACTCCAGTCCCGCGATTAGCACGGCGGCAAAAACAAGTGGTTTTTCTCCAACAGATTGCAATGCATGCACCGAGCCGGCGGGCCGGTGCATGCAATCGCCGGGATAGTAGACAGTGCCGTTGATTTCTTTCATCTGGCCTTGAAGCACGAATGACCGCTCTTCACCCAGATGGCGGTGCGCAGCAATCGTCTGACCGGGTTCGACATAGACCAGGCCGCAATCGGCATTGCCGGCGATGCGCGGCCCGCCTTCAAAGTGTAGTAAGTGCGTACCGGGAAAGGCATTGATCTGCCACGTTTCCGCAGATACCTGATTGAGGTTGGACAACTGTTTTTCGACAGTTTTCCGGTCCAGGTCAAAAAAATCGCAAAGCCGTTCGACAAAGCCTGAGAACCGTGTTTCCGGTCTGGCGGCATTCAGGATGCGCGCGCGCAAATGTTCTGATGGCATCAACGGTTGTTCGGTTTCGGCCAGCAATGTAAGCGCGTTTTCGATATCCTGCAGTTCCGACTGGCCTTGAACGGATGATTCGAGTTCCGCTTTCATTTGTTTTGCAGTTTCTTCGTCGAGAATACCTAAAGCGTATTCAATGAGTTTGCTATTTTGATCGTGCATGTGACTTTTCTCCGTCCGGTTGCAAAACGCGCCGCAGATATTTTATTGCGGCGGATAACCTCGATTTGACTGTCCCAACCGGTATCTGACATCGCTCGGCAATTTCCGCGCAGGTCAATCCTTCATAATAACTCAATATAACCACGTTATACTGTGACTCCGGCAGACGCTTGACCACCGAGCGTGCCTGTTGCCATTCGGCTAATTGTTCCGGTTCGGGGCCGGGTCGTGTTAGTTCGGATTCGTCAAACTCATCCATTGAAAAATATTTTTGTGCCTGCCGGGAAGCGCGCAACCGATCAATCGCGCGGCTGCGTACCCGCAGGAGAATCCAGTTACGTACTGAGCTGCGCTTGGCGTCAAAATCCCCGGCCTTATTCCAGATCTCAAGGAACACGTCATGAATCAAATCCTCCGCGTCTTTCCGGGAACCCAGAATCCTGAAGGCAACGGCTAGCATTTGCATGACATGCCGCTGGTATAATTGAGCCAGTGCATCATGATCTTGTTTTGCTATCCGTTCAATTAACTGCGTATCGCTGTCTACAAGCATAGTTTCATTTTCATGGCCCTGCCGAGCCAAAATGAATTGGCACAGATCCCGTTGAATCCCAGGTGCTTTGTGCGTAACGGTATAACCGGACAATGCCAAGACCTGCGGGTGTTTTGGTTGAAGACAGCAGGCCGGACGCGTTGGTGGCCGGGTTGTTTTTAATAAAACCCTGTGTGGCGGGGTTGGTTTTTGTGAAATACAGCTTCGCCCGGGTGGCCAAATGTCCTTCGACGGCGCCATAGGTCGTTTTGAGATTCGGATTGTCCCAATAATCATTGTCTGCGCTAATGTTAGGCGTTACCTTGCCTTTGTTGTCCACGGTCCAGGCTTCCAGAAAATGCGGTGTGAGTGGGCTTGCAACGGCGTTACCCTGTGCATCTTTCGCCCGCCAGGTATTAACGACATCCTGAATAATCCAGCCGCTCCGGCCAGTGGTATTGAAGCCAACATGCCATACAAAAGCACCGTGACTGTTCCAGGTCGGTCCTTTGTTGGTCTTCGTGGAAATGCTGATTCCTGTCAGAACGCCAGTGGCTGAAGTAACTACATTCCCCAGCGTTGTGCCGATAGGCCGCGCGATATCACCAATAATTTCCCCGCTTGTGCGCCCGCGAATGATTTCGTCCTCTTCAACATCGGGCTTCAATCCGCGTGTTGAATCTGCTGCTATCGACTCCTGCTTGGCTTGATTGCCGATCATGCGTTGCGCATGAAGAATAGCGCGCACGTCGTCACTGTGCCCAATATGAGTTCGACGGAGCGTTTTCGGCCTGACGGACGCGCCTTGTCTGGCGGTCTTGGATTTATCTGCAAAAGTGTGCATGCCTGATATCCTTTTTTTGTGTTTTCTCGACACACAGCGTTTGTTGTTTGCGCTGTTTTACTGTGTTGAATCATGACAATACTTGGTATAGTCTGGATATAGTCTGGTTGAGGAAAACATCAATAGTTGACTATAACAGCCTTTCACTGAACAACTATAAATTATTGTAGGGCAATAAACAAATGTCGGCGGATAGTTGTTTATCTGCCATCGAGAGTGCTGTTGTTCGTTTTCAGGTTTGGAAGTTGCTGATATTTTCTGGATAATTAATGCGTGGGGTAGACTTGTCGGCAGGCGGTTATTCGGCACAAGGAAATTCAAGATGGATAAGACTGGATCTATACAGCATGGCATCACATTGATGCGCGATAAGGATATTGATCTGTTCAGGCAAGGCACGCATGCCGGATTGTATGAAAAGCTCGGTGCGCATGTATTTGCCCATGGCGGTAAAACGGGTACGTTGTTTGCGGTTTGGGCGCCGAATGCGCAATCGGTTTCGGTTATTGGCGACTTCAACAGTTGGACCATTGATACGCATCCGCTAAAACTGCGCGAGGATGGCTCGGGAATCTGGGAGGGATTTATACCCGGCCTGTTACCTGGATCGGTCTATAAATATAACATTAAATCGCGTTATCATGCGCATCGCGCGGATAAAGGCGATCCATTTGCCTTTTTCTGGGAAGCACCACCTAAAACGGCTTCCAGAGTCTGGGAGCTGGATTATGACTGGAGCGACCATGACTGGATGAAACGCCGTGCCACGGTCAATAAGCTTGATGCACCAATTTCAATCTATGAAGTGCATTTAGGTTCCTGGCGGCGAAGCGTGGAAGAAGAAAACCGTTCACTGAATTACCGTGAGCTGGCTATCCGTCTGACAGAATATGTCTGCAAAATGGGTTTTACGCATGTTGAGTTTCTTCCGGTTACTGAACATCCTTTCTATGGTTCATGGGGCTACCAGACGACGGGTTATTTTGCGCCAACCGCGCGTTATGGCACGCCGCAGGATTTCATGTATCTGATTGATTGCCTTCACCAGCACGGTATCGGTGTAATTCTGGACTGGGTGCCTTCTCATTTTCCTGACGATGTCCATGGTCTGCGTTATTTCGATGGCAGCTATTTATTCGAGCATGCGGATCCCAAGCGCGGCTACCATCCTGAGTGGCAGAGCTACATCTTTAATTACGGCCGTCACGAAGTGCGTGCTTTCCTGATCAGTAGTGCCTTGTTCTGGCTGGACAAGTATCATATAGACGGTCTGCGCGTGGATGCGGTTGCTTCCATGCTTTATCTGGATTACGGGCGGCAGGAGGGCGAATGGATTCCTAACCCGCATGGCGGCAACGAGGATCTTGATGCGGTCAATTTTCTGCGCAACCTGAATGAGGCGGTTTACAGAGATTATCCCGATGTGCAAACCATTGCCGAGGAATCTACCGCGTGGCCGGCTGTTTCCAGACCGACTTATGTGGGCGGACTGGGTTTCGGCATGAAGTGGAATATGGGCTGGATGCATGATACGCTGGAATATTTCGCCAAGGATCCGGTGTATCGCAAGCATCATCACAATCAGCTAACCTTCAGTTTGTGGTATGCGTTTCATGAGAATTTCCTGCTTCCTTTTTCCCATGATGAAGTAGTTCACAGCAAGGGCGCGTTGATCGGTAAAATGCCAGGCGACGACTGGCAAAAGTTTGCCAATCTGAGAGCGCTGTATGGCTATATGTTTGGTCACCCCGGCAAGAAGCTGTTGTTCATGGGGTGTGAATTTGCGCAGCGTAATGAATGGGATCATGATCAAAGTTTGGAATGGCATTTGTTACAGTGGGCGCCACATGCCGGTATACAGGATTGGCTAAAGGACTTGAATCACTGCTATCGCAATGAACCGGCGCTTTATGAACAGGACTTTGCCGCGGACGGCTTTGAATGGATTGACTGTAATGACTGGGAGGAAAGTACGCTCAGTTTCGTCAGGTCAGCGAAGCATAGCGATGAAATCATTCTGGTGGTATGCAACTTTACGCCGGTTCCCCGCGCCAACTATCGTGTAGGTGTTCCGCGGGGGGGCTGGTGGCGCGAGACGCTGAATAGTGACGCGGTTATTTACGGCGGCAGTGGTTATGGAAACCTGGGTGGCGTGGAGGCCGCGCCGGTCAGCTTCCACGGCAGGCCGCATTCACTGGTGCTGAGCCTGCCGCCGTTGGCAACACTTTTTTTCAAGGCGGAGGGATAGATGACATACGTATTTCCTGATGAAGGTCGACGGCGCGTTGTTATCGAGCATGTTGAACCGCAGGTGGATAACGGGCGCTTTCCCATCAAACGTACAATCGGCGAATCTGTTACGGTGGAGGCGGATGCGTTCGCTGACGGCCATGACCGTATTCAGTGTATGCTGCAGTATCGTAGCGAACATCAGACAGCATGGCATAAGGTTGCCATGAAGCCGCTGGGTAATGATCGCTGGCAGGGTACTTTCCAGGTACACGATATCGGACGCTATTGTTATACAGTAACTGCGCTGATCGATCATTTTGCATCCTGGATTCACGACCTGAAAAGGCGTGTTGACCCCGCTGATATCGATATCGCCCTTCAAATGGGCGCGGAATTGATTGAAGGCGCCGCAACACGTGCACAGAATAATGACGCGGAAAAACTCAGGTCCTTTGTCGGACTGGTGCGCAGCGATGAAAATCCGCAGATTCGTCTTAATGCGGCCATGGACGGGGAACTTGCGCAATTGATGACCCGTTATGCGGATCAGAGCCTGGCCGCTGTATATGAGCGGGAACTGGTTGTTGTGGTTGAGCCGGTATTGGCCCGGTTTAGTGCCTGGTATGAGGCGTTTCCACGTTCGTGCAGTGAAGAAACCGGACGTCACGGTACTTTTGCGGATTGTGAGGCTCGTCTTCCGTATATCGCCGGAATGGGTTTCGATGTGCTTTATTTGCCCCCGGTTCATCCTATCGGATTGACCAAACGCAAGGGCCCCAATAATTCATTGACGGCAGGCAAGGGCGATCCGGGCAGTCCCTGGGCGATCGGCTCTAAAGCGGGCGGCCATCTTAGTCTGCATCCCGAACTGGGAACGCTGAAGGCGTTCCGCAGTCTGATCACCCGTGCGCGCGAACATGGACTGGAGATTGCCATGGATATCGCATTCCAGTGTTCACCGGATCATCCTTATGTTGAGGAACACCCGGAATGGTTTCGGCATCGCTCAGATGGCAGCGTGCAATATGCTGAGAATCCTCCAAAAAAATACGAGGATATCTATCCCTTTGACTTCGAAAACGCAGATTGGCAGAGCCTGTGGATTGAACTGGAAGGCATCTTCCGCTTCTGGATTAAACAGGGAGTGCGGATTTTCCGGGTGGACAATCCGCATACCAAGAATTTTTATTTCTGGGAATGGATGATAGACAGAATCAAGCGCGATTACCCTGAAACCATTTTTCTGGCCGAAGCGTTTACACGGCCTAAGGTGTTGCATTACCTGGCCAAGGTGGGCTTCAGCCAGTCATATAATTATTTTCCCTGGCGAAACACCAAACATGAGCTGACTGAATATCTGACACAACTGACCCGATGCAAGGAACGGGAGTTTTTGCGCCCTAATCTGTGGCCGAATACTCCGGACATATTGACCGAATATCTGCAATTCGGGGGACGGCCTGCTTACATGATTCGTTTGGTGCTTGCCGCCACGCTTGGTGCCAGTTATGGTATTTATGGCCCGGCTTTTGAACTGTTCGAAAACAGGCCGCGGGAACACGGGAGCGAGGAATACCTCGATTCGGAAAAATACCAGATCCGGAGCTGGGATTTGCATCGGCATGACAGTTTGAAAGACTATATCACGCGAATTAACCGCATCCGCAGGGAGAATCCTGCGTTGCAATACGACCGGATGCTTCGATTTCATTCGGTAGATAACGATGCGCTGATTTGTTACAGTAAAAATACCGAAGATTTCACCAATATTATTCTTGTCCTGGTCAACCTGGATCCGCATCATACCCAGTCAGGATGGGTTAATATCCCGCTGGACAGTTTCGGATTGGAGATGGGGCTTCCCTATCAGGCCCATGATTTGCTAAGCAGTGCCCGTTTTATTTGGAATGGGCCGCGCAATTTTGTTGAATTGAATCCCGGCATGGCGCCGGCACATATTTTTCGCTTGCGAAGGCGTGTGCGCAGCGAAAAAGATTTTGATTACTACATGTAGCCAAAGGAGATACGCATGAACTGGCAGGCCTCTGACAAGGAAGATGACCCGCTCTGGTACAAGGATGCAATCATCTATCAGCTACATGTCAAAGCCTTTTTTGATTATGACAACAACGGTATCGGTGATTTTAAAGGACTGACACAGAAACTGGATTATATTCAGGACCTGGGTGTCAATACCATCTGGCTGCTGCCGTTTTACCCTTCGCCTCAACGCGACGATGGCTATGATATCTCCGATTATCGCAATATCCACCCGGACTATGGAACACGGAAGGATTTCCGGAACTTTATGCGCGAGGCGCATCGCCGCGGACTGCGTATTATTACAGAGCTGGTGATCAACCATACATCGGATCAGCACCCCTGGTTCAAGGCTGCCCGCAAGGCACCGTCAGGAAGTAAAAAAAGGGGTTTCTATGTTTGGAGTGAGTCCAGCCAGAAATTTCCAGAAACAAGAATCATTTTTACGGATACCGAAACATCTAATTGGACCTGGGATGATGAGGCTAGGGCTTTCTACTGGCACCGTTTTTTTCATCATCAGCCAGATCTTAACCACAATAACCCCGAGGTAGTCAAAGCCGTTATCCGGGTTATGAATTTCTGGCTCGATATGGGGGTTGACGGCTTGCGCCTGGATGCCGTGCCGTACCTCTGTGTGCGTGAAGGTACTGATAATGAGAATCTGCCCGAGACTCATGCAGTACTCAAATACATGCGCTCAGTGGTGGATGCGCATTATAGTAACCGCATGTTCCTGGCTGAGGCGAATCAGTGGCCTGAAGACGTACAGGATTACTTCGGTAAGGGTGACGAATGTCATATGGCCTATCATTTTCCATTGATGCCGCGGATGTATATGGCTGTCGCGTTGGAGGATCGTCATCCAATTGTTGAAATCATGCGGCAGACGCCGGAAATTCCCGACAGCTGCCAGTGGGCGATCTTTCTGCGCAATCATGACGAGTTGACGCTGGAAATGGTAACCGACAGGGAAAGGGATTATATGTATGCGCGTTTTGCTGCTGATCCACGCATGCGCGTTAATGTTGGAATCAGGCGGCGGCTGGCGCCGCTGATGGACAATGATATTGACAAGATTAAGTTGATGAACAGCTTGCTTATGTCCATGCCGGGTTCTCCTATCATTTATTATGGCGATGAAATCGGCATGGGTGATAATATTTTTCTGGGTGATCGCCATGGTGTGCGCACTCCTATGCAGTGGAGCCCTGACCGCAATGCCGGTTTTTCCAGGGCGGATCCGCAATTTCTGTATTTGCCGCCCATCATGGATCCGGTATACGGTTACGAGGCAGTGAATGTGGAGGCGCAAGACCGGGATCCGTCTTCACTGTTAAACTGGATGAAGCGAATCATCGCGGCGCGTCAGTCACACCCAACTTTCGGGCGCGGCACGCTGGAATTTTTGGTTCCCGGCAATCGCAAGATTCTTGCCTATATCCGAGAATATGGTAACGAAACGATTCTATGTGTGGCAAATCTGTCCCGTTCGGCGCAACCGGTAGAACTCGATTTGTCCAGGTTCAGGGAGAAAATACCCATTGAGTTGTTAAGTGGAACAGCCTTTCCCCCCATTGGCGATCTCCCGTATCTTTTGACGCTGCCCGGTCATCAGTTCTACTGGTTTGGTCTTACTGCCAAAACAGAAGCCGAAGCGCCAGCCTGGCATGTAGAAACGCATTTGCCGCTGGAACTGCCTGTGCTGGTTTTGTTCGATGGATTACGCAGTTTTTTATTCGAACAGCCTGAAGCGAAGCAGATAGTCATGGCTGAGAAGCTTCGCGGTCAACTGGAAACCGACATTCTGCCGGAATTCTTACGCAACCAACGCTGGTTTGCGGCCAAAACAGATCATTTGGAACGCGTGGAAATTGAAAAGTTGATCAGCCATCCGCAAGTAGAACATGCCTGGCTGTGGCTATGGGTCAAAGTTCATTTCGCGCGGCAAAGCGCTCAGGTTTATTTTTTACCCGTATCAATCAGCTGGGGAGAAATGGACGACGAGCATATCCGTACGTTGCTGCCTGTTGCGATTGCCAAGATTCGCCAGCGCGCAAGGGTTGGAATCATTTATGATACGGTATACGATGAAACTTGTTTTCGTGCCATAGTCAAGGCGATGGCTGAATC
The DNA here is from genome assembly GCA_024235795.1 of Burkholderiales bacterium. Taxonomy (GTDB): domain Bacteria; phylum Pseudomonadota; class Gammaproteobacteria; order Burkholderiales; family Nitrosomonadaceae; genus Nitrosomonas. The sequence goes on along the minus strand of JACKLR010000003.1, from coordinate 211,174 downwards.
ATCCGAGCTGGCTTCCGATCAGGGAGTCATCAGGTTCTGCTCAACATCTGCCTTTAACCGGTTTGTCGATGAGGGCAGATTGACAACATTCCAGCGCTCCATGGCAGAAGGCACCAACAGTACGGTTACGTTGGGAGAACACCTTTTTCTGAAACTCTACCGGCAGATGCGCACGGGGGGTAATCTGGAAATCGAAATGGGGCGGTTTCTGACCGAGGTTTCGCCCTACCCCAATATATCGCCGTTGCTTGGCTCCATCGAATACGTTAACGATGATGGTAATGCGATGACGCTGGTTTTAGTCCAGGCTTATACGCCTAACCAGGGGGATGGATGGAATTATACCATCGATTACTTGCGGCGCTTTTTTGATGACTGCCTGACCAATCCGTCAATTGTGGCGGAAGCAGAGGACTGGCATGCTGACTATAAATGGATGATGCACATCCTGGGGTTGCGAACGGGGCAGTTGCATAAAGCGCTCGCCGTTTCGAGCGACAATGCCGATTTTGAGCCGGAGCCAATTCTGCCGGCGGATCTGCAAAACTGGTGCCAGCAGGTATGTCAGGACGCGAACTTGACATTGGAAAAACTGAAGTTACACCTTGGCGCAATCCCTGAAAATGATAAAGCCAGCGCGCTCCAATTGCTGGCAATGAAGACGGACTTATTGAAACGGATTAATACGCTCACGCCTGATAGAGTAGATGCCGTCAAGACCCGTTTTCATGGCGACTATCATTTGGGCCAGGTGTTGCTGACAGAAAACGATTTCGTCATCATTGATTTCGAAGGCGAACCGGCCAGGCCGCTCGAAGCGCGCCGTATCAAACATTCGCCGCTGCGTGATGTAGCAGGCATGATAAGGTCTTTCAGCTATGCCGGTGCGGTTGCGTTGGACAACTACGCGTCAGTTCGTCCTGTAGACCGCGACCGTTTGTTACCTTTCGTGCATGAATGGCAAACCGCTTCCCGGATGGCTTTTTTGTCAGGCTACCGCGAAGGCGTGTCCGACTGTCTCGCCTGGCCGCGTGATGACAGGAATGCAAACCAATTGATTGAGCTGTTCGTGCTGGAAAAAGCGTTGTATGAGCTGCGTTACGAACTGGATCATCGTGTGGATTGGGCTGGCATTCCATTGACCGGTTTACTGGCGCTTTCGCATGCGGAAAAGCCTGTTGGCGGAGCAGGACTATGAAAGCGATACGATTCCGGCCTAAAGTGATGGTTTTCGGCGTGGCGCAAGGTGAAGGCAGCCGTATCGGCTATAATCCAGATGAAGACCGGAACCATTTTCACGTCACGGCGTCCGGTCTGGTAGTCGCGCCTTTGGGCGAAATCAGTTATTTCGCGCGCGATTCGCGTGATAAAAATCCTCGATATCATGAATGACGTTCAGAATAAAATAAGCAAACCTTTTCCACGCCTCTGGCCCGGCAAACCGTATCCGCTGGGTGCCACATGGGATGGATCGGGTGTTAATTTCGCGTTATTTTCGGAACATGCGGAAAAGGTCGAATTATGCTTGTTCGATGAAAAAGCACACCGCGAAATCCAGCGCATCACCCTGTTGGAGCAGACTGACCAGGTTTGGCATGGTTATCTTCCAGAGGCCCGTCCCGGTTTGTTGTATGGTTATCGGGTATACGGTCCCTATAAACCCGAAGAAGGATATCGCTTTAATCCTAACAAGTTACTGCTCGATCCTTACGCCAAGGATATTCATGGAACGTTGCGCTGGAGTGACGCGCATTTCGGCTACAAAATCCAGAGCAATCGTAAAGATCTGTCTTTCAACCGGAACGATAATTCTCGCGGCATGCTCAAGTGCCGCGTAATTGACCCGGCGTTTACCTGGGGAGACGACCGTCCTCCCAACACACCTTGGCATGAAACGATTATCTATGAATTGCATGTCAAGGGGTTCACCCGGCTGCATCCATTGATCCCGCAACGGTTGCGCGGCACCTATGCTGCGCTCGCCTGTGAACCGGTCATCGAGTACTTTCAGCGTTTGGGTATTACCGCGATAGAATTGATGCCGATACACGCGTTTATCAATGACCGCAATCTGGTTGAGCGCGGGTTGAGCAACTACTGGGGTTATAATTCCATCGGTTTCTTTGCACCGGACAATCGTTACTCGTCGAATGGACGGGTCAATGAATTTAAGACGATGGTCAAGACATTGCATGCTTCAGGTATCGAAGTAATTCTCGATGTTGTCTATAACCATACGGCAGAAGGTAACCAGCTGGGGCCGACACTTTCTTTCCGTGGCATTGACAATGCTGCCTATTACCGTCTGGTTTCCGATGATCCGCGTTTCTACATGGATTACACAGGTTGCGGCAATACCATGAATATGATGCATCCCAGAGTGCTGCAACTCATCATGGACAGTCTGCGTTACTGGGTACTTGAGATGCATGTGGATGGTTTTCGCTTCGACCTGGCTGCTGCGTTGGCCCGTGGTCTGCATGAAACTGATCGTCTTGGCGCATTCCTCGACATTATTCATCAGGATCCTGTGCTTTCACAGGTTAAACTGATTGCAGAGCCCTGGGATCTCGGCGCCGGTGGTTATCAGGTCGGCAATTTTCCTGTCGGCTGGACTGAATGGAATGGCAAATACCGTGACGCCGTGCGCGACTATTGGAAAGGCGAAGGCGGCGTCATCGATGAACTGGGTTATCGGCTTACCGGTTCCAGCGACCTCTATGAACATAGCGGGCGCCGTCCTTATGCAAGCATCAACTTTATTACTGCTCATGATGGATTCACCCTGCATGACCTGGTCAGCTACAATCAAAAGCATAATGAAGCCAATCTGGAAGACAACCGCGACGGCGAAAACCATAATCGAAGCTGGAACTGCGGTGTGGAAGGCGAAACCGATGACCCCGTTGTTTGCACCCTGCGCATGCGTCAGAAACGAAATTTCCTGGCCACGCTTTTTCTTTCACAAGGTGTGCCGATGCTGGTGGCCGGTGATGAAATGGGGCGCAGTCAGCAGGGTAACAATAATGCCTACTGTCAGGACAACGAAATCAGCTGGCTTGACTGGCGTCTGAACAATGAAAACAGCGAACTGTTCAATTTTGTGCGATCACTGATTCGCCTCACCAAAAAGCATCCGTGCTTTCGGCGCCGCAATTTTTTCCAGGGACATAGCATTAAGGAAAAAAAAGATATTGTTTGGCTTAATCCGGACGGCAAGGAAATGACTAATGAGCAGTGGTTGAACGACTTTGCGCGCTGCCTGGGCGTGTATCTGGCAGGAGCCGGGATCAATGAACGCGATTCGCATGGCCGCCTGATCGCTGACGATGATTTCCTCATGCTTTTAAACGCGTATCATGAGGAAATACTGTTTCAACTGCCGGACTTTGGCTATCAAGTCTGGCAGGTATTGATCGATACCACAGTTTCATCAGTGCCGCCAGCTTCCCCCAGTTATCGCAATGGTGACAGCTATCGCTTGCAGGGCCGTTCGTTGATCTTGCTTACACATGCCAGAAAGCCGGTAATTAGAGATTGACCCTTTGTGACCACCAGTTACGCGAAACGATGGGTACAGTTTCTTATGAAAAGTCGGCTGCGGCAAAACAAAACGGGCATAATCAGAATGTCGCGTATCTGTTGCTTTGTTCGTAATAAAATGGCCGGATATCAATCCGGCCATTTACAACCATTTAAAGACTTCTAATTCGATAAAATATTGAGATGATTTTTGTTTCTCTATTCAATCACATTCAATGTGCCGGGCAAGTGAATGTTTTTCGGATGGAGCTGACACCAAATGGTAAATGCGCCAGCTTTATCGGCAACTAATGAAATGGTTTTGGTTTCGCCTGCTTTGATGACTTCCTGAATGCCGTATTCATCGATTGCAAAGCCTTCGCTGATAGGCGATTTGTTTTCCACAACGATTTTTACTTTTGCGCCTTTGTGTACTGCAATTGTTTCAGGTTCGTTCAGAACATTGAATGCACGGATATCCTTTACGGTTACGCCTTCAATATTCAATTCTGGAATGGTGGTGTCATAAGCGTTGATTACAACTTTAAAGTTTTTCACGTCCGCCTGAACAGCACTGGTAGCGAGCAACAAACCAGCGACTAAGCCCAAACTCAGCAATTTTGTTATTTTCATGTATCTTTTCCTTTTTAAAAAATAGCTGCATAGATTTAATGTCAAATGGTAACTGTCAGACTGTTGAGAAACGTTTTCGGGGCAGCTGATACAAGGCAAAAACTCTGTTAAAGCGGAGTCCACGCATAATAAATGCCCATTTTGAACCTGTTTTTAACGCCGTAGCAGCAACGCAGATAGTTTTTCAACACTTTGCTAAATACCATTGCAGTCAGAGAAAACACGGGGTAAATGATTTATCTTTTTCCGAGGCTATTTCCACTGACTGGACGGATTATAACACGCCGGCCAGACTGGATTGCTGTCCGCCAATCAGAATGGTCGGATTACCGTTGCTGTTCGTTCGCAATAAAATGTGATCTGCAGATTTGTTCTGATGAATGGTGGGGCGGGAAACCTGTCCCAGGCTTCCGCTTTTTCTGGCTGACAGTTACGTTGTTTAGTTTTAAGTTCCCGTTGATGTGCGACCTTGATGCTTTGCATTGTTAGTACGTTATCAATTTGTTAATGCCATGTTCAGTGAGCTTGCCAATGTACCCGACAATATCAGATGGATAGCGTGCCAGATAACCAATTCCTGATTTTAAAGGTTTTATATTCAACAGCAAACAATATTCATAAATGTGTTATTTTTTCACACAAATATATTGACGTGTGAAATTTGCACACATATAATAGTTTCAAGATTACTGAAAAGTACTCTCACTATTAAGAAAAAAATAATTTTTACTGGACCTTTCTTCTTGGGTTGGAGCGGTTACTGACACTATGCGATTTAATTGAAGTTGGTTCAAAAATATAAGGCAGGCTTATTAGTACTAGGCTTGTCAGCTAAATAAACTTACTGTTAGGAGAAATAAAATGAGTTCACGCTTTGATGATAATGGTGGTCGCCGCAGCAATGATGATGGAATTTTTCATGACATTAACGACGATCACGGCGGTCGTCGCGATGATGACAACAGTTTTCACTTTAGTGACGACAGTTTTTCTGGTAACCACAAAGCCTTTAAGTTTGATATCTCAGATGGGCAGGTAACGGCTGTTTATGAATTAAAAGACGGTTCGCTAAAATCCAAATCGCTTGACGACAATGGCAGAAAATCCTATACCGTGGATGGCAATGATGTCATTCGTACCGAAACCAAACCATTCGGCACTGAAATCACACGTTATTCCGATGGAAATGATGACGGCATCTATTTTCGAGTCTCTGAACAATGGGAAGTTTCGTCCAGTTCTTCGTCAAATGGCATTGTTCCTAAAATTACCGATACCATAAGTTTTAATTTTACGGATGACGATGATTTGATTGCCGTCCGCAGTGGAGAGCATTCCCATGGCGGACATGGTGCAGATGATTTTATTTTCCGTGAAGGAGGACATTTGCATATAGATGACTTCAGCGCTCAACAAGGAGATATGCTGGTATTTGATACCGGTCTCGGGCTGCGATCAAAAGAACATTTGGCAAGTTATGTGTCGCACGTGCATCATGACGGCGATGACTTCATTGTCAATTTTGGCTCTGATGTTTCGATTACTCTGGTCGGCGTTCAACCGGGTGAGATCAGCTGGGATGATGTCAGTGTATTAAGTTAATTGAGAACAGCCCCTCTGAGATGCAATCGGCATTTCTGCGATGAATGACCGATTCAGACTGTCGAAAACGGCTGGTTCAGGCTTCATCTCCATGTCCATCTCTCTCCATCTCGGCCATGGAAAAGCCGATCGACCATTGAGCAACGAGCCCCTCAAGTAAGTGTTTATAAACTTACTTTCTTTTATGCCTATAAACCGATTCGGTTTATAGGCATTTTTTACGATATCGTTCCCGCTCAAATAGCAAAATTGCCGGGCTTGGTGGCATTCCGTTTCGAGTGGCAAGATCGGATTTATGTGACCTGTCTGAGCTTCAGGAAGACACGCGGATCGACCGCTGCAGCGCCGAGCATGCCACCCGAGAGCGCTCCCGCAATTCCAGGGCTCATAACGTCCTGGCCCGCCAGAAATAAACCGGGAACAGGCGTGCGGGCGTTCAGTGCGTCTGACAACATGCGGCGCGGGGTCGTTTCGACGCCATAAAACCCGCCCTTCTCGTGGCCGGTGAATGAAGCGGTTGCGAGCGGGGTGCCAAGTTCCCGATAGACGACAAGCGGCGCCAATGCCGGAAACTTTTCAACGAAATACGCCATCATCCGCGACTCGATACGCTGCTTGAATGTTGCCCACGCATCGGCGCGCTTCTCAGCGCCGCCAGCCGCAAATTCAGCTACCGACGACCAGTCGGCCCAGACCATCATTTGACCGGTATGCTTGTTCGACGGGCCTGAATCATGAGTGGTGTCCTTGAAGGACGGAAACGAGACGAACATCATCGGAATTGGCGCATCCTCTGCCGTTATCCATATCGCGTCATTGGTATCCCAACTTTCGTAAAACCAGTGATTCGAGCGCGTCGCGCCGTGTTGGGCAATATCTCCCTCGAAGCCGAGGAAGACCTCGAAGTGGCATATCGATGGCTTGAAAGCGGCTATCTCGCGAGCCCAGGGCTGTTCGCGAATTGTCTCCGGCAGCAGGTGCTTTACGGTCTCGCCGGCGCCGATCGCCGAGACGACAAATGGCGCGTTGATTTCTTCGCCGGACCGGGTGCGTACACCCACGGCTTTGTTATCGTCAAGCAATATTTCGCTGACCAATGTTGCAGCCCGGACATCACCGCCCGCTGCTTCAATTACGGGAACAAGCCCCCTTGCAATGGCAGCGGCGCCGCCTACGGGGTAGGCGGCGCCTTCGAGATAGTGGCCCATGACGGTGGCGTGAACGGCGAAACTCGCTTCGTTCGGTTTGCCGCCATAAGTCCCCCACTGTGCCGATAGCACGGCGGCGAGCTTCGGGTCGCTGATGAATTCCGTGATAACCTCGCCGGTCGTGCGACCGCACCAGTGCTGGATTTTATGCTTGTTCCACCAATGATGCGCGGAACGGAATGGCTCGGGCATCGCGCGCTCGGCGCCAACCATGTGCCCGGCTTCTCCCGCCGACAGCAACGCCTCGAAGTAGGCGTCGATTTCGGTCACATTGTCTGGAAACAGGTCTTTGAGCTCCATCTTGTAGGCTGCGGCCGGACGTCCTACGGAAATTTCGAATTCATCCGGAAAATGCAGTGTATCGTAAACGGTACCGACCGACCGAAACTCGATTGTTCCCCCGCTGAGCCAGTCCAGAATCCGGCCCGCGAGCTGGTCGTGGCCGAACGTGCCGCAATAGTGGAGGCCGACATCCCAGGTAAAACCATCGCGTGTGAAAGCGTGAGTCAGCCCGCCAATCGTCTGCGCTTGCTCAAGCAGCAGGACTTTGTGATCCAATCGGGAAAGAGCAGCCGCCGCTGTCATGCCGCCCATGCCGGAACCGATGACAATGACATCGAACACGTTTTCTGACGGTTTAGCAGTCATTCGAGGGTTTTCCTCTTTCTCTCTATAGGGTCAGTCAATAATACCAGAAACTGGCCCGGTTTCAGGCTAACTGATTGCTTTGGATGTGTTAGAAAAAGGATGTTGTTTTGCAAGGCCTAATGGTACCTATTTGCTTGCTAATTGTTTGGGGAATTTTCGGGTTATTATGTATGGCAATGCAAGACCTAACTTCATGTTCGGTAATCGGGTGGAGCACCGTGTTATAAGTCTTTTTTTCTACCTGATGTCCACAGTAACATCTGGAACTCAGATTTTTTGTCCTTTGGCTTTACCTTCAAGTCTTTACGCATTTCCAGCATTAGCATATTTAACGCGATTTGCTTTTCCTTTGGGGTAGAACTTGTGTTGCTAATAGCCATTGTTTCTTGATAGCGATGCAGTGCTTTCAAAACTTGCTGTGGCGAAAGAGCATGCAAATCGTTGCATGCTTTTGCAAATTTGATGTCATTTTCAATTGATTTTTCACAATCAGTTATTCCGCTTAAGGCTTCAACGAAGCTCAAATACAAACGAAGCTTTTCCTTACGCCACTCTGATTCGCGTTCGGCCGCCTTACTTAGATAAAACGTAATCACACCGACGAGTGCCGGCACGAAAATAGCCCAGAATGTAGGTGACTTAAATATGACTTCGATCTCATTCATGGTTTTATCGGCTGTCGAAGCGTAGCCTAGACTGTCCGAGCAAGGAACGAGCGTTGTTGAACCTTTTGTTATGTTTATTCATCAACTGTATGACTGTAACTAGCAGAAATTACAACAACACACGCTAGCCGTAAGCCACAATTGCCGTCAGATTGTTTGCCTCGAAATTCATACTCACCTGGCACGATTTCACTATATTGAGATAAATCATGACCTTCCTTGTTTAGTCGAGAGATCACCTTCGCAAAAGCAGCACCAATCTCAGCATCAAGCGCTTGTAGTACATCCTCCTCCAACTTATCAGCAAGCGCTCTAGCTTGAGTGCTGTTTATACCTGCTTTTTCAAATTCATCTTTACTGTACTTTGAATATTCCATATCTACTTTTACGAAGCATAACTAGAATTAGACAGATTGAATTCTAGCACGCTATAGTCCAGTCCAATTTCCTGAGGTTGGATATTATTAAAGGCAGCGTTAACTAAATCCAGCTACTTCCTAACCTTCTCCCACAACCGCTCCAGCCGCTTCACCGAAACCGGCAGCGGTGTTTTGAGTTCCTGTGAAAAGAGTGAAATTCTGAGTTCCTCGATTTGCCAGCGGAATTCGGTCAAGTTTGGGTCGTCGATGCCCAGTTTCTGGTGTTTCTCACAGCATTGCTCGTAGCGCGACCAGAGCGTTTTTATTTCTGTAGCATGCTGTTCGTCGCGCAGCAGGTTGTGGGTTGACTTCTCTATGCGCACGCGCATGCCTTTGAGGTAGCGCGGGAAATGTTTAAATTTTTCCCATGGTGTTTCCTGAATAAAGCCGGGATAAATCAGGCGCTTGAGTTGTTCATCGAGTTCTGCTTTGATTCGGGGATTGATCGATCTCATCGAAGACCGGCATTGCGCCAGGTCATGATACGCTGCACCGATCTCGCTGAGTATATCAATGTGGGTGACCCCATTGTTTCTCAATCTCAGAAAGACCAATATTGATCAAAGTTCTACATTTCTTCAGTAAAACCAATCCAATTGGCAAGTTGCCACGTATTAATTAATGTAACTCGAATTTTGACTAGAAAACAAAAGCAGGGTTACGGTCAAGCGTGAAGGTTTTACGATCTGCTCGATTGAAGGTGAAGCAACGTATTTAGATGATTACCAATTATTTAGATAGAAAAGGAGAAATAAAATGGCAACATTACCAAACTGTTTAGGAAATGTATGTTCGGTTAAAAATAAATTTGTTATAGAAGATTTCGACGCTACGCACTATAGCCTTGATAAACCGGCAAGTTCAACCATAAAACTGAAGCAAGCCGCTTTTAGAAAGTTTGAAATAAGTAAATCAAGGTACGCGAAAGAAATGCGTAAAAAATTTGAAGAGGAAGCTAGAAAGGACCTTCAATTTGATCTTGGAGATAATCGCAAGGGTCCAGAAAAGATCATTAAGTTTAAAATTTGTGGTGATAAAAAATGTGAATGCGTGGCGGGCCAGCCTGCAAAAGGTAAATCGATATCAATAAATTACAATTGTCTTTATGCAGGTGGGGGTCAAAGCTTTATAGTTTATGGAACAGTCAAATATAGGTTAGATACGATCATGTCGGTTTGTAATTTGAAAACAGATGCTCTTTTTGCGAACTTTAGCACTTTCAGTCCTGAAATTGACCCTGAACTTCAGAGGGATCTGCAGATTTCCACTGATCTTCGGTTGAATGAAGCACAAAATATAAATCTAAGGGAGAGAAAAAATGTGTTCAGAACATAAAGTATATAGGTGTTGTATCGTTTTTTTGTATTTTATTTTCTGAAGCATTAGTCGCCAATGAGTTGAATTGTAAACACGCTACCGGCTGAAAGCCGGTAATTTCAAGTTGCGGTTCAAAGCCGGATTACTCGACCATTTGGCCGATAACTGAGCAAAGTACAAAAGGGTCACACTAGGCATGTAGCTCCGGGCCACTAACTTAGTGTGACATTCTGATAGCAAACACTAATATCCAATCCGCCGCACGGCACGATTGCAAGCCAAAGGAATTCGGTCTTGCATTAATACATTCTTAGATAATCGTCAGGCTTATATAGGTAGGCTATAATTCTAGACATGAATACCCCCACAGTACAACCGGATCGGTTGCCCGCTGCGTTGGAAAGTGTTGCGAGTCAGGCAGAGAGAAAAATTTGAATGTTGTTTTGCAAGACCCATTTTCCCTGCGTGGGCTGGAGGCTAGGAACCTCCAACTAACCGATTAGACGATTTCTTGTGTGTTTTCTTTGTGATGCACAATCCCAAGCAAACCGTCAATCGAAATATCTTCATCAACAAGTGGCCAGAAAATCCCGTAACCTGATGGCGATACTTCAAATTTTGATTGCTCGGCACGTGTAGCTGCCGCAAGAACAGGTGAAATTTCCTTGAGTTCTCTTTTAATTACTAAACCATCAATAGTGGCGCTAAACACGCCATCCTGGATTTCTATGTTCTTCACTTGGTAATATTTGTTCATTATGATCGCCTCTCCTGGAATTCATGCCATTGCTCGACAATATATTCAAAGTGTCCAAATATGATCGTTAGAAACTGTATCAAGTTGAATCTACTTACTTCCTAACTCTCTCCCACAACCGCTCCAGCCGTTTCACCGAAACCGGCAGCGGTGTTTTGAGTTCCTGGGAAAACAGTGAAATTCTGAGTTCCTCGATTTGCCAGTGGAATTCGGTCAAGTTTGGGTCGTCGATGCCCAGTTTCTGGTGTTTCTCGCGGCACAATTCATAACGCGCCCAGAGTGTTTTGATTTCTGCAGCATGTTGTTCGTCGCGCAGCAGGTTGTGTGTCGATTTTTCGACACGTACGCGCATGCCTTTGAGGTAGCGTGGAAAATGTTTCAGCCGTTCCCACGGCGTGTCATGGATGAAGCCGGGGTAAATCAGGTGGTTGAATTGTTCGTCGAGTTCTGCTTTTATTCTCGGATTGATCTGTTTCATCGATAACCGGCATTGCGCCAGTTCATGATACGCTGCGCCGATTTCACTGAGTATTTGTGTATAGTTTTCGATGACTTGCGGCAATCGTTCCTTTGCTCTGGAAATTTGTTCGATAAACGCGTGTTGCGTTCTGGGCAGCGGATCACCGCCGATAAAGGCCTGGTCGGTAATGGTACCGAGAAGATCCTGTTTAAGGTCGCCCGGGTTGATGCAGGTGGTGAGTTGCAGCGCGGCCTGCCGGAAACCGGGGATGCTTTTGTCGAGCTGTTTCATGCGTTCCCGGAATTCAAATTGCATCAGGCGGCAGATGCCGCCACGCATGGCAACATCGGCGGCAGCGCGGGTGTCGAACAGGCGGATTGCCACATGGTCTTTCTCATCGACCAGCGCCGGATAACAGATGAGTTTGCGCCCGTTTCGTGTAAACGTCATCTCTTCGGGCAGATCGCCGAAATCCCAGCGTTTTAAGCCATCGCGTTCAATATCGATTTTTTCATCGTCAAGGCTCAATTGTCGGAATGTGGTTTGCGCCGCGCCGCCGAATTTCTCCTGCAGTTCTTCAAGGCTGCGGCTCATGGCGAGTTCCTCGCCGGCTTCATCGATGACTCTGAAATTCATCAACAAATGCGGCGGAATGGCCTTGTCCGCCCAGGTATCAACAGGTATGGCGAGCGTCGTTTTTCGCAATATGAACTTTGCCAGCGCATCGTGAAGCGCAGAGTCCTGCGGGGATACAGACTGAGACTGCCATTGCAGAAATTCGGTCACCGATTCGGGTATCGGCACGAGCAGGCGGCGTATCTGTTTGGGCAGCGCTTTGAGATACCAGGTCACTTTTTCACGAATCAGTCCGGGTACCAGCGTTTCAAACTGCTGCGCATCCAGCCGGTTGAGTACGGACAAGGAAATGGTGACGGTAACGCCGTCAAGGACATGCCCTGGATCGAAACGATAGTTCAACGGAAAGACGCTGCCGTCCGATAAGACAAACTGTTCGGGAAACTGGGTTTCAACGGCGTCTCCCTGATGACGTATCAATAAATCGCGATCGAGGTGCAGCAGTTTCGGGTTTTCCCGTTCGGCCTGTTTGCGCCATTTTTCAAAACCGAAACCGTTATAGATTTTCTGCGGGATCAGTGCATCGTAGAACGCAAAAATTTCCGTGTCGTCGACCAGTACATCCTGCCGCCGGGTTTTGTGCTCGAGTTCTTCAATGTCTTTGACAAGTTGCTGGTTATGCCGGAAAAAAGGCGCTTTGGTGATATATTCACCGGCAACCAGTGCGCTGCGGATAAAGATTTCGCGTGATTCAGCGGGATCGATCCGGCCATAGTGCACCGGTCTTTTGGTCACTATCGGCAATCCATACAAGGTGATGCGTTCATAGGCGATCACTTCGGCGCGTTTTTTCTCCCAGTGCGGTTCGAAATAATGGCGTTTGCACAAACTGCCCGCGATTTTTTCCAGCCATGCCGGATCGATACGCGCAACGCCGCGCCCATAGAGCTTGCTGGTTTCCACCAGTTCGGAGCAGACCGCCCATTTGGCTTTGGCCTTGCCTTTTTTTAACGCCGAACCCGGAAATATCGAGAACTTGATGCCGCGCGCGCCCAGGTATTCGCCTTCTTTTTCCGTCTTTAGGCCAATATTGCCGAGCAGTCCCGCGAGCAGGGTGCGGTGTATTTCATCGTAGGTCGCCGCAACTTCGTTCGGCCTGAAGCCGAATTCCTTGATCAGCACATGAAGTTGATTGTGTATTTCGCGCCATTCGCGCAAGCGGCGGTAAGACAGAAACTGATCGCGGCACTGCGCGATCAGTTTGCGGTTGGATTTTTTATGCTTGAGAATTTTGTCAAAGAATTCCCACAATTTCAGGTAACCCATGAAATCGGAACGCTCGTCGATAAACCGCCGGTGCGCCTGATCGGCCGCATTTTGATGCTCGAACGGCCTGTCGCGTGGGTCTTGCAGACTCAAAGCCGAGGCGATGATGAGTACTTCATGCAGACAGTTTTCCTGTTTCGCCGCGAGCACCATGCGCGCGATTCGCGGATCGATTGGAAATTTCGCCAGTTGCCAGCCGAGCCGCGTCAATTGTTTGTTTTCGTCAACGCCGCCGAGCTCCGCGAGCAACTGATAACCATCGGATATCATGCGTGAAGACGGTGGCTCCAGAAACGGAAAGCTTTCCACGTCGCCGATTTTGAGGGACTTCATGCGCAAAATCACGGACGCCAGTGACGAGCGCAGGATTTCGGGATCGGTAAATTCCGGCCTTGCCTGAAAATCGTCTTCCGAATACAACCGGAAACAGATGCCGCTGGCAACACGTCCGCAACGTCCCGCGCGCTGATTGGCCGAAGCGCGTGAAATCTTTTCGGTGTGCAGTTGTTCGACTTTGTTGCGGTAGCTGTAGCGGTTGATGCGCGCCCATCCGCTGTCAATGACGTAGCGGATGCCGGGTACGGTCAGCGAAGTTTCAGCGACGTTGGTTGCCAGGACTATGCGGCGCGCCTGGCCGGTCTTGAAAATGCGCTCCTGTTCGCTGAACGACAGGCGCGCAAACAGCGGCAATATTTCCACGCCGGGAACGCCGGAAGTGTTGCGGTCGAAATGATGTTTGCGCAGCGTTTCGGCGGTTTCGCGGATTTCACGTTCACCCGGCAGAAAAATCAGCATATCCCCCGATTGACCCATTTGCATGATCTCATCGACCGCATTGAGAATTTTCTGCTGCATATCGAGATCTTCATCGTCCGGTACGACCGGTTGATAACGGATTTCTACCGGATAAGTGCGGCCGGATACTTCAATCACCGGCGCATTGCCGAAATGCCTGGAAAAACGCGCTGCATCGATGGTGGCGGAGGTGACGATCAGCTTAAGATCGGGTCTTGACGGTAACAGGCGGGTGAGATAACCGAGCAGAAAATCGATATTCAAACTACGCTCGTGCGCTTCGTCTATGATAAGGGTGTCGTAAGCCAGCAGTTTGGGATCACTCTGTGTTTCCGCCAGCAGAATGCCGTCGGTCATGAGTTTAATGTAGCTGCCGGGGCTGACCGTATCCGAAAACCGCACTTTGTAACCTACAGCCTGGCCAAGTTCAGTGTTCAGTTCCGCGGCAATGCGTTTTGCCACTGAGCGTGCTGCAATCCGCCGCGGCTGGGTATGGCCGATCATGCCGTTCACGCCGCGTTCAAGTTCCAGACAGATTTTGGGTAGTTGCGTGGTCTTGCCTGAACCGGTTTCACCGCAAAGAATGACAACCTGATTTTGCGCAATCGCACGTTTAATGTCTTCCCGTTTGGTTACGACGGGTAATTCATCGCTGTAAACCGGTTTGGGTAACTGTGCAAGACGGTGTGCCTGCACGTCGGATGTTCCCTGTTTCATGAATCAGATGATAACTTACTTCTGCATGACGGCCGCAAACAAATCCGATGATATCCGTGCATCCAGCCATTGAATCAGATGCGTGTACGGCGAAGCATAAAACCAGTCCTTATCGACATTGGAGAACTGACGGATAAACGGAAAAATAGCGAAATCCGGAACAGTCAGACGGTCACCCATCAGATATTCCGTCCGGCTTAGACGCGCGTCGAGTTCTTGCAGAAAAAATTCCGCCTGCTCGCGGTAATACTGCTCGGAATGCTCCGGGTGCCTGACCGAGTATTTATAATAATCGAGCGCCTGTTTAAATGGTCCGTCGTTTCGTTTGATCAATGCCTGTGCCGCTTCAGACAGTCCATTGGATTCATCCAACCAGTGTTCGGGATCATTGATGGATAACGCCCACAGCATGATATCGAGACTTTCATCAATGACCCGGCCGTCAGCCAACTGCAAAACCGGCACTGTGCCTTTTGGAGAGCATTCCAGTAACGCAGCGGGTTTGTCGCGTAGTTTGACTTCATGCATATTCACGTCAATACCGCTTGTTTTAATGGCCATCCGCGCCCGGATGGCAAAGGGACAACGGCGAAATGTGTAAAGCAGCGGTTTTGTATTACTGGAATCGTCAATCATGCTGTGGCGCGGGCTTGTTCGCGATTTTCCTTGATCAGATCGTAGGCTGCCTGGACTTCCTTGGCCTGCTCAGTGGCAACCGATATCATTTCTTCGGGAAGGCCCTGTCCCATCAATTTATCCGGATGATACTGACTGATCAGTTTGCGGTAAGCGCGCTTGATTTCTACGTCGGAACTGTTTCTGTTAACCCCCAGCGCTGTATACGCATCTTCAAGTGCATTAACAGACATCGGTTGCCCGTCCGAAAAATGCATCTGACTCTGAATCATTTCAAGCAGCCGATCGAATGCAGTTCTGCTATAACCCAAGCGCCCGGCAATTTCCTTTAATAGGCGCACTTCTGAACTGCTCAGTTGACCGTCAGACAATCCAAAATTAATTAGATAAACCAGCAGCATCTGTCTGAGATTGTTAGAATACCCGCATACCTGCATAAATTCATCCAGTTTGGGTTTTATATCGAACATGGGCGATGCGCCCCGTTTAAACAGGGCAATCGCTTTAAGCCTGTGGTCTGAAGACATGCCAAGCATGTGCATAAACTGTTCTACATGCGCAATTTCAGTTTCTGAAACGCGACAGTCTGCCTTGGCCAGCTTGCCCATCAAGATAAAAACGGTTTCCAGAAATACCGATTGGCGGCGGGAGCTCCTATAGGCATTGATTCCCCGAGAATCTGGCGTTCTGAACCGATCAATAATGCTGCCCAGCAAATAGCCCAGAATGCTGCCCAGAATACCCAGGATAAAAAAACCTGCCAGAATACCTAGAATCCTAAACAAAACAGCTCCCGGAACACATTAAATCGGTATTATTGCGAATCGCCTGGGGAAACGAAACTGCAGAAGGATTTGGTGCGCAATATTTTGCGCAAACCTGGAAATGTTTTTGTTACAGTCATCACTTATTCTGTGTACGCTTTTTCAGCAAGATTGTCGACATACCACGTCATGGCGGATTTCATTCCTTCCCGGATAGCGTGTGAAGGTTCAAAGCCAAGTAAATTTCTCGCCTTTGTGATGTCTGCCTGTGAATGGCGGACATCGCCCTTGCGAAAATCGACATACTCTGGCTGATGTGTTTCCAGATGCGGGAATCTGTCCACCAGCAATGCGCGCATCATGTTGTAGAGTTGGTTCAAGCTCGTGCGATCGTTTAGCGCTACATTATAAACTTCATTGACAGCGGCTTCGTTCGTGGTCAGCGCGGATAGCAGATTGGCCTGGACGACATTGTCTACATAGCAGAAATCCCTGCTGGTTTCTCCATCACCATTAATGTAAAGCGTTTTGTTTTTAATGAGCGCGGATACCCACAGGGGTATCACCGCAGCATAGGCGCCATTGGGATCCTGTCTGGGACCAAACACATTAAAATACCGTAATCCGACGGATTCTGTTTGATAACAGCGCGCAAAAACATCAGCATAAAGTTCATTCACATATTTGGTCACCGCATAGGGTGAAAGCGGCTGGCCAATTACCGACTCCACTTTGGGCAAACCGGGATGATCGCCATAGGTAGAACTCGATGCCGCATAAACAAAACGTTTGACTTTGGCGTCCCGCGCCGCAACCAGCATGTTCAGAAAGCCCGATACATTGTTTTCATTGGTTAAAATAGGGTCATTGATTGAACGTGGCACAGATCCCAAAGCAGCCTGGTGCAATACGAAATCAACGTCTTTGCAAGCCGCTTTACATTCGTCGAGATCACGGATATCACCCTGAATAAACTGGAAATTATTCCAGATATCAGAACCGATAATAGACCTTACCTGATCCAGGTTATGCTGATAACCCGTTGAAAAATTATCCAGTCCGATGACTGTCTGATTTAATTTTAATAGTGCCTCCAGCAGGTTGGAACCGATAAATCCGGCTACGCCGGTTATCAGCCAGCGGTAACGGTTCGTGGATAAATGGTGTTGAATTTCCTGATAGCGTGTCATTTCAAATGGTTCCTTTCTAAGTCGATTTAAAGCCGCCAGACATGAATCCCCGCTTGTTGAAGCGCGGATTGGCTGAATTTTGATTTAACATCGATAAAACATCCATTTTCTACAATTTTGGCTTGAAAATCGGGTATTGTTTTCGTTAGAAATTCTTCATGCGAAACAGCAACAATCATGGCCTCGGCACGCGGCAGATTTTCCCAGGATTCAAGTGCTATACCATATTCATGCAGTGCTTCGTCAGCTTCTGTCACCGGATCGCATACATGAATCTCGATGCCGTAGTCTTCCAGTTCCCGGATAACATCTATCACTTTGGAATTTCTTAAATCGGGACAATCTTCCTTGAATGCCAAACCCAGTACATTCACTTTGGCACCTCGTACATTGAAACCGGCTTTAATAATCTGCTTGATCGTCTGTTCTGCGACATATTTGGCCATATTGTCATTAATGCGTCGGCCAGCCAGTATTACTTGCGGTATATACCCGATCATTTCCGCTTTATGCGTCAGATAGTAAGGGTCAACGCCGATACAGTGACCACCGACCAGACCGGGGCGAAACGGCAAGAAATTCCATTTGGTTCCCGCCGCTTCTAGAATATCCAGGGTATCAATATCGAGTTTGTCAAAAATGATTGACAGTTCATTCATGAGCGCAATGTTTAAATCGCGTTGTGTATTCTCGATGACCTTAGCCGCCTCAGCCACTTTAATACTGGCAGCGCGATATACGCCTGCAGTGACTATGCTTTCATACAATTGCGCGACTTTTTCCAGAGAACTTTCGTCATCACCTGATACAACTTTCATAATTGACGTGAGTGTATGCTGCTTATCGCCCGGATTGATGCGTTCGGGCGAATAACCAATATGAAAATCCTGTTTCCATCTCAAACCGGAAAATTTTTCCAGAACTGGGATGCAAATTTCTTCTGTGGCGCCCGGATAGACTGTTGATTCATAAATGACGATGGCGCCCGGTTTCATGTGTTTGCCAACTGTTTCGCTTGCACCGATCAAAGGACTGAAATCCGGCTGATGCGCCTGGTCAACAGGGGTTGGTACCGCAACTACAATATAGTCAGCCTGAGACAAATCGGCAGGGTCTGTTGTAAAGGAAAGCTGATTTGCCAGCCGCAAGTCTTCGGTTGAAACCTCGCCTGTCGGATCGATGTGTTGCCGATAATGTTGAATTTTACTGCTGGATAGATCATAACCAATCGTTTGTCGTTTCTTTCCAAATTCAACGGCGAGGGGCAGTCCGACATATCCCAGTCCAACCACAGCAACAATATTCATAGATTTATTCTCCAATTTAACGTATATATAAAGTTAGTCTGCGAGAGTAATATAGCGGTTTTATAGTAAATTGATACTGTACGATAGCCTAATACATTAAGCTTTTTGGATTTTTCTGGATCAATTAAAAATCAATCAAGCCAAGCTTTATCTGACACCCGATATATTTTGTGATGTCAAACTGTAATATGCTATAAATAAAAGGCGGTAACAAACAATCGGTATTCTTGAAATAGTCTGTTGTTACAACGCTGCCGCGGGCTGCGCACATTGATGGCGGCATTATAGCACCGTTGATATTAATGTGTTGTCGGTCTATGTTGTTGATAAGTGGTCCATGAAGTCAATCCGATCCTCGGTTCTTTTCTGCTTTCAGGATTGAGTGCGTACAACAGATTCCTTTGAATATTAACACTGTTTTAGCCTGTGGTCACTGATTGCGCCTACGGCTATTCCAAACTATGTTGTTATTTTATATAGTAATAGTTAATGGGCTAAAGACGGTTCAGGAAATATTACTGATGAGATGAATCCGAAATATAGAAGAGCAAGATAGTAAGTAGGTAATTGATGACAGTCAATTTCAAAAAGAAACTTCAAAAACCCTCGTCTGTAAGACAAGGGTTTTGCAGATAATTCTGAAAAATTCAACAAAAACTTTCACGGAATAAAAGTATTAATGGATGGTCTGATTCTATGAAGTCATGTAATTGACTACAAACATTGACTCGGGTACGTGATTTCCAGATTTGGAAGTTTATTCCTCAGATAATCCAGTTCCATACAATCTACTGATAGATTGTCGCTTACATTCAAGAACGTTAAAGCAACCAGATTATCCAATCCTAACACGGAACTGATATTGTTGCTTTCGAGCGCAAGCTTTTCAAGTCCGTTGTAATTAGCCAGTGAAGTAAGATCGTTTACGCCGGTACGGCTTAAATCGAGAGACGTCAGGGCGTAGTATCCCGCAGGGCCAAACAACCCGGGAAATTGCGGTCCAATGGCGATATCGGCAAGGCCAATCACTTTCAGCCCCGGATTATTCATCAGTGCCGGGTGAACTGAAGCAAACTGCAACTGGGTGTTGCCCGACAGATTCAGCGTCTGCAATTGCGACATGCCGGGAGACATTAACGGGTAAACATCATAGAGCTGATTGTAGCTGACATCGAGGTAGGTCAGTCCGGTCATGCTTTCTATCCCGGCCAGCATCATGAGTTGATTGCCGGATACGGACAGGTATTTCAAATTGATGTATGCGTCCAGCGAACTCAGATCCATTGATAATCCTGCGCGGTCCAGACCAAGTTTAGTGAACTGGTAGAATTGTCCGTTTGGTGTCTGGTAAATTGGGAAAAATCCGATTTGGATATCGGATAATCCAAGTTCGCTCAGTTGCGGGTTGTTACGGATCACGTTGTCAATTTCACCGAATGCAAGCATGGCGTTGCCTGATAAATCGAGCGACTGCAGCGTGTTCAGATTCATCAGGGAATAAATATTTGTCAGCTGATTCCCGGCAGCGTTTAATGCTTTCAAGCCGGACATCACATAAAGATCAACAATACCGGCATGACTGATGTCCAGTTTTTCGAGCATGGGCCAAGCGCCAGTGGGGAAGAACTGGCCATTCAGGTCAGCGCCAGCCAGGGACAATGCGATCAATTGCGGGTTCTGTTGCGCGATGCTTAACAATTCATGGCCTGGTATTGCAAGACCCGACAGATGCAGTTCAGTCAGTTGGTTGATTCCGTTGAGCGCGCTGCTATCCGACAAGAGCGTATTGGACAGATTCAACTGCTGCAGATTTGGCAGCATATTTAACCCGAATACCATATCCAGCGGGTTATTGCTCAGGTTCAGCTGTGTCAGTTGCGGAAAAATACTCAGATCGGTCATAAACGCAATCCGGTTATCGCTTAAATCCAGTTCACGCAGTTGCGTCATGCCGAAAAATCCGCCTGGATATTCGATTTCGTTACCGCGCAACTGCAGTGATTCCAGCGTGGCGTAATTTGCCAGGCTTGACAGATCCTGTATGTCGGTACGGCTTAAATCGAGAGACGTCAGGGCGTAGTATCCTGCAGGGCCAGACAACCCGGGAAATTGCGGTCCAATGGCGATATCGGCAAGGCCAATCACTTTCAGCTCCGGATTATTCATCAGTACCGGGTGAACTGAAGCAAACTGCAACTGGGTGTTGCCCGACAGATTCAGCGTCTGCAATTGCGACATGCCGGGAGACATTAACGGGTAAACATCATAGAGCTGATTGTAGCTGACATCGAGGTAGGTCAGTCCGGTCATGCTTTCTATCCCGGCCAGCATCATGAGTTGATTGCCGGATACGGACAGGTATTTCAAATTGATGTATGCGTCCAGCGAACTCAGATCCATTGATAATCCTGCGCGGTCCAGACCAAGTTTAGTGAACTGGTAGAATTGTCCGGTTGGTGTCTGGTAAATTGGGAAAAATCCGATTTGGATATCGGATAATCCAAGTTCGCTCAGTTGCGGGTTGTTACGGATCACGTTGTCAATTTCACCGAATGCAAGCATGGCGTTGCCTGATAAATCGAGCGACTGCAGCGTGTTCAGATTCATCAGGGAATAAATATTTGTCAGCTGATTCCCGGCGGCGTTTAATGCTTTCAAGCTGGACATCACATAAAGATCAACAATACCGGCATGACTGATGTCCAGTTTTTCAAGCATGGGCCAAGTGCCAGTGGGGAAGAACTGGCCATTCAGGTCAGCGCCAGCCAGGGACAATGCGATCAATTGCGGGTTCTGTTGCGCGATGCTTAACAGTTCATGGCCTGGTATTGCAAGACCCGACAGATGCAGTTCAGTCAGTTGGTTGATTCCGTTGAGCGCGCTGCTATCCGACAAGAGCGTATTGGACAGATTCAACTGCTGCAGATTTGGCAGCATATTTAACCCGAATACCATATCCAGCGGGTTATTGCTCAGGTTCAGCTGTGTCAGTTGCGGAAAAATACTCAGATCGGTCATAAACGTAATCCGGTTATCGCTTAAATCCAGTTCACGCAGTTGCGTCATGCCGAAAAGTCCGCCTGGATATTCGATTTCGTTACCGCGCAACTGCAGCGATTCCAGCGTGGCGTAATTTGTCAGGCTTGACAGATCCTGTATGCCGGTACGGCTTAAATCGAGAGACGTCAGGGCGTAGTATCCTGCAGGGCCAGACAACCCGGGAAATTGCGGTCCAATGGCGATATCGGCAAGGCCAATCACTTTCAGCTCCGGATTATTCATCAGTACCGGGTGAACTGAAGCAAACTGCAACTGGGTGTTGCCCGACAGATTCAGCGTCTGCAATTGCGACATGCCGGGAGACATTAACGGGTAAACATCATAGAGCTGATTGTAGCTGACATCGAGGTAGGTCAGTCCGGTCATGCTTTCTATCCCGGCCAGCATCATGAGCTGATTGCCGGATAGCTCAAGTTTTTGCAGATTCGTTAAGTTTGACAGGGGATGAATGTAACTCAGCTGATTATGTGCCAAATTCAAAGTATTCACCGCAGACAGCATTTCTATTCCTGACAAGTCATTAATACCTCGTCCACTGCAATTTAATAGCGTGACCTGTTCGGCAAAAATCCATTCATTTTGCATGACAGCATCATTAAAACAGCCGTGTAAGTTGAAATCCGTGAAATAGACGGTTGAAATCGGTGTGCCTTCATCGATTTGATAGCCGTTGAAGGTATTGTTTAATTTGGAAGTTGGACTTTTTGCAATGACAGCAAAGCTATAAGTGCCCTGCATTGCTGCGGTGTCGAAAATGTATTGACTGTTTTCTGTCCAGTTTTGAACGGTGACCCATCTATAATTTGTTGTGGTGCCTTTGTACATGAATTTATATAAAAATCCATTGTTACCGCCTGTTACATTTGCCTCGACAGTAACGGGCAATGTTCTGTATTGGATATTTTCGGGGAATATCGTTAATTCCAGCTCCGCTGCCTGAGAAGAATAGGTGCTGAATGAAGCTAAAATAAGTATCGATAAGCAACTGAATAATCGAAAATTCATGGGGCACTCCACTTAAGTTGATTAAATTACAGGTGGCAATGGACGGCAGTGTGTAAATGGCAAGCAGTAAAAATCACTTTGTATTCCAATCGAGCATTACTTTTCAATTACCGTCGAGTTATTGAACAACGGCAAAAGAGATTGCTAATTCAAAAACTTTCATATCGTTCAGATTTTTTTCTGAACGGCTTTATTTAGGCGGATTGTAATTCACCCAAAGTAGCTGTAACGCCATAGCGTAGCGTGCGTGTTGTAGCGAGCCATGTAACAGTTGCAAGGGAATTTTGACGCTTGGCTTGTAACCAGGTGAATCGGGTTGAATACTTTCTGGTATTTTTACGTCGGCGTCATCAGAGTGTGGTTTTGTGCAGTATCACGCCAGAATTTGATTTATTCCGGATGAATTAATGAATTAATTATTTTCAGGTTGTACCGTTATTATCTCCATGTTTATTAGGCCTGCAGATTCAGCTCAATACGGTGCCGATTCGGTGTCAGCAGTTTAGTGCATTGGTTTTTAATTGTGCCGATGTTTTTTAGGATGCGTTATCTGCTGTGACGACAGCAATTGGGAAATTCCATGTTGTGATTCACTTGATGAATTCAGCACGATATCACCAGAAAACCAAACTTATCAATGTCAAGCATGTTTAGCAGTACAACTATAGAAAAACAGACCGCAACAGAGTCGCACTCTGGTGTTGAACAATACGCACCTGCCATTGATCAACCCGGACATCTGATAAATAAATTTGCATGGTTTGCCAGTACAGTTCCTGCGTTGTTGATTCCCTTGCTGGTACTAATGTACGGTTATGTGACACAGCATGCGTCTGTGGCGAATGAGGCAGCGATGCTTTCCGAAGTAGCAAACCGCAAAGCAGTGGCAAATTTTCAAGGAGGTAACCGACATGCTTTTGAGCAAATGTTGTATGTTGTTTCCAAGAACAGTGAAAGTGAGATGACCTTGAATGAAGCTGATAACGGCGATGCGCTGGTTCGTATTCAAAAACGTATTTTGTTACATTTTGAAGATGGAACCAGTGCCCTGCTGACGATTTCGCGTTCGTTGTATCCGGTGTTCATAGATGCGGTAATCGGCTTGATTCTTGGCGTATTGATCGGTTTTTTAGTATTTTGGGGTGTCCAAATTTATGTTCGCAGGGCGCTCAACATTGCCATGACCCAGTTGGCGCAGCGCGACGAAGCTGAACATCGGCTACGCGCTACCAATTCATTATTCTCAGCGATATTGGAATCGACAGCCGAAGGCATTATCGCGATTGATGGCGAAGGAAGGATTGCAGCATGTAACAGCCGTTATCTGGAGCTTTGGAGATTAGCAGAAGGTGAACTGAAGCAGGGTGCCGACTATATGTTCTTCGCTTCGCTAGCAGCCAAAGTTCGTGATTCAAAACGTTTCCTGGAACGTAATCAACAATTGCTGAACTCGCCAACTTCTGAGTTAATTGAGTGCCTGGAGCTCAGGGATGGTCGGTTCTTTGAATGGACGTCTCGCCCGCAGCGCATACATAAAAAAGTGGTTGGGCGAATTTCTACATTTCGAGACGTGAGCGATAGCAAGCGTGCGGAAATATTATTGACTACAGAAAAGGCAGTTCTTGAAAAGATAGTTCAGGGTGCGCCACTCGAAGATGCTTTGTTTGTGGTGGCTGATTCCATTGAGCGCGAATCAGGTGACATGTTTTGCGCCATCCTTTTCTGCGAAGATGGTCGCACAAACGATCTGAATGCTGTTACCGGTACAAGCTTACCGTCTTGGTATTCTGACCGAATGTTGGCGCTGCGTCCCTGCCTTGGACAACGTAAAAATGATTCTCAGTGTATCAATATTGATGCGCCAAGTAGCTGGTTTGAGTCTCGTTCCTATTCTCAACTCATGGAACAAGTGGGAGTCAGCCGTATCAACCTGGAACTGATCAAAGGTTCTATGGGAAATGTGCTGGGCTTGGTGCTTGCACATTATCGCAGCGAAGCGGCTCATGGTTTTGCGCAGGACGATGAACTTCTACGTATTGCCAGCCAAATGTGTTCTATTGCTGTCGAACGCTATCATTCGACGCGAGAACTTGCCCAGCTTGCTCATTACGACTTTCTTACCGAATTGCCAAATCGTAAGTACTTCCATGATCACTTAAAGAAAGCCATAGACAGGGCGCAGGGCGCAAATCATGGGCTTGGCTTGCTTTTTCTTGATCTCGATCGGTTCAAGGCAGTTAACGATTCCCTAGGCCATGCGGCTGGAGATGCATTGCTCAAGGTGGTTGCCTCGCGAATCCGTGAATCTGTACGTGAACAAGATGTCGTGGCGCGTTTAAGTGGAGATGAGTTTGTTGTATTGATAGAAGATCTTCATCAGACTGAATTTGCCGCTGAATTGGCGAGTAAAATTGCAGCGCGAATGACAGAAGGAGTGAATCTGCATGGACAACAGACATTTGTTAGTGTGAGCGTAGGTATTGCATTGTATCCGCAAGACGGCAAAACACTTGAAGAACTGTTAAAAAATGCGGATACAGCCATGTATGAGGCCAAAGAACAGGGACGTAACGGTGTGCAGTTCTTCCATGCTCGTATGAATGAGAACAATCTTGAGCGACTTCGATTGGAAGAGCAGTTAAGACATGCGCTTGAATGCAACGAAATGACCATACACTACCAACCGAAAGTTCAAGCTTCCACGATGACTGTTATTGGCGCGGAAGCGTTGTTGCGTTGGCAGCATCCCAAGCGAGGGTTGTTGTCACCTTCAGAGTTTGTGCCAATACTTGAGGAAACCGATCTTATTGATGAATATTGGAAATGGATTATTCGCAAGGTATGTGAGGATATGTTGAGCCTCGATGAGGTTAGCAGAAATCGACTTGATATCGCGGTGAATGTCTCGGCAAGGCAATTTGGAAACCACAGCCTGCGCGACAGTCTTACACGTGTTATCGATTCAACCGGAATAAATCCTAATCGGTTGGAACTTGAGTTGACGGAGAGTCTTTTGATGAAAGAGCCTCAACAAGCTTCCAAAATTCTCGGTGAATTGCGCGAACTCGGAATCGGCGGGATTGCTATAGATGATTTTGGTACCGGTTATTCTTCACTTGCTTATCTCAAAGGATTTCCGGTTACGGCGCTCAAGATTGATCGTTCGTTTGTTTCCGGCATTGCGCATGGCAACCAAGATGAAGCCATTGTACAAGCAATTATGGCATTAGCCAAAAGTTTGGGCCTACGGGTTACTGCCGAAGGTGTCGAAACTTTCGAACAGGCTGCGTCACTGACTGCTCAGGGTTGTCACGAGTTCCAAGGTTATTATTTTGGCAAACCGGTCTCGTTAGAAAGTTTTATCATGACCATGAAAGGCGACTTACGTCTTGTAAATGGTTTGGCGCCCAAAGTAACGTCAAAACACGCAAACAGAAATCCTTTTCTTTGATGAGCGTCTGGTCGAATCACGTATAAACTCCTTTTTTCACTCAATACAGTGTGTGTTTCTCCTTGCGTGCTGGCTTGCAACTATTCAAAATCTGTTTCCGGAAATTTTGTCGCCTGATCTTGCCTTGAATCAATTGTCTCGGAAACGTTTTTAGCAGCTAAGGTATCTGTGTACCATGCGACAAAGTGTTCGCTTTTCCTTCAGATAAAATAAACACCCGATCTGCCGCGTTGATCACAGCGGGCTGGTGCGAGACGGCAATAATCGTGAGTTGTTTGGCTAATTGTTGCAGCGTTTCACAAATCGTTTTCTCGCTTTCCGGGTCCAAAGCGCTGGTGGGTTCGTCCATGATTAGAAATACCGGGTTGTGCGCTAACGCTCTTGCAATGGCTATTCGCTGACGCTGTCCGCCGGAGAGTAACCCGCCACGCTCGCCAACGACAGTCAGCATACCGTCCGGTAATGCGTTGACAAAATCCCAGGCGCCCGCCTGACGCAATGCACGTTCGGCATCGTCAGCGGTTAGTGTGGGCTCGCCGACCAGAATGTTATTCATGATTGTGTCATGCAGCAGGATCGTGTCTTGCGAAACATAGCCGATCATATGCCGCCATTTACGCAGGTCGATATCATGTAGCGACTTGCCGTCAATGAGCACCTCTCCCGCATTGGGTTCGGTCAATCCGCACAGCAAGTCTATTAATGTGCTTTTGCCAACGCCAGAGGGTCCGGTTACAGCAGTAAATGTTTTAATCGGAATTTCAATATCTAAATGCGTAAAAATCGTTTTCTCCCCGTAACTGAACTGTACATTCTGCAAGGAGATTCCCTGAAGCAGGCTGGGTTCGTCAGTTCCTGAATTACGTTCTGCCGCTGCTGCGGCATCTTCCGCAGCTTTGCGTAACGCCCAGTACGCACTTTCCTGCACTGCCAGTTGCTGATATTTGCGCTGCGTTTTGTTGAGCAAACCCAAAATACGTGTCAGTAAAAAGACCATGATCATGACTTCGGGTAATGACAGTTGCCAGATAACAAGCGCCAGGTACAGACCAGCCGCTGTGATGGCAGCCAGAATCGGTTCCTGTAACGCCATGAGTGCTGCGCGACTCATGACTTCATGCCGGGTTGCTTTTTCCAGTTGTTTGGTCTGGTCATGGAGTATTGCGTCGGCGACATTGTCACGCGCCATTGCCTTGAGTGATTTAACGGAATTGAGTACATCCGACAGATAGGCTAATAAATGGCGTAATAATTGCGTTTGGCTGGCGCCGGCCCGGCGTGTTGCGCGTACCAGGCGGTGCAATACAATCAATAAAAACAGGCCGATAAAAAGCGATGCCAGCGTTGCTTCCCATGAAATAAACACGGCAACCACAGCATAAACCACAACCTGTATTGCCAGTGCCAATACGATCACGCTATGTTCAAAACCGTTGGCCGCCCGGTAGGCTTCGGTTGCGACCGAATTTGCCAGAGAACCCACTGGCTGGCGGAGATAGTATTGCCAGCGACTGGCAAGCAATGCCTCAATCAGATTCAGACGCAAGGCTGTGGCAACATGTGCAACCGTATAACCCACCTGACGGTTTGCCAGCAGCAATATTAAGCCTTTGGTAAACATGCCGCCGACAATAATGATTAAAATCATGTCCAGAGTGGGTTCGATACCAATCTTCGACAATGTTTCAACCATGAACTTGCCGATGCCTGATTCATTTGAAGTCTCGCCAACTGCGATGGATAATAACGGTAATAATGCTGTCAGACTCAATCCTTCCGCTACGCCGGCAACAAGTAGCGCGAGCAGCACAAATGCACTTCGCTGCGGAAAGACCATAATATATGTAAAAAGGGTTCGCATTGAATTGTTTAAGAGGGCTATTACGATTTATCAGTTTTATTAATCACAAAACCGGTTATATTACCCGAAAGCGGGCAGGTATTTGCTGTAACCGGCCTGCTTACGCCAATTCAAGGCGTTACTGTTGCAAAAATACCTAACTGATTATTTTTGTGCCTTAAATCGGTAATGTAACATCCTGCAGCACGCCATCAATAAGCTGTTTGACGTGTTTGGCGCGGCCGGCCAGGTGTTGATCGTGGGTTACTATAATCAGACTTGCGTTGACTTTTTCATTGAGAGTCAGCATTAAATCGAAAACAGACTCGGCAGTATGACGGTCGAGATTTCCGGTCGGTTCATCAGCGAGAATACATGCCGGTTGGGTGACCAGCGCCCTTGCCACAGCCGCACGTTGACGTTCGCCTCCCGATAATTCGCCTGGCGTATGTGTCAGCCGGTGGTCCAGTCCAACCTGTTTCAAAACTTCCGCCGCTCTTTCATTTGCCTCGCGCTTGTCCATGCGGCGGATCAACAAAGGCATGGCTACATTCTCCAGTGCGGTAAATTCAGGCAGCAAATGATGGAACTGGTAAATAAACCCAAGAGAACCGTTGCGCAGCCTGCATCGGGTTGCCTCATCCATTGCTGCGATATTATGTCCCAGGATGTGGATTTCACCACTGCTCGGCTTATCAAGTCCACCCAGTAAATGCAGCAAAGTGCTTTTCCCGGAGCCCGACGCGCCAACGATAGACACCATTTCGCCACGGACAACTTCCAGATTTACGCCCTTCAGAACCGATACTTCCAGTTCGCCCTGGTCAAATTGCTTAAACAGGTTATTGCAGGTTATGACGACGTTGTCAGAATGGTTACTCATACCGCAGCGCCTCTGCCGGATTCACTTTGGACGCCCGGTAGCTCGGATAAATCGTTGCCAGCAGACTGAGTACAAAAGATACTGCGGCAACGGTCACAATATCCGATGTCTGGGGATCGGTCGGGATTTTGCTGATGTAATAAATTTCGTTCGATAGAAATTCCACGCTGAAAATCCATTCAATAAATGCGACCACCTCGCCGACGTTATACGCGAGCAGCACACCGCCAGTGACACCCAGGATCGTGCCGGCAACACCGATAAATGTGCCTTGTACAATAAATATTTTCATAATGCTGCGTGGGCTGGCGCCGAGTGTGCGCAAAATGGCGATGTCAGATTGTTTGTCGGTAACGGCCATTACGAGCGTGGATACAATATTGAACGCGGCCACAGCGATGATTAACGCCAGAATCAGCGACAACATGCGCTTTTCGATTTGAATGGCGCGAAAATAGTTGGCATGCTGTTTTGTCCAGTCGGTTATATAATAAGCGCCGGTTAATGTACTGGCGAGCTCATTGACCACTTGTGGCGCCTGAAACATATCGTTCAGCTTTAGCCGTACGCCGGACACTGTGTTGTCCTCCATGCGGTAAAGCTTCTGGGCATCGGCGATATGAATTAATACAAGCGCCGAGTCATATTCAAAATGACCGGCTTCAAAAATACCGACTACGGTAAATTGCTTAAGTCTTGGTAAAATTCCTGCGGGCGTAACCTGCCCTTGTGGCGAAATCAATACGATCTTGTCTCCCCGGAATGCGCCGAGACTGCGCGCAAGTTCCATGCCGATGACAATGCCAAAATCACCTGGAATCAGATTTTCCAGTTCACCGCTGACCATCATGTCGGCAAAATCCGCTACAGAATTTTCTTTTTCAGGCAGAATGCCGCGCACAATTGCGCCGTGGACAACTTGATCGTAAGACACCATTCCCTGGGCACTGACAAAAGGGGCCGCACCCTCAACCAATGGGTTCCTGGATGCTTCATCTGCGGTAAATTGCCAATTGGACAGTTTGTTGTCAAAACCGCTGATCTGCACATGTGAAGCAACACCCAGAATACGTGCGCGCACTTCTTTCTGAAAACCATTCATGACCGACATAACGGTAATTAATGCGGTCATGCCAAGCGTGATGCCTAACAACGAAATCAGTGAAATAAAAGAAATAAAATGGTTGCGCTTTTTTGCCCGTGTATAGCGTAAACCAATGAATAATTCGTAAGGCGACACGAAAGAATAAAACCCTAGACTTGTAAAACTACGAAGTGTGCCATAATTAATGCACTATGAGTAGATAAGTACGTTAAAGTGTTATCGATTTGCCGTCATAAATGTGGAATTTGTTTTTCCCTACGGTTCAAAGCAAATGTATAATCAATCCATGAAATTTGATATTGTTGTAGTGGGCGGGGGTTTGGTCGGTGCAAGTCTCGTGGCCGCGTTGAAGGATAGCGGGTTGAAGATTGCCTTGATCGAGTCACGTGAGCCGGCGCCGTTGCCTGATGATGAAAGCTGGGATAGCCGGATTTATGCGATCAGTCCCGGGAGCGCCGGTTTTCTACGCGATCATGCAGTCTGGCAGAGGATGGATGTATCTCGCATCACGCCAGTGTACGAAATGGCTGTTTTTGGCGATGACAGCAGCTCACATATCCAATTCAGCGCCTACGAAGTTGGTACGGCCGAGTTGGCTTTTATTATCGAAAACCGTCAATTGCAATCTGCAGTCTGGGAAGTGCTGCAATCACAGCAGGAACATGTGGACGTTGTCTGTCCTGCCAAATGCACCGCAATTACCTGGCATGAATCGCATGTAGGCATTCAATTGGAAGATGGCCGTACGATTGAAACTGCGTTGGTCGTGGGTGCGGATGGCGTAAATTCGTGGGTGCGTCAGCAAGCGGGCATCGAAGTTTCGCGCCACCCCTATCAGCAAGTCGGTGTGGTCGCCAATTACAGCACTGAACTTTCACATCGCAATATTGCGCATCAATGGTTCAGGCGTGACGGTGTGCTGGCGCTGTTGCCATTACCCGACAACCGGGTTTCCATGGTTTGGTCGACCAGCGAGGATCACGCGGCTCAACTTCGCGAATTATCAGCTAACGAACTCTGTCAGTGTGTGGCAGAGGCATCTTCGTATACTTTGGGCGAGTTGCAGCTCATCACCGAACCAGTCGGTTTTCCGTTGAATTTTGTCCATGTTGAAGATCTGATCAAACAGCGACTTGTGCTCGTTGGCGACGCGGCGCATGGTATTCATCCGTTGGCGGGTCAAGGCGTTAATCTCGGATTGCGCGATGTGCGCAATCTCACAGAAATCCTCAATGAGCGCGGGTTACAATCCGATGTAGGTGATTTTATGCTGTTGCGCCGTTATGAATGTGCCCGCAAAGAGGATATTCTGGCGATGGAAATCGTTACTGACGGTCTGCAGAAGCTGTTTATCAATTCCGATCCAACATTGGCCCGGATACGGAATTTAGGCCTTGAAATAACCAATCACCTGCCGTTCATCAAGAACCGGCTCATGCAGCACGCATTGAATTAATCTGTATTTAACAAGGAGTCAAAATGGCCATGCATTTGAAGCGATTCATTCCAATCCTGTTACTCTGTCTTTTTCCCGGCATAACCTGGGCGGATGAAGAAGCGGTCAAAAAGGCCATTGAACCCCATTTCCCTGGGGCAACAATTGAAAGTCTGCGCAAAACACCATATTTGGGGCTTTATGAAGCCCTGGTCGGTGGAGAGCTTTTTTATACCGATGAAAAGGCGGAATACTTTTTCTTTGGTCATATCGTTGATACCAAAACCCGGACCAGCGTAACCAATGAACGTTTGCAGGAAATCAAAGCTGCGCGCCGTGTGCCGCTGGATACCCTGCCGTTGGAATTTGCCATCAAGATTGTCAAGGGAAATGGCGAGCGCAAACTTGCGGTATTTACCGATCCTAACTGCCCATACTGCAAACAACTCGAAAAAGAACTGCTGAGTATTACAGATGTCACTATCTATACCTTGCTTTATCCGGTTTTGAGAGGCTCGGTAGAGCTTTCCACCTCAATCTGGTGTGCCCAGGATCAGATCAAGGCGTGGGATGATTTTATGCTCAGAGGTGTTGCGCCAAAAGATCAGGATTGTGAAACGCCGATACCGACGCTGCTGAGATCCGGTCAGGAAAACCGTGTAACCGGTACACCGACCTTGATTTTCGCCGATGGCTCTATCGTTGGCGGCATGATTCCGGCAACCGCGATTGAAGATAAATTGCAGGATGCGAGCAAGGTGACGAAAGATTAACGATATAAACAATAAACGTTATCAGGTTGTTGAAAAACAAGCTTCATTTTGTATGAAAACGCAGGCCGGGCATGTGTCTTTTTCAGGTATAAAATTCAGTTTGCTTCATCTGTTTCTAAAAGTATTCGTTTCAAGGTAAGATGAAACCCACACTTGTTTTGGTTGGCCGTCCTAATGTGGGCAAATCAACCCTTTTTAACCGTCTGACGCGCAGCCGCGATGCTATTGTTGCAGATATTCCCGGATTAACGCGAGACCGCCATTACGGTCATGGCAGGGTTGGCGACAAACCGTATCTGGTTATGGATACCGGAGGGCTGGAGCCGGTGACTAAAGACGGGATTATGCATGCGATGGCACAACAGTCCCTGCAGGCGATTGATGAAGCGGATAAGGTGCTTTTTATTGTAGATGGCCGTCAGGGTGTGACTGCACAAGACAGAATCATCGCAGATCTGTTGCGGAAAAAAGGTCTGAAAATCCTGTTGGTTGTTAATAAAACAGAGGGAATGGCTGATGCCGTTGTAACTGCTGAATTTCATGAGCTTGGCCTGGGTATACCCTATGCGATTTCAGCATTGCATGGTGATCATGTCAACGAGCTGGCGGCGCTTGCGCTTGCTGATTTTCCTGAATTTGATGAAGCGCACAGTGAGTGCAAGCATCCCAGAATTGCAATTGTGGGTCGTCCCAATGTCGGCAAATCAACGCTGATTAATACACTGCTTGGTGAGGAGCGTGTGATCGCCTTTGATCAGCCCGGCACGACAAGAGATAGCATTTATATCGATTTTGAGCATAAAGATAGACATTACACGCTCATCGATACCGCCGGACTGCGACGACGCGGTAAGGTACAGGAAACCGTAGAAAAATTCTCAGCAATTAAAACGCTGCAGACAGTAGAAGATGCGAATGTGGTGGTATTGGTGCTCGATGCCAGGAGCGAGATTGCCGAACAGGATGCCCATATCGCTGATTTTATTTTACAGTCAGGCCGCGCATTGGTTGTGGCCGTAAACAAGTGGGATGGGCTTGACCATTATCAACGCGAAGTCATAAAACATGAACTGACCCGAAAAATTGGTTTTCTCAGTTTCGCCAGATTACACTATATTTCTGCTTTAAAAGGTACCGGTTTACAAAAACTGTTGTTATCCATTGATCAGGCATATGCCGCTGCAATGGCTGACTTATCCACGCCACGGTTAACACGAGCTCTTCAGGCTGCAGTGGAGAAGCATGCGCCGCCACGTGGCGGCATGTCCCGCCCGAAATTACGTTATGCGCATCAGGGAGGGTCAAATCCACCGCTTATTGTCATTCATGGGAGTATGCTCGATCACGTGCCGGAAACGTATCGACGTTATCTGGAAAGTTTTTTTCGTGACAGTTTCAATCTGTCTGGCACGCCAGTGCGGATAGAATTCAAAAGCGGACATAATCCCTATGCACATAAGAAGCCCGTGCCACTAACCGATGTGGAAGCCAGGCGTGCACATAATCGACGCAGGCGTAACCGCAAGAAGTATGGTTGATAGCGATGACGGGTTACTTGTTAAGTACAGAATATCAGTAATCTGAGATCAACACTATTTGTCAATATCACATGACGGCATTCAAGTGATGTCCTGTACCATATCGCTATCCATCTGTTAAACTGCAGCTTGTTTTTCGTGGAAGCGTCCTCTTGATTGTGAATATAGGAATAGAAAGGAGTCAGCGATGAAATTTTCAATTTACCGTTATGATCCTGATAAAAACGATAAGCCTTATATGCAGGATTATGATATTGAGCTGGCCGCAACGGATAAGATGTTGCTCGATGCACTTATCCGGATTAAATCTGCAGACGACAGCTTAAGTTTAAGGCGTTCCTGTACTGAAGGGGTGTGCGGATCGGATGCGATGAATATTAACGGACGTAATGGTCTGGCTTGTATTACGCCGTTAAAGGGTTTAAAGGAGCCCATAGAGGTTCGTCCGTTGCCTGGTTTGCCCGTTATCCGCGATTTGATTGTTGACATGACCCAGTTCTATCAGCAATATCATTCAATTAAACCTTATTTGATCAATCATAATCCGCCGCCTGAAACCGAACGCTTACAATCTCCAGAGGAACGTGCTGAGCTGGAAGGCGCTTATGAATGTATCTTATGCGCATGTTGCTCTACTTCATGTCCTTCATTTTGGTGGAATCCTGATAAATTTGTTGGTCCGGCGGGATTATTGCAGGCTTATCGTTTTCTGGCAGATAGCCGCGACCAGGCGACCGCAGAGCGACTCGATTATTTAGAAGATCCCTACCGTTTGTTTCGTTGCCATTCCATTATGAATTGTGTGGCCGCGTGTCCAAAAGGACTCAACCCAACCAGTGCAATTGGCAAAATAAAAGATATGATGGTTAAAAGAACGATATGAAAGACTACGAGCGCGCACGCTGGCGGTGCCGGCGTGGAATGTTGGAACTAGACATTATTCTTCAGCGCTTTATGGATCAATATTATTGCCAGCTGGGTAGTGAAGAATTAATCCAGTTTGAGAGATTGCTCTCACTTGCCGATAATGACTTGTGGGATTTGATTTGTGCAAGAAAGCCAGTCATGGACGATGACCTGTTACCGGTAATAAAATTGCTGCAGAATAGTTAGCGTCTAGGTCGAACGAACAAGTTGCATAGCACTCCTGCTCGTTTTTATGTCCAAAAGTGTGTAAAACATCTATAGTAAAATATAACATCATCCAATAATCTGATTTATTGCAATACGTGGAGAAGTAAAATGGCACAAAAAGGTACAGCAACCTTGAGTTTTGGCGATGGCGGTGAATCCATAGAGCTTCCGGTTATATCTGGGACTGTGGGTCCTGATGTGGTGGATATCCGTAAATTGCATGCCAAAAGTGGATTATTTACCTATGACCCAGGTTTTTTATCTACTGCCAGTAATAGTTCTGAAATTACTTTTATTGATGGTGATAAGGGGATTTTGTTATATCGTGGCTATCCGATTGACCAGCTTGCAAGACAATGTGACTTTATTGAAATTTGCTATCTCTTGATGCATGGAGAACTGCCTAAAGCAGCGGAAAAAGCCAGTTTTGACAGTGTGATCAAACATCATACGATGTTGCATGAACAACTCGTCAAGCTTTTTGGTGGATTTCGTAGGGATGCGCATCCAATGGCCGTGATGGTTGGGGTTGTCGGTGCTTTGTCTGCATTTTATCATGAGGCGATGGATATTTCTGATGCAGGTCATCGCGAGTTATCTGCGATGCGGTTAATTGCGAAAATGCCAACGATTGCGGCGATGGCGTATAAATACAATATCGGACAACCCTATATTTATCCACGGAACGACCTCAGTTATGCTGAAAATTTTCTGCATATGATGTTTTCATTACCGACCGAAGATTATAAGACCGACCCCCGAATTGTACGTGCTTTGGATCGTATTCTGATTCTGCATGCCGATCATGAACAAAATGCTTCAACGTCAACAGTACGCCTGGCCGGTTCTAGCGGCGCTAATCCGTTTGCCTGCGTGGCTGCAGGAATTGCCTGTTTGTGGGGACCGGCACATGGCGGGGCAAATGAGGCCTGTTTGCACATGCTCGAAGAAATCGGTGATGTTTCGCGTATCAATGAATATATCAAACGCGCTAAGGATCCCGATGAAAACTATCGGTTGATGGGTTTTGGGCATCGGGTATACAAGAATTTTGACCCGCGTGCGACATTAATGCGTGAAACCTGTCATGAGGTTCTGAATGTGCTGGGGCTGCAGAATGATCGTTTGTTCAAACTTGCGCTCGAACTGGAAAGAATTGCATTGGAGGATGATTACTTCATTTCCAGAAAACTGTATCCGAATGTTGATTTCTATTCTGGTATCGTGCAACGCGCACTGGGTATACCAACCATTATGTTTACAGCGATTTTTGCGATGGCGCGAACGATAGGTTGGGTTGCGCAATGGAATGAAATGATTTCTGATCCTGATCACAAGATTGGACGCCCTCGCCAATTGTATACAGGTACGCCGATGCGTGATGTGCCAGCTGATTTCCGTAAATAATTTTTTAGTCGAGACTGTCCGAAATGAATAAGCAGTTGCAGGATTCCTTGCTGTTCGGTTCGAATGCGCCTTTTATTGAAGCGATATATGAGGAATACCTGCATAATCCGATTTCAGTTGATCCCGCATGGCGGGAATATTTTGACCAGATACAACAGGCGAAAGGTTTTCCTGTCAGCCAGCTTGTTAAAAGCGCAACGATAAAAGAACAAGGTGAGCCGACGAAATCCCATAAAGGTGGTAAGCAGGCTGAAGGTATTATCGTTTTGCCCGATGTTATACAGGTGGATACGGATGACCGTAAGCAAGTTGCTGTTCTTCAATTAATCAATATGTACCGTTACCTGGGATTGAGTCAGGCTTTACTGGATCCGTTGCAATTCGATCAAAAGCCCTATCGAACAGAACTCGATCCGGCAAATTTTGGGTTTACCGAAAAAGATATGGACACCGTATTCAATACGGGTTCATTGGCAGGCCCTGATCATGCGCCTCTACGTGAAATTTTGCAGATTTTAAAAGAAACCTATTGTGGCACAATTGGCGCGGAATATATGTATATTTCGTCAGTGGAGCAGAAGCGCTGGATACAGAGCAGACTGGAAATTAAGCGGTCCAATCCAAATTACAGCAATGAATACAAAAAGCATATCCTGGAGCGGTTAAGCGCTGCCGAAGGTTTGGAAAAGTATTTGCACACCCGGTATATCGGTCAAAAACGGTTTTCAGGGGAAGGCAATGAAAGCCTTATCCCGTTGCTCGATTGCCTGATGGAATGTTCGGGAAAATCGCGTATCGATGAAATTGTTATCGGAATGGCGCATCGGGCAAGGCTTAATGTATTGGTCAATACTTTAGGAAAAATGCCGGCTGATCTATTTCGAGAATTCGAAGAAAAATTTGCGCAGGATCTTCCCTCTGGCGATGTTAAGTACCATCAGGGCTTTTCTTCCGCTATTAAAACGTCAGGAGGACTGGTACGTCTGGCGTTAGCGTTTAACCCGTCACATCTGGAAATTGTTGACCCTGTTGTAGAAGGATCAGTACGCGCTCGTCAGCATCGTTTTCGTGACAGACGTGGCGACAAAGTTCTGCCTGTTTTGATTCATGGTGATGCCGCGTTTGCCGGACAGGGTGTGGTTATGGAAACGCTTAATCTGTCACAGACCAGCGGCTATGGTACTGGC
This sequence comes from Burkholderiales bacterium, assembly GCA_024235795.1. Classification (GTDB taxonomy): domain Bacteria; phylum Pseudomonadota; class Gammaproteobacteria; order Burkholderiales; family Nitrosomonadaceae; genus Nitrosomonas. The sequence goes on along the minus strand of JACKLR010000003.1, from coordinate 173,814 downwards.
GGAACAATTCACATCATTATCAATAATCAGATTGGCTTTACCACGTCTGATCCACGTGAAAGCCGCTCCACATTGTATTGCACTGATGTGGCTAAAATGGTTGAGGCACCTGTTTTTCATGTGAATGGCGATGATCCTGAAGCTGTGACCATGATTACTGAGCTTGCTTTGGATTACCGGATGAATTTCCATAAAGATGTTGTGATTGATATGGTTTGCTTCCGACGTCTGGGACATAATGAGCAGGATGATCCGATGGTCACCCAGCCCAGAATGTATCAAATCGTTAGTCAGCATCCCGGAACACGTCAGCGCTATGCCGATAAACTGGAAGCGGAAGGCATCATTCAGCCGGGTGAGGCGGATGCGATGGTTAAGGCATACCGCGACGCGATGGATTCCGGAATTAATCCAAATAAAAATATTCGCTATAACTACAAATCCCCCTATTCGGTAAATTGGGCTGCTTTTCACAAACCTTTTAAGTGGAATCAGCCCGTAAAAACAGGTATTGCGTTTGATGTCCTTCAACAACTGGCCGTACGTTTAACGACTATTCCGGAGAAGTTTATACTGCATAAACGGGTAGAAAAAATCATTGATGACAGGCGGTTGATGGGAGAAGGAAAATTGCCATTGGATTGGGGTATGGCGGAGAATTTGGCATATGCGGCGCTACTTTATGAGGGTTTTCCGATACGGATTTCTGGACAGGATTCTGAACGTGGCACCTTTTTTCATCGGCATGCTGTGCTGCATAATCAGGATACATCTCTGGAAGACAAAAAAATCCATGTCCCGCTGCGTTATATCTCACCCGGGCAACCCGATTTTGTGGTGATTAATTCGATTCTGTCGGAAGAGGCGGTATTGGGATTCGAATATGGTTATGCGACCGCACAGCCACATGAACTTGTCATCTGGGAAGCGCAGTTTGGTGATTTTTGCAATGGTGCACAAGTGGTTATAGACCAGTTTATTGCATCCGGAGAAGCTAAATGGGGGCGTTTGTGCGGTTTGGTGATGCTGTTGCCGCACGGTTATGAAGGTCAGGGCCCGGAACATTCATCTGCACGGCTGGAGCGTTTTCTGCAGCTTTGCGCGGATTACAATATCCAGGTTTGTATTCCTTCAACACCTGCCCAAATGTTTCACTTGTTGCGACGGCAAATGATTCGGCCTTTACGCAAGCCATTGATTATTATGAGTCCAAAGAGTATGTTGCGGCATAAAGAATCGGTTTCGTCCCTCGAGGAACTGGCGAACGCGTCTTTTTTCCCAGTGATTCCAGAATCAGAAACTTTGGTGCCGAAGAACGTAAAGCGTATCATTGTGTGCAGTGGAAAAATATATTATGAACTTAGGGCTTATCGTAAAGAAAATCAGATAGATAATATGGCTATTATACGGCTGGAACAGCTTTATCCGTTTCCGCATGAAGAATTCAAACAGGAAATTAAGCGTTACAGTAAAGCAAAAGAAGTGGTCTGGTGTCAGGAGGAACCAGGGAATCAAGGTGCCTGGCACCGTATTCAGCATTATCTGCTACGAAATATGAAGCCTACCCAGATACTGGGTTACGCTTTGCGGCCTTCATCTGCTTCTCCATCAGTCGGATATCTGGCGATACATAAAATGCAGCAGAAAGAAGTCATAGAGGCGGCGTTCCGGGAGAAATTATAGAAAAGGGGGCACTATGTTAGTTGAAGTCAAGGTACCCATGCTATCCGAATCAGTTGCAGAAGCAACACTGGTTTCGTGGCATAAAAAAGAAGGTGAACAAGTTAAACGCGATGAAAATTTAGTTGATGTTGAGACTGACAAAGTCGTGCTGGAATTGCCAGCTTCTCATGCCGGTATTTTAAAGGAAATTATCAAGGGCGACGGTGCAACCGTAGTCAGTGGAGAAGTCGTCGCAAAGATCGATACCGACGCTACGGCATCCGAGTCTGAAACGAAATCAACTAAAGAAACTGAGTCAGTTGATGACCATGATGAAGCTGAAGCTGAAAAAACGGAGCATAAGGTTGATCATACTATCCCGATGTTGATGCCTGCCGCGCGCAAGCTGGCTGAAGAAAATCACTTGAAAGCATCGGAAACCAAAGCAATCAAAGGAACCGGGCGGGGTGGGCGTATTACGCGTGAAGATGTACAGGCCTATATTCAGCACAAGGCTGAAGGCGAGCATCAAGTTGTTCACGAGGAAGAGTCGTCCAGCGGCAAACAGGCTGAGCCACTTGCCAAAACACCTGAAGAGTCTGCCGGAGCAGTAGAAAGGGGTGAACGCCTGGACCGGCGGGTGGCCATGTCGCGGTTGCGTATGCGGATTGCTGAACGGTTGGTGCAATCTCAATCGACTGCTGCAATATTGACAACGTTTAACGAAGTAAACATGCAGGCCATTATGGATTTGCGTACGCGGTATCGTGCTGAATTTGAAAAAGAACATGGCATCAAGCTTGGTTTCATGTCGTTTTTCGTCAAAGCGGTTGTTGCCGCGCTTAAAAAATATCCCATTGTTAATGCATCGGTAGAAGGCAATGAAATCATTTACCATGATTATTATGACATCGGGATTGCAGTGGGCAGTCCCCGCGGTCTTGTGGTTCCGATTCTACGCAATGCCGATCAAATGACGTTTGCACAAATCGAATTACAGATTGCGGACTTTGCAAAGCGCGCGCGCGATGGCAAATTGACCATCGAAGAGTTAACCGGCGGTACGTTCTCAATTACCAATGGTGGGGTATTTGGTTCCATGCTGTCGACACCGATTATCAATCCGCCGCAAAGTGCAATTCTGGGTATTCATGCGACCAAAGACAGGCCTGTGGTTGAAAATGGGCAGATTGTTATCCGGCCGATGAACTATTTGGCGTTATCGTATGACCATCGTATTATTGATGGACGTGAAGCAGTTTTATCGCTGGTGGCGATGAAGGAAGCGCTGGAATATCCAATGAGTCCGATGTTTGAATGACGGGTTGTTGTCAAGAATCAATAAACAACCTCAACATTCTCGGTCTTGAAATGGCGTGTTAATGCCTGCAGCAGCTGATCGTGCAGATTGACCCGCCAGCTGTCACCCAGGGTAATTTCACAGGTGGCTTCCTGGTTCTGGTAAACCAGAGAGACCGGGCACAATAATTGACCGTTACTCATGCTGGCAGGGTAATTGGAATGATTCTGACTGGAATAGGGCATGAGCAGTGTTTTCAACGCTGCAGTAGCAGGCAAGTTATCAGAATTACAGTGGAGCCTGATCTGCTTGGCGAAATAAGTGCGTATACCGGCAAGATCGTACAGTTTTTCCGCAGTGATACGTAATTCATCACTGCCTTCGTTATCATTATATTGGCCGCGAATGCCGACTTTGGCTTCTGCGATCAACAGTTGATCTTCCTTGAGCCAGTTGCGGTGCTCGTTGAATAATTCATCAAATATAATCAGCTCAATATTGGCCTTCCCGTCATCGAGACTGATGATGGCCATTCTGCCGCGCCGTGTCATCTGGACACGAACAGCATGAATAATACCCGCTACCAGCTGCGTTTCGCGCTGCGGATTTAGTCGGTCGAGTGTGGTGCGGATAAACGGCCTGATATCGTTTGCGTAGGTGTTGAACAGGTGTCCGCTGAAATAGAAACCGAGCCCCTGTTTTTCTTGCTGTAGTTGCTCCCGGTCAGACCAGGGATTGTTTGCAATCAATGCGGGTTTCAACATCACATCATCGAAATCATCGAACAGGCCAGTTTGATTTACGGTACGGCTGGATTGCTCGGCCGCTTCCATGGCTATACCGACCGAAGCCAACAGGCTGGCGCGGTTTTCATTGATACAATCGAATGCGCCGACACGAATGAGCGATTCTATGACGCGCCGATTGATAATGCGCCGGTCAACACGATTACAGAAATCAAATAAATCTTTAAAAGCGCCGCTTTGCTCGCGAACATTGAGAATCGTGCTAATTGCCGATTCGCCGGTTCCTTTTACTGCGCCCAGACCGTATCGGATAGTTTTGTCGTCAGTCGGTACAAAGCGATAATCCGAAAGATTAATATTGGGTGGCAAAATAACAAGTCCATTTGCCAGGCTGTCCTCAATAAAGATATGGACTTTATCGGTGTCGTCCATGTCAGCCGACAAACAGGCCGCCATAAATTCTGCTGGATAGTGGGTTTTCAGAAATGCGGTCTGGTAGGCGATGAGCGCATAAGCGGCGGCATGGGATTTGTTAAAACCGTAACCGGCAAATTTCTCCATCAGGCCGAACAGCTCAATGGCATTTTGTTCGTTCAGATCGTTTTTAACTGCGCCGGTTACAAAAATATCGCGTTGCTGCGCCATTTCTTCAACCTTCTTCTTGCCCATGGCGCGGCGCAGCAGATCTGCGCTGCCCAGGCTGTAGCCGCCAATGACCTGGGCGATTTGCATCACCTGTTCCTGATAAATCATGATGCCGTAGGTCGGGCTCAGGATCGGCTCGAGGCGCGGATCAAGGTATTCAATTTTTTGAATGCCGTGTTTGCGTTCGATAAAATCAGGAATCAAATCCATCGGGCCGGGGCGGTAGAGTGCGACCAGCGCGATAATATCTTCAAAGCGATCCGGTTTTGCTTTTTGCAACAGGTCTTTCATGCCGCGCGATTCAAACTGGAAAACACCGATAGCGTTACCTTGCCGCAATAATGCATAGGTTGCGGCGTCATCCAGGTGCAGTTCGCCGATTGAAAAATTTTCATTGCGGGACTGGTTGATGTAACTGACGGCGCGATCGAGTGTCGTCAGCGTGCGTAATCCAAGAAAATCAAATTTAACCAGACCGATTTTCTCGACATCGTCCTTGTCGAGCTGGCTGACGACCGAATCGGCCGATTCGGTACAGTAGATCGGGCAGAAATCGGTAATTTTCCCCGGCGCAATTAAAACGCCGCCCGCGTGCATGCCGATATTGCGGGTCAGCCCTTCCAGGCTTTCAGCCAGTTCGAGCAGATTACGGACATCCTCTTCCTCGGCTGCGCGCTGGTTCAGTTGCGGTTCCAGTTCGCGCGCTTTTTTCAATGTCATGCCGATTTCGAAAGGAACCAGTTTCGCCAGCTGGTCGACAAAGTTATACGGCAGGTCAAGTACACGTCCGATATCCCGAACCACGGCTTTTGCAGCCATCGTGCCAAAGGTGATGATTTGGGAAACGCTTTGTGTGCCATAGCGTTGTTTGACATAGTCGATCACCCGTTCACGCCTGTCCTGGCAGAAATCAATATCGAAATCCGGCATGGAAACACGTTCCGGGTTGAGAAAGCGCTCAAACAGTAAATCGTACCGTAATGGATCGAGGTCCGTGATGCCCAGTGAGAATGCAACCAGCGAACCGGCGCCGGATCCCCGTCCCGGTCCGACGGGCACGTCATTGAGCTTGGCCCAATTGATAAAGTCGGCAACAATCAGGAAGTAGCCTGCGAAACCCATGGAAATAATGGTGTCCACTTCAAATGCCATACGCGCCTGGTACCGGGGCAACTGTTCGTTGCGCGCCTTTTCTTCAGGGTAGAGCGCCTGCATGCGTTTTTCCAGTCCGGCGGCAACCTGGCTTTTCAGGTAGTCTTCCAGACTTTCGTGATTTGGCGTCGGATATACCGGCAGCTTGTTGACGCCGAGCTCCAGTTCCAGATTGCAACGCCGGGCGATTTCGACACTGTTTGCTAATGCAGCGGGTACGTCTGCAAACAGCGCGGTTATTTCCTGCTGCGTTTTGAAATATTGCTCTCGGGTAAATTTCCTGGGGCGTCGCCGGTCTCCAAGAATATAACCTTCTGCAATACAAACACGGGCTTCATGTGCGTCAAAGTCATCCGGTTCGAGAAACTGGATCGATTGTGTTGCGACGACTGGCAGATTGAGTTTGCTGGCGATGATCAGCGATTGTTGCAGCAAATATTCTTCCTGTTCATGGCCGTCGCGCTGTATTTCGATATAAAACCGGTCGGGAAAAAGCGCAGCCCATTCTTTTGCCTGCAATTCAGCCTGCTGAAAACTGTTTTTCAGGATGGATTGACCGATATCGCCAAAACGTGCACCGGATAACGCGATTAATCCATCCATGCCGTTTTCTTCATCCTGCAACCAGGACAGCCGGATTTCAGCGCGGCCGTGCACCTGATTTTCAAGATGCGCGCGCGATAACAGGCGTGACAGCAGTAAATATCCTGCGTAGGATTGGCACAGCAATAATATACGCGCCGGTTTGTTGCGTGCCGACTCATTGGTGATCCAGACATCGCAGCCGATAACGGGTTTGATTCCGTTTTTGCGGGCATTTTGGTAAAATTTTATCGTACCAAACAGGTTAGTCAGGTCAGTAATCGCCAATGCGGGCATTTGGTTGGCAGCCGCTTTTGCAATAGCGTTATTAATTCTGACAGTGCTGTCCAGAATTGAAAATTCACTGTGCAGGCGCAAATGTATAAATGCGGGTTCGGCAAATGCTATGGACATAGGTGGTACAATTGAACGCTTTGTCGATTGATTGTTCAAAACAGGACATCGATCCTATCTTGTTTTTTTGTTCACATTATTAATTTTACCTCATGTTGACGACTCCAGAACTTTTACTTCCCGCCGGCTCACTGGAAAAAATGCGCACAGCGTATGCTTATGGCGCAGATGCGGTGTATGCCGGGCAGCCGCGTTATTCCCTGCGCGCCCGCAATAACGAATTTGCCCTGGAGCAGTTAAAAACGGGTATTAGCGAGGCGCATGCACTCGGTAAAAAGTTTTTTGTCGCGAGCAATATCATGCCGCATAACGCCAAAGTCAAAACCTATCTGGCGGATATGGAACCTGTGATTGCCATGCAGCCCGATGCGCTGATAATGGCCGATTCGGGGCTGATCATGATGGTGCGCGAGAAATGGCCGGACATAGCCATACACTTGTCAGTACAGGCCAATACCGTCAATTATATGGGCGTTAAATTCTGGCAGAAAATCGGTTTGACGCGCGTTATTCTGTCGCGAGAACTGTCGCTCGATGAAATCGCGCAAATCCGCGATTTATGCCCGGATATGGAGATCGAGGTATTTGTGCATGGCGCGTTGTGCATCGCATATTCTGGCCGATGCCTGTTATCCGGTTATTTCAATCACCGCGACCCCAACCAGGGCACCTGCACCAATTCCTGCCGCTGGGATTATAAAGTGACGGCAGGCGGGGAGGACGGGGAGAGCGATAGCGGCGGCATCAAGTCGATAGAAAAAATCGATTTCGACTTCAATGAAGCCTTACACAAAGCGAACAATGAAACCGCCAGCCAGCAGCCGAGCATGAAACGCCATCCGGCGGCCGATGCGGTTTATCTGATTGAAGAAAAAGAGCGTCCCGGTCAGCTTATGCCGATCATGGAGGATGAGCATGGTACCTATATCATGAATTCAAAAGACCTTCGTGCGGTGGAGCATATCGAGCGGCTGGTCAAGATCGGGGTTGATTCGTTCAAGGTCGAGGGCAGAACAAAGTCGGTTTACTACGTCGCCCGAACCGCACAGGTCTACCGCAAGGCGATTGACGACGCCATGGCCGGAAAAGCATTCGATCCGTCATTGCTTGGAGAACTCGAGGGACTGGCCAACCGCGGCTATACCAGCGGTTTTTACCAGCGTCACCAATCCCATGAGACACAGAATTACCTGCGCGGCCATTCAGAATCGAGCCGCAGCCAGTATGTCGGCGATATTACCGCATTTGACGAAACAAGCGGTATGGCGGAAGTGCTGGTCAAGAACCGCTTCCAGGTCGGCGACAAGCTGGAAATCATTCATCCGTCCGGGAATCAGGTTGTCGAATTGACCCAGATGCTCGATACCAAAGGCAAGCCGGTATTCGCCGCGCCGGGCAGCGGTCACCGTGTTCGTATTCCGGTGGAAAAAGCTGTCAGCAATGCGTTTGTGGCGCGGTTTTTATCGTAACCGACAGAATTATTTGCATTGATGGTGGAAAAAACTGATCATCGTTCTCGGCAGCCAATCCAGTTTTCCGGGAAAAGGCGGCAGGATAAAACCGGCATGACCGCCTTCCTCGGGAAATTCCCGGGTCACTGCGGTTGATACTTCATCCGCTTCCGGCAGAACTGAAGCCGGCATAAACGGGTCGTTCAGAGCATTAATCAGTAAAGTCGGCACCTGTATATGCGGCAGCCACTGTTTGCTGCTCGATTGCTGCCAGTAGTCGTCGGTATTTTTGAAGCCGTGCAAGGGGGCAGTGACGATATTGTCAAAATCGTAAATTGTCCTGCATTTTGATAGCGCTTTTGCATCGAACAGCCCCGGAAATTTTTCCAGTTTCTCAAATGCCTTGTACTTGAGCGTGCTCAGAAAATGATGCGTATAGACCTGATTAAAACCTGAATCGAGCGCAGCACCCGCGGCGGCCAGATCAAGCGGAACGGATATGGCCGCAACGCCGTTGATCCAGCTTTTTGCCGCTTTGCCTTGCTCACCGAGCCATTTCAACAGGGCATTGCCGCCCAATGATACACCGATCGCATAAACAGGCTGTTCGTCGGCGTTGTTCTGTCTGTTTTCCTGCACAATACGCCTGATCATCCAGTCAATTTCCGTCGAATCTCCCGCATGATAAGCCCGTGGCAACCGGTTCGGCGAGCCCGAACAGCCGCGGAAATGAATCACCACGCTATGCCAGCCGTACTGCTGCAGGATATTCTTGATACTGATAATGTAATGACTGTTCGAGCCGCCCTCAAGACCGTGAAAAATAACCACCAGCGGCGCATTCCTGTTACCGTCCAGCCAGTCGATATCGACAAAATCCCCGTCATCGAGCTCCCAGCGTACGCGCCGGTAAACAAACAGCGGCTTCTGGCGCATCAAATAGGGATAAATCGTCTGCGCATTGCCACCGCGCAGCCATTTTGGCGCGATATAGGGTTCGGTGTATAACGGGATTGAATCGGTTTTCATGTTGAATCTTGGTCTTTAGAACTAAAAGGAGTTTAGCATACTGGTGTTGAGTGATCTTAAAAGACTTTTGTACATGTTTTGTCTTTTCACGGTGAGATTGATGTAATGCGTACGATTCGGTCTGGTTGATTAGTGTCAGATTATCCTGAGGGTTGGTTGTCGCTTTGCTGCTTTTGCTTGTCAAGTGACTGCGGATGAGTTTGGGATGCATTGTGGTATTATGCGTTGGGTTGTTGGGAAAGATGGGGGGAAGTGAGTGTTGTATTGCAAGACCCTCCCCAACTGCTTGTGTGCTGCCCCCGATTTGTGTGCATGACCTCATTTGTGCAAGCTACTACAGCTACGCAGCGGTGTGACTATCATGATAGTCACACCGCTTCTCTCTCACGATCTATCCGTATTCGTTGGGCTCTTCCTATGTACTTTGCGAGAAAAAGCAAACGACATCGCGCAAATAGAAATCATCAAAGTGGTCGCTACCACCCCCTACATAATCAACGGCTTCTATTTGCAGCTCATTGGTCCCGTTATTCTTAAGAATATTAGGTCCGATGTTGATGATCTGCGTGAACCAGTGGTTAGCATTAGCACCTTCGTATCTGAAGATCTTGCCAACGCTCTTGTTGTTGATTTTCACATCAACATCTTTTTGGGCTACCGTGAGACCCTTAATCATGAGCATGAGAATTCCATATTGACCGTTATGTCCGCCGGTAGGGAAGTTTTTTTCCCAGAGTATTGCCCCATCGCCAACCCTACGATTAACGTCACCTTGAATAACTACAAAGTCTGATAATATAGGCATTTTCATTCTCCTAGATAAAATTTATAAAAAAAATAGAAATAAACACATAGTTGTGTATATTTAACTATCACTATCAGGCTATCAAAAATTGAATAACAATGATGTGTGAAAACTCACAAATAAATTAATCATGAAAAATTATTTTTTTGGATTTAACTGCACACAAAAGGGGTCACCCATTAGCTGTCCTGAGTCAATAGTCCGAAAAAAACTCTCGCCTTACGGCGATACATTAATCCTCAATAACACCATTACAAAACAGTTTTGCTGAAAATTTCGCGCCTGTTGCTTCATATTTTTGGTGATGCAAATCGCACCAGTCACCCATCTGGATCAAGTGAGAACAGAATCCTGTTTCACCCTGGCAGCAGCGCTGCCCCGGAAGCATCTCAGTGCCGTCTTGTATCCAATTGTTTGTTCAGATCTGTGGCTACCTGTTGGCGCCAACCCTTCCTGGCTTACAATCCGGGCGATTCACTTCAGTCAAACTGTCAGCAATGGCGGATGACGCGGTATCCAATCAAGTCTGGTGGCTTGATATCCAACCCCCGTATCAAAAGGGGTCATACAAAAGCATACAAAAGGGGTCTACCATTGATTTTTAGCAGGGTGACAAGCCACATCTCAAGCAGTTAGTATAGACATTGGACGGGGATGTGGCTCATGGGGTCAGCGGCTGAGATTCTGGTTCGAAAAACGGGAGGGGTCAAGTCTTGCATTGACACAATTAATGCTATAACCTGTTTGTTTTTATAACCTTGAAATTGACCATGTCAAGACCATTAAGAATTGAATTAGCCGGCGGTGTGTATCATGTAACTTCGCGAGGGGATCGCCGGGAGGAGATTTATCTGGATGACGCTGACTGGATCAATTGGCTGACATTGTTTGGTCATGTCTGTAAACGGTTTAACTGGGTCTGTCATGCGTATTGTCTGATGGACAATCACTATCATATAGTTGTCGAAACGGTTGAGGGGAATTTGTCCAAGGGGATGCGGCAGCTCAATGGCGTTTATACGCAGACCTTTAATCGTACGCACAATCGTGTCGGACATGTTTTTCAAGGGCGTTATAAAGCCATTCTGGTGGAAAAAGATAGTTACTTGCTTGAAAAACGGGAGGGGTCAAGTCTTGCATTGACACAATTAATGCTATAACCTGTTTGTTTTTATAACCTTGAAATTGACCATGTCAAGACCATTAAGAATTGAATTAGCCGGCGGTGTGTATCATGTAACTTCGCGAGGGGATCGCCGGGAGGAGATTTATCTGGATGACGCTGACTGGATCAATTGGCTGACATTGTTTGGTCATGTCTGTAAACGGTTTAACTGGGTCTGTCATGCGTATTGTCTGATGGACAATCACTATCATATAGTTGTCGAAACGGTTGAGGGGAATTTGTCCAAGGGGATGCGGCAGCTCAATGGCGTTTATACGCAGACCTTTAATCGTACGCACAATCGTGTCGGACATGTTTTTCAAGGGCGTTATAAAGCCATTCTGGTGGAAAAAGATAGTTACTTGCTTGAACTGTCGCGTTATGTTGTGTTGAATCCGGTACGGGCAGGACTGGTAAAAAATGTTGATCAATGGCCCTGGAGCAGTTATTCAGCCATGATTGAAAAAAGCAGCCGCCCGGAATGGTTGCAGGCTGACTGGATATTGGGGCAGTTTGGCAAGCAACGCAAGCGGGCAATTGCTGCGTATATCGATTTTGTTCGTTCGGGTGTGGGGTTGTCGAGTATTTGGGAAGATTTGTGTGGGCAGATTTATCTTGGCAAAGAAGAATTTGTCAAAAAAATGCAGCAACATGCGCAATCCGACCGAAACATCAGTGAAATTCCCCGTGTGCAAAGAAGGGCACTGGCCAGGCCGCTTTCATATTACGCATCGCTTAGCGACAGGAATGAGGGGATTACAGCCGCATATCAAACAGGCGATTACACAATGAAGGCTATAGCGGATGAATTTGGCGTGCATTATGCAACTATCAGCCGGGTTGTTAAAAAAGCAGAGCGGTAATAGATGACGCCAATTGTGTCGGTTATGTGGAAGTGGATTATATTTAACGTCTTTTATACAAGAAAATGCTACCTTTAACTGCTGTTATTTTCCGGGGCTATCATATGAATAATGAACAACTAACCGAAAACGTCTAACTTTAACTTAATAAGTATCGAGAGCTATTTTCTTTGATAGAGGGTTTTGACTCAGTCGTAGGGTTATTAAAAGAGAACAAGATGCAAAAAATAAAACTTTACTTGCATATCGGTATCCATAAAACGGGCACCACTGCCATTCAGAATTTTTTATACGTTAATAAAGAATCACTTAAAGACAATTGGATATATATACCGAGCAAGCATTTGTCCGATAATAGACCGCAAGAACTGTTATTTAAAATACTTGATAATAATCTGGAGTACCTCGAGATCCTTCAAAGCATGAAACAAGAATGCATTGAAAATAACTGTCACACAATCGTTTTATCTAACGAAGATATGACAAAAATGAGGGACATCGATGTCGTAAAACAATTAAATGACATGTTTGACTTAAAAATAGTAGTCTATTTAAGAAGGCAAGATAAATATATCGAGTCAAACTATTCTTTTTTTGCAACGTTATTTGAGACCAGATACGAATATAAAAAACCAATCTATGAAGTGCCAGCCATGGGAAATATTACAACATATTATTGTGATTTGATTGATTTTTGGTCGAGTGGAATGAGTAAAAGCAACATTCTCATAAAACGTTATGATCAGGCCGTCAAGAATAATAATTTACTTGGCAGCTTTTTAGAAATACTAGGTCTTGATCTGGATGAAAGATTCAATACAATCGAAACTACAAAAAATGTTTCTCCCAATAAATATGTTGTACAGTTTATGTTAGGTATCGATAACAGCCTGAACGACAGGGAAACCTATAATAATATTTTCAATTGGTTGAAAACAGAGAGCATCATTAAAAATGGACCTAAAGCGATATTTTTCTCTAAAAAAGATAGAATTGAGCTGATGAACAAGTGTAATGGGTGCAACCAAAGGCTCTCTAGTGAATTCCTGGAAGGGAAAAGCATTTTTAATGACGACTACGATATACAAGTACCGGAATCAATAAGCCCGGAAATCATTAATCGGTTAGTCCAAGACATCAAATCAAAATTTAACATTGATATAAAAATTAGAGAAAACTACTCCTGTGATCATTAAAAGAAACTGTTTCGCTAACTGTTAAATTGACTGCAACCCTGTTGTACTTTACCTTCCGCTAAAATGGGTGGTTGTCAGTTGATTGCGCTGCCGAATCAAGAACAAATCGACAAATAGAAAATTTATAACCCATACAACCCTGATTTATGCAGAAAATACTGATCAGCATTATTATACCGGCATACAATCACCAGAATTTCATTGGTGCTGCCATCGAAAGTGTGTTGTTGCAATCCCATAAAAACTTTGAGCTGATAATCATAGACGATCATTCGCCGGACCAAACAGCCGAAGTCATTGCACAATACGATGACCCGCGAATAAAATTCAGCGCGCATACAACCAACATGGGGGCAAGCAACACCATCAACGAAGGAATTCAGAAAGCCAGTGGTGATTTCATCACTATTCTGAATTCTGACGATATCTTTCTTCCTAACCGCCTTGAACGTCTATTAGCGGTTGCTGAACGAGAATCAGCAGAGTTTATTACAACAGACGTTGAGTTGATCGATAAAAACGGCAAAGTAATTCGCGATAAACATCACTGGTGGATTGAATGGGTCGATGGTCTAAGAGCGCTATATTCCTCCAGCGGAGATATTGTACAAGCGCTATTGGCTGGTAATTTTTTTATTTCAACGTCCAATTTCTTTATAAAACGGGAGGTTTTTAACCGAATTGGTTTTTTTAACAATTATCGCTACACATCTGATTATGAATTCATACTTCGGTATCTGGCAGACAGCCAGCACCGTCTTTTCTACTTGTTCGATGAAAAGCTTCTGCAATATCGGCTCCATGGCCATAACACGATTTTAGAAACGCCAATCGCTCCAAACCTGGAAACGTTCCAGATTTTCAGTCGCTGGTTTCCAGAACTACTGCAGCAGTCAATCGATAAACAGCGCTGTTATGCCATGAACCGTCAACTCGAAAAAGTAATGAACTATGCAATAGATGGAGCGCTCCGGCCTAAACAGCAAGAGATCGAAACATTACGGGATTCGCTCCGTAAAAAAGATAATCTTCTCAATAAACTCAATGAGTTTAATTACAAAAAAGATCTGCAAATTCAGCAGTTGCAAGCCAGTAAGAATCTCATGGAACAAGAACTGCGCCATCAGATTGAGAGACTTATACAATCAAATAGTTACAAGTTAGGTCAATTAATTTTCCGTCCGCTTGGCTACTTAAAAAAATTATTCAAATAATGTAATGTGCCTAAGTGGTTTTCATAATCTGTTTCCAAGCAATAATGACTGGTATAATTAGAAACAGAGCAAATACACACAATTTTTCACAAAAAGCATTTTTTTAGCCTCATTGATAAATAACAATATGGGAATTAATGCATCCGATATGGACGCGACAGTAGGCATTATCACCCGTACAAAAGATCGTCCCGTTCTATTAAAGCGTGCCCTTGAAAGTATCGTCAATCAGAGCTATGAAGACTGGTATTTGGTCATTGTTAATGATGGAGGTGATCCAGCTGTTGTCGATCAGCTTGTTGATCACTATGCATCACAATTGCGAGAGCGCATATCTGTGATCCACAACCCATCCTCTCTCGGAATGGAAGCTGCCAGCAATAAAGGTATACGATCCATCAGAACACGTTACCTGGTTATACACGACGATGATGACAGCTGGGCTCCAGAATTTCTTACCATTTCTGTTGCTGAAATTGAACAAATCAGCAGAGAATTACCCAATATTGCCGGTGTTGTAACATTGGCAAATACAGTCTATGAACGCGTGGAAGGCTCTGTTGTTTATATTGACAGGACAGTGCCCTACCGCACTTCTGAAAAACGTGGCCTCGTATCTTTAGACGAGCTTTTGACCGAGAATCAGTTCGCTCCCATACAGTTTCTCTTTAGATACGACGCGGCCCAGGCTATTGATTTTTTCCGCGCTGACCTTCCTGTTCTCGGAGACTGGGATTTTAATATCCGTTTCATGAGCCGGTGTGACGTGTATATCATTCCTCAATTCCTGGCGTTCTACCATCACCGGATTACCGATCAGTCTATATACGGCAATTCTATATTCGCCGGTAAATCCCGTCATGAATTTTATGCCACCATGCTCAAAAATGAGTGGCTTAGAAAAGATTTCACTGAAAATAGAATTGGCATGGGAGCGCATATCGCTCTGCGTCAAGCTATCCACCACATGGAAAAAGCAATCAATGCCCTTCCTGCACATTCGCAGCGTGAACTGGCGGGTCAAAATTATAGCTTGCGATTGCGGCGCATGGGGGAACTGGTTTCAATGTGGATGACATCTGGTCAGAAGTTGCGAACCGTTAGCAAATTTTTCCGGATTCTATTCTCAGAGGGAATTGGCAGTGCGATTCGTCAGATCAAATTGTGGTATCTCATTCGGAATGGACGCTAAAAAGAGATTCCCCGTGCCTCTCAACCATGGATAACAGCAAACTTCTTGAAACATATATAAACAGACTGTCCAAGTTTAAAATCGTATCGTTCGATATCTTCGACACATTGATCCATCGCGCTGTACATCGGCCAACGGATGTTTTTGATGTCGCTGCCGCTAAGCTGCAATACAATGCGTTTGGCCTTATGAATCCAAAAATAGCCTGTAATTTCGCAATAAAACGCGTCGAAGCGGAAACTGAAGCCCGGAAACGATTAGTGGCGTCTGACCACACGCCAGAAGTGGGATTGGAAGACATTTATGATGTGCTTTCGGAATTTCTTTGTTTAACAAAGGAACAACGCAGCTACCTGCAAAACTTGGAGCTTGACCTTGAAAACCGTTTTTGTCATCCAAATCCTGTCATGCAGGCGCTTTTTCCGATTGCAAGAGAAGATGGGCGAAAAGTGGTTTTATGTACCGACATGTATCTTCCTTCCTGGTTTATTGAGAAACTGCTTACCAAGTGTGGCTACGATAAGCCTTATACGTTATTGGTTTCCTGGGAGCTTCGCAAAAGCAAGCACGAGGGATCAATGTTCGGTGAAGTATTGAGTCAATTTTCTGTTCAGCCGTACGAAGTCATCCACTTTGGTGACAATAAACATGCTGACGTCGAGATGGCCAACGGCGCAGGTGTTAAGCCTGAGCTGTTCAACTACCTGCTTGATCGCGTTGAGCCCCGTCTCCGCATTCCTAGCGTAAAACCAGCAGATGATGAGCATGTATGGTCTCTGATCATGGGCTCAATACGCCGGCGGATCATGGAAAAAAAGTTCGACTTCTGGGAGGATATCGGACTTCAGGTTTTTGGCCCGCTGTTCCTCGGTAAGATTTTATGGATGACTGATCTTGCCCGTCGGAATCGCGTTGAGCGCATGCTGTTTTTTGCCCGGGATGCCTATCTGTCCTACAAAATTTTTGAGCGGCACAAAGTCCTGCTCGGGCCGGATGTCGAGCTAAGGTACGCCTATTTTTCCCGCGCTGCACTTCTTCTGCCGAGTTTTGTAGATATGCCGGTAGATCGTGTTTGGCATCTGTTTAGTGGTCGGGCAGCGCGAACGGTAGGACACCATTTGAGTAAACTGGGCATGAATCCCAATCAATATCTGCAGCAAATCAAACGGGCTGGATACCGTTCGGCTGATGAAATTGTGGCATACCATGATACGAGAATGTTCGATTTACTCAATTCGCTTTGGAACGATATTTTACTCGAAGCAAGGAAGAGACGTCCGCTTCCCATGCGCTATATTACCGAACTTGCTGAAGGCGTAACACGCCTGGGGATTGAGGATATCGGCTGGGCCGGAAATATGCAGGGAGGATTTTCCCGTATCCTGCAACTCACGCGTACAGATTTCCAGATTAGTGGTTATTATCTGGGAACATTCGGCATGTTGACCCACAATTATCTGCCACGCAATAATTATCATGGTTATCTTGTCAACGAGAATGAACCCTGGGAACTATGCGAGAGCCTTATCAACGGTGGTGTGGAGCTGCTGGAGTTTGCGCTAATGGCGCCCCACGGAACTACCCTAGGCTATCGGGAAGAAAATGGTTGCATTATTCCTGTTCTGGAAGAAAATATAGAAGACAAAAAAATTCAGGATGTTGCTCAGCGAGTACAAAGTGGTATTGAGGATTTTATCGATACGGTGCTGCCTCAAGTCCTGGAAATGGGGTTTGCCAGTTTTATTTCCCAGCGATGGGCTGATCCGTTTTTCCGGCTAGTCAATAATCCAACCAGAGAGGAAGCAGATATGCTGGGAGAGCTTACGCATTCTGATACAGCTTCTGATACCAGCAAACGCTTATTTATCGCAGAAAAACTTCCGGAAAAAATCATTCAAGAACGCGGGGAAAGATATCATGAAGCACGGCAACGTGCGTATTGGAAAAAGGCCTTTGATCTACGAAATGCATAGGCTATGATGCTTGTGCTAAACGTGTTCATTTTCCCGGGAAAATGATGGTAGAAGGGGCAGTTGCCACATATATGGATTTTGTTTGCAAGGGTGCCGGTTAGCAGAGCGTCTGGGATAATTTGTGTGGGTAGATAGACATGGACTTGCTAATCGCGCAGATACGCAACGCTTTCAGAAATACTTCCTTTCCTGGCAACGACGACTTGACAGATAGTTTTGGTGAAGAAGCCGAGGCGCTCGTAGCGGAATTTTGCGACAAGACAAATTGGGCACAGCTGGATGCCGGGTTTTTGAACCAGGCGCCTGACGGCTGGGGAAGCGCTTTATCATTTTTCTCGGGCAGGGCGCTACGTTTTTACCTGCCCGCCTATCTTATTGCTGACATCGAAGCGAAATTAGTAAATCCAGATCCTGCAACGCGGTTATGCGTGTTCGTTACACCAATGATGGAAAAAAGCGGATAGCGAAAGTGTTCGGTAGCGGGACATTGGGTGACTGTGCCCGTCAGGACTTCAAGTTGTTCGAAATAGAAGAGGTTTCCGTAATCGTTGCGTACTTGTGCTGGAAGCTGGAAAGAGACGGATATAATCCCACTATCGAACAAGCGCTCGAAAATTATTGGTTAGCGCGTGAAGCAGAACTCAAAAAAGCACTCCGGGAAACAAAATAAGCGTAGTAAAAACTGAATGAAGCACTGGTCGCCGTCTCTTTTTCTCCATTACGGCGATCTGAACCTGCCTATAAGCCAATCTCGACAGTAACGGTACAGGTGTTGTGCGTCTTAATTGCAATGACGCCAATGGTGCATGGTTTGCTGAGTCCAGTGGTAATGGTGCAAGCGGCCGTTTCGAGTTTGGCCCACTTGCGGTGACGCATTCCATTTGCCCGCCACCGAGTATGGGTGAGACCATTGTTGCGCAGATCAGTTTTATTCGTTCCTACCTGCTGAAGAATGGCGGTCTGCGCGGGTCAGGGTGAGTTCGATGCAACAGGGAATGTTCCTTGTGTCCTAGCCATCGGTCAGCCGATGATACAAAGTGAATTTGGCGCTGCTCGTGCCGGCGGTGGTTATGCGGCTGTTGTGATCAAGAAGCCAGGCGGCCGAACCCGTGCGATTTTCTTTCGCATGGGTTTGCCGATCAGCGCGGACACAAGCGAGGCGGACGGCTATCCTGAATTTCGTGCAACCAAAGAAAATGACCTGCATTTGATTCGCGTCGGTGATGAACGCTACGAGATACCAGATGCAGTCATTCTGGGCGGCTGGCGATTACCGCGTCAATCCCGCATACAGCACCGGTAATTTTTCCGGCAGGCGTTCCACATGATCAACCACCAGATAGTTCCGTTCGCCAAATATCCTTGATACATATTGATCTGCCCGTGGATCGAGACTCATGCAATAGGTAACAATGCCAGAACGGCCCGCTTCCTCGACGGCTTTTTTGGTGTCGAAGCGCAGATACTGTGGATCGCGCACATCAACGTCGGCTGGTTCGCCATCGGTGATGACGAGCAGCAGTTTTTTCGACGATTTCTGCAATTTCAGATAGTGGCTGGCATGACGAATAGCCGCGCCCATGCGCGTGGAGAGTTGTCCCGTCATGCCCGCCAGCTTGGCCTTGGGTATTTCATTATACGGTTGCTCAAAGTCCTTGTAGCGGTAATATTCCACGTCATGGCGGCCGTCGGAGCAGAAGCCGTGAATCGCAAACGGATCGCCGATTTTGTCGATGGCGTTGGCCAGCAGTACGCAAGCCTGACGCGTGAGTTCCAGTACAGTGAATTCCTGTCCGGCCACTTTTTCGTTGGTCGATTCGGACATGTCGAGCAGCACCAGTACCGAGATATCACGAATTTTACGGATCGAACGCATCATAATGCGGGGATCGGGCTGCATACCCATACGAATATCGGTCATCGAACGGATTGCGGCGTTGATGTCGATATCATCGCCGTCTTCGAGTTTGCGAATACGTCGCGTGCCCTGCGGTTGCATGGCGTCGAGCAGGAATTTCATGCGCGCAATTTCACGTTTGTATTGCGTGGCGATTTCGTCGATGCATTGCATGTCGCCCATTTTGGCGCGTTTTTCCTGTACTGTGGCCCAATCGGGACGCTCCAACTGGATCTGGTAATCCCATTCGGAGTAATGGAAGGGCGGCGATACGGGCTCCTTGCCTTCCATGTCGTTGAATGAGACGCCGGTGTCTTCATACGGAAAAAACTCTGAACCCATCACCCAGATTTCCTGCGCGTCGTCACCGGCGGTTTCGACTTCTATCTCGTTGGCCAGTTCCATCACGTTGACATACTTGCGTACCTGTTTGGGTGCTTCGTAACCGGCACTCAGGGATTTGTTGAAATCAAATTCCTCAAATTCCCAGAAATAGCGGTTGTCGTCACGATACGGGGCAGTGAGTATATCGGTACGCGGATTAAACGGCAGTTTTTTATCCAGGATACTGTGCGCGAGCTGAACGCCGATATCCCAGGAAATCTGGTGGCTGTCGAGCTTGTCCTGTGCAGCTTTAAACAGGCGGCGGCCTTCCGTAATCCATTTGTCTTTATCTTTATAGCTGGGATCGGCGAGTGCGCGCGCCAATCGGTTAAGATAATCCCCTATGCTGGCGCCCATATCTGGTGTGGCGGTGTGCAGGCTGCCCCAGGTTTTACGCAAACCGGGAAAACGCCGGATCGACAGTTCTTCCACACGCGCGTCTTCAATGACGGAAATCATAGCCATTTGCATGGGATTGAGTCCTTCAGCTGAAATGGGTTGCTTTGTTTCAACCAGGTGTGCTGCGGTATGCGCAGCTGCAGCGCGATAAACCTCGGTGGCTGATACATCGCCATAATTGTCAAACGCGTCCGGCAAATGAATGAAATAGTTTTCGATAAACGGCTTGTAGCCTTCGCGTGTTTCAAAATCGCCGGATGTCGGTTTCATGAAAAAATCCCGCGCCCAGAGCGCGCGCAGATACATGTTGATGCGACGCTGTACGTCAACAAACAGTGTGCCTTTGCGTTCTTTCTGCAGAACGGCCAGTGATTCCTTCGATTCCAGGCCAAAATATCGAACTTGTTCCTCGTAATCGGTACGGTGCGCATGTGCGCCCCACATGGCCCAACGGCGTAATCCACCCAGCGTGAGTTGCTCGAACAGGATTTCCAGTTTGTCGAGCATCGGGCGAATACCGCGCGGCGCCTGGGCAATCAAGGTGTTGAGGAATTGCAGATAATTCAGGAACAGATTCGCATCACCCAGACGCCTGGCCGCCGTAGGTGCGGTAGCCAGTACCAGTTCGATGACTGCCCCAGATGTTTTTGAGGCCAATGCCAAAACCGATGTCGCAAGTTCAACGATCACGTCCTCGCCAATTTCCTTGGCTACCTGTGGAATTTCGTCGATCCAGCAGTCAACCAGGCTGCGTCCCCGTCCCAGGTTGCGCAGCGCGGATACCCCTTTAAGGTAATTATCCAGCCCGCGCGGTGAAAAAACCTTGACCGCTTCGGGCCAGGCATTCTTGAGCAGTGCTGTTGATTCAGGCTCCAGATTTTCCAGTAATTCTTTGTAATCATCAAGATGAATACTCATGACGTCACCTGCGTATTGGTAAAATAGATACTGTTAATGCATTTCGTTTTGAAATACTCAATTAAAGAACGTTGATACAGCCGCATCGAGCGCATCGCGCATATCCGGATCATCAGTAATCGGGCGCACCAGGGCGACGCGGCATGCATCATGTGGCGCTACTTTCTTGGCAATCAGGCTGCCTGCATAAATCAGCATGCGGGTCGATATGCCTTCATCGAGACCGTGACCTTTCAAATTGCGCGCGCGTTCGGCGATCGATACCAGTTTTTCGGCAATTTCCGCGGAAACGCCGGTTTCGTGAGCGACAATCCTGCTTTCGATTTCATGACTGGGGTAATTGAAATCCAGTGCGCCAAAGCGTTGCTTGGTTGATTGCTTGAGGTCTTTCATCAGGCTTTGGTAGCCGGGGTTATAGGAAATCACAATCTGAAAATCTTTATGCGCATGGATCAATTCGCCTTTTTTCTCCAGCGGCAATACCCGGCGGTTATCGGTTAATGGATGAATGACGACAGTCGTATCCTGGCGTGCTTCCACCACTTCATCGAGATAGCAGATGGCGCCGTGGCGTGCAGCAACGGCAAGTGGCCCGTCCTGCCAGTTGGTGCCTTTGGCATCCAGCAGATAACGGCCGACCAGATCGGATGCGGTCATGTCTTCGTTACAGGCGACGGTGATCAAAGGCTTTTTGAGTTTCCATGCCATATATTCGACAAAACGTGTTTTGCCACAACCTGTAGGGCCTTTCAGCATCATGGGCATGCGCACGGAATAAGCTGCTTCATAAAGTTCCACTTCATCCGCAACAGGATGGTAATAGGGTTCTGTTTTAATACGATATTGTTCAATCACTTTGCTCATGGCAAACTCCTGTTCTAATAACGCCGGCCTAATCGAAACGTATCGAGAACGCAGAATGGCTTGTTCCCGGGCTGTTTCTGCGGCCGAAAAAAAGCCCCCGCCCCTTTCGGGTGGGGGCTTTGGGTAATTCTGAATACCCGATGGTAATCGTTACACGGTTTTGCCGCGATAGATGACCATGGATGTGCCTTGGCTTTGCGCGAAGTTATCATAGCCAATCAAGCGAACATGGTTGTTCGGGTTGGCTTTATGGCAGGCTTCCGCTTCAGCCAGAATACGTGCCACGTCGGTTTCGCCAAACATCGGCAGTTTCCACATATACCAGTAGTTATCCATCAGATATTCCGGTTCAATATGTTCAATGGCGGGGTTCCAGCCTTTTTTGACGATATACTCCACCTGCTTTTTGATTTGTTTTTTGTCCATTGCCGGCAGGTATGAAAATGTTTCGAATTTCCGGCTGGCAGGATCGCTCAAGCGGCTTTTATAATCCAATACTTCAGACATTTATATTACTCCTGATAAATTTAACTGTCGGCGCATTGTCATGCGCCGGAAAATAATTTACTTATGTGCCACGTCCAGCTTGTCGACAGTGTCAAACTCGAATTTAATTTCTTTCCAGGTTTCCATGGCAATCTTGAGTTCGGGACTGCTTTTGGCTGCCTCGGTCAGAATCGCTTTGCCTTCTTTTTCGATCTGTACGCCACGGTTACGCGCTTCGACACAGGCTTCGAGTGCGACACGGTTGGCAGCAGCGCCAGCAGCATTACCCCATGGGTGGCCCAGTGTACCGCCACCAAACTGCAGGCAGGCATCGTCACCAAAAATCGCAACCAGTGCAGGCATATGCCAGACATGGATACCGCCGGAAGCAACCGGGAATACGCCAGGCATTGAACCCCAATCCTGATCAAAGAAAATACCACGGTTGCGATCTTCTTTGACATAGGATTCGCGCATCAAATCAATCCAGCCCAGTGTTGCTTCACGATCACCTTCAAGTTTGCCGACAACAGTGCCTGAATGCAGGTGATCACCACCGGACAAGCGCAGAATCTTGGTCAATACACGGAAGTGGATGCCATGATGCGGATTGCGATCCAGTACGGCATGCATCGCGCGGTGGATATGCAGGAGTAAGCCGTTGTCGCGGCACCAGTTAGCCAGACCGGTATTGGCGCAGAAGCCGCCAGTGATGTAGTCATGCATAATGATCGGCGCACCGATTTCCTTGGCATATTCCGCACGTTTGTACATTTCTTCCGGTGTTGGTGCGGTTACGTTCAGATAGTGACCTTTGCGTTCACCAGTTTCACGTTCTGCTTTGTGAATGGCTTCCATTACAAAGTCAAAACGTTGGCGCCAGCGCATGAAAGGTTGGCTGTTTACATTTTCGTCATCTTTTGTTAAGTCCAAACCGCCGCGCAGGCATTCATATACGGCACGTCCATAGTTTTTGGCGGAGAGGCCCAGCTTTGGTTTAATGGTGCAGCCCAATAAAGCACGGCCGTATTTATTAAAGATATCGCGCTCAACCTGAATGCCATGAGGCGGACCGCCGCAGGTTTTGACATAGGCGATCGGGAAACGGACGTCTTCCAAACGAAGGGCGCGGATCGCCTTGAATCCAAATACGTTACCCACCAGCGAAGTGAATACGTTGACAACAGAGCCCTCTTCGAACAGATCAATTGGATAGGCAATAAAGGTGTAAAAGCAGGTGTCGTCACCGGGTACATCTTCAATGTGGTAGGCACGTCCTTTGTAGTAGTCCAGATCGGTTAAAAGATCGGTCCAAACCGTTGTCCACGTGCCGGTAGAAGATTCAGCAGCAACTGCCGCCGCAGCCTCTTCACGGTCAACACCCGGTTGCGGGGTGATTTTGAAACAGGCCAGAATATCTGTATCCAGTGGGGTGTATTCAGGCATCCAGTAAGTTTGCCGATATTCCTTAACACCGGCGCTATATGTTTTCGCCATAATTTTCTCTCCAGTTAAATCCGCTCGATTCAGTTTTTATTACGGAAAAGAGCGGAGGTTTAAGTAACAATTAACTAACAACTAAGAAACAACAAATAATAATCAACGAAACAAGTATGAACTTGAAATGAGCATTTGAAACATGGTGAAACTATAAAGAAAATTAAACATAAGGACAAATCAATTATTTTGATAAATACAATAAGTATATACTTATACTATTACGGAGACATTGATTAATGTTGCATCTCACGTTACGACAATTGAAAGTATTTGAGACAGTTGCCCGCCACTTAAGTTTTTCACGTGCGGCGGAAGAGCTTTATTTAACTCAACCTGCTGTTTCCATGCAGATAAAACAGTTGGAAGAGAATGTTAGTTTGCCCTTATTTGAGCAAATGGGCAAGCAAATTTATTTGACCGAAGCCGGGAATGAACTGTTCCGGTATAGCCGTGATATTTTACAACGGCTATCGGATCTTGAAGTGACGCTTGATGAACTCAAAGGCATGGAACGCGGCAAATTGAATATTGCGGCTGTGACGACTGCCAATTATTTCGCCCCGCATTTGCTGGCAAAATTTTGCCAGCGTTTCCGCAATGTTACGGTCAGTTTGAATGTATCCAACCGCGAAACGATACTCAAGCAGCTTGATGAGAACGCCATTGATCTGGCAATCATGGGGCAGCCGCCTGAGAATCTGGACATTACCAGTCAATCGTTTATGGAAAATCCGCTGGTTGTTGTCGCGCCACCGGACCACTCCCTTTGCAAAAAACAGAACATCACAGTCAAAAGACTATCTCAGGAAGTTTTTTTGGTACGTGAACCCGGTTCGGGCACGCGCAGTGCGATGGAGCGATTTTTTAAGCAGCATGGCGTGCGTATGAACACCGGTATGGAGACCGATACCACCGAGGCAATCAAGCAGGCGGTGCAGGCAGGAATGGGTCTTGGCATTATGTCACAGCATACGGCAGAACTGGAACTTGAAACGGGACGGCTAAAAATCCTGAATGTTCAGGGGTTTCCCATCGTGCGCTACTGGCATGTCGTCAACCGCAAAAACAAACGCCTGTCTGCTGTCGCACAGACCTTCAGAGACTTCTTGTTGCAGGAAGCGGCCGCGTTAATGCATAAGTCCGAGAAAAGTGACTAAACAGTTGTACGTTTCGAAAAATCTGCTGTGCAGTTGATCTGGCCACTTGCTATGGTCTCCAAAGTGCCTAGCCTTTTCCTGTATACGACAATTAACGGCTTTGAAATTTAGTGTAACTGTTTTTCTAGAAATTCGATGGTCAGTCCTGCGACTTTCGGAATGCCGATTTTCAGTTGCAACGGATAGGCTTCCGTACCGCCGATGCGTTGGTAGCCGCGGCGCTGGTAAAATGCGATCAGTTCGGGACGCTGCGAGACGACGAACATGCGGATTTTTGTGGCGGTCATTTGTTGCTTGGCAATGGTTTCAGCCTGTTGTAAAACATGTTTGCCAATACCGCGGCCCTGAAGACCGGGGTGTACGGCAAAAAAACCGATATACGCATGGTGCTGTTCTCTGGAAAGATAAATGCACGTGGCAAGCAGTTGCTCAAGATACACGACATAAAACCGTGCGCCGGATTTTGTCATTGCTGTCGTGATTTCGCCGAGGTTGGTGCGGTCGCCGCCGATAATATGCGTTTCGCGCGTCCATCCTGTGTTGCCACGGTAGGTGAGGTTGACCAGATCGCAGATGTCAGGACAATGGTCGAGCGTGGCTTTTTTTAGAGTGAATCGGGATAGATCGATGGCGGTTTGTGTCATTCATCAAGAAGCCTGCAAATACGCATTGATCCGCTGGCATGCTAAAACAGGTTCAAAACCGGGCTTTTGGTCAGTGCAACCAGAACAATATACGCGAAAACACATTGTGCGGCGATCCAGGCTTTAATGCGGATTTTGCGTGATTTGCCAAAACGCATGGCAACCATACCGAGACCGATGTAGACCAGCAGGCCAAATACTTTGGCGGTAAGCCAGGAATCGTTGACCGGGTTTTGATGGAGCTTAAACGCCAGTGCAACCGCACTGGCCAGCAGGATGGTATCGACGACATGCGGCAGAATTTTGACCCAGCGTTGCCGCAGGTTTGGTGAATCCTTGATCAACCAGATGCCGCGCAGAAAAAAAAGGGAGAAGCTGGTGATGACGCTACCCACATGGATCAGTTTCAGCAGCGCGTAACTCATGATGTACCCACTGAAATCAGCCAGCCATGACTGCCGGCTACTGCGCCAGCGATGGTCAACAGGCTAAGCACAAGAAGAGTCATATGCTTGCGTTGGATTGTTGCAAATGTCTGCGCGGTGATATGTTTTTGGGGAACCGGGTTCGGCTGCCGCCTTGCGCGTGGTTCAACAATAAACAGCATAACCGTAAACAGTAGCCAGACCAGTACCATGGTATGCATCCACCAGTACTGCCAT
Organism: Burkholderiales bacterium; assembly: GCA_024235795.1. GTDB lineage: Bacteria > Pseudomonadota > Gammaproteobacteria > Burkholderiales > Nitrosomonadaceae > Nitrosomonas. The sequence goes on along the minus strand of JACKLR010000003.1, from coordinate 147,514 downwards.
TGCGTAAAACGATACCAGGCGTCGAGTACATGGGTCATGTAAAACCCGCTTAATCCAACGAGCAATGTTGTATACCGCGCCTGTGCGGCAAAACGGCGTCTGAAATCAGTAAAAAAGGCCATGGCCTCTGCAGGAGACGCCATGCGTTTCAACACAGGGAGCAATACGGTCGTGACCATTGCGACACCCCCAATCCAGAGCACCACACTCAATACATGGAGTACTCTGGCAAAAGCGAAATCATCCATTTGGCTATAGAAATTCGTTGAATAATCGGTGAAGCGGGTTTTCTTGTTTTATGCTGAGGATGAGTCGTCTTCGCCTGTTGCCCATTCAACAGCCTGGTTGTAGTCATCGAATACGATCACTTCGGCATCGGTAAACAGGTTGGAAATCCAAGCGCTCCACGCTTGCCACTGGTTGTCGGTAACGACGGCAACATGACTGAAGTCGTTGCCGTGTTCCCGCATGAATTTGATATCCTCCCAGGCGACATCAACGGTATAGTCAATCATGTCGCGCAAATCAACCACGACATTGACTTTTCCTTCAAAGGTGGACTGATAGATCACCTGGTCTTCAAAAGACTTGTAATCGGATAAAGTAAACTCGCCAATAACGGCAACGATAACCAAGCTATTTTGTTTTTGTATTGTAATCATGATTTCACCTTAAATGATAATGTCCAATTATCGGCAAATAAGTTAAATGGTGCAAATATTGCATGAGTTCCAGCTCATCGAATACCGAAATCGAGTTGTTCAATCGCCTAATCGAAATTTTTCACAGCCCACGTGCCTTTAGGTTGGTAAAAAGAAAGGCTCTATCACTTTTAATTGTTGGCGTTATAGGAAAAAACCTGATTCTACCTGAAACTGTCGATAAATTATGGACAGGAAGAACGAATGGCTTTTTCTTTTAAATTCAATAAAATACATGATCACCAACAGTTAACGATGAAAGAGCCAAAAGAAAAGTTGAAGGGCTAAAAAACAGTTATTCAGCATATTGCCAGATAAAAACGTTAAGTATCATACATGACAACTTAATGAATTGTATCCGCATTCCATGCAATACACATGGTGATAGCAATTTATGGCAATTTTAATCGTATATTTTTCATCAAAAACAATGTGTTGATAATTTATTTATGAACAACAAATTAATGAATAGCCCCAATAATATCGCCCCTTCAATTATCGCCCGAGAAACATTGTTAAAGCTCGGTTCGCTTAAGCTTCAGCCAACACCGGACAATTACCATAAAATTTATGATGAAATTGCCGGGATTCCAGCTCATCAAATGAGTGCAAATACCACAAAATTGCTGTCTACGTTTGTAAACGATTTCCCGCGCCATACACAAGCATTAACCAATTTTGCCAATACACTGGAACTGGCAATCAAAAATAAAAACTGGGCGGAATACAAAGCTGTTTTAATGAAACTGGCTGGGCTTGTCGCTGAATCAAGCAAACAGCAGGATGCGTCAATTAAAAAGATTCAGGACGATGACACTTCTTGGGCCGATACGCTTGTTACACTCTTAAAGCAATTGGATAAAAATCACGGACGGGTGACTATCACCAGAAAACGCGCAGGCTTAAGTCGCGTGTTAAGCGGAATTTCAAAAGACTCTGCAGAACTTCAGAAGAAAATTAATGCGCTGATTAAATCATGGGAAGTTTTGGCAACCGATGCAAATAACCTCATTGAAGATGATGATCCTGACAATGTTCAGCAGCCAGATGAGAAATCTGACACGCCTGCAGCAGATAAAGAAACGCCTGTAGCAGATAAAGAGTCAATCGCTGATCAGTTAGCGCAAAATCATGTAATCGTTAATAATATTACAGATCAGTTGCAGGAACTGTTGGTGCAAACGCTCGAGCATGTTGCTTCAGTACAACCGGATGACTCGCCGCTGAGTGTTGATGCTCAAAGCCTGGCGCTTAATGTGCACAAGATTCAGAGTAAACAGGAAATGCAACACTTTGTTGTTGGTTTTAAGCAATTTCTAGAGAAATTTGAATACTGCACTGAAGACAGTTCGAAACTGCAGCAGGGTTTACTAAAACTGTTGGAAAAACTGTTGGACAGTACCAGCGAATTGCTGTCCGAAGATGAATGGATAAGAAATCAGCTTTCCAAGCTGCGGGAGACAATATCGCATCCTCTGGATAAACGTCTGATAGCCGAAGCTGAAAGTTATATAGAAGAAATCGCCCAAAGACAGGATATTATTAAACTTGGGCTGGGTGATGCCAAAAATACATTAAAGAAAATGGTTACCTGCCTGATCGGCAATATTGAGGAATTTTCTGATGAAACGGGCGATTATCATGACAAAATCGAAAATTATTCTGAACAGATCAGTCAGACCGATGATTTGGACACACTGAATGAGTTGCTTGTTGAAATCATGAAAGACACCCGGCAAATGCAGGACAGTACGCAACAATATCGGGATGAATTCATCGCAGCGCGTGCGGAAGTTGAAGTTGCTCAGGAAAAAATAGTACAGCTTGAATCCGAATTGCAACAAATGAGTGAGAAGGTGCATGAAGATCATTTGACTGGGATTCTGAATCGCAGAGGGCTGGATATCGCGTTTGACCGCGAAGTGTCGCGTGCACAGCGGCAGCAGCAACCGGTTTGCTATGCGCTGCTTGACATCGATAATTTTAAAGTGCTGAATGATACGCATGGCCATAAGGCCGGAGATGATGCCCTTGTATATCTGGTAGATGCCGTGAAAAATGTGACACGAAGTGACGACGTTGTTGCGCGTTATGGCGGTGAGGAATTTGTGATCTTGCTGCCGAATACCGGCTTGAAAGAAGCTGTTGAAGTATTGTCGAGAATCAGGCGTGATTTAACTAAAAAGTACTTTTTGCATGAAAATAAAAAGCTTCTTATCACGTTTAGCGCCGGCGTGGCCGAATATCAAGCAGGCGAGATACAGGAAAATATTTTCAAGCGCGCCGATGAGGCTTTATATCGAGCCAAAAAGAACGGGAAAAATTTAATCCTGGAAGCTGCCTAGAATCCTGATTCAGGCATGGAAAAGCGGGCGGCGTTTCCCGAAAATAAGTGCCTTTTTTTATGGCGTGCTGCCCGAGATTCTTTGCCTTGTCCACAATGAGGGATCTGGCCTGATTGTCGCCAACGCTATTGACAGGTTGGCAGTCAGAGTAGTTTAGACACACTGCGGTTTTGTTATACTCCTTACAGACACTGTAATATAATAAAAACTATATTTTGTTTTGTAAGGCGATATCCCGCTTTGATGGCTATAACAGACCTAAAAAATCCTACCTTATACATTAACCGTGAACTAAGCCTGCTTGAATTTAACCGGCGTGTTATCGAGCAGGCAAAAGATGAAAATCTGCCGCTGCTCGAACGACTGCGGTTTTTATGTATTGCCAGCACCAATCTGGATGAGTTTTTTGAAATACGTGTTGCTGGACTCAAGCAACAGATCAAATACGGTTCTGTACAAACCGGGACAGACAATCTTTTGCCGGCAGAGGTGTTGGTGCGGGTGAGTGAAACAGCACATCAGATTGTCAAAGAACAGTATGTCATCTGGAATGATATGATTATTCCTGCGCTGGCTAAGGACAAAATCAGGTTGTTGCGCAGATCACAATGGAAACCCATGGTCAGCCGCTGGATACAACGTTATTTTAACGCTGAAGTGTTGCCGATATTGAGTCCTATCGGTCTTGATCCGGCACACCCTTTCCCCAGGGTTCTGAACAAGAATCTGTACTTTATTATCTCGCTGGAAGGCAAGGATGCTTTTGGGCGCGATTCCGGTTTGGCAATTGTGCAGGCGCCGCGTTCCTTGCCGAGAGTCGTGCATATACCCCAGACACATAGTAGCGGGAGTCATGATTTTGTCATGCTTTCATCCATAATACATGCCCACGTGAAAGATCTTTTTCCGAGGATGGCCGTGCTGGGTTGTTATCAGTTTAAGGTAACACGTGACAGTGATTTGCTCATCGACGATGAAGAAGTGGACGATTTATTGCGCGCTCTGGAAGGGGAACTGCCTTCGCGCAGATTCAGTAACGCCGTGCGCCTGGAAGTCGCTGATAATTGCCCAGATCATTTGAGTGAATTTCTGCTGCGGAAATTTGAATTGCAGAGTGATGATCTGTATCGCGTGCCTGGTCCCGTAAATTTAGGGCGTTTGCATGCTATTTGTGATTTGGTCGATCGCCCGGAATTAAAATTCGCCGGTTTTGTGCCGGATATCCCAAACCGCCTGCTCAAAAATACAAATATTTTTGAAGTGCTGCATAACGGCGACATTCTGTTACATCATCCGTTTCAGTCTTTTGCGCCGGTAATCGATTTTGTAAGACAAGCGTCAAGCGACCCTAATGTGCTGTCAATTAAGCAGACACTTTATCGTACGGGCGCTGATTCAGCTTTGGTCGAAGCGTTAAAGTTGGCGGCGCGTGCTGGCAAGGAAGTAACTGTAGTGATTGAATTACGGGCAAGGTTTGACGAAGAGGCGAATATCGAACTGGCCAGTGAATTACAAAAAGCGGGCGCGCATGTGGTTTATGGTGTGGTCGGGTATAAGACCCATGCCAAAATGATTTTAGTGGTTAGAAGGGAAGGGCGCAGCTTGCGGCGCTATGTCCATTTAGGTACCGGCAATTATCATGCGCGAACAGCGCGTTTGTATACCGACTACGGTTTACTGACATGTGACAAGGCGATTGGTGAAGACGTGAATAAGCTGTTTCATCAGTTAACCGGTTTGGGGCGTGCCGGTAAATTGAAGAAATTGTTACAGTCGCCTTTTACACTGCATAAAGGAATATTGGCTTATATTGAAGATGAAATAAAGGCAGCCGCAGACGGGAAAAAGGCCTGGATTATTGCCAAAATGAATGCGCTGGTCGATTCGGAAATCATCATGGCATTGTATAGAGCTTCTCAGGCGGGTGTTAAGATTGATTTGATTATTCGCGGCATTTGTTGTCTGCGCCCCGGCATTAAAGGGGTCTCTGAAAATATCAATGTGCGTTCCATCGTCGGCCGTTTTCTGGAACATACACGGATTTACTATTTTTACCATGGTGGTGAGGAGCGAGTGTTCTGTTCCAGTGCCGACTGGATGACACGGAATTTGCAACATCGCGTGGAAGTGTGTTTTCCAATTGAAGAGAAGCGTCCGAGAGATTCTGTCATTGCATATGGTTTGCTGAGTTACCTTTCAGATAATACACAAGCCTGGGTATTACAAAGCGATGGTTCCTATAAACGCAGCAAGGCGGGATCGCAAAAGCCGCGTTCAGCCCAGATGCAGATCCTGGAGTATTATTGCGATTAAGTTCAGTTCCCTATTGAAAGGTCAGTTTGATTCCGGCCGCTTGCAAATAATTTTGTTCGGTTTTTAAATCAGCCAGGGTTAGCGGGTGATTGAATAACCATTCAGGTGGAAAACGCAGGTTTATTTTGTGTGCCTCGGTAAGCACATCTATGTCGGGCAGTGTATCGTTGGAGCGGCTTCGATGTAATACGGCAGAAAGTCTCAGCAAGATGCCGAGCCTGATCACCGAGAGTTTGGAGCTGCTGGGGACAGACTCAAATTCGTCCAGCGGAAATTTTCTGCGGTGGCAGCGCACCAGCTTGGCCAGCTTGATTTGTTCTTGTCGGGAAAAACCGGCCAGATCGGAGTATGTGATCAGATAATCACCATGCCGATGATATTGGGCATGCGCTATCGATAACCCTATTTCATGAATTAAAGCGCCCCACTGCAGCAGTTTCAGATCTTCTTTTTCATATAATTTCCAGTCGGAGCGAATCTGGTGGAAAAAATTTTCTGCCGTTTTTTTGACTCGGTTTGCCTGTTCCATGTCAACGCCATATCGTTGCGTGATGTCAATAATCGTTTTGTCGCGGATGTCTTGATTATGTACCCGGCCAATCAAATCGTACAAAAGACCTTCGCGCAAAGCGCCATCTGAAACATTGATTTGCTCCAGGCCTAATGCTTCAAATACGCCGAACAATACGGCGACGCCGCTTGCAAAAACCGGTTTTCTATGCTCGGATAAACCTTCGAATTCAATCGCATTGCAATCGCCTATGGTAATGAGTTCGTCGATTAATTTTGATAGCGCAGTGGCTGTAATGCCGGTTTCGCACCATTTCTGAGATTGTACGACATCGCGTATGGTAGTAATGGTGCCGGATGAGCCGAGCGCGAGATCCCACCCCGTTTTTTTATAGGCGGTTTCGATGGACTCAAGTTCCTGCCTGGCATATAAAACCGTTTTGCTCATTCTTTTGGCTTTAATCCTGCCGTCGTCAAAGAAGCGTTTTCCCATGTTGACACAGCCCATGTAGAGGCTATCCATGCTGAAAATGTCATATCCGCGTCCGATAATTAATTCCGTACTGCCGCCGCCGATGTCAATTACCAATCGTTTGTTAACTTCGTCGTACGTGGTATGCGCGACACCCTGGTAAATTAAACGCGCTTCTTCCTGTCCGGCAATGATTTCTATTGGATGACCCAGCGCGGCATCCGCCAGAGACATAAAAAACTCACCGTTGCGCGCCTGACGCAATGTGTTAGTCCCGACTGCGCGTATATTCGCTTGCGGTATTTCCTTGATACGTTGTCCAAAACGTTGCAGGCATGCCAATGCCAGTTGCATGGATTCTTCAGACAGGTCCTGGTTTTCGTTAAGTCCCGAGGCAAGTCTGACCATTTCCTTGATACGGTCTATGATTTGCAAGCGGTCATCCACATAATTGGCAACAATCATATGAAAGCTGTTGGAGCCTAGATCAATGGCGGCATAGGACTCATCAGTCTGGGATGTCATGGCATGTGCTTATGAAAAACAAAAATGAAGACGGGATCTGCGAATGCTGAAAGCAATGACTGCGTATGGGTTGATACGGTATATTTGTGAGCAGTTTTTTTTGCATCATGCGATGCGCTATTGGGTAGGGGCAGTGAAACAGGATATCAAGATTTCTTTTTTGCTTTCTTCTTTTTATCCTTGCTTTTTTCTTTCTTACTTTTATTTTTTTTCTTGGTTTTTTCTTCTTCGTTAATTTTCTCTTTTTCTTTCTTCTTGTTTTTGGGTTTCTCTTTTATGGTGTTTTTATTGATGCCGTGTTTTTCTTTTTGGGTAGCGGTATTCACTGAAACTGCTTGCTTGCTGGCATCAGTAACGCGCTGACTTGTTGTTTTTCCGGTCGGCTGCGTTGATGGCTTCTTATTTTTATTATTCGACAAACAATCCTTGGCCGCCTTTTTTACGGCTTTTGCACGAAGTTGGCTGAACCCCGGAATTTTTTCCAGATCGGTAATGTTGATTTCGGCGAGTGCTTCGGGTGTTTTGATATGATGTTTCGTCAGAACGTTTGCTGTGACGGGACCAATACCAGCAACATCGGTGAGTTTAGCCATGGCTTGTTTTCCTGTATCAATGGAATACTTAATTATAACTTGCTGACAGATTTATACAATAAGTTTAAGCCTGTCTTCCAGGGCAATCGTGCTTAAAAATACTTGAAAACAGAAACAAGTTGAGGTATTAGCTCTATCATTTTGATTTTAAATGACAGACAAACCAACAGCTTCAATCATTCATCATTTTTCAAGTATTGAAGATCCAAGAGTAGACAGACAAAAGAAGCATCAACTCCAAGATATATTTTTTATTGCACTTTGTGCGGTTATTTGTGGAGCGGACAATTGGGTGGCTATAGAAGAATTTGGTAAAGCCAAAGAAGCATGGTTTACCGAATTACTCGGTCTGCAACATGGAATACCCTCTCATGACACCTTCGGTGAAGTTTTCATGGTGATAGACACCGAGCAATTTAGCGAATGCTTTTCCAACTGGGTTTGTGATTTAGCGCGTTTGACTGATGGAGAGATCATTGCTATTGACGGCAAATGTATAAGGCGTAGCATTGACAGGGCCTCAAAAAAGGCAGCAATCCATATGGTTAGCGCATGGGCGCAGCGTAATAGCCTGGTTTTGGGTCAGGTTCAAGTGGATGACAAATCCAATGAAATTACGGCCATTCCCAAACTGCTCTCTCGCTTGGATATTACAGGAACCGTGATCACAATTGATGCGATGGGTTGCCAGAAGAAGATAGCCCGGCAGATTATTCAGCAAGACGCAGATTATGTTTTGAGCCTGAAAGGCAACCAAGGAAGCTTGCATGAAGATGTTGCCACATATTTTGCATCGTCACTGTCTCCAGAAGCCGCAAAGGTAACAGTTGATGGTGGACATGGGCGCATTGAGACACGAACTGTTCGTGCAATAGATGAGATAGCATGGTTAAAAGAACGACATTCCTGGCCGGGGCTGCAGAGCATCATTGAGGTCACAGCAACAAGAGAATCAGAAAATAAAATATCCAAGGAAACGCGTTATTTCATTAGCAGTCTAAGCGCCAGCAATCCTATCAAGCTGGAGCATGCTGTTCGCGCTCACTGGGCTATCGAAAACAATTTACACTGGGTTCTTGATATCGCCTTTGACGAAGACAGTAATCGAACACGCAAAGGCCATAGCGCAGCTAATCTTGCTATTATCAGACATATTGCTCTGAATCTGATAAAAAAAGAAAAAATGTCAAAGGTCGGTGTAAAAACAAAACGATTAAAGGCGGGCTAGGATAATGATTATTTGCTAAAAATTATTGGGGCAATTTAAGCCCGATTGCCCTGGCCTGTCTTCTGGTTTTATCTCCCTCAATTCAAAAGGTTTAGAAATTTTCAGATGTGCTATGGGTGATGCATCAGGTTTTGTTGTATTGGATTGTGTTATAAAACGCGCGTGATTGAAGCGAATCTCTATTGTGATCCTGTGTAGAATAGGGCGTATTCTGTATTGAATAGTAATGAACAATGGAGCATGAATACTAAAGCAACAGATTGTCCGTGTGGCAGTAGTAAAGTATATGCCGAATGCTGCGCCCGTTATCTGGATAATAGTGAAGTACCTGAGACTGCCGAAGTGTTAATGCGTTCACGCTACACGGCATATACCTTGAATCATGAACATTATCTTTTGGCGACTTGGCATCGCAGTACGCGCCCCGCTTCACTCGAGTTGACAGATAGGCCGCAACAGAAATGGCTGGGCCTGGTTGTGAAACGCTTTGAACAAACGGCATCGGATAGTGCCACTGTTGAATTCGTGGCACGCTATAAAGTAAGCGGGCGTGCCCATCGTTTGCATGAAATCAGCCGGTTTGTGTTAGAAGATGGGCGATGGTTTTATGTCGATGGCGATTTTGTCTGAAAAACAGAAGTGCTGGAGGGGCGAATGCTATGGATAAAAAATCCTATAAACAGGAACTGTATGCGCTACAGGTGGAACTGGTTAAATTTCACAAAAGTGTGATCGGGAAAGGAAAAAAAGTGTGCATTCTGTTTGAGGGCCGGGATGCGGCGGGCAAGGATGGCACCATCAAGCGCTTCAGAGAACATCTCAGTCCGAGGGAGGCGCGAACAGTCGCGCTGGGCGCGCCTTCCGACCGGGAAAAGAGTGCATGGTATTTTCAGCGTTTTGTACCGCATTTGCCCGTTGCCGGTGAAATTGTGTTTTTCAACCGCAGCTGGTATAACCGCGCTGGCGTTGAACGCGTGATGCATTTTTGCCAGGAGCATGAATATCTGAAATTCATGGATGAAGTCGGTAATTTTGAGCATTTGCTGACGCATGCCGATTTGATTTTCTTTAAGTACTACCTGGATATTTCGAAACAGGAACAAAAATCACGGCTCAAGGCGCGTAAGGAAAGTCCGCTAAAGCAGTGGAAAGTCAGTCCTATCGACGAAAAGGCGCAAACCCAGTGGCAATCATATTCAGAGGCCAGGGACGCCATGTTCGTCAAAACCAATTTCGTTTTCGCACCCTGGTATGTCGTGCATTGCGATAATAAAAAACGCACGCGGATAAACGTCATCAAACATTTTCTGAGTCATGTGAATTATCCGGGAAAGAAAGAGGAAAAACTGATATACGATCCGTCTATTGTGTTTGAATTCGATCCGCTATGTTACGAAAAAGGGATGATTGCACCCTAACAGAATCTGAGAATTATTTTTCAACGATTTGTTACGCCACCTGGCCAGCCGCATAACCTGAGGACCACGCCCACTGGAAGTTAAAGCCGCCGAGTTGGCCGGTAACATCGACAACTTCGCCAATAAAATAGAGTCCGGGAATTTGTTTGACTTCCATGGTTTTGGAGGATAAGGCGTGCGTGTCAACGCCGCCCAGTGTGACTTCTGCTTTTTTGTAACCGACAGTGCCGCTGGGATAGATTTCCCAGTCATGGATCGCGTCGGCGATCTGGACTAATGCGTTATCCGGATATTGTCTGACGGGCTTGCTGGATAAATGCGATAGCGATAACCGCGTCAGCACCATATTGCACCAGGCCTGCACGAAACGCCTGGGCAGGTAATTCGCCAGCAGATTTGGCAGCAATTGATTGCTTTGCCGTTGCGCCTGAAAGATGGCTGGAAAATCGTGTTGTGGCAGCAGGTTGATATGTATCGCAGTTCCGGGTTGCCAGTAAGAGGATACCTGTAAAATGGCCGGTCCGCTGAGTCCGCGGTGCGTCAGCAATATATTTTCACGAAATGAAGCGCCGTTGCAACTGACTTCGGCATCGATGGCGACACCGGAAATGTTTTTGAAACAGGCAAAATCGCTTTCGGAGAAAGTCAGTCCGACCAGTCCGGGACGCAGCGGTGTGACTGGCACGTCAAACTGTTTTGCAATCCGGTAGCCAAAATCGCTGGCGCCGATCTGGGGTATCGACAGACCGCCGGTGGCGACAACCAGCGACTGCGAGGCCAATGTATTGCAGTCTGTTGTGATGGCAAAACGCTGGGCTTCGCTGTGGTTTGATGTATTGTGTTCGCGGTATTGAACTTGCGATACCGTCGTCGGCATTTGCCAGACAACGCCTGCGGCATCGCATTTATTTTTCAGCACATCGATAATCTGTTGTGCCGTGCCGTCACAAAACAATTGCCCGAGTTTCTTTTCGTGATAGCGGACGCCATGTTGCTCAAGCAATGCGATAAAATCCTGCGGAGTAAAACGGGCAAGCGCTGAGCGGCAAAAATGGGGGTTGCTGGACAGAAAATTATCGGGCTTCGTGTACAAATTGGTGAAGTTGCACCGGCCACCTCCAGAAATACGGATTTTTTCGGCAAGTTTCGATGAATGGTCCAGCAGCACAACAGTGCGGCCACGCTTGCCCGTTTCAATTGCACACATCATGCCCGCAGCCCCGGCGCCGATGATTACGACATCAACATTCCTGACGGGTTTCTTCATCGGGTTTCAAACTAGGCTGGCGGGGAAAACTTTCTGGTATCGTTCCGGGAAAATTACGCTGCGGGAAAACAGAATAGGCTTATATTCGCTACATGGTAAAGTAACTGTAAGTCATCATGATCACAAACAGCAGAATAGATACGCCGATACGCACGCTCAACGATTTGACCATGCGTGTTGAATTGCCGGTGTCGTTATACATGTAATACAGGGCGGAGCCGAGACTGAACAGAATGACAAGAAATAATATCGCTGCTAATATTTTCAATGGTTTACCTCATTTTCGGGGTTGAAATCATGGCGCACAGTTTAGCCGAGATTTGCTGATTATCCAATGATAAATTGTATAAATAATCAGATTGGCGAAACCGGTTTTGGTTCCCATGCTTCAATATGTTGGTCGATGACCCGAAACTGCTTTACAATTTTTTTATAGTGGCAATTTCGATGGAATGGGGGCTATGATGGAGCACATTCTGTTATCCGAAAAACCTGTATCAGCCGCATCAACGCGACGTCCGGTAAACAATATCTCGAATGATGGACCAGCACGGCATGCTTTGCCAGTCATGCAGCTGCTCAGGAACCAACGGATTCAGGCCAAGCTTAAAATAAGCCAGCCCAGTGATGTCCTTGAGCAGGAAGCCGGCCGGGTGGCTGACCATGTCATGAATACAGCCGCGCCACAGGGTTTGTCACAAACAAACGCTCATTCAGAATCCCCGCAATACCGTCAATTGACAGAAATACAACGCCTGTATTCGAGCTGTGGCGATGAGTTGCAGCGCAAAGAAAACGGTGAGGCTTATACATGGCCTGGAAAGCACTGCTGCTTCTGAGCGTGACTTTAAGCTGTCGGAGGGTTAATCCGTTGCCGGAAACGGAACGCGCCTTCTTCGAGCGCAGAATGGGTGCGGATTTCAGCAATGTGCGTGTCCATACCGATAGCGACGCGCAGCGATTGTCACAACAGATCAACGCCCATGCCTTTTGGAGCATCACATTGCCTTCAACCGTAATGCGTATCGGCCACATACATCGCAAGGCAGGCGGTTGCTGGCACATGAATTGACGCATGTGGTGCAGCAATCCCATGTGCCAGCCTGCCATGGGATCAGCGCGTTACGCGCGCACAGGGCATGACAGCAGGCAATGCCAACCAGTATGGCCAGGCGGAATTTTGCACCAGCGTTCTGGCGCCGCCAATCTGAAAATCTACTTGTTCTCGGGTTGCGTGCCTTGAATACGGTCGGCGAGGCGCATACGCGCATGGCCAATCAACATGAACGGGATCATGCCAACGATTATACGCAACAGGCAGCCAGCGGCACGCCACGCCATGCGCCGTTACAGCCAGTGATGAACTGAGGTTTTACGTACGGGGTCTGACAGGCTTTTTACTCAGCCTGGTTCAGGTGGATACGAGCAATTGCAGTTATTCGTTTTCGGACGACTTTTCCGGCGTATTCAATAACTACGGCGGTGCATCCACCACGCAAAAATACGATGCGTTTACCGCAATCCGTGATTTTTACAATAACCAGATCAGCGGCAATACTGCCAACTCGATCAAATTTAAAGTCTGGTTTTAGTCCGCCATGAACAGCTGTCCTGCGAACGACGCACTGGTCAGAAGAATAAACGCACTGAGCGCTCTCAGCCTGACCCGCGGCACGAGCCCGCTTGAGCATATTTGTAGGCCGTAGCACATTCTGAATTTGGTTGTGGGCTAAAAAAGAAACCGGGATCGGTAGGTAAAATATAGTTAAGTATTGTGCTCCCGGAATTTGCGCTGAGTTTCGGGTAATTAAGTTTGGACTTGAGCTTGAGAAATGTAAGGAGGCAACATGTGTAACGATGGCAGTCAAAAAAACGAAAATGATTCAGTTCAAGAGGATGAGCAAAAAAATAAAGTTATATTTTTCAGAATATTGGATTTAGCTGAATTTTTTGCATTCCACCACTGCCTGACGGCAGCATGTTTAAAAATACTGGCAAGGCCTATGCGGATTTGCCCGACTGTCCTGACGTTTTGCTTGCGCCAAGGCAAATGACGAGATAATTCATCCACAGCTCGGTCGTTCGAGCAACTTAACGATTGCACCAAACCGAATCCAATCATGGTGATATGCAGAGCTTTCTTATAAACACTAACAACATGATTATATTAAACAATATTGTTTTATTTGGTAAAATAGTGCACGTAATTTGATGAAATACCACCCAAAACCGTGCACTATGATTCGTTATTCAGGCCACAATCAGCCCACCCTCCCGGGATCTGACACACCACCGGGAATGATACTTGATCCCAATAATCGCTAGGTAAAACTCAGATCGCTAGGTAAAACTCAGTGATTGCACTCCATTCATGGTGTCCAAAAAGAGCTCGGCCGCCTAAACCTAAGTAAGCAGCTATAACTTACGCAAGAATTGCAATTGTAAAAAAATTGTTGTCATCGAATAAAATTAGTCGACTTGACGTACATTGCGCGGTTTGTGTCCATTCCATTGACCTACTGTGTTTTGGTTTTCTTCAATTTGCTGGTTGACAGTCAGGACAGTTTGCGCCTCAAGATATGAATAAAACTTTGCAAGTTCGATCAGGCCTGTCAGTCTGCATTAAATTTCTCGGAAAGTTTGTTTGAGTCCTGTCCGATTATCTGTTAGGGTGGTCTTCGAAGTCAGTCTTAAGGTTAGCAGGTTTGCTGTTAATTATCTCAATCAATGTTCAATAAAACAAGGAGTTATGCATGCATAACAGATGGATTTACAGTATTATAGCGGCGTGTTTATTAAGCACGCTTAGTTTGATGCCGGCAATGGCTCAAGATCAGGCGAGTGCCGAAGCGGCTAAAATGACCTATAGCGATGAAGAACTCAAGTCTTTTATTTTAGCAAACGCAGGGATATATCAGGTGCAACAACAGGCTATGGCCCATATGCAAGGCACGGAATCTGACCAACAAAAACAGGAAATTATGGACGCGGCCAATCAGCAGATGTTGCAAGTGCTTGAGCAAGTCGGATTCACGCCCGATAGTTACAATGCCATGGGGCAGACTATCCAGTCCGACGTTGATTTGCAGCAAAAGGTTCGCGCAATTGCAACAGAACTCGCTCAGCAAGAAGAATCGCAATAAGGTTGTTGTAAGCGTTACAAATTTATAAATTAACGGGCAGTTACATTTGAATGGATGCGCTGTTCGATAACTGATGTGGCGCATTGAGCGTTTTTGATCCCTTCTGTGGTCAGAAAAAGAATTTTTGATTTTGTATCTGCCCCGATTTTTTTATCCGCTTGTTTTACGTTTTTTCAAGGCGACAACAAAAATGAAAGAAAAAAAGAAGGAGCGTTCGGAATTTGCACGTTGGAGTTTCAAACATGCGTGTATTGCCGTAACGCTTGCGGCGCTTGCTGTTCTAGGATTTCGGTTTGGCATTTTAAATCACCAGGTGGCAGTGGTTATTCTCCTCGGCGGGGCAGCCTTGGGTATGATGGCCGTGTTATCTGCCATTGTGAGCCTGCTCGCTATAATTTCAGCAGTTGAGACTAAAGTGACCGGCGCACTCCTGGCAATTACAGGCTTAATACTTGGCCTTGCAGTTGTGTGGCCCGTTTTTCAGACCATCCAGGCTGGATATGATGTGCCGCGCATTCATGACATTACGACTGACCTGCAGAACCCGCCAGCCTTCGTAGCCATTGCTGCGATACGTACGGCGGACCACAACCCGCTTGATCGGAAAACACCGGCTCAACTTGCCGAACTTCAGCAGGCTGGATACCCCGATCTTGGTCCGCTATTGATTGACAAAGATCCGGCCCGGGTTTTTGAAAATGCCGTCTCACTTGTCAAGGAACGCGGTTGGGAAATTGTTGCCGCCACAGCCGAGAATGGCATGATTGAAGCAACGGATACAACCCGGATTATGGGCTTTAAGGACGATGTTGTGATTCGTATATCGGCTAAAGACGGTAAATCAGTCGTTGACATGCGTTCCGTCTCGCGTATCGGTATTAGCGATATGGGCACCAACGCTGCGCGTATCAAGCTATTTTTGAATGACCTAAGCCGCGTGTAGTAATTCTCATGGCTGTTGTTACGCTTCGTTTCTAGTCCAGGCCAGATCCAGGCTCCGGTCGTTCGTATTTACAGTGTAAGTAATCTTTTATCCGAGGATCAATTAAGGGATTGAATAAAAGAATATAGCGCCAAGTGGAAAACAAGTTTAAATTCAAATACAGCGATTTATTTCGCAGGTTAGATTATCGTAGTATAACGGTAGGCAAAGTTTGGGACTATACTGCATCGCCAACTGCTGGTGCTATAGTAATAGGTGGAGCATGCTTAAGTACTTTGATTTTTACGGATTTAATTATTGTTCCGGGTGTTGGAAAACTTTGGTATGAGAAACTATGGTACTCAAAAGAGCCAATTCTTTTAATATTTGGCGTTTTGATACCAACTATAGTTGCGTGGTTTTTCGCTTTATATCTCAAATTTCAAGGAAAATTTGTTGCAAAATCATGGCCCATTATTGCCGCAGCGTCATGGTTATCACTTTTTGTAAATCCACTTATTTGGCTATTTTCAATGACGACATTTTTTATTTATGGTTTCATAGCCTATTTAGTTCTCATTGTTACAGGCGCAGTTTTATGGTGGATTGCACTTATTTTCGATTGAATAATTTATGGCAGGTAAACCCCTGCTATGCTGGGGATTCCGGTAGCAGGTAGGTTGCTACCTTGCATGATACCGTCGGCTACCAATGCTTCTTTGCTTTATTCCATTTATAAAGTGCGGCCGCAAAAAGGTTGTAAGTAATTCTGCATAATTGTCTTATTACTGGAAAACCAAACAACTTGGACTTCCATGTCTCTGTGGGCGAGTTACGCCAGATTGCCAGGAAAGCATCAAACCCAACTTGAAGATTGCCATTCTCATCGACGACATGAAGGCGCTCTCGCACAAACTCAAGATCGGAACTCACTTCTGAAACCGCCGCATTGTTTTTGTGAACGTCATTCCATTGAATTTCACAGACACTCTGCTTGTCCATCTGTCCTTCTATTCCTGCTTTACAGATTGGGCAGGCGGAATTGTAATAAACCTTCATCCTGGGTTTGTCATTCATGAATTAATCCGTACAGATATAACGTGAATCAGCCTGGTCTTCCAAAGATTTCTATTGAGTAGTTAAAATTATAAATGGCGTTCAAAATCCATTTCTTCACCCAGTACACGAACAATAAAAATTTTATCGTTTGTATTGGTAAAAAATATGACATGACGGTCATAACGGAATCGTTGTAAGCCGGGTGAGAGCGCATCTGAATTGAAGCCGGTGTTTGGGCTATCGGCCAAAAACTCTAAACGTTCGTGCAGGCCAATTAAGTAGTTTTTGGCCTGTGCCAGTCCCCATCTCTCTATCCCGTCAACATAGATTTTATCAATGTCGGCATCAGCCTCGGCCAGTATCCGGTAACGTGCCATTTTCTGCCATTCTCTTTTCTACACGTTGCATAATATCAAGCACGTCGTTCTCGGTAATATCACTAGCCAATCCTTTCTCAATCGCAGCCTTAAGAGTCTTGAATTTTTCTTCCCGTTCACGTTCACGACGAATGAGATCGTTGATGATGTCTGTCTTATTGGAATATTCCTTGCTCGCCACCTTAGCATTAAGCCAGTCATCGTTTGGTGGCGTAACGTTAACAGATTGTTTTGTCATCGTCTAAGTCCATAAAATATTATGGGTTCTAATATACACCTACATGGCACCCAGTCACAACAAATTGCTTGATAACCACCTATTGGCTAAAGAATGTCAATCAATCGTTGACATGTGTTCCGTTTCGCTTAGTGGCATTAGCGATATGGGTACCAACGCTGCACGTATCATTCTGGGGGCTGCTTTGCTGTTTGACTTGCTACCTGATTCTTAAGATTTGCTGCGCCTCGTTTCTAGACCCGACCGGGACGCAGACGCCGCGCATTTGTTCATTCGGTATCGCGAAAGGTATCCACAAGTTCTTTCAATTCCTGGATTACTTCCCGAGCTTCATCCGCTTTAAGAGAGCGGACGCTGTGAGAATTGTCGACCAAACTATTGTCGATTCTCAACCGGCTATAGGGGAGATTTTTGCTGGCAATATAATTTTTTACTTCTTGTAAGAGTGCTTCCGGTGTTAATCCAAAGGTTACCTGCAAGGCTGAATCATAGTCTTGATCATTATTCAGTAAATAGATATACCGGCCAAGTTTATCCATTGAATCTTGTTTGGCGTAAAGGAAGTAATGCATCAATGCCCACGCTTGTGAATGTGCATGCGTAAAACCCTTATTATGCTGATAGTTAACTTGATCAGAGAGGAATTCATCCATCGGAATCCACTTGGCGTGACGTTTCAAAAACAGCCAGCGATGATATTGCGCCTTACCAAATGTTACAACACCGTCTTCAAACTTGAGTGTTTCAAACAGGGTTGCCAATCCTTCGTCGTACCATCGGGGAATTTTGGCTGGATGTTTGGAAATCAGATAATGGATAAATTCGTGGTAGACAATTGGGTATTGAGGGTTCTCTTCAAAAGGAATGGCATACAAGGCAATATAGTTTTTCCCTGAAATAAAATAACCCGCTGTGTTTTCTGAAGGCTTGAATGGTTCAAATGATTTTTTGTCCTTGAAAAGATAAATCCGGACAGGATAGGGTTCCTCAAACGGCGGAACTGTGGTGATTTTCAATGCTGTTGCACGAAATGTTTCAAATTCTTTTGCGGTATCGACTGCTACCGTTTCTTTCGCATTGGTGTAAACGATAAAATGCTTACTTTGAATTGCCTTCCATTCGTCGAGGCCGGCAAAAGGATCGGTCGTTGCACATCCGATTAAAAAGAAACATAGCACACCGATTGACAGCAGAATGTTCTTGTTGTACCACAAGAGAACATAGTCAAGTGAAAATTGATTCATCGAACTTAAGTGTTTCTTTAATGGTTTCGTATCGGTTTTAGACAACACTATTAAGTGGCAGTTTGAATACATTCGCGTAATTCCCTTTCTCGTGCGAGAAGTTCAGCTGAGTGTCCTTTCTTGTGCCTTTTGAATGCACCGAAAAATAGAATCGTAGTAGTTTTCCAAAGACCCGAGAATTTGACGGCTGCCGGACAGAACTCCCGGCTACCTAGGCAATAATTTAATGCTGACTTCTGAGACCAAGACCAAGTCTTGCGTTCAGACCAATTTAGAATGTAGGACTGTTCGGAGATAACCGGAAGAATGTGGGTTTCAATATATTCCTGCCAACTCGGATTGTTCGAATAAACAAACAAAACGGTTTTGCCGTGGCGTCGAAAGGCTATCCACGCCCAGATTCGTATGTAGAGGGTCAAGGCAGCATAGATAAGTGCATAGAAGACGATGAGTGGCGACAGGACAACAATCAATATGATAATTAGTGGTATGTGTAGCGGTTTTAGATCCATCTTTCGCTGTCGCCTAACTAAAATTAGACAAAAAAGTAAAAAATCATAATTATCCGCATAAAATCTTTCATCCGAAAAATAATCATGTATTTACATTTCGATACAAATAATCACTAATTTATAGCAACCTTACATTTTGCAGATGAACTCGTAAGGTGCAATAAACGCAGTGCATTGCACCAGTGGGTGAATTATATGGCGCAATGCCTTTCAGTTATTGCACTCTACCGAGCTGATTAGGCCGCATTTTCGTTCTCAATTTCCCAACCTGGAAAGACCAGAACGGCTGGATGACAGTTTAGGGCTTTTGCCAGAACTTTTGCCCGTTCCACGCCAAGTCTGACATGATTGTTTTCTATTGCGGATAGGGTGGACTGGGGAATGCCCGTTAATTCAGCCAATTTATTCTGGCTTAAGTCCTGCAGTTCACGAATAATCCTGACAGAATCACCGACGCTGATATCGATTGATTTTTTAGCTTTACGATAATCTTTCATGATTAATCCTTCCTGTAGTCATGAGGCGTTATTTTCACAACCTGTATCCATATATTTTCGTGGTCAACTTTATAAATGATTCTATATTGGAGATTCAATCGAGATGATCGATGACCTTGCCATTCACACATCATGTCTTATATTCCGATGAATTTGAAACCAACTGCCTTTTTTCTTCCTCACCATTCTTTTAAGAGTCATACTCTGAATATCATTTAAATCTACTTCCTCGGTTTTGGTCGGTGGGGCATCTCCGATATTTCTCATTGAAGATACGAGATTGGGGCTATTGTTGGGCATTTGGTGGCGAATTTCCTGACGATCCCTCCAACTTGGGTTCATGTGCTTATCCCACAATTCGGTCGTCAAAAATCCAGCTTCTTTAGGCGGACCGTTCGCAAAGCTGAGTACGCCAATCTGCTTCGTCTCTTCCGGTAGCGACAAATGTCTCTTGTTTATCCGGCCCAAGTCGGTCTTTAAATCCTGGCCCCAAACAAATTCTTGATCGTGCCTTAGAAAATGTGCAGCGCAGCGGCGGTGCAACTTGTCAGATGAAATGAAAATCATGCAGAAAGGCAAGTAAAACAAATACGAGATGTCTACACGATTGGAAGGTCTCTCAGACGCTATCAGTTTTGAAGCGACGGCAATCTGAAAGAAGAGTTCGACCTCGAGAACAAAGGCAGCATAAGGTGCGAATATTGCTAACGGTGGATAATTCATTAGATTCCATCGTTTTAGTATTTCTTGCTGGAACTCTGGTGGAATATTTAAGAAATGCACCAGCAATGCCATCTGATCGAATGGTTTTGACACATGTATAATTTGAGACGCTATACCTTTAGCGTCATCAAGAGACTTGCAAGTTTTGTTATCTATTCCGGCAGACCTGAATATTTCTGCTTGTTTGTTTAGGTCTAGGTTTGTTACTGATGCTCGCCAGAATCTGGCAAGATTATCTTCCACGAATTGAAACTCTCCCTGTTGCCAACGATTGAAAGCTTCTACTTCGGGAAATTTATCAAACACATATCCCGTCTTCCCTCTATCCTTTACTGGATATCCCCCAGGGGTCATTATCCTGCCGTTCATCGAAACTCGATGACCGAGTAAGTTGCCAATGCAAAGATCCATATGTCCCAAGCATGGAGTACCTCCCATATCCGGGAACTTATTTGCGATTTTTGCGACTTCTTCTGCCGCCGTTTTGTCACCCTTCATCTCCTTGGAGAGATCAGCAAGCGTTTCTGCGTAGAAAATTGGGCAGACCACGGGAAGATAGAGCGCATCAAACCAAACGGATTCGT
The DNA here is from genome assembly GCA_024235795.1 of Burkholderiales bacterium. GTDB lineage: Bacteria > Pseudomonadota > Gammaproteobacteria > Burkholderiales > Nitrosomonadaceae > Nitrosomonas. Next base: position 126,843 of record JACKLR010000003.1, on the reverse strand, counting down.
CAATGCTCAATGACTGGATGAAAGACTTATCGAATAAGGAGATCGGTCCGGGCGGCATAATTTTGTTACAAATAATCTCAAATTTTTTGAAACCTAAAATTACGCAAATGAAGTTTCTGAAATAACATTGACCTATTCATTCACTACTTTCTTTTCCTTCCGCACATAACACCCCGCCACAACCGCTTTCAACCAATCCCCAACCGTCGGCGAATACGGCAATATTTCGAGTTCGGTCTCGGTTGCATCCGCTGTAAATGGTTTTAAATGCTGCTGTTTCCAGTCCTGCCAGACTTTCCGGGCTTCGTCGGTAGTTTCACAGGTGCACAGCACCACGCCGTCGGCGGTCATGAGTGTGGCCATTTTGTTGGGCCATTCCTTGATATAACAAAACATAAATACTCCTTTAATGTTTTTTGATACAGCGCAAGTTTAGTGGTCAATTGTTAAAGTTTTATTACAGACATGATTTTGTTATTTAAATCATTTTGTTAATTGTTAATTTGCCGTTTGTTTTAATCCGTTTTTCCCACCATTTTCTGCGGGTCAACCCACTCATCGAACTGCTCGGCGGAAACGTAACCGGTGGCAATCGCCGCGGCTTTGAGCGTGGTCGCTTCGCGGTGCGCTTTTTTGGCGATTTCAGCGGCCTTGTCGTAGCCGATATGCGGATTCAGTGCGGTGACGAGCATCAGCGAGTTATGCATTAAATGGTCGATGCGTTCGCGATTGGCTTCGATGCCGACGGCGCAATGGTCGTTGAAACTGGTGATGCCGTCAGCGAGCAGGCGCACGCTGTGCAGGAAGTTATGGATGATCAGCGGTTTCATTACGTTGAGTTCGAAATTGCCCATCGCACCGCCCATGTTGATCGCAACGTCGTTGCCCATGACCTGGCAGCACAGCATGGTCATGGCTTCCGACTGGGTCGGGTTGACTTTGCCGGGCATGATCGAGCTGCCGGGTTCGTTTTCGGGGATTTTCAGTTCGCCGATGCCGCAACGCGGGCCCGATGCGAGCCAGCGGATGTCATTGGCGATTTTTATCATCGACGCGGCCAGCGTTTTCAATGCGCCATGCGCATGGACGAGTGCGTCGTTGCTGGCCAGCGCTTCAAACTTGTTTGGCGCGGTGACGAACGGCAGTTTGGTCAGATAAGCAATTTCATCGGCGACACGTTTGGCAAATTCGGGATGCGCGTTCAGTCCGGTGCCGACGGCGGTGCCGCCGAGCGCGAGTTCGTGCAAATGGGGCAGGGCGGCTTCGACATGCTTTAGGCCGTGATCGAGTTGCGCGACATAGCCGGAAAATTCCTGTCCGAGCGTGAGCGGTGTGGCGTCCTGCAGATGCGTGCGGCCGATTTTGACGATGTCTGAAAACGCTTCGGCTTTTCCGGCCAGCGTGCCGCGCAGCAGGTTGATAGCGGGTATCAACTGGTGGTGGATGCCTTGCACCGCGGCGACATGCATCGCCGTCGGAAACACGTCGTTGGACGATTGACCTTTGTTGACGTCGTCGTTGGGGTGCACCTTGCGATCCATGCCGCGTTCGCCGCCGAGCAGTTCCGATGCGCGGTTGGCGAGCACTTCGTTCATGTTCATGTTGGTCTGCGTGCCCGAACCGGTCTGCCAGATGACCAGCGGAAACTCGTCGTCATGCTGGCCGCCGATGACTTCATCCGCCGCCTGAATAATCGCCGCGGTGGTTGCCGCATTGAGCAGGCCTAGCTCATGATTGACGGTGGCGGCGCTACGCTTGACCTGCGCCAGCGCCTGTATCAGCGCGGGCGGCATCTGTTCGCCGGAAATCTTGAAGTTTTCCAGCGAGCGCTGCGTCTGCGCGCCCCACAGCGCGGTTGCGGGCACTTGCATGACGCCCATGGCGTCACGTTCTTCGCGGTAGTTCATGTTTGTTTACCCTGTTATCGAGCTAAAAAGTACCTGAGTTATTAGCCGAGCAAGAGAAGTGCAAGGCGGACGGAACGCAGGAAACGAGACATATCATTTAGATAGGCGAGTTTCTGAGTACCGCCCAACGCAGCAATTCGCTTGCGCAGGCAATAAATCAATCCCAGGAGAGTGCGCCACCGGTCTGATACTCAATAACCCGCGTCTCAAAGAAATTCTTCTCTTTTTTCAGATCGATCATCTCGGACATCCACGGGAACGGGTTGTTCGCATCCGGGAACAGCGTATCCAGACCGATCTGCTGGCAACGGCGGTTGGCGATATAGCGCAGATATTCCTTGAACATCGGTGCGTTCAAACCCAGCACGCCGCGCGGCATGGTGTCTTCCGCGTAGCGGTATTCCAGGGTAACGGCCTTGCGCATCAATGCGAGAATCTCCTCACGGAAAGCCTTGGTCCAGAGGTGCGGATTTTCCATTTTAATCTGGTTGATAACATCGATGCCGAAATTGCAGTGCATCGATTCGTCGCGCAGAATATATTGGTATTGTTCAGCCGAGCCGGTCATTTTGTTTTGCCGCCCAAGCGCCAGAATCTGTGCAAAGCCGACGTAAAAAAACAGACCCTCCATAATGCACGCGAATACGATCAGGCTTTTGAGCAGTTGCTGATCGGTTTCCGTCGTGCCGGTTTTAAAGTCCGGATCGGTCAGTGTATCGATAAACGGAATCAGGAATTCATCCTTGTCGCGGATGGATTCGATTTCATGATAGGCATTGAAAATTTCGCCTTCGTCAAGACCGAGCGATTCGACAATATACTGGTACGCATGGGTATGAATCGCTTCTTCAAACGCCTGGCGCAACAAATACTGGCGGCATTCCGGGTTGGTGATATGGCGGTAGGTGCCGAGCACAATGTTGTTGGCCGCCAGTGAATCGGCGGTGACGAAGAAACCCAGGTTGCGCTTGACGATGCGGCGCTCGTCCTCGGTCAGGCCGTTGGGGTCTTTCCACAACGCGATATCGCGGCTCATGTTGATTTCCTGCGGCATCCAGTGGTTGGCGCAGGCGGAGAGGTATTTTTCCCAGGCCCATTTATATTTGAACGGCACCAGTTGGTTGACATCGGCGCTGCAATTGATGATTTTTTTGTCTTCCACCCTGACGCGGCGCTGCTGACTGCCCGCGACAGGCGCATCGCCGGTGTTGTTGGCGGCATTATCCGCTTGAACTGCGGGTGTTTCAGTGGCGTCTTCATGCGCATAATGGCTGCCGACAGGTAACGAGTCATTGAACAAGGGGCCGGCAAGATTGCCGGGGTTTGCGGGATTTACGGGTTTTTTCGTTTGCGTTGGCTCGTCTTCAAATATCAGCATGCTTTTACTCCTTTTCTTGAATTCTTTCTTTGATCACAATTACGCCGGTTAGCCTATTGGCAGGATTCGCAGCTTTCGTCGTCAATGGCGCAGTATTTGATTTCGGCCGTTGCCGCCAGATTGCCGTCGCTGGAAATGCCGCCATTCACGGGAACGGCGTTGAGCGAGCCCGCCTGCACCGTGGATTTTTCCGCAGCTGTCGCGCCCATAGAGCGCAGATAATACGTCGTTTTCAAACCGCGCAGCCAGGCCAGTTTGTATGTTTCGTCGAGCTTTTTGCCGGAAACGCCCGACATATAGATATTGAGCGACTGCGCCTGATCAATCCATTTCTGGCGCCGTGCGGCCGCTTCGATGAGCCAGCGGGGGTCCATTTCAAAAGCGGTGGCGTATAGTGTGCGGATTTCGTCCGGTATGCGGTCGATCTTGCTGATTGCGCCGTCAAAATATTTGAGGTCGGCGATCATGACTTCATCCCACAGATTGCGCTGTTTCAGATCGCTGACCAGCGATTTGTTGGCAATGGTAAACTCGCCGGACAGATTGGATTTGACGTAGAGATTCTGATAGGTCGGCTCGATACTTGCCGAAACGCCGATTATATTGGAAATCGTCGCCGTCGGCGCGATCGCCAGGCAGTTGGAATTGCGCATGCCGTGTTTTTTGATCTGTTTGCGTAATGCCTCCCAGTCCAGCGAGGTGGACAAGTCTGCTTCGACATAACCGCCGCGTTCTTCTTCCAACAGACTGAGCGATTCGTGCGGCAGAATGCCTCTGTCCCACAGACTGCCTTTATACGTGCTGTAGCTGCCGCGTTCCTTGGCAAGTTCGCTGGAAGCCCAGTAAGCTTCATAGGCGACGCTTTCCATCGAGCGGTCGGCGAATTCGACGGCCTCGGCCGAAGAATAAGGGATGCCTAAACGGTGCAGGCAATCCTGAAAGCCCATAATGCCCAATCCGACCGGGCGGTGCCGCAGGTTGGCATTCCTTGCTTTGGGTACGGCGTAGAAATTGATATCCACGACATTGTCGAGCATGCGCATCGCCGTGCGGATGGTGCGCTTGAGTTTGTCCCTGTCCAGTTCGCCGTTGTTCAGGTGCGCGACCAGATTGACTGAACCCAGGTTGCATACGGCAATTTCCTTTTCGCTGGTGTTGAGCGTGATTTCCGTGCACAGATTGGAACTGTGCACCACGCCAACGTGGTTTTGTGGCGAACGTACGTTGCACGGATCCTTGAAAGTGATCCACGGATGGCCTGTTTCAAACAGCATGCTGAGCATTTTGCGCCAAAGCTGCACTGCGGGAATTGTTTTGTGCAGTTCGATTTCGCCGCGCGCCGCTTTGTCTTCGTAAGCCAGATACGCTTCTTCAAACTGGCGGCCGAATTTTTCGTGCAGATCGGGTACTTCTGACGGCGAGAACAGCGTCCATTCGCCGCCTTCCATGGCGCGCTTCATGAACAGATCGGGGATCCATGTGGCGGTATTCATGTCATGCGTGCGGCGGCGGTCGTCGCCGGTGTTTTTGCGCAATTCCAGAAATTCCTCGATGTCCAGATGCCAGCATTCCAGATAAGCGCACACCGCGCCTTTGCGTTTGCCACCCTGATTGACCGCTACAGCAGTATCGGAAACCACTTTAAGAAACGGTACGACACCTTGCGATTTGCCGTTGGTACCCTTGATACGCGAACCCATTGCGCGCACCGCCGTCCAGTCGTTGCCCAGACCGCCGGCATATTTGGAAAGCAGTGCGTTTTCCTTGATGGCTTCATAAATGCCGTCGAGGTCGTCGGATACGCTGGTGAGATAGCAGGAAGACAATTGCGAGCGGCAGGTGCCGGAATTGAACAGCGTTGGCGTCGAGCTCATGAAATCGAAACTGGACAGGACATTGTAAAATTCTATTGCGCGCGTTTCACGGTCGATTTCATTAAGCGCCAGCCCCATGGCGACGCGCATGAAAAATGCCTGCGGCAGTTCGATGCGCTTTTCCTTGATATGCAGGAAATAGCGGTCGTACAGCGTTTGCAGCCCGAGATAGTCAAACTGCAGATCGCGGTCGGCCTGCAGGGCTTTGGACAGTTTTTTCAGATCGAACTGGGCAAGCCGGTCATCGAGCAGTCCGGCCTCAATGCCTTTTTTGATAAAGGACGGGAAATACTCGGCGTATTGCGACTGCATCGCTTCGTGAGAGACTTCTTCGCCGAGGACTTCCGCGCGGATGTTGTTCAACAGCAGGCGTGCGGTGACATAGCCGTAGGCAGGTTCTTTTTCAATCAGAACGCGAGCCGACATAATTGCTGATTTTCTGACTTCCTCAACAGTAACACCGTCGTAGAGTTCGCGAAGCGTAGCCTTGAGAATCAGGGATGGATTGACGGCATCGCCCAGGGCGGTGCAGGATGACTCGATCAAGGCAGTCAACCGGGCGAGGTCGAGCGGTATTCTTTGCCCTTTATCGGTAACATAAAGCGTTTCTTCCTGGGCTTTTGCAGCAGTCTTTTCCTTTAATCTGGCCCGCTCGCGTGCACGTTCTTCACGGTAAAGCACATAGGCGCGCGCGACATCATGTTCGCCGGAACGCATCAGCGCCAGCTCCACCTGATCCTGAATATCTTCGATATGGAACGTGCCGCTTTCGGGTTTGCGGCGCAACAATGCACTGACGACATCCTGGGTCAGGCGCGTTACGAGTTCACGAACACGAACGGATGCAGCACCCTGACCGCCATCGACTGCAATAAATGCTTTGGTCATGGCGACAGAAATTTTAACCGGTTCAAATGCGACGACCGCACCATTGCGGCGAATGACTTTATAGTGCGAATATTTTTCCTGATCGGTATGAATATCCGGAAAAGCACTGTGTTTGGAAACGGGTTGCTGGGCTGAAGTTTCTGTGACTAGCTGCATTGTTTTCGATTCTCCCTGTATCATTGGTATGAGATAAACCGCTATGATTCCAACGCGTTATCAGGACAATATCAAGCGAAATCTGAAAATCTCGAAAACGGTTAAAACCACAATATATAGTATCTGTTGTTCAGAGATACGTAATGGGTAGTATATAAATTCGGGTATTTTTGTCAAATATTTTTTGCAATTTTTGTTGGCGGGGCGAAATTTAAGGGTTTCGAACGGCCTGGTCATGCGTTTTGTGATCAAGGAGATAATGTGAAACTAACCGGAAATCCAGATTAGAAATGACTGAGTGGTTTTTTTGGCAACAGTAGCATTAAAATCTATAGTGTTGATTATCCTTGTGGAGGCAATCGATGTATCCCGATCAATGGCACTTGCTTAAAACCCGGCGTTTTTTACCGCTTTTTTTGACCCAGTTTCTGGGTGCGTTTAATGACAATATGTTCAAGAACGCGCTGGTTATATTGATTACCTACACAGTGGTTACGCAATCGTTGCTGAGTCCGCAAATCATGATCACCATAGCTGCAGGTATTTTTATTTTGCCATTTTTCCTGTTTTCAGCCATTGCCGGTCAGATTGCGGATAAATACGACAAGGCGCGTCTGATCCGCATGATCAAGTGGGTCGAGATTGTGCTGATGCTGGGCGCGGCGCTGGGTTTTTATCTGGAGCAAACCTGGCTGTTGATGCTGATTTTGTTTTTGATGGGTACGCAATCGGCTTTTTTCGGTCCGCTTAAATACGGTATTTTGCCCGATCAGCTGCAGGAAAATGAATTGATTGGCGGAAATGCGCTCATCGACAGCAGTACATTTATTGCAATCCTGTTGGGCACTATTTGCGGCGGCCTGCTGATTATGATGGAAAACGGCGCTCTGATTATTTCAATTGTCGCGATTGTTGTCGCTGTACTCGGGTTGATCAGCAGTTTATCTATCCCGCCGACAAATCCGGCGGATGCGGCCTTGAAAATCCGGTATAACTTTTTGCATGAAACCAGTGTCGTTATCCAGCAGGTGCGCCGGTATTCCATAATTTTTCGCGCTATTTTGGGAATTTCGTGGTTCTGGTTGTTTGGCGCAAGCTTCTTATCCCAGCTCCCAACGTTTACCAAAGAGATTATCGGTGGCAATGAGCAGGTTGTGATGCTTTTTTTAGCCACGTTTACTGTCGGGATAGCAATAGGCGCATTATTGTGTAACCGGTTACTCAAGGGGGATGTAGTTGCAACATATGTGCCTTTGGGTATTCTGGGGATGACTGTGTTTACCGTCGATATGTTTTTAGCCAGTAGCCAATTGGTGGGCAGCAGTGCAGAAATATTAATCGGGGCCGGTCTTTTTCTGGAATCGGTTACCCATTGGCGTATTCTTTTTGATGTGCTGGGCATTTCAATCTGTGGTGGACTATATATAGTCCCGCTTTACGCGATTATCCAGGATCGTGCGGAGAAATCGCATATGTCGCGCACGTTTGCCGCGAACAATATCATGAACGCCTTGTTCATGGTGGCTTCCGCCGCGGGTATCAGCATTCTGCTTGCGAATGATTTTACCGTGATCGACGTGTTTCTGGTGATCGCCATTATCAATGGTATTGTGGCGATTTATATTTCCAGCCTGCTGCCGGAAGATTTGGTCAAGTCTGTTCTGCGCTGGATTTTTCATGTCTGTTACCGGTTGGAGATCAGAGGCGAGGAACATTTTCATAAAATGGATGGTAAAACCATTATCGTTGCCAATCACTTGTCATTTCTGGATGCGGCATTGATTGGCGCAAGTATTCCGTATCATGTCAGTTTTGCGATTAACACCTATATCGCCAGGCGTTGGTGGTTGCGGCCTTTCCTGTTTCTGGCCGATACCATTGCGGTCGATCCGGGAAGTCCCATGTCGACACGGGTGTTGATCGACCGGGTCAGGAAAGGGCGCAGAATTGTGATTTTCCCGGAAGGCCGGTTAACCGTTACCGGCTCGCTGATGAAAATCTATGAAGGGCCGGCAATGATCGCGGATAAAACCGCAGCGCGGGTGCTGCCGGTCACCATTTCCGGTGCGCAGTATACGCCTTTTTCCAGGCTGCGCGGCAAGGTGCGCATCCGCATGTTTCCAAAAATTATCCTGACAGTAATGCCGCCAGTGCAGTTTGATTTGCCTGATGATCTTCGCGGCAGGAAAAGGCGTCAATTGGCGGGTATCAAGCTCTATGATGTCATGTCCACCATGATGTTCCAGAGTAACAGTCTGCGTCAGACCGTGTTTCAGTCATTACTTGATGCCGGCAGGATTCATGGCGTCCACCATATCATCGCCGAGGATGTGGAGCGCAAACCGGTTACCTACAGGCAACTCATTTTCCGCAGTTTTGTGCTGGGTACGGTATTGAGTAAGCATGCCGGCAGAAATAAAGCTATCGGTGTCTTGCTGCCGAATATGGTCGGCACACTGATTTGTTTCTTCGGATTACAGGCTTATGGCCGGATACCGGCAATGCTGAATTATTCCACCAGCGAAAAAAACCTGCTTTCCGCGTGCAAAACAGCGGTCGTGGCTACCGTGATTACTTCCAGGCGCTTTGTGATGATGGGTAAGTTAACGCATTTAATTGAGAATCTGGAATCCCATCAGATTAAAACTGTTTATCTTGAAGACCTGGCGCGTCAAATTTCCATTCTGGACAAGATAAAGGGCTCGCTGGCCTATCTGATGCCGCAGACAGTCTATCGGCTCATGAATAAAAACCCCGATTCGGATGAGACAGCGGTGATCCTGTTTACGTCGGGCTCGGAAGATGTGCCCAAGGGTGTGGTGCTCAGTCATAGAAATATCCGGGCCAATTGTTTTCAGGTTTCTTCACGGATTGATTTTGGTCCGACCGATATCGCGTTTAATGCGTTGCCGGTTTTTCATTCGTTCGGATTGACGGCCGGAACGCTTTTGCCTGTTCTGGCGGGAATCCATACCTTTCTTTACCCTTCGCCCCTGCATTATCGCATTATTCCGGAACTCGTCTACGATACCAATGCAACCTTGATGTTCGGGACCGATACATTTCTTTCCGGATACGCGCGGTTTGCGCATGCGTATGATTTCCAGAGCGTCCGTTATGTTTTTTCCGGGGCGGAGAAATTGCGCGAGGAAAACCGCAAGCTCTGGGCGGAAAAATTTGGCGTGCGTATTTTTGAAGGATATGGCGCAACGGAAACAGCGCCTGTTCTGAGTCTCAATACACCGATGCATAGCCGGCCCGGTACGGTCGGCCGCCTGCTGCCGGGCATTACGCATCGGCTGGAAGCGATACCGGGCATTGAAGATGGTGGCAAGCTGCTGGTCGCAGGGCCTAATATCATGAAAGGATACTATCTGTCAGATCAACCGGGTGTACTGCAATCACCGGATGACGGTTGGTACGATACAGGCGATATCGTATCGATTGATGAAATGGGTTATCTGACTATTAAAGGCCGTGTCAAACGTTTCGCCAAAGTCGGTGGAGAAATGGTGTCGCTGGCCGCAGTTGAAAACTATGTCAACCAAATGTGGCCGGATTACAGCCATGCGGTTACGCATTTTCCCGATCCGAAGAAAGGCGAGCAAATTATTCTGGTTACAACAATGCCCGAAGTGCAGCGTGAAATGCTGGTCAGCTATGCCAGACAAAATGGCATCAGTGAGTTAAGCATACCAAGAGTGATTTTAACCATTGATGAAATTCCGTTGCTGGCGACGGGGAAAGTGGATTATGTGGCGTTGCGCGAATGGGTTGAATCCAGGCCCAATATCGGCTAAGGCTATTTGGAAGAATTTGGATTTTACGCTGGTTGTATCGTTTTATCAGGTGTTTTGCTGGACATGTTCGCTTTGTTCCTGTTGCTGCAATGCCCACATGCGGGCGTAAGTCTGATTGGCGGCAAGCAATTGAGAATGCGTGCCTTGTTCAATGATACGGCCGTTTTCCATGACCAGGATCTGGTCTGCGTCGGCGATTGTGGAGAGGCGGTGGGCGATGGTCAGCGTGGTGCGGTTTTTGGCGATGCGCTTGAGTTCTGCCTGTATCTGTTTTTCAGAACTGGAGTCCAGTGCCGAAGTGGCTTCATCGAAAATCAGGATGGCCGGATTTTTTAAAATGGTGCGCGCGATTGCAACGCGCTGTTTTTCACCGCCTGAGAGTTTCAGGCCGCGTTCGCCGACTATGGTTTCATATTTGCCTGGCAGGCTTTCGATGAAATCATGGATATGCGCCGACTTTGCCGCGGCGTAGACTTCTTCGGTGGTGGCATCGGGGCGGCCATAGGCGATGTTGTAATAAATGCTGTCGTTGAACAGTACGGTATCCTGCGGAACGATGCCCATAGCAGCCCGTAGACTGTGTTGCGTGACATCGCGGACATCCTGATTGTTGATGTGTATGGATCCAGACTGTACATCGTAAAAGCGAAACAGCAAACGCGCGAGCGTGGATTTTCCGGAACCACTTTGCCCGACAACTGCTATATTTTGATTGGCTGGAATATTAAAGCTGACATCAAACAGTATCTGGCGGTTGGCATCATAGCCAAAATTGACATGGTCAAAGCGTATGGCCGGATTATGTGCATCCAGTGTCCGGGCGTTTGGTTTATCCTGGATTTCCCGGTTCTCATCGAGCAGATAAAACATCCGTTCCATATCTGCGAGAGAGTGTCTGATTTCCCGGTAGACAAAACCCAGAAAATGCAGTGGCATATACAATTGCAACAGATACGCGTTGATCAGAACCAGGTCGCCTATGGTCATGGTGCCCTCGATGACGTGATCAGCGGCCAGAAACATCAGTAACGTGATGCCCACGGCGATGATTGCGCTTTGGCCGGAGTTTAATGCGGCAAGTGAAACCTGGTTACGGATGGCGGCTTTTTCCCATGTTTGCAGATTTTCATCATAGCGTCTGCTTTCCCATGCTTCATTGCCGAAGTATTTGACTGTCTCATAGTTCAGCAGGCTGTCGATAGCCTGGGTGTTTGCTTTGGAATCCATGGTATTCATGGTGCGGCGGAAGATCATGCGCCATTCTGTGACAACCAGGGTCAATGCAATATAGGCCAGCAGCGTGATAAAAATAATGCCGGCAAACCGGATGTCATATTGATTGATGAGAATTGCCATGACCAGACTGATTTCCAGTATTGTTGGCAGGATGTTGAACAACATGAAATTCAACAGAAATGAGATGCCACGCGTGCCGCGCTCAATATCCCGGGAAACGCCGCCAGTTTGCCGTTCAAGGTGGAAACGTAGCGACAGCGTATGCAAATGCCCGAATACTTTGTTGGCAATGCGTCGAATAGCCCGTTGTGTGACCTTGGCGAATATGGCATCGCGCAATTCACCGAAAAGCGTGGTGCACAGCCGTAACAGGCCGTAACCGACCAATAAAAGAACAGGCAGCATCAGCATGGCCCGTGGCTGATTCAAGGCATCGACAATATCTTTTAACACCAGAGGTACAGAAACGCTGGCCAGTTTTGCCAGTACCAGCAGGCTCAAAGCCAGGATAACCCGCGTCTTGAATTCCCATAAATAAGGCAGCAGCGTGGTTATGGTTTTCAGGTTTTTGTGCGTTGATGTAAATTCTTTTGGATTGTTTGTCTGCATCAGGGCAAGATGATAGGGATACTTTTGTTTATACCTGAAAGGGCGGCTTCAAAAAAGAATTTACCGGTATGATATTGGAGAAATCGTTACATTAACCATAAGTAACCGACAGAACAACCGATCAATGCAGTCAGTCCCAAAATACACCAAATCAACATGAGCTTGCCTGGACGATGCTGCTCCGGAATTGATTTGTCGAGCATCGCTAATGTATTGAGTATGGCCAGTACGGGCGCAGCCACAAATGCGATGACCGTGGCAATTTTGACCATGTCACTCATGGACGGCATGAAAAAGAACAGCAACGAAAGCGTTCCGGCAATGGTGATCAACAGCCAAATGATATATATGGATCGATTTGTGCGATGTTGGAATCGCTGTGGCGATATCAGTTCGAGTGACATGCCGATGGTGCGCGGAAATGCGTCAAGCAATGTTAAAGTCGTGCTGAACATGGTAGTCAGTGCAGCAATCGCGACAATCGGGTAGGCCCAGTCGCCAAGCGCTTGTTTATACATATCCAGTAATTGTTCAGCAAATGCTGCACCGCCGGGTGCAAATTCAACACCGCTCCCATACATGACCAGTGCGCCGAGTGTCAGAAAGCACATTGCCAGAAAGGCGGTTCCAATAAAGCCAACGCGGAAATCAAATAGCGCCTCTTTCATACTGGCGACTTTGCCTTCATTTTCGTTTTTGCTTTCTGACCAAACCGAGTGCCATACAGAAATTTCTACCGGAGCGGGCATCCAGCCGAGGAAAGCGGCAAGAAATAAAAGATGGGCGGCATCCGTGATATCGAAATGAATAGTGCCATTCGAATAATGCCCTGGATTGTCAAAGAGTAACGCAATTACGGCGACTAGGGATGTTACGGACAGCACCAGAATAATAATTTTGATCAGTCTATCCAGCAAAATGTATCGTCCGCTGGCCAGTAACGTAAAACAGATAATCAGTATCAGACTGCTGATTATCGCTGCAACAACTTGTGGTTCATGGCCGCCGAGTTCTTCAAGTCCAAATATATGTGTAAACAGCCCTGCTGTAACAACGGTTACTGCCGCCTGAACGATGAGCATGGTTGAAATAGTCATCAGCAAATAAACCCATACCGCCCATACACCCAGCTTGTGGTAGCCATGTAAAATATTTCTGCCTGTGGCAGCGGTATATCGCGGACCAAATTCAAAGAAGGGATATTTAATGAGATGAATAATGACAATGGCGATCAATAGGTCAAATCCAAACATGCCTCCGGCGCGCGTGGATTGCACTAAATGCGAAACGCCAACAGCCGCACCTGCGTACAGTAATCCCGGTCCAAGTTTTGAAAGCAAATTATTGAAAAGTTTTTTATGGATTGTCATGTTGCTGTTACTTTGTGAATGATGGGTATTTTGTTGATCAAGTAATTTACTTAGAACCCGGCTGTAAGCAAAGTAGTCACCTATGTGATATTTGAAAATGTCACGGTAAATGATAAGGTATTATGAATGTATTAATAAATCGAATTCTGGATATGATTTTAGGTCATGGAAATCACTTGTTATAGGAATGATGAAATAACCCGTGTCACTCGTCAATTGCCCGCGAGTACTTACAATCAAGCGATAACATTGTTCTCGCGAAACGAGAGTAGTCATTTATTTGTACCTATTCGCAGTATGCAGTATATGGCGATTATTGATGCGAAGGAATTTGTTTTTATCGATGGCGAACGTAAGTGCTGGATAGATATTGCCTGGCAAAACTTTCAGCGGCAGGAAAGATCGGCATTGGATCAACCGATTGTGTATGAGGCGGTTTATTATCGCGAGAATCTGACCGAAATAATGCTGCGCTTGCAAACTGAATTTCCATTGGCATTACGTAATTTAATGAATAAAACTTTTATAAAAGGAACGGCGCATATTATCAGCTTTCCTGATTCATCACGCTAATATTTTGATTTAATTAGTTTTGTTCAAAACTGGATTGTATTGAGTTATTTTTGTTGAAAATAATTAAATTATTTTTTGTTTTGCCTGGAAAATGAGAAAAAAGTGAATGGTATTGTATATTATGTATATTTTTCGAAAAGAACGTAGTGTTATACGTTTGGTCTCCAAAAATGATCATGAAAGGGTATTGACCAGGCCTGTAACTCCTGTATAATCCCTCTTCTTTGCTGATAACGCATAGCAGCGATACAGCAAATTGTTCTTTAAAAATCAACAATCGATAGGTGTGAGTACTTTTCTTGTGATAGATAATATGAAGATCTTTCTGGATTAAGAAAGATCAAGGCAAGATAAAGTACGCTAGACAAAATGTGCAATCAGGTTTATTGAATCAGATTGTATACACACATAAACGTCAAGCGGAGTTTTAGCAGAATTAAACTGAAGAGTTTGATCCTGGCTCAGATTGAACGCTGGCGGCATGCTTTACACATGCAAGTCGAACGGCAGCACGGGTGCTTGCACCTGGTGGCGAGTGGCGGACGGGTGAGTAATGCATCGGAACGTGTCCAGAAGTGGGGGATAACGCATCGAAAGATGTGCTAATACCGCATATTCTCTGAGGAGGAAAGCAGGGGATCGTAAGACCTTGTGCTTTTGGAGCGGCCGATGCCTGATTAGCTAGTTGGTGGGGTAAAGGCCTACCAAGGCAACGATCAGTAGTTGGTCTGAGAGGACGACCAGCCACACTGGGACTGAGACACGGCCCAGACTCCTACGGGAGGCAGCAGTGGGGAATTTTGGACAATGGGCGCAAGCCTGATCCAGCAATGCCGCGTGAGTGAAGAAGGCCTTCGGGTTGTAAAGCTCTTTCAGTCGAGAAGAAAAGATTGTGACGAATAATCACAATTCATGACGGTATCGACAGAAGAAGCACCGGCTAACTACGTGCCAGCAGCCGCGGTAATACGTAGGGTGCAAGCGTTAATCGGAATTACTGGGCGTAAAGGGTGCGCAGGCGGCTTTGTAAGTCAGATGTGAAATCCCCGGGCTTAACCTGGGAATTGCGTTTGAAACTACAAAGCTAGAGTGTAGCAGAGGGGGGTGGAATTCCATGTGTAGCAGTGAAATGCGTAGAGATATGGAAGAACATCGATGGCGAAGGCAGCCCCCTGGGTTAACACTGACGCTCATGCACGAAAGCGTGGGGAGCAAACAGGATTAGATACCCTGGTAGTCCACGCCCTAAACGATGTCAACTAGTTGTTGGGCCTTACTAGGCTTGGTAACGTAGCTAACGCGTGAAGTTGACCGCCTGGGGAGTACGGTCGCAAGATTAAAACTCAAAGGAATTGACGGGGACCCGCACAAGCGGTGGATTATGTGGATTAATTCGATGCAACGCGAAAAACCTTACCTACCCTTGACATGTAGCGAATTTTCTAGAGATAGATTAGTGCCTTCGGGAACGCTAACACAGGTGCTGCATGGCTGTCGTCAGCTCGTGTCGTGAGATGTTGGGTTAAGTCCCGCAACGAGCGCAACCCTTGTCATTAATTGCCATCATTTAGTTGGGCACTTTAATGAGACTGCCGGTGACAAACCGGAGGAAGGTGGGGATGACGTCAAGTCCTCATGGCCCTTATGGGTAGGGCTTCACACGTAATACAATGGCGCGTACAGAGGGTTGCCAACCCGCGAGGGGGAGCTAATCTCAGAAAGCGCGTCGTAGTCCGGATCGGAGTCTGCAACTCGACTCCGTGAAGTCGGAATCGCTAGTAATCGCGGATCAGCATGTCGCGGTGAATACGTTCCCGGGTCTTGTACACACCGCCCGTCACACCATGGGAGTGGGTTTCACCAGAAGCAGATAGTCTAACCGCAAGGAGGGCGTTTGCCACGGTGAGATTCATGACTGGGGTGAAGTCGTAACAAGGTAGCCGTAGGGGAACCTGCGGCTGGATCACCTCCTTTCAAGAGAAATCCAAGTGAAGTACTCACAACCTATCGATTGTTTATAAAAGACAGAGCTAAGAACCAATAATCAGAATCTAAACTTGTGTCTTGATTAAGATTAAAGATGGCGCTTAGACTCATGAAGGGTCTGTAGCTCAGTTGGTTAGAGCACACGCTTGATAAGCGTGGGGTCGGTGGTTCAAGTCCACCCAGACCCACCACCAACAAGATGGGGGTGTAGCTCAGCTGGGAGAGCACCTGCTTTGCAAGCAGGGGGTCATCGGTTCGATCCCGTTCACCTCCACCAAAATATTATTTTGGTTTGTTGGGATTTGGGATGCTTGTATAATCATGTCAATAATCTTGGCAAGAGTTCAAAAGCTTTGTTTTTTGTAAATTTTGTTCTTTAAAAATTTGGAAAGTATTAAATATTCATGTGATTTGTATTAGATATATTTATGTGTATCACCCACCAAAATTTAGGTGTGAATATAATATAAATATAAAAAATACAAACTTGTATGAATAGGGTTAGATTGTATCAACATTGCAAATTTAGAATTCATTTATTGCTAAAATCTTTACCTATAACGAATTTTATCTATTAATTTTAATATTTATAGTAAAAGTTTTAAAGTTATAGGATCAAGTGAATAAGTGCATGTGGTGGATGCCTTGGCGATTACAGGCGATGAAGGACGTGGAAGCCTGCGAAAAGCTTCGGGAAGCTGGCAAACAAGCTATGATCCGGAGATGTCCGAATGGGGAAACCCGATCCTTGCTTAATCGATTTTTAATTAATAAGAATTGATTAAGCAAGGATCAACCTTAACTGAATATATAGGTTAAGTGTGGCGAACCTGGTGAACTGAAACATCTAAGTAACCAGAGGAAAAGAAATCAACTGAGATTCCCAAAGTAGTGGCGAGCGAAATGGGAAAAGCCGTCAATATTTAGCATTTAAACTAATCGAATTTTCTGGAAAGTTAAACCATAGTAGGTGATAGTCCTGTAGATGAAAGTTTAGATGTGGAACTAGGATTGAGATAAGTAGGGCGGGACACGTGAAATCCTGTCTGAATATGGGGGGACCATCCTCCAAGGCTAAATACTCGTAATCGACCGATAGTGAACAAGTACCGTGAGGGAAAGGTGAAAAGAACCCCGGGAGGGGAGTGAAATAGATCCTGAAACCGCATGCATACAAACAGTGGGAGCCTGATATCTTGTATATTGGGTGACTGCGTACCTTTTGTATAATGGGTCAGCGACTTACATTCAGTAGCAAGCTTAACCGAATAGGGGAGGCGCAGCGAAAGCGAGTCTTAATAGGGCGTCAAGTTGCTGGGTGTAGACCCGAAACCAGATGATCTACCCATGGCCAGGATGAAGCGAGGGTAACACCTCGTGGAGGTCCGAACCCACTAATGTTGAAAAATTAGGGGATGAGCTGTGGGTAGGGGTGAAAGGCTAAACAAATCTGGAGATAGCTGGTTCTCTCCGAAAACTATTTAGGTAGTGCCTCACGTATCACCTTTGGGGGTAGAGCACTGTTATGGCTAGGGGGTCATTGAGACTTACCAAACCATTGCAAACTCCGAATACCAAAGAGTGCAAGCGTGGGAGACAGACATCGGGTGCTAACGTCCGGTGTCAAAAGGGAAACAACCCAGACCCTCAGCTAAGGTCCCCAAGACACAGTTAAGTGGGAAACGAAGTGGGAAGGCACAGACAGTCAGGAGGTTGGCTTAGAAGCAGCCACCCTTTAAAGAAAGCGTAATAGCTCACTGATCGAGTCGTCCTGCGCGGAAGATGTAACGGGGCTCAAATTGTGCACCGAAGCTAGGGATTTACATTTTTGTAAGTGGTAGGAGAGCGTTCCGTAAGCCTGAGAAGGTGGCTTGTAAAGGCTGCTGGAGGTATCGGAAGTGCGAATGCTGACATGAGTAGCGATAAAGGGAGTGAAAAGCTCCCTCGCCGAAAACCCAAGGTTTCCTGTGCAACGTTCATCGGCGCAGGGTGAGTCGGCCCCTAAGGTGAGGCAGAAATGCGTAGCTGATGGGAAACTGGTTAAAATTCCAGTACCTTTTTTCAATGCGATGTGGGGACGAAGAAGGTTAACTCAGCCGGGTGTTGGATGTCCCGGTTCAAGCGTGTAGACATGCTGCTTTGGCAAATCCGGGCAGCTGAGTTGAGACGTGATAACGCAACACTCTTCGGAGTGCCAAGTGAGCGATACCATGCTTCCAGGAAAAGCCACTAAGCTTCAGTTGATTAAAGACCGTACCGTAAACCGACACAGGTGGGTGGGATGAGAATTCTAAGGCGCTTGAGAGAACTCAGGAGAAGGAACTCGGCAAAATAGCACCGTAACTTCGGGAGAAGGTGTGCCCCTTGTACGTGTAGCACCTCGCGTGTGAAGCGGAAAGGGGTTGCAATGAAAAGGTGGCTGCGACTGTTTATTAAAAACATAGCACTCTGCAAACACGAAAGTGGACGTATAGAGTGTGACGCCTGCCCGGTGCCGGAAGGTTAAATGATGGGGTGCAAGCTCTTGATTGAAGCCCCGGTAAACGGCGGCCGTAACTATAACGGTCCTAAGGTAGCGAAATTCCTTGTCGGGTAAGTTCCGACCTGCACGAATGGCGTAACGATGGCCACACTGTCTCCTCCTGGGACTCAGCGAAGTTGAAATGTTTGTGAAGATGCAATCTCCCCGCGGCTAGACGGAAAGACCCCGTGCACCTTTACTGTAGCTTTACATTGGACTTTGATAACATTTGTGTAGGATAGGTGGGAGGCTTTGAAGTGGGTTCGCCAGAACTCATGGAGCCATCCTTGAAATACCACCCTGATGTTGTTGGGGTTCTAACCTAGATCCATGAACTGGATTGGGGACCGTGTATGGTAGGCAGTTTGACTGGGGCGGTCTCCTCCCAAAGTGTAACGGAGGAGTACGAAGGTACGCTAGGTACGGTCGGAAATCGTGCTGATAGTGCAATGGCAAAAGCGTGCTTGACTGCGAGACTGACAAGTCGAGCAGATGCGAAAGCAGGTCATAGTGATCCGGTGGTTCTGTATGGAAGGGCCATCGCTCAACGGATAAAAGGTACGCCGGGGATAACAGGCTGATTCCTCCCAAGAGTTCATATCGACGGGGGAGTTTGGCACCTCGATGTCGGCTCATCACATCCTGGGGCTGTAGCCGGTCCCAAGGGTATGGCTGTTCGCCATTTAAAGTGGTACGTGAGCTGGGTTTAAAACGTCGTGAGACAGTTTGGTCCCTATCTGCCGTGGGCGTTGGAAGTTTGAGTGGACCTGCTCCTAGTACGAGAGGACCGGAGTGGACGCACCTCTGGTGTACCGGTTATGACGCCAGTCGTATCGCCGGGTAGCTAAGTGCGGAAGAGATAACCGCTGAAAGCATCTAAGCGGGAAACTCACCATAAGATAAGACTTCCCGAGGATTTAATCCTCCTAAAGGTTCGTTGAAGACTACGACGTTGATAGGTCGGGTGTGGAAGCATAGTAATATGTTAAGCTAACCGATACTAATTGACCGTGCGACTTGATCCTATAATTTTAAAGCTTTTACTACAATGAAGCTAAATTAGCAGTAATGAAACCAATCAAACCAATACTTTCCATAAAAAATTATTGATATATAATACTAGATATTAGAAATCAGTTTCGCTTGGTGACTATGGCACTTTGGAACCACGTCTTCCCATCCCGAACAGAATTGTGAAACGAAGATGCGCCGATGATAGTGTGTAAACGCATGTGAAAGTAGGTTATCGCCAAGCATATTTATTGAAAAACCCCTTAGTTATAAAAAGCTAAGGGGTTTTTTTTATTGTCATGCTTCTTGGTTTAAGACCTCCGCCTTCAGGCGGAAATTGGTTTTAGCCGTAACTAGCCACCTTTGAAATAACCCTAAGCATCTGATATCAATTACAAATAACCGAATCTGTATTGTCCGAATCGACCGAAAATGTTAAATAAGCGAATATTTTCTGGTCGAAATGGTGACTTATTGATGCTCACACCCAGTAAAATTTTTCATTAACTCAGTTTGTTTGAAGCAGACCTGTTATTACAGCTTGATCCCGCCGATCTGCTTCTCAAACCATCAACCGTTATACCCCTAGCATGTGTTTGATGAGGCGGTGGTGTTGCAGTGGAAACGTAATCTGTACTACCTGACTTTTTGCCACATGAGAGAATTCCAGCGGAAACTGCCTTGCCATAGCACGGAGCCAGTTTATTTTCGCAAGTGCATGGGATTTGCGGTGTTGAGCAAATTTTCCAGATGAGTGTGGTTTGCATGGCAATGCGGCACTCGATGATGTGGTTCATATTGACACCACGGTACAGGAAAAGAACATCACCTATCCGACAGACAGCAAGCTTGCGATTAGAATTATCAATCGCTCGAACAAGATTGCCAAAGCGCACCGTATTCCCGAGCGGCGCACGCTACTTGTTTGAGCGCTACCCACAAGATTTTCTGCTGTATGGACGCATTTTAAGACAGCAACTCAAAGATAAAGACAAAATCTATTCCCTGCATGAACCGCAAGTGTACTGTATCGCTATGGGAAAAGACCACATACAATACGAAAATGGCAGCAAGGCATCAATCGCCTGTACAGCACGAAGCAATAATATTGTCGGTGTTGTCAGCCATGAACAAAACCGGCATGACAGCCATACGCTGCCGGAAATACTCAAGCATGTTGAAACATCGCGTGGCAAAACAGCTAAACAGGCAGTGTGTGATCGCGGCTATCGTGGCGATAGTGCAGTCAATGGAACGAAAATCATACTACCGGGAAAAGCACTCAAACGAGAGAAAGTTACCAAAGAGTCAAGAAGCGAAAACAATGCAGAAGACGCGCAGTCATTGAGCCTGTTATCGGTCACTTCAAGTCGGACTATAGACTGGTCAGAAATTATTTGAAAGGAGCGATCGGTGATCACATCAACCTGCTGATGGCTGTTTGCGCCCGGAATTTATGAAGGGTAGCGTGCAGGGACAAAAAAACAACTACAGTCCAGGCTTATCCACTGAAAATTTCTCTCATTGCATATTCCGGCGAAGTTGAACACTCATTCCGGGCGAATATGAACACAGATTTTTCCAACGCATGACGATTTGTATTTTTACTTTATTTGTTCATCTTGAGTCAATAAGCTATTTCGTTTTCGCATAGATTCTCCTTTCAATTGAATTCGGTGAGCGTTATGCATTAATCTATCAAGAATGGCATCGGCAAGTGTGTTGTCACCGATGCCGGTATACCATTGATCAGTAGGCAACTGACTGATGAGCATTGTGGATGTAGCGCCATGGCGGTCATCCATGATTTCCAACAGATCGTTACGATGTGCGGGTTTTAAGGGCTCGAGTCCCCAGTCATCAATGATCAGCAATTGTAGCTTGGCCAATAGTTTCAGTTGTTTGTGATATGAGCCATCAGCCTTGGCTTGTGTCAGCATCAGCAGTAATCGCGACAGGCGGTAATACCGTACAGTGATTTCATGCAGACATGCGTTGTGTCCGATGGCGCAGGCCAGATAGGTTTTGCCGCTGCCACAAGGGCCGGTGATTAACAGGTTTTGTCCCTTTTCAATCCAGTCAGCCTGGGCTAGTTGAGCGATCTGTGACTGGGTGATATTACGCGGATGCTGGTAGTCGATATCTTGCACGCTGGCTTTAAGTTTAAAGTGCGCCTGACGAATCAGGCGGTCTTGCTTGCGGTTTGTGCGCGTGAGGTTTTCTTCGTCGAGCAGCAGTTGCAGGCGTTCGGTAAACGGCAGGTTGTCATAGGTGCCGGTTTGTTCCAATTGGCGCACCAGGGCATCGGCCATGCCAGAGAGTTTTAGCTGGCGCAGTTGTTGTAAAGCCTGTGTATGAGTCATGATGCCGTCCTGTTAATGGTAGTCCCTGGGGCCACGGATATTTTCATGCGTTTGTGGTAATTGGATGTTGATATCCAGTTGTTGTGGCAATTGGTCGCGGTTGCTTTGCAGGATGGACTTGATCTGCTTGAGCCGATAAAGCCGTTGTGCATTGGCGATTTTGCAGGCTTTGTCCAGTCGTTCCGGGGGATATTCCCGGCTGAGATTGAGCAGGCCCAGACAGACACGATAAGCCTGTTCAGACACGATAAGCCTGTTCGGGGTGTGCTTTGCTGCTCAGTTGATAATCCACCCACGCCAGTACTTCGCTGCCGATATCTTTGGCCCAGTTTTTTAACCGTCCCGGTGTCCATTGCTGGTGTTTCTGATGCCGGACTGGCATATGTGCCGGTAACGTTGTGGTTCCGGGGCGATGCGCCCGAGGATGTGAAGCAATCGGCCGCCCATTAGAGAACAGGCTGATCAGCGTTTCACTGGCGTGCAGTTGCAGATGTTCGCCGACATACTGATGTGGCACCGAGTATTGGTGTTGCCGGTACTGAACATGGTAATCGATGTTGACCTTGACGGTTTTGATATCGACATAGCTGTAGGCGTTTACCGGTAATGGCTGCAAGGCTGGTTTGTCGAGTTGTTCAAAAGCCTGTTTGCGATTGCCGGGTAATTGTTTGAAAGCCCTGTGGTTTAAATCATCGAGCAGACTGGCAATACAGCGATTAAGTTCTGCCAGGCTGAAGAAAGTTTGTCTGCGCAGCTTTGCCAGTATCCAGCGTTCAACAATCTGCACACCCACTTCAACCTTCGCCTTGTCTTTGGGTTTGTAAGGCCGTGCCGGAATGACTGCGACCTGATAATGGGCAGCCCATTGCTGATAGCTGGGATTCAAGTCAGGATCATAGCGGCAACATTTGCTGACGCCGGATTTCAGGTTGTCGGGCACGATGATTTCAGGACAACCGCCAAAAAACTCCAGCATACGGCTTTGGCTGTCCAACCATTCAGGCAGTGTTTGTCCAGCCGTGGCTTCAGCGTAGGTATAGTTGGATGCACCCAATGTACCGACAAAAATCTGAGCCTGACGGATTTCACCACTGGCCGCATCAATGATCGGTACGGTTTGTCCACAGTAATCGACAAAACATTTTTCGCCAGCTTTGTGCGCCTGGCGCATGGAACGTTTTTGTTTTTTCAGCCAGTGACGGTAACGGTCGCAGTATTGTGAGTAACTGTAACAGCGGTTGGGGTGAGCGGCCGTATATTCTTCCCACAGCAATTGCTTGGTCATACCTTTGCGCTTAAGCTCCTGATGAACAACAGACCAGTCAGGCTTGATATACCGTGATGATACCGTGGTATCAGACGATGGATAGAACAGACGAGCCAGATCGGCATCGTCTAGATCATCAGGCAAAGGCCAGGACAAACCCAGTTCGTCGGCACGCGACAGCAGTTTCTTAATGCTGCCCATACTCACTTTCGTGCTTTGACTGATCTGCCGGTATTTTAACTTGGCACATAGTCGCAAGCGTAAAACTTCTCTGATATTTCGCATTGTTATTCTCCTGGCTGCCAATGTCCGCCTCCCAAAAGGCGGACAGCTTAGCAAACTAAATTAAAACAATGCGTTGAAAAAATTCCGGCCGTATTGAACAACGATTCCGGCATGTTGAACGCTCATTCCGGAAATTCAGCGAAAATGTTCATCTTCAACCGGAATGGCTGTTCACATTCGACCAGAATACTTGTTCACGTTGAGCCAGAATAGGTGTTCAGCTTGTACCGGAATATGCACTCATAATACTTTTTCAGGATCGACTACATATGGTGTATTGATGGGTGGTAAAAAAGCAATTGATTTGTTGGAATATTAGTTCTCTGAGGAAAAAAGAAACTGCCTCATTAGCTGGGTAATTGTTTATCATTAGTTTTTTAAAGGCTAGACTGACGGGATCAGGTTCAAGGACTTAATGCGTTATCAAATCACTCAATCACCGTTTTCTTAATTTTCCGATGTAACTCTGTTTTAAAATAACTGGGTATATTTTCGTTTACTGCGATCAACGTGTTTAAGTTTGAAACATGGTTATTAAATTTACATTACTGCTGATTCTTCCTGTTCTGGCTTCGTTTTATTACAGTATTGAACGGGAAATAACCTGGTTACTCCTGTCAGTTACAGCGTTGATCATTATGCTTTATACCTTGAATGATCTTATTGGCAGGATTGCAAACAAGCTAGTGCGGCGGATTCTGGGCTTTTTCATGGTTGCGTTGCTGGCTATTTTTGAGTTGAGCAGGTTGGCATCGTTTTATTTCCAGGGAGAAAGTTTTAATGAGCGTTTTTTCTTCCACTTTAGCTGGGGCAGTATTACAGAAGCCGGAAGCGCCTATCTGCCAATCCTGATTGCAGTCTTGATTTATTTTTTTGTTATTACGATTTTATCCTGGATATGGTTTGGCAGTAGTCGTCAAATCAAAAACTCTCCGGCATCTGTTCAGTTATTTTTTTTCGTTTTTGCCCTGTTCTTTCTTGAGCCTGACATTTCGCAATCCGGCACCCGGCAAATTCAGACATTGTTAAATGGGGAAAAGAATCTGGCGGTTGATCGGATTGCGTGGCACGCGCTTGAATTGAACCCGGATTCCTTGGCGGTCGGCATTGGTCCTGTTGTTGCCGGAAAAAATCTGGTGTTTATTTACTTGGAAAGCCTGGAAGATATCTATACTGACGAATGGGTTTTTCCCGGTCTGACTCCGAATCTGAACCGGCTCAAACATTCGGGTCTTACATTCAGCCGGATGAAACAAACTGAAGGAACAGGCTGGACAATTGCTGGTATGGTGGCTTCACAATGCGGAACGCCGTTACTGTATAGTTCTGTCTCAGGGGGAAACGATATTTTACAGACTGGATTTCTAAACCAGGCTGTGTGCTTGGGCGATATTCTGAAACAGGCCGGTTATTATCAGGTTTATATGGGGGGCGCATCAACCAAGTTTGCTGGAAAAGGCGATTTTCTTGCGGGTCATGGTTACGATGAAGTGTTCGGAAAAACAGCGCTTTTAGGTCAGCTGGATGATGAAACGTATCTATCGGGTTGGGGACTCTACGACGACTCGCTTTTTACGATCGCTGAAGAAAAATTCAAATTGCTCGCGCAATCGTATCAGCCGTTTAACTTGACATTGTTGACACTGGACACTCATCATCCCGATGGCCATGCTTCAAGAAGTTGTGCAAAGTACAAGTACTACGAAAATTCGATGCTCGATGCCGTGCATTGCACCGATTTTTTGATCAATCGGTTTATTGAGTCTATCAGCCAGCACCCGGCATGGAAGAATACGCTGGTTGTCCTTTTCAGCGATCATTTGGCAATGCGGAATGTGGCGCAGCGATACTACCCAAACGGTTATGAGCGACTGCTTTCGTTTGTGATTTTAAATGCCGACGCCACGGGAGAAATAAATGTCGACGGTACGCATATGGATATTGCGCCAACTGTGTTGCATTTGATGAATGTTCAGCATGAGCGCGCATTTCTGGCAGGTAAAAATCTGATGAATGACGGTCAGCGCGAATCGACTGACACTCTTATATCTAAACAACGGCTGGATGCAATTCAATACATCAACAGGCATTTTCTCACGCGTATGGATAATGACCCGTGTTCAGATGGGCATCTGGTCGTCATTCGGAACAACACCGTTAAGGTTGGTAATCATGCAATCACAATGAATCTCGCCGGGCATCCGCTTGCACCGGAAACGCTGGGATTCAACCACGGCCTGCTGGTTGTTCTTGACGGCCACGGAAAAGTGGAGCATACAGTTACATTCAATCTTGAGAACCTGAGTCATGTTGTTTATCAGTATGAAAAGATGCCATTTCTACTTATTGCGAGAGCGGATTATTTACCGCAATTTTTAAAAAGAGAAATGAATCAGGCGAACAATAACGGTATTGCAGTGTTGCGGAAAAATGTCCAAGGACAATTTGATTTTCTGGGCAGTAGCAGCGATCCGTCATACCTAAAAATCGAAAATTCAGGTTGTTCAAATCAGCTTGTGAAAACCAAGCGGCATATTGAGAAAGAAGCTGAAGTGTTCGGTTTGTTGGATATATGCCGTGCCGGCGATTTTGACAAGAACTATATCGATTCAAAAACCGGCGATATACATTTAACCGGTGTTGCCTATGAAAACGTTTGGTATCACACGGTATTATCGAAGATCGATACCGACCGGTATAGTGTGGCCGATTTGGTTTTGCAGGGAGAAATTATTCCCGATCCGCAATCAAGTAATTGTCATGCTTATTTTGGTAATGCTGAATTGATTATTCCATTTTTGAAATCTGGAAAACAAACGTATGCTGTAAAAATGAAGCGTACTCCGGAGTTGGGCGGGCAGTTCAAGATACTGGAAAAAATAATCTGGCAATGACATGGGCGAGTAAATGCCTTTTACAATACGGATAATTGATGCAATGAAGGAAATTAGCTACTCATGATGAAGCGCCTGGCGGGAACATGCTTTTTGTGTCTGTTATTTTACGCTCAAACTGTTTTGGCGCTGATTTGCGACAATTGCATTGCGATCTCTACACAAAAGGATTTGTATCAACCGTCTGAACAAGTATCGATACATTTGGAAGTAACGGCCGAAAGAGTGCCAGATGGCATTGTCGATTCAATGTTCATGTTGCATGGATTCAACCAAATCATGAAATCTTATTTATTCATCAACTTTCGGGGCAGAAAATTAAAGACATGTCAGACGAGACTATTCTTATCGAGTCGATGGAGAATAGGCAGATCGGTCAGCACAGGTTTTATTTTGTTTTGACCCGTATTGATTCAGATCCGCTTGACAGCAAAAGCTGGTTGGCGATTAAGGGTGTTGAGATTTATTTATTGCCACAAAACTGGCGACGATCGGGTCATGAAAGTATTTCCAATAATAACGCAATGCCTCAGCTAATTGCGCATGGTGGCGGAGAAATTGCAGGAAATCACGTGACAAATTCTTTGCAGGCTTTGAATAAAACGTATGATCTCGGGCAACGATTTATAGAAATGGATTTTTCATGGACGAGCGATAATCACCTGGTACTTATCCATGACTGGAACGAAACTTACAGACAACACTTTTCGATGCATTCAAAAGCACCAGACCTCAATAAATTTAATCGGTTGTCCATGAATTATGGATTAACGCAGTTAAACTTAGAGCAACTTCTGGCCTGGCTGCATGAACGGCCGGATGCAAAAATCATTACCGATATCAAAGCAAGGAATCTTGAAGGGTTGGCTTATATTGCAAAAAATGCTGGCAGAATGAAAGGGCAGTTCATGCCGCAGATTTATAATATCAATGAATATAACCAGGCAGTAGCGTTAGGATTTGAAAAAATTATTTTTACTGTGTACCGTACAAATATTTCAGATGCGCAGCTCTTGGATTTTGCAAGTAGCCATGTGCTTGCTGCAGTTACTTTGCCCGTAAATCGGGCGACTCAAGGCACACTGGCGCAGCAACTAAAAAATAAAGGGTTGTTTGTTTACGCACATACTGTTAATCAAGCCGTATTTTTTGATTTTCTTCAGAGCAAAGGTGTGGAGGGTATATATAGTGACGTGATTTTTCCAGGAGAATAAAATAACCTGAATACAGCCTTTTTCAGTACAGCATTTTTAAAGGGATGATTGACGGTAACTTAAACGTGACTGGATTTATCGCTACAATCTGTTGTCAATTTCTGATCTTTATGTCATCAAGGGGATGTTATGATTAAGAAAATAAAGTTTGTCACGGTTTTTCTTGTACTTTTTGTCTTATCAAATAGCTTACTGGCCAGTTCCCCCGCAAGCGGTACATTTACCGCAACACAGTCATGTGAAGCGTTTGTTTCAAAAAACAAAAGAACAAATCCCGGTGATGTCCAACTGAGTATTGGACAGACATATGGAATCATTGAAGTCAATAAAGTAAATGACCCGTCCTGGTACCGACTAACGGTTCCCGATGCGCAACCGCATGAACGCTGGGTGGCGGAAAACTGCGGTCAGATCGATGTCAAGATCGGCGGGGGTTCGTCTGGAAATAATAAATGCAATACCGCCGGACTGGAAGACAGTTATGTGTTGGCTTTAAGCTGGCAACCGGCATTTTGTGAAACAAGCAGTGGTCGAAGCAAGCCGGAATGCCAGATCGACGACAAAAATGCCTATCAGGCCAACAACTTCGCGTTGCATGGTCTGTGGCCGAACAGACAGGAATGTGGTACAAAATATGGTTTCTGCGGAGAAGTAAAAAACAATCCAGGCCATTTCTGTGATTATCCGCAATTACAGCTTTTCACTGATGTCCGGAAAAATCTAGAACAGGTCATGCCGAGTGCGGCGGCGGGCTCCTGCCTGCAGCGCCATGAATGGTTTAAACATGGTACGTGTCAGACCAATTTGACCATTGATGAATACTTTGAAGTGGCGGTTAACATGACCCGGCAATTCAATGCATCAGGTATTGGTTATTTTATGTCCCGTCATATCGGTGAGACGGTAACAGAAGCTGCATTCATTGCGCGTATCAACTGTGCGTTAGGACAGGATACGCATAAGAGCATTGAACTGAAGTGTCAAGGTGATAATCTAGTTGATGTGTATATTCATCTGACCGATGTGCCGGATAACAAAGCGGATCTGGAAACGTTAATGAATAGGGAAAATCGCACATTTAAATCTAACTGCGGTGGAGAATTTAATGTTGATCCCATTGGGTTCGCACATTAGGACATCTCTAAAAAGCCGTACTTCGTCACAATACTTCGTTGTTTACAAAAAATGTTTCCTTACATATCAATCATATGCTGCGTCAAAATTTTTTGCTATCAACAAGAACTGGCCTCGTCTTGTTTAAAACTCTGAATTTTTAGAGGTGCCCATTAGAGATTATTCATTACCGCAGGCTGCGTTCCATTCGCTGTCATCGATGCCCGCAGATTGTACTTCTTCCCATTTCTGCGGTTGGCTATAGGCGCGAACGAGCTCGCCTTGTCCCATATCCCAGCTGTATAGCTTGAATGCCAGCAATCTGACATGTTTAGTCTGGCAGTCATATTTGCGCCGTACTTTTTTTGATAAAAAATAAACACCTGTATCTTCCTGCTTGATTTTGTAATCAATCAGAATCCACATTTTTACCTTGTCATTAACCTTGCTTTTGGTTGTTAAGTCAGTGTAAATTGTATAGCCGCCGTTCTTGTCACTGTCACTGATTTTGGTCCATTCAGCGATTGTATTGGTACTGAAAAGCAGGATCGTTGAAGTAATTAACAGTTTTTTCATCATGTTTCTTTGCCATTTTGTCAGAAATGACTTATCTATGTGTTGTCAGTAAAGAAATGCCAATGCGGTATGTCAGTATATCTGACCCGGACGGCAAAACACAATTTGTTGGTTTTCTGGTTTTCCAATCAGGTGTGCTAGAGTATTAAGAGTTTCTTTATGCAAAATTTGCAAAATTATTTCCAGGATGGATTGAGTGCGATAAACTGGCATTTAAATTAGCCTTTAACTGAAAGCTTGCGACATTTAATACTCTGCTGATTTTAAAATTGTGCGCTTTTATTGACTAACAAGGAGGTAAAGCATGAAAAATCTATACTTTATCCTGATCGTGGGCGTCCTGTTTTTGTCGGGTTGTTCGAGTATACCTCCGGGCAATGGCGGGGGCGCACCGCTCGTCCAGTGTGACGATGTTGCTGGTCGCGGCCATCTGAATGTTTTAACGATCAATCTGTTATTTTCCGAAACTGAAACGCGCGATCAGCGATTAAATGCAATAGCTGAATTTGCATCGAATGTGCCGGTGGATGTTATCTTGCTTCAGGAAGTGGCTGGTGGTGTTTTGGTAGGTACGGCAAACAGTGCGTTTGATCTTCAGGGGAAATTACTTGAACGCGGACATGGATACGATTTGCAGACAGCATTTGAAACCGGTTTGCCCGGATTGCTGGCAGTGGCAAACGCGGTATTAACCCGTTGCGAAGTTGATTTCAAGATGGTTAAACGGCTGCCCAAGGCTTCCGAACTGGAGTTTAAGGATCATGATATCAAGTTGCCGAGGAACGTAATGATGACCCGTTTGAACATTCCCGATTTCGGCAAGATCAATGTGTACAATACACATCTGTGCGCCAAGTGCAGCGCAGATGAACTTGGTGCCCAACTGGAAACATTATTGACGTTTGTTGATGAAGCGGAAGCGTTTTATCCACAAAATAATCCGATTATCCTGGGTGGTGATTTTAATATCGACCGGTTTCGGATCGATCCTTTTAAGGAAGGAGTTTTTTACGACACTATCATAAATGCCGGTTTTACCGATGCCTATGCTGCCAACAGATCGCTGGAGAGCTTGTGCTCGGATACAACGGCAGCTGACATGCATTGTACGGTAGGTGTTTCGACGCTGGATGCAGGAGACTCTGCCAGACGGATTGATTATGTTTTTGTTAAAGATGTAAATGACTTATCTGAGAGTCGTGTCGTATTTAATAATCTCGTTGATGCCAGCCAAACCGGTGTTTCCGATCATGCAGGTGTTTTTGTTTCGATAAAATTACCATAAACCGGGTTAACTGATGATCCAGAAAAGCTTTATATAAAGCATGCCGCTATTGCCGGCAGCATTACAGGTGTCGGGGAAGTTCCTGAAAAAGATGAACTAACTGCATAATATTTTTTCTGATTGCGGGAAGTATGCCATCGAAATAAATTTAAATTCAGTAAAATGATGGCAACGACATGCCCATCCAAAGCAATACCAGAATGATCATAGTGATCCCTACGCCAATGGTGCCAACGATCATGCCGATTAATATGGTGATGCCGTCTTTACTGAGCAAGCCCAGCGACATGATAAGAATTCCCCAACCTGGTGGGAAATTTGTCAGGGGTATGGGAAGAGAAATTGACAAGGCAAAAACGAAAGTGAAAATACCGATGATTCTTTCCCATGTATGCACGCTGATATAGGTCAGGCGTGGTTGCAACCGCTTTTCAATTTTCCTAAGCCAGGGGCTTGCCTTAGCAATCAGTTTTTCCAGGCTGGTGCGTTTGATTTCCTTCTTTTCAATCCAGAGCGGCAGCCAGGGCGCCTGCATTCCAATGATCATTTGTATCGAAAATATAAACAATGGGATGGAAAAAAAGGTGGTATAGCCCGGCGGTACAGGAACAGGAAGGCAAAGCGGCAGCGCCGCGATTGCCAATAAGACACCAAAACCACGTTCATGCAGGGAGTTCTTGATTTCTCCTACTGTCAAAGTTTCGCTTCGGTAAACAACAACGACATTTTCCAGTAACTCAGAAGTGGAACGTTCCTTGTTGTTACCGTTTTGAGGGGTTTGCTCCTTGTTATTGTCGTTAAAATTAGTGCTCATCGATTGTTTCCTATTTTTTACACGTATCTTTCCAGATAAACGGCTTTTGGTAAAGTAACAATAAGCGATTTGCTGCCAATTTTTATATCATTATTACTCATAACGGAGCGCGTCCACCGGTTTGAGCGATGCCGCCTTTCGAGCCGGATAAAAACCGAAAAAAATGCCTACAACAGATGCAAACATAAAAGCCAGTAAAATCATACTCGATGTTATGACAACTAACATATCGATAAGCTGGCTGATTATCCATGCGCCGCCGATGCCAAGGACTACGCCAATCAAACCGCCCATAAAGCAGATCATCATGGCCTCCAGCAGAAATTGAATAAGAATGGCGCGGCGATTAGCGCCGATCGCCATGCGTATGCCAATTTCTCGAGTGCGCTCGGTAACGGATACCAGCATGATATTCATGATGCCGATACCGCCTACCAGTAATGAGATGGATGCAATCGCACCGAGTACAATGGACAGGATTTTTGCGGTGCCGGTGGCGACATCGGCGATTGCGGTTAAGTTGCGTACAGTAAAGTCATTCTCCATTCCGTCAGAGATGCGATGACGTTGCCGCAACAATTGCGTGATTTCAATTTCGGCTTCTTCCATCAAGTCGGGGGATTTTGCCTGAACCAGCATATAACGGATGGATCCGGGGAACTGGTTGCCGGTAATCTGGCGCTCGCTGGTGGTAATCGGTATGAAAACATTATCGTCTTGATCGCGCCCGCTCAGGCTTTGTCCTTTGGCGGCCAGGACGCCAACGACCAGGAATGGGCGGTTGGTAATACGAATGCTTTTGCCAACAGGATTGACTTCGCCAAACAGGTTGTTGGCGGTTACGGCGCCGAGTACGGCAACGCGTGTTGCCGATCTGACGTCAGATTCCTGGAATATTGTGCCGTCCTCTATTTCCCAGTTGCCCACTGTAAAATAGTCCACTGTGGTGCCGGTAATCATCGTGCTCCAGTTTTTTGCACCAAAATTCAGTTGCGCGTTTCCACTGATGACCGGGCCTGTTGCGTTTATAACTGGTAATTCAGCAATTGCTTTTGAATCATTGATGGTCAAGGTTCTTACGCTGCCACTGCCGAAACTAAAGCCGCCAGAAGATGTTGCGCCCGGTACAATAATAAAAAGATTGCTGCCCATTGTTTCAATGGACTGGTTGATTTTGGTTTGTGCGCCTTGTCCGATGGAGAGCATTAAAACAACCGCGGCTACTCCGATAATCATGCCGAGCATGGTCAATCCGGTGCGCAAGCGGTTCATGCGCAAAGCACGCAACGCTTCTCCCATAATGGTGGCGAAGTTCATTTTATTTCGGTTGCCTGTGATGAGTTAAATACTGTTTCATTATTTATGCTGTTTAGGCTGAATTCACTGAAAAATACCGTGAGCGAATCATACAATCGGGACCGGCTTGTTCTCAAGTACCTGATTGCCGTCATAGACGATGTTTCCGTCTTGGATGCGAATCAGTCTGTCAGCGTAAGCGGCGATTTCATTTTCGTGAGTGACCAGTACAATGGTGATGCCCTGTTCTTGATTGAGCTGTTCAAAAAGCGTCATAATTTCTTTACTTGTCTGCGTGTCAAGATTGCCTGTGGGTTCGTCGGCAAGTATCAACGGGGGCTGGTTGACAAGTGCGCGGCTGATTGCAACGCGCTGCTGTTGGCCGCCGGATAGCTGATTTGGGTGGTGCATGGCAAATTTTTCCAGTCCGGTGCGGCGTAGTTGTTCCAGGGCTCTGTTACGGCTTGCAGCACGATTTTCCCCTGCATAGAGTAGTGGTGTGGCAACATTATCGAGGGCGGTCATGCGTTTTAACAGATTAAACCCCTGGAAAACAAAACCAATGTAACGATTCCTGATGCGTGCAAGCGCATCGTTGGATAGCGTGGCAATGTTCTGGTTTTCCAGCCAGTAATCGCCGCTTGTGGGTGTATCCAGGCAACCCAGAATGTTCATCAGGGTCGATTTTCCCGAGCCGGAATGGCCCATGATGGCGACAAATTCACCTTTTTCGATGCACAGGTTAATATTGTTCAGAACCGGGTTCTCTATATTCTTTCCTGCGGCATCGATGAGCGTGTAGCTTTTGTTCAGTTGCGTTATTCGGATTAAAGCGGGTGATGTGGAATTTGAATGGCTTGCTGACATCAGAACATTCTTAATCTGAACTTGGCTTCGGATTCTTTCTTATCACTTTTTTCCCGAATAATTACAGCGTCTCCCGCCTTGACGTCGCCGGCAACAATTTCAGTATGATTTCCATCGGTGATGCCGGTTGTAACATGGGTTGCGACTGGTTTGTCATTGATTAGGCGATAGACTAAGGACTGGCCATTCTGTTGATTATGACGCTGCTCTGCACTTGAATCGGAATCTTTGGGTTGGTACCGTAGCGCTGCATTGGAAATTCGCAGCACATTCTGCCGTTGATCGACGACAAAATGGATGTTGGCGGTCATGCCCGGCAGGAGCGAGCCGTCAACGTTGTTAACCATGGCCACGACATTATAGGTGACTACGTTTTCCTGGATGGTCGGGTTGAGGCGCACCTGTTTGACAGTGCCGGTAAAAATACTGTTTGGGTATGCGTCAACGGTAAAATTGATTGGTTGGTCTATACGTAACAGACCGATATCTGCTTCTGCAACGCTGATATTGATCTGCATTTCACGTAAATCTTTTGCAATCTGAAACAGGATGGGCGTCTGAAAATTTGCGGCAACGGTTTGGCCGATATCAACATCACGGGCAATGACAACGCCGGATATCGGCGATTTGATAATGCTATAGTTCAGATTGGCGCGATCTCTTTCGACTTGAGCCTGACTGACCGCCAGTTGCGCGCGTGCTGCGTCCAGTTCCTGTTTAACGATATCCAAAGCTTCGAACGAGATGAATCCTTGCTCGTGCAGCTTGTGGTGGCGTTTTAATTTGCTGTCGGCGATGTTGTATTGTGTTTGCGCACTGAGCAGGCTGGCTCTGGATTGTTGCAACTGTGCTTGCAGTAACGCAGGATCCAGTTCCGCTAAAATCTGACCAATTTCGACCTGATCGTTGAAATCGGCATGCAGTTTGGCGACTGTACCTGAAACCTGCGTGCCAACATTGACGAGAACGACCGGCGTCAGTGTGCCGTTAGCGGATATGGTTTGTATAATATCGCCCTCGTCCAGCGTGCGCGTCAGATAAGAATTGGTTTTAAATTCACTGTCATCCCGCATAGACCAGTAGACGGTAGCTGAAATAATTATGATCAGCGCGATGACAATTAGCGGGGTGTTGCGAATAAGCATGGATAAAGTTGGAATGTGTTTGAAATAGTGGCGAACAGGTAAAATAATAATGTTACATGAGAGAATTACCCATGCGCTTAGACCTGCATTTTTTATTTAATGATTTAATTGTTTTAATGACCGGTTTGCTGGTTGAAATGACACTGAGACAAACTATGTTGAGATGGGTTCAATGGGTTAAATCGAATTGCCATGTTCTTTTTCATAACATTTTGGTAAATAAAATTAACTGAATGCTGCCGTGTTTATAGTAAACTTTCCTATCACTTGTTAAAATTATAAGCTTAACCTTTTAAAAAAATATTTTATTTTACAATAATACTAGGATTGTTCATGACTATCGAAGATTTTCGTCCCGCCAAAAAAATAACAACATTTTATCCGCCACAACGTGTTTTAATGGGACCTGGCCCGTCCGATACACATCATCGCGTTTTATCTGCCATGGCGCGACCTACGCTTGGCCATTTGGATCCGGTGTTTGCCGACATGATGGAAGAGATTAAGGATCTGTTGCGTTATGCTTTTTTAACCAAGAACAAGATGACATTTTCAGTTTCAGCACCCGGTTCAGTGGGTATGGAAATGTGTTTTGTTAACATGATTGTACCGGGAGACAAAGTGGTTGTCTGCCGTAACGGTGTGTTTGGTCCACGTATGGTTGAAAATGTAGAGCGTCACGGCGGTGTGGCGGTTACAGTGGATGATAAATGGGGTGAACCGGTCGATCCACAAAAAGTGGAAGATACTTTGAAGCAGCATCCTGATGCCAAGATTTTGGCTTTTGTTCACGCAGAAACGTCAACAGGTGTATTGTCAGATGCTAAAACACTTTGTGAAATAGCGCGCCGTCACGATTGCATGACAATTGTAGATACAGTGACATCGTTGGGCGGGTCGCCGATCAGAGTAGATGAATGGGGCATTGACGCGATCTACTCCGGCAGCCAGAAATGTCTTTCGTGTCCGCCTGGATTGTCACCTGTCAGCTTCTCAGAACGTGTGACCGATTTGGTAAAGAATCGCCAGGTGAAGGTACACAGCTGGTTTATGGATATAAACCTATTGCTGGGTTACTGGGGGTCGTCTACCCGTACTTACCATCATACTGCGCCAACAAATGCGCTTTATGGTTTGCACGAATCCCTGGTAATGCTTTATGAAGAAGGGCTGGAGCAGTCATGGGCGCGTCATCAACGTAACCATGAAGCATTTAAGGCTGGGCTTGAAACAATGGGTATTCGGTATGTTGTTGATGAAAAATACCGGCTGCCACAGTTGAATTCGGTTTATATTCCAGATGGCATTGATGATAAAGTTGTTCGTGGCAGATTGCTTGATGAATACAGTCTGGAAATTGGTGCCGGCCTCGGCGATTTTGCCGGAAAGGTTTGGCGTTTCGGCTTGATGGGAACATCCAGCAGGGTAGAGAATGTGTTGTTTTGCCTGAATGCGTTGGAAACCGTGTTGTCCGATATGGGCATGAAGCTTGAACGTGGTGCAGCAGAGTCGGCTGCGCATCAAAATTACGCCGTGAATCCGATGCCTTAAAATCGAGAAGAAGGAAATAATGTATTTTCGGAGTGTGTACCCGGAATTACAGTACATCATTAAGCCGTTTTTTCCGGTTTATACGTGATAAAACGGGAAAAACGGTGCTTGTAAAATGAATTTAGGATAATCCAATCAACATGTTGCTGGATTCTCCGCTATCCGTTATTGCTGCTTCATTGTTAGCAATTTTTGTGTCCTACTATTCAAATTTATGGCTCATCAAGCAGAAAAACTCAACGGTGTTGGATTATCCTAATTCAAGATCGTTGCATACCGTTCCGGTGCCCCGTATTGGTGGAGTCGGGCTGTTATTCGGTACGATGTTGGCATGGCTGGCTTTTTCAGCGACGCTTCCTGTTTCCGTTTGGCTGGGTTTATGCGTACTCGCGTGTATATCGTTTATGGATGATATCTGGAAGGTGCCTGTTTGGTGCCGGTTATGTGTGCATACACTCGTTGCGCTTGGGTTCTGCGTTACGATTCAGTTTGATACATATGGTTGGCTGTTTGTTGTGATTGGTGTGCTGGTCGTGATATGGATGTCTAATCTGTTTAATTTTATGGATGGATCGGATGGGCTTGCCGGTGGCATGGTTTTAATCGGGTTTGGGTACTATGGATTGGTGGCTTACCTGTCAGGATACGTCAATTTTGCCGTGGTTAATTTTTCGGTTGCAGCAGCGTCACTGGGTTTTTTGTTTCATAATTTTTATCCGGCGCGCATTTTTTTAGGTGATGTTGGCTCTGTTCCATTGGGTTATCTTGCTGCAGTAATGGGTATACTTGGGTGGATAAATGATTTATGGTCTTTGTGGCTGCCGTTACTGGTTTTCTCGCCATTTATTGCTGATGCGTCAGTAACGCTCATAAAGCGGTTCTTGCGCGGCGAGAAAATCTGGTTGGCACATCGTGAACATTATTATCAACGGATGGTGCAAAGCGGCTTTGGACACCGAAACACTGCGCTTCTGGGTTATGCTGCCATGATTTTGGTGGGGGCGAGTGCAGTATGGGCGAATTTCCAGGATGAGGTTATTCAGTTCGTTATTGCAACCATTTGGGGTTTAATTTATCTGGGGTTAATGCTGATGGCTGATGTGGGCCGGAAGCTTTGCACAGACAAACAATAAGATGTTTAAACACAAGTACGAAATTCGTTCGGTTATTGCATTTACCCATGATCTTGTCGCGGTTGTCGCAGCCTGGTTTCTTGCATTCCTGTTTTATTTTGATTTTAAGATTTCTGCCATACCTTTCGCGTTATTTTTTGACCTAATGCCCTGGATACTGCCGGTTCAGGCGGTTATTTTTTTATGGATTGGGCTATACAAGGGGTTGTGGCGCTATGCTAGCCTTCCGGATTTAAAGCGGATCACAGTTGTGGTGTTGCTGAGTGCAACGGTCATTACAATCGTTTTCTGGCAACTCGGACTATTGGGTGTTGTGCCATATTCGGTCAACATTCTTGCGCCGATATTGTTATTAATGATTATGGGCGGCAGTCGCTTGATTTATCGTGCGTGGAAAGAACGCCGCCTTTATAGCCTTGAGAATTATGAAGGTAAACTGGTGTTGATACTGGGCGCTGGAAGCACTGCAGTTAATCTTGTCAAAGATTTGGCGAGCAGTCGTGACTGGCATGTGGTGGGCCTGCTGGATGATGATTCAAGAAAACTGGGAACACGCCTGCATGGTGTTCGTGTTTTAGGGGTGATTGATGACTTGCCGCATTGGGTGCACAAGTTAAATGTGGGTCATGTCATTATTGCCATGCCTTCTCTTTCGCACCGTATGCATCGCCATATACTAGAAATGTGCTCGGATATGGGCGTCAAGGCAATGATTGTTCCTTCATACCAGGATCTAATCAATGGTAAGACGACCGTGTCTCAAATTCGTGAGATTCAGCTGGATGATTTATTGGGCAGAGCGCCGGTTGTACTCGATGATGAAGGGTTACACGGCTTTTTGACAGGCAAGACAATTTTGATTACCGGTGCTGGTGGTTCGATCGGGGCAGAATTATGCCGCCAGATTATTGCGTTTCAGCCAGCACAGCTTGTGTTGCTCGAACTCAACGAGTATGCGCTTTATTGCGTTCAAGAGGAGTTTATGGCGAGTTTTCCAGAAACTCCGATGTCGTTTATGATCGGAGATATCAAGGACACCGCGCGATTGGAACAGCTTTTTAAGCAATTTGGGCCATCGGTTGTTTTTCATGCTGCTGCCTATAAACATGTTCCGCTGATGGAAAATGAAAATGCCTGGCAGGCCGTTTTGAACAATGTTATGGGTACATACATTTTAGCCACGATGGCTATCCGTTATAAAGTTGAGAAATTTGTGCTTGTCTCAACCGACAAGGCGGTTAATCCCGTCAATATTATGGGTGCTAGTAAACGCCTGGCGGAAATGGTATGTCAGGCAATGCAGCAATCGATAAAAAATCGTGAACAGATTACCTGTTTTGTTATGGTGCGTTTTGGCAATGTGTTGGGCAGTGCAGGTAGTGTTATTCCAAAATTCCGAAAACAAATTGCTGACGGCGGGCCGATTACAGTGACGCATCCCGAGATGACCCGTTACTTTATGTCGATTCCGGAAGCCGCGCAACTCGTTTTGCAGGCAGGATTGATGGGCGGGTTGAGAGGAGGAGGCGAAATCTTTGTTATGGATATGGGCGACCCAGTAAAAATCGCCGATCTTGCTAGTGATTTGATACGTTTATCCGGTTTGGGTGAAGATGATGTCCGTATCGTATATACGGGATTGCGTCCCGGAGAAAAATTGCATGAAGAATTGCTGTCGGCAGATGAAAATACGGTGCCGACGCCGCATACTAAGTTACGCATTGCGCAGGCGCCTGAGGTCAATGAGCAATGGCTGGTTGCATTGGTGACACGCTTTGAAAAACTCAAAACATTGAATGACGAGGAAGCACGTCAAGAACTGTCTCGATGGGTGCCGGAATATACACCCAATGGTGAGAGCGTGCATTAATTATTTTTCACTTACCGTACCTTCATCCAGAAAATAAATACGATCTATGTTTTGTCTAGATGTAGGCAGTGACTGCATTACGATAATTGTTGTGCGGTTTTGTATCAATGTCGTAAGCGCGTCATTGAATGACGTTTGTGCTGATGATTGAAACCATACGTTGTCCATAATCAGGATGGGTGCGTTTTTAAGCAGTGCGCGTGCTATTTCAATTTTCTGCCATTGCTCGTTGGTCATACTTGCACCGTTTTCATCAACCCGCGTTTGCAGCCCATTTGGCATTTCGCGTACAAATTCTGAAGCCTGAGCGGCTTGGGTGACAGCGGTGATATGTGCTTCATGGGCGCATCGGGTCGCGCCATAAGCAATATTGCCGGCAACTCTCTCATCCAAAATGATGGGCTCATGTGCGATCATGGCAAATTGGGCCAGCAGATCGGCATGCTTGATTTCTGTATATGGAACATTGTCCAGCAGCATT
The DNA here is from genome assembly GCA_024235795.1 of Burkholderiales bacterium. Taxonomy (GTDB): domain Bacteria; phylum Pseudomonadota; class Gammaproteobacteria; order Burkholderiales; family Nitrosomonadaceae; genus Nitrosomonas. The sequence continues at coordinate 87,380 of JACKLR010000003.1, read as the reverse complement.
CTACCAGCTTCAGGTTGCTGAAAACCAAGCATTAAATCGATTAACAGGGAACGTGCTTGTTTGTCTTTACAAACGATAACAACTTTTTTCCCTGGTTTGATGTCCAGATCAATCCGGTTTGGTATGGGTTTTCCCGTTTCTTGACTGAAAAAACAGATGTGTTCGAATGTTAGTTTGCCTTCTATTTCAGCCAATACCCTGTTATCACTATTGGAAATTGTATTCAGATCAAGTAAAGCGAAGATCTGTTCCAGATGTTTTTGTTCATTCTGTATTGTCCTGGAAATACGCGCCAGTCGCTTGACAGGTGTAGTCAGTAACAGTGTGGCCATGACAAAAGCACCGATTTGATCAAGTGTAAAAAGGCCTCTTAAGACCTGTTGAATCATCAAATAAGTGATTGCCACGACGATGAGTAACATGATGAGACGGCACAACGTAGCGATAAATACTTTGTAGTTTGTTTGTTGCAGTTCATCGTTCTGAATCGATAGCGCCTCTTTTTTTAAACGCTGATATTCTTGATGTTGGCCGCCATACAGTCTGACTTGACGATAGTTCTTGATGGATTGTTGCAGATGACAGGCAAGTCTGCTAAAAGCTGTTGAGTTTGCTTGAGGCTTTACATGTTGCAGTCCCTGTATGACTTGCAGCATGATGATGGCGAACGGGATCAGCAGAAGAACAAGCGATGCGTAGTCACGATGAAGCCAGAACAAGCATAGCATCAAACTGAAGATAATCATCGTATCACGTACAAGCACTGTAATAATTTGCACGGCTGATTGGGAAATCTGTTTTATATTGATTAATGCTTTATCGGCTGCTAGTTGTACATTCTGGTTTTGATATTGTTGTGTAGGGAGGTTAAGCAGTCTGCTAAATAAGGTGGAGTTAAGTTGCATGTGGAGGCGATTGCCCGCTTTTCTTAGCATGTAATCGCTACTATAATCGGCAAGACCGAAAACAATCAGTAGCAACGAAGTAGCAAGCAAACTTGTCTTTATGACAGCGGTATTATGTTCTATAAAGGTGGCATGCACAATTTGTTGAACAAGAATAGGAAGAAAAGACAACGTGACAGCCATAATCAACAATGCCAGGAATGCGCAGAAGAAAATTTTCCAGCAGGAGGTCATTTTTTTTGCAAGACGCTTATAGTGTTGTTTGTGAATCATGACTTGATATGAATAGTTTTCGCAGTGGTTATACGACGCTTAATCGTAAATTGAATTGATCGGTGCATTTTCTAGTTATTATTTTAAGCCAGAAGTGTCTTCTTGGGTTTTGTCTCTTAACTCACGAATAGAGTACAATGATTGTGTTTTTCTTGACAGGCTTTTGATAAGCCCATCGATAAGCAGCATATTCGAAGATTTGTGCATAAGTATTCTGAGGGACATCGGTGAGGGCTTAAATTACTTATGCCGTCCAGCCGTTACCGGGTGGATCGGCGTTGGTCTTTTTTATCGGTAAATCTTTTTGGGTTGTCTGTTTTGTAGAAAAATCACAAAACCCGAAGTCCATTATGCAGCTACTGACCTGTATTTTTATGATTAACAGACTGTTGATTATGCGAAACGTATCAAGCTATCGTATGGTGATGAATTAGAAATTTCCGATCTTAAACGGATATATCATGGAGCATGAAACATTTCATATTGAAATTATGGGACGCGGCCATGTGTGGCTGAATACCGAGACGCACGAATCGCTGCTGGAGGCGAGTCATTTTGTGGCAATGATCGAGTACCGGCAAGGACTCAAGGTTGCTTGTCCGGAAGAAATCGCATTCAGGCAAGGCTGGATTGATGCTGCGCAGCTTGAAGCGTTGGCGATGCCTTTGGCCAGGAACGGTTATCGGCAATACTTGTGACAGGTATTGAAACACAAAAAATGAATCTTGATCGATGAAAGCGACACAACTGTCAATACCCGACGTTTTCTTATTGCAACCACAGGTTTTTGGCGATACGCGCGGGTTTTTTTTTGAGAGTTTCAACCAACGCCAGTTCGATCAGGCAATCGGCACGCATGTGACATTTGTACAGGGAAACCATTCGCGATCGGCCAGAAATGTATTGCGAGGACTGCATTACCAGATCAGGCAACCGCAGGGAAAACTGGTGCGTGTTGTCGTCGGTGAAGTGTATGATGTGGCCGTTGATTTGCGCCGGTCGTCGCCAACGTTTGGTCAATGGGTCGGGGAAATTCTCAACGCCGAGAATAAAAAACAACTCTGGGTGCCGGCTGGCTTTGCGCATGGGTTTATTGTGCTTTCGGATTATGCAGAGTTCTTGTATCAGACAACGGATTATTGGGCGCCGCAACATGAACGCAGTATTATCTGGAATGATCCAACGTTGGCGATTGACTGGCCCATTGGCCGCACGCCAAAACTCTCAGACAAGGATGCGCAAGGCAAGCTGTTCGAGTTGGCCGAGGTTTATGAAGATATGTAATTACCTGACTAACAATTCATGGCAAAACAGAAATCGGTTTATGTTTGTACGGAATGTGGCGGCCAGACATTGAAATGGCAGGGACAGTGTCCGCACTGCCAATCTTGGAATACGCTTATTGAAACGGTAACCGAGAAGCAGGTTGCGCGGTTTAGTCCGATCTCTGAAACAGGGCAGGTGCAGAGCCTGGGTGATGTCGAAGCGCAGGAAGCGCCGCGTTATTCGGCCGGTATTGCAGAGCTTAACAGGGTGCTTGGTGGTGGCCTGGTGCGCGGCGGGGTTGTGCTTCTGGGTGGAGATCCGGGAATAGGAAAATCCACTTTATTGCTGCAAGCTTTGGCGCATATGTCGGGGCGGCACCGGGTGCTTTATATCAGTGGTGAAGAGTCGGCGCAACAGGTTGCGCTGCGTGCGCGGCGTCTTGCGTTGAATGTACAAGCTGTGCAGCTTTTTGCGGAAATACAGCTGGAAAAAATCCAGGCTGTATTGAATGAATATAAACCCAATGTGGCGGTTATCGATTCCATCCAGACGATTTATTCAGATGCGCTGCAATCTGCGCCGGGTTCGGTGGCGCAGGTGCGCGAGTGCGCTGCCCAGCTGACAAGACTGGCTAAAGCCAGCGGGACTTCAGTTATTCTGGTTGGTCATGTCACCAAGGAAGGCGCATTGGCCGGGCCGCGTGTGTTGGAACATATGGTCGACACGGTTTTGTATTTTGAAGGCGACATGCATTCGAGTTTCCGTTTGGTGCGGGCTTTCAAAAATCGTTTTGGTGCGGTTAATGAACTCGGCGTATTTTCCATGAGTGACAAAGGATTACGCGAAGTCAAGAATCCATCGGCTTTGTTCCTGTCGCATCATGACAGTCAGGTGGCCGGTTCCAGTATTATGGTGACGCAGGAAGGTACGCGTCCGTTACTCGTTGAAATTCAGGCGCTGGTGGATGAGGCGCGCGCAGCGCATCCAAGACGGTTGTGTGTTGGTCTGGAACAAAACCGGTTGGCTATGTTGCTGGCCGTCTTGCATCGTCATGCCGGTATTCCCTGTTTCGATCAGGATGTTTTTGTGAATGCAGTCGGCGGGGTGAAAATCACCGAACCCGGCGCGGATCTCGCAATATTGCTCGCGGTTGTTTCATCCCTCAAAAACAAGCCGCTGGCGGAGAAAATGGTGGTGATCGGCGAAGTAGGTCTGGCCGGTGAAGTGCGTCCGGTTCAGCGTGGGCAGGAACGACTGAAAGAAGCGGCCAAACTTGGTTTTACCCGCGCCATTATTCCGACGGCTAACCAGCCCAGGCAGCCTGTTTCAGGTATGAACATTACCGCTGTTGGTAGAATCGCTGATGCGGTGGCGCATATGTATGGATAACCATTGAACTGCCAATGATGCCAGCAGGAACCACTGACCAGAAAAAGCGCTTGCGATTAACAGCATTGTTACTGTTTTCTGTGGCCGTTTTGCTGCTCGCCGCGGCCATGCCGCCCATTTCCCAGCCGCAAGCCTATCATCAGTTTGCGGATCAACGCACCCTGTTTGGTATTCCGAATTTTATGAACGTGGCTTCCAATCTGGCGATTTTGTTGAGCGGGCTTGCTGGACTGGTGTTTCTCTGGCACTCATTCCGGGTGTCATATCAGCGCCAGACGCAGCAGAAATTTGTTACATCAGCAGAATACTGGCCATACCTGGTTTTATTTGCGAGCGTCATCCTGACCGCGCCGGGTTCTGCCTACTATCACTGGGCGCCTGATAATAACAGCCTGCTCTGGGATCGCTTGCCCATCGCGGTTGGTGTAACGGCTTTGCTTGCAGCCGTGCTTTCGGAACGTATTCATCCAAAATTAGGCGTGCGTGCGTTACCGATACTGGTGCTGATGGGCGCCGGTAGTGTGATTTACTGGTACATGGGTGAACAACGCGGTAACGGTAATCTGAATTTTTATATTGTTATTCAGTTTTATTCTTTGCTGCTGGTAGTGCTGCTCAGCCTGCTCCTGCCTTCCCGTTACACGCGTGGACACGATATCTACAAGGTAATTGGGCTCTACGCATTAGCAAAACTGGCTGAAACACTGGATCAGCAGATTTTTGATTTAGGTCAGGTAATCAGCGGACATACGGCGAAACATTTATTAGCTGCCTGGGCAATCTGGTGGATTGTGAAGATGTTGCAAAAAAGATCATTTGTTGATCATAAGGAGATACCCGGATAAATCCGTCTAAGCGGGACGTAGAATACGAATACAGAACGGTTCGCTGTTGATGCGCCTCCTGGCTTCGGCACATCCTGCTGCACTATGGAATGGCTATTGAGGCACCGACAGACGAAAGAGACGGAAACAGATAGGCTGTTTCTAAAGGTAACGGGAAGCCAGTTCTTTACGCTACCTGGTTTTCGTGTTATTGCCTGAATTCAAACCATTGAAGTCACTCGTTCCTGAAAGTTAACGGGACGGCAGTAATTCTTTATTCATAATTTCCAGGGTGTTACATGGAATGAAAGCCAATCATATTGCCTTCAGTATCATAGGCAAGGGCAATAAACCCGTGTTCACCAATCGAGAATTTTTCTTTGAAAATACTACCGCCATTCTGGGCAGCACGGGCGGCTTGCACTGCGCAGTCCTCACACGCAAAATAAATTAACGTTCCACCACACCCAGAAGATTTTCCGATCATTTTTACCAGCATTCCGCATGCGCCATAAGTGTTTTGAGCAGTATTTTTGTCTGAGGGGAAGCTCCACATCTCCATATCTGGGCTCTCAGGAGTGGGAGTAGGCATCTTTTCCAGTTTAACTGCAAGTACTGTTTCATAGAACGCTTTGGCACGTTCCATATCCTGGACATAAATTTCAAACCAGACGACGGGATTGCTTTGATTGCATTTCATGGGATTCCCCCTTTGAGTTTGGTTACAACAAAACCCGATACCATGCTCACACGTAGAGAAACTTGCGCACAGGGCAGAGTCTATATTTTATGTAATATTTTCTTGAAAATAAATTATTTATCAATAGCCAACAGCAGATTCACTGCTGTCGGAATTCATTCCTGGATGACGTAAACTTATCCATTGGGCTACCCGCTTAATGAAGACCGGTTGCTTATTTACATTTTAGGACGTAGTGTTCGCATTCAGTGTTGATGCGGGCGCATATCGCATAGTTCCTTCTCAAGAAATAACCGGTCTTACCGTTCATGAATCATGGCTACTTTAAGTGTTCTAAAAGATAACAATTCGGTTATTCATCTTAAACAAAATCATCTCGGCGGATGGATTATTGCAATAATTGGTATTGGAATTTGCTATTTGCCGCAGATCGAACCGGGTGATGGCGGTGTCTGGATAGTTTATTTCGTCGGTGGTGTTTTTGCGATAACAGGATTTTTGGCCGCTTTTTACCGCCTGGAAGTCTGCTTGGATTTGTTGCAACGAAAATACAGGGTTGTAAAAGGATTCTGGCCGAATCCTCAACGATATACCGGGTCTTTTGACGATATTGAAGGGCTTTGGTTTAGAAAAGAGTGGAAAACTTCCGGCGGAAAGGATAGAAGTAAATATTTGGTTTGGCAAACATGCCTGAAGTTTGACTTCGACAGGTATCCGGTTTGCTTGTATGAATCCCGCGATGAGTCCCAGGCGCTTGCATATTTCGAGAATCGCGCCAGACAACTTAAGGTGGAAACCTTCGATCATACCGGAAATTCGGTCAAGCAAAGAGACTGGAATAAACTTGATGAGCCTGTCAGTACACAGCTTCCAAACATTCAATATCAAGCAGTAGATGTTTCAAATCCGCCGCAAGGTTTGGTTCTGAAAAAAGAATCCGGTGCACTTTCATATGTTTTGCCCGAGCCAGGATTAAACGGTGCGAGCATTGCGGGCTGTTTATTTGGTCTGCCCTTTTTTGTGATGGGTATCTTTTCAATCCTGATCAGTATCGGATTGCATGAAAAGCTTGGATGGAATATTAATGTTTCCGGGTCGATGCTTGTGGCCTTTATTCTGGGCATAATTTTTGTGACTGTCGGTGGTTTCATTATCAAGTTTTCTATTGATTATGCATTTACAAAATACCAGTTTTCTTTCTACAGCGATAAATTTACTTACTCGACTTTTATCTATGATCGCATGTCGGAGGAAAAACGTTTTCCCCATTCCCATATAGAAGAATTTGACCTTAGGGACAGCACGGAAAAACAACGCCAAAGCCGTTATCGGATTGGCGGTATGGAAGTAAGCCGATATGAAAAATCGGATAAACAAGAGCTCTACATACGTACCAATACAGAAGTTGTTAAATTGAAGCAACTTAAAATTGATATGGGCCAATTTTTAAGAAATGTCTTTTATCAAAATCTTGAAAAAGAACTTTTTTCTCAAAGACGATGAAATGTATTTTGATATGTACTCGCAAGTTAAAACTTATCTGTTGCTGAATTTGCTTTTTTGTTAATACTGAATTTCCAGCTATTGATTACAATTAGACAATTCTTGTCCTCTGAATAGGATTGTAAAGTTTACGAAAATGTAATTATTCAGCAAATTTTATTTGTTCTCTACATTCTCTATATTCTTTCTTGTATTGTTCTTGGTTTGACGTTAGCATTGATATTGATTTCTATTTCTTGGGTATACAGAATGGTTTTTTATTTTTTAATCTAAATCATGGATATTTAAATTAAAGTTTTGAATCTGCGTGTCGATGAAACATACAATTAAAATAAATCACCATAAGGAAACTAAATTGAAAATCGATAATTCAATACAATCTGTGCCGAATGTTTCAGCCAATGATGGTAAAAAGCGTACAGAAGCTTCGTCTACAGCCAGCATGGGACCAGAAAATGTGAATGAAAATTCTGTTCACATAAGTCAACAGGCGGCAAATCTGCAGTCTATTGATAGCAATCAAACTACTGGTTCTGTTGTTGATATGTCGCGTGTGCAGGAAATTAAGCAGGCAATCAGTGAGGGTACGTTCAAAGTAAATCCTGATGTGGTTGCAGAACGCTTACTTGAGACCGTTAAAGAATTAATTCAGTCAAAAGAGGAGCGTTCATAAAATGCCTGTAATCAAAAGTCCAGATAAGTTTGTTGCTACTTTTGAAGACGAGAAACGGACTGTGCAGGCATTTGTTGAAGTGCTTAAAAAGGAAGAAGATGCATTAATTCATGGGCGAATAGACGATCTAGATATGCTCGCATCAGATAAGGCACGACTAGCTGAGAAATTAGAATTTCAAGCCAAACAACGCATGCAGTATTTATCTTTTTTAGGTTATTCTCCTGATAAAAATGGAATGACGCTATGGTTATCCAAACAATCAAACCCAGAGTTGCAGGCAATTTGGAATGATTTGACAGAGCTTGTTAAGCTTGCACAGCAAATAAATCAAACAAATGGAAAAGTTATTTCAACACAGTTGCAATACAATCAACGTGCTTACATGGCGTTACAAAGTGCGGCAGGTAATATCTCTCTTTATGGTTCCAAGGGCCAAGCTTTTATTTGATGTTGCATGTGTGTGGCGTTTTAATTGCGTAATTATAATTTTCAAATTACGTGTCTTTCCATATCGCAATCCGAATTATTGCTTTATCTAAGCATTTAAATCCTTAATCATTAGCACAAAATATCTCATATCTTTTAGCATCCTTCTCGGGGATGGTTTAACCCTCTCGACTTTAAGTCGAGGATTGTTCAGTTATTTCAGTTGTTTGAGCAACTTGCAAAATTCAAAAATTAAGCTGAATTGCTGGTCCGATCTGATCCCACTGACTAAAGGGCTGATTCGAGGTAATAATCAGGCTGCCGCTTTCATAACGGTGTGCGATAAACTCGAATAGTACTTGTGTTTCGGAATCTGTTTTTCTGACATAGTCAATATCATCGATAATCAGTACATGGTATTTATCCAGCCGGGTCATTGCAGTCATCAGAACCAGCTCTTTTTTGGCTTGCTGTAACAACTGTACCAATGTCGTTGCCGATATCCATTTGGCCCGGATGCCTTGTTCGATTAAATGCAGTCCCAGTGCCGCTGCAACATGTGATTTACTGACACAGGAAGGCCGATCAACAAAACATTGTCTGCCTGATATGCCCATTGGGTATCATCACGAAGCAGAATGATCTGTTTCTGAACGCTTTGCGGCAGGTCATTGAACACCAGTGTTGCAAAGCTTTTGCCGCGTGGCAATCTGGCTTCGCGCGTCTAGTTGCTGAGTCTACTTTGAAAGTGTTGTGCGACTTCCTGTTCACACAGAGTCGCAAGATACTGACTGCAACTCCAGGTGTTTTCAGTTGCCTGATCTTGGTACTTCTGATAACAGTGCCCAAAGGCAGGCAGCCTGAGTTTTTTGAGCATCAGTGGCAATGTTTCAGACATAGGCCGTCTCCTGTGTCATCCGGTCTCCGTTGAGTAGTTGGTCGCAGGTGTCGACACCATGTTGCCTGGGCGGTATGATTGGTTGTTGCATATCGTGTCGCAGATCAAATTGTTGTTCTGCTCGCTGCCATAACTCGCGATACTGGGATGTAGGCAACAAATCGTCGCGCATTCGGGAGAAACAAAAGGCCTGAGGTTTGGCTGCCAGCGCATGGATTATATGACGATAATCAATACGCCTGGCGCGTCCTTCAGGTGTTTTTGGATACACGTGCGATAGTGTAATAGCCTTTGTTTGACCCACAAAACACTCCAGTCGGTCATGATACAGATGAACCCTGAGCTTCTCACCGATCAATTGGGATGGGACACTGTTGAGATGCCGTTTAACCGATATAGTACTGCTGGTTGTTACCTTAACAGTCAATTTGCTGAAATCCCTAAAACGGTAATGCGGCAAAGGTTTAAGATGTGCTTGTTCTGCGGTCAGGCGGCTTTTGCACCGTTTGTTCAGCTTATCGACAATTTCTCCCAAAAAAACAGTGGTAGGCCTCAATGGTCGGGAAATCAGCAGAGTCGCGCACTTTGATAGCCTGATCGTTTCGATGCTTGAACGACCCATGTGCCGCCTCGACTGTGCCGTTTTCGTGACTGACGCCCAGATTGTTCACCGTCGGTTTCATGTTGTAGTGCTGGCACAGTGCCTCGTAACTTTACATCAACTCGCGTTTCTCGGTTGTATTGACATACGCGGCGCTAAGGCTGTCTGTACGATGCTCCGCAGGCGCGCCGCCGAGTTTATGCAGGGCAGTTTGTAGACCACCGGCCAGCGCGCTATAACTTTCCCCACCACGAACGATATGCACGCAACGCCAGTGACTATAAACCAAGCAAAACTGATAAAGCAAATGATCAAATGGTTTGCCGGCCCCTGTGTTGCGCGCCAATGTTTGACGCGACGTTGCAGCGTTCTGAGGCGCTTCTCAGGATATTGTCCAGGATGTCGGTCTTCAAGGCATTCCCACAACGTGGTGCCGGTCAGTCCAGGTTCTCTCGCCAGCAATGGAACCAGTTCCGTTTCCCAGGCAAGTCCTTTCTCCTATCGAATAGGTAAAAACTTTTTCTGGTGTCCTCACTCAACCGGTCAAGATAATTGTCACCTGACCGGGCATGTTAATTGTCGCCTAATAGGTTATCAGAGGAATTAGGTCCATTAACGAAAAAGCAACAGGAACTGGTAACCACGCTGAAATTGGTTCGCATAGAAGAATTCATTTTTACACCTCGTGGTTTTCCGGAGCGGCCTGCGCAAGATCGCGCAGCCATTGCAAGAGTTTTTGTGGCCAAGATGATATATAACCTGCCCACGACACGGGCATTACTGGAGCGTTTGGCGTCAGATAAATCTTACGTTATCTTTGCGGTTGGGGAAGTAAGCATAACGTTCCGGATGAATGGGTGTTTTTGCGTGCGTTTGCCAAGATGTTATGTGCCATTTGATGTTTGGCATTCTTGTGCTGACAGCGAATCAGCTGATGACTATAGTCACATGAAAGCGCTTTGACCCACTTTTAGTCTTCAAACTTTGCGATTGAAGGGATAGCTATGTTCAGCTTTTGATAAAATGGTGGTATAAACCTGTCACGACACAAAATTAGAACTATCACCCAAAAAATCAGCCTCAATGGCAGATGCCGAACTTTTTTTGGTTAATACGTGATAATTAATGCAAGAGGCTCGTTTGATAGTTACAATTTGGAGACGGATAGACAGTAGATGATTCATGCTGTTATGGTATATATCGTCCTGTTTATAAGGTATAAATATCAATGTGAATTGGGTTTCAGTTCCTCATCAGGGTTTTTAAGATAAAGGCAATTTGATACAATTGTTAGATTTTTAACAATTAAGGTTAAATATGAGCGATTATCTTTTTACTTCCGAATCTGTGTCAGAGGGTCATCCAGATAAAGTATCTGATCAGATTTCTGACGCTGTTCTTGATGCTATTTTGAGTCAGGATACAAACGCGAGAGTTGCATGCGAGACCATGTGCAGTACTGGTCTTATTGTTTTATCCGGTGAGATCACAACAAATGCAACGGTAGACTATAATGTCATTGCGCGTGAGACGGTGCGTAATATTGGATATACTAGCTCAGATATAGGTTTTGATTCGACAACTTGTGCTGTTTTGACCGCTTTTAATAAGCAATCACCTGATATTGCTCAAGGTGTAAATCGGTCAAAAGAAGAAGAAATGGAACAAGGTGCAGGTGATCAAGGCTTGATGTTTGGTTATGCCTGTAATGAGACACCACAATTGATGCCCATGCCTATTTTTTATGCGCATCGTTTGGTTGAGTATCAGGCTGCGTTGCGAAAAAATGGAAAACTCGCTTGGTTGCGTCCGGATGCTAAATCGCAGGTATCCGTAAGATATCAGGATGGGAAACCCAAGCATATTGAAACTGTGGTTATTTCAACGCAACATGATCCCGATATTAAGCATGATACGTTGAAGGAAGCGGTGATTGAAGAAATTATTAAACCTGTTTTGCCACAGGAAATGCTTAATAATCAAACTCAATTTCTGGTTAATCCGACAGGGCGTTTTGTTGTGGGCGGTCCGATGGGGGATTGTGGATTAACAGGCCGTAAAATTATCGTGGATACTTACGGCGGTATGTCGCGCCATGGCGGTGGTGCATTTTCTGGTAAAGACCCATCGAAAGTTGATCGCTCGGCCACTTATGCAGGTCGCTACGTGGCTAAAAATATCGTAGCAGCTGGGTTAGCAAGTCATTGTGAAGTACAGGTCGCCTATGCAATTGGTGTGGCAAAACCTGTTTCACTCATGGTGAATACTTTTGGTACTGGTAAGATCTCGGATGAAAAAATAATCCAATTAGTAGATAAACATTTTGATTTGCGCCCCCGTGGCATCATTCACTCGCTAAATCTGTTGCGTCCAATTTATGCCAAAACTGCAGCTTATGGTCATTTCGGGCGGGAAGACTCGGATTTTACTTGGGAGGCGATGGATAAAGTCGACATGCTACGTGCGGAAGCTGGAATTTAATTCATACATTTAATTTGGTTTCTGTAATTATGTAAATCATTCTTCCACTATGCTGAGGGGCGCTGCAACGGAACATTCCGTGAGGCTCGGCTAGGTGGTCATCGTAACAACGGCGCTCGTTCCAAGTTATAGGAGAAAGACTATGAACGCTGTGCTAAACCCTGATGGAAGTAGTTTTACCGATTATAAAGTCGCTGATATTTCTTTGGCCGAATGGGGTCGCAAGGAAATTGCGATTGCTGAAACCGAAATGCCCGGACTGATGGCGGTGAGGCAAGAATATGCAGGCCAGAAACCATTAGCAGGCGCACGTATTGCAGGTTCTTTGCATATGACAATACAGACTGCGGTACTAATTGAGACATTGGTAGCATTGGGTGCAGAAGTCCGCTGGGCATCGTGCAATATTTTTTCTACGCAGGATCATGCTGCTGCAGCGATAGCGTCCCAAGGGATCCCGGTTTTTGCATACAAAGGTGAGTCTCTTTATGATTATTGGGATTACGCACATCGGATTTTTGAATGGACTGGGGGAGGGCAGCCTGAGAACGCCAACATGATTCTTGATGATGGTGGAGATGCTACTCTGTTGTTAATACTGGGTAGCAAGGCTGAAAAGGATATCTCAGTGGTCGCAAACCCTTCCAATGAAGAAGAGCAAGCCTTGTTTGCTTCGATTAAAGAGAAACTTTCCGTTGAGCCAAATTGGTATTCAAAAAAACTTGCCAGCATTCATGGCGTGACCGAAGAAACTACGACAGGCGTACATCGTTTGTATGAAATGCAAAAGAATGGAGAATTGCCATTTCCAGCGTTCAATGTAAATGATTCCGTGACGAAATCCAAATTTGATAATCTTTATGGGTGTCGCGAATCGTTGGTTGACGGCATCAAGCGCGCAACGGATGTGATGATTGCTGGAAAAATTGCATTGGTGTGTGGGTATGGTGATGTTGGGAAAGGTTGTGCGCAGTCGCTACGTGGCCTGGGTGCTACCGTTTGGGTTTCCGAAATTGATCCAATTTGTGCACTGCAAGCTGCGATGGAGGGCTACCGCGTGGTGACTATGGATGAAGCATGTGATAAGGCTGATATCTTTGTGACAGCGACAGGTAATCTAAGAGTTGTAACGCATGACCATATGTTGAAAATGAAAGATCAGTCCATAGTATGCAATATTGGTCACTTTGATTCAGAAATCGATATTGCTTCGGTACAGAAATATCAATGGGAGAATATCAAGCCGCAGGTTGATCATGTCATTTTTCCAACAGGGCGCAGAATTATTGTGTTGGCCCAAGGAAGATTAGTTAATTTAGGCTGTGCGACAGGGCATCCATCATTTGTGATGTCTAATTCATTTACTAATCAAGTGTTGGCGCAAATGGAGCTATGGCAATATGGCGATAAGTATCAGAAAAATGTTTATGTGTTGCCTAAACATCTTGATGAAAAGGTTGCAAGGCTGCATTTGAATAAACTTGGAGCCAAGCTGACTGAATTAACAGATGAGCAAGCATTGTACCTGGGTCTTGATAAGAACGGTCCGTATAAGCCTGAAATGTATCGTTATTAGGGTGGTTTGTTACATTTGTTTGTAGATGCTTGCAAAGTAACATAGGGTTGTTTTGCAAGTATCGCTGATAAAGATTGGACGACGCGAAGAAGTATAATTTTACACGGCTTATCAAAGATCCAAGTAAAAGTAGTTTAAGCTTTCTTTTAAAGGTGTTGTCATGGCCTACCTGCCTAGGACAGAAAAGCTTCATCTGTTCTGACTATCAATAAAGATGAAATCACAAAAAAAACATATAGCTACTTTCAGTTTCGAGTTATTTCCGCCGCAATCAGAACAAGGTGTTGAGAAACTGAGATTAGCACGCAAACAATTAGCACAGCTCAACCCAAAATTCTTTTCAGTAACTTTTGGTGCTGGTGGTTCAACGCGTGAACATACACTTGAAACTGTACTCGATATGCAATCTGAGGGATATACGGTTGCGCCGCATATCTCGTGTATTGGTTCAACCCAAAAAAAAATTTACGAAATCCTGCAAATATATCAACAAGCAGGTATACAACGACTTGTTGCCCTGCGAGGTGATTTGCCGTCAGGAATGGCTCAGGCAGGTGAGTTCCGTTATGCAAGTGAGCTTGTGACGTATATTCGGGAAGCTTTTGGCCAAACATTTCATATTGAAGTTGCTGCCTATCCTGAGTATCACCCGCAGGCCAGGTCGGTGCAGGCAGATCTGGAAAACTTTAAACGTAAAATAGAAGCTGGCGCTAATTCAGCAATTACCCAGTATTTTTATAATGCGGATGCTTACTTTCATTTTGTTGATTCATGTGAATCAATTGGATTGGCGGTTCCTATAGTGCCCGGCATTATGCCAATTAATAAATTTTCTCAGCTGGTCAGATTTTCTGATGGATGTGGCGCAGAAATTCCGCGCTGGATTCGCAAAAAACTGGAGGGTTTTGGCGATGATGTTGAGTCTGTTCATGATTTTGGATTAGACGTAGTGACAGCTATGTGTGAACGATTACTCAAGGAGGGGGCACCAGGTCTACATTTTTATACCATGAACAGTGCGGATTTGACATCTAAAATTTGGGGGCGACTGGGCATTTGAGAAAATCCTTAGACATACTCAGGGTAGTTGTTTCAATTACGACGGTAGGACGATAGGTTGTTTTTCCAGATTAAGCATGCCGGTATATAATGCTGTATATTTTAAGTCATTAAAAAACATATAAGGTGATTGCAAGATGGATGAAAAGCTGATTGATTCTGAAGTAAAAGCCGAGGAAGTAACAATGCCTGACATTTCGCCAGTTGATGAGTGCATAGATCACGGGCGTGAAATTCTGGCTACTCAGCTTGGTTTTGTAAAAGACAAAAACTACGATTTCGCCCCTGAATTCAGGGATATGACTACTCAGCTTTATTTGTTTGGAGTCATGTGGAAATATGCCGAAGGCCTGAAAAATGTTGAAAATCCCCGAGAAACGGCATTTATTGCCATAGAAACCATGCTGGAGCGGGATGGCATGAGGCCCAAGGATATTGTCAAACGCGTTGAATTTTTGAAAAAAATGTCCCGAATGAAAGACGGGAGCAATGCACTGGCTGTAGCTATTGGTTATGATTCAAATCCTGATGATCAGAGTCTGGTAGAAGTTTTTGAGCATTATGTCGATGACGTTCGGGTATCAGGTGCCTTCTGGCGACTTTACGATCGGGGGAAAAAAACGATGTTGTATGGCGGACTCTTCGTTGCTTTTGTGGTTATCTGGTTTGTGACTTTGTTCATGCCGGGTAACACTACGATAGCAATATTGGCTGCTGGATTGATCTCTGCTGCTCTATTTGTCATACCTGTATTCCTGATTGGATTGCTGATTTATCATTTCAAAATGAAAAAGCAAAGCAATCTACACGAAAAATAAATATCATCAACTGCCGTTCTAGAATGAGTGCTCAAATCATTGATGGAAAACAGGTGGCAAGCAATGTGCGCGCCGAGTTGAAGCAGCGTGCAGCCAAATTGCTTGAACAGGGAATAAGGCCCGGCCTTGCTGTCATTATGGTCGGTGATGATTCGGCTTCAGAAATATATGTGCGCAATAAAATCAAAGCCTGCGGCGAGATTGGCATACATTCCGAAGTGCATCATTTTTCTGGAAGTGCAACACAAGAGGAAGTTTTGAATTGCATCAGGGCGCTCAATCAGAATAAGCATGTTCATGGTATTCTGGTGCAATTGCCGCTGCCTCCCCATTTTGAAAATAATAGCGTTATAACTTCAATTGCAATCGAGAAGGATGTTGATGGCTTTCATTTATATAATGTTGGGGCGCTGGTTACCGGAAATACCAATTTTGCGCCATGCACACCTTCTGGGGTTATGGTAATGCTGGAACAGCATCATATCGCGGTTGAAGGTATGCATGCTGTTGTCGTTGGACGCAGCAATATTGTGGGCAAACCTATGGCAATGATGCTTCTGGGGCAAGGCGCGACAGTTACAATATGCACGTCAAGAACAAAAGATTTGGCACAATTTACCCGTTCAGCAGATATATTGGTGGTTGCAACTGGTAGGCCTAAAATGATTACTGCTGGAATGGTCAAACCCGGAGCAGTAGTTGTTGATGTGGGTATTAACCGATTACCGGATGGTAGGCTTTGTGGTGACGTTGAGTATGATACCGTCAAGGAAGTCGTCGGTTATATCACACCCGTTCCGGGTGGAGTGGGGCCTATGACTATTACCATGTTATTAAGTAATACAATTCTTGCGGCTGAGCGCGCAAAATACAGTAAACATAGTAAATGAGTTTAAAAAATTACGATGATGGAATTAAGGTATCATGGAATCACAACCTGATATAGACCCGCAGGAAACACAGGAATGGCTGGATGCGCTGGAGTCTGTATTAGTTTATGAGGGTCCTGAACGCGCCCATTTCTTACTGGAAAAGCTGGTTGAGAAGGCGCGTCGATCAGGGGCCTATCTGCCTTATAGCGCAAATACAGCCTATATCAATACCATACCGACAGGTAAAGAAGCACGTTCTCCCGGCGATAACGCCATAGAACATCGCATCCGGTCATATGTGCGTTGGAATGCTATGGCGATGGTGCTCAAGGCCAATCGGTCAACCAATGTGGGCGGACATATCTCGAGTTTTGCCTCAGCAGCAACGCTTTATGATATCGGTTACAACCATTTCTGGCATTCTCCCAGTAAAAATCATGGCGGCGATCTGGTGTATGTACAGGGACATTCATCACCTGGTATTTATGCGTATGCATTTCTTGCCGGAGAATTAACCGAAGAACACTTAAATAATTTCCGTCAGGAGGCGGAAGGCAATGGTTTGTCTTCTTATCCGCATCCCTGGTTAATGCCTACATTCTGGCAATTTCCAACGGTATCCATGGGACTTGGACCCTTAATGGCGATCTATCAGGCGCGATTTATGAAATATCTTGGAAGTCGTGGTCTGGCAAATACAGAAGGGCGAAAAATTTGGGCATTTATGGGTGATGGAGAAATGGATGAGCCCGAATCGTTGGGTGCCATTACACTCGCGTCACGCGAGAGCCTGGATAATTTGATTTTTGTGGTCAATTGTAACTTGCAGCGGCTTGACGGACCAGTCAGAGGTAATGGGAAAATTATTCAGGAATTGGAAGCCGCTTTCCGCGGGGCAGGCTGGAATGTGATCAAGGTCATTTGGGGGTCTTATTGGGATCCTTTGCTGGCAAAAGACACTAAAGGACTGTTGCAGAAACGCATGATGGAGTGCGTTGACGGCGAATATCAGAATTTCAAAGCCCGTGATGGCGCCTATGTGCGCAAGCATTTCTTTGGCAAATATCCAGAATTGCTGGAAATGGTCGCCAACATGTCAGATGATGATATCTGGCGCCTGAACCGTGGTGGGCATGACCCCTACAAAGTTTATGCCGCCTACGCTGAAGCAGTGAAACATAAGGGGCAACCAACGGTTATACTCGCGAAAACGATTAAAGGCTACGGCATGGGCGAGGCTGGCGAAGCACAAAACATTACCCACCAGCAAAAAAAGATGGGTACAACTTCATTAAAAGCATTCCGTAATCGATTTGGTCTGGATATACCCGATGACAAAATTGATGATGTGCCTTATCTGACGTTTGATAAGGATTCGCCTGAATACGTTTATATGCGCGAACATCGTGAAGCATTAGGTGGTTTTTATCATCGTCGCAAGCGTAGTGCCGATCCTCTCGAAGTGCCGTCGTTGAGTGTATTTGAATCGATTCTGAAAGCGAGTGGCGAGGGACGTGAATCTTCAACAACTATGGCCTATGTGCGCATACTGAATATCCTGGTTAAGGATAAACAGATCGGCAAGCATATCGTGCCCATTGTTGCTGATGAATCGCGAACTTTTGGGATGGAAGGCATGTTTCGTCAATTGGGTATCTGGTCCTCTGTAGGCCAACTTTATACACCGCAGGACGCGGAGCAGTTGATGTATTACAAGGAAGACAAGCACGGTCAAATTCTGCAAGAGGGGATTAACGAAGCCGGTGCGCTGTCATCATGGATAGCCGCTGCTACTGCTTACAGTACGCATGGCATACAAATGATTCCTTTTTTCATTTTTTATTCAATGTTTGGTTTTCAGCGCGTTGGAGATCTGGTTTGGGCAGCGGGTGATATGCGTTGTCGTGGCTTTTTGCTGGGTGGAACGGCAGGGCGCACCACGCTCAATGGCGAAGGTTTGCAACATGAGGACGGTCATAGTCATTTGGCTGCTTCTACCATACCAAACTGTATCTCGTATGATCCAACATTCGCCTATGAACTGGCTGTGATTATTCAAGATGGTTTGCGTCGGATGTGCAGGGAGCAGGAGGATGTTTTTTATTACATTACTGTAATGAATGAAAATTATTCCCATCCTGAAATGCCGAAAGGCGTGGAGCAGCATATATTAAAAGGGATGTATTTATTTAGCGAATCCGCTAAGCGCGCTAAGGGACCGCGTTTGCAATTGCTTGGATCGGGGACTATCCTGCGAGAAGTGATTGCTGCTGCCGAGATACTCAAGCAGGAATATGGTGTATTCGCAGATGTCTGGAGTGTGACGAGTTTTACCGAATTAAGGCGTGAAGCCATGAATATTTACCGATGGAATATGCTGCATCCTGAAAAAAAAGCGAAAGTTTCGCATGTTGAGAATTGTTTGCAAGGAAGAGAAGGACCTGTGATAGCTGCCACTGATTATATGAAAATTTACGCAGATCAGATTCGAGAATTTGTGCCAGGCTGCTATCGGGTACTGGGCACAGATGGTTTCGGTCGGTCGGATACACGCAAGAAACTGCGCCAGTTCTTTGAAGTTGACCGTTACTATATTGCTGTTGCAGCATTACACGCGCTTGCAGATGAAGGAAAAATAGCTAAAAAAACAGTGACACAGGCAATCAAAAAATTTGAGATTAATCCAGAAAAACCCGATCCTGTTACATTATAGTTATACTGCGTGTTTATATTTTTAAGGAATGCATGTGGGAGAACTTAAAACAGTATTCATCCCAGATATTGGGGATTTTACGGATGTGCCTGTCCTAGAAGTATATGTCCAAACCGGAAGCCAGGTGAACCTGGAAGATCCGCTGCTGGCTTTAGAGTCCGATAAAGCGACCATAGATATACCAGCGCCTTTTTCGGGCGTAATCAAGGAAATCAAAATTAAAGCCGGTGATAAAGTGTCAGAAGGCACGCCTGTTGCAGTTATCGAAATGACTGATGCCATAGCAGCCGAATCAAGGGCAGTTGGCGTGTCAGATAAATTGGAAGACAGCAAAGCGGATGCGTTAAGCAAGAAAGCAGTGATCGATGCCAAGCCACAACAGATTGTGGATGAGAAACCCGCTCAACCTGAAGTAAAAACAGAGCCAACACATTCGACCCAGCCACCTGTGCCAACCTTGTCAGAATCTGATCAAACCGATTCTTCCAAGGTCCACGCCGGTCCTTCTGTACGTCGTTTTGCACGTGAATTGGGTGTTAATCTAGACTTTATCACAGGCAGCGGACCTAAACAGCGTATTCTTAAAGAAGATGTTCAGGCGTTTGTGAAAGCTAAATTATCAAAAATACAAATGGACAGCAGGAATATAGCGGCTGGTGGGACACTCGAGTTACTGCCTTGGCCGCAAGTAGATTTTGCCAAACAGGGTCCGGTTGAAATTAAGTCTCTTTCGCGAATTAAACAAATAGCCGGCGCTAATCTGCATCGTAACTGGGTCATGATTCCGCATGTGACCCAATTTGATGAAGCGGATATCACCGATCTGGAAGCGCTGCGCAAGGAATCCAATACTGCGGCAAAAGAAAAAGAAGTTAAATTAACGCTGCTATCCTTTTTGATGAAAGCGTTGATTGCATCACTCAAGAAATTTCCAGAGTTTAATGCCTCTCTGGATAAGGATGTCAACGGAGAGACAAATCTTGTCATCAAACGCTATTTTCATATTGGTTTTGCCGTGGATACCATCAATGGTCTCGTTGTGCCAGTGATCCGGGACGTGGATCAGAAGGGGGTGGTTGCAATAGCACGCGAACTGGGTGAGTTGGCAATTTTGGCGCGCGAAGGCAAACTTAAACCTACGCAAATGCAGGGAGCCAGTTTTACCATATCTAGCTTAGGTGGTATTGGGGGAACAGCATTCACGCCAATTATTAATGCGCCAGAAGTTGCTATTCTGGGCGTCTCCAAAGCCAGCTATAAACCGGTTTATCGGGATGGTCAATTTGAGCCGCGTTTAGTATTGCCGCTTTCATTGTCATATGACCACAGGGTGATTGATGGCGCTGCTGCTGCACGGTTTACCTCACATTTGGCAGAAGTACTAACAGATATGCGGTTGGCGTTATTGTAAATCTTCGCGCATGTTGAATTTTCTGGTCTACTGCCGATCATGACTAAAATGCCGTTGGTGGGTATATACGGAGGAACGTTCGATCCCATTCATTATGGGCATCTTCGTGTAGCCGAGGAGCTAGTTGATACCATTGGTTTTGACCGGTTCTATTTTGTTCCTGCCGGTGAACCTCGCCTGCGAGGGGCCCCTGGAGCGTCAAAACATCACCGCGCCAGTATGGTAGCGCTTTCCATCCGGAATAATCCCCGGTTTTCCCTGGATGACCGTGAAATAAAACACTCAGGCGAAAGTACATCGGTGGAGTCTTTGCAGGAATATCATGTGGAGTTTGGTGGAAATGCAGTGCTTTGCTTTATCATGGGCGCTGATACTTTTTTAAAGATCAATTACTGGTATTTGTGGCAGGAGCTTTTTCAATTATGTCACCTTGTCATCGTGGATCGACCTGGTAGCATGCGCATGATTGATCGGCGTGATTTTCCTCAGGAAATACAACATGCATGCGCGTCTCGCTGGACTGACGATCCAAGTGACTTGACACGCCAATGCAATGGTAAGATTTTTTTTGCACAAACTACATTGCTGGATATTTCCGCAACTCGAATTCGCAATCTCTTGGCGGCAGATAAAAGTATACGTTATCTGTTGCCTGATGCGGTTCTCAATTATATTAAAACACATTACCTGTACTCAGGAGAAAATGGATTCAAATAAGCTGGTTAAAATTACGGTTGATGCACTCGAGGAAATAAAGGCATTTGATATAAAAGTGCTAAATGTCAACAAATTAACATCGATGTTTGACTTTATCATTATTGCCAGTGCTGGTTCTTCGCGTCAGACTAAGGCGCTTGCCAATAATGTTCAAGAGAAAGTAAAAAAAGCCGGTGGCAGTATATTATGCCTTGAAGGGGAGCAGACAGGTGAATGGCTGCTTGTTGATCTGGGCGATGTCATTGTGCATATTATGCAACCGGAAGCACGAGAATACTATAATTTGGAAGCGTTGTGGACGGAGTAATTAAGATAAAGAACCGATAAACCTTGTTTTTTAAACGATATGTAACTGGTATTTGTGATATAAATCATGGTGTTAATAGGTATTGAGAATGAATCATGGCAAAACAAGGCAATGCAAAACTTAATGAATGTGTTGATTTTCTGACCCGGGTTGAAATTCCCGTCCTTAAACAGACTGACCGAAAATTGGCTATTTTGTCAGCGGATACCGACAATCTCAGTTCGCGCAACATTGCTCAGGTTATCAAAAGCGATCCGCTAATGGTTGTCAAGCTGATGCGTTATCTGCAACATCACAAGCAACGTGCTCAGGAACATGAGATCGTGGAAGTGGAACAGGCATTGATGATGTTGGGTCTTGAGAACGCCTTGAGAAGAGTGCCGGCCAAGCCATCGGTCGAGGATTTATTGGGACGTGAACATATGAGTGCGCTGGTGTATTTGCTGAAAGTAACGCGTCGTGCCAAAGTAGCGTCTATTTATGCTTTCGAATGGGCGGTGCGCTTGCAGGATTTGCATTATGAAGAAGTGCGTATCGCTGCATTATTGCACGATATCGCGGAAATACTGATGTGGTGCTTTGCACCAAAAAAGATGCAGCGCATTAAATCACTGCAGACAAAAGACAAAGCCATGCGCAGTCATCATGCGCAAGAACAGGTGCTGGGGTTTTCACTGCATGCCCTGCAGCATGCATTGGCGATAAAATGGAAACTGCCTAAACTGCTGATCACGCTGATGGATGATGACTGTGCTAATCAGCAACGTGTGCGCAACGTATTTCTTGCTGTCAATCTTGCCAGGCACTCTGCAAATGGATGGGACGATGCTGCTTTGCCCGATGATTATGAAGAAATCGGTAATTTACTTCATTTGCAGCCAGAAGAAGTGATGACGATTGTTAGGGTAGATAAAAAAGCGCAAGCAAACTGAGTGTAGCTGATGCACCCTGAAAATTTTGTTTAATTTTGGCTTTTTTAACTGAATGACGCCAGAGTGGCTTGCGCAAGTTATCTATCAAAGCGCGTAAGTGGTTAGGGACTTGGATTTGGATGAATACAATGAATCGTTTCTATTTCGTTCAATACTTCTGTCGATAATTCAATTTTAATACTGTCGATGTTGGCCTTAAGTTGTTCCATTGTCGTGGCGCCGATAATCGTACTGGTGAGGAAGGGGCGATTATTGACAAAGGCCAGCGCCATTTGCGCCGGATCCAGTCGGTATTTTTTTGCCAGAGTTACATATTGCTTGATTGCGTTTGTTGCATTTGGACTGCTGTAACGTGTGTAGTGTGGAAACAGGTCAAGCCGGGACCCTGCTGGTTTTTCGTTATCGAGATATTTTCCTGAGAGTGTGCCAAAACCCAATGGCGAATAGGCGAGTAATCCGGCTTTTTCGCGCCAGGAAACCTCTGCCAGACCAACTTCGTAACTGCGATTTAACAGGTTATAGGGATTCTGGACACTGACAACACGCGGCAGGTTGTGCTGTTCAGCAAGCTGCAGAAAGCGCATGACACCCCATGGTGTTTCATTCGACAGACCAATGTAGCGGATTTTGCCTGCTTGTACCTGCTCATCCAGGGCATAGAGTGTTTCAATAAACGGCGTTTGCTGCTTTTCATTATCAGGCACAAACCCTAATTGCCCAAAATAATTTGTGCGACGTTCGGGCCAGTGTAGCTGGTACAGGTCAATATAATCGGTTTTTAACCGCTTCAGACTGGCATCCAGTGCTTTTTTGATGAACTGCCGGTTAAAAGTTGTTTTGCCATGTCGGATATGCGAAACCCAGTCCGCGCCGGGCCCTGCAATTTTACTGGCTAAGATGACCTTGTCACGTTGGCCGCTTGCTTTAAACCATTCTCCGATGATTTCCTCTGTCCGTCCATAGGTTTCTGCTTTTGGTGGTATCGAATAAAGTTCGGCCGTGTCAAAAAAATTGATACCCTCAGAAAGCGCATAATCCATCTGCCCAAAAGCTTGTGCACGAGAATTTTGCTGTCCCCAGGTCATGGTGCCTAGGCAAATAACGCTGACCTGTGTCTCTGTATTGCCAAGATTTCTGTATTGCATCATATCTGTTTAATTAAGTGATATTAACGATTGAGGATCACATTGTTCGGTAAAAAGATTTGTATAGGTGTCGACACGGGTTATGTATATTTTGTGCGCATAACTCCTGACGATAATCCTTCATATGATACCCGCCCGTGGCCTAAAAATTCAAATACGTGCTTATTGAAAGCCGATCAAATAACCAGACTGGAAAGTGACCATGTTTCTCAATATATCGCACGCTTTCGATTAGGCATTAGCTTAAATGCATGTGCTGTTTTCGTTGAAATTAGGTAAGGTTTTTAGAGACCATGCTTATATGCAGGAACCGACAAGCATGACTTTTGCTGTCGAAATGGAAGCCATTTATACAAATGGGCTTTGTTTTTTGTAATTAATAGATTGGATAATAAACGGGAAAATCTGGAAATGTGTTTGGAACGTTTAGATCATTCCCAGCTTGTTCCAGTTTTTTTATCAGAAAAATCATGGAACAATCGCTGGGGTAAGACAAGAATCATATTGGACAAGTTTTTTACTGCCCACTTGCCAGCTCGTCGCATTTGTCTAAGAACGCCTGGCGTGCCTCTTCGTTGTCTTTTAATTCATTAAGTGCTATTTCCATTCCCCGACCTGAACAGTTCACTGTGCTTGCTTCAGGATATCCACCACTGGAGCACCCGGTCAAAACAAGAATAAGGCCAGCAATGCATACAGCGCTATATTTAATCTTCATCTAAAATTCCCCTCTTTAAATTATTCTACGGTGGCTTGATGTTATAAACCCGATTCGTAAATCGTTTGAGGCGAGTCTAGTTATGCAAGCCAAACATTTACCATTGTACCTGAATCATAGTAATCTGAGTTTATAATTGAATCAATATAGGACCAACGGTAAAGTTGTTTTGGCAATCTGTATAGTAACTGCGGGTTTAAGCCGATGTTGTAAAGGCTTTAGGTTTCATTTTTCAACGGCTTGGTTGCGGTGAAAATGATTTCATGAAACTCGATTCCAAGTGGCGGAGGGCCAAATGTCTTTTCTAACATATCAGCAATTGCCAGAGTGATTGCACCGGCTTCCACGGTGCCGCGTTCGTTGATTTCTATCACACCGGGATTTCCTTCGACATAACCCCTGGCAAGATGGGCTGCATCATGCACATCGATGATTTCTGATACAGCCTGAAACGCAATATTCTCTAATCCAGTTTGGACTAACAGATTTTTGATGTGATCAGTGTCATGAAATCCAAATGGCGTGGTTAGAAACTGAGGTGGATCGTTTTCAAAAAAACTGGAAATGATCGTGTGTGCAATGGCGGCAGACTTGTTTTTTTCCAGCGAATCCCAGACGTTAAATGCCAGGATGCCGCCCGGTTTTAACGTCCGTGTCATTTCGGCAAGTCCTTTATATTTATCTGGAAAAAACATAATGCCAAATTGACAGATAACCGCGTCAAAATCATGATTATTAAAGGAAAGTGATAACGCATCGGCAACTTCAAATGTCACGCCGGGTAAATCCTCATGTCTGTTTTTTGCGAAGTCCAGCATGGCAGGGTTCAAGTCGGTTGCGGTGATATGGATGTTTGATGGTAGTGCCTTGCGCAAGTGGTATGTTGAGATACCTGTGCCACAGGCCACTTCAAGAATTCTGCTTTCGGGTGTAATGCGGTCTTTTACCCGCTCAGCCAGATCTCTGGCTGAAAATTCAAATAAGTAGGGACCTAAATGGGCATCATAAATTTCTGGTATTGAACCGGTGAATGCTGCGTGATTACTCGTCATGCCTATCTCCTGATAACTTGAATATATACAATAAGTTATAATTTGTTTGTCTGTGCTGCCATTTTATGCCCCCAGAAACCGCTCAAGACGCCGCCCAGAATAATCAAACCCATGCCTAACCATGCAATCGGGGGCAGTACTTCATTCCAGATCAGTATGCCCCAGATGCCCGCAAACAGGATGGTAGAATACCCCAGCGAGCTGACTATCAGCGTCGTTCCGGTACGATAGGCCCGAGTCATGGCAAGTTGTGCCAGCGTTGCGGTGATGCCAATGCCGATCAACAGGTAAATATTTTGTTGCGTGACAGGATTGAATGCCGTTAGCAGTAACCATGTGCCTGTTATCAGCGTGCAGATAAGGGCAAAATAAAATACGACGCGCCACTCGGACTCGCCAAGTTTTCCGAGTTGGCGGACATTCATATAAGCAATCGCGGCAAAAAACCCCGATGCCAGTCCCAGTAGTGCTGCCATCCAATGGTCATCATGTAACGCTGGGCGTAACAGGAATATGACACCGATAAAGCCAATAGCAAGGGCCAAAACAATGGGCCAGTGCAGTTGCTCTCGGAGAATGAACGTGGATAGTACCGCCATGAACAGCGGCCAGGTGTAGTTAAGAGAAATGGCCGTGGCCAATGGCAATTCTATGATGCAGTAAAAGAACATTAAAAGACTGCTCAGACCGGTCAGGCCGCGGCTGCAGTGTTTTTTCCAGTGGCCGGTGCGCAATGTCAGTCGGTTATGGCGTACAAACAGCCCGATAATGGCAACGCCCATGGCAGAGCGGTAAAAAACCAGCTCGATGCTTGTAAAGTGATCTGCGCTGAGTTTGACCATTACGCCCATACAGGCGAATAAAAAAGCCGCAATCAGCATCCAGAGTGAGCGCATGTTAATTCCTAATGTTACAGAAGTTGCTATAGATACGGTGCAATTATGTGTCTCAGGAATTGGTGGAAATGGACCATGCCTGCTTCCATTGGCATCTGGTAAGGGCCGGTTTCGCTAGTGGATTGTTCATATAAAGCACGACGGCCTTCAGTCATACGCATGCAGATTTCTTCATCTTCAGCTGCTGTTTCCAGGTAAGCGGCCTGTTCGGCTTCGACATATTCCCGTTCGAAAAGTACGATTTCCTCTGGATAATAGAATTCGACGACGTTAATGCAACTTTCAATGCCTGTAGGTATTATGGTGCTGATGACCAACGTATGCGGATACCATTCAAGCATGATGTTCGGGAAGTAAAGTAGCCATATTGCGCCATGTGGCGGCAATCCGCCATCGTATTGTGACAATACCTGTTCCTGCCATTTTGCGTAAACAGGCGTGCCCGAACGTTGCAAGCGACTGCTGTTAATGCCGACGGTCTGCACGCTATACCGGTCGCCGAATTCCCATACAAGATCGCCGGTGTTGACGAAATTTCCTAAACCCGGATGAAACGGATCGACATGATAGTCTTCCAAGTAGACTTCGATAAATGTTTTCCAGTTACAGTTATAGTGGTCAAGCCGTGCATGATCAAATAAATACCCGGAAAAGTCAAAATCGTTCAGAACGCTAAGATTGGCCATATCCTGAGCAACCGGCCGTTTCCCGTTGAACAATAGTCCGTTCCAGTTCTGCAGTGGTGTTTTTTCCAAATGCAAGCACGGGTTCTTGTCGAAATGCGGTGCGCCGAGTAACTGGCCATCCAATGCGTAGGTCCAGCGATGTAACGGACAAACAATGCTGTTGGATTTGCCTCTGCCTTCGAGTATCCGTGCTTGGCGGTGACGGCAAATATTTGAAATCAGTTCGATACCCTGTTGGTTTCTAACCAGCATATATGCATTATTCATCCACTCGAGTACATGGTAATTACCAATTTCGGGTAGCATGATCTCATGACCAATGTAACCTGGGCCATTTTCAAAAAGAAGTTTTTTTTCAATTTCCAGTATGCTGGAATTAAAGTACCAATCGACTGGTAACTGGATTGATGACTTTGCCAGTTGCGAGATTTCAGCCATATCAGCCATGTTCAATATCCTATCTTCTGACCACGCTCAATTACGCAAAAAATGATGACGAAAAGAAACGAAAAGTTTTAAAAGTTATACTTTTAAATCCAAAATAGCAAGATAAGAAGAAACAAAATAAAGTGGCTTGGCTATAATACTAGTCATAGAAGAGAAATTTCATTATTCTTCTTAACGGTTAACATACTAAAATGCTTTGGGGCTGAAGTAATACAACCTTCAATTGATTAATTTAATAAAAGAGAGAATTTGATGAAACTAAATCAAAAGATCAGACGAAATCCATGGATTTGTCTTGTCCCTGTTGCCTTGGTTGCGGGACTGACTGCGTGTGGGGGTGGCGATAGTGGTGGTAGCGGCAGCAGCAGTAGAGAAGCTTCATCGGCTACTCGTGTGATGCCGACAGGTGCCGCAACGGGTGTTTTGTTGAACAGTCCTGTCTCAGGTGTTTCCTATAATGCTTCGTCCGGTAAAAAGGGAGTTACCAATGATGATGGTCATTTTGACTTTAATTATGGAGATACTGTCGAATTTAAGCTGGGTGCTCTGACGCTGGGTAAAGTCAAAGGTATGCCGGTGGTGACGCCGATCGATCTGGCCGAAGGTGATGACAGTAAGTTGCTAAATTTGCTCGTTTTGTTACAGTCACTCGATGCGGATGGTGATGCATCCAATGGCATTACCATTTCGGAAGAAGCAGCGGCTGCCGTGAATAATTCACTCAAACTCAACAGTGAACCTGAAACATTCGCGCGTTCGTCCGAACTGCAAGGTGTTCTGGAAGCGGCAGGTATTGAGCATGATGCCAAAACGGTTGAGGAAGCCAGCGATCACTTTATGGTTTCCGGTGTTGCCACACTCAGTACGCAAATCTGGGCAAATTATAGCGATAGTACTGCATCTGTGCTACGGGTCGCAGCAGACGGTACAGGTGAGTATCTGCAGGGACAGGCATCACCCGATGATTCCTGTGATGAAAATCGTGTCTGTGGCGGACGTACCATTTTTCAGGCAGGTGTCGAACATGGTTTTGCCAAGGCAGTAGAGTTTGACACGCGTGGCTTTAAAGTTGCTGGTGAAACGACGATAGATACCAATCTGAAAGCTGGATTGTCAGATCCCGGCCCTACCCGTCGTATCCGTACGGACGGTCTGGACATGATTAATTCCGATATTGTGACGGTACAAAGAGAAAGAGAGCAGAAAAGCGTATTTAACGAAATGTTCAATATTGCTAAGCCGATTGAACTTAGTGATGAAAATGAAGTTGTCGAAAAAGAAATCAAGGAAACACGTTTTGCTAAAATCGATAATGATCCTAACGGTATAGTTGGTGCCTGGGTGTATGATGCGGATGCGATCAAAACCAAGATGCTGGTGTTTTTCGCAAATAACCGGTTCATGTCGATCGACCCAATCGGTGAAGCGTCGCGTGACAATCAAGCCAACTGCGCCAGGCCGGGTGTGGAGTTCGCGACATATGATTACAATAAGGGCAGCAATCAATTAAAAATCTCCGGTTTTACCTATAACACAGATGGTTGTATCGGATTCTCCGGTAGCGATGGGTCGCATGGTTTTACCATCGGTTCGGATGGTAATACAGCTAAACTTGAGAAACAGGGTGAAGAACCGGTAACGGTTTATCGTGTTTCCGGTTAAATTTGTAATCTGCTGAATATTTTTTCGATTAAAAAGGCGGCTCTCTGGAAACCACAAGATTTTTAGAGAGTCCCGCGAGTCCCGTTACCTCAAGCGGTTTCAAGCGGTTGTTAGACAGCTCTGTTCTTATATCAATTTATTTCCCTGAATATGCCTATTCTACGTGTCGCACTTAATGTGCCACTCGACACGATGTTTGATTATGCAGTGGACGAAGCCAGTAATAAAGATGTTGGCCTGCGTGTTTACGTTCCATTCGGTCAAAAAAAACTGACTGGAGTCATTATGGCAGTCTGTTCAGGTACGACCATTCCGCCTGATAAACTGAAGTCCGCATTGTGTATTTTCCGTGAGATCCCGCCGTTATCTGATGAATTGCTCGCATTATTTTCTTTTTGTAGTAATTATTACCATCATCCACTAGGTATGGTGGTAATGAACAGCATGCCAGTGAAATTGCGCAACAATAAACCGGTAAGTTTGAAAGCTGAAGTAAAAAAGATACAGTTTGCGTTAACCGAGGTCGGCAGGAAAATGGACGTGTCGCTCATTCCGGCGCGCAATACGGTCATGCATCGCTTGTTTGCTATCCTCAAAAATAAACAATCCATCAATACGCAGGAAGCCAGAAAAATTTCACAGCGAGCTGTCAATGTATTAAATGACTGGATGAAAAAAGGCTGGATAGATGCTGTGCATGAGGCAGGAAGCACGATGGAAGAACCGGTCATGCCCAGGATGACTTCTGAGCAATCAATAGCGGTTGACGCAATAACTGCAAAATTTGATCAATTCAATACCTGGGTTTTGCACGGTGTGACCGGCAGCGGTAAAACTGAAGTATATTTGCGCCTGATTGCTCGGGTATTGTCAGAAGGCAAGCAGGCTCTGGTGTTGATTCCTGAAATAAGCCTGACGCCGCAACTGGAATCTGTTTTTCGCAAGCGCTTTGCTGCTGCACAAATTGTCAGCCTGCATAGCGGCTTGAATGATACCGAAAGACTCTCTGGCTGGTTGAAATCGCAGCAAGGGAAAGCGCGCGTTATTTTGGGAACACGGCTGGCGGTATTTACACCATTGCCAAATCTGGGGCTGATTATCGTGGACGAAGAACAGGACAGCTCATTCAAGCAGCAGGATGGACTGCGCTATTCAGCGCGGGATCTTGCCATTTTTCGTGCCAAGCAGAGGCACATTCCTGTCGTACTGGGATCGGCGACACCTTCTCTGGAAACATACTACAGTGTATTGAATGGACGTTATCATTGCTTGCGATTAAAAAATCGTGCTGTTAGCAATGCAGTATTGCCGCAGGTTGAGTGTATTGATATGCGTTCTGAGAAGCCCGTGAACGGTTTGTCTGCTCCACTTATTAAAGCAATCAAGGCTTGTTTGGCGCATCGGCGGCAAAGTTTGATTTTTATAAACAGGCGGGGCTATGCGCCGGTTTTAATATGCCCATCTTGTGGGTGGGCGGCGGTCTGTCAACGCTGTTCTAGTCGTCTGGTGGTACATTTGCAGGATAAGAAATTATCTTGTCATCACTGCGGGCACCGGGAACCCTTTCCCTATGCCTGTCCACAGTGCGGAGAACAAGATATGGCGCCTTTGGGTCGCGGCACTCAGCGAGTCGAAGAAGCATTGACGACGCAGTTTCCGTCAGCGCGTATCTTACGTATAGACCGCGACAGTACGTCCCGCAAGAATGCCTGGCGGAAAATTTTGCATGCAATCCATCAACAGGAAGTAGATATCCTGATTGGAACACAGTTGCTGGCAAAGGGACATGATTTTCCTAATTTGGCTTTGGTGGGTATTCTTGGATCAGATATTTCTTTATATAGCACCGATTTTAGAGCCGGAGAACGTCTTTTTACACAGTTGATGCAGGTAGCTGGCCGGGCTGGCCGAGCGGAAATTCCAGGGCGTGTACTTATTCAAACTGATTTTCCAGATCATCCGTTGTATCAGGCAATACAGCAGCATGATTATGATGCGCTGGCTAAAACAATCCTGGTTGAAAGAAAAATTGCAGGTTTTCCACCCTATGTTTATCAGGCATTGCTTCGGGCGGAAGCACACAGTCTGCAAAAGGTTTTGGATTTTTTAGAAGCGGCATGTAAACTGGCGCAATCATCTGCAGATGTTGAAATTTTCGATCCAGTACCCGCTCACATGGTTCGATTAAGAGGTATGGAGCGGGCGCATTTGCTCGTGCAGTCCGGTTCACGAAAAAAATTGCAGGCTTTTTTAACGCAGTGGTTCCAGCAAATAAATACGCTTACATCATTTAATGTGCGTTGGGTACTGGACGTGGATCCTGTTGAATTTTGAGTCTTAAATTACATTTCTGAATTGCGCCTGTTGCAAAAAATTGCACTGAATATAGGTTAATTGGCGTTATCCATGCCACTGTCTGACATGTCCCGTATCAATATGAATAAAATCGGATTTTGGATAATAGCCAACGCCACCAGCCTGCAGTGAAAGCGCAGCCTTGCGCAAGTCGGAAAGTGCGTGTCCCGGCAGTCGAACATCGATCGCTTTTCCTAGCATATGGAAGCTTCGTCTTGCTACGCCGTTGCTACGCGCATTTAACTGAGCATTGGTTGCAGGAGAGCGATAGCCCGAGATAATGTGAAATTCATCTCGTGAGCCCATTTTATACTGTAATAGTTGCAATAAATCCAGAAGATTGCGGTCAATCTCATAGGTTTCTCCCGTGCGGTGATCGCGCAGGATTTTATCAATTGCGATTAAACCTTCCGAAAGATATTGACCCTCAGCCCAGTAGGTGGTTTGGACACGCTCGCCTGTATGGAGATTTAGAAAGGCAAGTTTTCTTTCATCCATGCCGAGCGAGCTTGCTTGGACATGAGGTAGCGTAAATAATGTGCATGCCCCAAGACCTGTTTTCAAAAAACGGCGCCGGTTGATGTTCGGCTTGGAATGTGTTGGGGAAAAAGTACTCTTTGTTTGCGATAAAAAATGAGTTGACATAAAACGAGTTAACATTCAAAGTCCTCCTTTTGGGTGTACGCACCCTAACATGATTTCTCTTTTATAACAATGGTTAAATTGCTGTTACCAATGCGTAAATTTTAATGTGCGCTTATCTCTTTCATAGGTGTCTGGTGAATAATGAATAATGTGTTGGCTATCAACCCAGACCGTCAGATATACAATATAAATGGGTAGCGGTTCTGGTAAGTTGGTCTGCATGGTTTTGCCGGTGGCAATTAATTCGTTAAGCGCCGCTGCCGGAATGCTGTTACGCAACGCAAATTCTGCTAACTGCAATGGTTTTTCCAATCGGATGCATCCTGAACTGAATGTGCGTATGTCCTTGCTAAAAAGTGCTTTTGAAGGTGTGTCATGCAGATAAATACTGAAACGGTTGGGAAGCATGAATTTGATTGTGCCTAGCGCATTTTGGTAACCGGGATCCTGGCGTAAGGTATACGGAAAACCACTATCGATTGCCTGCCAGTCGATGGTATCCGGATCTATTGGTTCCGAATTATAAGCATAATTAGAGTAGACTTTAATATTCTGATTAGTAAAATAATTGGGGTCTTTCTGTTGTTTGGGTAACAAATCTTTTCGGGCAATGCTGGTGGGTACATTCCAGAACGGATTGGTAATCATGTGGGTGATACGGCTTTGAAAGCTGGGTGTTGATCGGTAAGTGCGACCTACAATAATACGCATGTCGAGTATATACTGATCATTTTCTATTGCGGCGAGCTGGAATCCCGCGATATTGACAAGGACGTATCGATCACCCAGGTCACGAGGCAGCCAGCGTAGCCGCTCCATATTGATGCGCAGTTGCTGCACCTTTTCTAGGGGTGTTTTGTTCAAAGCGTTTAACGTGTTTTTGCCGATAATGCCATCAGCATTCAAACCGTGCTGTAGCTGAAATGCTTTTATTGCATTGACGAGGTTAAGATCGTATTGATGACTGGTTTCATTTTCTGCCGATAAAGCCTGCTTATATTCAATTTTGCCATGGGTGTGATAGGCCTGTGCAATACGCTTTCGAATAAGCGGGATAATTGAATGAGAATCGCCTGGGCGAATAAGGTGTTGTGTGGGAATATTTGGCCATGATATTTGTTTTGCAGCTAGGTCACGATATTTTGCTAGTGCTTCCTTTAATAGCTTATAACTGGGTATTCTGGGTGTTAATGTTTCCAAAGCGTGTGGCAGATTGCCTGAGTCTATCGCCTGTGAAAGAAAACTGGAGGCGTCGAAGTAGGGTTGGGGAATGTGCCAGTTTGGATCTACTATGGATGCGGTAAACCGTCCGCGATATAAATCACTGGAAAATTGCAACAGAGACAAGGTTGTGAGGAATTCTAATTCATATAGCGAGTTTGAGGGATCTGAAGCTAATTGCCTTAACCGCTGTATCTGATAATCATGGCTATCCAGTCCCTCGTCTTCTGCGGTCGCTAAAAAAGACATAACAGTGTCCAGCTTTGACCGTTGGGAATTGATAGGTATCCAGACTGGCTGAAAATTTTGTGCTGCATAAAATTTTTGTAGTGTTTTTAATCCTGCATTTCGATTGCCATCTTCAACGCGGTTTTGAGATACGAATTTGTCCAGCTTCATGCGCAGCGTATCCGTGCTGGACGAATATGCGTTTGTTAAGGATGAGAATAGGAGAAAAAACAAACCTATCAGAAAATTAAGTAGTCGTACTGGTTGAATCATGCTTTGTCTATGATTGGACTATGTCATGGAGTGCAGAAAAAAGTTTTTTTATCTATCTTTCTTGTGTAACGCATTCTAGATAGCCTGAAATCCACTTTGTAATTTACGCTAAAAATTAATGTTTGTAGCACATAAATAAGCTGGTTTTTATGATTTATTTGTTTTTTGAGGCATTTTAGTAAACTAGATAGGGCTTTTGCTTTTAAATGACAAAAAAATAGCATACGGGAAACAAAATTACTTTTTTAAAATAATTTAACAAAATAAAGTGTTGCGTTGATCATAAAATTTTAGAAAATGAGTTGTGTTTTTTGCAAGCTGATAATGATTCAAAGGTAGGTAAGTAATCGAAACAGAAGACAATACCTGTGATTGAAGTGAGAGTTTCAGGGTGGGGTGATGTTTTTTTTATGACGCCAAACGAACAATACCACTTTGTAAACAGGGGAATATTGCTATAAAAATCATGATTTTCCCTTGTTTGAGGAATTGTGGCATGCTAGAATTTCCATTCGATTTAATTACATTAAAGCGTTATCTCTGACTAAGAAAATCTAAGTTGTGGATAATAAAAATATTCGGCCAAGGAAATGTCATTGTCGTCGATTTGAGTATGGTTATTTTTTTACAAGATGAGATTCTGGCGCACAACTTCCGCACGCTGGCTGAACAAACTAGGTGTTCAGGTTTGTAATGCAAAAAAGTAGTGCCTGAAATCAAAAATTAGTAATAATCATGTGGGGGAAAATATGAGAAGTAAATCAGTAGTAACCCTGGCGGGGGTAGCCGCTCTTGCTTTATATTCGAGCATGGCGGTGGGGTCTAAATACAACTTTCCCGAACCGCAAAGTGTGATAGCACAAGATATTTATGATCAGCATATCGTGCTCTTGTGGATCTGTCTGGCTATTTTTGTTGGTGTGTTTGGTGTGATGTTTTACTCTGTATTAAAGCACCGTAAATCACTTGGCTATAAAGCAGCCAACTTTCACCACAGTACTACTGTAGAGGTGATCTGGACAATTATTCCATGTCTGATTCTTGTTGTAATGGCCTTGCCAGCAACAAAAACTGTTATTGCAATGAAAGACACATCCAGCCCGGATATGACAATCAAAGCGACAGGTTATCAATGGATGTGGGGTTACGATTATCTCCAGGGTGATGGGGAAGGCATCAGCTTTTACAGTAAATTGACAACGCCAAAAGCACAAATTGAAAACAGAGAACCGAAAGGCGAAAATTACCTTTTAGAGGTGGACAATCATATGGTTGTGCCGGTTGGCAAAAAAGTACGTATGATTTTAACGGCCAACGATGTTATTCATGCATGGTGGGTGCCTGCATTGGGTGTCAAGCAGGATGCAATTCCTGGGTTTATTCGAGATTCCTGGTTTACAGCTGACAAGCCGGGCATTTATCGTGGACAGTGCGCGGAGTTATGCGGTAAAGACCATGGTTTCATGCCGATTGTAGTGGAAGTTCTGGAAGAAGAAGCATACGCACAATGGGTTGCTGAGAAACTGGCTGGAACAAATGAAACAGTCAATTTGGCGGCTGTAACCACTGAAATGGTAGCTGAAGCCGATGAAGACAATGCGGCTGCAGATAAAAATTCAGAAAATAATTAAGAGGAGATAACTTATGGCAGCAGTACATGGCGACGTGCATGGCCACGGCGGTCACGATGACCACCATCCAACAGGCATAATGCGCTGGGTAACAACGACCAACCATAAAGACATTGGTACGATGTACCTGTGGTTCAGTCTGGCAATGTTCTTTACGGGTGGTTTCTTGGCAATGGGTATTCGCGCTGAGCTGTTTCAGCCGGGTATTCAAATTCTGGAACCTGAATTATTTAACTCATTTACCACGCTGCATGGTTTGATTATGGTGTTTGGCGCCATTATGCCTGCATTCGTGGGTTTTGCTAACTGGCAAGTACCAATGATGATCGGTGCGCCTGATATGGCGTTTGCCCGTATGAATAACTGGAGTTTCTGGCTATTGCCTGTGGCTGCATCATTATTGGTCGTATCATTCTTCGTTCCTGGCGGCGCAGCTGCTGGGGGCTGGACATTCTATCCGCCGTTGTCTACACAAGGGGGGTTGGGTGTTGATATGATGATTTTTGCAGTCCATATCCTGGGTGCTTCATCCATTATGGGCGCAATTAACATTATCACTACTATTCTGAATATGCGCGCACCGGGCATGAAGCTGATGGATATGCCGTTGTTTGTATGGACATGGCTGATTACCGCGTATCTTTTGGTATTGGTAATGCCGGTGTTGGCAGGTACCGTTACCATGCTTTTGACAGATCGTCATTTCGGCACAAGTTTCTTTAACGCGGCCGGTGGCGGTGATCCGGTATTGTTCCAGCATATTTTCTGGTTCTTCGGTCATCCGGAAGTGTATATTATGATTCTGCCTTCCTTCGGTATTGTGTCTGAAGTGATTCCAACTTTCTCACGTAAACCGCTGTTTGGTTATTCTTCAATGGTTTATGCGACAGCTTCCATTGCGATCCTGTCATGTGTGGTGTGGGCGCATCATATGTTTACCGCCGGTATGCCAACCGTTGCACAGTTGTTCTTTATGTACGCAACAATGCTGATCGCAGTTCCCACGGGTGTGAAAGTCTTTAACTGGACTGCGACGATGTGGCGAGGGTCAATGACGTTTGAAACGCCAATGCTTTTTGCTATAGGATTTATTTTCCTGTTTGTAATCGGCGGGTTTAGTGGCGTGATTTGCGCGATTGTTCCAATCGATATTCAAGTGCAGGATACCTATTATGTGATTGCGCACTTCCATTATGTATTGGTGTCTGGTTCATTGTTTGCGATATTTGCAGGTGCGTATTACTGGATTCCTAAATGGTCAGGCCGCATGTATGACGAAAAACTGGGTAAATGGCATTTTTGGCTGTCCATGATCTTCTTTAACATGGCATTCTTCGTTCAGCATTTCTTGGGCTTAGCCGGTATGCCACGCAGAATTCCTGACTATGCGCTACAGTTTGCTGATTTCAACATGATTTCAAGCCTAGGGGCGTTTGGTTTCGGATTGTCACAGCTTCTGTTTGTGTACATCATGATCAAAACCATTCGCAGTGGCGAAAAAGCGCCTGATAAACCATGGGATGGTGCTACAACACTTGAGTGGACACATCTGCCATCACCAGCACCATATCATAGCTTCGAGAAGCCGCCGGTCTTTAAACCGACTGTTCATTAATAATCCGAAGAGAAACGTATGTCAGATGAAACAGATTTAAAACGTAAGAAATTAAGAACAGCAATGTTTTTGTTGATTACGGTAATTGCACTTTATATTGGCGTCTTCTTTTTTAAAGATGTGTAGAAGACAACGTTGAAAGAATGTAATGAAAATAATCAAGCAGATTAATCGTTACAGTGATTACAGTGCGTATAACATAAATCTGTTGATTTCGGCTGTAGTAGTGCTTTCTTAGTAATAAGGTTAAACGGTAATAATAAATGGCAAATAGTAATAAAGTGCAAGACAACCTAACAATGATGAAGAAGCTGTTGATCTTCTCAGTCGTTATGTTTGTATTTGGCTATGCGATGGTGCCGTTTTATGAAAAGTTTTGTGAAATTGCCGGTATTAACAATCTACTGCAGCCGGACAAGCTGGTAAAAGATATGGAGGTTGATACAGAACGCTGGGTGACCATAGAGTTTGATGCCAATACCAGAGGCTTGCCTTGGGAATTCAAACCATTGCAGCGTAGCGTTCGTATTCATCCTGGTGAACCAGTGGAAGTGATGTACGAAATTACCAATAATTCGGAACGTGAAATTAACGGACAGGCAATACCGAGTTATAGTCCCCGTTTTTTAGATAAACATCTGCGAAAATTTGAGTGTTTTTGTTTCACGAAACAGGTATTAAAGCCGAAAGAAGTCAGAGAGATGCCGGTGCAATTTGTAATTGAACCAAGCCTCCCTAAGGAACTTCATACGGTTACCATTTCGTACACTTTTTTTGAGTTACCCGTTGGCACACCTGCAATTAGTGAGAAATAAAGGATGAGCGAAAACAAGCAGGAACAGAAATCGAAAATTGCCACAGCTATCCAAGTAGCAAAGGCAGTAATGTCAGCATTTATGGGCATTCGAAAAAAAAGTGATCTTGAAAATGACGCAGCAAATTTAAAACCGTCGCAGTTGATTATAGGTGGAATTATCGGTGCGATGATTTTTGTAGTCAGTATTTTGCTACTGGTTAATACAATTGTTGATTAGAATGAAAATTTATAAGTAGGAGGAGGGTAAGAATGAGTCAGGGATCCGGTTATTATGTACCAACCCCGTCAGCATATCCGATTATCGGATCGACAGCTTTATTGTTTTTAGGGTTTGGTGCCGCATTAACAATGAATAAAATAGAATTAGGTTATGGCATGCTGGCTATTGGCTTTGCTATTTTATTCTATATGTGTTTTCGCTGGTTTGGAACAGTAGCGGCGGAAAGTGAAAGTGGTAAATATGGTTTAGATGTCGATAAATCATTTCGTTGGGGCATGACATGGTTTATTCTTTCTGAAGTCATGTTCTTCGCTGCATTCTTTGGTGCGCTATACTATATGCGTGTCTTATCTATACCGTGGTTAGCAGATGAGAGTCAGGTTTTAGGGCAGTCTTTCTGGGGTGCTTATGAAGGTGGCTGGCCATCTACAGGTCCAGGTGAGTTTGAAGAGTACACCGCAATGGGTCCATGGGGCTTGCCGGCGGTCAATACATTGATCCTGCTAACTTCTGGCGTGACCATTACCTATGCGCATTGGGCGCTGAAAGAAGGTCGCCGTGATGCATTGAAGAAATGGATGCTGGCAACCATCGCGCTTGGCGTTTTGTTCTTGGGTTTGCAGGGCTATGAATATGTGCATGCATACAATGACTTGAACCTGAAACTGAATACTGGTGCATACGGTTCAACATTCTTTATGCTTACCGGCTTTCATGGATTCCATGTGACGTTGGGTACAATAATGCTGATCGTGATCTATTTCCGCTGTGCTGCAGGACATTTTAC
Source organism: Burkholderiales bacterium (assembly GCA_024235795.1). GTDB lineage: Bacteria > Pseudomonadota > Gammaproteobacteria > Burkholderiales > Nitrosomonadaceae > Nitrosomonas. The sequence goes on along the minus strand of JACKLR010000003.1, from coordinate 48,635 downwards.
TCCAGACAGGCACTTTGGATTTGAAGGTGTTGCGTGGTACTGGCACTTTGTTGACGTTGTATGGTTAGGCCTGTTTATATTTGTTTATTTATTATAAATAGACAGAATTGCCCTTGAATATGGATTCCAGCTTTTACGTTGGCGCAAGGTAATTTCCATTACTACTCAATGTTTAAGCATGGAATCCTTTATTCACAATAATGTCAAAAACGTGAATAAATGAACACGACCAGGATAAACGGCCGTAGGTAATGACTTTAAAAGGTTATCGATTTAAGCCGAAGTTGTGGGCATTGGTTGTTACCATTAGTTTGGTCCTAGTTTTTGTAGAGCTAGGCAAGTGGCAATTGTCACGCGCTGATGAAAGAAATGCGCGTCAAGAACAACTAGATCAGTTGTCGAAAGAACCCAAAGTTACAGTTCCCGGTAGTCCGATTAAGCTAGAAGATTTTCAATACCGACAGGTTGAAGCACGAGGAAGATATCGGCCTGAGTATACGATTTTTCTGGATAACAAAACCTATAAAGGGCGTGCAGGTTATCATGTGCTGACACCGCTACAAATTAACGACAGTGATTGGCATGTCATTATTAATCGTGGTTGGGTGCCAACTGGTTATGATCGGTCCGTGCTACCCAAAATTCAAACACGATTGGGTAAAACGATTGTAACGGGCATAGTTGTGTCACCCGAACTAAGAGTATTGGAATTATCAGGCCAAGTTGATGATGGTGTTGTTTGGGATAACTTTAATTTAGAGCGTTTTCGTCAAATGACGAACATTAATCTGCAACCGATGATGCTATTGCAAAAAGATCATGCCGATGATGGTCTTATACGGGATTGGGAAAGACCCGATTCAGGTGCCTCAAAAAATATTGGCTACGCAATTCAGTGGTTTTCGCTTGCCGTAACAACGATTATTATTTTTCTGGTATTAAATGTCAAAAGAAGCAATAAAGAGATCCAACAGATTTAAGCTGATAATGATTGGGGTATTACTACTTTCACCGGTTGTGATTTCATATACACTCTTTTTTATGGGGTATCGGCCAGGAAGTTTAAATTATGGCGAACTGATTGATCTACAGAAATTATCGGGCTCGGGGGTTACGCAGAAGGATTCTATTATATTTAGAATCAAGGATATGCACGGTAAGTGGGTTTTGTTGACTGTTGATTCAGGGTATTGCGATCAGGCGTGCCAGTCAAAATTATATTACATGCGCCAGATTCGTACCATGCAGAACAGAGAAATGAACCGGATAGAACGGTTATGGCTGGTAGATGACAATGTGACTGTCGAAGACAGATTATGGACTGAATATGAAGGCACGTTGATCGTCAACGCTAAAGATAGCGAATTGCTTGATCAAATTCCCACTAAGGAAATACAGCGAAAACATATTTATCTTATAGATCCATATGGAAATTTAATGATGCGTTTTCCTGAGCAACTTGAACCAAGAAAAATGAGTGATGACATCAAGCGGTTACTGCAAGTGTCACATGACGAGCACATGTAGAATTTCTTGAAACCATAAATTAAAAACTACGTAACAAAGTATAGAATTGAAAATACAATTCTTCGAGAATGGTAGGAGATGAATAGAATGGCAACGAGTGTAGTTTGGCAAGAAACAGCTTCACGCATACATCAGTTTTATCGATTAACAAAACCCAGGGTTGTATCATTGATTGTATTTACTGCAGTCATCGGAATGTTTTTGTCTGTACCGGGTGCGGTGCCAATCGATGCATTATTTTTCGGCACTCTGGGCATTGCATTGGTAGCTGGTGCCGCAGCAGCGTTAAATTGCCTGGTTGAGCAAAAAATGGATGCGGTGATGGCCAGAACAAAAGGACGTCCCTTACCGCAAGGTAAAGTGAGTGTGCCAGAAACGCTGTTTTTTCTTACAATTGTTGGCGGCACTGGGTTGTTTGTTCTTTATGAATGGGTGAATCCGCTAACAATGTGGTTGACACTGGGTACTTTTGTCGGTTATGCGATTATTTATACCATTATTTTAAAACCACTGACCCCGCAGAATATTGTTATCGGCGGCGCATCAGGCGCGATGCCACCCGTGCTTGGCTGGACGGCGGTTACCGGTGAAATTACGGCTGATGCGCTGCTTCTGTTTTTGATAATTTTCGCTTGGACACCGCCGCATTTCTGGGCGCTGGCACTTTACCGAAAAAATGAGTATGCCTCAATTGGCATGCCTATGTTACCGGTAACACACGGGGATCAATTCACTAAATTGCATGTCTTGCTGTATACGGTAATTCTTTGCATCGTTACTGTATTTCCTTATCTTACACAAATGAGTGGCTTGATTTATATTGTGAGTGCAGGCGTATTAAACGCTGTGTTCATGTATTACGCAATTGAGATTTACCGAAACTACAGTGATCAGTTGGCTCGAAAAGCCTTCCGCTATTCAATTTTATATCTCGCGTTGTTGTTTGTGGCACTTTTAGTGGATCATTACTTCTATTTCTAAGTGTTCCCAAAAGTATTCGGGAATGAGTAGAGTAAGATTGTCAAAGCCAGTTTTGTAGAAAGAGTTGAGAATGATGTAGAGAGTTTAAAGTAATAACAGCAACGTGATAACACGCTACCGATGGTACTACAGTAATGATTTTGTGTGCTTAGGGATGTCAAGATGCTTAAAATTGCAATTAATTCGGACAGAAATATCTATCTGTGCTGTGGGTTTTTAGCAGTAATTATCTTGCTGATAGATTTAAACATTCCTTTGGGTGTAGCGAGTGGAGTACCTTATATCATTGTTATTCTATTATCGCTTAAGTCAGAGTTCCCAAGTACGACACTCATACTGGCTAGTTTTTGTACGTTATTTGTTTTTCTTGGTTTTATTTATTCACCGGATGGGGGTATATTTTGGCAAGTCCTCGCCAATCGTGGTTTGGCTGTATTTTCGATTTGGGCCACTGCTTTACTTGCGATAAATCAACTGAAGCGTGAGCGGTTACTTAGTGCTGAGCGTATACACGCATTAAAGATTTCACAAGAAGCCATGTTTCAGGAAGAGAAAATAAAAGTGTTGAGAGCAACCATGCGAACCGTACTGGATATTATGAACAATTTTTTAAACGGTTTGCAACTTGTGAAAATTAAAATAGATCAGAATAAAACTTTGACAAATGAAGAACTTAAGCAACTGGATACAATGATACAGGATGCCGCATCAAATCTGAAAAAGCTGGCCAATATTGAGGAGATAAAAGAAAAGAAAATGGCGGGTGGGTTTTCTGGAATAGATTTAGACAATGTCAACGGCGCACAATTTTAAAAAGAAACACAAAGGTTGTTCACCATCAAATTATTCAATAAATGATACAAGATGACAGGTCAGGGTTCTGGCGGTAATGTTCTTGCTGCAATATGCAGTTTTCTTATTCCCGGTTTAGGCCAATTGGTACAAGGACGGGCTTTATCGGCTTTGCTTTTTTTTATCGTAGTAAGCACCAATTACTTTTTTGCGGCGTTAATTATTCCCGCTGTCGTTGGTGGCATCATACATTTGTGGTCCATTCTTGACGCGGCAAGATTCAAGGAAAAAACCTAACCCGTGTCTTCCGACAGCGTTACCTGTGCTGTTATTACCGTATGCAAGGCATGAAATAACAAACGATAGCTCTTGGGTGGTTTATTTGCTTGTTTTTCCTTATGGGCATTTCTTGTTAGAGCTCGAATCTGTTTAATGTCCGCAGCGGTATAAGTTGCTGCAAATTCAGTTATCGCTTTGGTGTCATTAAGGATGCGTTCGCGCCAATGTTCCGTCTGATGGGATAAGGCAGTCTGGTTTAAGGATCTTTGTTGCCAGGCATCCAGTTTTTCTTGGATGGGGACCATATCGATATGCCGCATGAGTTTCCCGATAAATTGCATTTGACGTTGTCGTGCGCCGAATTTATTTATTCGCCTGGCATCGTGTATAGCATCGATTAACATTTCTGGCAAATCCAATTCGCCTAATTGCTTATCGTTGAGCGCAACAAGCTGCTCCCCCATTTTTTGTAAAGCAAGCATGGCTTTCTTGCGCTGTGTCTTGCTTAGCTTGACGTCGTGTTCGATCGCTTTATTTTGACTGTTTTGCATTGTCTTTTCCCTCACGTAAAATTGTATTACATAATCAAAGCGTTTTAACTGTGCTTTTATCAATTGAGAACATGTTCTTTACAATTCTCATTTCTTCCGTCTCATCACACTTAGTCTCATATAATTTGAACGTCTCTAATAGGAGATTGATTATGCTAAACAGTTTAAATCTGCTAGTTCATTTTATGATCATGTATCGGCAAACACTGTACAGCTCGCACGCATAATGTTATCAATAAGCTGTTATCATAATAAATTCTGTATCTGTTTCTGTTACAACTGTCATTTGCACAAATAAATTATTTTATGAACGAGATATCTGTATCAAATATGCATTCCCATTTTTCATATCCTGTTTCCAAACTTCAGCAAATTGCCAGCGATATTCTGAGTCATGCTAAAAATGGCGGCGCTAGCGCCTGCGAGACGCATGTGTCCGATGGGTTTGGTCAAACAGTAACCGTCCGCAAAAATGAGGTGGAAACAATTGAATATAACCGCGACAAGGGTTTGTCAGTAACGGTTTATATTGGCCAAAAACGCGGAAATGCAAGTACGTCGGATTTTTCGCCGCAAGCGATTCATGATACGGTTACCGCAGCATTGTCGATTGCGCGGCATACGGCGGAAGACAATTGTTCAGGACTGGCGGATGAAGCGCTTCTGGCACGAACATTCCCTGATCTTGATTTATACCACCCGTGGGAACTGACTGTCGAAGAAGCCATTGAACTCGCACGTAATTGCGAAGAAGCGGCTTTTGCTGTAGACAAGCGGATAACCAATTCCGAAGGTGCGAGCATATCGATTGATGAATCACATTTCATTTATGCAAACAGCCTCGGATTTATGGGAGGGTATCCGTATTCTCGGCACAGTATCAGCTGTGTGGCGATTGCCGAGCAGCAAGAAAGCAAGCAACGCGATTACTGGTATAGCGTGGCGCGGGATCGCGGTGATCTCGAATCAGTTGAATACATCGGCAGGAAAGCCGGGGAGCGTACTGTTGCACGTCTTGGCGCACGTCAAATCGCAACATGTGAAGTACCCGTATTATTTGAAGCGCCGGTAGCCTCCAGCCTGATCGGACATTTTGCTGCGGCGGTCAGTGGCAGCAACCTTTATCGTAAATCTTCTTTTCTGTTGAATAGCGCAGGTCAAAGGATTTTTTCAGGCGATATTAATATTCGTGAATTGCCGCACTTACCCAAAGGGCTGGCCAGTAGCGTATTTGATGACGAAGGTGTTGCGACTGCCGAGCGTAGCGTGGTTGAAGGCGGTGTGGTTAAGGGCTATTTTCTGAGCAGCTATTCAGCGCGCAAACTCGGTATGCAGACGACAGGAAACGCCGGTGGTGTCCATAATCTGATTATAGATAATGGCAATCCTGTGGATTTTGACGTCATGCTTAAAAAAATGAATAAAGGCTTGCTGGTCACCGAATTGATGGGGCATGGCGTCAATTCGGTAACAGGCGATTATTCACGTGGCGCATCCGGATACTGGGTGGAAAATGGCGAAATCTGTTATCCGGTCGAAGAAATCACTATTGCCGGCAACCTCAAAGAAATGTTTGCGGATATTACAGCCATAGGTAACGACATTGTGGTGCGCGGTTCAAAACAAAGCGGTTCGATTCTCATAGACCATATGACTATCGCGGGTGGATAAGTATTACGGGTTATGAACGCCTTGCGGAAATTTGAGCGTGTGGCAGGTCGAATTTCGGGAGCGTTTGGCTGGCTGGCCGGTTGGTTATGCATTTTCATGATTGCAATCGTTTTTGTTGATGTCATTGCACGCTATGCGTTTGAATCGGGCTCAATTGCCATGCAGGAATTGGAATGGCATTTGTTCGCTGCCGTTTTTTTGCTCGGCGCTGCGTATACCATGCGTGAAGACGCCAATGTCCGTGTTGACGTTTTTTATGCAAAAATGTCCAAGCGGAAGAAAGCTGTCGTCGATATTTTCGGTACAGTGTTTTTTGTTATCCCGATGTGCACGTTGATTGTGTATAGCTCTTACGATTTTGTTGCTTACGCGTATGAAGTTCGGGAAGTATCTAACGATCCGGGTGGATTGCCTTATCGGTTTGCGTTCAAGGCACTGCTTCCACTCGGTTATTTTCTGGTTTTGATTCAGGCATTCGCTGTTATTTCACGAAATATCAGAATACTGGGCGGCGATACCGAAATGACCCATATTACATCAGCGCATCAGGAAAAATTATGATCGCAGTGATCATGTTTGTTGTCTGTCTGCTGATGCTGACGCTGGGTTATCCTGTTGCATTCACTTTTGGCGGCGTGGCGGTGTTTTTTGGCTTGTACACCCAAGGCCTTGATCTTTTTCTGCTGGTCGCCTATCGTATGCACGCCATTATGACCAATGTCACGTTAATGGCCGTGCCGCTCTTTATTTTTATGGGCTTGATTCTGGAGAAGTCCGGCATCGCGGAACGAATGCTTGAATCCATGGGGTTGTTATTCGGACATGTCCGTGGTGGACTGGCGGTTTCAACTGTTGTCGTGGGCATGCTGCTGGCCGCATCGACCGGAGTGGTCGGTGCTTCGGTTGTGACCATGGGGTTGATCGCTCTGCCCGTGATGTTGAAATATCATTATGATAAACAGCTGGCCAGTGGCGTAATTTGCGCTTCGGGAACATTGGGTCAGATTATTCCGCCATCTATCGTGCTCATTATTCTGGGTGATGTTTTGCACCAACCGGTTGGTGATTTTTATCGTGCGGCACTGTTGCCGGGCCTGTTGCTGGTCGTGCTATATGTATTTTTTTGTCTGGCTGTCGCCTATTTGAAAAAAGAATTCGCACCACCTTTGCCACGCAGTACGAAACTTGCCGCTTTGGATTATTGGCGGGCGGTTAAGGCGATAGCCCCTGCATTAATGCTGGTTGTAGTGGTTTTGGGTACCGTTATTGCAGGTGTTGCCACGCCGACCGAATCAGCAGCGATGGGTGCTGTCGGTGCTATTATTCTTGCATTGTTTGGAGGTAGCCTGCGTTTTTCAATGCTGCATCAGGTTGCAATGGAAACCACGAAAATCAGTGCCATGGTATTTACCATTCTGGCGGGGGCGACATTTTTCTCGATGGTGTTTACCTATACGGGTGGCGATGAAGCGGTTGAAGAAATTATGAAATATATTCCTGGTGGTCAATGGGGTTTTGTCGTGCTGATGATGATTATTATTTTCCTACTGGGGTTTTTCATAGATTTTGTCGAGATTGCCTATATATTCGTTCCTATGATCGCACCGGTCCTGCTTAAACTGGGTATTGATCCGCTCTGGTTTGGTATTCTAATTGCTTTAAATTTACAGGCTTCCTTTTTGACGCCACCTTTCGGGTTTTCATTGTTTTATTTGCGTGGCGTTGCCTCCGAATCCATTAGCACGATGGAAATATACCGCGGCGTGATTCCATTCATTTTTTTACAATTGATTGCATTGGTCATTGTGATGTTGTTTCCAGGGATTGTTCGGGTATTCTGATGTCGGTGCTGCATTTATCAGAGACTTGAGAACTGTTAAGATGCGCTAAAGCGTTGAGCAGGGCAGAAATCATGAATAACTCGCTCAGTCCTTCTTTATGCGCTTAGCCGGTCGAATTGACAAACAGAAGGTATAAACGGTAGGTCAATTAGTGATTGTTAGCCATTTTATCAGGTAGACTAGTTCTAAATAAACTGACTTCGTGAAATTGCTATGGAAAAGAAAGAAACATTAAATGCTTTGGAAACAAATAAATCTTCTGAAATACGCAGGCGTTATCGTATTGTCGATGAGGGTGATATCGCGCCGGAATTAACTGAAAATGGTATTGAATCGTATGAAGTGAATGAGGCGATCAAAGCGGCGCAAACTTCCAAAGAGACTGAACTGCAAGATATTCTGAGTAATATCAGGCCCGGTGATACAGCAGAATTGGCCAGAACACTTGAAGCCGTTATTGGTGGCATGTCACCGGATGACGCACATCGGCTGCGCAACGAGTTAGTAAAAAAAATTCCGTTTATCACCCGAAAAAAAGTAAATTCTGACGAGGAGTTGGCAAAGGATTGGCGGGAAGGCGGCTATCCGTATAAGAATTTAATGACGCGTAAGAATTATGAAAGAGACAAATATCAGTTACAAGTCGAATTGTTGAAGCTACAATCCTGGGTCAGGGAAAACAAAAAGCGCGTCATTATTTTGTTTGAGGGGCGCGATGCAGCCGGGAAAGGTGGAACAATCAAGCGATTCATGGAACACCTAAATCCGCGGGGTGCACGCGTGGTGGCATTGGAAAAACCATCGGAAATTGAACAAGGCCAGTGGTATTTCCAGCGCTATATCCAGCATTTGCCAACAGTCGGTGAAATCGTGCTGTTTGATCGGTCCTGGTATAACCGGGCGGGCGTTGAGCGCGTCATGGGGTTTTGCGCCGAAGAGGAATACCTGGAATTCATGCAGCAGACGCCTGTATTTGAACGCAATTTAGTACGCAGTGGCATCTATCTGATTAAGTTCTGGTTTTCCGTTAGCCGAAAAGAGCAGCGCCGCAGATTTAAGGAACGAGAAACCCATCCTTTAAAACAATGGAAGTTATCACCTATTGATAAGGCGTCATTGGATAAGTGGGCGGAATATACCAAGGCGAAAGAAGCGATGTTCTATTACACCGATACCGCAGACTCACCCTGGACAGTCATCAAATCCGATTGTAAGAAACGGGCGCGGCTCAATGCCATGCGCTACGTGCTGCACAAATTGCCGTATGCTAATAAAAATAGTGACCATATTGGATCACTTGATCCGTTATTGGTCGGACGGGCGCATATCGTGTATGAGAAGGGTGAAAACTCCCAGCCCATTTTGTAAGCATTGAACAGTGGCGCTATGTCCCAGACTCCATAAACTTGTTTCAAAGTTGTTTTCCGCTACAAGTCATTTGGGCAATTTGTCATGTTATTCACAAGGCTTTCCATAACTCATTTCTGAATTGCGGCGAGCAGAAAATTTTTGAAACATGCTGGTGATTACATACGTTTATAGTGTAGTACCCGACTCAAGTTGGACGGTGAAAAGACGATAAGCAATGGGTATGTAAATAGATCAGGGACAAACAGGATCAGATATGAAAGAAGTCTTTCTTGGCAGACTACCAATTCTAGACAGCAAACAAAAGATAGTGGCATTTGAATTGTTATTTCGTTCCAATCAACAGAATGAAGTGAACGTTACAGACAACTTGGCAGCATCTGCAAATGTCATTATTGATACTTACGGGCAATTAGGGATTGAAAATGTCATGGGCAACCGTCGTGCTTTTATTAAGGTCGATGGAAAATTTTTATTGGGTGATGCAGTTTTCCTGCTTCCCAAGAAACATATTGTTTTTGAGATATTAAGAAATGTTGAAATTAACAATGACATAATGCAACGTTGCTCCGAGTTAAAGCAGAAGGGATATCAAATAGCGCTTTCTAATGTGACTCATTTGGATGAACAGTTTGATCGTTTGCTGCCATTGGTTAATGTGGTTAAAGTGAACGTGAGTGTTTTGGATGATAATGAATTATCCAGTCTGACTAAGAAATTGAAGCGATGGCCTGTTTTGTTGCTTGCAGAAAAAGTTGAAAACCGTGAAATAGCAAAGAAATGCCTGGATCTTGGCTTTAATATGCTGCAAGGTTTTTATTTTGCGAAGCCGGAAATAATTTCAGGCAAACGGATTGACCCATCCAAACTGTCATTGTTGAAACTGCTGCTACTTATAATAAAAGACAGTGATATTTCAGAGATTGAAAACGAACTTAAGTATCAGCCTGGCCTGAGCTATAACCTGATGCGTATGGTCAATTCGGCTGGAACGGGATTGTCAAAAACAATAAATTCCATAAAACGGGCCATCATGATACTGGGCCGTAAACAACTTCAGCGATGGGTGCAGATATTACTCTACACCGCCAAACAAAAAGATGGCAGTTCATCAGATGCGTTAGTGCATACAGCAGCAATTCGTGGAAAGTTACTCGAATCAATCGCAATAGCAGACAGGCCGCATGATAAAAATCATCAGGACCGCGCATTTATGGTGGGTGTATTATCATTACTGGATACGTTGCTTGGTATGAAAATGTCCGAACTTGTGGAAACGCTTAGTATTCAGAAAGATATGAGCGAAGCGTTACTGTCGAGACGGGGGTATCTGGGCCGTCAACTGGCCTTGATAGAAGCACATGAAAAAGGTGAATTTGAGACGGTTTCAACGATGCTGGCAGAATTGGGTTTCCTCAGTATGGACGAATTTACGCAACTGGAACTGGAAGCACTGGCCTGGGCAAGCCGTATCAACGACATGATTAATTCGTCGGATTAATTGCCAGAAAGAATTCTAATTTGATACAAAACCTAAGATTTGGAAATTTCCATATTTTCCAGTGCTTTTAATTCAATTGCTGTAAAGCCTGCTTGTTGTCTCGCTTCATAATGAAAAGGACCGGACAGCTGGCCGGTATAATATTGCTTAAGCAATTCGCGGAATGTTTCATCGGAACTCAATCCGCGTTTGTCACAAAAATATTTAAACCAGTGTGATCCGATTTTTACATGTCCGATTTCATCTCGTAAAATAATTTCCAGAATCGCGACGGTTTCTACTTCACCTGTACTGTGTAAGCGCTTTATGATGCCGGGTGTAACATCCAGCCCTCTGGCTTCCAGGACGCGCGGCACCAGTGCCATACGCACCATTGGATCGAAAGCCGTTTTTTTTGCCATTTCCCATAAACCATTGTGAGCCGGAAGATCACCATAATCGTGGCCAAACGCATTCAGTCGTTTGCGCAATAACTGAAAATGATAAGCTTCCTCTTCGGCAACATGTATCCAGTCGCTGTAAAATTTTTCGGGGAGATAACGAAAACGATACACAGCATCCCAGGCAAGATTAATGGCATTGAATTCGATGTGTATCACAGCGTGAATAAGCGCGACGAGTCCACTCTTTGTACCCAGACGGCGCTTGGGCACGTTACCAGGTGTAACCAGACCGGGCCTTGCCGGGCGTCCCGGTTCATCAATAGGTTCAGGGTTGTTTGCTGATTCGAGCGAAAATAAACCTTTTCGCCATGCCGTAGCGGTTTGCTGCGTCAAACGCAGTTTTTCTTCGATCTCGCAGGTTTGCAAGCAGCGGTTGGCCGCTTCATACAGGGATTCCATAAAGATTTTCATAAACGGAAGTATCGTGAGACAGTATTATCGCGTTCTTTTTGTTCGGGGAAAAGGCATCATTGATACACTCGACTATTAATCGGCTGAATGAAGTGGAAACATGTAAGTTTGCTCAGCATGTGTTATCTTAAAGGAGCTTCTGGGTCTGTTATCGATTGATTAGTTCAGTACACAATGCATTCAGCTAAAAAAAATATTTTTGTTTTTGGTGCCGACCAATTTAATTTGGCGCAAATGCAGGCACTGGATACTACTAAGCAGTATCAATTCCATGATCTTTTTACCCATCAACAGGTTAAAGCGGGACCCGAGTTTCCGGTAAAAGAACTCTATGAAGGTGCGCTCGCGCATTTAAAACAGTTTCCGGATTCTATTGATGCGATAGTTGGTTATTGGGACTTTCCGGTCAGTACTATGCTGCCTTTGCTCAGACGGTCGCACGGTTTGCCTTCTCCGAGTTATGAAGCGGTGCTCATCTGCGAGCATAAGTACTGGTGCCGGCTGGAGCAAAAAAAGGTAATTCCTGAATATATTCCCGATTTTTGCGCCGTCAATCCGTTCGATGACAATTTTCGTCAAACGATTTCCGTTGAATACCCGTTCTGGATCAAGCCAGTGAAAGCTGCTTCCTCGCATCTGGGTTTTAAGGTGCATGATGATGCGGCACTTGAGCATGCTATCGAGATGATTCGCAAGAAGATTTTTCGTTTTGCCAAACCTTTCAACTATATGCTTAAACTGGCAAAACTGCCCGATGATGTTGCTGCAATTGATGGTAATTATTGTATTGTTGAAGGTATTATTTCAAGAGGACGGCAGTGCACGCTTGAAGGTTACGTCTATCATGGTGAAGTGACCGTTTATGGTGCCGTTGATTCGATACGGGAAGGCCAGCATCGTTCGAGTTTTTCGCGTTATCAATATCCGTCAACCATTCCGCTGCGCATTCAACAGGAAATGATTGCAGTAACGGAGCGCTTTCTTAAACATATCGGTTTCGATAACGGCCCGTTTAATATCGAATATTATTGGGAACGTAAAAAGAATGGACATGACAAGATCTGGCTGCTGGAAATTAATACGCGTATTTCCAAGTCGCATTGCCCTCTGTTCCGTGATGTTGATGGTGCCACACATCAAAAGGTTATGCTGGAGCTCGCAATGGGGGAAAAGCCCGCTTTTCCGCATCGCCAGGGGAAGTACAAAATCGCCGCCAAATTCATGTGGCGCGTTTATCACGATGCTTATGTCAGGCACGCACCCACAAAGCAGGATTTGCTGGCGCTCAGTCAAACATTTCCGGATATGGAAATTCAATTGCATATCCACAACGGAATGCACCTGTCAGAACTTAAGGATCAGGACAGTTACAGTTATGAAATCGCAGTTATTTTTCTGGGCGGTAACAGTCAGAAAGAATTACTGCAAAAATACCGCGAGGTGCAGCGGGCAATGCATATCGAACTTGATCCTGTCGGTTGACAGGTAATCGAAATGGTAAATGGTTAGCATGAAAATCGTTGAGGATTTCCCGCACAGGCTTCGGCATATAGAACATCAATGGATACCGTTACCTGATGGCGTCCGGCTAGCAGCCCGTATCTGGATGCCGGATAGTGCCGAAACCGTTCCGGTTCCAGCCATACTTGAATATATTCCTTACCGCAAGCGTGATGGTGTCAGATTGCGCGATGAAACCATGCACCCGTACTTTGCCGGGCATGGTTACGCCTGTGTCCGCGTGGATATACGCGGCAGTGGTGATTCTGAAGGTATATTGTGTGATGAATATCTGCAGCAGGAACTTGAAGATGGCGTTGCAATTATTGAATGGTTGATTCAGCAACGCTGGTGCGATGGCAATGTTGGGATGATAGGGATTTCCTGGGGTGGTTTTAATGGCCTGCAAATTGCCGCACTGCAACCCCCAGCACTCAAAGCAATCGTCAGTGTCTGTTCCACGGATGACCGTTATGCGGATGATGTACATTATATGGGTGGATGCTTGCTTGGTGATAATCTTTCCTGGGCTTCAACCATGTTTGCCTATAATTCGCTGCCGCCTGATCCGGCAATCGTCGGTGACAAATGGCGCGACATATGGCGTAAACGGCTTCAGGGCAGTGGACTTTGGCTGGATACCTGGTTGCAACATCAGCACCGTGATGAGTACTGGCGGCACGGCTCTATCTGTGAAGATTATGCCAAAGTAATTATTCCCGTGATGGCGGTTAGTGGCTGGGCTGATGGTTATTCTAATGCCGTATTTCGGTTGCTGACGAATTTGCAGGGCCCCCGTTTGGGGTTGATCGGACCGTGGGGTCATAAATATCCGCACCTGGGTGTGCCTGGACCGGCAATTGGATTTCTGCAGGAATGCTTACGGTGGTGGGGCAAATGGCTCAAGAACCAGGAAACCGGCATAATGGCTGAACCCATGTTGCGTGCATGGATGCTCGACAGCATGCCGCCATCCACGTTTTATCATCAACGCTATGGCCGCTGGATAAGCGAAACGCGTTGGCCTTCTCCTGATATCGTATTGCGCACGTACAAACTTGATGAATACCGTTTGGTTGATGAGAACGAAGACGTGGCGGAACATGTTTTGACACTGCAATCGCCTCTGAGCAACGGCTTGTTTGCCGGCAAGTGGTGTTCCTATAGTGCGACGCCGGACTTGCCACATGACCAGCGCGAGGAAGACGGTGGCGCATTGGTGTTCACGACAGCGCCTTTACTGGAAACGCTTGAAATGCTGGGTGCACCGGTTTTAGAGCTGGAATTGTCAGCGGACCGGCCGGTGGCGATGATTGCCGTACGGTTATCCGATATGCAGCCAGATAACAAGGTGACGCGTGTGACCTACGGTATATTGAATCTTACTCATCGTGGCAGTCATACTAACCCGTCGCCGCTGCAGCCAGGAAAGCGCTATTTCGTTCGCGTACAGTTGAATGATGTGGCACAGCGCCTGCCGAAAGGTCACCGTATTCGTATAGCGGTATCTTCATCATATTTTCCATTAGCATGGCCACCGCCGCAATCGGCACAATTGCGCGTCTATACCGCAAATAGCCGCTTGCTGTTGCCCATCCGTGCAGTACGGGAAGACAATATCTGTCTTCCTGAAGCGGAAGCATCGGCCAGCGGGGGAAAACATCAGTTAACAGAAGGTCATCATAACTGGCGCGTTATACGGGAGCTGGATACGGATTTCTCCACGCTTGAAGTGATTAACGATAACGGCATTTACCAACTCGAAGATATAGACCTTACGGTACAGCGGAAAACCGAAGAATGGTATTCCTACCAGGGTGACGACTTTAGTTCGGCCAGGGGTGAAACGCTGTGGACAAGAAGCCTTAAACGCGGTGACTGGCAAATCAAAACCGTTACGCGAACGGTATTGCATTGTGATGAAAATAATTTTTATCTGGATGCAGAGCTAGATGCGTATGAAAGAGACAAACGAGTTTTTTCAAAAAACTGGAATCGCCGCATTAAGCGGAATCTGGTTTGATAGAAGTGTTTTGGACACTAACAACCTGCCAGGACCTCCGCATAAGTTTGCCAATTCAGTAACGTTCCTATAAATTATCGCCAAATCAATTCAAACCAAACACAGGTCATGCAAATGTCAAATCTACCGCAACGCACTCATATATATCAGAATCACCATATGGACAGTACACGCTGGGATTATTTTGAGCCCCGGAACAATGATATTGTTATTGCCACATCGTATAAGGCGGGCACAACATGGACGCAGGCCATTGTTGCGCATTTGCTTTTTCCAGATGGCAACTTTCCCGCAGCGCCGTTTGAAATGTCACCCTGGCTGGATATGCGTATTTTTCCTCTTGAAGTGGTACTGAACAAATTGAAAGCCCAGCAACACCGCCGGTTTATCAAAACCCATTTGCCATTGGACGGACTGGCTTACAATGAAAATATTAAATATCTCTACATCGCCCGCGATGCGCGTGACGTTTTTATGTCGCTATGGAATCATTATCAGGGGATGAAAGATGAAGCATTCCTGTTAATGAACAATCTGCCGGGCCGGGAAGGTGACGAACTTCCGCCGTCCCCGGACGATATCCATGAATTCTGGCAGAATTGGATAACGCGCGGTTCGTTTGCGTGGGAAAGCGACGGCTGGCCGTACTGGTCGCATTTGTCAAACGTTCAGTCCTGGTGGAATTTCCACCATTTGCCTAACATCGAACTGTTCCATTACAGTGATATGCTGGCGGATACCGAAGGCGAAATTCGCCGCATGGCAAAGTTTCTTGAAATAGCAGTACCTGATAATGCCTGGGAGGGTATCGTCAAGGCTGTTTCTTTTGCCGAGATGAAACAGCAGGGGGAATTATATGCGCCGGGCGGCGGGCAGCTCTGGAAGGGTGGGGCCAATACTTTTCTTCACAAGGGTACTAATGAGCGCTGGCGTGATGTGCTCTCCGATGATGAGCTGGCGCAATACGACGCGGCTTGTGACAGGGCGCTGACCGGTGAGTGTAGGCAATGGCTTGAACATGGCGGCCGGATTTGACGCGCTGAAATTACAACAATTTGTACGAACCTTTCGATATGAATGATACAGCAAGCGACCCGGCGCTTCATGTTCCCTTGCCGGAAGGACAGCCGGTGTTGCGTATGGTGCCGATGCCGTCGGATACCAATCATGCCGGCGATATTTTCGGCGGCTGGATCATGTCTCAGGTCGATATTGCAGGCAGTATTTCCGCGATCCGGCGCGCGCGCGGACGGATTGCGACAGTGGCTGTCAATTCTTTTGTGTTCAAGCAACCTGTGATGGTCGGCGATCTTGTCAGTTTTTATGCCGATATCCTTAAAGTGGGGCGCACTTCAATTACCGTCAATGTGACTGTATATGCGCAGCGCGGCGTGCGTGAAGGCGGTGAGGAAATCTGTATTAAGGTTACCGAAGCGGTGTTGACCTATGTGGCCATTGATGACAACCGACGGCCCAGAGTGGTGCCGGAAGAATAGGGGGTATTAACAATTAGTGAAATATGATAAAAACTTTCAAGGCCAGATGCCGCGCATCAATGTTGCATTCGCGACACGTTCAATGGCAGTCATTAAAGCCACGGTGCGAAAATCCGGACAGCCGAGTGGTTCACCGGTAATTTTGTCGGTGCATTTTTCTTCGCCAACGACGAGCCTCTGCCAGCGTTTAAAAACCGTATCCACGCATTCATACATTTTCCGTTTCAGCTTGACATTAACCGTTTCCAAATCCCATTGTTCGTTGGCATGATTCTGTACCCATTCAAAGTAACTGACCGCTACACCGCCGGCATTGGCAATGATATCCGGGATCAAATAAACCCCGTTATTGTACAGGATTTCGTCAGCGGCTGGGGTCGTTGGATTATTGGCTGCTTCGACAATCAATCTGGCTTTGATTTTGTGGGCGTTGCCTCCATGAATCTGATTGCTGACTGCCGCGGGAATCAGGATGTCGCAATCCAGTTCGATCAGTTCTTCGTTGGTCAGTGTCATGGTGTCCGGTACGCCAACCAGGCAACCATGTTCTTTTTTGAATTGCAGGACTTCATCCAGGTTAAGACCGGATTCCGCAAAAATACAACCACTGCTATCGCTTAACGCCACAATTTTTGCGCCTTGACGGCAAAATTCCTGTGCTGCAACCTGACCGACATTGCCAAATCCCTGAATGGCGACTCGTGCTCCCGCTACTTCAGAAATTTCCGGGATAAGCTGCTTCGACAAGAAACGCTCAGTCACATACAGACAGCCTAGGCCGGTCGCTTCCTTGCGGCCTAAAGATCCGCCCAGTTCGATGGGTTTGCCGGTAACAACCGGGCGGTTGTTACGTCCCGGATTCAATACATCGTAGGTGTCATAAATCCAGGCCATGGTCTGTTCGTTGGTATACATATCGGGTGCCGGAATATCGGTATAGGGGCCAATGACTTCCAGCAATTCCGACGTAAACCGCCGCGTAATACGCCGCAACTCATTTTGACTGAGCGTTTTGACATCACAGCGAACGCCTCCCTTAGCACCGCCGAATGGAATATTAATCAATGCGCACTTCCAGGTCATCAGCTTGGCCAGAGAAATGACTTCTTCTTCAGTAACGTCGGGATGATACCGCATCCCGCCTTTTCCCGGCCCAAAAACGAGGTTATGAATCACCCGGTAACAGCGAATTGTCCTGACAGAACAATCATCCATTTCAATGGGGAAATGAATAATATGAACACGTTTTGGCTGTTTTAGAAAATCAACCAGCCCGCTTTGCAAATGATGGATATATTGACGCGCCCTGTCAAATTGTTGTTCGCTGATAATCAACGGGTCGAGGATTTCTTCAGTCATAGTGGTGATATTCGTACTGACATGTGTTAATCAACGTTACACATCATAACACGGTGGCCACTGTGTGCATCAATACAAAGCTAAGGCAAGCAAGTTGCGAGTTGCTCTTTTTTTGCGCAACGTTAACGGGTTGGTGAGATGATTGAAATTCATTGTGTATATAATTATGGCATTAGATATATTGTGTTATGCTACTTTCTAAGCCTTACCCTAATGCTTTAAAACCGACGATAAAAAGCGATGGGGTTTATGGCAAACGTTTAGCGTTCCTGGCGACTAAGAGAAAGTTCGACACCTGTCAGGAAGTTTTACAGGACTTTTCCATTCAATTCAGAAAACGAATTGATTGAAGCGGTCCTCAAAAAATCAAATAGGGAGTAGGACTGGGCTAAACCAAAAACAGAGCATATTTTTGCCGTGCCTGCTTTGGGAATAGAATATAGAAGCGTTGATAAGTGAGTGGTGTATCTAAAATTTATATTTGTCTGCGTATTCCGTTACGCAAAAAAGTAATTTGCTGTTGAGGATATATAAATAAGCACACAAACATTTGTTTAAGCACATTTCACGAATTGTTTAAGCGCTTAAACCGATGTCTGTGTACTCTTGAACTTATCGATTTACAAGCTGTAAACGATTAAGCCGATCACTATAAACGCCACCGTTGTGATACCGATCAGTTTCAGTGTTTGTCCATCTGTTGCTCTGTTTGAATCATCGCTCATAACTCAATCTCCTTATTAAATTATTGACTATTTTTTTGTCTTAATTTTACTTACTACTAAACAAAAGTCGATGTTAAAAAATTCGACTCTACCACATAAACCTCACAAAAAGCGAGGTTATCTTAAAAAATACGACAGATTTCTCTGCTCCCCAGTATTTTTTAGTGATATTGACAACCACGATGCGGCTCCCTATTCCTAGCGTAACCTACTGGGTTATTATTGTTTTTCTATCATAATAGCCTTTATTATTATTTACAACCAGACTATTATGCACACAAATTCTAACCTACATTTTCAGACAATGAAAGTTTAGTTTTAAAATTAACCCCAAAATTTTTACGGTTTTAGTATTACTATCTGTTTTTTCTTTAAATTTTGGACAATTAAATCCTTTCTATAGAAATAAATAAGTTTGTAAATGTACAATATAACCCCAATCTTTTATGAAGCATTCGTAGAATGTCCCCGGACAATCTCAAAACTCAAAACAGTTTTAGCTGTATCTGTTAATTCTCTTACGCTAAGCAAGTCTGGGAACCAAGAAATTTGGAGTCAATCATTCTGACCATCTTTAGGGAGCAAAAATGGATCATATCTTGATAACAATTGAGCAATGGATTCCTATTGAGATCTTAATCAACTTAACGATTATTTCCATAATCAGCTTTATTGCTTCACTGGTTGTCATTCCCGTCATTTTGATTCGGCTGCCCCATGACTATTTTGATATACGCACTCCCCGCCACTGGATGAAAGATCGTCACCCGATCTTGCGCATTTTGGGATTAATCACTAAAAATATTGTAGGAAGTATTTTTTTGATAGCCGGTTTTATTATGCTTTTCCTACCGGGTCAGGGTATTTTGACAATGTTGATAGGTATATCGTTTATGGATTTTCCCAAAAAACGCTTGTTGGAAGTTAAAATTATAGAGCAGCCCGTTATTCTGAATACCATCAACACGATGCGCCAGAAATACAACAGATCACCGCTGACATTATTCAAATAAACAACACGCTGGACCTCATAATACTATCTACTATCTCCTATTTGCGCTATTTAGACGCTTTTCATTTTATCAGGCTCATCTGGCTGAACCAGATAAATTAATATGAGAGACAAAATAATAACCAGACGAAACGCGGCTTGTTGACCATTCGCCACTTGTGACTGCCACATTAAGAACCATTCCCCACCAATTGTCATAAAACCGGTAAACCATAACAAAATACCCACTGTTAAACCAAGAATAGCCAGTCTCTTCGCCTGATTGAATTGCACATGATCATGTCTGGATTTAAATAAACGCATACCGCCGAGCCAGCACAATACAGCGACTATTGCCTCGGTAAAAATGATCAAGCAAAAAACCAGATGATGAACCCACGATGATTCTATCGAACGCCACATGCCATTGTTGTCGGGAAAAGTCGTATCCATTTTAAGCACATGCGCGACAAGTGTGTAATTTGAATTGTAATCCGTTACGTTACTGAAAGCAGCCAGCGTTGCAAAAAATGCGATAGCCCAGATCAACGCGACTTTAGAAAGTCTCATATACATAAGGTTTACGCTTTTTTCTTTTGGAAAATTCTTGAACAAGGAGCCAAAAATAAGGATAACCACGGCCTCATTACTGGGGATAACAGCAATTTGGCCGGGCCACAAAGACCACTAGTCAGACAAGTCAGTATCAGAAACCTGCTGAATGCCCGCTAATAACCATACAGAATCCGGATCTTTCAGATCTTTTTCAACATGCCAGACTTCATCAAACGCCTCTGGCTCTCCATCCGGTAACTCGCGCATTTGTCCTGTGAAACGAACACTTGCAATTGCCGAGTCATTATTAGCTTCTACATCGAGCAGATTCGCGTCAAGGAACATGACTTCAGATTTTTGCTGTACGTTTCCGCGTTCTTGTATCTGCATGCTAATCTCAGCAAACATTTCAGGGGTCGTATATTCACGAATATCATTGACATCACCAACATCATTTGCTGCCTGCAAGCGAATAAAAGACATTTTGGCATTACGCAAAAATGATTCTACTTTAAAATCAGGCGGTATATTTGTGTGTTGTGTATTTCCAGACTCCATTGAATGCGATTGCGCAGTTTGACCGAAAGGTGGGGATGCAGCTCCGCTCTGAGTGGTTGTATTGATCCCCGAATATTGCATGGGTTGCGCTGATTGTTCAGCACGCGGTCTTCGCATCAGGCGTATGATGAAAAAAATCACGCCGGCAATCAAAATCAACATAATAATATCCATCATATTGATGCCCTCAAAGGCGCCCCCCATAAACAATGCAGCTAATAACCCCCCTGCAGCCAGACCCGCCAATGCACCACCCCACTTACTACCACCACCAGCGGGAGAAGCAGGCGTTTGAGCCGGAGTTGGTGCTTGTTGCTGATTTGGTGTCGATTGCTGGTTTAATGATTGACGCTGTTTGCCAAAACTTTTACCGCCACCCATGCGCCTGGCTTCCGCATCAACCGCAATTAAACTTATTGTGAAGAAAGCCAAGGTCAGGAAGGTAAGCAATTTTTTCATAATTGATTTCCCAAGTTGCTGTTAAAGCAGCGAGTATAGCACTGGCCCGAGTATAGTCGCCATACTCATATGCATGTATCTCATCCGGCCAACACTAGCGAAGCAGAACAATCCGTGGAATAGCATCTTTATCAATCCAGACAACAGCATTCTGTTTAAATTTCCGTCCGATAGATCGCGTTGTTTCAAGATCAATTCCTAAAATGCAAACGCTTTTTTCATCAGGCCAAGCCCTTAGTGAATCTATATTAATACTGTCGATAAGCGGCACTGAGCGACGTTTAAGCGTTTCAACGAGCTTTGCGTGTACTGTTTGATTTTTTTCCGCACTTTGGATCTGGCTCAAAGGATTATAGGCAGTGATGATCGCCGCATTTGATACATTCCTGGCGTTCATCAATTGATACATTGGTTCAGAAAATTGATCGATATGTAATGCAAATGTGTCAACGCCCATTTCTACTTTATATATCGCTCGATAGTAATTAGCAATCAAATCTGCCGAAAGTTTAGATTTGCTCAATGCCGATTTATCTGTACAAAATATTTATATTCGAGAAAACGTCTAAGTCTACAATTCAGACAATCTCACTCTACACTCTAACAGCTTACCAAAATATGGAAATAATTTAAATTCACATATTTATATGGCAATATCTGGATAAATTCTGCAAAAAAACTCATGTAATTAAAAAAATTAAATTTATTTGAAACTTTTCATAACAAAAGCCATCATAGGAATATGGTCTCTTTTAAAGAGACTTGTTATCTATTACTAATAAATTAAAATTAAAGGAGAGACTATCATGGCAACAACGATGGGAACGAGTAGTGCGGCGAGTGCTGACTATGACATGTCATTGTGGTACGACTCCAAGTACTACAAGCTGGGCATGGGCATTATGCTGGCGGTAGCGATATTCTGGATTTGGTATCAGCGTACATTTGCGTATTCACATGGCATGGACTCAATGGAGCCAGAATTTGACCGTGTATGGATGGGCCTGTGGCGTGTACACATGACCCTGATGCCATTGTTTGCGTTGGTAACCTGGGGCTGGATTCTGAAGACCCGCGACACCAAAGAGCAACTGGACAACCTGGATCCAAAACTGGAAGTTAAGCGTTACTTCTACTGGATGATGTGGTTGGGTGTTTATCTGTTTGGTGTTTACTGGGGCGGCAGCTTCTTCACCGAGCAAGATGCATCATGGCATCAGGTGATTATTCGTGACACGAGCTTCACCCCAAGTCACGTGGTTGTGTTCTATGGTTCATTCCCGATGTACATTGTATGTGGTGTAGCGGCATACCTGTACGCGATGACCCGTTTGCCACTGTATAGCCGCGGCACATCATTCCCGCTGGTTATGGCGATTGCTGGCCCGTTGATGATTCTGCCGAACGTTGGCTTGAACGAGTGGGGTCATGCATTCTGGTTCATGGAAGAGCTGTTTAGCGCGCCATTGCACTGGGGTTTTGTGATACTGGGCTGGGCAGGTTTGTTCTCAGGTGGTATAGCGGCACAGATTGTGACCCGTTACTCTAACCTGACAGACGTGATCTGGAATGGTCAAAGCAAAGAAATCCTTAACAACAGGATTGTTCCTTAATTTAAATTGTTAATGTTTTATTACTGAATCATTTTATTCCCCCTTTCCCTGCTGCTGTTGAAAAACGGTAGCAGGGAAAATCTTTTATAGAAACAGTAACTTCCCAGGACCTTTTGCAATTTTTGAAGTCACTTGACCGCTGATTTCGTTAATTAACGCAAGCAACACAATCGATATAATCACTGCCATCATTTCGATTGCAGTGTTTTGAGAGTTATCTCATTTCGCATGCATAACACTAAAATAACAAACTAAAAACGTTAAAAATCAGGTAAGCGGTAATACTTTTGAGTTTTAAATGTTATGATCCTATCGTAAATGATCAGACCAACAGCAGGAGGCAATATGAATAACCCTGAATCCAATAACCCTGATTCAAACAATAATACAGAAGCTGAAAACGAAGAAGAAAGCATAATGAAATCTAGCACCAATACTAGCTTGCTAATGCCTGCTGCATTATTGCTGGTTTTATTGATAATACCATTCTCAATCAATTCGTTTATGCATATGCTTGCAAACAAGGGACAATTTATCCATCCGGTAATCATGAAGTTACCGATTGATAGCAGTGCCATTACGGCACCATCCGAGGCCAAACAATTTGAGGGTTTCGAAGTAAAATTGAATCTAAACACGCAACAACTCGCAAAATTTATCAATGAGATCGTTTCTATTTCCTCTGTCGGCACCTCTATCCAAGGTATTACCGGTTTTATTTCACCGAATATGCAGGCTGAAATTAAGGGCGAAGGTTTCCGCATTGAAAACGCGGGACCACAAAAGCAAATGTATATTTTTAATGACGCTACTGAATGGAAATGGCAAGTTGTACCGGAATCGTCCGGCATACAAACAATTAAATTCAAAATGCACGTTACTTCGACCGAGCGTGACCATCAAAAAGTCAATGTCATTGAATTGGGACGAGCAAATATATCGGTTGATTCAAGCCCGATTATGTGGATGGTGTATAACTGGTGGATCTTCGCGCTGATCGCACTGGTTTTGTTTGGAGGCTGGAAAGTACTGCGCCGCTATAATGATTATTAAATAGTCCCAGTTATCAACCAGAATTGTCTTGCACAGAATCTTTCTTGCTCCATCTTGAAATAAAAACGAACAGCCACATATCAAGGTCAGAGATTATTTAATCAAACTTTGTTTTTATTTCAAAAGGAGATGAAAATGGCAATAACACGATATGAACCATGGGGTTTGCTGAGTCAATTGCAAAAAGAATTGGAACGCGGTGCAGCTGAAGGATCAACGGCAACAGCTGAATGGGCGCCTGCAGTCGACATTAAAGAAACAAAAGATAAGTTCGTTATTCACGCTGATATCCCAGGTGTAAAACCTGAAGAAATAGATATCAGTATGGAAAATGGAGTTCTTACCATCAAAGGGGAAAAGAAAACCGAAGCAGAAACTGAAAAGGAAGGTTATAAACGTGTTGAACGGACTTATGGTTCATTTTACCGCCGATTTAGCTTGCCGGATACTGCAAATCCGGATGCCATTTCAGCAGCTTCAAAACACGGTGTTCTCGAAATAACCATTCCCAAAAAAGAAGACGTACAACCCAAGAAAATCAGCGTTACTTCTGCTGATTGATTATCTAAATAGTTAAAAAATGGAGTCAGTGATCGTCTAGAACTGATGATTGCAAATGGCTCCATTGTTTATATTTACATAGGTGCTTTTGCCATAATATGTGAACCATGACAGAATAGCCTCTTTATTTTCTCTCCTTTAGTAATAAGTTTAAGTCCCTCCTATGCCGATCATAACACTGGAAAATGCCAGCTTGGCTTTCGGTCATTATGCACTATTAAACCAAGTCTATTTACAAATCGATCCGGGTGAACGAGTAGGGCTCATAGGACGGAATGGTGGCGGCAAATCCAGTTTATTACAGGTTTTGTCAGGCACTATCAAACTGGACGATGGCAAGCTCTGGTGTACTCCAGGTCTAAAAATAGCATACGTTGCACAAGAACCTGCATTTACCGATAACAATACGGTTTATCAGGAAGTTTCAAATGGCCTGGGCAACATCAGTCAATTGTTGCTCGACTATCAAGAGGTCTCCCATGCTTTGAGTATGGACAATAAGGAAACAGAACATCTGCTTATCCGGTTGCAGGAACTGCAAAATGAACTTGACACACAGGATGGGTGGAGCATTCAAGCCAAAATCGAAACTGTCATCGATAAATTAAATCTAGCAGTTGACATACGTATTAATCAACTTTCAGGTGGTTTAAAAAAACGTGTGGCACTGGCGCGAGCGTTGGTTATCTCCCCTGATGTCTTATTACTGGACGAACCGACGAACCATCTGGATTTTGATTCCATTGAATGGCTCGAAGAATTCTTACAAGGATTTTCAGGCAGTGTTTTATTTATTACCCATGACCGGCGTTTTCTTGATAATGTAGCCACACGCATTATTGAACTTGATCGTGGTATTCTAACAACATTTCAAGGAAATTTTTCCGAATATCAGCGCAATAAAATTGAAATGCTGAATATTGAAGCCGCTCAAAACCAAAAATTTGACAAAGTACTGGCACAGGAAGAAATATGGATACGCAAAGGAATTCAAGCAAGATGCACGCGAAACGAAGGACGTGTTCGTCGCCTGGAAGCCTTGCGTAAGGAACGCGCTTCGAGAAGAGAACGTCTCGGGAAAGCCAATATGCATGTTGATGTTGGCGAACAATCCGGCAACTTGGTTGCTGAATTAACCCAGGTTAGCAAAACATTTGGAAATAAAACAATCATAGATCGCTTCTCCTGCCGTATAATGCGTAAAGATCGAGTTGGTTTGTTGGGATCCAACGGCGCAGGAAAATCGACCTTATTAAAACTGATTCTGGGTGAATTAAAACCCGATTCAGGACAAATCCGTCAAGGCACCAAACTGTCCATAGCCTATTTTGACCAGATGCGTGAACAACTAGATGAAGAGATGACGTTAACCGAAACCATCAGTCAAGGTTCTGAGTTCGTCGATATTAATGGCAAGCGTAAGCACGTCATTAGTTACCTTGAAGATTTTTTATTTTCACCGCAACGAGCACGCTCCCCAGTTAAATCACTATCCGGCGGGGAACGTAATCGTCTGTTGCTGGCAAGATTATTTACCCGTCCAGCTAATGTGATGGTGCTTGATGAGCCGACAAACGATCTGGATATTGAAACACTCGAGTTATTGGAGGATTTGCTGCAAAGTTATACGGGTACACTTTTTTTGGTCAGTCACGATCGCGCGTTTCTGGATAATGTTGTCACTCAGGTAATCGCATTCGAAGGTAACGGTGTAATACGTGAATATGTGGGTGGCTACGCAGATTGGAATCAAGCAAATGAATTTGAGAGAAAACAAGTCCAGGCCGGTGTTGTAAAGCAGCATAATAATATATCAACCAAAGCTCAAAAAATATCCAAACCAGCAGCGCAAACCAAAAAACTGAGTTATCAGGAAACGCGTGAATTAGACGCACTACCCGGCAAGATAGAAAAACTGGAACAGGAACAGGCCAATATCGTTCAGCAATTAAATGATCCTGAGATTTACAGGAACAAACCAGATGAAGCAGTTACACTGCAAAAACGTTTTTCAACCATAGAAATAGAATTAACCGATTGTCTTACACGATGGGAAGAATTAGAGTCAAAATCGAACAGAATCAGTGGGAAGTTACAATGAAATTTCCCTATAAACAACATGGACATAGTTCGTAATTCATTGACCAAATCGAGTACATCGTTTAAAGTTCAACTTTTACGAGGAGGAGGCTTACAATGAAACAAAAAACAATGATCAATTTATTACTTGCCTCGAGCATGCTGCTGGTGTTTTCAGGTATGGCTCAAGCTGGCGACGCAGCGGCTGGAAAGGAAAAGAATTCTATGTGCATAGGGTGTCATGGAATTGATGGTTATCGCACCGCTTTTCCTTCAGCTTATCATGTACCAAAAATTGGTGGTCAACATCAAGAATATCTGGTCAAGGCACTTGAAGGCTATAGGGATGGAACACGCAACCATCCTTCAATGACAGGACTCGCCAAATCACTTACTGATCAAGATATCAAGGATTTAGCAGCTTTCTATGCAAGTAATTAATTGAGATTTACATAAGGAATAAATGATGAAGAAATATATTATAGCCGCGCTTAGCAGCGCCGCTCTTGTTTTATCGGGACAGGTCATCGCAGCTGATATAGAAGCAGGTAAAAACAAGGCTGCAGAAGCATGCGCTTCATGTCATGGCGCTGATGGAAATAGCCCGGCACCAAATTTCCCGCATATTGGTGGTCAGCACAGAACATATCTTGAAAAAGTACTAAAAGATTACAAATCCGGAAGCCGCACTGACCCTGTCATGAATGGCATGGCAGCTGCACTGAGTAAAGAAGATATCGAAAATCTTGCATTTTATTATTCAAGCCTGCCTGGCAAATTGAACTCAAACAGATAATAAACCGGTGTTTCATTCATCGTAGAATACCAAACAGCTTTTATTGTTGCTAGTGAACACTGATTAATTCTGAATCATCCTTTTTTCATGAATTAATCAGAATCCTAGTTGGAAACGGGATATGCAGAAGTCAGTCAAGTTATGAAACATATCCCGTGTTTTATTTATTCAAAACTTACTTAGAAATTTATTAAGCCATCCGGCCTGACGAACATTTATTTCGACTCGAATTGAATGGGCGACGCAAGCATGCGAATAAGATTTTTCTGAGCACAGCGATATTTTTTACCCGAAATGTCTTACTGAGCATAAATATAGTAGGCCAATAAAAACTGCAACAAACTTGAACAACTGAAAGCCAGTCTACAGCGCGAGGCACATTAATGTGCCAAGTAAAACGCAAAGTTTATGCAGAATGAATGAGCGAAGTGCAATAGCGTTACCAGAAATAGCCAATGCTCGATATCGGTGCTTACTTAATGTTGTTCCGCTCTGCGCTGTATTGCCAAACAACAATCTCAGCTCCCTCATCCACAAAACTTCATAAATGGTGATGTGCAATCTGAAGAAAAAAACACTGATGTCTTGGAGTAGCGGTAAAGATAGTGCGTGGGCGTTTTACAAATTACTACAAAATCCGGGGATAAAAGTCGTTGACTTGTTTTGCACGGTGAATCGAGAATTTAATCGCGTTGCCATGCATGGCGTTCGCGTTGCGTTATTACTGCAACAGGCAGCGCGTATCGGTCTCCCTGTGGAATTGATCGAAATACCCTACCCTTGCAGCAACGACGAATACGAAAACATCATGGGAAAATTCATAGAAAAAGCGAAGGATAATACTATCGAATATTTCGCATTCGGTGACTTATTCCTCGAAGACATTCGCAATTATCGAGAGCAGAAACTCGCTAGCAGTGGCATCAAACCGATTTTTCCAATCTGGGGATTGCCAACCGATGCGCTTGCTAAAGAAATGATCAATAATGGGTTAAAAACCATTATTACGTGTATAGACCCGAAGCAGATCCCACAAGAATTTATAGGCGAGGAATTTAATGAGAAATTCCTGGGATCTCTGCCAGAATCCGTAGACCCCTGTGGAGAAAATGGAGAATTTCATAGCTTTGTCTACGATGGCCCGATGTTCAGAAACCCAATACACGTATCAGTTGGAGACATCATACACAGAGATAATTTCATATTTGCAGGGGAGTATTAGAAATTCTGTGTCATTCCTTTACTATTAAATTTTATAGGAGTGACGAATGAACAAGACTACAGTGCAATTTGATTTTGAAGAAGCCCTGGAAGCCTTGAAGGCAGGGCGCGATTTGAATGGAAAAGATGGCATATTAACGCCACTGATCAAACAACTCACAGAAGCTGCATTGGCGGCGGAACTTGAACAGCATATAAAATCCGGGGATGAACAGAACCGGAAGAATGGCACGACGCCAAAGACTGTAAAATCAGCATCAGGCAATTTTCAACTGGAAACACCCAGAGACCGCAACGGTACATTTGAACCCCAGTTGGTTAAGAAGCATCAGACCCATCTTACCGATGAAATCGAACGCAAGATTTTATCGTTATTTGCGTTGGGTTCCAGCTATCAGGATATTTCTGGGCATATTGCCGAACTGTATGGCATTGATGTTTCAACGGCGACGATCAGCGCAGTCACAGATAAGCTAGTTCCGGAGCTCAGGGAATGGCAGCAACGGCCATTGGATAGTCACTATCCGTTCGTTTGGCTGGATGCCATACATCACAAAGTAAAAGACGACGGCCGGTATGCCAGCAAGGCAGTCTATACCGTACTCGGCTTAAACATTGAAGGAAAAAAAGAAGTGCTAGGGTTGTATGTTTCGGAAAGCGAAGGCGCCCGATTCTGGCTTTCCGTACTGACAGACCTGAATAATCGTGGCGTACAGGATATCCTCATTGCCGCCGTTGACGGCCTTACGGGCTTTCCTGAGGCGATTAACAGCATATTTCCTGAAACCGAGGTTCAATTGTGCATCATTCATCAGATCCGCAATTCAATGAAATATGTGGCGTCAAAAAATCAAAAAGCGTTCATGGCTGATCTGAAGCCGGTATACAAAGCATCAGCCATTGATGCAGCCGAAGATGCGCTTGATGCATTGGAGGCCAAGTGGGGAAAACAGTATCCCATCGTGATCCAGTCCTGGCGCAACAAATGGGAAAATTTATCGGTATACTTCAAATATCCTGAACCGATACGCCGTGTGATTTATACAACCAACACCATTGAGGCCGTACATCGCCAATTTCGCAAACTGACAAAAACCAAAGGTGGATTTCCGAATGAAAACAGTTTGTTGAAATTATTGTATGTTGGCATCAAAAACGCCAGAAAAAAATGGACGATGCCAATCCTAAACTGGAATTTGACATTATCCCAGCTTGCGATATATTTTGAAGGCCGTTTGGATGCGGAGCTGGATTTATGAATTCAATACAGATTTTTATGTCACCGCTGAAACTGGTTAGCGCATCGACACGAATTGTGTCGATCGGTCACCGGTTTCAGTGGTCAACAAGCGAAGCGCGTTAGGTGATTTGCAAACTGACACAGAATTTTGAACACCCTCATTTGCAGATCTATTACCAGCCACGGTAGCTCGTTCCCAGGTATGTTAAAAAAGATAGCACCCACGTTTATACCGGTGATTTGACGCCTATGTATAAATGCCATTGAGCTGCCGCCATACCCATTTTATTGATTCGCGACCCGATTTTTTGCCTGTCCTCCTAAGAGCGCAGCTTTTGAGGGTCTGGGGTAGCAACAGTTAGCCAAAATTTTGGAGATTAATCAACAGCTACCACATCATCAAAGCGCCTTCTCCCTTTTGTTCGGCATAATACAGTCTGATGCGCAATACATAGCTACGTCCACGCACTAAACGGGCAGTTATTTTGGCATTGAATGATGTCCCGCTGTCGTCATCACCATCGTAATAGACATTTTCTCCATTGATCTCTTCAAACAAGACCATTACTGTGTCCATTTTTCCAAAAGTTTGCATGGTATATTCGCGGCTGTACTTTGGATTGATTAAGAAATCAATCTGTCTACCCGCATCAATACGAATTCGGTGGGATTCCCAGGGACGCAGTTCTGGTAGATTGATGTCTAAGCCTGGGTAAAAATGTAATGCTTCAACAATATCGGTAGACGATAAACCGGGATCTGGAATCAGCGGATTATTCTGATACGCTTCAGGCTTAATAATAAGTCCGCTGGGAAACTGGTAATGCATGATGGAATTATTATCCCAGTCGGATCCGTCTGTTTCATTCTCATTCAATTTGCGAAGAATATTGTGTCGTGTTTGCTCCTCAGACCAGTAGTTTGGTGAGCCAGAAAAATAGTCGATGACAGCCGCCTCATCCCATTGAATTCCAGATTTTGGGTTTTGATGTTCATGAGAGAACCCAATCGCATGACCTATTTCATGCAACGCGGTGTCATGCCCATAATCTGTAGTCAAATCCCAGCCAAAATTCATAGTGCGTTCGTCAGGATCAGTAGCGTAGTCTATATTATCTCGCCCTACGTATGACCACGAACCATCATTTTGATCAAAGCCAATGCGAATCTCAGCATCCTGCGGATCCGTAACTTCAATGAATTCTAGGCCAATACCCAGCTGTTTCCATTCTGAAAAGGCGTTACGCACCGCATCTTTCTGATCGTCTCCTCCACGCCAAGTTGAAGGCTCATCGTGAAAGTAATAGTGAAGCACGGTACCGTTTACCCACTTTTTTTCGGTAACGCGAATAAGTGATGCACGCTGATCGTTGACATTTGCATCTAACGGCCGAAGTGGCATTTCAGGTATTGTGCATAGTGGCTGCTTACCATCATTGTGCTCTACGTGTTTGTTGCTCTTTTTTACCATATCTATTTCCTCCTGCTGAAAGTAAATTTAATCCCGAGTTGTTGATATTATTCACATGACAAGGTTTCTCGAGAAACACGATTTCCGACCTTAAACGAAACCAACAATTCTTGCTGGCTAACGACTAGCTAAGCGGACGTGGGCGAAGCGATTTATTGCGCGACAATTGGCGTATAACGCCAAACACAAAAAACCCGTAGTTCCGCAGAACCATTTGGACTACTTGTTGGACGAAGCCGTTTCGCGGCAGAAAGCAACATCGCCCAATAAAATTTAAAATGTTACCTCACCTCCTCGCATATGTGGGGCTATTTAACCAAGAATTATGAGGTTACAAATACTATGAGACCAGCATTTGATGCAAACTTCAAGCACAATTATCAATCCCATCTAAAGCACCTGAAGTTCAAGGGCTTACAGCCTAAGACCATCGATGCATACGCTCGTGCCATTCGCCACATCGGCGTTTATTTTGATTATCAACTCGAAGAACTGCCCGAGCATCAGTTGGCCGATTATTTTTCTGATCTGCAGGCGTCGCATTCCTGGAGTGCCGCTAAGCTTGATCTCTATGGCCTCAAATTTTACTATACCCACGTACTGCATAAACCCAAGGTAATGATCAATTTTATCAGGCCGTAGAAGGTTCAACGACAGCCTGATACCGTTATCACCGGGGAACTCCAGCGATTATTTATGGCCACTTGCGCGCTTAGTTACCGGGACTTTTATTTCACCATCTATAGCCTTGGCTTGCGGCTTGGAGAGGGATTGCGCCTGCAAGTGGGTGATATCGATGCGCAGCGTCAGCGTGTTCATATTCGCGATGCCAAGGGCAACAAGAATCGTTTCGTTCCGCTACCGGATGTAACGCTCTATCTGCTGCACCGTCACACCGCTGGATAGAGGCGGTGTTCAAACCACCCTGCGTAAAGTGGCGGTGAATTGCGGTTTAAAAAAGAATACCCCGCACAGCCTGCGCACAGCTATGCCACCCATCTCATCGAAACGGGGGGCGATCTGCTTGAGGTTCAAAAAATCCTTGGCATCATTCTATCCTGGCTACCGCTAAATGCACCTACCTGACCGCTGACACTGACCATAACGCAACACAGCGCATCAACGAATTGATGAGTGGCTTTTTCATCGAGTGGGGAGTCGTCAAATGATGCGCTTGTCCTCGATTATTAGAACCTTCGAGTCCGAGTACCTGGCACAATATCGGCATTCGAAGCTGGCAAGCGACCATCAGGCGCTTGCCAAGATGGTAAGGGTGACTTTTCGTTACCAAAACAGTAAGACAAAACAGATGATACTAAAAGCGACCCCTGGCGTCAGCTTTCTGTAGCTGGTCCTCCAGCATGTGTTGCCAAAAGATTTTCGACGTGCTCGCAAACTGGGATTTGATCGGTGTGAATCCGAATCAAGCCCTGGCATGGCTGAGAAAACGTCCTGAATTCAAGTGCCGGTGCTGTGGGAGCACCATGAAAATTGTCAAAATGCGCATTCCACCGCCGTTCTCATTTGCTTTGCGCGCACAATCTAACCTTATTTGTTAGGTTGCACAGGGTTTGATGCAATTAAACATATCGCTAATCTGAAGTTCGGCAACGGTATTTATGAGTTCTATTACTTCGGTGTTAAGTCCCAGGTTATCCCATATTTCTGGTTTACACAAAGACTGTAAATCATCAAAATTGATTTCGCGATTTTGATGATTTTGTTTATGACCCGCGATTTTAACTGCCAAATGCAGAATGTAAGCCTCGGTTTTTGATTGAACAGCCTTGGCGGGATCAAGTTGAGATTCAACGATTTTCCAGATACTTTCAGGCAAACTCCATTCATCCAGAAAAGCCGCGCTGAGGTCAGCGTAGGTGAAACCAAAAATTTGCCGCTCGGCAATGATCATAGCTTCTTCATCGTGATTGCTGGCGCTCAGAATTTTACTAGATTCGTCCGGAAACTGACTAAACATAATCAATTTGCCAATACCATGTAATAATCCGGCTATGAAAATACGTTCTCTGCGATTAACATCATAAGCCATTAATCGGGCAATGACCCCTGTACTGACACTATGATGCCAGAATGATTCCATGTCTACCAAATCTGATGGAATGCCTTTAAAAACAGATGTAACTGACGTGGCAATGGCAAGATTACGGAGTTCACTGTGCCCAATCAGCGCAACTGCATTTGAAATAGTTTCTATTTTTTTGGGAAATCCAAAATAAGCGCTATTCGCAAATTTTAATAATTTGGCGGTTAACGCCGGATCGTTCAAAATGGTTTGTTCCAATTCAATATTGGTGGTATCGCCTGAGTTGATGAGCTCATTAATTTTGAAAACAACCTCAGGCAAAGAAAATATTGATTTAACGCTTGCTGCGACAGCATGTGGTTCCATAAAAACCTCAGTTGATTTTTGTTTGAATATTTTAGAAGACTAAGATTGTTTTGAATTTTGAAATTAAGTTAGACTTTTTATTCTGTTTCTTGAATAAGGCAAAAAATGACGAAACAAACCGATTGGGAGAGTCCTCAAATGTTGCTGTGGTGTCAATATTTGTTAGATAGTTATGCCCACTGGATAAAACACGAATTAATACCAAGAAAAGGTTCCTCCTACGACCAGGCAGAGTATTTGTTTAATTGCTCTTTTGTTGTCGTTTCCCATGCGCTACAGGATGATCCGGTACTTAATTATGGCAATCGGGTGGCGTTAAATCTGTGGGAGATGGACTGGCGTCAATTTACACAGACGCCTTCTCGTTTAACTGCAGAGCCGGTAAATCGAGAAGAACGGGCAAGAATGTTGCTGCAGGCAAAAAAACAAGGTTATATCTCAGATTATCGTGGTGTCAGGATTTCACGGACCGGGAAACGATTTTTTGTTGATCATGCAATTATCTGGAACGTCATTAAACCGGATAGAACTGCTATTGGCCAGGCGGCAACATTTTCAACATGGCGATTCTTGTAATATACTGAAAACTAATAAATTGTCACAACTTCGGGCTTTATCATGATTAAAATATCAAGTATCTGTAAGCTTGTTTCCGCGACTGTCGGATAAATAATGTCAGTGTTTAAGCCTAATTGTTTCCAAGCCTCTATATTATATTTTGGCTTCATTTCAGCATAATTTTGATTTTGGAGAGATATTGGTTCAATATTGCAGGCCATTCTTATGGCAACATGAAGGATGCTAGCATCCATTTTTGAAGCATCCCTGTTTAGCGGATCAAACTGGAATTTGACCGGTTGCCATATACTCTCGGGTAATTGCCATTGCTTAAGGAGCTCAGCGCCTAATTCGGCATGAGTAAAACCGAAGATTTCGCGTTCTGCGGCAATAACGGCATCTTCGCCCAAGCCACTGAGACGCAATACTTCAGTAGATTCATTCGGATATTGAGTAAGCAATACAAATTTACCGATAGCGTGTAACAATCCGGCAATAAAAAAGCGTTCTTTTTCTTTGCGATGCATCTTGATGGCAAGTAAATGTGCGATGACACCACATGCGATACTGCGATACCAGAGCGACTCCATTCGGGCAGGTTCTTGAGAAATATCTGAAACAGTTTGAAAATCTGCTGCTGCAGAAACGAGCGTGTAAAGCTTTTCTTTGCCAATAATTGAAATTGCGCGCGATACAGTATCAATTTTTCGTGAAAAACCATAATCAGGCCTATTGGCCAACCGCAAAATCTGTACAGTTAATGCCGGGTCACAAAGAATCAGGGTTGTTAATTCTGAGTTACTATACTCTTCTGAGTCTATTATTTGTTTAATCTTTGATGTAACTTCTGGTGATGAATAAACGACGCTGATATTTTTTACAATTATTTTTGGATTCATTGGTACATTTATATATACGTTAAATGTTCAATCTATAACGGCATATTGGTTGTCTACTTCAAGATCTTTATCAGAGACGTTGAAAGGCTATCTGCGCTGCCGCTACGTTAAAAACAGGTTTAGAATGCGCATATCATGCATAAAATCCGCTTTTTTCCTGTTTTTGCGTGTGTATCGGCAGCCTCGAAAACGTTTTTTAACAGCCTGTGAAAAGCTGACAAAATCTGTGATGGCAACTATTTCTATTTTGAGTTATTTCCAAAATTACACAGGGTTACATACTCGGTAAGTACTGCGATGTTGATCACAAGATGAAAAACCAATTTTCACCCGCTCATTTGATTCTTTTTCTTGTTCTGCTGGTATTTCTATCGATCCTAATCCAGCTGGAATTACTTGTTTTTGCATTTGAGAAGCTAAATGTACCGCCTCTGCTGGGCTTGATAATTTTGATGCTTTCACTGTTTGGAAGCGTGGTCAATATTCCTGTTTTCCGCATCAAGTCAGATGCCTTTCCCTCGCAAATAGTGCAGCAGAAGCAATGGGGAATTTTCAGAATACCGCTACAGCCATTCCGGAATGAAACGCTGATTTCGGTGAACCTGGGTGGTTGCCTGATACCCACAGCACTTTCTGTTTATCTTTTTGCAAATAGTGAGTTAACCCTGATTGCCACCCTGATCGGTATCACGATTGTCGCAGTTGTCAGTTATTACTTTAGTCGTCCCATTCCTGGAATCGGAATTGGTATGCCCGTATTGATTGCGCCGATCAGCGCAGCACTGGTGGGTATTTATCTGGAACCTGAACAAAGCGCTCCGTTGGCTTACATCAGTGGGACGCTGGGTGTACTGATAGGTGCGGACCTGCTGCATTTGAAATCAATCCCCCGGTTAGGTGCGCCGCATGCGTCCATCGGCGGGGCAGGCACTTTTGACGGCATTTTTATTACCGGCATTGTGGCGGCGATATTGGCCTGATGATGAGAAACAATTCGGTCTTTTTGTAATGTTGCATAAATTGCCGCTATACTGCCTGTATGATGAATCAATATTCTAATCATTGTGTTGATTTCAATGCGTCGCATGTGCTGCACAGGTTATATGAAATTCAGCATACCGAGCGTCACATTTCGGCCGAATCAATGACGCTGGTTGCCGATGAATTCAAGATGTCGGTCAGCCAGGTTGCTTCAGTTGTCAGTTTTTATTCATTTTTTTACCTGGAACCTGTAGGCCGTTATCATATCCAGTTCAGCAATTGCACCAGTTGTGGATACCAGGTCGGTCAGCTTAATCTGTTGGAGAAAATTTGCCGGCTATTATCGGTTGTAACCGGAAAAACACGCGAAGATGGATGGGTAAGTGTCGGCGAGACTTCCTGTACCGGTATGTGCGATCATGGCGCATCCATGCTGATTAATGGCATGCCGCTGGCCAGGCTTGATGACGAAAGAATAACGCAGATTTCCTGTTTGATCTCGGAACAAAAACCGCTTGAACAATGGCCGGTTGAATGGTTCCGGGTTGAGTCCAGCATCCAAAAACATGGACTGTTGCTCAGTGAAACGCTACAACCTGGAAGCAGTTTAAAAAAAGTGCTGGTCAGCGCGCCACAACAAATACTCAATCACATTATTGATTCCGGTTTGCGCGGACGTGGCGGCGCAGGGTTCGGTACCGGCAAGAAGTGGCAGTTTTGCCGCGACGCGACGGGTGAGGCGCGCTATGTTGTTTGTAACGCAGACGAAGGGGAGCCCGGCACGTTCAAGGATCGTGTATTGCTGGAAAATAATGCAGACGCGCTGTTTGAGGGTATGGCCATATGCGCCTATGTCATTGGGGCCAAAAAGGGATATCTTTATTTGCGGGGGGAATACCGTTATCTGCTGGGCCATCTGCAAAATGTGCTTAAACGCCGGTATGCGAAGAACCTGTTGGGGCAATCCATACTCGAGCAGGCCGGATTCGATTTCGATATTGAAATTGTGGTCGGTGCGGGTGCGTATATCTGCGGCGAAGAATCCGCGCTGATCGAATCACTGGAGGGCAAACCCGGAATTCCCCAGATTCGTCCGCCTTTTCCGGTAACCCACGGTTATCTGGGCCAGCCTACCGTTGTCAACAATGTCGAGACATTTATTGCCGCAACACATATCGCAAAAAACGGCAGCGGCTGGTTCAAGTCCATGGGCACGAAAGAATCAACCGGGAGCAAGATTCTGAGTGTCAGCGGTGATTGCCGGATACCCGGTGTTTATGAGTATCCTTACGGTGTCAGTATTCAACAGGTGCTGGATGATTGTGGCGCAGACAATGTTCAGGCGGTGCAAATTGGCGGGCCAGCCGGAACAATGGTCGCCAGGAAAGATTTTTCCCG
Source organism: Burkholderiales bacterium (assembly GCA_024235795.1). GTDB lineage: Bacteria > Pseudomonadota > Gammaproteobacteria > Burkholderiales > Nitrosomonadaceae > Nitrosomonas. The sequence continues at coordinate 11,324 of JACKLR010000003.1, read as the reverse complement.
GCAAATCAGTTTTGAGGATTTATCGACCGGTGGTTCATTCCTGATATTTGGAGAAAACTGTGACCTGTTGTCAGTAAATCAGAATTTCGCCCGTTTTTTTGCGCATGAGAGCTGCGGATTCTGTACGCCCTGCCGCGTGGGCACCAGTCTGCTGACAAACAGTTTGCAGAAAATAATGGATGGACGCGCAACGCCACTGGATATACATGAAATTAAACAATTAAGTGCCCTCGTCAAGCGCTATTCGCATTGTGGTCTTGGACATACGGCAGCCAACCATATCCTGGACAGTCTGCAGCAATTTTCTGAACGCTTTGAGAAACGGTTAACGCAAAAAACGTTTACGCCGCAGATAGACCTTGATGCGGCATTGGCGGCGGCACGAAAAATGACGGGACGTGATGACGCAGATGCGCATCTGGAGTAGTGCGGTAAGAGAGTAGATAGTAAGATGGCGAATAACGAGCATACGATTACTATAGACGGCACGGAAATTCATTTCAAAGCGGGGCAGACGATCATGGATGCGGCCTTGTCCGCAAAAATTTATATTCCGCATTTGTGCCATTATCCAGGGTTGACGCCTTCGGGAAACTGCCGGTTATGCGTTGTTGAATTAAATGGCAAAGATGTTACAGCGTGTACGACGCAGGCTCAGCCCGGGCAACAGATCCGCAATCAGACGCCGGAACTGAATGCCGCACGCATGGCGATAACTCAAATGCTGTTTGTCGAAGGGAATCACATCTGCCCATCGTGTGAAAAATCGGGTAATTGCAAGCTTCAGGCGATGGGGTATTATCTCGGCATGCGTGATGAGCACTATCCGCAATTTAATCCGCGCCGTGAAATGGATGCGTCGCACCCGGCTGTTTTGCTGGATCGCAGTCGCTGTATTTTATGCGATTTATGTGTCCGCGCCAGCCGCGAAATCGACGGCAAAAACGTATTTGCAATCGCAGGGCGTGGAATTCATGCACATCTGATTGTCAATACAGTCAGTGGCAAGCTGGGTGACAGCGATATTGCCGTTGATGATGTGGCGGCAAATATTTGCCCCGTAGGTGCGATACTGATCAAGGAAAAGGGATATGTCGCGCCTATCGGCAGGCGAATTTACGATCAGCACATGATCAGTGATGTTGCCTTTGATGAACATGTTCCAGAACATAAAGAACACGGCAATGACTGACCACAAAGTCAAAATAGCCACAACTTCACTGGCCGGATGTTTTGGTTGCCATATGTCTTTTCTGGATATGGATGAAAAGCTGGCGATACTGAGTGAATATATTGAATTCAATCGTTCGCCATTTACCGATGTCAAACACTGTGAACCCAGCGATATCGGTTTGATTGAAGGCGGTGTTTGTACCGCAGAGAATGTGCATGTATTGCGAGAATTCCGCGCCAATTGCAAGATTCTGGTCGCTGTCGGTGCTTGCGCCATTACAGGCGGTGTACCCGCGATGCGAAATTATTTTGATTTGCGTGACTGTCTCGAGGAAGCCTATCTTCATGGAGCGGGAATCACAAATCCACAAATTCCAGACGATACAGAACTGCCGTTATTGCTGGATAAAGTCTACCCGGTCGGTGATGTAGTGAAAATCGATTATTTCCTGCCCGGCTGTCCGCCACCGGCAGATGCGTTTTTACAGTTGCTGTTGCCATTATTGGATGGGAAAGCACCACAAATGACCGGTGAAAAACTGCATTACGATTAAGGCATCCGAATATGAAAACCGGTCAATCATCAATATCACCTTCTGATAAAAGTACGCGCCGTATTGCCATTGATCCCGTAACGCGCGTTGAAGGGCATGGGAAAATCACGCTGCTGCTGGATAGCGACAATCATATCCGGGAAGCGCGTTTCCATATTGTCGAATTCCGTGGTTTTGAAAAATTTATTCAAGGCCGGCCCTACTGGGAAGTGCCTTTTTTCGTGCAGCGTTTATGCGGCATCTGTCCCGTCAGTCATCAACTGGCGGCGGCCAAGGCAGTCGACCAACTGGCCGGTGTTGACCGGCTGACGCCAACGGCAACCAAATTGCGCCGCCTGCTGCATTTCGGTCAAATTCTGCAATCGCATGCACTGCATTTCTTTCATCTGACTTCACCTGACTTTTTGTTTGGTTTTGGCAGCGATCCCGTGCGGCGCAATATCATGGGTGTGCTGGAAAAACATCCCGAAATTGCGCTGCAGGGCGTAAAGCTTCGTAAATATGGCCAACAGATTATTGAAGCAATTACTGGCAAGCGTGTCCATGGCACCGGGACGCTGCCCGGCGGCATGAATAAACCGCTGACAACCGGCTGGCGCGATGCCTTGCTGACCGATATTGAAAATATACTGCTATGGAGCGGGAACGCCGTAAAGCTGAATGAACAGATTCATACGGCCAATCCCGAACATGCCGATTTTGCCACTTTCCCTTCCAATTATCTCTGTCTGACCGGCGAAAAAGGCGAACTGGAGTTTTACCACGGCGGTTTGCGTGCGCGTTATCCCGACGGCGCGTTTATTTTCGATCAATTCGACTATTGCGATTATCGACAGATTTTGCGCGAGGAAGTGCGTTCCTGGAGTTACATGAAATTTCCATATTTGCATCAGCTTGGAAATGATCGCGGCTGGTACCGTGTCGGCCCGCTTGCGCGCGTCAATAACTGTGACCGCATTTCGACACCGCGCGCTGAAGCTGAGCGCAAGCGTTTCAGGGCGTATGGCCATGACAAACCGATACACAGCACGCTTGCCTACCACTGGGCGCGCATGATCGAGGCTTTGCACTGTGCCGAATCGATCCAGAACCTGCTTCACGATCCCGATATTACCGGAACCGAACTGGTCGCTGAGAAAGGTGACAGGCGTCATGAAGGCATCGGTGTCATTGAGGCACCCAGAGGCACTTTATTCCACCACTATCAGGTCAACGATGAAGGCATTATCACCCGGGCAAACCTGATCGTATCAACTACCAGTAACAACCAGGCGATGAACGAATCCATTCGCATTGTGGCCGACAAATATTTCGACGGGCGCGAAATTACCGAAGCCTTGCTGAATCATCTGGAAGTCGCAGTGCGCGCTTATGATCCTTGCCTGTCCTGTGCAACGCATGCACTGGGTAAAATGCCGTTGCAAGTCGAGTTGATTGATGCGGCGGGTGAGCGGGTTCATCGGTTGACCAAAGATAGCACTGGTCAATATGTTTCATAAAAAAGCCCTCCGGATTGGCCGGAGGGCAATGTGCGCCCCCTTAAAAATTTAAATGGCAATACAGGATTTGGGGCAACTTCGATTGCTAATATTGAACCTGTCGTCTTTTTAGATATTTGTCCGTCAATAACGCCATTAACAGGAACGCAATAATATAGGGCGTAACTGTAAAAAAAGTATCTGTAAAGCTTTTATACTGTACTTGTATTGGATATTCATAGTGCAGGGCTGGCACGCCAACGCCGGTAACAAAAAGCGTATATTGCCCCTTGTCCAGGTTAAATTCACCTTTAATAATGCCATCCGAATGATCCGTTGAATATATGGACGCAACCGTTTCGCTTATGGAATCGCCAATGCCGCGGACTATTTTTATATCAATCGGTCTATTGCGCAGGGCCTGATCGATGAGGTCCAGAACCCAGAACGTTTCACCTTCATTGGGAATCTCGGTGCAGTACTCGGCCTGCGGGTCATGTTGTGGCTGGTAGGTGCTCAGATGGATCATGCTGCCCGCCATGTTACGTACGCAAACATCTGTTTCCAGAGGAACATTTCCATGTGCCGCGACGAAACTAGAGTAAAATAGTGTAATAATTATCGTGCCTAAAGCCCACAATTTTTTCAAATGGTCTAACATTTAACAACTCCTATAGTTATTGATCAATGATTTCTGGAGTTTTATTGTTGTCTGGGCTATCCATGGCCGGGTTGCACAGGCCATGGATAGCAGTAGTCGTTAAATTAAATAGAAATTAAGGAACAATCCTGTTGTTAAGGATTTCTTTGCTTTGACCATTCCAGATCACGTCTGTCAGGTTAGAGTAACGGGTCACAATCTGTGCCGCTATACCACCTGAGAACAAACCTGCCCAGCCCAGTATCACAAAACCCCAGTGCAATGGCGCGCTAAACAGCTCTTCCATGAACCAGAATGCATGACCCCACTCGTTCAAGCCAACGTTCGGCAGAATCATCAATGGACCAGCAATCGCCATAACCAGCGGGAATGATGTGCCACGGCTATACAGTGGCAAACGGGTCATCGCGTACAAGTATGCCGCTACACCACATACAATGTACATCGGGAATGAACCGTAGAACACAACTACGTGACTCGGAGTGAAGCTCGTGTCACGAATAATCACCTGGTGCCAAGATGCATCTTGCTCGGTGAAGAAGCTGCCGCCCCAGTAAACACCAAACAGATAGACACCCAACCACATCATCCAGTAGAAGTAACGCTTAACTTCCAGCTTAGGATCCAGATTGTCCAATTGCTCTTTGGTGTCGCGGGTCTTCAGTAACCAGCCCCAGGTCACCAGCGCAAATAACGGCATCAGGGTCATGTGGACACGCCACAAGCCCATCCATACACGGTCAAATTCAGGCTCCATTGAGTCCATACCATGTGAATACGCAAATGTACGCTGATACCAAATCCAGAATATCGCTACCGCCAGCATAATGCCCATGCCCAACTTGTAGTACTTGGAGTCGTACCACAATGACATGTCATAGTCAGCACTCGCTGCATGACTTGTTCCATATGTTGTTGCCATCATAAACCTCCATAATGCTTAAATATTATTAAAAATAGGACCTTAGGGTTAATCAGGATATCGATAGGAGATCAAGAAGATAATCCGAATAACCTTTATTGAGCGATTAAGGATAGCGGATTACAATTTTTTTACAATGAGGGGATGCCCTCATTTTTACCGAAAAGGGCGCTTCTAAAAATCCAGATTTTGTTACAATACGTCGTTGTTCACAAAAAATATTGTCTTACATATCAATTATATGCTGCGTCAAAATTTTTTGCTATCAACAAGAATTGGCCTTGTCTTGTTTAAAACTCTAAATTTCTAGAAGTGCCTTGTACTATAGGTTGAAAGTTTCAGGTGCAGTGGATAAGAAAACAAGCAATTAACTGGAAGAAGAGGAAGGCAGGTTATTCGAAAAAAAGCTGTCCGGGTGATAGGCTTTTAGCTGCAAGGCAAAGTTAATCAGGCTGTTAGGGCCGCTGAGATCGAGCTTGCGCGAGATATTCATGCGGTGGTTTTCTATGGTTTTTTTGCTTAAAAAAAGCTTTTCAGCAATTTGGGGTGTGGTGAGTCCTTCGGAAATTTTGTTGAGCACCTTGCGTTCCGCTTTGGTGAGCGTTGGCAGTTTTTCATATGCGGCTTCAATCAAAGGATCTTTTTCAGCGCTGTTTTTTCTTGCTTTGGCAAGCTTTTCAGCCCTCGCCGTGATGCTGTTGATCAGTTCTTCTTTGGTAAACGGTTTGGTGAGATAATCGTCAGCGCCCATATTCATGCCGGTACGGGTATCGGAACGGGTCGATTTTGCAGTCAAAAAGATAAAAGCGCTTGATGCACAGCCCGGAATCTGTTTTATCCGCGTGAAGACTTCATAACCGTCTATCCCCGGCAGCATAATGTCGCAAACGATAACGTCGGGCGCATACTGTGTTGCGTGTTCGATGCCTTCCTCGCCCGTAGCGGCGGCTACCACGCGAAAACCGTAATGTGCAATGATTTCAGTGATGTTTTCGCGTAATGCTTTCTCGTCTTCAATAACTAGAATCTTGACATCGTTCATTACTGTTCATTTAAGCGCATTGTATGGTCACCGTGCAGCCACTGCCAGCGCTACTTTCACAATTGATACTGCCGCCATGCAACAGGATTAACCGTTTTGCAATCATCAGCCCCAGGCCGCTGCCCGGGAAATTTTTGGCATTTGACGCCCGGAAAAACGATTGAAACAGAAAGGGCTGATCTTTTTCGGGAATGCCAATGCCATAGTCTTTAATCCGTATGAAGTAGGCGTCGTTAGCGCAGTAAACGGTGAGTTCGGGCGCTTGTTTACCTTCGGAATCATTGCTGTCCGGTTAAGAAATACCAGGAAGGTCTAAGAAGCCCAAGCACCTTGGTTATCAGGTAAAATAGCGTTTACCCAAACAGCTATTTTCCCACCAAGGACCTGAGCATGAAATATCATAACACTGTACTGAATCAGCTTTTGAAATTTTTACCGCGACATCGTTTTCAAAATGTTGTTGACCGCCATAAGGGTGATCATCGGACCCGTTTACTCAATTGTTGGGACCAATTGGTAGCACTGCTGTTTTGTCAGCTCTCAGGCCGCCAATCGCTGCGTGATCTGGTCGATAGTTTCAACAGTAAAAGCGTCCACCATTATCATTGGGGTACTCGAGTGATACGACGCTCATCGCTGGCCGATGCGAACCAGAATCGGCCGGTGGCAGTCTTTCAGGAAGCCTTTTTCTACTTGCTCAATCAGGTGCGCACAGCACTCCCTAAACAGGAGGCTCAAGATATGGTGCGGCTGATTGATTCAACTACGCTGGATTTGAACCTTAATCGGTTTGAATGGGCTCGCTTCCGTTCCACCAGGGCAGGCATCAAGCTGCATACTGTCTATGATCCGCATGCTGAAGTACCAGTGTTTTTTGAGATGACCGAGGCCAAAGTCAATGACCGTAAAGCCTTATCCAGTCTACCGATGATGCCGGGCGTCACATACGTGGTGGACCGTGCTTACAATGATTATGGCTGGTATTATGCGCTCACAGAACAAGGATCAAGGTTTGTAGGGCGCATGAAAAGCAATGCCTTGTATGAAGTGGTTGAAACCCGAACGGCTCAGGGTGATGGTGTACTCAGCGATGAGATTATCCGATTGAGCTCAGCCAAAGCGAAGAAAGCTTGCCCCGTACCGTTACGGCGGATCACCTTCTTGCGCGCGGAAGATCAGAAGCGGTTGGTGTTTATCAGCAATGACCTTGAATTCTCTGCTGAGGAGATTGCTGCTTTATATAAGCAGCGGTGGCAGATTGAACTGTTTTTCAAGTGGATCAAGCAGAACCTGAAAATAAAACAATTCCTGGGGCGCAATAAAAATGCAATGCATATCCAAGTGCTGGTCGCAATGATCACCTATTTGATGATCAAGTTGGTACAACTGGGCGGCTATTCGCGCCTATCCCTGCAACAAATTTATCGATTGATCAGCGTCAATTTGACCAGTCGACGCACTTTAATACAACTGTTGAACCCGGATACAGAGCGAAGAAAGGGACATCGTTTATCAAGTCCCCAGCTTGATTTCGGGTTCAGCTTTGTTTAACCGGACAGTAGTGCTTCGGAATATTTAAATGCGTTCGACACGATATTGCGTAAAACATTCCGCATCAAAATTTCATCCATGCTGATAATTTTATCCGGTGCATTGAAGCGATAGCTCAGTTTTCTATACTGACCGCCGGTTTCGGCATTTGACTGGACAAAAGCATCCATAAACGTTTTGAACTGAAGGTTTTTCTTGGCCAACTCGATTTTGCCTTCGTCCATTCGCCCGATATCCAGAATATTTTCCATCAGTTCGGTCATACGGATGGTTTCTTCCGTCATAATCGCCTTGTGTTTATGAAAGTAGTCGGTGAAGGCGGATGAATGAACGGTCGACCCGATTTTAAGATCGAGCAGATCAATGCTGGAACGGATTGTGGCGAGCAGCGTGCGGAACTGGTGTGACGCCAGATTAACGAACTGTGTTTTAAAGCGATTGAGTTCGCGCTCTTTCTCCATGGCCTGTTGCGATCGTTGCTCGGCCAGTTTGAGCTGCGTAATGTCATTCTCAACCGCCACATAATTAATCAGTTTTCCTGAATCATCGTGCACTGCGGCAATATTCAGATAGAGCCAGATTCTGTCGCCGTTTTTGGTGTAATTCAGGATTTCGCCAGAAAAGGAGCCATTGTTTTTCAGTGCGCCGGATATTTCACGAATTGTTTCTGCAGACGTGTCGGGACCCTGAAGAAACTCGGCGGGATTGCGCCCGATCACTTCTTCGGTGCGGTAGCCCAAAATTCGTTCAAAACTGTTATTGATCCATATTATTTTCCGGTCGGGATCGGTAATCATGACAATGCCGTTGGTTTTTTCCGCAACATACGCCATACGCTGCAATTCAAGCTCATATGCCTTGTTGGCGGTGATATCCAGGCCATATTCAATAAAATATTCCATATCCCCGCTGTCATTCCCGAGCGGAAGCAGCGTCATTAAATAAATCCGCTCATGGCCTTTTGAATCGGACTGTTTTTCTTCAAACGTGACCGGTTGCCGGGAGGCGATGCATTGTTTTATCGCCAGACTTCTGCTGGACTCAGCTAACCGGGCTGGGTCGCTTCTTTCCCGTGCGGCGGCAGCCTGATTCTTATAGACATAGCCGCCTTCCGTGTTCAGTACCGCGAGCGCTGCTGGCAATTGATCGAATACCCGGCCATATAGCCCGCGATCTTCGTTATTTTGCTTCGCTGAAGTGACATTCTGCACAATGCCGTACAAACCGATAACATCCCGGTTGTTATCGAATACCGGGTGGATGGTCGTGGTGTGCCGCTTCGATCTGCCGTCTTTCAAAACAATTACGAATTCTTCAGCACGCGCTGCTTTAGTTGCAACAACGTGTTCAATGAACGCGTGCATTCTCTCTTTTTCCGATGGGCTATAAATATCAGCGCCATCGAAAAGGGTTGCGCAGTCGAAATCTTTATCGAGTTCGTAAAAATCATAAAGATAGTCTGACCATGTCACGGTATGCGTCGCGAAATTGAGAGACCATTCCCCGATTTCAGCTTTGCTACCCAGAATACCCAGCCGTACCTTCAAAAATTCCGGCGAATCGAAATCGGACGAATTGATATTTAGTGTGGAAGACATAACAGGGCAATCATTGCAATCAGCGGTAAATAAAAAAAATTTTGGTTTTAATAACCAGGCGTTTAGACATATCGGCTATTATTTAAGCATGATTAATCGATTTTGGGAATACCAATAAACCTGTACTTATCATAAGATCTTGCCCTAAAAAATCAACGTGCCCAACAAACGCGTAGGGCGGATAAGTTGTTTTCAAACAACGCCATCCGCCATTAACTGTCATCGCTTAAATCACTTAAATCAGCCACAGCATCAAATTCGCCAAATCCACCTTGCCCGCTAAATTGGCAAGTGGCCGTGCAATGGCCTTGCCAAAAGTGAGTTTTTCTTGCCACTGATAACCTTATGTTAAAATCAGGCGGTTTGTAATAATCTTTTCGAAAACCGGCTGTGTCAAATCAAGAAGTCATGGACATGGAAGAACAGAAGAAGAAAGATTTTTTTATCAGTCATGCCAGTATTGATCAAAAGGAAGCGGAATGGGTTGCTGTTACGCTAGAAAATGCCGGTTACACGACTATTCTGGATACCAAAAATTTCCAACCGGCACAGAATTTTGTTTCGGCAATGAATAAAGCCGCAATACAGGCAAAGCGGACAATTGCGCTCGTATCCGAAAATTATTTTCAGGCAAATTATACTGAATCTGAATGGACCATTGCGTTCGCAAATGATCCCAAACGGGAAAAGGGACTGTTGATCCCGATCAAAATACAACCGGTTAAATTAGAAGGTCTTTTTAGAACGGTCTTATATATCGATCTGGTTGGTTTGATTGAAACTGACCAGGCGGAGGCTAAAAGACGTTTACTCAATGGCGTTAACTCCATCGTATACGGTCAGCATGAATCCAATCAGCGCAAAGAAACAAAGGCACGAACGCCGGAATACCTCCTGGGGTTGTTGAACAGAAAATCGCAACATAAACATTTTGATGATCAGATACCCGGGAGCACAGGTATGATTGAAGGAAGAGCGCACGGGTTTTGTGTTTTTGGTCCGCGGATTGAATGGCCTAACGCTATTCGATTTACGCTTTCACATTTACTGGAAGAACATAAGATTCCATTTCCCAAACTTGCTCCGGAAATAAGGCCGCTGGAAGCCAAGCTAAACCTTAATTCCGAAAAGACAAGAAAGAATCAGCCCTCGATCTCCGATTTGATATCTGCAGGCGAAAAGCAGTTGTGTACGCTTTTATCGCTGCGACTTGGATGTTCCCCCGAAAAACCGGCTATTTTAGAGGTGCTTCAACAAAAAGAGCGGCCTTACATATTTTACCGAGAATTGACCAGTGATGAAGTCCGGGATCAAATGTTTATCGCAGGACTACTACTGGCGTGGTCTCGGCTAATCTTTGGCGCAAATGCTCCCAGTCATTTTTTGTTGATTGTGTGTGAGGCGGATTATTTGAATCAATCCATGTGGGATCGATTATTTAAAACCAAGTCAGCAAATCAGTGGCGTCAGAATTTACAAAACTTGCTTCTACATTACAATTTGCCCAAAGCACTGCTTCCACCGCTTAGTTCACCAAGCGTAGAACAGGATGTTGAAGACTGGTTCAAGAATCTGAATATTGATGATCAACAGCGCACGATGATCCGCAAGGCGTTGAATAATCATACAGCTATTCCACTGGGTAATCTTAAAGAAATATTATTTCCTATTTTACAAAAACATCATTCGTCCTAAGAGCACAGCATCATGTCGATCACTTTAGAACCGCATTACTATTCGGGCCGTGGTAAAGATTTACAATCGGGGAAATGGCGCAATTTGCCAGGATTCAACCCGGAAGATTTGACACATCCAAAGGATTATCTGGCGCCAGCAGGCCTGGTATCTGCTGTCAACGTCGCGCTGGAACTGGGTATGCCGTTGCTGTTGACAGGCGAGCCCGGTTGCGGCAAGTCGCAACTGGCATATAGTCTGGCCTGGGAATTGGATCATCCACAGAATCCAGAAGATTCCTGGCAAAAACCGCTGCCTTTTACCGTCAAGTCAGATACGCAAAGCCGTGACTTGTTTTATCACTTTGACACTCTCGGACGTTTCCGTGCGACACATCAGGTTGGTGTGAACGATGATCCGCGCCGTTTCCTGCGCTTTGAAGCACTTGGTGTCGCTATTTTACAGGCGATGGGTAGCGACGCGGTTAAAGATTTGGGCCTGCTGGATTGCCTGGATACGTCCGGTCATTCTCAGTTAATTGGCGAGCCGCGGCGATCGGTGGTTTTGATTGATGAAATCGACAAGGCGCCGCGTGAAGTGCCGAACGATATTCTGAATGAAATCGAGCGTATGAGTTTCGATATTCCGGAACTGTTCGAAACCGGCCAAGG
>JACKLR010000002.1 GCA_024235795.1 Burkholderiales bacterium | reverse complement strand
TAAATCAGTTCCACTAAATCCATCGCTTTCTGCCAGACGATCAACTCCCGATAATTGCGTACCGTTGCCATTGTTTTCTCCTTCACTATCCACTTCCCACTTTCCACTACACACTTTGCGGACAAAGTCCGCAAGCGTCTCGCCCTGATTTGCGAGGATCAGCCCCGGCTTATCCAGTGCGTAGCGGCCAAACATGCAGCCCACGGCGTAGGAGACCAGCTCGCGCATGGTGTCGGCCAGCAGCAGCGATTCCAACTCATCCTCGCTCTTTTCGTTGCCGTAGCGGTAGTGCGGGTTGCAGGTCAGGGTGATTTCGTTGAGCGGCACCTCGGGCGTTAGTTCATCCTGCAGGCCGTAGGCGTCGATGAAGATGCGGTTGTTTTCTTGCTCCAGCCGCTGCATTTCCAGCGTCATCTCCCGCCAGTGGGCACGGAGCTTTTCATAGGTGGCCTTCAGGGTTGGTTGGCGGTTGTCATGATTTAAGAGTTGGAGGTTGTTGAAGTCCCAAGATGTCTCAGCAATATCCCAGTCTAACCTTGAGATTTCAACTAACTGCTTTACCTTCTCTGTTATTGCCTGCTGGTTTTCCTTGTTGATCTCAATAACAGGTAGATTTCCGATATTGCCTGCCTGAAAATTCAGAGTTGGATTGAGAGATTTCAGAAGATAGAAAGCAACTTTGCTGCCGAGAAATCCTAGGAGAAAATGGATATTCCTAATTTCAGGAAAAGCAGAAGAGCCTCCCACATCAAAAAGAAATCCCTGTGGAGAAAATCGAACTCCAAAACATGAAGAGCTAACAAATGTCCAAGTTAGTGCAGGACGGAAAATAAAGTCTAAGTTGAAATTATGCGCCCAAATTCTATTTCCGGATGGATGCAGAGTAGTTTGAAGCCTATGGCCGTCATTTTCCCAGTTAACAAGACAATCGTTGTTCCCATACCATCTTCTAAAATCACCGCCCTTGTTGTATGGGAACCACTTTAGCCCGGACTCACCAGCTTCCTTTCGAGTTAACCCAAATCCAATAGTTTGAATTGGCACTTCATGCCAAAGTCTTACATAGGTGTTGTTGTCCCCTGTAGCCATCCCTAAGCGGGGCTCAGCTAAGTTGTAAAAATCCTGCCCTCTAACAAATGCCTCTCGGGCGGAGGGACTAACCCAATAAGCAATCGGGCTTCCAGGAATCTTTCTAAAGTCAGTGGCAGAGGCACGATAGAACCATCCACAGTCAGGTTTGCTAATGGCCTCAAGAGTGCGAGGCCCCTGGTTCCCCGAACCGCGAAAGTCAGAAAGCCGTACATAGCCGCCTTTGAAATCAGGTCGGTGTTCATTCTCAACAGTGAAGGTGCAAATTGGAACCGTCGCACCGTCGAAGCCTGAATACTCCAATTGCACCAGAGAGGTAATGGTCTTCTGGTTGATCAGGAAGCTGCGTAATTTTTCGTAGGATGAGATAAACATCCAAACAAATGGTGACATGAACCCAAGCTGGCCCTTGGTCAACGTCATTTCAGCGTTGCGAACGATAAAGGCAGAGAATAGATCCGACTTTACATCCTCGTAGTTGTCCTTGAGCCATGCCCCTAAGCGCCCATTCATCCCTTTGCCGCCCATATACGGCGGATTGGCAATCACCACATGGTATTTGGAGCTCAGGTAATCGGCCTGCCGCAGGGCTTGCAGCACCTTCTGATGGGTCATGCTGATAAACAGCTGCCCGGAGACGTTCTTTGACTCCAGAATCCTGAGCATCCCGTCGACGTCAGTGACATCGGGACGGATCAGGGAGCCGAAGTTGTCGGCCTCTTCGAACTGGCGCAGGGTGGTTTGCAGCGGCGCGGTGAACAGGTCGCGCCCGACAAAATCCATGTAATCCTTCAACTCATTGCCGTCGAAGTGGACGTTCTCCAGCACGCAGATGTTCGGCTTGACACCCTTGTTGAAGAACCGGCGCTGTTTGGCGCGGGCTTTCATGGTCAGGGCGAAGGCCGCCAGTTCCCCGGCGCGTTCGTCGATCTCGATGCCGTAGAGGTTATTAGTGAGGATCTTTTCCGGGATCTCAGCGGGATCAACGCCTTCCTCCTCGTAGATGGCGTAGAGCAGGTCGAAGGCATAGGTGAGCATGTGGCCAGAACCGCAGGCCGGGTCGCAAATCTTGATCTCTTCCGGCTTGGCGATGCGCAGGAAGTCCGTTTCGGCCTGCTCTTTACCATCGGCCGCAGGCGCTGGCTTGATGTAATAGTCCATCTGCTCGACCAGCTTCGAGCCGGGACGATTGAGCAGCCACAGGCGGCCGAGGGAGTTTTCCACCAGGTAGCGCACGATCCAGTGCGGGGTGAAGAGCTGGGTGGCGGCTGGGATGTTCTCGGGCGTGATTTTCTTGTTCTTCTTCAGGCCATCGAACACCTCGTCCTTCTTCTCGGAGATGTAGAACTGGTAGAGCCAGCCGATCACCTCCACATCCTCGCAGGCATCCGGCGTCATCGCCTCGCGGGTATAGGCAAGGATGGAGTTGCCCGAGAGCAGGTCGTCGGGCATCAGCAGCTCGGTGTAGTCATCGATGCGCTGGAACAGGAACGGCATCGCGCGGTGAAGGAAATTGCAGGCGGCCACCACCAGCAGCCGGTAGGCCTCGCCCTGCGGGTCGCGGCTGGGTGCTTTGCCGTCGAGCAGGGCGAAGATCTGCTGCCGGACCTTGCCCGGCACCATTTCTTCGTCGATGTGCCCCATCTTGGCATCCATCAGAATTTCCGGCTGAAACTGCCCCTCGGTGGGTGACACCACGCCGATGCGGGTGTAGCGGTTCACGTCCATGAAGCGCAGGGCGCAGAAGCGGTTGAACCAGATATAGGCGACCCGCTCAATGATTTGTTCCTTGCCGTGGTTTTTGATCGCCTCTTCGAGCTTTTTGATAGCCTCAACGCTTTCACGCCGAGCGGCGCTGTTATCAGCCAGTACCAGTTCCAGCTTGGCTGAAACCTGCTCCAGCAGGCTGCGCCGGGCGAACTGCGCGAATTTTTTGAGTTTGGCGGTTTCCATGGTCACACCGCAGCTAAATGATTGAACTGAAGGTTATGAGGTGAAGAAATTTTCAAAAACTTCTCTGGTGAATCATGCAATGGTGACGATTTGTGGCGAGATGGTCTTTTGCTAATGCTCAGATTCACGATACCAATGTACCGATGTGCATAGTCATCAAGAAATCTGGCCTCACTCCAGAACTGTTTACCAATTTCTTTGCAATAGGAGATTACACAGGAAGCGCCCTTTAGTTGTTTAACTATATGGCTGGCATCCTTTGCGCCTGCCTTTAGCTCAACATACAGAATGACTTTTTTCTCTTCGCTAATAATAATGAAATCGGCCCGCTTGCATTCCCCTTTGTCGCCTTTGAAAAAGGTCTTTGGAGCGGGAAATTCGTCAGCCTTGATGATAATGGCATCTGAGGGTATATTGCGGATGAAGGAAACAGAGCCGTTGACACCTGCTTCCTGAAGTTTGATGACTGGCTTACCGTATTCATTTTCATGGGGAACCAGTGCTGATTCCAAAATCAGCTCAGAGAGGATTTTCATATCCGACATTATTCATCTCCTCCCCAAACAATTTCTTCCTGGATTCGATTCATGTCTTCTATGGTCTTGTCGAAACTCCGTGCCTCAATTCCAAGCTTGCTATCGATATCCGCCTGAACGAGTGTTTGGCATTTTGTTTTACGCTGCGCTCCATCTAGCTTAATCAGAGCTTCTTCCGCTATATAAACTCTTACCTTGTCAGGATTCAGCATTTCAGAATCTCTGTAATTCTCGCGGTCGGCAATAGCCCTGAGTCGTTCTCCTCCCTGGTTGAGCATAATCAGCGTATTCAGTTCTTTGATGATGTAGTCGCTGTGAGTCGTAATAAATACCTTGATTCCGATATTGACCAATCGTGCAAAAAGGCGTGCAACCCTCCGTTGATTCTCAGGATGCAGATTCAGTTCTGGCTCATCGATCATAAGCAAATCGCCCGGGGCAGCCACGTGGCGAAGGTAAAAACCAATATCCAGCAACGAACGTACTGCACTTGAACTTTCATCCATAGTCAGCTTTATACGTTTATTACCCTTAGGAACGTAATAAAGCTCATCATTTTTTGTAACGAGGTAGTCTCCGCCAATAATATCGGTAAAGTCATTGAGTATTTCAGGGTGTTCCTTAGCTATAAAGCTATCCTTCCTGGCAAGTTCCTCGAGTTGGCGCGTAAAATCAACATTTGACTTAACAGGCAACGCGTAGTCGGTATAAACCTTTGAAAGCAATTCGAAAGGGTTTATGTCTTTTTCCATGGAACTCATCTCTTCCAGTAGCCTGTTACGCGCGAAATTGAGTTCCTTTCTGAATATTGCAGCTCCGGTTCGTTCTGCGCTGGCAATAAAAGGATGTGGAAATAGATGCCCGAAAACGATATCCTTTAAGGCGTCGCCAATAATCCTGCTTATGACTTCTTGAGGTATTCTGACTTTTTCTTTCTCAACAAGTAGAGAAATTGTCACCAGTGGTGAATCGGTTTTTTTAGAGATTGAGAACAGCTGGGTTTTCGCTGCTCCCATTGTGCGTTCAAAGGTAGGAATCGGCTGGATGTCACTTGAATCCAAATCGACTGAAAATTGACTTTCAGAGAAATGCTTATCGGATGATGCAAAAACATGAGGTAGTTGCTCAGTAAAAGCTTTGCATCCGTTCTTGAGTATTGTTTGTGCGTTACCGATATAGTCTTGAATATCCAGTTCAATGCTTCCTTCATTCAAGAGGCGCCGGATGTCTCCATCAGGCACCTTGATTGAGAAAGCATCTCGCCAGAAGGATAGAAAGCCAAATAACGCATACGTAGCATATGTCTTGCCAGTATTATTACCACCGCAGATTATCGTCAGTTCACCGAGCGTAAACTCCGCTTGCTTGATAGCGCCGAGATTTTTTATAGCAATCTTCATATCGCTGGTCTCCTTAAATTTGAACTCTTTTGCCTTTCCGAATCTCTCCCAGCAGCGCTTCGCGCATGGTCTCCAGGTAACGTTCGACATCTGCCTCGTCATTCAGCCAGGCTTTGCTGAAAGCAACATTGATTTTCCTGACCGAAATATATTCAGGAGGAGGTGCTTCACTCACTTGCGGATTTTCTTTATGACCGTAATCCGATTGATCAATAGCGTTATAATCAGGTTTCGGCGCTGCCAGTTCCACCATTTTTGTCAAAAGTACCTGATAACCCTGTTCCTCGAAGAAACGCATACGATCATTGATTACTGCAATCAGGTTTTGATGACGAATATGATCCATTAAATCCTGAAAGGGCTTCAAAAGCTCGGCGGTTCTTTCATCAGGCAATTTTTTGTACTCATCCATACTCTGCATTCGTGATTTCATGGCTTCCAGGGTATTTTCTGCCGATACGCGAACGCTTTTAACCTTGTCATCCACTTCCTTTTTCAAAGCATCAAAGTCAGTTTTTAATTGCTGGATACGGTTACCCTTGAAACATGCGGGATCTTCAAGTGCATATTTTACTTTGTTAACTGCTTCATCATTAATATATGAGAAATTGGGTTCCTGGGTGCGCATGAAATCCCTGGCTTGAACATAGATTTCTTTTTGTGAGCCACTCATAAACTTGCGAATAGGGTCTATAATGCTTTCCTTGATTTTAAGCAGTTCATCTTCCTGATTACCAAGCTCGGTCACATACCAGGTGTAAGGTTTGCCAGTAACTTCCTTAAGGTTCTTGATTACCGAAGTCAGTGCATTCAGGAAAGGGTATTGAGATGATTGAGCCATCAGTGGAGAGAGTTGGTGCATAAGTTCTTGAAATGCAGCGCCGGTTTCCTTGCCGAGTGCTTTTGCTTCACCGGCAGTGGGTGGGGCATCGAAGAAGTCCTCATAAAATTCTTTGAGAAAACGAACCTGAGACGCAGTAAATTCTACCTGAGGCTCCAGCACCACATTGGAATGACCATGCGTGTTGCGCAACGTCCGTTCCAGTGCATCTTCTTCCAGCAAGTTTCCATCAACGCGAACTTCGATTTTTCCTCGAGCACACAGGTTGGCCAACGTGCAAAGCACAGCGGCGTAATACCATCCATAGGGTTTGCGTTCGAATTTTTCCAGTAAATTTTTCAGCGTGGTACGCACGCCACCCCGGTTATTGCTCTGAATGAACGCCAACAGCTCCTGCTCGGACTCGGCCAGTGTGGTGGCGTCGTTGCCAAATAATCCTTGCTGTGATTGTTGAAGGCGCTGGGCGATATCGTTTTCGGTATAGGTGATGCCACGCAGCATGCGAAGATTAGGATAGGCGCGCGAGATGAGATCGTGAAATCCGCGTAACGCTCGATTCTGTGCATCTTCGGAGCCGATTTCGATGTCGGTTCCTGCCACGAATAACCTGGCCTTGCCCATCAGATTCTGGACACGCTGCTGTAGTTCGTCATACCGCTCCCGGTTCTGAGAGCCTTTATCTGACAGAATGCGTTTCACCGCTTCCTGTTGTGTCATCGAGATGTTCTGTCGAATGTATTTCTCGGTCCGCTTGTACATTAACAGGTCGCGCATCAATCGCTCGTCAGCAGGCAGGATTACAAATAATTCATCAGCTTTGTAGGTCGAATTTGTGCGCAGCATCTGCTCGTTTTCAGCGTGCTCATGGAAGGGACTGACGACATGGATGGCCAACTCATACTCCCGTCCGTACAAACGGTCATCGAGTTTTCTGGAGAACGGATAATCTTGCCCGTTCTCATCGTAACGAATCTTCCGATGTTTGATAACGTGGTCGAAGACAATATTTTCAAGCTCGGCGGCAACATCTGATGATTCTATCTCAGTATTCTTGATTTCCTGTTCGACGTCTTTTTCTTCGTCGGTGAGGTATTCATAGAGTTCTCCATTACGCTGAACATAGGTTTGCTGTTCCAGAAGGTTGAGGGCTTCTTCAATCTGTTTTTTTAGCGCGGGCAATTCCTGATTGAAACCATCCAGCATCAGGATACAAAGATTCCGGACGGTTGGTTTGAATTCCTTGACGTATTTGACCAGGAACAGCGTTTTCAACAGCTGGATTGCAAAGGGATCATCAAGATGGTTTTCTGCCTGGATGATGGCTCGTTGGATGTTGGATTTTAGCGCAGTGCGAATGCCTTCAAACATCAGATCAAAAGTCGCTAGCTGACCAATGTTGTGCTCTCCGATCTGGATCGCCACCTGTTGAAATACACCCAGCATGGAACGTTCACCCACCGAGCTGTGTTTGCCCTCAAAAGCATTATGCTGCGACAGATTTTGAATGGCCGATTGAAACAGTGCAAACTGATACGGAATGAACGGGTAACTGTGAATAAAATGTTCCCGATCCTGAAAATTCCGGTAGGTTTGCGAGCCGTCGGCAAAATCAAACAGGGTCTTAAAATTGTTGAACTGTGCATGATAAATGTCTGAAAGCCATTGAGCGCCTTCTTCGGTTTTCATGAGCAGACGTTTCTGGATAACTTCAGCCACGTCGGCGCTGGTCAGCTTCATGCGATTGGCAAACCGTGCCTGAATTTTCGAAAAGTCGTTGCCTTGCTGTTTGCCCATTTCGCCAACAACCGATCCCATGTCTTCCTGGGCGGTCACGATGATCCATGCGCGCCCCCGGCATTTGGTGGCCAGACTTTCGGCGATGGTTTGGAGATTGGTCATTAGCTTGACGTTTTCAGCGATGTACTGACCCACTTCATCGACAAAGAAATTCAAACGGAAATCGGTGGATTGCCGCTCGATATATGCATGAACCTGTTCGGCAAAATCTTCGATGGAGACACGGTATTGATTGCGGTATTTGTCGAGTATCCCCATGGCGGATGTTTCGTCGCCACCGGTTGCCTGGGCATAGGCTTTGGCAATATTTTTTGTTTCGAGCAGAGCCTGCTCGCGTCCCTTCTGCCAGGTTTTTCCAGCTGCAGACTCATAGACCGATTTAAACGGTTCATAGTGGCCACGGCTGTCGAGATCGCGCTCAAACTGGGCGATGTGCCCTTGCTTGCCGTAGTATCCACACATCTCATCGAAAACTTTGACGAAGACCGCAAGAAGTGCGTCAATCTGGGTTTTGCTGATGACATCCGCTTTCTGGTCGATGTTGAACAGGATACTTTTTGACGGAATGGCAACCGCTCTCTTGAGATCACCACGCAGGATTTCGTTATCACCACACTTGGGCAAGAACAGGTCAAGAGCCGAAGCTCCATCTATTTGACGGTTTTCAAGTAACAGCGCCAACATTTTCAACAGATGGGATTTGCCTGACCCAAAGAAGCCGGAAACCCAGACACCATTGGCCCCTTCGTAGTTGTTGTAAGCATCCAGGAAAGATTCAAGCCGTTTTTCCACTTCGTTGGTTAACACGTATTCTTCAATCTCGAGGCGAAGACTAGCTTCATCGTCAGCTTTAATGACGCCTTCAATCGGGCGATCAACTGGCTTTTTAAAGATGGCCTTAAGCGTCATCATCTCTCCTTGTTTATGCTTCGCAGTGAAAAATATTGAATGCCCGGTAATACTTGTCGTCATGCAGTCTTCCGAATAGATCGAGCGACGCACCTGCTTCCAGAGAGTGGGTGTAAGCTCCCGGAAAAAACATGACGGTCGGTTTTTCCTTTGCCGTACTTTGCAAATTATTCAAAACATTGTGTGAACGGATATAGGGGAACACCTCGCCAACACCGGACAGAAAAAGAACCTCGAAATCCGTTTTTGCCAGCTTGGTCGCGATAGCCGGAACAAGATGCGCTTCAGGGTCCAGTACGCCTTGCAGCAGTTCTTTAAGCTGTTCCTTGGAAACCGATTCCTCCATCTCAAGAATCTGATTCCAGATATCACGTTCCTTGAGAATTTCTATAGCAAGGTCATACAGATTGATTTCCAGAATCCTGATGCCAGCTTGCCCTAGACGATTGATCAGTTGACGCTGGAGTCGCTCCATTTCAACGGCTTCTTCCGGTTTGAAAGGACAAATGAAGAATGGAATTTCGTTACCGAGACCCTGCTTGTTGAGAAAACGTTGGCCCGAGATTACGGCAAAGAGATGCTGAAATCTGTCTTGTATTGGCATTCTGGCGATATCCGATTTCACTGCGCTATTCGCTTTAAGTCTGATTCAAATATTGGGAAGTAGAGTAAATCCCGGCGGTTAGTACGAACTACCAAGTCAATTAACTTTGGAGTGAGTATGGTGGTATTTATCATGTTGTTCGCTGTTAGCAGGCCAGCTTCGTGTAGCATTTTGAACAAAACCTGCCGCAATTTATTTCTTGTTGTTGGGCGAATCTCATCAAGCTCTGTGTGCCATTCTGATTTTCTGTTTAGAAAAGCATCAAAATCTTCATGATTTAGGTCAGTCTTCAAAGTAATAAAGCGTTCTCGAAGGACTTCTACTGCAAAATCTGCAATAAACTTGTATCGACGACATGCTGCGATCCAAAGCAGATAGATCTGCTCTTGACGACTGGCATCTATCAAAAACCCCAATTCTTCAGTACTGAATGTTTTTAAGCGCGCGATAACCTCGCGGCATATCCGCTTCTGGGTATTTAGTGTTCTGGCTTGTAAAAGGTTTTCATCAATTACTTTATTTCGTACCACGATCCAGTCTCTGAATTCAAGATACAACCCGGCCAGCTTCTCTGATTCGCGGTGAAATAGCCCACCGGTTGTAAAAGACATAATGTATCTATCGTGACTCATTCGTGATCTTGAATCCTTTTGTATGCTTGACCGAACCATTGATCAGCAATCGATAAATTTAACAATTATATCTGGTTCAGAATGATCTGTAGAACACGAAACGACACAGGGCTGACACAGGGCTAAGTATTTGTTTCTTTATTAACTCAAAAAAGCTGTTTTATTTTTTAAATTTCTTGATTGGTTAACGAGGTGCAGCCTAATTTCGAATGGTTAGATGCCGTCATTAATGAGATGTCAGAACAACGAAACTCCCGGCAAATGGACTCAGATCAACAAACCGCACCGCAAAACCTGGAAGCTGAAGTGTTACGAAAAATCGGCAGGAATCTGCTGATTTTCCAGCAGATTGAATATATGCTGAAAAGAATTCTGGGTAATTCGCGAATGCATGGGTACGTCCATGAACTGGCAATTAACAAAGAAAATCGTGTCAATGGGATTCAGAAAGATATGCTGGGGCTCCTCATTCAACGATATATCGATGAGATTCTATCTGATGCCAATGAAGAACAACAGGGGCCGCAAGAGCTATCTGGTCCTTGGTTATTTTTCTCTTTTAAATTTACAGGTGATGACAAGTTTTATGAATTGCAATGCCGGAACTTTGAATTGGTGCGTGAAGAACGCAATCAATTGGTACACCAGTTCCTGCCTTATTGGCGCACGGATTCACCGGAACAATTATCTATTGTCTGTGAGTACCTTGATGAACAGCGTCAAAAAATCTTGCCGACCTGGGAACATCTAAAATCAGTCGTCGAAACGATGCACCAAGCATTTCAAGAACATGCCAGTCATTTTGCTTCGGAGGAGTTTAATCAATGTCTCAATTTGATGCTATTGCAAGGAAGTCCGTTAATACAACTGTTTTGCGATATCTCAACCCGAATCAGCCGTGCTGATGGCTGGACCTGCCTTGCTCGTGCCGGACAGTTGGTGCATGAAGAAGCGCCAAATGAAGTGGCTAAAATGAAAGCGAAATATGGATATGATTCTTTCAAAAAACTGTTAGTGGCATCGAAGTGTTTTGAAATTTTCGACGAACCATTACCGAATGGAAGGTTCCGGACATTTTATCGATTACGGGATATCAATCTTCATCAATCTCACAATGAGTCTGGAAAAACCAGACGAATTCAATTAATCACTGAGATTAATTCTTCAAATAACTCGATTAATGATTCCAACACAACAGGATAGATAAAATTATGGGAAGAAGAAAAACCGGCCTTGTCGACGATATATTAACCATAACTGCAGCATTTCCCTGGTGGATAGGCGTGATTCTTGCAGCTACCGCTTATGTTGCTCTGCACCATTATGCCTCACTTGACGTGCCTAAAACCAATGTTGCGCTTGGACAAGTGGGTCATATGATTATTGATCAGGTAGGAAAAAATCTCGCCTACTACGGGCAATATATTCTGCCAGCCCTGTTTTTTATCAGCGCCATGGCATCTTTCTTCGGGCGAAGCAAGCGAAAAAACCTTGTCAAAACAGTTACTCATGATACTTCCGGCAATATGCTTCGCGAAATGGATTGGAAAGATTTTGAGTTGCTTGTTGGTGAGATTTTTCGAATGCAAGGTTATTCGGTTGTTGAAACAGGCGGTGGCGGTGCAGATAGCGGCATCGATTTAATACTTAAAAAAGACAACGAACTGTTTCTTGTGCAATGCAAGCAGTGGCGTGCGTATAAAGTTTCAGTTAACGTCGTGCGCGAACTGCTCGGAGTAATGGTAACAAAAGGCGCTACGGGCGGATTCGTGGTAACGTCCGGTATTTTTACAGCTGAAGCACAATCTTTCGCTAAAGGGCAAAATATCGATTTAATTGATGGTGTTAGGCTTACAGCTATGATTGAAAAAATCACCAAGGATAACTCGAACCAAACTGCTAATAAACTGATGTCTTCTTTGAAAACTTTGCCTGAAACTGAAATATCAACGATTGTGCCGAATTGCCCAAAATGTGGACGGTCGATGGTAAAACGAATAGCCCAGAAAGGCGCAAATGCCGGTGGCAGATTTTGGGGATGTTCCAGTTTTCCAATATGCCGTGGTATTCGAGTTAACCAATAAATCTTCCAGCTTTATTCAAGCTTGATAACTTTAATTGCCAAAAACACTAATACCCATAAATATTGCAATTCATCATTTCTTTTTCTTAAATTGAACAATTTCACCTGGCTTTGTTAGCCCACCTGCTGCAAGCATTGCGCTTGTGGCTGTATTAACCGAGTCTCTAACCGGGTCGAGATCAAGCCGCGCATAAATCGCCGTTGTATTTTGGTTCTTATGGTTAAGTGATTTGCCAATAATCGCCAGCGATGCGCCGGTCTTTGCTTGCCAGCTTCCCAAAGTGCGCCTTAGATCATGAAGCCGCAAATCTTTTATTCCTGCGCGTTTTAATATGCGTTCCCACCCTTTTCTTGGTTCCTGAAGGTGTCCTGATTTGCCGATACCGGGAAAAACAAATTCACTATCATCTGATTTCCGGTTTTGCAAAACCTCAATCGCTTCTGGTGAAAGCGTTACCGTTTGGGGTATATCGTTTTTTGTTTCGTCGATACGCCACTCTGCACGGTCGAAGTTGATATCCTGCCATTTCATGCTACATACATTTGATCTGCGTGCACCGGTTAATAGTGAGATCAAAACATAATCTCTAACCGTTCCATTTGATTCTTCTGAAAGCGCCTGAAAGAATCTTGGCAGCTCATCACTTTGAATGAACCGGTCTCGACTTTTTTCTTTATTACGCCTGATGCCAATAGCCGGGTTGTTTTCCCAAAGCCCTGCTGATATTGCCCATCCAAACACACTTGAAATCAGAGCTAAAATCCGATTGGCCGCAATTGGGTATCCTGCTTTGGTTACATTGCTATGAATAAGTGAAATTGCTGCTCGGTCGATTTCTGATAATTTTCTTTTCCCCAGTGGCTTTTCGATATGATTCTTGTATTTATCCAGATCCTCAGTCCAGGTTTTTTTCTTAGGTTTTGAATGTCTTTCCAGATATTCTTCAAACAATTCACCAAAAAGTAATTCAGACTTTAGTTTGCGTTTAGCTTCAGCAGGATTTCTCCCATCTGCAATGACCAGATTAATCTCCATGGTTTTACGCCTTGCCTGATCAATCGTCATGTCGGGGTAGCGTCCCAGTGTTATACGTTCAGGATTGCCACCTTTGATGCGCTTAAAGACGCTAAATGTTTTAATGCCGGTTGATGAAATACGTAGGTGTAATCCACTTACTTTCGTGTCTTGGTATGTATCCCGTTTCCCATTCATGGGCAACGGGAGAGAATCAATCTCAGCTTTTGTGAAGTTAAATTTTTCGGCCATGGGAATTTGGGGTTACACCGGGGTTACATTTCAGGAGCATTTTGGTATATTCTCATCAATGCACGTAAATGACTAATTTACCCTGAAAGCCGCTCTGTGTAAATGTTTGCGTATATTAATAGATTCTCATAAATACGCATAAATATGTGGAATTTGTGACTGAAAATCCTTGTGTCGGTGGTTCGATTCCGCCCTTGGCCACCATTTCCATTTTCTGCCCAAAACCATCACCTAACAGCTTGAAAGGCAATGATAAATCAGGGGTTCGATACCCCTTGTTTCGCACATAGGTCAGGCGGTCAGTGAAGGTGAGTTTCAGCACTGCTCGTTTGTCCTCAAACCGTCCGTGAGCCCATATTTTATGCGGTTGTGTTAGAAATTGCAGAGCGGTTCGATACATTTCGTCATAAGACCTAATCGGACGCCCACAATTGTTTATTTTTTCCTCTAATACGTGTTGGTGGGTTTGCAAGTCATCAATACGCTTTTCGAGCGCTTTGGCTACCAGTGGCGAATCCGCATCGACAATTCTATCGAGGAGTTGATCGACTTTGCGCTGGTTACTGCTCATTTCCTGCTCCAGTGTTTTATGAAGCGTATGTTGTGTGGCTTCACGGTGTTTCCACAGTGCTTTGAACATATCCGTAGCAACAGCCATGAGGTTACGTGTCGGTGTGAGTTGTTTCAGCAGGGTTTCAAATTCCCCCTCCAGCACATCACGCCGGATTGATTTCCCTTTATATTCGCATTTTCTGTTCTGGCACACATAGTAGGGATGCAGTTTACCTGTTCTGCTTTTTGACCAAGCGGCGGTCAGCGCATTACCGCATTCGCAGGTTACACTACCGCGCAGAGGAAAATCCAGATTAAGGTCTTTACGCGCCGGAACATACGCGCGCCCCTTTAAACGCTCTTGTATTTTCAAAAAAGTTTCATAGCTGATAATGCCTTCATGCTGACCTTTACGCAGACTCACGTCCCACGGTTCGTACTCAACATATCCGGCATACAACGGATTACCGAGTATTTTATCAACGCGGTTATTGCCAAGTTTACCGCTGGCTGTTTTGGGAAATTCCGGGCGGCTTTCCAGAAAGTATTTCACCTCGCGCTTAGTCTGAAACCGTCCCGATGCAAAACCTTCCATGGCTTCGCGTAGCGCCGGGGCAACAGCTTCATCCACGAAGATCATTTTGCCGTTTCCCTTCGTTTTGCGGTATTGGTAGCCAACAGGGGCGACAAAAGCGTAATAACCGGCTTCGAGCCGCGCCTGAGTCTTTTGCCGTGTTTGCCGCCCGATTTGCTTGCGCTCTAGTTGGCCTTGCGCTGCAAAAAGCGTCTCCACAAATTCGCCTTCTGGACTATCGTCAAATTTATAGTTAAGACATTCCAGCCGCGCTCCAAAATTTGCCATGGCATGACGTAACTGCCAGTGAAACATGGTATCGCGGGCCAAGCGCTTGAGATCATCGAAGATCACGACATAACCGGTCTTCTGGTTTTTCTCAAGATAAGACAATAGTGCGATCATGCCGGGGCGCTTGGCAAAATCACCACCTCCCGATACGTCATCATGGAACACTTTGTCTATTGTGTAGCCTTTTTCAGCAGCATATTGACGGCAGCGGAATTCCTGACTTTCCAGCCCGCTGCCTTCAAGTTTTTGTTTTGTATCGGAAACTCTGCAATAGATGAGCGCTTTTGTAGGAATATCGTTTGTCATCCTCTTCTACCTTTCCTCAAGTATCAACGGTTTGATCTAATTCAGACGTGTTCCTAGACTCTAGCAACTTTTCAGAATCCGGTGCAACTTCTGCAAACAGATCGGGTAATAAAATCTGGACGGTATCAACACCCCAGCCGATATCAACCATTGTACTCATGATCATCCATAACGATTCCAGCAATTCATTTTGCTGCTCTTGCGTCAGATCGAATTCGTCAAGATGATGCCGGTAATCATCCGGTTCAAATTTTAACGGCGCAGCAGTATCTTTTTTTGTTAATTTGCTATCTGTATTTATAATTTTGTCGTGCATATCGCACCCTCCTTTTTTCAAGGCCTTGCCTTGTAATGTATTGGTTAGTAGCTGTGTCCCTCTCTCTGTTCGAAACGCATCAAAAGTGAACAAATAGAGAACATATTTTTT
The DNA here is from genome assembly GCA_024235795.1 of Burkholderiales bacterium. Classification (GTDB taxonomy): domain Bacteria; phylum Pseudomonadota; class Gammaproteobacteria; order Burkholderiales; family Nitrosomonadaceae; genus Nitrosomonas. The sequence continues at coordinate 1,009,975 of JACKLR010000002.1, read as the reverse complement.
ACCGGCGGGCAATAAAAATCTAACGTCGCTGGTATCATTTTTTGGGAAATCTTTTCATTTTTTCGTATCAAATTTATCCATCGGGTCTAGCGCTGCGGTACGTGTTCTTCCTGTGCTTTTCTGGCCCATTCCTTTTCCATGTCTTTTGCAGATTGTTCAATCACTCTTTCCTGAATGGCATTTTGCTCTTCACGCTGGCGCTGCCTTTCAAGCTCGGCCAAACGCGCTTCGCGTTGCTCGCGCAACCATGCACGGTTAAACGCTTGGCGGATCGGGGCCAGTTCGTTGGCGGGTCGCAGTTCGGGAAACGGTTTGTTAAGCTTCACCATTTCAGAGTTGCGACCACTGCGCTCACTCTCACCGCGCCGCTGTGCCTCGGTTTTCTCCATATCCATTAATTGCATACTGATATAGTGGTCACGTGCATGGTCAAACTCACGGCGATTTGGCGGTGCTTCACGAAAACGATCAGGCATATCTCTGGCCAGTTCCGGGTGCTTCCCCGCAAAACTCGTCGTTCGCGGGGAAACATTCCCGTTGCGCTTCCTGAAATCGTCCTTGTTATCGTTCCCGGCCATGGTTTCGGGTTTGACCGTCATTTACAGCTTGGTGCGTATCGCGCTCATCCTGATAGCCCTGCATGCGCTGATCACGTTGATCACGCAGGGAAATGCGCCCATTTACAGGGGTACTATCGAGAATAATTTCAGTGCCATGTCCATCCTTGTGATTCCATGCCGCACCGACCCGGTTCCAGTATCCCTTGCCATCGGGCGACTCTTTGACCGAGTAAGCGATCTGATCAGGTTTTCGGCCCGTATTTACGTTGTCTTCATTCATGGTTGTCTCCTTATAGAATTATTTGCCTGCATGTTTATGACTGCTGCCCGGCCAGCAGGCGGGCCGGACGGCAAATTCATAATTATTCTTTCTGGGTTTAATCCATATCTCTGCGGTCAAAGATCACAATGACCGGGCAGATATCGCCATCATTGATTTCAATCAGCCCGCCGCCACCGAGGTAAGTACATTCGTTCATCCCTTTGTATGCCCCGTAATCGGTATAGCTGTACCAGACCAGCAAATGCGGCCCTATGGGTGAAATCACCAATGCGGCGATCACGATCAACAACCAGTGGCGCAGCAGATAAGCCAAGCCGCGCAGCAGCGTTGAGGCCCATAACAGCGGGCGGAATTTTCTGGGTGAAAAGGTTTTCATGTGTTCGTTCTCCTATAATCTGATCTTCACTTTCTTCTTGAAGGGTTTGCCGTGGAAGGGGTTGATCCCGACTTGCGAGCGCCACGGCTCGATTTCGGCGTATGAGACGGGTTCAAACAAAATAGGGCGGTGCTGGCGTACGAATAAAATGCCGGCTTTCAAGCGCCGGATTTCATCAGGTGTGGCTAATGGCCTGCCAGCCTCGCTCAAATTTTCACTTAATCCGGGTTGCTCATTGGAACGACTGGTGCCGATTGCCATCATGGATTGATTCCCCAGCATTTGTTTGGAAATAAGTTCTAATGTCTTGGGCGAACGCTGTCCGGGGAGGTATTGTTGAATTTCAGTTTCGCTTAATAAGGTATCAAGCGCGGTTTTGCCGTAAGTGCGCTCGAACGCCGCCAAGTCCTGAAAAATCAAATGCAGGCGCAGCCCGTACGATCTGCCCCATGTGAGCAAATTCTCAAGGCCGTTTACTTTGTAATTGGTGGCTTCATCCAATATGTAATACACAGGACGATCTTTATTCTCATGGCGTTTTACAGCCGTCATGCAGCACCACTGCATCAGACCGACAAAGGCCTTGTAAGCTTCCATGCGGCTGGCATCGGCCACGATGAATAATGTGGTGGGTTTATCGCCTTCCTTTAGGTCACTCATGCGAAATGTCGAGCGTCCCATGGCCGGAGCCAGTCTGCCGAAGGCGAATGGTGCCAGTTCTTGTTGCGCTCCTGTTATGAAACTGTCAAACGTACGGTTATCACCGCCTGACATGAGTGCAATGAGGTTTTTCGCACTGGCTCTGATCAATTGCGCAAATTCCGCGACATCCGCAGGATCGTGAGCTTGGGCCCATTCGCTGTACTCTATCGGAAACGGGCCGTCAGGATGTGGCTTGCCTTCAATATCGACACCGGCGACCCATCGCGCCATGTCTTCCAAACGGGTGCGGTTTTCTATCAGCAGCGCGACAGAAGATAACGTGGCGTCATATAGATCAACCATGACTTCAAATAAAATGCAGTATGAAATCAATTGTCTACCGCCCTTCCGGAAATAGGAGTTATCTGTTTCCTTATCACCCGGTTCCGGCATGATTTGAGTGCACATCTCACGCAGATCATCCATCATATCCCGCAAACCGCCTGGGCGCGTGAGGTCGTCAGCGATTATATCCAGTGGGCTATATGAATTACTTTGACCGATAATATCGCCCCATAAATGACCGGGATTGAGAACGCGAACAATCTCGCCGCGTGCTTCGAGCGCAGCCTTGCACATGCACACCAACTCGCCCTTGAAATCGGCGACCACTTTACTATGCCGAATACTCATAATATTGGTCACAACGGTATAAATGCCTTTGCCGCTGCCCGCAGGTGCTACTGTCAAAGAATTGCTCGCAAAATCAATGAGTAAGGCAGGACGGGGGCCGTCTAACGCACGGCCCCAGAATGGGCCGCGTTTGTTTTTGATTAATGCATGTTTATATTCTTTAAAGCTCGCCCATGCGGCGCTGCCATGCTGACCCGATGATTTGCGGCTAGAAAGAAAATCAATGAAGTGGGAGAGGTTTTCAAGCAGGCGAATCACTGTGTGCAGACAAAACAATCCGGTCATAAAATAGATAAACGCCGAAAACCAATCCACATGACCACCGGCCAGCGGTGCATCCAGTTTCAACGCCCACCACACCAACCCGCCTGCAATACTTGCGATTACCAGCAGGCTGGCTTGTGGCCGGTGGGATAAAGATTGACGGTTCATGGCTTAGCCGCCCGTATGACCATTACGAATACGTATGAATTCGGGATTTACCGCTCCATTACCGATGAAGTAATCGCGCCAGAAGGCCGTGAGTTCTTCTTCGTTTTTGCAGTACTTCAAAAAGCGTTGCCCATAACCGTAACGCTGTAACAGCAGTACTGTTACTTCAACACCGTCAAACGCACGCGGTGCAAGCCGTTGTTGATAGATGTCGCGTTCACGGAATATCCGAAAAGGCGGCATATGGTTCTGCTTTGTACAGAACTGTGCACTCTCGGAATTTTGCAAATGATCACCGATTGATATCAAGCGACTGCCCGGCACGAAATCCCGCATGCCGGAAATATTTTTGATCATCTCCAGCACCGGCGATTGATAGAGTTGCCTGCGCGATTCATCCGGCGTTTGCGACAACAGGGCTTCAACTTGCGGCGCATACATCATGTCGTACAAACGCTGTTTTTGTTTCTTTAAAAAACCTGCCGAAGCGCTTTGTCCACCTATGGCTTCAAGGTCTTGGGAATTCCGCGCAGCGCCGCATACATGAAACCGGGCTTTGGGTGTAGAGCTGATTTGATCGCTCTCGGTGGTGATAAAGGATAGTTTTTCGTTAAAGCCGAGATTGTCGAAAAGTCCGTCCAGATAATTGCGCACCGAGCGTTCCTGCTGCGCATTCAGGCGCGGTTCGCTGGCGTCAAACAATATAAATGTATGGCGCTGTTCAACATCTTCATAACACCCGTATTGATCGGGCGTTTTCTGGCCTATTGCGCTGAACGCTGCATAACCAAGACCGCCCATACAGGCAACCAATACGCCGCTTAACATCAAAATCTTTGGTAAATCGTTTTTTTGTCTTCTGCGTTTCATGGAAATATCTCCTATAAAAATTTAGTTTTGAAGGGCGTTTTTAAATATTTTGCTCAAACGTCTGAGCGCATCCGCTTTGGCCTTGGTGAGCGCTGTCTTGATATCGCGGTCTTTGGGCGGCTGATAAAAATCAGGCAAGTCAAGACTGGTCACTTCGGAAAAAGAAAATTGATCGAGCAGGCTGTCGGGCAGAGTTTCGCTTTTGCCTGCAATTACGCTGCGGGTGTTGTTTAATTTTGTGACTTCTGCCGAGAAACGGTTTTCAGCAACCCGAACAGCCTGTTCCAGTCTTCGGTATGCTTTATGACACGCGGTAACTTTCTTATTGTGCTTCGCTATGGATTTTGTCCGGGCTTTATCCTGCGTGTCCGCATCTCTTTCAACCGTCTCGCAGATAACTTCAATATCTTCAACATAATCGCCGTAAGTTTGTTGTAAATCCTCACGGGCATTTATCACACCGTGTTGATAGGTGCTGTAGTCCCCGTATGGATGCGCAAATCCGATGCGTCCTTTGTGATAGGAAAACACCGCAATACAAATATTGAGCAGGATGAGAAAAACCGCCTCCGGCGTGGTCACTAAATTGCTGTAGTATGTCAGTGAGTGTTGAATGTCATCTAAAGACTCAGTTGAGCGAATTAATCCAATCGTGAGTATCAAAAAAATCATGACGCCGATAAAACCCCGAAACTGCCACCATGCACGGTTTCTGATTTTCTTGAATTCAGGGATGTCGGGATCGGTGCTGTTGCCGCCATATTCTAAAAACCGGCCAATGAAATATCCCGCGCAGACGCATGTCACGACAATGGTTAAGGAAAATGTAAAACTCACAAGCAGCGCGGCAAACGGCCCGGCAACCATATGGGCGTTATACAGAAAAGAGCTGTTCATCCCCGCATCGAAAAAAACGCCAATAGCAATCTGTAAACTGGACACAGCCGCATTCGGCTGGTCAGCCTTGTTCGTTAGATTGTGCTCGGTACTAAATCCTTTTTCTGCCTCGACGGCCTGATTAAGCGCATGTACTTTTTGCGGGAGAACCTGCTCGGCTTCGGTATTCACCGCTTCAAGTTGCGCGGTTGGTAGGTTGTTTCCGTTAGGGATATCGCTGATTTTATCTTTAAGGCTCTCCGCTTCTTCACATAGCGCCTGAACCTTGCTGACTAATCCCTGTAATGCTTTTTTATGTTTTGAATAAACGTGATGCAATTTATTGAATATCTGATCCATAGTTGTTCTCGATTATTGATTGATGGGTAAAATGCAACTGAATGAGTTTCATCATTTGAGTTTTTTATTTCGTAAATTAATCCAACGCCAAGGCTGATTTGCCAATTTCATTCTTTTATATAAAATGAGTTCAGTCCTACGAATGTCAGCACAAGTGTGCAGTTAATTTGAATATCAATTTCAAACGCTTCCTGAGTTTCATGTTCAGACCTTATCGGGTTTGTTACTAAAGGTGATGTACACCTTTTTTAGTTGTCATTAAGCTAAAACCATGATGCCTATCTGCTTTTCTGAAAAATAGGCGCAAATTATCGGATTGGTTTCGGATTAACTTCTTTTTTTGCGGATTGTTAAAAAAACAGGCATTCTCCACTCACACTTTTTTTTGTTGACATAAAATCAGTAACAGTGCTATTGGGTGCTTGAACGCATTGAATGCGGTTAACGATGTAGCAAAGTGAGCGTCACAGATGACGAAGAAAGAAAAGCCTTATAAGGCTACAAAAAACGTTATCATTCCTGACGTGTTGAAAGCGTACGCCAAGGTGTATGATCGTTTACGCAGAACAAAAGGAAGTGAACAATCTGCAACGGAGTTCTTTAATGACTTAGTAATGGCGGCGGCAGCAGACTATTTTGGTGAGGCGCGGGCCAAAGAAATGTTAAAAGGATTTCAAGAAGAGGAAGATACTCTCGCAAGGGGTATCGCACGTAGAAATGCCAGATTTGATATAAAGTAATTCGTTTTAAGAACAGAACACAAATATACACTAGCTGCGCTCCGTACTTACTTTCAACTACCGCTCCATTGAAGAGTGGCGCACATCCAATCCAGTACATGTAGTAACTTGGCGCTCTAAAATAACCCCACCTCTTTATAATTCGTTATATGGATAAAAAAGATTTAAAACCTCGTCCCGAAGACAAGGATTTATTGGAAGAAATTTACAATGCCATGAAAAACGAGGGGCGTAGATTATTGTTAGATAAAATCAGCGAAAACAGGCCCATCGGAGCACCTGAATTAACCTTGGCAAAGCTGAAAACAACAATTGAAATACCTGAAAGCACAGAGACTAAATCGGTTAATGTCTTTGAAGGTTTCCATTTACGTGATTTTGCTCAATTTATTGCGCCTCTTGGCACTGAAAATAGTCATCCGGGCAAACCAATAAGAAGCAATTTAGAAACCAAATTATCAGAGATTTTAGATAGGTCTGTAAAATTCAAATACATACAAGATTTTGCTGGTGCAAAATCAGTTTCGGATGAATCTCCAAGACAGATTTTTCAAGCTTTGGCAGACATTCAAAAAGATACGACCATTACTCACTGTCTACTGCAATTTTTAAAGTTTTGCTATGAGCGCTATTTGCCACTGCGTATGTTTAAAGAAAGGGAGGCACTTAAAGAATACATTGAGGATTTAGAAGTATATATAAAAAATTATGGGAAAGAGCAAATCACTGAATCCGATATTCCCCTTAGAGACCCTCCGTATGTCTTGAAAAGTGTTAACAAGGGCAATAACGAAAACGAAATTGACCTCAATCCTTATAACCTTAAATCCATTCCATTGTTTGGTCGCAGAAAACAATTGGACATTCTTAATGATTTTCTGAAACCTAAACAGACGCTTTTTTCCATCATGGCCATTGTTGCTCCTTCCGGCGCGGGAAAAACGCGGTTAGTAACAGAGTGGTTTGTTGAGAATTTCATAAAGAGTGCTGGTGCCCCGCAATGGCAAGCAGGCTTTATTAATAGCAATGATATTATTCCTTGGCAGAAATGGACGCCCACTTGTAATACGCTGATTATTGTTGATTATATTTACCGCTATGATGCAGTTATCAATGAGGTTATTCAAAAAGGTGAACAATCCAAACAACACCATATCCGCTTGCTGGTACTTGATCATGTTTTAAGCGGCAAATTAAGTAATTTGGGAAATGATCCTCACGGGCGGCGTGCGCATGGCCCCGACATGGCTGACTTGAGAAGCCGTGAACGGTTTGTCCATCCAGCCTTGTATCTTGAGAAAGTTGATAACCGGGTGGATATCCTGCATGACATTATTGCCTTTGTGTCCGGTAAAAACAAAGAAAGTAATGAGGTAAAACAGGCATTGGCACTAATCCAAGCAATGGGCGAGGAAGATAGAGCAGCCAATAATTATAAGCATTTATCCTCGCAAACACCTAAAGGCAGTGAAACAAACAAACAGGCCGCCGCTCACCCGCTATTCGCCGCCTTGATTGGACAAGCGCTAAAAGACCCAAAGCAACCGATTACCCACTGGAAAAGGCAAGACCTGATTGATTATTACCTTCATACATCAAATCGCCTTCCTTGGGCTACCCAGAAAGGCGAGCAAGAAACCGATGCTGATGGCGAGTGGATCGGAGCCTTTGTGGTGGCGGCAACCATTCGGCGTGGTATGAGTTTTGATGCTCTGAGAAGTTGCCTGCCTGATGGTAAAGAATATACAGATGATGAGTTTGATCGAATTAAAAGCTGGTGCTGGCGTATTGTGTCTTCTGTCGATGACGAATGCCTTAAACCTTTTGTGCCAGATATTTTGGGCGAGAACTTTTTTCTTTTATTCTTCTGTAATTTCAAAGGTAAGTCGTTTGTACGTAAGGCGTTTATCAGGATGCTCTGTGCAAAAGAGAATAATCAAGAAAATGAAAATGCACCGTCAGATGATGTCACCGCAAAATACATGGATTTTGTGCAGCATCTCACCAGAAACCTTGCCAATGAGGAGCAAAAAAGTTCTCATGTTCAAAAGGCTTGGAAAACTTTGGCAGCTTTTTTAAATCCAGAGCTTTATCCTGAAACCAGTCCACTTCGTTTAACCGTGTCATTTGCGATTATGGCAGTTTCCGATATTTTGGAAGAAAAAGGCTTAAGCCACTTAAATATATTATTTCTGCCGAAAATAAATACAGATGATCTGGTTGTTTTCAGCGAAGGCAGTTTCTTTGAATGTTTAGAGGCAGCCTATGCGTTCACCAAGTATTTTGATCGTTGTGATGAAACGCAGCGAAATCAGACAGAATTGCAAAAACAACTAAACACAATTTGTCTAAACTTTGAAGAGCGGCGCAAGCTAAAAACTAACCAATTAATAATAGCTAGTTATTTAGGGTGTTTAAATACAGTCAAATTTATCATTAACCAACATAACATCGATATTAACGCTACGGATTATCTAGGTATGACAGCTCTAATGCGCGCTGGTATATTTGGTAAAGAGGCCATTGTTGCGTTGCTACTTGAGGAAGGCGCTAAAGAAAAAATTAACGACAGTGATAACTGTGACAGGACGGCCCTGATGTATGCCAGTGAATTTGGCCACGAAGCCGTTGTTGCGTTGCTGCTTGAGAAGGGCGCTAAAGAAAAAATTAACGACAGTACAAATTCTGGCAGGACGGCCCTGATGTATGCCAGTGAATTTGGCCACGAAGCCATTGTTGCGTTGCTGCTTGAGGAAGGCGCTAAAGAAAAAATTAACGACAGTGATAACTATGGCACGACAGCCCTGATGTATGCCAGTAGAAATAGCAACGAAGCCGCTGTTGCGTTGCTGCTTGAGGAAGGCGCAAAAGAAAAAATTAACGACAGTACAAATTCTGGCACGACGGCCCTGATGTATGCCAGTAGAAATGGCCACGAGGCCGTTGTTGCGTTGCTGCTTGAGGAGGGCGCTAAAGAAAAAATTAACGACAGTGATAACTATTGGCACGACGGCCCTGATGTATGCCAGTAGAACTGGTCGCGAGGCCGTTGTTGCGTTGCTACTTAAGGAAGGTGCCAGAGAAAAGATTAACGAAAGAGATGACCGTGGCATGACGGCGCTGATGTTAGCTAGGAAGGAGGGTCACGAGGAGGTCGTTGCGTTGCTACTTAAAGAGGGGGCCGAATAGTCATCATATAGAAAGCTCATGAAGAAACCATTTGTAATCCCCTATTCCTCAGTATCTTGTGAGGTATAGTATTAAGACTATTTTAATCTATCTCCGGTAGTATTTATGGGAATGCAAAGAAACATAAACTCAGGGATAGTGGGTCAATGGGGCGTGGTGTGCCTTATATTTCATCAGCAGTGATTGAGAATAGCTGCGTTATTCTCAATCCTCGGTATAGCGTAGAATACCGAGCCGTTTCGGCAGCGCCGTTCCGATACGGAGTCGCCGATGTTTAAGCCGACTGACACGGAATTGAAAATTTCTGGTGGACTAACAAGCACTTTCATTCACTGCGATACGTGTTTGTCGGGCGAAGATTATAACCGCCTGCGCCAGCATGAATTATCCGAAAAAGAAACTCATATTCTTCAAGGCCTGCTTGGCGGCTCCGTCAGCGGTGTTATGGAGCGTGGCGCAATTGCCAGCAACACCCAATCCAAACAGGCTCAAAACCGCAAGTCTCAAGAAGAAAAAACGACACGGTTTATTGAACTGGTGGAACAAATCCGCGCGTCTATCGAACAGATGGAAGCCGATATCAGGGCGCTGGAAGAATTATTCGAAAAACGTGACGGCGATGCATGGCGTGAAAAACTTGCGCTCAAGATATTGGGTGCAGACAATATTCCACAGCAGGAATCCGATGAAACGATTAAAGCATACCGCGAACGTTTGGAAATATTGTTGATTGACCAGCTACTCAACCCTGACGGATCAATCAAGGGCGAATATATAGATCACCCTGAACTTGGCGATTATGCACGGTGGGCACAGAAACAGTTTCACCACAGGAATGCCAAAGCGGCAGTCGCGGAATTGGAAGATAAAAATACGACTCCGCAGCGCCAAGAGCAAATTTTGGTTGAAATGAAAGAACGTGGTTCTTTGGAGGAAATTGTTCTTGCTGAAGACCTATCAAATGAGCACATGAATTCGTCTACCAAAATTAAAGCCATCCAAGATGAAACCTACGATGTTGCCACGTCTACAGCTTTATCAAAAGATGCAGGCTTGAAGTTTAACGGTTCCTAATTTGATTGAAAAATGGGATTAGTATTACTCGCTCGTTTTGCCATTTTTTCGACTTGTTCACGCACATTACTAATTAAGAAAACACCCTCAGTACCACTACGTATGTGAAAGGTAATACCTGTGGCTGGAGTGTCATTTTGTTCATAAAAAAATTTAATGTTAGACATGCCGTATTTTCTAAAATCGCGTGTAAGAACAGTCTTGATTTCATCATCGGTGACGACAGGCTGCGTTCCCATACGTACTGCAATAGCAATACCATTTGGATTTTTCTTTGACCATCGACTGCCCTCAATTAATACACAAGGCTGTTTCCAGCAAGTGATGTAGTCATCTTTGGCTGATAATAACTGATCTTGTGCTAATGCAATCTTGCCACCAAAAACCATAACCAATACACCTAGAAAAACTATGTTTTTCAGTATCTTGATCTGTGACAAAAGGGAACCATTTTGTCACAATTCACATATTACTTTTCGGAAGAAAAACAGCCGATTTCCGGGTGTTTTTTATCGCAGCTTTTACATTTTTTAGTTGATCAGGAGACTTTATGAAGGTAAGTCAGAAGGGTTCCTTTTTGTCTATCACTAAAGGATTGAAATGTACGAAAACCACAATCGCACACTGGAAAACTCTGGCCGTATCATAGGTTATGCTCGTGTTTCAACGGATGACCAGCACCTCGATCTTCAACTCAATGCTTTGAAGCTGGCAGGATGCAACGCTATTTTTGAAGATCGCGGTGTATCGGCTACCGCCAAGCGGCGGCCCGGTTTTGAGCGGGCATTGTCCGGTTTGCAAACAGGTGATGTTTTCGTAGTCTGGAAAATGGATCGTGCTTTTCGTTCACTCAAGAACGCGCTGGATATTCTGGAAGAATTTGAAAACCGCGATGTTGCGTTCCGGTGTTTGACGGAAAATATTGATACCAGTACCGCAATGGGCAAATGCATGTACCAGATACGTCATGCGTTTTCAGAGCTGGAACGTAATCTTATCCGTGAACGCACCAAGGCCGGAATGGAAGCTGCCAGAAAACGCGGCGTACAAATCGGCAGGCCGAGGAAATTGTCATCCTGCCAGATTGTTCATGCACAAAATCTGTTACAGCATCAATCCGGCAGAACCACGGCACAGATTGCGGACGAATTCGGTGTTTCTCCACGTACCGTGTACCGCGCTCTTTCGCAATATGCCAACAGCAATGAAGGATTACTGATCAATGCGGGATAATCAGCGCAAAACCCGACACTATCGCGCCTATCTGAAAATCTACGGTGAAATGATGCAGGATTTATCCAGCAGCGACGAGTACATTACCAGACTCATTGACAATAACGGGCTGAGTGAATTTGAAACAGGGCTGAGAAGCCTGATTGAGAAATGTCCGAAATGCTGATTGTCGCGCAGCTATACCACCCTTAATGAAAAGTATTACAAATTCTCATTATTTATAATATCTTAACCGTGTATTGCTAGAATATTGAGGTGGAAAATCGAAGGAATATTATGCGGGTAACACATTCAAAAGGAACGTTCTCAGATGCTATGAAGCCCGATATTGAGTATACGTTAAAACTGATGCGACAATTACATGAAGGACAAACGGATCATTCAAGGCGACCGTATGCCCTGCATCCTGAAAGGATTGCGCAAAATGTGAAAATCATTGCCCCACATGCTGGTGATGATGTTGTTATGGCCGCACTTTTGCATGACACGATTGAAGATTGCGGTATTGACGAAGCATTCTTACGGAAAAAAGGCTATTCAGAAGACTGCATTACGATGGTCAGACTTGTCTCAAAACCGGACAATGACAAGCGTCCATACAGTCAGGTTATTGACGATTTAATTGCATCAGGCCATCAAGGCGCATTGATTCTGAAAATTGCTGACAATATGGACAATCTCCACCCGGAACGTGTTCGAAATCTTATGGCCCATGATTCTGAAAAAGCGCAGCGTTTGAGAGAGCGCTACCGGGCTTCTATTGAAAAATTATGCTCGGCTACTGGCATTAACAAGAATCGCGTGTTTGAATTAATTGATAACTCCCCTAACCTCGAAAGCATAGATATAGCCCTGAAATAAAATGGAGAAAACGAAAGTGACATATGAATATTTTTTACTGGGCGAAAGCGTTCCTGTGCGGGTGGCTTTTAATGAAAAAGGTTTGAAGATAGGCGCGGAAGTTCCAAATCGGGAAAAAGGCGAACTGGTACAGGACGTAACGTACTTAAGACGTTTAGCTTACAGCATGGAAGTTGAAAAAATAACGGAGCAGCAGTTCCGTGAAAAAGCCGAATCTATGCTTGGTAAAAGCCTTGAGTGAGTAAAAGCATAAGAAGCGCCTGAATATCAAAAAACTAAAAACAGGCGGTTGAAAACGGGGAGTGTGGAATGGGAGAAGGATTGCAAAATCCTGACCTGAATTTAAATCAGCTTTATGACCAAGCAGGTCAGGCTATGCCTGAATTTGCAGATTTTGGTCAAAGCTTTCTACATAATCTTCAAGAAAAATATCCCGATCAGTTTGCCGGTGTGGAGTTTCAACGCGCAGAATTAAAGGATTTGGAACGCATTCAGGATAAAGTTACGGGTGACTACAAAGGTGACCATACAAAGGTTGTTGATATGGTACGCGGACGGTTGCTTGTCGAAACTCCGGAGCAAATCCAAATTATTCGCCATGAAATTTCTGATCTTCAAGACAGTTTGGGTATTGTAAAAGTAAAGGATTTTTATGCTGAGCCTCTTGAAACGCATTTTCGAACACTTAACACGCAGGTTCAACTACCAAACGGTCATGTCGCAGAGTTTCGTATAGACCAGATCGACATGGCTATAGCTGGTGATAATTCACACCATCTTTATGAAGAGATGCAAGAGCTTGACCGGAAGGTTCAAGCAGAAAACCGACCTTTCACGGATACAGAGGCAGAAAGATGGCAACATCTTATGGAAGAACAACGCGCAATTTTCCATGATCCGGCGCAGAAGAATAATCTAGATTCATTATTGAATGAAAACGGTAAGGCTGTGCTGGAGGAACACCGCAATCACCGTATGGCAGGCATGGCCGAAACATTCGGACGCCTTGGCAAAAACGGCGGTGTTATTGCGGGAGTGACTTTTGGAACATTATCGGGTGCATTTACTTTGGCTGCCGGAGGCTCAAAAGCTCAAGCCGCAGAAGCAGTTTATGAAAGCGCCGTTCCTTACGGTGAAACCAGCCTTGATGCGGTGCGCGGCGATTTAGAAGCCATGGAACGCTCGGCCACAATCGAAACGGCCTCTAATATCGGCGCGGCGGGCGGCGCATTGGCGGGCGCAGCCATAGGCACAACGATCATGCCCGGTGTCGGTACGGCTGTTGGCGCTATGATCGGCGGCCTCGGCGGTGGACTTGCCAGCGGCGAGATTACAGCACTTGTTTATGATGATTTTGAAACGATTAAAAATGGTGCGGTTCATATTTCCAATGAGGCTGCTGACGCGCTGAACGTGGCCGTACGCGAAACGGCCAGTCTGTGGAATTGGCTTAGAGGTAATGATGAGCCTGAAAACGACCGGCTGTTAGCCCGCCTACCCACGGAGATTGACGATAGCGCTCCACCTGAGCTGCAACATCTGGTCGAGATCAAACGCCTGTTGGTTCAGGCGCGCGCGGAAGGTGCTAACCCAGACAAGATAGACAGTATCGAGGAAATGTTTGACAGAGCTTGTGATACATATGAAGAAAGCGGCGCTCTGGAAATGGCCGTTGCCTCACTCGATCAATGGGAACGTGCGGAACAAATGGCGCAGGTTCTGATCGACGACATAAAAAACAAAACGGCAAAATCCACTGAACAACCCGTGATCCAATCCAAAAATGATCTGGTCTTTGGCCGATGATTGCAACATGCGTATCGGTTCTTATGTGAACACATTTCGTTTTTGTAATACGAAACGCTATTGTCCTACATTGCTTCCCGTTTTACGCAAGATGTGCGTTGTACTACAAAATCTTCGATTTTTTTCGTCCAACGCAATCTTGGCAAGGGGGCTCGCTGCGCACCCCCGTTGCATCCCCCGGCTGTGGTGCATTCGGCATCGAGCCCTCATGCACCAGAGAACGTTTGGCCGTTCAATCACCATTTGGGGGAGCCTCCAAGCTGCCCCCAAAACCCCCATGGTCAATGGGAGACTTCGCTCTCCCCCTGGGCCCCCATCGACCAAAGAGCTTTCAATGCCCTTTGGAAACCTTGATCAACCGTCCGCCGATTGGATGCCGTGAGCGTTTCGACGATCAATCCCGACCACTATATTGCCAGGGCGATAACATTCTTTATCCTTATGAAATTTAGTCGTAAAAAATGTATTGTTCGAATTAAGAATAAAAATGACCAAATCTTAATTGCATTACTCACCCCTCAATGTATGCAGCTTCTCATTTCAAGTAAGAGTAAAATTCTGCAGAGGTATGCGGCTAGAAATTAATATTCATATGTTTGCTCAATCGAAGATATTTGTTTTTGTGTTTTGGTAAAACGAAAATAGAAAGATAAGGTATGACTGATAAAGACGACATCAATAAATTAAGCGCTAAAAAAATTTGTCACCACTGTATAGGGGAAGGGTACCTCAGTACTGAGATAAAAAAAGAAGGTAAGCAGCGGAAATGCTCATATTGCGGCAAAACCGCTAAAAGCTATCTGGTTGGAGATATGGCAGATCGCATCGATTCTGTTTTCGAAGAACATTACATACGCACACCCGATGAACCATCAGCTTGGCAACATTCCCTAATGTCAGACAAAGAAATAGATTATGACTGGGATCGCGATGGTGAGCCCGTACAATGCGCAATTATGGATTCTGCCAACATGCCAGAGGAAGCAGCCATAGATATACAAATTATTCTTGAGGATCGGTATGGGGATTTTGATGCATGGGCAATGGGTGAGGAGACACCGTTTTCATCAGAATCTCACTATGAAGAAAAGGGTGTAAGCGATGCCACATGGCAAGAAGAGTGGCGCGAATTTGAGCGTTCCATAAAAACAGAAGCCCGTTTTTTTAGTAATGCGGCACTAAAATATCTGGAATCTGTGTTTGAAAACATTCGTGAAATGGACACTAAGGATGGTCGCTCTCTTATTGTAAATGCTGGGCCCGACACCGATATGTCTGCACTTTTTCGCGCCAGAGTCTTTCAATCCAATGACAAACTAAAAACTGCTTTGATGCGTCCTGATATTCATTTAGGCAGTCCTCCGTTCTCGTTTGCAAAAGCTGGTCGTATGAACGCTCATGGCATTTCCGTTTTTTATGGAGCCAATGATCCAGATGTAGCTCTTGCCGAAGTGAGGCCGCCTGTAGGCAGCCAGGTTGCTGTTGCACGTTTTGAAATCATACGTTCTCTGAATTTACTTGATTTAACCGCATTGGATTTTGTCACAGTTAAAGGCAGCATTTTTGATCCTGATTTTATTCACCGACTTGAAAGAGCAGCGTTTCTCAACAAACTATGTGAAAAAATTACAAGGCCAGTTATGCCTGATGATGAAGCCTTTGAATATTTGGCAACTCAAGCCATCGCAGATTTTCTATCTACTGAATCTGATCCACAAATTGACGGTATTATTTTCCCTTCCGCACAAGTAGCAGTGACTTCTCTGAATGTGGTGCTATTTCACAAAGCATCAAAGGTTGAAAAACTAAATTTACCGGAAGGAACGGAGTTACATGCCGAACTCTGGCAAATGTATGAAGACGGACCGGAGCCAGAATATAGTGTGACAGAAGAGGTGGCGCCTAAAGAAGAAAATATAAAAGAAGAGAATGAAGAATTGCCGCTTGATTTGGAATGGGCATTATCAGATTCAGAATTCAGTGAGCCTACTTTAAAAATAGATACGGATAATATATGGGTACATATTATCAACTCTGTTAAATTCTCTTCTAGTGATTTTCAAGTTAAGCGCTATCGCTGGGAAAAGAAAGACCCACCTTTTTAGACGTGCCTAAGAAAATGCGATTGATCGTTTTTGGCCTTAATCTGCTCATTCGCCATCAGCTATCTACCCCTGTTTATTTGGCATCTGCCTAACTTTATTCAATGCATCATCTTTCATGATGCAAATATTTTCCTTGACATCGGATTCACTTTTGATTCTAATATTCCGCATCATTGTCAATGAAGGAAATTATTTTGAAGCTAGTCAATGCCGTCACTTTGTCTTCAGGACACCCTTTCAGGGGAAAAATACCGGAAAAATCCGGTAGCGGCATTTACGCTATCCAGATGAAAGATGTTTCACCGGAAGATGGCGTACGCTGGGACAGCGTGATCGAAACTGAATTATCCGGCAAGAAACAACCCTATTGGCTCATGTCGGGTGATATATTGTTTGTCGCACGCGGCTCCTATAACTACGCGGTGCTCATCGAGGAGATAGACAAACAAACCATCTGTGCACCGCACTTTTATATTCTACGTGTAACTAATCCTTCACTTTTGCCTGCCTTTCTGGTCTGGCAGCTCAATCAACGACCTTTACAAAAATACTTCGACAGCGCGGCAGAAGGCTCGCTCACTAAAAGCATCCGGCGCTCGATACTGGAGCAAGCTGAAATCACCGTACCTCCTTTGGAAACACAACACAAAATCCTCGGACTGCATAAAGCTATACTGCAAGAAAAGAAATTGTATACTGAGCTGATCAGAAACGCCGATAAATTAATGCATACGCTTGCCAGCGATCTGATGGCGGGTAAAACTTTACAAACAGCAAAAACGCACAGGGAAGCACAATCATGAACACACCCATCAACCAGGACGCACTCAACAAAGCCCTGTGGGCGGCATGCGATACATTCCGTGGCACGGTCAGTGCCGACACCTATAAAGACTTTATCCTGACCATGCTCTTCCTGAAATACATCTCGGATGTTTGGCAGGATCACTATGACGAATACAAAAAAGAACATGGCGACGAGCCTGAGCTGATTACCGAGATGATGAAGAATGAACGCTTCGTTCTGCCGCCCGGTTCCAGCTTTTACACCCTCTACGAAAAACGCCATGAACCCGGAAACGGCGAGCGTATTGATCAAGCGCTGCACGCGTTAGAGGAAGCCAACGGCACCAAGCTGCGCGATGCGTCAAAGTCCGTGTTTCAGGATATCAGCTTCAACACCGACAAGCTCGGTGAAGAAAAGCAGAAAAACACCATCCTGCGCCACTTGCTGGAAGACTTTGCCAAACCGGAACTTAATTTGCGCCCCAGTCGTATCGGTTCATTGGATATTATCGGTAACGCTTATGAATATCTGATCAAACTGTTCGCCGCTGGTGGCGGGCAAAAGGCCGGTGAATTCTACACCCCGCCGGAAGTCTCCGACCTGATCGCAGAAATACTCGATCCTCAGGAAGGCGATACGATTTCTGATCCAGCTTGCGGTTCAGGCTCCTTGCTCATGAAATGTGGCCGTAAAATCCGCGACCGGTTTAATAGCAAAAAATATGCGCTCTATGGGCAGGAGGCTATCGGCTCCACATGGTCGTTAGCCAAGATGAATATGTTTCTACATGGCGAGGATAATCACAAAGTCGAATGGGGTGACACCATCCGCAATCCTAAGCTGCTCGATAAAAACGGCGGGGTGATGCATTTTGATATCGTCACCGCCAATCCGCCGTTCAGCCTCGACAAATGGGGGCATGATGAGGCCGAACATGATCCCTTCGGGCGGTTCCGCCGGGGCGTGCCGCCAAAGACCAAGGGTGATTACGCCTTTATCCTGCACATGGTCGAAACACTCAAACCCAAAACCGGGCGCATGGGTGTGGTCGTACCTCATGGCGTGCTGTTTCGCGGCAGCGCAGAAGGAAGGATACGGCAACAACTCATCGAGGAAAATTTACTCGATTGCGTAATCGGCCTGCCGGAAAAGCTGTTTTACGGCACCGGTATACCGGCGGCGATTTTGATTTTCAAAAAAGACAAGCCTGATAGCAGCGTCCTGTTCATCGACGCCAGCCGCGAATTCAAGGCCGGGAAAAACCAAAACCTGCTCACGCCGGAGAATATCGACAAAATCGTAGCCACTTACCGCGCCCGTGTGAGTGTCGATAAATATGCTTATCTTGCCAGTTTGGAAGAAATTCAGGAAAACGATTATAACCTCAACATTCCGCGCTATGTCGATACGTTTGAGGAGGAAGAAGAAATCGACCTCATGGCCGTGCGCAAGGAACGCGCGGAACTCAAAACCCAACTTGCCGCACTGGAAACGGAAATGGATGGCTATTTGAAGGAGCTTGGCTATGGTTCCTGAGGGGTGGGCACATAAAAGTCTTTATGAATGCCTGATTGGGTCAAGTCTTAGGAACAAAGGCAATAAACTTAGTCATGATGATTTGCGTTCAGTTAACAAGTCACTTGGCATGGTCAATATGAAAGACCAAGTTAAGGGTGAAACTGTTGATAGATGCAAGATCGTTAAAAAGGACTGGTTTGCGTACAATCCAATGCGACTAAATGTAGGCTCAATATGTCGGTGGAAAGTAGAAGATGATTGTTTGGTAAGTCCTGACTACGTTGTTTTTTATTGTAATGAAGAATTATTGCTCACTGAATACTTTGACCAATTTCGTCGTTCTCATAAGTGGAATGATTTCATGGTCAGAGCCGGTAATGGCAGTGTAAGAGTTAGAATTTACCTAAAAGATTTAACTCCCTTAAAGCTAGTTTTACCCCCTCTTTCAGAACAAAAGAAAATCGCCAGAATTCTCTCCACATGGGATCGGGCGATTGAAGTCACGGAAAAGCTGCTGAACAACAGCCAGCAGCAAAAAAAAGCTCTCATGCAACAACTCCTCACCGGCAAAAAACGTCTCCCCGGTTTTAGTAGGGAGTTCAAGCGTTTTCACTTCTCAGATTTACTTAAAATCGATGCCGAAAGTTTGGGTAAAAAGACACCCAATGATTTTGAATTTGATTATATTTCTTTATCCGATGTAATGGCTGGCCGCATCTCTTCTAAATTGGATCGTCACAAATATGAAAATTCTCCAAGTCGTGCAAGAAGAGTACTAACTGAAGGTGATCTGCTTTTTGCTACAGTCCGCCCAAATCTTCAAGGTTTCGCTAAAGTTTCTGTAGCACATGCTGACTGCATTGCATCTACAGGCTTTTCTGTGCTGACACCCAAGAAAAATATGTGCGGTGATTACGTCTACCACTACTTATTTAGCGCCCACATAACCGGCCAAATAAATGCTCTTGTTGTTGGTACAAACTATCCAGCCATCAATTCTTCTGACGTTGCAGGGCTTTCTATTTACTGCCCTGAATATGAAGAGCAAAAAAGAATCGCAGACATTCTTAACAATTGTGATTCAATCATATCCAGTTTGCAAAACAAACTTAATAGCCTCAGACAGGAGAAAAAAGCGTTGATGCAACAACTCCTCACCGGAAAACGCCGCGTGATGGTGGGTGAAGACGAACTCCCCCAAAAGGAGGCCGCCCGTGCCTGATAGAAAAAGCTTGAAAAATGGCTGGTTTGAACAATGTCAAAACTTTTGCTTGAATTTTTTCGCCTTTTGCCGTTATACTGGAGATAACATAGTCGCCACGCCTCTTAACAATGCGCAACCTTGGCGGCTTTTTTTATACCCGCATTCTGGAGGTCTTAATGACTGAGACTTACCAGAAACCAGCCCTCACATTCAATGATCAGCTAGAGCACCTCAAAAAACGTGGTCTGATCATTAATGATCATAGTCATGCATTATTACAACTCAGCACTATAAGTTATTACCGCCTGAGCGCGTATTGGTATCCGTTTCGTTTGAAAGACGGCAATGGTGATGTCACAAGCAAATTCGTTGAAGGCACCAGTTTTGATAATGTTATCGGTTTATACGAGTTCGACCGTCATTTGCGCTTGCTTGTAATTGATGCGATTGAACGTGTAGAGGTTTATCTACGCACGCTGATTACATATCACTTCGGCCATAGTTATGGCGCTTTTGGTCATACTGATCCCAACAATTTTCACCCTCAGTTCAGACATGCCGAATGGTTATCAAAACTAGAAGATGAAGTGAAGCGCTCCAATGATGCCTTTATCAGCCATTACAAGAATAAATATTCCGGATTCCCGACACTGCCCATTTGGATGCTAACCGAAGTCATGTCTCTTGGAAGCCTTTCTTTTTGTTATCAGGGTTTAAAACATAACGATAAAAAAGTGATTTCAGGTAATCTCAATTTGCATCATAAACGTCTTGCTGATTGGCTTCATAAGCTGACCTATATTCGCAATGTATGCGCTCATCACAGTCGGCTTTGGAATAGAGAGCTGGCTATACGTCCCGAAAATTCGAGTTTACCTGAATGGAAGCCGCCAATAACGCCACGAAACGACCGTGTCTTTTATATCTTGTTAATGCTTCGTTATCTGCTTCGAACAACCAACAATGGAGATAACTGGTGCAAACAATGTAATGAGCTAATAGAAGCGATTGCCGTACACGATAAATGGCGCTTGGCGATGGGAATGCCTGAAAATTGGAAGGAACATCCGATATGGAAGTAACGCTCCCCAAATTCCAGGAAGAGTACAGCGCCAAGATACCGGCGCTCACATTGATGCATAATCTGGGCTGGCGTTTTCTGTCACCGGAGCAAGCCTTGTCGGCACGGGACGGCAAAACCAGCGAAGTGGTCTTACGTGAGGTGTTACGCGATGAGCTGCGCAAGCGCCGCTATACCTATGGCGGAAAGGAACGCTCTTTTTCCGAACAGGCGATTGATAACGTCATTACCGAGCTGTGTAGCCCGGCGCTCAATGAAGGTTTGGGCGTTGCCAATGAAAAAATCTACAACCATTTGCTCTATGGCATCTCGGTGAAGGAATTTGTCGATGGCAAGAAAACTAATCCGACGCTCCCAATTATCGACTGGAACAATCCGGCCAATAACAGCTTCCTATTTACCGAGGAATATAACGTGCAGCGCACCGGCGGCGTGGATCACCGCAGGCCGGATATTGTTTGTTTTGTGAACGGCTTGCCGCTGGCCGTGATTGAAGCCAAGCGCCCGGACAATCATGCGGGCAAAGGCCCGACGATAGACGAAGGCATTTCACAAAACCTGCGCAACCAGCGCAATGATGAAATTCCGCATTTATTTGCCTATGCGCAATTGCTGTTTTCCATTAACGGGGCGGATGGGCGTTACGGCACACAAGGCACACCGATTAAGTTTTGGGCGCGCTGGCGCGAGGAAGATATCCGCGATCCGGAATTCTACGCGGTTAAAAACAAGGTATTGGACGAATCGGCTAAGGCGGCTTTGTTTTCGCATCGGCCAGGTCAGGATCAGAAATGGTATGAAAATCTGATTGCTGGCGGTGAACTGGCCGTGACCGAACAAGACCGGCTTTTGATCAGCCTGCTTTCTCCTGATCGGTTGCTGGAAATGACGCGATACTTTGTGCTGTTTGACAAAAAGGTCGGCAAGGTCGCCGCACGTTATCAGCAGGTTTTCGGGATCAAGCGCCTGATTGAGCGCATTAATTCCAAAGACAGGCAAGGCGCACGGCAAGGCGGCGTGATTTGGCATACCACCGGCTCGGGCAAATCCTTCACCATGGTATTTTTGTCCAAGGCGCTGATCCTGCATGAATCGCTGAAGCGATGCCGCATTGTTGTGGTGACGGATCGTGTCGACTTGGAAGGTCAGCTCAGCAAAACATTCAGCACCGGCGGAGAACTGGCAAGCAGGAAAGACAAAGCCGCCGCGATGGCGACTTCCGGTAAGCGGTTGGCTGAGCAGATTGCCACAGGCACCGAGCGTATTATTTTTACCATCATCAATAAATTTGCCATCGCCGCCAAAATGCCGGAATGCCACAACCCCAGCTCGGACATTATCGTGCTGGTCGATGAAGGCCACCGCGGTCAAGGCGGAGAGAATTATATCCGCATGCGCCGGGCGCTACCCAATGCGGCCTTTGTCGCCTTTACCGGCACGCCACTGCTTAAGGACGATAAAACCACCAATAAATTCGGCCCGATTATTCACGCCTATACCATGCAGCGGGCGGTGGAAGATAAAACTGTCACGCCGCTATTGTACGAAGAGCGCATTCCCGATTTGGATGTCAATGAACGCGCAATTGACAGCTGGTTTGAGCGTATTACCGAAGGGCTGACTGACGAACAAAAGACCGACCTTAAGAAGAAATTCGCCAAAAAAGGTCATCTCTATCAATCCGAAGACCGCATTCGCCTGATTGCCTATGATATCGCTAATCACTTTGTCAAAAACATTGATGAAGGACTGAAAGGGCAACTCGCCTGTGATAGCAAATTATCGGCGATCAAATACAAGCAGTTTATGGATGAGCTGGGCTTGTTTGAATCGGCAATCGTCATGTCCGCACCCGATACGCGCGAAGGTAATGTGGACGTAGATGAATCCGGCATTCCCGAAGTGACAAAATGGTGGAACGAGCATGTCGGCAAGCAGGATGAAAAAGATTACACGAAGCATATTGTCGAGCGGTTTGAAAACGATGACGATCTTAAAATTCTGATCGTGGTTGATAAATTGCTGACCGGTTTTGATGAACCCCGAAATACCGTGCTCTATATCGACAAGCCGCTCAAGGAACACAGCCTGATTCAGGCCATCGCGCGCGTCAACCGTCTACACCCAAAAAAACAATTCGGCTTGCTGATTGATTATCGCGGCATTCTGGCGGAGCTCGATACCACCATCGCCAAATACCAAGATTTAGCCAGCCGCACGCAAGGCGGCTTTGATATCAATGATATCGAGGGGCTCTATCAGCAAATGAGTACTGAATATAAAAAGCTGCCACGCCATTATGCTGATCTGTGGGCGATCTTTAAGGATGTTAAAAACAAGGGCGATATAGAGCAGTTACGCCAGGTCATTGTGCCGCGCATGCAGGAACGTAATGGCGAGATGATCGACGTAAATTTGAAAATACGTGAGGATTTTTATGATCGCTTAAGCGAATTCACCAATTGCCTCAAGATTGCGCTGCAATCTGCCAGTTTTTATGAAGACAAGAGCTTTTCCGAAGATGATCGCAGGCACTACAAGGAAACGGTCAAGCAATTTACCGCGCTACGGCAGCTTGCCAAAACCGATGCCGGTGAATCGGTCGATTATGATGAATATGCCGCGCAGATCAAAAAGCTGATGGATAAGCATGTGGTTGGTGTGGAAGTCAGAGAGCTCGAAGGCGTCTATGAAGTCAACAAAATGGGCAAGGCGGCTGATCCCAAAGAGTGGTCGGATGAAAAAACCCGCAATGAAACCGACATCATCAAAACACGCATCACACGCATGATCGAACAAAATCTGCGCGATGATCCTTACGCGCAAGAAGTGTTTTCCAGGCTGTTGAAAAAGATTATTGAAGAAGCTGAAGCGTTATTCGATCATCCACTCAAGCAATACATGTTGTTTCGGGAATTTGAAGAAAAGATTGAAAAGCGTGAAGTCGAAGGTCTGCCGGACAAATTCGCCGACAATAAGCATGCACAAGCCTATTACGGCGTACTGAAAATGATGATCGGCGAAAACCTTGCTACGATTGATGAAACAACCTCAGACCGCTGGGTGGAACTTTCATTCAAGGTCGATGAGATCATCACTAACGCTGTTGCCGAGCATTCAATCAATGCGCAAAACATTGAAGCGGAAATCCGTAAAAACCTCCTGCCGATGATTTTTGCCGAATGCAAAAAAGTCGGCTCTGGCATGGATCAGGCCAAAGCGATGATTGAACGAATTGTACAGGTGGTACGGGAGGGATTGAACAAATCATGATTTATTCCACCCGGCAAAAAACAGCTTCGATTCAATATGGTGATAGTGCGATAGAATTTGCCATTGAACCCCGTTCAACCGATACGCCTAAAGTCCTCATCAAAGTCCATCCCGATTGCCGCGTGGTGGCGCATGCACCGCCACTCGCTTCCGATGATGAAATTATTCAGGCTGTTAAAAAACGCGCGCGCTGGATTCACCGGCAAATGCGCTATTTTGAAGATCAACGGAAAGATATCCTGCCACGCCGTTATGTGAGCGGCGAAAGTCATTTCTACCTGGGGCGCAGATATGTGTTGAAAATTCATGAAGCACCCAGATCGACATCGGAAGTCAAACTACTACGCGGCATACTGGAGGTTAAAACCAGAACGCCACAATCCGAGAAAATTAGAACACTACTTTTTGACTGGTATAAAGCAAAGGCTAGAGAAGTGTTCGACCGCAGACTGGATGAAGTGCTTTCACAAACTTTGTGGGTGAAAGATAAACCGCCGATAAGATTATTATCCATGCAAACCCAATGGGGCAGTTGCTCACCCAAAGGACAATTAACGATCAATCCGCATCTGGTGAAAGCGCCGAGAGAATGCATAGATTATGTATTACTGCACGAACTTTGCCATATCGCGGAACATAACCATTCCGAACACTTTTACCGGCTTATGAAACAGGTGATGCCACATTGGGAAAAAGTGAAAGAACGACTCGACGGCATGGCTTATTATTATTTAAATGATGTTTGATGTTTGATGTTTGATGTTTGATGTTTGATGTTTGATGTTTGATGTTTGATGTTTGATGTTTGATGTTTGATGTTTGATGTTTGATGTTTGATGTTTGATGTTTGATGTTTGATGTTTGATGTTTGATGTTAATGATTTAAAGGTGATTTTTTACCGAAAATGGACATTTAATTTATTTTTGATACATAGCACTTGGGAGAAAATGGAAATATTTTGATCGCTTACTTAAAATCCATAAAGAATAAAGCCTTTAGAACGTCTCTTCTTCAAGGATACAAAAGCTATTGGAATGTACTGTATGCCTTAACACAACTTAAATTCCATATTGCCCAACTAAGGTTTTCATTAGGGCAATGGTACAAGGCTAGTCGCCAATCCACATCTATCTTATGGTCGCTGTTCAAGAAAGCCTTTTGGGGTATTATCGGTGCCGTTGTATTAGTTTGCGCTCTCAGCTTTATTGAATACCATCTACTACCCGGCCAACTTTCTTCTCAGAAAAGCAACCTTGTTAGCACATATGGCGTTCTTGCTCAAATCTCAGGACTTATTCTCGGTCTCTATTTCACAGCAATGAGTGTTGTCGTCAGCACAATCTACTCAAAGGTTCCTGACAATATACGCAATCTTATCGCCAGAGAAAAAGTGGGCGATAACTATATCGATATACTGATGCTTTTGGGCGCAACGTCTCTGATTGAACTGGGTGCGATATTACAAGGACAGACACCTAGCATTATGGTTCTGTATGTCGCTTTGTTTCTATCACTAATGGCTCTCCTGACACTGCCTATACTGATTCATAATATATTCCATTTCTTTGATCCTGCACGGCTGGCTGAAACATATATCTTTCCAGAGGCCATTGACTGGGCAAGAAAATCTACCTGCGGATACCAAGGCTGGGATAATCCATCTTTTCAGTATCATTACTACAAACAAGCAAATCAGCGCTTATCAACTTACAAAAACATTGTTGATCTATTGGTGCACGACCCAAGCCCTAACAACGCCTCTTTAACACGGCTTATGGCCATAGAGTTATCTTTCTTATCACAATATGTAAGGATCAAAAGTCAAATACCCACCGACAGCAGATGGTATCAATATCAAACAGAGCATCCAAAATGGTTTGAGACACATTCTTCATCAGTAGAAATGGCAATGAACGCCAACATATCTCTTCCGCACAAGGAAACGCCCAACCATTTATGGGTTGAAGAGCGTGTTGCAAATAATTTGAGGATGATACTGTCACACCTCCTTAACAATAACGACCTTGAACATGCCATTGAGTTAATTCAGCACTTACAAGCAAGCTGCACAAAAATGGTGAAGTCACTTGCACTAAAAGAAGCATATTTCTTAACAGGCATATGCGATGAACTTATCGTAGTGAAATGGTTTAATTAAACAGGACACTTCTAGAGGCAGATTTATAATGTCATTAGAGGTAAAAAATGAATACAAAAACAAAACAACCAAGACCAAAATATACATTAGAATTTAAACAAGATGCGGCAAGATTAGTTAATGAAAAGGGGTATACCCATCAGCAGGTTGTTGAACATTTAGGTGTTTCTTTAAGCGCGATTGGGCGATGGTCTAGAGCAGAAAGAGTGCCTACTGCTCAGTCATCGGGGAAGAACACAACTTTAAGCCTGGCGGATCAAACAGAATTGATTCGATTACGTCGGGAAAACGAGCAGTTACGTATGGAGCGTGAAATCATAAAAAAGGCGGCAGTCTTCTTTGCCAAGGAACTCGAATAAAATACGGGTTTATTCGAGAGCAACAGAAGACGTACCCGGTTACCGTGTTATGTCGCGTGATGGCGGTTAGTTCCAGTGCTTTTTATGCGTGGGCCAAGAAACCTGACGATACTGACAGGATCAGGAAAAGAGAAGCGCTTGAGGACAAGGCGCGCCAGCTTTTCGACGCACATAAACAAACCTATGGTTATCGACGGTTATCCGATGCGTTAGGTAAGGCGGGCATAAAGTCAGGCTATTACCAAGTACGCCACTTAATGACTCGTCTGGGGTTGAAAGCTCGCTATCCCAAGCGCTTTAAAGTGACGACTAACAGCAACCATAACGAGGCGATTTCGACTAATAGCCTTGACCGGCAATTTGATGTCGTTGCCCCAAATCAAGTATGGACAACGGATATCACGTATGTTTGGACGCTGGAAGGCTGGCTCTATGTTGCGGTTGTCATTGATTTATTTTCTAGGCAAATTGTGGGTTGGGCAATTGCTGACCACATGCGAACAGCATTATGTGTGAAAGCGCTACAAATGGCCTTTTGGCGAAAAAAACCGGCGCCTGGCTTACTTCATCACTCGGATCGGGGTAGCCAATACGCTAGCCATGAATACCGTGAACTTTTGTCTGTTATGAAAATGAAACAGAGCATGAGCAGAAAAGGAAATTGTTGGGATAACTCCCCGACTGAGCGATTTTTTCGTAGCCTTAAATATGAGCAATTGAATTACGAAAAATTCAGAACAAAAGAAGAAGCAAAGCTGAGTATTGTTGATTATTTGGTTTTCTACAATGGAAAACGTACACACTCAAAATTAGGTTACCAATCGCCTTTGCAATTTGAGCGTATGTTCTATAGAAAAACTGCCTAAAAAAGTGTCCGGTTTTAGTTGACCATTACAGCGGTTAGTTCCAGTGCTTTTTATGCGTGGGCCAAGAAACCTGACGATACTGACAGGATCAGGAAAAGAGAAGCGCTTGAGGACAAGGCGCGCCAGCTTTTCGACGCACATAAACAAACCTATGGTTATCGACGGTTATCCGATGCGTTAGGTAAGGCGGGCATAAAGTCAGGCTATTACCAAGTACGCCACTTAATGACTCGTCTGGGGTTGAAAGCTCGCTATCCCAAGCGCTTTAAAGTGACGACTAACAGCAACCATAACGAGGCGATTTCGACTAATAGCCTTGACCGGCAATTTGATGTCGTTGCCCCAAATCAAGTATGGACAACGGATATCACGTATGTTTGGACGCTGGAAGGCTGGCTCTATGTTGCGGTTGTCATTGATTTATTTTCTAGGCAAATTGTGGGTTGGGCAATTGCTGACCACATGCGAACAGCATTATGTGTGAAAGCGCTACAAATGGCCTTTTGGCGAAAAAAACCGGCGCCTGGCTTACTTCATCACTCGGATCGGGGTAGCCAATACGCTAGCCATGAATACCGTGAACTTTTGTCTGTTATGAAAATGAAACAGAGCATGAGCAGAAAAGGAAATTGTTGGGATAACTCCCCGACTGAGCGATTTTTTCGTAGCCTTAAATATGAGCAATTGAATTACGAAAAATTCAGAACAAAAGAAGAAGCAAAGCTGAGTATTGTTGATTATTTGGTTTTCTACAATGGAAAACGTACACACTCAAAATTAGGTTACCAATCGCCTTTGCAATTTGAGCGTATGTTCTATAGAAAAACTGCCTAAAAAAGTGTCCGGTTTTAGTTGACCATTACAGGAGAGGCGAATTCAGAATATCCAGATATGAGCATATGCTCAATCAAGATGTGAATGTCAGCATTATGCCTTACAGAAACCATGATGAGCGTAGAGAAACATCAATAGTACAACTATCTTCACCGAATGACTTAGTAGAAGAAGATATAAGCCTTGCTTTGTCGGGCAACGATTATCATCGTCATAATCTTGAAGAAGCTGTATCAGACTTCATCAGGGAATGCGCCAGTACAATTATGCACGAAGGCCAAGCCATATATGAGATCGTGCATTATACGGATGAAGATACACCAGAGGCATCCTTCTCAAAGCTAGAACATGTTCCGAATAGAAACATTATGTTTCTATTGGGTCAGCCTTTTCAAATCCTTCCTAAGCTGGAAGACTTTGAAGATAAAGAGCCGCGTTTTAAAAAAATAACAAAAGATAAGCTCGTGATATTCAGAATGCCTAAGCCGTATCGATCCCACTATAGAGCATTGCAAATACAAATAGATATGGTTGGGAAGGACTGCGTTCAGAATTTGCACATCGCGGCTATGGAAGAGGCTAATAAAAAGAAAAAGAACGTTTTAAGTCATAAAATAAATGTTATGGACGGCTACAAGTTTTCGGATTTGGCTGTACTGTCTGCAACAAATTCAATAGGCTGGAACGCAAGAGACGTGCCATCAAAGTACTTGCAAGAATACTTCACACTTGTAAGATTTCTAAGGTTTGAAAGGTTCAAAACAGAACTTAGAAACTCAATTCTGAACACCATTAATGATAATTTAAATCGCTTAATTATCAACTCTACATATACTGGAATATTGCATTTTCATGGGCTGCCCACAAGCGAAGACATTGAGAAATCCGAAAAAGATTTAAGAGAGGGCAGTAAACCTTTTAAGGAAATTATTTTAGGCTATGTCATCATTGACTGTTGGTAGTTATTCAATCTCAAGGCAGTCGATAAAATTGACTGAGGCGATAATGCTTCGGTTTGACGCTCAATCATTCTTCTCCACCCGAGATAATTCTCCAGATATCGCGTGGCAACACCATGGAATTGGCGCATCCATTGTTTGAGACGACTGCCATAAGCGTTGACATTTTGTACATGGTAAACCTTTCCGATGACTCTGATTCCGGCACTTAAATTGACCGGCCGGTGTATGATGCCAAGCTCTCTAGCTGCAGCAGCTAATGCTTTTTCTCCATCGGAACACAATATCGCATCTGTAGCAATTAATGGTTTTAACGCCGCACTCAGATTTTCTTTGTCTATCTTTTTCAGCACAAAATCAGCCGTGCAGCCCGTCCGATCACGGCAAATTAAAACCGGAGTCTGCTCGGAAGACAGCCCTCGCTTTGTAGCCTTGCCGCCTCGCTTACGCGCCGCACGTGGCATTCCTCTTTTCTTGCCTTTGAACGATTCCAAAAAGAAAGCTTCATCGGCTTCTGCTATTCCAGTCAGGCTTGTGGCTTTTTGCTCATTCGACAATGCTAGAAAACGATGACGCCATCTGAATGATGTGTTTCGATGGACGGAGCATATGTGTGCACTTTTGCGTATGCTTTGGTTATCTGCCATCTGCTGCGTATAAGACAACCACTTTCCTTTGTGTCTTAAACGGGCCAATGGCGTTCCCGTTAGCGCATTAAAAGTAGCTTTGCATTCACCACAGCGATAACGCTGTAATCCTGCTGACAATCCCCAGCGAATGATTTTCGTGCTACTGCCACATTTGGGGCAAGACGATCCTGTATCCATGCGCTTCTCAATTAGTGCGATGACTGTTTGAATGTCATCGTGGCGATGCAATTGTTCTTCAATTTCCTTTTTCTGTTGCGGTGTCAGTTTGTCCAATTCTGCCAGCAATTCCTTAAATGCTTTAGACTCCATATTCAGTTTTATCACAATGATTTTTAACGCTTATATTATACAGCAACACTTAAAGGTGACATAGCCTTATTTTACCATTCTTAAAAAATAAATCTTCATAATATATCTGGTAATGCACGAAAGTGAATCAAGCAACAGGTCAGCAAAGACCGCCAAGTTTCACGCTATTACTGAAGAAAAAATTTGTTGTACCAGAAAGTGCGCTTGTAATAACACCCGCCTTAAGGGGCCTTCCCCCTCGAATGTCAAGAAAAATGACGGTTTCCGTTTGGCCTGCTGCCAAACAGACCCTCCGCAATTTTTCTGGACATCCTCACCCCCGCCCAAGTCTGTCGTCTTCCATGAGTTTCAAGCGCGAGGCAAAAGCCTTCGCCTTCAAACTCATACTTTAAGGAGATACAGCGATGAACAACGATATCAGAATCTATGTAGCAGATTTGGCGGCTTACAATAACGGCAAACTTCACGGCGTTTGGATCAACGCTACTGATGATCTGGACGATATCCAAGAACAGGTTAATCAAATGCTGGCTGAAAGCCCGGAAGGTTTCGCGGAAGAATACGCTATTCATGATTATGAAGGCTTTGAAGGTTACTCTTTAAGTGAATATGAAGGGCTTAAAACAGCGCATGAAATAGCTTGTTTTATCGAGGAATACCCGGATTTTGGTGGGGAGTTGCTGAATAATTTCGGCGGCGATCTGGAGGAATCCAGAACGGCAGCAGAGGAAAATTATTGCGGCTGTTATAAATCACTGGCTGATTATGTGCAGGAACTCACAGAAGAAACCACGCAGATTCCTGAAAACCTTTCTTACTATATCGACTATGAAAGAATGGGGCGTGATATGGAATTGAATGGTGATATCTTCACCATACAAACAGGATTTGAGGAAGTACACATTTTCTGGAACCACTAAGGTAATACAGGTGCTGTTGGCTTAGGCTGGCAGCGCCTTTTTGTTTGAGGGGCTAAAAAATCGCGCCGCCGAAATCTCGCGCTTTCGTCGGCGGGGTGGAACATGCCGTTTTAAAACCGGCACTGTTTAAAGTGCGCTCTTCAGGGCAACCAGTCCGGGCCGCGCTGACGAGGCTGCGGGCGGCTGCGGCTTTGTTCCCGGCGCTGTGCCTCTAACTGTTCAATGCGTTGTTCACGCATGGCTTGATACTGTGACTTATCGTGTTCCAGCTCATCCAGCCGGTAAGATTTCAGCGCTTGCAGTCGCGTGATACGCGATTGCAAGGAACGGCGGATTTCGAGCTGATTAAAAATCAGCGTATCACGCTGCTGTTGCTGGTCTAATTTCACCTGCCATGCGTCTTGTTCGTTGCGTTCTTCTATTTTACGGCGCTTTCCAGTAATGCGCTCAAACAGACCGCGAAAGCCTTTGTTAAGATTATTGCGCCATTCCTGCTGTTTGTGTTGCCAAATTGTATTTTGCGCATCACGTAATTGTTGTCGCTCGGCTTTATGCTGGCGCATAAGGGTTTGTCGCTGCTCTTCCAACTGTACCATGCGGCTTTCAAATGCGTTTGCCTGTTCTTGGAACAGCGTATCCAGCCGCACGGTCATATCCTTGGCAATCTGAATTCTGGCTTCATCGACCGACGGCAGGCTTTGTTCATCGTTCAAACGGGAGCGGACTTCTTTGGTCTTGATTCCGGCCCATTTAGATACAGCAAATACTTCACCCCGGTGATCCACCGCGACAAAGCCGCGCCGATCACCTCGGGCGAGGACATAGCCGTGTTCTTTCAGCGCATTGGCAAAAGCGCCTTGCGTATCGCTGACCGACCAGCTTTCCTGAATCACGGCCTTGATTTGTTTTGGGTCTTTGCCGATCCGCTTGGCCTGTTGCCACTGCGCTAGTGTAAAATTGCGTGGATCACGGGCATGGGATTGCTTTAACCCGTCAGGCATTGTCCAGCCATGTTCCAGATACAATTCACGCGATAATTCTGTTAATTTGCGTTTGGTGAAGGAAAGCTGCACCGCTTTCATTTCATCAACCTTGATCCGCGACCACACGGCATGACAATGCCTGCGCCCGTTTTTTTCATGAAACACAATGGCGCGGGGCTGACCGCTTAAGCCAAGTCTTTCTTCGGCTTGCTCTACGGCTTTTTCAAACGTTTCTGTCGAAACATTCTCATTTTGGGGCGGATTTAAACTGAGCGAAAACAAAAACTGTTTGCAGCGCGTGGCTTTGCTGATCGCATAGGCTTCATTCAGCGCGGCCATGAGGTTATGCGAAGCGAAGCCGCGCACTTCATGGACTTCCACATGCTCGTTTTCTTCTTTGAGCAGGTGCAAGGCCAAATTCTTGGCCCCGCCGCGCTGGTTGCCGACAAGAATCATTCATCATTCTCCGGCATCACACCAAGCGCTGCGATGAGCAAGGCCCGCATGGCTTGGATTTCCCGGCAGGCTTGTTCAATCTCTTGCTCAACTTCCGGTGTTATATCCAGTGTACCCATATTGGCGGCTTTAGCCAGCTGGTTGATATTCGAAGCCAGCCGCGACTGACCCAATTCGCTCAGCACCATAGCCAGCATAGCGGTATCGGACTTAGGCTTTTTGACCTTGCGACGTTTTTCGGCCTTTTCGCCAAACAAGCGATTACGAATATATGATCCGAGCGGTTGATTGCCAGCCATTTCATCCAGCCGTTTACGTTCCTCGGCTGTAAGGCGTAAAGAAAACGGCGGCGTATAACGCCGTTTCGGTTTTTTGCGGGGGCGGGCAGCGCTGACCGTAAACACCTCGCCCACTGATAAAGTATTGGTAGAGCCGCTCATGGTGTCGGCTCCTGTGTCTGACTTTGAAAGTATGGAACATGATCTTCAAGATACGTGTTCCATTGCGCCAGCGTCTCGAAAAGCTCCCGGCATGTTTCGGCGCTGAACGCTGAGCTTAGTTCAGAAGAAGGCTTTTTATTTTGGTTATTTTTTGCTAAACACTGGTTTTCAGGGTTCGAGATTGCTCCCGAACCGGCCACCAATAGAATCAGAGTGTTACATGTTTCTTTTCTTTACGCTTTGCTCCGCATTTGTAAGTTTTGGCAGTAAAAAATCTATTCATATATTGTTATATTCGATCTTTTTTGTATTATTTCTTTTGAGTTGGTTTAATCACATCATCCTTCCGACCACGGATATATTGCTTAGTCATGGCAACATTGGCATGTCCAAGCTGCTTCTGCGCTCTGTATATATCGTCCGTTGATTCAGGACAGAACAAGAATAAGTACAACCAAGACCGGTAACGCCGGGACCGAACCGGACATCAATATTGGTTTGTTAGAATCAATTGTGGTAAAAGTAAGAAGATTTATAATCAGTCAATTTTTATTGTTATCATTGTTTACGATCATCTGCTTCTGCCAGGTATTGGCATCATCGATAAAAGAGGCGAGTATTGAAG
Source organism: Burkholderiales bacterium (assembly GCA_024235795.1). Taxonomy (GTDB): domain Bacteria; phylum Pseudomonadota; class Gammaproteobacteria; order Burkholderiales; family Nitrosomonadaceae; genus Nitrosomonas. The sequence continues at coordinate 976,452 of JACKLR010000002.1, read as the reverse complement.
TATTGTTATAAGGCTGGTATTTACCATATGATCTAACCCGGACAAATTCTTTGGGAATTTTTTTATATCCCATACTCATTAAACAAGCCAGACGATGGCATCCGTCGCCCATAAAAAATTTGGCCGGCATTACACTGCCGTTCTCCGGCTGTTCAATGATTTCCGCTGTGTATGGATTAATAGGATAGGTTTTATTAAAGCCATAGGCTTTAACTTTGTCATAGAGTTCTGCTGACGCTCTGACTCTTTCAGCAAAAGCTTCCATCAGTTTTATTTGATCATTTTGGAGTTCTGGATTGTACCTAGGCACGACGATAACTGTAAACCAAGTATAGTAGTCGCTGTTACAGGCATCTTCCATCAGCGCATCAAAATTTTCTGCATACCTGGCACGATTTTTACCATACATTTCAAGGAACTGTTTTCTAATCAGAATATCGTAACGGTAGGGATAAACCATCGAGTCTATATCAATATCATCTGTCAGGTTTGAGCCTTCTATCCAATACCAATAGTTACCAAAGCGAAGGCTGCCTTTCATAGTTTCAATGGCTGAAAAAAACATTTCTCTTACTACTCTATAGGGTTTGCGTACATTTGCCAGAATTGACTCAAATCTATTGAATTGAGTTATGTTGAATTTGGTATTTGACAATTTGTAGAGCTCCTCTTCTTTGTTTCAATAAAATTTTCGCCTCTTTTTACGAATATTGAATACATGACAAAAAAGTGCGATTATCGGCAATAACGTGAAATAATCTATTAATTCCCGCATTCATTTATCAGAATTTTTAACTTAGGTAACGCTAGAAACCTTGATATAAGCGTATTTTTTTGTATACGCTCATTATCGGTATTAATTGAAACAGCTTTAGATGATTGCCTAAGTTGACGAATTGATTTTTAATTCATGAAGATACGCCAGGAACCCTTGGGCTTTTTAAGAGAAGCTGAAAACACTGTCGGTACCTATTTACGATACCAATTATTTCGGGAAGTAATATTTACAATGCATTATGTTCAAAATTGCCGCCTCGATTACAACTGCGGTAGCGGATAGTAAATTTGTTTTAAATACTCGCATTTAATCGTTAGTTGTTTTTTCGGTCCAACGTCTTCCCATCACATAAACAGCATAAACCGCACGATCATCTGCAAGCATCATAATTGTAAACAACCGGTCTGCAAGTGAACGGGCGTTTTGCATACGGAACCGGAGTAACGGTGTTGCTTCAGGATTTAAAACGATAAAGTCGCCTTCCATGCCTGGCGCCAGTGAACCCAATTTTTTATCTATATTCAGCGCGCGTGCAGCACCGAGTGTGGCCAGATAAAAAGCCTTATAGGGCGTCAACGTAATTTTATTTTCTGGTGATTCAGCATAGGTTTTTTGTAGCTGTACGACTTTATAGGCTTCATTCATGGTCTGGAACATGGAATAACTGGTGCCGGCACCAATGTCTGTGCCGAGACTGAGTTGAATTTTATGATGTTCAGCTTTTCTGAAGTTGAATAAACCGCTGCCGAGAAACAGGTTCGATGTCGGACAAAAGGACAGAGCAGCGTTTTTTCTTGCGAGCAAGTCAAATTCGTCGTCAGTCAAATGAACGCCGTGAACATACACGGTTCTTGGGCCGATCAGACCAAAATTATCATAAATATGTAAATAGCTTTCAGCTTTCGGGAAAAGCTGCTTTACCAGCGCAACTTCGTTCAGGTTTTCGGCTACATGCGTTTGCAGAAAAACATCATCGTATTCTTCATATAGTTTTGCGGCTGCTACGAGTTGCTCTGGGCTTGAAGTGACCGCAAAGCGCGGAGTTATGGCATACTGGATTCGACCTTTGTTATGCCAGGCTTCGATCAATGTTTTACTGTCGGTATAAGCAGTTTCGGGGGTATCCAACAAATCAACGGGTGCATTGCGGTCCATCATGACTTTGCCACCAATAATGCGCATATTCAGTTTTTCGCTTTCTGCAAATAAAGCATCTATCGAAGCCTTATGTACAGTGCCAAAAACCAGTGCTGTAGTGGTGCCGTTACGCAACAGTTCATTGAGAAAAAAACGACTAGCCAGTTGTGCGTGAGCATTGTCTGCGAACTGTGATTCAACCGGGTAGGCATAGTGTTCCAGCCATTGTACGAGTTGCTCACCGTAGGTGGCGATGATTTCTGATTGTGCGTAGTGGGTATGGGTATCGATAAAGCCGGGCAGGATGAATTTTCCACTGAAATCAATGATTTCATGGGATTCGAGATGGTGTTTTGCCCGTATTTGAATGGTGCTGCCAACATCAAGAATATGGCCGTCATTTTGCAGCACCAGGATGCCGTCATCATAAAACTGATAACAGCTTAGTGGATCAGATTCCGAACCCGGGTCATTAGTAAGAAAGAAAATAGCGCCGCGTACGGCTTTAGGTTTGTCGCCAGTAATTTCTAATGCTGATTTAGGATTTTGCATGCATTATGCAACATAGCAGCCCGGGTTTGAATTTTCCAGATTGTTTTAAGGCTCATTTTTATTACTTTGTATTCCTTCTCCCTGAAGGAAAAGGACATTAATGCTGGAGTAGCTTGCTAATTGTTATTTGTCTTCAAAATTCTGATACCAGGTGGCATAAATTTCATCAGGCCACAGTGATTTAATCCAGACCACAACATCATCCACCTGTTGTTCAGTCAGTTTGTCTTCCCAAGCTGGCATAGAGCTGAATTCTGGTGGCCCGCCTTTAAGAATGGTTTTTTTCAGTACCGCAGTAGAATGGTGCCATGCATGCGCCGTTCCATTCAACGGCGGAGGTGGGAATCTGCCGTCGGCACCTGGTGTACGCCAGTCAGTTGTACCTGCCGCCTGCTTTCCATGACAGTTTTCGCAGTTTTCCTGAAAAATAATTTCTCCACGTTGGACTTGGACGGGATCAAAATTTCTTACTACCCGTTCGGTATTCTGGTTAAGAATATCTTTAAGTGAACGGGTTTCAGATTGATTGGCTTCTTCGCAACCGGTGATAACAATAGCGAAGGCAATGATGCAACCTCTTAGCAATATAATACGTGGCGGCATTATGATTCGATTAATTATTCAAACGCATAATGGAAGAAGCACCTCCAGCGTTACTATCCGGTGCTGCGACAGGCGCCTGTGGCATGGCTTTCTTTGCGTAAGGGTCATAGCGGTTGTAAATTACGGCGTCCCTGCGTGTATCGCCTGGATTGTTGACCTTCAAAACATTGTAGGGGTCGACGCGACTGCCTTCCATGCCAGGTGAACCGTGCGGCATATCGGGTACAGCGAGCCCCAAGGCATCCGGTTTTTCTTTGAGAAAACGGATAATGTCGGGTGCCGGTATATGGCCTTCCATAACGTAACCATTAACCAAAGCGGTATGGCAAGAACCGAGTGTTTCAGACATGCCTACTTTTTTACGAATTTCTTTATTACCGACGTCTTTGGTAATAACCGTAAAACCGTGATCACGCATATGATCAACCCATTTAGCGCAGCAACCGCATGTTGGGCTTTTATATACTTCGACAGTTGTCGTAGCGGTTACATTCGGAACGATGCCAAATAAGCCGGCCGTTAAAATAAAACCGGTTAAAAAAGTATATATCTGTTTTTTCATTTTTTCTCCACATAAATTGTTCCACGCATACCCTTGAAATGACCAGGTAATGGACATGCAAATTCAATCGTGCCGGCGTGATCAAAATGCCAAACCAATTCTTTCATTTCACCAGGTTCCAACTGGATTAATCCCGGTTCAGAATAAATTTTTTCAGGAAACATGCGTCTCATTTTGGCGGCTTTTTTCAGATCCTTTTTTGTTCCTATGAGCATTTCATGCCGATGATCTCCACCATTCTTTACGACAAAGTTGATCGTTTCGCCTTCAGCAACCGTTATCTCATTGGGCAAAAACATATTATCCACTTGCGTCAGTTTGATAATTCGAGTGACTTTTGCGGAATCACCCGGCCCGCCGATACCGTCCTTTACATTGATCTCTATGCGGGACGTGTTTGCAAAGGGACTGGTTGAAAACAGTACAAACGCCACCAATGGTATAATCAATATGGATTTGATCATTACAGTTTTCTCATAAATTATTCAGAGCCTTTTTTATCCATCCACCATTAGAATACATCAATGCTAAATTGTTCCTGTTATTTTGTCTATTATACTGTACTCGCCAAGGGTCATTTCCGATAAATGTTGCCTAAAAAAGCGCTTTATAACGCCAACAAACTTCAGAAACGTTTAAGAAGACAGGTCGGTACGGCAATCGCTGATTTTAATATGATCGAAGCTGGTGACATTGTCATGGTTTGCTTGTCCGGCGGAAAAGACAGTTATGTGCTGCTGGATATTCTCATGAATTTACAAGCACATGCACCTTTGCCGTTTAAACTGGTTGCCGTGAACCTGGATCAAAAACAACCCGGTTTTCCAGGAGAAGTATTACCTGAATACTTAAGCAAAATCGGCGTGCCTTTTCGAATTGTCGAACAGGATACATACAGCGTTGTGAAACGTGTTATTGCAGAGGGAAAAACCACTTGCAGTCTTTGCTCAAGACTGCGGCGCGGTGTCCTGTATCGTGTCGCCAGCGAATTGGGTGCAACCAAAATCGCGCTCGGTCATCATCGGGATGACATCTTGCAAACCCTTTTTTTGAACATGTTTTATGGCGGAAAACTCAAAGCCATGCCCCCCAAGTTGATCAGCGATGATGGCCGGCATACAGTCATACGTCCGCTGGCTTATTGCAAGGAAAAAGATATCGCCGCATATGCCGCACGTGTTGCTTTCCCGATTATTCCGTGTAATTTGTGCGGGTCGCAACCCAATCTTCAGCGGCAGGTGATTAAGGAAATGTTGCAGCAATGGGACAAACGTTTTCCCGGAAGACTGGAAACCATGTTCAGAGCCATGCAAAACATCCAGTTATCTCATTTGGCCGATACGTCACTTTTTGATTTCAAGGGATTGAAAACGCAAGACACGCCATTTGCCAACGGCGATACAGCTTTTGATGAAGAAACTTTTGAACCGTCCATTGAAGAAATGGTGTATCCACTACTCGAAAACGCCGAAAATTCAAATTAGCTTCTAAGCAAACACCCATTTCACGGACTGAAAAGTGTTATATTTCGGCTGCATGCTCCGTGGTCTGTGCGTGTTCTTTTAGTAGCGGAAGAATACTTTTTTCCATTGTTTTCTTATGAACACGGCCTAAAAAAGTATCCGTAATATTGCCCTGCCTGTCAAAAACCACCGTATACGGAAGTACTGACATCTCGTTGCCCGCAGCTTCAGCCAAAGACATCGCGCTCAATCCCCCAACCAACACGGGATAATTGATGCCAAATTCCTTGCTGTAAGCAACGACTTTGTTTTCCTGGTCAATAGCAATGCCAACAAAAGTCAGACCCTGATCTTGATATTCGCGTTGCAGTTCGATGAATTCCGGTATTTCTTCGCGGCACGGCGTGCACCAGGTAGCCCAAAAATTTACGACAATCACATTTCCCTGCCATTGGGAAACCGGTTGTGAAACACCTTCAATATCGGGAAGATTTGCAGCTAAAATCGCTTGCGCGCCTTGTTTGCTGGTTTCTTCAGGCAGCGGCGGTTGAGGGCCGTCCATGAAATAAGCGCGAAACCAGACGCCTGCCGACAAGGCAGCAATTGCTGCTGCGGCAAATAAAATGATCTGACTCAATTTGGGCATTGTGAATCCTTTAGAAATAGCAAGTATCTGATGAACTTGTTTTGTTGTTTTGATTATGCGGGTAATACGGTTCTTTTAGGTCAGTACAGCGTTTAATACCGTCAGGAAGTCATCTTTATTCAAAAATCCGATGACGCGGATATCCGGTATCTCGTTGCCTTGACGGTCGATAAACAGAATTCCAGGCGGCCCGAAAAGGTTAAAGCGCTTGAGCAATGCGGCATCATCCGCTGTCCCGTGGGTCACGTCAACCTGAAGCAGCACTACATCTTTCAGTTTTGTTTGTACTTTTGCGTCTGACAGCGTAAATCGTTCCATTTCCTTGCAGGAAATACACCAGTCGGCATAGAAATCCACCATGACATATTGATTATTGTTTTTGGCCTGGAGAATATATTCATCCAGTTCGGCAATACTTTTAACGCGCTGGAAGGGGATATGGCTGTTTGAATTATAAACTGCATTCTCTCCGTACCCCGATGCCGAGCTGGCAATATTGAATTTGGATAAAGGCTGCAATACATCGCGGCTTCCCGACAAAACACCAATCAATAACGCGACGCCAACCAGCAATGCCATCACGCCAACGCCTTTGAGAAATTTTCTCAATCCGGATGCGCGTGGCGGCAGAGGATCGATTGCATGCAGATAAATCGCTGAAATAATGAGCAGCGTCGCCCATAGCAACATGTGCATCACTTCATTAATGACTGGAGAAATGATCCAGATAGCCACAGCAAGCAGCAATACGCCAAAAAACTGCTTGACCGATTCCATCCATGGCCCTGTTTTAGGCAGCAGGGCACCGGCCGAAGCGCCCAATAATAATAACGGAACACCCATGCCCAAAGCCATTACAAACAGTGCCGAACCGCCCAAAATAACATCCCGTGTTTGACTGATATACAGCAATGCACCAGCCAGCGGAGCTGCGACACATGGGCCCACGATCAACGCGGATAAAGCGCCCATGCCAAAAACACCTGTCAAATGCCCGCCTTTCAAATGTCCGGCTTCTTCCGACAATTTGCTTTGGATGCTGCCGGGCATCTGCAATTCATAAAACCCAAACATTGACAGGGAAAGCAACACAAAGACAATCGCAAACGTGCCTAAAACCCAGGCATTCTGAAGTGCGGCCGACAGCATCGCACCGGATAAGCCTGCAATTACACCGGCAATCGCATAAGTGATTGCCATACCGAGCACATAAGCCACGGCCAGCACAAACCCGCGCTTTTTGGTCAAATGTTTGCCTTTTCTCGCAATTATCCCGGATAAAATCGGAAACATGGGGAAAACGCAGGGCGTAAAGGCCAGCAATAACCCAATGCCAAAGAAACCGCTCAAAATCAACCAGAAATTGCCAGTTTCGAACATGCGGTCAATTTTATAGGCTTCGGTCTCTATAACAGGTGCGCGTGGCGACGACTGCGGCGGCATCTGGAAGAGTTCCGAAGCCGCATCATAGGGTGCTGCGCTGGCCTGGCCACTCACCGCATTGGCTACAGCATCAATTGCCTGCAGTGCGGGCAACGTCAAATCAAAATCCTTCTTGATCGGCGCATAGCATACGCCAACCGGCTCATTACAGCCCTGATACGTCGCCGTAAGCGCCAGTGGTTGTTCGACCGACGATGCTTCCCGGTTTAATGAAATGACTGCCTGAATCGGTTCGTAATAGACTTCGACATGACCAAAAGTCAGATCTTCCTTCATCTTGCCCGCTGGCAAAGTCACTTTTTCAATAAAAATACCGGCTTCTTTCGGCTCAAAAGCAATTTTGTCACGATAAAGATAATAATTCTTGGCGGGAGTAAATTGCGCAATCAGCGTTTTGCCATCGCGGACTTCCAGCGTCATTTTAAATGCTTCATCAGGCGGCAACAGTTCCTGGGGATTTTTTTGCCCCAGGTTGATACCGAGTTCCTGCAATGTTGAAAACAGGCTGAAAGAACTACTTTCCTGAGCAACTGCACTGGTGCTCGTTAATGAAAATAACAGCAATAAAATCGAAAATAAATGCATATGAACGTACTTTGTATTCAGTTTTTATGGTCTTGTTTCTTCAATAATCCACTGTAAATAAGCAGGCAGACCACCGGTAATAGGGACAATTATCACTTCGGGTAGTTCATACGGATGCATGGACTTAATCAGTTCCTCAACCTGCTTATAATGCTTTTGCCGGGTCTTGATGAAAACAGGTGTTTCGTCAGCCGACTCGGTCACATCCTGCCAGCGGTAAATGGATGTGCACGTGCTCATAATATTGACACAGGCAGCCAGTTGCTCGTCAATTAACTTATGCGCGAGTTTCGATGCGCTTTCCTTATCGGGAAAATTGGTTAATATCAGTATAGCCTCTGTCATGACTTGAACTCATTATAAATCGATTAATTTTCTTTGTCCTCAACAGGTTTTTCTCAGGCCTGCAGTTTGCATAATTCCTGGCGTAAAAATAGAGATAAACCATTCTAAGTGTTTTGGTGCCAAAACAATCAACAGGTACTCCACCGGTGTACTCAAACCGGATATGATCTGCTGCAATAATCAATTCGTACAATTAATCCTTGCGTCAAAACAGTTTTATTGCGCAGAATAGAATAGGGAATTATAAATTTATTTGAATAAAACAGGAATGCAGAACGATGAAACGTTTTTTTCTATTAATACAGGTGCTCGCGATTCTAACGCCGGTCACGATTTTTTTTGGTTATATCATTTTGGATGAAGGCGACCAGTTTACCGCAGAGCATTATATGATAACAGGCTTGAGCGCATTGCCATTTGTGATCGCGATGCTTGTCAAATTCCTGATGGCCGGCGTTGATAAAAACTCTGATTAACATTTTGATTTTCAGAATACCGTCCAGTAGTCTCATTCTATTGAAAAATAATATTAAACTATGAGTCTTAGTCATAGCGAGGCGTTGCTGGCAATTGATCAGGGAACGACCAGCACGCGCGCTATTTTGTTTTCTGTTAACGGTGAAATACTTTCAATCCGGCAAAAAGAGCTGGCATTGCATTATCCGCATAAGGGGTGGGTTGAACAACATCCCGAAGCCATTTGGCAAGATACCTTATTACTGTGCCAGGGTGTTATAAACGACGCGCAGCAAAACGATATTCGAATCGCCGGTATTGGCATCACAAATCAGCGCGAAACAACGCTGATCTGGGATCGAAGGACAGGGGAGCCGGTTTACAACGCGATTGTCTGGCAAGACCGCAGAACAACAGATATCTGCAATCGCCTTAAAGATTTGGGTTATGAAAAAACAATCACCGAGAAAACCGGGTTGCTCATTGATCCCTATTTTTCAGCGAGCAAAATTTCCTGGATACTGGATCATATTGCAGGTGTCAGAGCGCGAGCGGAAAAAGGCGACCTGGCATTCGGCACTGTTGATTCATTTTTATTGTGGAAACTGACTGAGGGCAGGGTGCATGCAACAGATATTACCAATGCCGCACGGACGATGCTGTATAACATCACCGAACAAAAATGGGATAAAGCGCTGTTAGAAATTTTCGATATTCCTGCCGCCATTTTACCGGATGTCAAAGACAATGTTGCTGCGTTCGGCACGACAAAACCCGAATTTCTTGGCGCATCCTATTCCATTGGCGCCATGGCCGGCGACCAGCATGCCGCGTTGATTGGACAGGGCTGTTTCACACCGGGCATGATAAAAGCCACGTATGGCACCGGTTGTTTTGCTCTGATGAATGTCGGGGAGAAATTCAGAATCTCAAAGAACAAGCTGTTGACGACAATAGGATACCGGATTGATAACAAAATTTGTTACGCGCTTGAAGGTTCGATTTTTACCGCTGGAGCGGCCGTCCAGTGGTTGCGGGATAACCTCGGCTTGCTTGTTGATGCGCCGCAAAGTGAAGCAATTGCGCTTTCGGTGCCTGACAGCAACGAAGTCTATTTTGTGCCGGCTTTTACAGGGCTTGGCGCACCGTACTGGAAGCCTGATGCACGGGGTGCAATCATGGGAATCAGTCGTGAGAGTAATGCTGCACACATTGTTCGCGCTACGCTCGAAGCACAAGGGTATCAAAGCCGGGATCTGATTGAAGCCATGGAAGGCGAATATAGTGATACGCAACTTGCGGGAATACTGCGTGTAGACGGCGGAATGACTGGGAACGCATTTGTGTGTCAGTTTCTGGCTGATATGCTTGATCGAACGGTTGAAATCCCTGAAGTTATGGAGAGCACCGCCTGGGGCGTGGCCGCATTGACGGGATTGCAATGCGGACTGTTTAATGAACTGAATGATATTTCCAGAAACTGGGTTTGTGCCCGTCGTTTTAAGCCACAGATATCCGAAACCGACAGACGAGCTCTGTCTGATGGGTGGCGAAATGCTGTCAATTCAGTTTTAAAAAATAAGGCGATATGACAAATTCAAAACCTGCACTGAATAGTCTTATTGTTAATTCTACTTTGTCACCCATATTAGCTTGCCTCCGTTAATAGTGCGAAAAAATCTCTATTGCCAAACAGCATAAACACAACTTTAATCCACCGCCTCAACGCTATCGCACCCGTTTTATCATTTCTTTGGTGTCAGAAGCGAACCGTTTCGCACCAGTCACTTATCTGGATCAAGGTGTAAATCTTGAGTTGTTCTTGCCCCTGGTGCCTTGGCACCCCACATAATCTTCGGTGCCAAACCGTGTCCAATATATTTTCACAGAATCTATGGCTCAGCACAGGCTGTCCACACTCGATATAAGCAAGGAAAAAATTGTAACCACATGCTTCCTAATTTATATGCATGGAACGTTATTTCTCATGTGATCTACTATGAACCCACTAAAGACGAGATTTCTATCTATCGAGTGCTTCATAAATCAATGGACAATGAAAACATTTACGTTCAGATAATCCTAAATAATGGTTTCCCTTAGACAAGATTAATGGTAATCCCAATATGCAAAGTTTGTAGGTTTGCTTAAACTTGTTTTCAAGATGAACAAATTTAATGCAGGAGGCCTTATCATGAAAACAGTACAAACACTCACAATCGCTTCAATATTTGCATTTGCTTTAGTTTCTTTATCAGCAAGTGTTTTTGCCGCCGATCAAGTTAATCATTTAACACTTGCCCAACAATACAAACAACAGGCTGATGAATACCAAGCCAAGATAGAAGAAGAAATAGAAGCAGTCAGAAACAAGCCACGTTCTGCTTTCTTTGGTAGAAATGCTAAAACTTTTAAACAGCACGTTGAGTTTAAACTCCGTAACTTTGAAATGGCCGTGGCTGAAAATCTGGAAAAAGCGGCTTATCATGAAAAAATGGCAGCCGAGCAAAGCTTCCAACCGGTATCTGTGTCTTCCAGCAATTCAGACAATAATACTGAGGGCTAAAGCAGCTATATAGAATCGTTAGAACGTGAACAAAAAACCCACCTAGGTGGGTTTTTTGTTTTGTGTTGATACACTGAATAGCCTTATTGTTAATTCTACTTTGTCACCCATATTAGCTTGCCTCTGTTAATAGTGAGTGCGAAAAAATCTCTGTTACCAAACAGCATAAACACAACTTTAATCCACCGCCTCAACGCTATAGCACCCGTTTTATCATTTCTTTGGTGTCAGAAGCGAACCGTTTCGCACCAGTCACTTATCTGGATCAAGGTGTAAATCTTGAGTTGTTCTTGCCCCTGGTGTCTTGGCACCCCACATAATCTTCGGGGCCAAACCGTGTCCAATATATTTTCACAGAATCTATGGCTCAGCACAGGCTGTCCACACTCGATATAAGCAAGGAAAAAATTGTAACCACATACTTCCTAATTTATATGCATGGAACGTTATTTCTCATGTGATCTACTATGAACCCACTAAAGACGGGATTTCTATCTATCGAGTGCTTCATAAATCAATGGACAATGAAAACATTTACGTTCAGATAATCCTAAATAATGGTTTCCCTTAGACAAGATTAATGGTAATCCCAATATGCAAAGTTTGTAGGTTTGCTTAAACTTGTTTTCAAGATGAACAAATTTAATGCAGGAGGCCTTATCATGAAAACAGAAACAGTTCTATATTCAACCCTGGTATTAATCATCGCCTTTATCATTTTTGCAGCGCCAACAAGTTCTTTTGCTTCAGAATTCGATTCAACTGCATCAAACAGTCAAGGCAATGTTGATCATAATGCTCTGGCAAATTTCTATGAAAATCAAGCCAAAGAAATGCAGGCTAGAATAGAGGAGCAGATCGAAGCATTGAGTCACAAGCCACGCAGCAGCTTTTTCGGCAAGCATGGCAAAAATATTAGAAAACACGTGGAATTCAAAATCGACCAATTTGAAAAAGCAGCCGAAGATAATTTACAAAAAGCGGCTTATCATAAAAATATGGCTGCAGAACAATCCGGTCGTCCTGCATACGCAAAAACGGGCAAAACTAAAGGCTAAATTATAGCCCTTATGTGTAAACATCAATAAAAACAGCCAAGTGAAGTGCTTCCTGTTGTGGCCTTCTAATTGGTGTCTTTTTGCAAACCCACCTCGGTGGGTTTTTTTATTGTCATTAAAAATCTGATTTTCTAGAAATTTTATCTGTCTCCCCGTTTATATCAAATAGAATAACTAATGCAAAATATCAGAAGAAGCGATTGGATACATTTGAGTTTGGTTATGTAACTCTCTACAAATCACGCATACAGAACATGCCAGGGCAATGAAAAATATCTCCCATAAAAAGAAATATACTTTTCTTTCAATTCATGATAACCACATGATAATAATCATTGGCGGCTTATTGTTAATAGGGCTCACCTTGGCGACTGGCATTGCGGTCTACGGGGTTATGCGACAACAGATAGAGTCATCGCTTGGCAGGGGTCTGGATGTTGCGTTACAAGGCAAGGGCCACTTGCTGGAAAGCCAAATCGAAAAAAGCCTGGCAGACGCACGTGCGCAAGCTTCCCATCCACTATTGATCCAGGCACTGGAAACATTGAGCACTCACCCCGACAATGACGCTGCACACAGTGAGCTGGACCGCAATATTCGATTTCTGACCGAGACGGGTTTTGCCGCAATAGCTGTATTCGATATGCAGGGGAAAAAACTGTCTGAAGCCGGTCGTTTTTCAGATAATAAGGCACATGCCTTGCCGTTGGACAATATGAATAACAGGTTATTAATTTGGGATAAGGAATTTATTCTTCATTCCAGCAAGGAGATAACAGATCAGGGCGGACGCCGTATCGGGCGGATAACAACAGAGCGGACATTGCCGCAGCTCAGTCGCAGGTTTGGCGAAATTCGGTCAATTGGTGAAAGCGGCGCATTCATATTATGCGCGCCTGCCCAGGCAAATAATCAAAAAATGGCATGCCTGTTAAGCCAGGTTGACGGTGTCAAATTCAAGTTTTTGTCGCGCGCCACGGAAGGTGGCGTGCTGCCAATGGATTATGCAATCAGCGGCAAAAGTGGCGTTGTCGCGGTCAGAGATTATCGGCAAATACCGGTCATTGAAGCCTATGCACCCCTTGGCGCATTTGGCTTGGGGATGATTCTTAAACTGGATGAAACAGAATTGTTCGAACCAATTCGGGAAAAACTAAAGATTATCATCGTGTATCTCAGTGTTCTAATTATCGCCGAGATACTGCTACTAAATGGGCTTATACGCAGGTTGATCAATTCTGAGCGGGAAGCCCAACGCACGAAAGAAAATGCAGAACAAATTTCCCTTGAATTGAGCCATAAGGAAGTTCAGTTGCAGGAGCGATTAAAAGAAATTACCTGTCTTTATGAAATCCGGCGCAGTATTGGAACAGAATTATCGGTAAACGATGTATGCCGTCAAATTTTGAAATATTTAATTTCTGCAATGCAGTATCCCGAGAAAATTTCCGTGATGATAGAAATCGACGGGGATCAGATCAGTTCCGGGAATCACAACAATCACCAAACACATGCATTGGTATCGAAGATAGAAGTCAATGGCAAGACTTGCGGCCAGCTCAGTGTTTTTTACCCTGATGATTACGCTTGCAAGGTATCGGAAGAACAGCGGCTCATCGACACCATCACAGGCGATCTGGCTGACTGGCTTGAGCGCAAACAGGTTGAAGAGTTATTACATGAAAGACTCAAAGAAATTACGTGCCTCTACGAAATTCGCCGCAGCATAAGTCTCGAGTTATCGCTCGAAAAAGTTTGTCAAAGTATTTTCAAACACCTGATACCGGCGATGCAGTTTCCGGAAATCGCATCGGCAGTTATCGAACTTGACGGCAGGCAATATACAGCCATGAATCACGCGCAACAAACTGGCGCAGAATTATCTGAAATTGGGCGCGACGAAAAAGTATGCCATGATTGCTACAAACAGCGTGATACGGTTGGGTATATCATGCAAACGGCCATTTGCGTCAGTGGTAAGAAATGTGGCTATATCTGCGTTTTTTATCCTGAGGACAAACCGTATCTAATCCAGGAAGAGCAGAAGCTGATCGATGCCATCGCGAGTGATCTGGAGAGTTGGCTTGAACGTAAACATCTGGAACAAGCATTGGTGTTTATCGCAGAGGAACAGGCGCTTACAATCGGGCAGGAATTGCATGACAATCTGGGGCAGCAAATTGCTGCTGTCGGATATCAGGTTCGGGCGCTGGAGAAAAAATTGTGTGCAGCCGGAAACGAAACGATGATAGCGATTGCGGCTTCAATAGCATCCCAGGTGCAGACTGCGGTAATCCAAATCAAACAACTTGCTCAGGGACTATTGCCATTTGAGCTGGAAGCCAATGGCCTGGTTGCGGCGCTCGAAAAACTTGCATCGAGAATTGCAAACACTTATTCAATTACCTGTAATTTTACAAACGATAATGAAACGAACATCAATGACAAGAATCTTGCGCTCAATTTTTATCGAATTGCCCAGGAAGCTGTAAATAACGCCATCCGGCATGGTGCAGCGCAAAATATCGAGATATCCCTGTTTTCCAGGAATGGAAAACTATTCTTATCCATAAGTGACGATGGGCGTGGCTTTGCTGCTGAGACAAAAAGCGAGAAAGCATCCGGAATGGGCATTAAGATTATGCAATATCGCGCCAAAGAACTCGGCGCTAAACTCGAGTTTCTACCAGGAACTGGTGGAGGTACTGAAGTACGGCTGGAAATGGGATGGAATTATCATGACACATTCAAAAGCACAAATCCTGTTGGTTGACGATCATCCGATGATGCGGCATGGAATGGCTATGCTGATCGAAATGGAACCGGAACTGGAAGTTTTTGCGCAGGCAGGAGATGGTGAGGAAGCGTTGGCCATACTTAAAAACGACAATCCGATTGATATTGTCTTGCTCGATGTCACGCTTAAAACCATTTCGGGGTTTGAAGTCATCAAAAGCCTGCATATTCATAATCCCGGGCTGCCTGTGTTGTTTATATCCATGCATGACGAAACGATATACGCTGAACGCGCCTTACGTGCCGGAGCACGCGGTTATGTCATGAAACAGGAGCCGGGTGAAGTTTTGATTTCAGCAATACGGGAAGTTCTGAAAGGCAATGTTTATTTGAGCAAAAAAATGCATGCGAAATTGCTGAATCGCATGGTGGCGGGTAATGCTGAGCCTCAATCGCTTATCGACAGGCTTACACCCAGCGAATTCGAGGTGCTGCATCTCATCGGACTGGGGCACAGCAGTCAGGAAATTGCGGATTTATTGAAACGCAGCATTAAAACGATAGAAACGCATCGGTTTAATATTCGCACCAAACTGAATTTAAAAGACAGCGCCGACCTGATACGCTATGCAACGCGCTGGATTTCTGAAGAACAATAGTTAATTCCACAAACCTGTTTAATGGTTTCCCCTAGAATAAAACAATAGTTTCCCCAATAATCAAATCGTTCTGGTTTGGATAGAATGAACCCGTGTTGAATTTACCTGGAGTCATTAATTATGAAATCAAACGCGGAAATCCATGTTGTAGTTTTTATTATGTTCTTTCTATTGATAACCTGTGCGCCAATGACAGCGTTTTCGGCTGCGCAAAGCAGCCATCACAATCATGTTGCGCTGGCGGATCACTATGAGAATTTAGCTGCAGAAGTGCAGACTAAAGCACAACAACAAAAAGAAATACTCAAAAACAAACCGCGCACAAGTTATTTTGGCAGAAATGGCCAGCATATAAAAAAACGTGTTTCGCAAAGAATACGCAATTATGAAAAAGCGGCAGAAATACATTTAGCAAAGGCGGCCGATCATAGAAGAATTGCTCAAGAACAGGCGAAGCGGGATTTTTTCAGCAAACCCGGAACTGGCAATGCACAAATAGACAAGGCCAAGCTCAGATCCAATGATTCTTCTTCAGCAGAAGAGCGCACAGACTTTAAAGAGTCCTTATAACAGCCAATAAATACCTGAAAAACCTTACTGTACTGATCTGCACCGATCTGATCAGATAATGCCTGGATTAGGCGTTTATCTGGTCAGACTTTTTTATCGGAACTATCTGAACAAGAACAGCTCAAACAGTTCATCTAATGGTTTCCCTTAGAACAAAATAATAGTTTCCCCAATAGGCTGAATATTGCAGGCCGATTAAACTGACAGCAAGTTGCCTTAATGTCAGTCTTGCTTGTTTTGTTAAATGAATAGTGGCGCGCGGAAAATGATTATTTTTTCAATAACTTCATAATACTAGGGCTCGCGTAATATGTATGACGGAACGAAAATTCATTACATCGTATTGCCAATACTTGTCTTAGCGGGGAAATATTTCGCTGCATTGGCAATGCTGCTCGCATAGTTTTCTAATCCCAATTTCCAGTGGATGAAAATGTTGCGCGTTAATTAGCGTAATAATTTTTCCATGGTAATCCGGTAAATAGCCGAAAGCCGCTCAATATCAGCCACATTCACATGCTCGTTCAACTTGTGTATGCTTTCATTGCAGGGGCCAAATTCGACTACCTGTTTGCAGATATCCGCAATAAAACGTCCATCAGAAGTGCCGCCCGATGTAGACAGTTGCGGCTCGATAGCCGTAACCTGAATAATTGCTTCACGCATTGCGGCGGCCAGCTCGGCATCCGGCGTTAGAAAAGGTCTGCCGGACAATTCCCAGTCAAGCTCATATTCCAGTTCGTGCTTATCTAGTGTCGCATATACGCTTTCTTTTAAAGACTCAACTGTGCTGGCAGTCGAAAAACGGAAATTAAACAGCATGTTCACCGTACCGGGGATAACGTTTGTCGCACCCGTGCCACCATTGATATTGGAAATATGCCAGGTGGTCGGCGGAAAATATTCGTTGCCTTCATCCCATTGAATCTGCGCCAATTCGGCGATGGCGGGCGCCACAAGGTGAATCGGGTTTTTCGCCAGATGCGGATAGGCGATATGGCCTTGAATTCCTTTAACGGTCAGATTTCCTGAAAGCGATCCTCTGCGGCCGTTTTTAATGGTATCGCCCAATTGATCCACGCAGGTTGGCTCACCCACAATACAATAATCCAGCAGTTCATCACGCGCCTTGAGCGCTTCCACGACTTTTACCGTGCCATCTATAGCTGGACCTTCCTCATCTGAAGTGATCAATAATGCAATTGAGCCGCAATGGTCAGGATGATTATCGACAAATGCTTCGATAGCGGTGATAAATGCCGCCAAAGACGATTTCATATCCGCTGAGCCACGCCCATACAGCTTGCCGTCTTTGATTGTCGGTGCGAACGGATCGCTTTCCCATTGAGCCAAGGGGCCAGTAGGCACCACATCGGTATGCCCCGCAAAGCATAGCACCGGTGAAGTATTTCCGCGTCTGGCCCAGAGGTTGTCGACCTCGCCAAAGCACATTTTTTCTATTTTAAAACCAATTTTTTCAAGCCGTTGTAAAAGTATCTCCTGACAGCCGCAGTCCTCAGGCGTGATCGAACGTAATGCAATTAATTGCTGCGCCAAATCCAATGTATCATTGGTCATAAAAAACCTTCAAAATAAAATAATAGAAATTAATCTGATGTAAACCTACAAAGTGTATGTATTAAGCAACACTTTTTACAAAAAACTTTATTGGGGGTGTAGGGGTTTATGTGATTATCATGTAAATTTACGGTTGCAACAGAATCTGAATTCTACACGTCTGATGAAAGACATGCATCGATGCCGTTCACGTAGCTGAGGCAACCGGAAGTTTAACTAACCAAGTTCGATCAATAAGGGGAAAAAGATGCTCCTGTCGCTATTTTATATTTTTTTGTCTTTACTGGCAGTCATCGCTTTAATTTTGTTCGTTCCAATTTTAAGGCGTCTGATTGTGTCCAATCAGGTTTTGAAAATTTTTCGGAAAATGCTGCCGCAAATTTCCCAGACCGAGCAGGAAGCACTTGATGCCGGGACTGTATGGTGGGACGGCGATCTTTTCAGTGGAAAACCAGACTGGAATAAACTTCTGGCCTATCCCAAGCCACAGCTCAGTGAAGAAGAACAGGTTTTTCTTAACGGTCCCGTCGAACAGCTTTGCGAAATGCTGGACGAATGGCAAATCACGCATGATCTAAAGGATTTGCCACCGGAAGTCTGGCAGTTCATCAAGGAAAATGGTTTTTTTGGATTGATTATCCCCAAACAATACGGCGGAATGGGTTTCTCGGCGTTGGCGCATTCCGAGGTGGTGATGAAAATCGGTTCGCGCAGCGGCACCGCAGCAGTAACGGTAATGGTGCCGAATTCACTCGGGCCTGCTGAATTGCTGTTGCATTACGGCACGGACGAACAAAAAAATCATTATTTGCCGCGACTGGCCAAAGGGCTAGAAGTACCCTGTTTTGGCCTGACTTCACCGGATGCCGGATCGGATGCAGGTTCAATTCCGGATTATGGCATCGTCTGCAGGGGAGAGTTTGACGGCAAACAGGACGTGCTGGGTATGCGTGTCACGTGGGAGAAGCGTTACATAACGCTTGGCCCGGTCGCAACAATTCTTGGACTGGCGTTCAGATTATACGATCCTGATCATTTGCTGGGCCAGAAAGAGGATCTGGGTATTACACTGGCACTGATTCCGACCAATACGCCGGGACTAAACATCGGGCGGCGTCATCTTCCCCTCAACGCCGCATTTCAAAACGGACCCAACTGGGGCAAAGATGTATTCATGCCTATGGAATGGATCATTGGTGGACAGGAAGGCGTCGGGCAGGGTTGGCGCATGTTGATGAACTGTCTGGCTGCTGGTCGCTCGATATCCTTACCGGCAACCAGCGCCGGTGGCGCAAAACTGGCGGCACGAACCAGCGGTGCCTACAGCCGGGTACGCGTGCAGTTTAAAACGCCAATCGGCTATTTTGAGGGCATAGAGGAAGCGTTGGCACGCATTGGCGGCAATACCTACATGATGGACGCGGCGCGCGTCATGACAGCCGGTGCTGTCGATCTGGGAGAAAAACCGTCAGTGATTTCCGCGATTGTCAAATATCATCTGACCGAGCGCGCGCGTCAGGCTGTCAACGATGCCATGGATATTCATGGCGGCAAAGGCATTTGTATCGGCCCGCGCAATTATCTGGGACGATCCTACCAGCATATTCCGGTAAGCATTACGGTGGAAGGTGCAAATATACTGACACGCAATATGATTATTTTTGGTCAGGGTGCTATCCGCTGTCATCCGTATACCTTGCAGGAAGTCAATGCAGCGCATGACCCGGACAAGAAACGCGCATCAAAAACCTTTGATGCGGCACTGACAGGGCATGTTTTATTCAGTACGCGCAACACGGTGAACTGTATCGTGCATGGTCTTTTCGGTAAATACTTAAAAGGCAGCATTCCAGAGAACTGCATGCCGGAGATAGCAGTATATTATCAACAACTGACTCGTTTTTCGGTGAATTTCGCGTTTCTTTCCGACATTGCACTGGTAAAACTCGGTGGCGCACTGAAACGCAAGGAGCGGTTGTCTGCGCGCCTGGGCGATATTCTCAGTTTACTGTATCTGTGCTCGGCTACACTCAAACGATTTGAAGGAGACGACCGTCCGCAGGCCGACCTGCCTTTGCTGCACTGGTCAATACAGGATGCTGTTTATCGTATTCAGCAGGCATTTGATGAGTTTTTAAGCAATTTTCCCGGCAACAAAGCTTTTGTATGGCTGTTAAGAAAATGGATTTTCCCGTTAGGCAAACCTTATTCTCTACCCTCTGATACACTGGGGCACGACATTGCCCGGCTCATGCTGGAACCCGGTGAAGCACGCGACCGGCTAACATCCGGTATTTATGTGCCAGCAACGCCAGGTGAACCGCTCGCTGATCTGGAACAGGCTTTGCAATGCGCTATCGAAAGTGCGCCAATCGAGTCCAAGGTGCGCAGTGCAGTGAAGTCTGGGCAGATTACCGCACAAGGCGAGAAAGACCAGATTACGCAAGCGTATCATCTGAATGTCATTACCGCTTCCGAATTTGAACTGTTGAAAAAAATGAAGGACTTGCGCAGCCGTGTTATCAAGGTTGACGATTTTTCACAGGATTTTGCGTATGAACCATCCGATCTAAAAGGTGAAGCAGCGTCGACAACTTCAATTTCACCGGCATCGACACCGACAGCGCCAGCGCCTTCTGAGCCTGCACCAACGATAACGGATTATGCAGAACCTGAGGAGTCTGCAGATGCGGAGGAAAATGCAGCGCAAAATCAACCGATCGGCGGAATTGAGCAATCCAGAATTTTTGAATCCGGTCAGTTAAGCGAAATCGCGTCTTCGGACATATTTGCGGACGCGGAACCTGAACCGGAAAAGAAAGACGATAAGATGGAATCCGTTGTGTCAGCCACAGTGAACGAAACGACTGACACAGTTTCCACAACTGCTGAAAGCCAGAACAGTGAAAGCGGCGCTGGTGACGAAAAAGAATCGCAAACAAATCAGGCTAGGTAAGATGGATCATATTATTACGGTTGAACAGGCAAAAACGCTGGATGGTTTGTTTAGGGAGCGGGTGCAATGGACGCCAGAGGAAGTGGCCTATCGTTATTTTGATGACAAACAGGAAGCCTGGAGTACCTATACCTGGTCACAAATGAATGCGGAGGTTGCCCGCTGGCAGGCTGCGCTGATCGAGGAATCGCTTATGCCGGGTGATCGCGTGGGCGTGATGATGCGTAACCGGCCTGAATGGGTTATGCTCGATCAGGCGGCGTTAGGCCTGGGACTTGTTGTTGTGCCATTCTACACCGAAGACCGCGCGGATAATGTAGCCTATATGCTGTCTGATGCAGGTGTGAAGTTGCTGTTGCTGGAAAAAGCGGCGCACTGGCAGGAAATGTGTGAAACTTGTGTTGATGTCGACAGCCTGCAACGTATCGTACTGGTTGAGCCATCCGGTGAAAATCAAGCCGCTACCATTGATAATCATCGATTAATCGCACTGGCAGACTGGTTGCCATCCAAAGGCGGAGATGTGCAGCATATCAACAGCGATCCGTACAGCCTGGCCACTATCATCTATACCTCAGGAACGACAGGAAAACCGAAAGGGGTCATGTTGAACCACCACAATATACTGACAAATGCGCATAGCAGCTTGCAGGTTGTGCAGGTCAATCCGGATGATCTGCTGCTGTCATTTTTACCGTTGTCACATACTTTCGAACGCACCGTCGGTTACTATCTGCCAATGATGTGCGGCGCCACAATTGCTTATGCGCGCTCAATTCCGCAATTACAGGAAGATCTGCTAACAATTCGCCCAACCATTCTGATTTCAGTACCCCGGATTTACGAGCGTATCTACGCAGGAATCCGCACAAAACTTGCAGAAGGTCCTTCATTTGCCCGGTGGCTGTTTGATTTTACTGCGGACGTCGGCTACAGCCGGTTTGAATACCGGCAAAAACGCGCCGGCTGGCGGCTGTCTTTTTTGTTGTGGCCGATACTGGATAAACTGGTGGCATCCAAACTCATGGATAAACTCGGTGGAAAACTGCATCATGCAATGAGCGGTGGCGCCGCATTATCCGCTGAAATTTCCCGCGTGTTTATCGGCCTTGGATTGCCAATTTTGCAAGGGTATGGCATGACAGAAAGCAGTCCGGTAGTGTGCGTCAACCGGCACGGGGACAATGTGCCATCCAGCGTTGGCCAGCCGATACCCGGTGTCGAGGTAAAGCTCGGTGAAGAGGGCGCCTTGATGATCCGCGGACCGAATGTCATGATGGGCTACTGGAATAATCAGGAGGCGACAGACGCCGTACTGTCGCCGGATGGCTGGTTGAATTCAGGCGATGTCGCGTCGATTGATCCGCAAGGACACATCACAATTACTGGCCGCCTGAAAGATATTATCGTATTGTCCACCGGCGAAAAAGTGCCGCCGGGTGATATGGAGGCGGCCATCTTGCGCGATCTGGTGTTTGATCAGGTCATGGTTATTGGTGAAGCGCGGCCTTATCTTAGCGCGCTGGTTGTGCTGAACACGGACAACTGGAAAAAATTTGCAGCCCAGCAGGGTATTGCAGTAACAGCGGAAAATGACGAACGGAAAGCGCAAATCGAAGAAACCCTGCTGGATAAAATATCCCATCAAACACGGGAATTTCCTGGCTATGCCCGCATACGCAAGGTGGCAATTATTAACGAACCCTGGACGATCGATAATGAATTGCTGACGCCAACGCTAAAACTCCGGCGATCCAAAATTATGACGCATTGCAACGCTGTGGTTGAAGAATTATATGAAGGGCATTGATGCCGGGTGAAGTATTTCGTAAGGGCTAGCTAATCTGCCGGAATCACGAGAACAATCAAATATTGATAGGATCATTCTCAACGTAAGGAGGGCTAAACCATGACTCGTTGTCTGGGTACTATTATCAGTGGAGGTCAACGCAGCATTTGTCATCACACCTTATTAAAGTGTAAAAATTGCGGCAACAGTGGTTGTAATCGGCAGAAAATTAGTCAATGCACAAAACAAGGATTTTTTAATAATAAATGCCTCAAATGTGGTACTAAAGATCAGAATGAGATAGTTTAAGTATCGCTAAACTGAATTTAAAACAAGGCAAATTAAAAACCTGCAAGTTGCGTCGTGGCGGCAAATAAATTGCGCGCAAGGCATTTCGCGAAATCCAGTCAATTCAAGTCAATTCAATTCAGACACTGAATACAATATATCTGATCATAAGGAGTAACACAATGAAAGCACCTTTACTGGTAAACCTTGCGCCGGCAGTCAGTACCGATGTTTGTCGCTGGTGTTTTGAGTACTGGGGCATGGCGCATCGCGAAAGCATGCACGTACCCATCTTCCACGTACTTGCCCTTGCCTGGTATAAAGCGTCCAATAGTGACCGTCCGGTGGTCGTCTACGGATCCAGTCGGTATAAAACCGAGGCCGGAATAACCGCCCATTTTGATCCACTGGCACCACCCGAACGCCGGCTGATACCAGATGGTGAACTTGGACAGCGGGTATTGGCTGAAACAAACTATTACCATAAAACAATGCGGTTAGGCACGGTGCAATATATGTACTGGAACCTCCTAAAACACAAACAATTGATATGGCCGAGTTTTACGAGTGGAACACCCCGGGCGGAACCCCCATTAGCGCAGGTATTTTACCCAGTGATTAAGCTTGCATTGATCGTCAGTTTAAAATTAAGCGAAGCCAATGCCGCCAAAGGTATCAAGACAGTAAGCGATGGGTTTGATCGTGTCGAAGCGGCGCTCTCAGATGGAAGACCCTACCTGTTGGGTGAACAATTCACCTTGGCTGATCTAACCTTTGCTGCATCGGCTGCGCCGATTATTTTAGCAAATGGATATGCCGGACACATGCCTGAGTTGGAAGAAGTGCCACCGGACATGCAAAGCGTCATATTAGAATTCCGCCAGCGGCCCGCCGGAATATTCGCACAGCGCATGTACGACCTTCACCGCAGAAAACCAGGTCACAAGCAGTAACAAGTATAAACCTAAAAACGTACAAAGAGTTTGAAGTACTTTCGTCATACCCGTTTTGCGTCTATAGATAGAAAACTTTTTAATAAAAATTTATGCCTCTAAATTTAAACAAAAAGTATTTAAATAACTTAATACTTGAGTTAGAAAAGGCTCTTTCTAAAATATCAGTAAGAGAAGGTTGTTTAGATAACGTTGATTATCTGGATACTTTAGATGAAACGGATGGACTTCTTCCCGGGTTTGGAGAAAATAAAAAAACTACCAAAGATCAACAAACCAGACATGATCTAGATCTATATATTGGCGGGCGTCCTTTATACCCTTTTTTATTTGATCAGTTATCTGATGTCAAATTTCACCCTAATGGAGCCACCCGTTTTCGGTCTAATGGAGCCACTTTAAAACGCAAATTTTCGGGTTCAGACAGGGTGTATTATTTACCTTTTTTATGTTGTTTTTCAAGTTGCTCGTTCATAGGTTTAGGCGAGCGATAACTTTTGCCATCCAGGACAACACGGTAAGCGCCATGTCTGAGTCTGTCCAGGGTTGCAGCACCTAGCAACTGGTTGGGAAAGGCATCGCCCCATTCGCCAAAGTCCAGGTTACTGGTAATCACTGTGGCCGTGCGTTCATACCGTTCAGCCACCAGATCATGGAAGTCTTCGTCATGGGGCGGGCGAAGCGGTTTAAGGCCGAAATCATCGATAATAAGCAGTGGTATTTTCGCCATATTCTGGAACTTGCGGTCATATGTGTCGGTTGCTCGTGCGGCGTGCAATGAACTGAGCAGTTGTGACTGCGAGGTAAATAGGACGTCATGTCCCTGTCGTACTGCGGCATGGCCAATCGCTTGTGCGATATGACTTTTGCCGGTGCCACAGGGGCCTGCGATGAGCACGGCAATCTTTTCTTCGATGAAGCGGCCGGTGACCAGTTCATGAATTAATGCCGAGTTGATGTTTGGATTAAAGTTGAAGTCGAACTGGTCGAGTGTTTTCTGGGTGCGGAAAGCCGCACGCCGCAAGCGAGAAGCGAAACGCTTCTGCTCTCGTCGCGCCACCTCATCGGCGATCAGCAGGGCGAGAAATTCAGGATATGGTAGCTTTTTATCGATTGCCTGTTTATTGCGGGACTCCAGTGAGTCGAGAATACCGGAGAGTCTGAGCTGTTTGAGCATCGGTGTCAGTTCGGGGATTGGATTCATGATTTTCTCCTTTTATTAGTTAATGTTTTAGTAAGGTTTGTATGTTCCGGCAGAAGCGACCCTGGCCGGTATAGCTGTCGGTCAGATTGTCAAAGGCCAATTGTGCCGAGGGATGTTGATCGAGGCCTTTTTCAAGGATGGTCTTGACGGTGCGGTAGCGTGGATTGTGGTAATCCAACGCTCTTTGGCAGGCAGCTTCAAGCCGGGCAGCACCGTATTTATCTTTCAGCCGGATTAATCCCTGGACCGCGCGCAGATTATCCAGCACCCGGTCGGCGAATAGTTGTCTGACCAGTTGATGACAGTGTTTACCGATTGCTTCCGATTGTTTCAGGCACCACTGAGGGTCGCGCATTTTCCAGGCAATGGCCTCCGGCGGCAGATGGTCATCTGAAGTGGAACGCGCACCAGGGCGCGATTGCCGGGGGTGTACAGCTACCAGTTCATGGTCACGGAAAACCCGGATGGTCGCAGAACTGGCTTTTAACCAAAGCGACTGGCCGATCAGTCTGAATGGCACCGAGTACAAGCATTTCTCAAACTGCACATGACTGTCCCGATGCACCTTGACCTTGTGCCAGCTGGCCAGTTCCGGTGGATTGGTTGGCAAAGGTGTCAACAGCGGTTGCTCCAGGCTGAAGCGTGACAAGGGCTTTTCATGGGTGGAACCATGAATACGGTTGCCCGCTACATGGAGTATCCAGTCATGCAATTGCCGGTTGGCATCCTGTAGATTCCGGAATTCGCGTAACGGTGTAAAACTGTGCTTGAGATATTTGATACCCGATTCCACACGCCCTTTTTTCTGCGGCTGTCGAGGTGGACAGGCATCGATTTTAAAACCATAGCCTTCGGCACATTGCGCATAAGCTCTTTGCACTTGGGGGTCATAGATGCAGGCACGGGTAATTGCACATTTGGCGTTATCAATAATGATCCGCCCAGGAACGCCATTGAACCATTCAAAAGCATGGCGGTGACAGTTCAGCCAGGTGTCAACCTTCTGGTTCAGGACAAGCTCGGCATACTGATGGCGACTCCAGCACAGTGTCATCAGAAAGAACCAGGTTTTAAGTTCTTCGCCCGTTCGGGTATCAACCAGTCTCGGGCCTGTACCAAAGTCAACCTGCGCCGCTTCGGCAGGTTCAAACTCTAGATGCATGGTGGCATTGGGCTGTGTTGGCTTTAATAAACGGACAAACCGATAAACAGAGGCGTAACTGCCGGCGAACCGATTGTTGCGTACCAGGGTTTGGTAGATAGTCTTGGCTTGTACCCCGTTGGCAACCCATTGCGCGACGGTATCACGGTAAGGTTCAACGCAGGAACCTGTCGTTGTAGAGGATTCTTGTGCCCGTTGATTCAAGTACTGTGCAAGCACTTCATCATCCGGCAGATGACGGTCTGTATCCAGCCAGCCCTGTTGCAAGGCAATTTGCCGCAGCGCCTTGGCTTTGGGCCGACCAATCAGCCCAGCTCTGGCTAATGCCCGGTCGGAATCTCCAAGTCTCATGCGAACTATGATTTGACGATATTCAAACATTTCGAATCTCCTGTTGCTCATGGTTATCCTCTGATAAAAAATCAACAGAATAACCAGCAGTAATAGAAAATCCGAACCTGAAATCTGGTTAATGATGCCTAGTGAATGGCTCCATTATGGTGAAAATTAAATGGTTCCATTACAGTGAAATTTCACTGGCTCCATTACGGTGAAATTGGACTGGCTCTATTGGGGTGAAAACTGACATCTGAGGAGTTAAGTGATAAACTCGATTATGATCCTAATATACCTAAAAGAAAACTAACACAAATTGAAGGATATCAAGATAGCCATAAAGTATCAGAACGATTAATTAAGTCATTTAATAGTCTTCCATGGAAATATATTTTTACTTTTAGGTTGAATTCCCAGATTTCTAAGTTTGTTGAAGGTGATACCCATGAGCTTTCCGATAAGATTAAAATAATTAAACCAAATGAAAAATTTATCAAAGCATACAATTTAGAACTGAATTCAAATGATTCCTTTTCTGAGAAAAATGTTAATGAACCCTTATTTTTGATTAAGGAAATCTCATATATACAAGTCCAATACAGTGGTTTTGTATGCAAGAGTAAGTATATTTCAACGAATTCTGAGAATGAAGCTATTGATATTTTTAAATCATTTCTAGGAATAGCAATAGCCATAAAATTATTAAATGTTAATCAGAGGCGACGTCCATTATTACTGGCTCGCATTAGTAATTTAGTACATGTGCATCAAGAAGATTCGCCTTGGAAATATATAAAATCTATTGAATTAAACCAAGACTTTGCTGAAGTTTTATATGGCTTGGATATAAACTCTTCTAATATCAAATCAATAAAAGAAATATTGGAGGTATTAGCTCTAGTACTTTCTCAGGATAAATTTACTGAAAAGTTGATGCTATCTGCTAAATGGTATTTTGAAAGTTTCTTGGGTAATAATGAACTGCTTTCTTTTATTCAAACAATGGTTGCTTTGGAAATTTTATTTGGTGATAAGAAAGTGTCTGACTTGATTGGTATTGGTAGACTACTTGGTAACAGATGTGCATATTTTATTGGTAAAAATTTTGTAGAAAGAGAAGAAATTTTAGAAATATTTGACAAAATTTATGAAATTAGATCAAACATAGTCCATAGCGGTAAAAAACGATTAACCCAATTTGAGCGTGATTTGTACTACAAATTAAAAGAAATTGTTAGTCGTGCTATTCAGGAAGAATTATTTTTGATCTATAGAAATAATAAGTAAGTCTTGACAACCTCATTTTTTGAGTAAATTAGATAGGTAAGTTTTTTAAAATTTGAATAAGATGGATTTTTTAAGTAGAAAGCCAAAAATTAAAAATGAAGTTTTGTATTTTGTCCGTAAGCCGTCTATTGTAACGTCTGCGATTAATTTTACATAATATAAATTATTAGCAATTATGGTGTGGGAAATTATTTGTCAAGGCAATACTTCTCGATAAATAGAACTATGCTTTCAACAAGTTTGGTTAATCCGGACAACCACTGCAAAGGCTACTGACGAGGATGCGTTTTTACGTTGGATTGGTATGCTGCGGCATCAGGGTTGAATGACATGACACTTGCCAGGACAGCGCTACTAACGAATACTGCCATGACTGAGTATCATGTCTTCAGGTTTTCCTGGAATTGGATAAGGTTTTGTTATTTAGGCAATACTATATTATGAATTAATCCCTGGAATCCATGTGTGGAAACAAGTCGGTATGTATTTCATAAAGTTTATAGATTTCCTGCATTGCTTCGATTGGGAAACCTTTTCGATTACGATCTGGATTATTAACGAGTAATTTTTTTATGAAAGGATAAAATTCCGGATATCCCCAGTGCAACATAATTTTGTCCGAAACATGTTTAAAGTCACGGTCCAAAACGGATTCATTGTTTTTTAGGTAAGTATTAAATTCTTTAATTTGCTTACTGAGCGCCATACCTGTTCATCCAATATTAAAGTTGACTGTAATTGCATTTTAATCAAAAAAAAATTGATCAAATTCAGAAAAAAAAATATAAATATTGATGTATTCACCCATTTTCAATTATTTGCAGATAATTGAGGATGCCTCTGCGGTTTCAACCTGCGGCATTAAATGTTTAGTCGATGCCAAAATTAGTCTGAAGATGGCGGCAAAATCTTCTATGACTGGATCAACGTAAACTGGAGTGGTTTCAAGTCCCGTTCCCTGTAATATCTCTTGTTGTTTATTTGATGGAATTCTAATTTCTGAAATTTGGTCATCGGTCAAAACCGCTTGACGTAATTTCCGGATTACCGCGCCAATCTGTGCCGGCTGCATGTTGCTCAGGTTAATAATTTCCAGTCTGTCCAGCATGATGGGGTCATCATCGCTAAGACTCAACGGGGTTAAATGCGCAATAATTCCAGTTGTAAAATTTTCGTTGAGGTTCTCATTAGGATTTTTGTTATTAATTTTAGCCATCAGTGCTTCGGCAAAAGTATAGTTGTAGTGCATGAGCAGTGTTTCACCCGATGCATGTTTTTTTATTTTGCCTGTCGTACCGGGTTTCACAGGTGCATAAAAAACAGCCATATTTTTTGTATTTACGCCGACGGCTTTTGATCTGTCCGTTTCTTCGAGCTGACACATGAAAGCTCTGGCAGCTTCTTTTCTCATGGGATATGTTGTGCCGGATTGATCGGTAAAGATCAAATAGGAATAATATCCAAACAGTGGTGACGCGGTTAAATCCGGATCCAGAAATTCACGGGTCAGTAATTTAATTTTGTAGTTATTTTTATCCCGCATACTGCTTGCGGTTCTTGATGATGGCAGATAAAAACCGGAGAATGCGATTCTTTCATGTCTTGTAGCCGGATGATCATGGATACCGGAATAGATATCATCGACCGGCCTGTAGAAGGCACAGGAAGGAATAACTATGCCAAAAACAAGTATCATTAAAAGAATTCTTTTCATCCCCAGAACATGTGCAAAGTCATACAGTTTTCAGCACGTTCTCCCCTGTTGGCAGATTCAAGGCTCAGGCTATCGACTCGATGGCATTAATCGAACACTATCCGGTTAGACGCTTGGTTAAGGGTTAAGCGTAAAAAAGTTTGAGTCATTTTAACCGGTTAGCAATACACAAAAAACCGAATAAACCTGATATCCGAGTGAGGTTTTTCCAATACTTATCAATGCGTTTGACAACAAATCGATCTTTGAAGTATATTCGTTTTTGGTTAAGCTATGTATTTATTTATCCTGGTTTTGTTACATTTCTAGATTCTTTTCTAAAATCTAATATGCGCATCGTTGTTTCCGGACTGGGAATTGTTTCACCGATAGGCTCCGGCATAGATCAATTCTGGAGTGCGGCCATAAACGGCAAAAACGGGATACGCAGTATTCAGTGCTTTGATTCATCGAATAATCGCTCCCGCATTGCAGGTGAAATCGCTGATTTTGATCCCAAATCTTTTCTAAAGAACAAGCAAATCGAGCAAACCGACCGGTTTACGCAGCTTGCCCTGCACGCCGCCAATCAGGCAATGGAAGATGCCGGCAGTCTTGATTGTTATGAGCCGCGCCGGCTGGCAGTCAGTCTGGGTTCAGGCATGGGCGGGTTTGCAACTTTTGAAGCATCCGCTGAACGCAGGCTTCAGAATAAGGCTATCCCCCCGTTTACCGTACCGAGAACCATGGCAAATTCCGCAGCGGCATGGATAGCTACGCAATATGGTTTAAAAGGCGTTAATCTGACTTGCAGTACCGCATGCTCATCGGGCGGTAATGCCATCGGCATGGGGTTAGACCTGTTACGGACAGGAAAAGCGGATGTTGTCCTGACCGGTGGTGCCGAAGCTTGTGTTTTACCATTGACCATTGCCGGTTTTGAAGCTTTACATGCGCTATCGACCGGATTTAATGACGACCCTGAACATGCTTCGCGACCATTTGCTGCAGGCCGTGATGGTTTTGTTATGGGTGAAGGTGCAGGTATTCTCGTTCTGGAAAGAGAGGAAGCAGCAAAAAGACGGGGGGCAAAAATTTATGCGCAGCTTGCGGGCTACGGCTGTGCATGCGATGCGGCGCATATCGTGGCACCTGATATGGATGGACAGGTCGCGGCCATGGAAACTGCCATTCGAGATGCCGGCATCAAACCAGAAACAGTTGATTATATCAATGCACATGCGACATCCACACCGTTGGGCGATATTGTCGAGACCAATGCAATCAAGCAGGTTTTTGGAGCGCATGCGCAGAATATTGCGATCAGCGCCACAAAATCCATGATCGGCCATACGATCGGCGCATCCGCAGCAATCGGCAGTATTGCCGCAATTATGTCGCTGCAAACCGGTATTATTCATCCCACCGTCAATCTTGACGAAGCTGATCCGGAATGTGATCTCAACTATACGCCCAACCAGGCACTAAAAAAATCAGCAAATGTCGCCTTATGCAATGCTTTTGGGTTTGGCGGCAACAATGTAAGCCTCATTTTCGCAACTGTCTAAAATAAAGGTAAAATCAAAAATGAATACTGAAAATATTGAAGAAAAAGTGATTGAATTTATCGCATCCAAAGTTGACGATGTCGATGTTTCAACAATCAACGCCACTTCAGAATTTGAAGAACTGGGTCTCGACTCTATGGACCGGGTTCAACTTTTATTTGATGCCGAAGAAACGTTTGGCGTGACTTTCGAGGATGATGAAGTTAAGGATTTTCACTGCGTCAAGGATATTATTGATTACATCAGTAATCATCAATCATCGGCGCCATCGTGAGTTGTAACGCGCTAAACGCTATTCTCCAAAAACCGTAATTACCAGACTTCTGCTACCGCCATAATTTCGGTGCTCACACAGATATATCCCCTGCCAGACACCAAGATTTGGGCGGCCATCGGTAACAGGAATTGTCAGGCCACAACCGAGCAGGCTGGATTTCAAATGCGCAGGCAGGTCATCGCTGCCTTCGTTAACATGTTTGTAGTACGGTTCATTTTCTGGCACCGCATGATTAAAATAGGATTCAAAATCCTGGCGAACGGTTGGGTCCGCATTTTCATTCAAGGTTAACGAAGCTGATGTATGTTGTATAAAAAGGTGCATCAGTCCCACACTAACGTCACTGAGTTCAGGCAATTGCTGCACAATTTCTTGTGTGATTAAATGAAATCCGCGGGAACGTGCTTTTAGATGGATTTGCTTTTGTAGCCACATTGTAAAAATTGTCTGATAATCCGGCCGGTTCGACCAACAAAGTTTTCTTTAACCCGGCACAGCATAATTTTGTGTCATCGTTAAATCAAAATAGCCTGCATTTCATTCGCTTTTTAATTATAGACTCAAATTGTCTTCTGTCTTAACATACTTTACCTTTTTAGAACATCAAGCGTTTCTAAAAATAACTTGCAGAACAGGCAATATGTCTATGTGGTCAGAACCGGAAATCGCAAATCTTGAATCGGTACGCATCGGTACCAATCAGGATATGGCAAGACGCATGCGTCTAGGCGGCCTTTTTTATATTCCATTCAGTATCACTATCATTTTGATCTCTCCCGTGCTGCTCGCACAATCCTATATTGCTGTTATCGTTGTATTATTTGTTATTCTGGCGGCAATGCGTTTATTCGTCTGCGGCCGTATTCTAGATCAGGAGAACGCTAATAAACTGGTTCATGAGCATTCCGTGACGACGCTCTATAGCATGACAGCGATAACCTGGGCTATTTTTCTGATATGGATTTTTCTGTCGGTCAGCAGTATTGATAACGGAACAGCGCTTGCCATTTTATCGACAGTCGGGTTTCTGTCCGGCGGGATTGCAGCCGTTTCTCCGCGTTTTCGTTTGATGCTCACTTTTGCCGTGTTGATCTACGTGCCAAGCCTCATCAGCCTTGTTTTGTTCACTTCCGGCAATATCAGCTGGGTAATACTGATTTCCGGGATCGGTTTTTTCCTGTTTTCCATCCACAACGGAAAATTACAGTATGATAATTACTGGATCATGCGTCAACAGGCGGTACTATTGGAAAAGCAGGCGACTGATCTGGAACAGGCGCGTTTACAAGCGGAGTCCGCAAATAAAGCAAAATCAGCTTTTTTGGCAGCAATGAGTCACGAAATTCGCACACCAATGAACGGCGTGCTCGGCTTAACAGAAATTCTGGCGACAACGCAGCTTGATAGTCAGCAGGAAAATTATCTATGCATGATTCAAAATTCAGGGCGTACGCTCCTGCGCATCATTGATGATATTCTTGACTTTGCCAAAATAGAAGCGAAAAAAATTTCCATTGTTAATCAGTCGTTTGATTTGCATGCCTGTATTAAAGAAGTTGAATTATTGTTCCGAATCAAAGCCAGGGAAAAAGCGCTGGGATTTAGTGTCAATTTTGCATGTGATTTTCCCTATCAATTAATTGGCGATTCACACCGAATCAAGCAGATTCTTTTTAATTTGCTCGGCAATGCCTTCAAGTATACGCATAAAGGCCATGTTGATCTTCAGGTGCAGTGCGTCCAGCAACCCGGACAAGAAATGGCAGCATTACAGTTTACCGTAACTGATACAGGCATAGGCATTTCCGCAGAGAATCAGGCGCGCTTATTCCAGGAATTTTCTCAGGTTGGTGAAACGACTCAGCATATTAACGGCTCCGGGCTCGGTCTGGCCATTACCCATAATTTATTAACGCTTATGGACGGTAAAATTACGGTATCGAGCGAACTTGGGAAAGGTTCCCGGTTTACTGTATATATCCCGCTCGAATATCAAATTTCTGAGGCAGAAAATATTGCCGAGGTCAAACCGACTGCCAATACGGCGCTGACGGCGAATAAACCGTCGGCCCATGTACTGGTTGTCGAGGATAATGAAGTCAATCAGATTGTAAGCAAAGCAATGCTGGAAAATTTCAATTGCAAAGTTGCACTGGCATGCAATGGCGCTGAAGCAATTAATGCGTTTTCAACACAACATTTTGACCTGATACTAATGGACTGTAACATGCCTGTCATGGATGGATTTGAGGCGACAAGGCATATCCGAAACATTGAGCAAAGAAACAAAGCTGCGCCGATACCGATTATAGCGTTGACGGCGCACGCTTTCGAACACATCAAACGGGAGTGCTTCGACGCCGGGATGAATGAACACCTCAGCAAACCGTTCGATCATGCGCAACTCAGAGAACTGTTACAGCAGTTTCCGCTATGCGCCCAAAATGAGGAAGGCGCATCAATTTAACCCCTTTGTACTTACTGCTTAATGCGCAAGCTGTAAAATTTAACAAGATTAAAATTTACATTTAATAACTATTTTATAGCATGAAAGAAACCATTGTTGACTTCATCAGACATGGCGAACCCGTTGGTGGACGCAAATATCGCGGTTATACTATCAATGATCCGCTCACAGAACAAGGCTGGATACAAATGTGGGATGCTGTCGGCAACTATTCATATTGGCAACAGATTATCAGCTCTCCTCTCGCACGTTGCCATGCTTTCGCTGAAGCCCTGGGAAAACGGCATCAAATCGGTGTTTCTGTCGAACCCAGATTCAAGGAAGTGGGTTTTGGCATTTGGGAAGGCCTCAGTCATGAAGCAATTAAAATTGGCAAGGCTGCAGAATATCTGGATTTTCTGAGAGATCCGGTCAAGCATCGTCCTTCAGGTGCTGAGGACCTTGGCGGTTTTATCCAGCGGGTCGTTTCCGCTTATGATGACACAGTAATACGCTATCAGGGTCAACATTGCTTGGTCGTAACGCATGCCGGCGTGATTCGCGCCATTGCTGCACATGTTGTTCACGCTGCACCTATTGGACTATATCGAATTAAAATCAGTAACGGCGGCATAACGCGTATTCGCCACACCGAAACCGGGGGAATACTGGAATTTCTTAACGGGAAGTTAACAGACTGAAACGACACAAAACAAAATCAACGGTTATTGTTTATTTATTTGCGAATGTGTCATTCTCCCCTTCTATCCGATAAGGTTTGGCAGGCCAGTATCCTTGAACATAATCAACACCCATTTCCTTTAGCAAATTTTGTGTGGCGTCATTCTCAACCCATTCAGCGATTGTTTTGAGTTTCATGACATGGCCAATATTATGTATCGCCTCGACCATTGCACGATCGACCGGGTCTGCAATCATATCCTTAACAAGCCTTCCATCAATTTTAAGGTAATCAATTGGAATATCCTTCAAATAGCCGAATGATGACAAACCACTGCCAAAATCGTCCATAGAAAAACGGCAACCCAGTTTCTTGAGCGTCGTAATAAACCGGGTTACATGCTTTAAGTCTGCCAAAGCAACGTTTTCAGTGATTTCGAAACAAAGACTGGAAGGATTTACATTATATTTTTTGATGCTGTCGATAACAAAATCAAGAAAATCCTCATCACCCAGAGACTGTGAAGACAAGTTAATTGCGTAAATCACTTTTTTTCGCTTCCAAGAAGCTGCTTTGAGTAATTTAAGCGAACGCTCAACTACCAGGCGATCAAGTGCCTGCATTTGATGATAGCGTTCCGCAGAAGGTAGAAATGCACCGGGCGATATCAAATTACCTTGTTCATCCTGCAAACGTAACAGAATTTCTCCATGCTCTTCCTGCTCTTTTGTATTGGCAATGAGCAGGATAGGTTGATAATAAAGCAGAAACCGGTTTTCTTCGATGGCCTTTTGAATGCGTGGCAACCATTGCATTTCACCAGACCGTTTTAATAAA
Source organism: Burkholderiales bacterium (assembly GCA_024235795.1). Taxonomy (GTDB): domain Bacteria; phylum Pseudomonadota; class Gammaproteobacteria; order Burkholderiales; family Nitrosomonadaceae; genus Nitrosomonas. The sequence continues at coordinate 941,237 of JACKLR010000002.1, read as the reverse complement.
ATACTGTCTTCTTCCTGATAAACATGGATCCGGTTACGCCCACTGTCCTTGGCTGCATAACAAGCACTATCCGCGGCACTCAACGCCTTTGCCGGATTTATATTCGTACGATTGATCGGAAACAATCCGATGCTGACGCCGATTGTAAAAACCTTACCCTGCCACTGAAAGCGGAAATCCTGAACAAGTTCACGCAACATATGCGCTATACGCAGTGCTTTTTCCTGTGGGCAATGCTCCAGGATAATTCCGAATTCATCCCCGCCAAGGCGCGCAAAAGTGTCTCGGTTACGCAACCTTGCATGCAATAATCCACTGACACGCCGCAATAATTCGTCGCCGGCATCATGCCCACAAGTATCGTTAACCACTTTGAATTGATCCAGGTCCAGATAGAGCAATGCATGGGTATGATTCTCCCGTGTGGTTTTAAGAATTTGTCCAAGCCGGCTTTCAAATTCATTTCGATTGAGCAAACTTGTCAAAGCATCATGGGTCGCCTGATAAGTCAGTTTTTGTGTCAATTTACGCTGCTCGGTTACGTCACGGAAAGTCAGTACCGTTCCAATGATATTTGCTTTGCTATCATGAATGGGCGCTATGACATAATTGATCACAAACTTGTGATTATTTTTGCAAATTAACAAACATTCACGGTTTTCACCCTTTCGCGGGCTTTTTTTCAAATAATCAATGTGTAACTCTTTCAATGGCTCCTGACTAACGATATCAACAAACTGAAAGGCGTGCTGTAAAGGATTGCCCCTTACTTCATGATTGTTGCTCCCTGTCAAAAGCTCTGCAGCCGGATTCAAATACATGACATTACCGAGAAAATCAGTCGTAATGACTGCATCACCAATACTGGCCAAAGTGACTTTGAATAGTTCTTTCTCTTGTTCTAGTTTGTCGTTGGATTGTACTAACGCTTCGGTACGTTCATCGACACGTTGCTCGAGCAGATTGTTTGCAGCCTGTAATGCTTGCTCTGCCCGTTTTTTTTCTTCGATCTGGGCTTTTAACGCCTCATTGGACAGGAATTGTTGTTCTTTAGCCACAAGCAAACGGTCGACCAGATCTGAATTGTCAAAACGCAAACGCAACGTATCCCTGATGGTGTTAAAATTTCTTGTAGAAATCTTGATCATCAATAAAAGGAATAACAGATACGTTAGGGCCATCGCAAGATGGGTTTCGCCGCCATGCACAATAATCTGATAGCTAAACGGCAGCATCACGGGTATTGAAAAAATTAAGAATGCGCCCTGGTATGAGGAGAGTGTCGCCATTGCGCCTGCTACTATCCCGCCAAGTAAATAAGCTAGAAATAACTTATGAACCGGGCTCTCATTGACAAAAAAAATGCCGCCGGCCAGACCCCACAAAACGCCGGCCAGGAATACGCCAAACAAAAAACCATAAACTGCTTTGACTAGCTTGTGATCCGGCGTGTTTTGATCAAGATATGCGCTCACATGAAAGAATCTTGTCAGTGTCAACAAACAGATTGCTGCCAACCAGACCAGCAATAATTGTCTGGACACTTGATTCCAATGAACCAGAACTAGAATGACCGCAAGAACAGGCGTAGCCAGAAAAGCTGTCTTGCTTAATTGAAAAAGCAGCTTGATCTGTTCTACACGAATTTTTGCAGTATGATCTGATACCGCTAATTTCGAATCATTATCATGATTTGACGCTAACGGTTTCCTGTGGTCATTTTTCATTGCAACCTAAATCATTGGAAGCTTTCCCGTTTATTGCGTAAAATTCTAAGATGCATGAAAATTATCAAGAAAAAGAAAAAATTAATTTAAACTCAAGAAAGTAATCGTATACAAAAACAAAACGCATACAAAAAAGCAGGTTTAATTTTTAAAAGAACAATTTCGATTGTCCAAATTTTAATTCTATCGTAATAACCCGATTAACAATAGAATTTTGGAGATAAATCATTAAACTGAACCCCCCTATTTACTTTCATCAAAGTTTATATTGTCTGTCCGGCATTTTGTTATGTGCTTATTTATCATCGGCTTTAGCCGCTGGTATTGCTGTAATGGAGCATAGCGTCAAGGAGTTAGGCCATGCTTTTTCCGGTGCTCCAACCAATCTCGAAGATGGCAGCATGGTATTTTTCAACCCTGGCGCCATGAATCACGTCAGTGGCAAATTACTTTCTTTTTCGGGATATGTTGCAATTCCGTCTGCCAGATTCCAGGACAGCGCTTCGCAGCTAAGCCCGCTACTCGGCGGTGCGCCACTGCAAGGTGGAAACGGCGGCGACTCACCCGGGACAGTTCTCATTCCTAACTTTTATTATGTACAGCGTTTGTCTGAACGGATAGCTGTCGGTTTAGGGGTCAATATACCGTTTGGCATGCAAAGCAGCTATCACTCAGACTGGAAAGGACGCTATCAGGCGCTTGATTCGGAATTTGTCACAGTCAATTTCAATCCGGCCGCTTCTTTTAAACTAACAGAAACGCTATCGGTCGGTGCCGGCTTTGATGTCCAGTACCTGAAATCCAAGCTCACAAATGCCATTGATTTTGGAACGATCTGTTTACAGGCAACAAATCCTGCCGTATGTGCAGGACAAGGTCTTTTGCCGCAAATGGCAGACGGACATGTTTCACTAAAAGGGGACAGCGTTGGCGTTGGTTATAATATTGGCGTCTTTTATGCGCCAAACATCAAGACACGACTCGGTGTCAGTTATCGGTCAAAAGTTCACCATAATGTGCGCGGCGATGCAAATTTTACCGTGCCGGATAATGCAGTATTGCTGACGCAGAATAATGTTTTTGTCGATAACCGCGCTAAAACGTCTGTCACGCTACCGGACAATGTGATGTTTGGCGTATATCGACAACTGAATTCTTATTGGGCAGTTACTGCCGACGCGATGTGGACGCGTTGGAGCCATATTCAGGAATTGAGAACACAATTTTCATCTGCCCAGCCAGACGATGCCCAGGTCTTGAAATGGAAAGATACCTGGCGATTGGGTTTTGGGGTCAGTTATTCGCCCATAATTAACAAAATGACGCTACGTACCGGGTTTGCCTATGACGAATCGCCGGTTCCTGAATCCACGTATAGATCGCCAAGAATTCCCGATAACGATCGCTACTGGCTGACTGCCGGTATTTCATACGCAGTGTTCAAAAACATCAATTTGCATGCCGCCTATGCGCATTTATTTATCAGCGATGCGGCTGTCAACAGAACCGGCACCACAGGCGATCAACTGGTTGGAAAATTTTCAGAACATATTAACATTGTCGGTCTACAACTGGACTGGCGCTTCTGAATGCATGCAAGAAAGCCATAAATAAAATAAAACTGTTCCTTGCGTCATTTAACGGATTCTGTCCTTAAAATTTTCACCAGACCAACACATCCGAGTAACAATAACAGGCTTTGCGGCAGACCGGCTGACACCGAGGCTGCCTGAAGTGCCTGAAGCCCCCCGGCCATCAGTAAAACAGCCGCAGCCGCGCCTTCGGAAACACCCCAGAAAACACGATTGGCTACGGGAGGATTTGGATTGCCGCCGGATGTAACCATGTCATCGACAAAAGACCCCGAATCCGAAGATGTAATAAAAAAGATTACAACCAGAATTAAGCCAGCCCATTGCATCATTGCCGTCCAGGGAAGATATTCCAGCAGGATATGCAGTGACATTGCCACATTTTCTATAACCGGATCGGCGATATTGCCGTTGTGTTCTTCGATATAAAGTCCGGTCCCGCCAAATACCGCAAACCAGACAAAATTAATTAACGTTGGAATCAAAAGTACACATCCGACGAATTCCCTAACAGTCCGGCCTTTGGATATACGCGCTATAAATATGCCGACAAACGGGCTCCAGGAAAACCACCACCCCCAGTAAAATATTGTCCAGTGCGTTTGCCAGTCGGTATCCGGGCGCGTGTCAAGCCACAAGCTATCCGGTACAAAATGGAGCATATAATCTGATAGAGCCGTGACAAAGGTGCCCATCTGATAAGCGGTAGGTCCCGCATTGAATACGAAAACCAGAAACAGTCCCATGAGCACGCAATTCAGTACACTCAGATAACGAATACCTTTAGAAACGCCGCTGACCGTGGAATATGTGGCAACGACTGTTATCACGGTGATAATCCATACTTGAACCGTTGCCGAATAATCGATATCAGTGATTCGGTTAAGCCCTGCATTGATTTGCATCGCGCCCAATCCCAGCGATGTTGCTACCCCGATAAGCGTCCCGACAGTACAGAAAGCATCTGTTACATGACCCAGCCAGCCGTGAATTCGCGAGCCGAACAATGGATATAGCAATGTTCGTGGCGCCAGCGGCATGCCATAGCGAAAGTGGTTCAACGCAATCAAGAGGCCAAAAACGACATAAATCGCCCAGGGATGCAGTCCCCAGTGAAAATAACTAAACCGCATCGCTTCTGCAACGGCATCCGGGCTTTGCGGCTCAGCCGTTGGCGGCATATGATAATGATGTAACGGTTCAGCCACACCCCAGAAAACCAGCCCCATGCCCATACCGGCTGCAAATAGCATCGCCAGCCAGGCCAGAAAACTGTATTGCGGTTTATCATTCTGCGCACCTAACTTCAGATTGCCATGCCGGCTGAACAGCAACCAACATACACAGACAACCATTAAGGAAGTTGCTGTAATGTAGTACCAGTCGAAGTGCTCAGTAATTCCATGTAAAAGCGCGTCAAACAGTTGTCCTGCCGTTTCGCTCCAGATACCTGCGAATACAATGAGTGTAATATTAATGGCTGCCGCAGTAAAAAAAACAGGCGGCAATATTCCTTCACGCCATTCACGAATAATTCGTACAAAATTGGATTTGAAATGTTGCATTAATAAATCTGTTTGTCAGATTAAGATTAAAAAAATTCGATGACAGGAAATTGCCCGAAAATATTTCCTGATATCGATAAACACGATTTAATTTCGATTAATATCAGTTTTAATTGATTTTCAAACTTTCAGATCAAGGTTACAGCATAAACCGGCCACTATGTTGTGTTGATCCGGTTGCATTACATTTCCGGTAACAGGGTTCGGCCTGAAGGTCGTGCAGCCTTTCAATCCTTTTTCATAGGCAAATTGATAGATCTTTTCAAAATCTGTGAAATGGCAGTTCTCGGGTACATTGATCGTTTTGGATATCGCATTGTCGATAAAAGATTGTATAGCAGCCTGCATATCCAGATGTATTTCCGGGGCGAGTTCCCGTGCATGAACAAACGCAGGTGGGAGTTTCTTTTCATTTGGATTTAACTGTTTCCAGAGCTGGTAAGCATAATCGGACACCCGGTATTGCTGATACTGGCCACTCTGCCCTAATACCTTTCGCGAATACTGATAATCGAAAACTGGCTCAATGCCGCTGGATACATTGTTGGCTAAAAGACTGATCGTTCCCGCGGGTGCAATAGCCGTAAGGTGGCTGTTACGTATACCATGTACTTTAATTAGGAATCTTATCTTATCCGGTAATTTTTGTATAAATTCGGCCGCCAAATATTTGTGTTTATCCAATAACGGAAAACTGTTTTTTTCTGACGCCAGTTGAATCGATGAGTGGTAGGCTGTATAGGTGATGCACTTCATAATGGATGCGGCCAATTCATATGATGCTTGGCCACCATAGGGTATACCCAACATCATCAGCGCATCAGCCAATCCGGTAAGTCCCAGACCTATACGCCTGCTGCCGTATGCCTGTTCTGCCTGTTTCTTTAACGGGAAATGGGATAAATCGATCACATTATCCAGCATGCGTACAGCAATGTGAACAGTCTCCTGAATTCCTTTAAAATTCAGTTTTGCATTTTCCGCAAAGGGGTTCTGAACAAATTGCGTCAGATTGATCGAGCCGAGATTACACGCGCCATAGGGTGGCAATGGGATCTCGCCACAGGGATTTGTCGCACTGATCAATTCGCAGTATGACAGGTTATTCAGGCGGTTAATGCGGTCAATAAACAATACACCGGGTTCTGCATAGTCATAATTGGCGCGAATGATATCGTGCCATAACTTTCTGGCAGAAATTTTTTTTATTACATTACAGGGTACCGGGACATCGGAGCCTGACCAGATTCGCAGTACCCGTCTAGAATTCGTATTGACCGCAGGTGATTCATCAGGGAATACGAGCAGCCAATCATCATCACGGTTGACAGCATCGATAAAACTATCGCTGATTAACACCGAAAGATTAAAATGACGCAGTTCTCTTTCGTCCTGTTTGGCCTTGATAAAAGCCACGATATCGGGGTGATCGCAGCGAAGTGTTGCCATCATCGCCCCGCGCCGTGCACCGGTTGATAGCAGCGTAGCGCACATGCTGTCCCATATGCGCATGAATGAAACGGGGCCAGATGCTACCGTGCCAGCAGTTCTGGCGGGAAAACCATTGGGTCTGAGTGTGGAAAAATCATATCCAATGCCGCCGCCCTGTTGCATGGTAAGCGCGCCTTCCTTGAGATTCTCGAAAATGCTCTCTAGCGAATCTTCGATCAATCCCATGACAAAGCAATTAATTAACGTGACTTGATGTGTTGTTCCCGCCCCAGCTAAAATGCGCCCACCCGGAATAAAATGAAAATCTTTCAATACCGCATAAAATTTCTGTCTCCAGTGTTGCTGGTTACGCGCCTCTACACTCGCCAGTGCCGATGCAATCCGCATCCAGCTATCGTCTATCGTTTGATCGTAAATAATCTCGCCATCGCGGTAACGATATTTACGGTCCCAGATAATTTCCGACAATTCGTTTGTGAACCAAGCTTGTATAGTCATGGCATCAATGTTACCTTCAAAACTACAATTGAAAAACTAATCAAAAATTGTTCAATGAAATGAGGACTACCCATACCGGTTGCCAACCGTTTTTTTAAATACGCAAAATCCTGACAGTAGGCATATGATAAGAGAGTCAATATGACACAACAAATTGCACTGGTGACTGGCGCATCCAGTGGCATCGGTAGAGCAACTGCCGAGTTACTGGCTAAAAATAATTACTATGTCTTTGCCATGGCGCGGCGCATGGACAGACTTGAGCAAATACGTTCCGAAAATATTGAACCCATTCGGCTTGACGTCACTGATGCAGAGGCCATTAAAGAAACAGTCAATCATGTCATGATAACAAAAGGTCGCATCGACTTGCTTGTCAACAATGCCGGTTATGGTCAACTTGGCGCCGTAGAATGCGTTTCAATGGAAGCTGCGCATGCGCAATTCGAAGTCAATGTTTTCGGGTATGCGCGATTCATGCAGGCGGTACTGCCGCATATGCGTGAACAGAAATCCGGATGTATTGTCAATATCGCATCGATTCTGGGCAAAATTTCCATCCCTGGCTTTGGCTGGTATACTGCGTCCAAGCATGCCGTGGAAGCATTGTCTGAAACGGTGCGCAGTGAAGTCATGCAACAGGGTATTCATGTTGTTGTCATCGCACCTGGTTTAATCAAAACTGAATTTACAGCAAAAGAGTTTGAACTGCTCAAGACGGTCAACCATCCACCTGCGTACCAAAAATTACTCGATGCCCTTCCCCGTCTTCTTGCTCACGAGCCCAAAGCGCCTGGACCGGAAATCATCGCCCGGGCCATTCTAAAAGCCGCTAATTCCGCTTATCCGCCCATACGTCATGCTTTGCCTGGCGATTCCAAAACGGCGGTTATTTCACGCTGGTTTCTGGGTGGCAGACTTTTTGACTGGGCAGTCCGGCGCAAGATGAAATTATGAGTATTTCTTCAACCTCGAAGCGTATGACAATACCTGCGCACGCCTGGGAATATCCATGCATAAACGTATATAATTCTCGTCAAGCAGTAAATTTCCGATTAACACAGAAGGTGAACATATGAGCAACGATATTCATAAAATTGCAGACAGCGTAGTGGATCGTTTCAAACAGGAACTGACACCGGAAGCACTAAATTGTTTGTCCGCTTCCGACTTCGATAAACTCAGTATCCTGGTGAAAAACACCATCGCCAAAGACCGGGAGAATACTGCTGCGCAACTCGAAGCGCTGGCGCAACAGCTGAAAACCGATATTGAATATTTTGATATCAGCTTATAAGTTTGTTAACCGTTAAGAATCCACGTTCATTTCCTGTAATGCCATTTCGCGCATTTTGAATTTTTGCAACTTGCCGGTCACGGTCATGGGGAATTCCTTGACGAAGTGAATATATTTGGGAATTTTAAAATGCGCAATATTGTCTTTACAGTAATCCCGAACTTCCTGTTCGCTGAGCGTTTCACCTTCGTGTAATTGTATCCAGGCCATGACTTCCTCGCCAAAAAATTCACTCGGAATGCCAAAAACGGCGACTTCCGCAATTTTTGGGTGCGTGAATAAAAAATCTTCAATCTCACGCGGATAAATATTTTCCCCACCCCGTATAATCATATCCTTAAGGCGTCCGGTAATGCGTACATAGCCATATTCATCCATGGCGCCAAGATCGCCCGAATGCAGCCATCCGGCTTCATCGATGGCCTCTGCCGTTTTTTCGGGTTGATTGTAGTAGCCGCGCATAATATGGTAGCCACGAAAACAGATTTCTCCAATTTCACCGAGCAGGACAGTTTCACTGGTTTCGACATTAATGATTTTCACCTCCTGATGCGGCAGGTTTTTGCCCACGGTTTCGGTTCGCCGCGCCAGGTTATCCTCACAGTTCGTCAGATGTGTCAGCGGCGATGCCTCTGTTTCACCGTATCCAATCAATATTTCATTACAATGCATGTCTTCCATGACCCGGGTCATTAATGCCGGAGGACAAGGCGCACCAGCCATAATACCCGTTCGCAAGCTGCTTAAATCAAATGCATGAAAGCGCGGATGCTCGAGTTGTGCGATAAACATTGTGGGTACACCGTGAAGCGCGGTGCATTGTTCTTCTACGATTGCGGTTAACACCTGCTCCGCATCAAAATGCTCGCAAGGAATTACAGCGCAGGCGCCGACAGAAAAACAAAGCAGGTTGGATAACACCATGCCAAAGCAGTGATAAAAAGGCACGGGAATGCACAGCTTGTCATGCTCGCCAAAATGCATCGCTTTGGCGGAAAAATAGGCATTATTGAGAATATTGTGATGGGTAAGCACAACCGCTTTAGGAAATCCCGTTGTTCCGGATGTGTACTGAATATTAATCGGATCATCACGATCGAGAGAGGCAGTAGCCTTTTCGATGGTTTCGAAGGAAACATCGGTTGCACCGGCCATGAATTGCTGCCATGACATGACCCCCGGATAGTCACACAGCGTCTGCATCGGATGCTGTGGATCATAAACGACAATATGGCGTAATGCAGGAAAATCATTGATCGCGGGATTACGGGATTGAGCGTGTTTGAGTTCAGGCATCAGTGTTACCAGCATTTCAATATAATTACTGCTGCGAAACTGTGGAATGAGAAACAAGCCCTCTACTTCGGATTGCTTCAAGGCATACGCCAGCTCTCTGGAACGATAGGCAGGATTGATATTGACCAGTATCACTCCGATTCGTGCTGTGGCCATTTGCAGCAAAACCCATTCCAGATTATTGGTGGCCCAGATTCCAACACGATCCCCTTTTCGATATCCCAAAGCAAAAAGTGCACAGGCTACAGATTCAATTTCTGCGGTAAATTGTTCATAAGTGAGTCGTCGCTGTTGTTCACGCGATACAACCGCCAATGCCTGTGGATATTTGTTCGCAATAACCGCCAGATGCTCCGGAATTGTTGATCCGAGTAACGGTTCCGTGCCGCCGCGATGATAATAGCTTTTTTGGGTATAGGTCATTGCCTACCCTTATTGATAAATTTGGTCAGGATACATGATCCCAGTATTCGTCGACCCGGCCTTGTATCTCATCAATTAATCGGGTATTTCGTTCTGGTTTGAACAAGTGCGCAAAACGAAATTGCGTTGCCAGATAATCTTCCACGGACATCCGTATTTTTGGCACTTTAGTATGGATAATCTTTCCATCGATATATTCTTTAAGTGGCCAGACACCGGATTTAACCGCAAGTTTACCGATCTGCATGGTTTCTTGTGGGTCGAATCCCCAGCCTGTCGGGCATGGGGACAACGTAATAATAAAACGCGGCCCTTTCAATTGCGCCGCTTTTTCAATTTTACGCGCCAAATCCAAAGGTTCTGCGCCGATAACCGTAGCGACATACGTGGGTTTGTGCGCCGCCCAGATAGAAAACAGGTCTTTTTTGAAACCCGGATACCCCATTGAACCCGAGCTGGTACTGGTTCTGGCGCCATGCGGCGTGGCGCTGGAATATTGCTGACCGGTATTGCCATAACCTTCATTGTCATAACAGATATAGATGAAATCCAGGTTACGATCAATTGCAGCCGATGTTGCCGATAGCCCCATGCCGTAGGCCGATCCGTCGCCTGTCAATACAACTGCAGTCAGATTTTCTTCCTGACCAATTTTTTTCTTCTCCAGCAGAATATCCAGGGCATCACGCACGCCTTGTGCGCCTGCCGGTGCTGAAGCCATTGCAGTATAAAGCCAGGAACCACGAAACGGTGTAAACGGATAAACAGACAGTAACGTCATGCAACCGGCAGCGTTAATAAATACTGTTTTCTCGCCGAGAATATCGTAAATATCATTGATTGCCTGCAACCCGCCGCAACCCGCACACATGGGTGTGCCTGTGCCCAGCAAATGCGTGGACGGCAGGTCTTTCATGCGTTTGAAATGGGTATCATTCATGACTATCAGGATTTTGATGATCTCTGTTTAAAATAGCTCTCTCAACATGTGCGATAGCTTGTAATTTGTGAATCTGGCGAAGCTCGTCCACGGTATACAGCAGACGCGGCGCAGGAATTTCGTTCGTTTCACTGGCCTGTTTGAGTTGCTTGGCAATTTCAAAAAATTCTTCCTGGGATATATCACGTCCACCCAGTCCACCAATAAAACTCATTAATACCGGCGGCGCATCTTTATTACCGTACAATACCGATGCAAGTTCGCAGTGCAGAATTCCACCCTTGCCCATTGAAAGATTCTGGTCGATCACTGCGACCCCTTTTTTTCCGGCCAGTAATTGGCTGATTTTCTCGCCAGGAAAGGGGCGCAACAATCTGGGGCGCAACAGCCCAATTTTCCACCCTGCTTTGCGCAAACTATCGACTGCAGCTTTGGCTTTGGTGGCAAAACAACCCACCATAAAGATCACATAATCCGCATCATCAACATGATACGATTCCAGTGCACCATATTTCCGACCAAAACGCTGTTCAAATTCATCACAAATTTCATCAAACACAATGCGTGCATTTTCTGCGGCAAGATGCGATTCATAACGAAAATACGAATACGGACTGCCACCAAGAACGGCAACGGCCTGGCTGGTCGGCGCACTCGCGCGAAATTGCATATTTTCAGAATCGAATTCGCCGATGAAATCTTTGACTTCATCGGCATCGGGGATGTAAACCGGTTCCCGGGTAAATGACAAGTAAAAACCATCTTCGTTGACAATTGCCGGCAACCGTACACGTGCATCTTCGCTGAGTCTATAGGCCATTAAAGTGATATCCAGAACTTCCTGGCAGGTCGCACAATGGATCTGTAAAAAGCCACTGTCCCGGGCGGCCAGCACATCATTGTGATCCGGTTCCAGCGTAACGGGAGAAGCCAACGCACGTGAAACATTGATCAAGACAAACGGAACGCGCCAGCCGGCAACAGTGTAAAGCATTTCCATGCCATACAGCAGCCCCTGGCTTGAAGTTGCAGTAAATACGCGCACACCGGTTGCGGCAGCTGCACCGGCTGCAGTAATCATCGAATGTTCAGATTCCAGGGTTACCAGTTTGCCGGGTATCTCGCCATTATCAATCCAGCGGGACAAGGTTTCGATAATTTCAGTTTGCGGTGTTATCGGAAATGCCGGAATATAGTCCACTTGCGCCAACCGCGCCGCCCAGGCTGCAGCGCCATTACCAGTTAATAATCTGCGTGCCAGCATCATAGGTTTCCTGCCGTTTAATGCGCCAGTTGTTGCATGGATTTCTTAATTTCGCTATCTGCTTCGGCTTCAGGTATTGCACTAATTGCGTGGGGTGGACATTGTGCGACACAAACCATGCAACCCACACAATGGTCATAATCGATCACCGGTGTACTACCATCAACATTGATTGCATTATGTGGGCATGCACTGCTGCATATCCACCAGCAACGATTACAACGATCATATTCGATTATTGGACAAAGTGTACGCCATAATCCTGTTTTTACCTGGACACTTGTCAATCCTGCATGAATGGTTGGCGCGGCAATCCGCGCTTTTTCAAATACGGGCCGAATCCATTCGGGCTGCTGATAATCAAGTGCCGAGGCCGCCTGTCTCTGTTGCACACAATTTTCGTATAAAGCCATGTATTCAAATGCTTCAAGCGCTCTGTCACAATTGGCTTTTATGATATCGGGTCCCTGGTCTTGGAGTTCTTCGTGAATCGCATCGACCAGTGCAGATTGACCCACGACACCGAGCAAACGCGCAGCAGCGCCGACACATGCGGCACCGATAAATGGCATTTCAGCGGGGTTTGGTACTGAACTATTAACCGGCAATACTATAATATTGATTTTGGTGCCTAATCGATTTTGCCATGTTTCAGCAGTTTCACGGCTGTTGATTAACAGCACGGCATGCTCATTCAAGCCTTGCATCACACCGGCGGCAGGGATATTGACCAGGCTGTCATCAGCGACAATGATCAAATCAGGATTTGTTATGATACCGCGTTCATCAATTGGTTTTTTATCCGCGCGTACATAAGAGAAAATCGGGGCACCACGCCGTTCTGCCCCATACCGGGGAGCGTCCTGTACCTCGTAGCCTTCATTAAAGAAAGCAGTGCCGAGTATGCGGCCTGCAGTCTTCATTCCTTGACCGCCACGACCATGAAATCGTATTCGGTACATTGCAATACCCCGTTATTTGTCCACGCTAAATAAATCGCGGCCCCATGGAGAATGTTGAGAATCGTCTAAAACCCATTGCGGTTTTTACACGTTCTATCGCTAAATCGATTGCAGCTTGTCTCGGCTCTATGCTTTCCGCTTTTGAGCGTGTTAAAACCAGTTTCGTGTTTCGCCGTACTTTTTCTTCAATAACTGCAAGTGCAGCACTTTCGTTCGCACCATGGTACTCCATTGCTGCACATATCACGCCACCGGCATTTGCTATAAAGTCAGGCACATATAAAATACCTTTTTTGGATAGTAGTTTCTCGGCAGCATGTGTGACTGGAATATTTGCACCTTGCACAATCAATTTTGTGTTTAATCGTTCGACATTTTCGACATGAATCACATCGGGTCTTGCCGCCGGTATCCAGATATCGCACTCAACATCTATAATACCATCACAATCGAAACAGTCACCATTCGGATACTCGATAACGCTTTTACCTTTTTCCTTGAGTTGGATCAGTTCATTGACATTCAGACCACCCTCGTTTCTGATCGTACCCTGAGAATCCGACGCCGCAATTAACACCGCACCTTTGTTTGTCAAGAAACGCGCGGTATGTTTGCCAACCGCACCAAACCCCTGAATTGCAAAACGGGCGCCAGCCAGATCAAAATTACAAAAATCACATGCAACTTCGACAACATGACTCAATCCCCAACCGGTTGCGCCAATTTCATCCAGTGGTATGCCACCTAATTCACGTGGCAGTGCGACAACCCGGCCTATTTCATCACGAATCCACGCCATGCATTCTTCATCAGTACCCATATCGGGTGCAAAAACATAACTCTCTTCGTTTCGTAACGCGCTTGCAAGGGCTCGTAATTTGAGCGATTTTTCGTCTTTCGGCATTTTTGGATCACCGTAAACGACAACTTTTCCACCACCGTGCGGCAAGCCAGCAGCAGCATTTTTCATTGTCATGGCGCGCGCCAGACGGAAACATTCTTCGGTTGAAACATCAGGCGCCATACGCACACCGCCGATTGAAGGCCCTTTAGCTACATTATCCACTACCAGTACGGCTTTCAAGTCCACTGAAGGCTCATAAACATGAATAATTTTTAACGGACCCAATGTATCGGCAAAACGAAACAGTGTATCAGGCATGTGTTAGCTCATTCGCGTGCGTTGCGATAAACTCAAAGAATTTGTATGTATTGACGTTTGTCATTTGTTATTACCGAGCCTTTAGCGCTAATTCCATTACCGATCATTCTCGCTTAGGCCATTCCTTAACATCACCGGAAAATGATAAAACTGCAGGTTTAAATACCCCGTAACATCGATGATGTCGTTATCACTCCAATCAAGCGCAAGGTTAACTTGCCAGCGTTCAACTTGGTCTTTTAAAGTATCCCAGTTCGTTGCCAGCTTTTTTTCTCGCCAGTGAATTTCAGAATCATGACACGAAATGCAATGAATTGAATATAGCAATTCACCGCGCGTCTCATCAAACTCCGACTGGGCGTAGACGGAATTGCACAATACAAGGATTGTACACGCGACAACAATTAAGCTTTTTATTATTCCGGCCATCTGCCATCCTCCTCGACATCGCACTGATTTATTCAAGTTGAAACGACAAGTAAACACCCAAGCAATCATTTTAATAAGCCATATTGTATTATCTATGCCTTGTCATAAGTAAGTTCTATTTGTTGGTGTAGATAAACGGGTGAAATTAGGTCCGTTCTCGTCAACGTATTTACTTGCTGACAGGCGGGGCAAATAATGCAGGTACGGGTCTTATTGGATACTTTCTTTCCCTATGACGCCTTGATTTTTGATCCAATTCAGATCGTTTTTCCGATTTTAGCGCCGATTCATCTGAATTATAGGGTTGGGTAAATAATGGATCGTTGACAACCCTCTTTTTTGTTACGTTATTACGATTAACATGGACACCGTTAAAGTAAATAACTTCAACCTGCTGATCAGTAGTTTTGCTTTTATTATCCTTTTGCACAGGATTATGGCTTACACTTTTATCGTTTTGTGTATTTCTCGCTCTAGGTTTGTGTTTTTGCTCTTGAGTCTTATCAAATTGTGCAATTTTTTCAATTTTTATTTTCTTATTTAATAATTTCTCTATCCCGGTGAGTAACTTTTTTTCCTCCGGGGATACAAGTGAAATTGCAAAACCTTTTGCGCCTGCACGTCCTGTTCGACCTATACGATGAATATAGTCTTCAGGATTATTGGGCAATTCGAAATTAATAACGCAAGATAATTCTTCGATATCCAAACCTCTTGCTGCAACATCTGTTGCCACCAAAACTTTAATGATATCCTGTTTAAATTCATCCAATGCCTGGCAACGCTGAAGCTGATTTTTATCGCCATGAATTACCGCAGACAAAACTCCCTGACGATCTAGAAACTGTTTTAGCCGATCCGCACCTGATTTTGTTCGATTGAAAATCAAAACCTGATCCAATTTTTTTTCTTTAATTAAATGAACCAGTAATTCTGATTTAAAATTTGATTTGGTTTCATAGACAACATGCGTAATCATGTCATTAATTGAATTTTGTTTTGCCACCTCTATCAGGACAGGGTTATTCAATAGTTGATTAGCAAGTTTTTTAATGTCGTTGGAAAAAGTGGCCGAAAACATCAAATTCTGACGTTTTTCAGGCAGTACATTTAATATTCTTTTGATATCGGGCAAAAAACCCATATCCAACATTCGATCGGCTTCGTCTAAAATCAATATTTCCACCTTCGAAAGCGTCAAATATTTTTGCTGAAGGTGATCAAGTAGCCGACCGGGTGTCGCAACCAATATTTCAATGCCATTTCGAATGGCCGCTGTTTGACTATCGATATTTACACCACCATATACAAGTGTTGATCTCAGGTTAGTGTGCTTGCTGAAACTTTTAATACTTTCAAATACCTGTATTGCTAACTCCCGGGTCGGAACCAGAACTAAAGCACGAACTGGATGCCTCGCAGGAGACATGCTGGTATTTGCATAAACTTCAAGACGGCGCAGCATGGGCAGCGTAAATCCGGCAGTCTTGCCCGTGCCCGTTTGCGCGGCGCCCATAACATCTTTGCCTTCTAAAATAACTGGAATTGCTTTTTCTTGTATGGGTGTCGGCTGTTTGTACCCTTCTTCATCAACAGCACGTAAGAGATCGGTTGATAAGCCAAGTTGCTCAAATAACATTAAATAAAAACTCCTTAATGATTACTTTTTAATTTAATTCTTTAAAACAAACAGGTACATTATTTTAATACCTTTATGAAAATTATTGATATGTGGATTTTTTAGATAGTTCTACAGGAGAAACCATATATTACCGAGTTTCTGTAAGGAATAATGAATTTATATATCGATCAACTTGTTTAATTATTGATCTTACATATGCAACAAGCATCGTGCATCGTGTTTTTTATCAATCGCAATAGAGTTTATTCATTTATTATACTGTATCAGAAAAGCAACAACCCACATAAATAAATCTATGTGGGTTGTTGTTATACTGACGATTTCCCTAATTGCATCAGTTAGAACCTAAGCAATTAAAAATAATCGATTCGGAATTTCATGACAATCAATAATCGTCATCATCATCGTCATCGTCGTCATCTTCTTCCCAGTCATCCCAGTCGTCCGCCTTCAGCACCAGTTTACCCTGTGCTTTGCTGGCATCCAGATCCGTCATCGGCGCTTCTTCATGCACCAGGTTCTGATGACAATCTATACAGGTCGCCCCATGGGTCTCCATTCGCTTGTGTGCCGCTTGCGCATCATCTCCCGGTGGATCCGGGTTCCTGTGACAGTCACGGCATGTCACGCTGTCCCATTTCTTCAGGTTCATGCGCGCATCATGCGCCATGATCAACCGGCGCTCGTTAAACTTCTCCAGCGTCGAGTAATCATTGACCAACTCCAGCCATAATTCACGCGCACCATCTACCACATGCGTATAAACCGCCAGATGAAAGTTCTTGAATCCCTGTGGTATATGACAATGCTTACACCCAGGATTAGCACCCAAGGCACCATAGTGGGTCGATTCTTTCAATTCGTCCTGAGGATAGGTCATCGAGTGGCAGCTCGTGCAGAATTCATCTGTCGATAACGCCGCTTCTCCCCCAAATACCACGCCTACCAAGACTATGCCCAGTAATGCTCCTGTCAGCAGAGTACCTATCGCTCCTTTTTGTAATCCAGTCATTCAGGTCTCCTGTTAATCGTCATCGTCGTCATCGTCGTCTTCGTCGCCTTTTTCACCTTCTTCAGCGTTGGCCTGGAATTCGTCGTGATATTTGAATTTCGGTTCACCTACAAATGCACCATCCAGTTTGTAGTGCGCATGCATCGCGCTGTCGTCTTTCACCATTTTGTCAAAGTCAAAGCGGTATTTCTCATCAACGTCCGGGGTGAACGGGGTGTAAGGTTCTTTCGTGCCTTTCCAGCCCGATCCTTCGTAGTTCAGGTGACAGGCCGCACACGCTTCTTCAAAATGAAAGTCCTGACCTCTGTCCGCCAGACGTTTACGCTCGGTCGTTCTGCCGCTTCTTTCAAATTGCTGACCGCCTTTACGATGGTCACCACGATATTTCTTGCCCGCTCCATGACAGGATTCACAGCCTACCGCCGCCAGGTGCTTTCTCGGTCTCTCAATTGTATAGCCGCCTCTTTGCTCCCAGCCATCTACGTGACAGCCTACGCAGTCTTTGTCTTTGGTGTAGTCTTTGTCCGGATCAAGTCCTGCCTTCTCTTTGGCTTCTTTGCGCTCGCCCGCTTTGAGTGACTCCATCGCTTTCGCATGCGCTGTGTCATTCCAGGATTTCGCCTGCGATTTGTGGCACGAACTGCATTTCTTGCGTCCCTCAAAATCCGCTACCGCTGTGCCTGTGAAAAACGCAAACAGCGCAAATATCGCCAGTAGGTACGTTATTGGGTGTTTCATCCTTCCTCCTTATACTTTTTTTATTTCAAGTTCATAAGCCGCGTATTGTACGCGATCACCCGAATGTGTAAATGGGTTATAGGGATGGGCGCGCACTTTTTTGTCGTCAGTGTTGTTTTTATTTTAACTGTGACCGTCTCCGCTGTCCTTTATTCTATCAGTCAGCTTTCCCGACCGCCCGGTATTTTGTATACCCAGTAGCCGCCGCTCTGGTATACGAGCTGCAGCGCTTCCAGTTCCATCGGTGCGTCTTTGTCGGTGAACGGCAGCATTTTCGCCAGCAGGGTTTCACTGCTTTGTTCGTCGCTCAGAAAGTAGACTCTGATTTGCGTATCGGTGATCGATTGCAGGGTATACGTATCAAAGTCGTTCTCCTTGAGCTGGACTTTCATGTGGTTGATCATGCCATGAATGTTGCCGGTCAGCGGAAAGTTCTGGTAGGCAACCCCTATTTTATCCGGGTACATGAGACCCAGTTTGTACAGGTCTGTGACATGAACAATGACGTAGGCTTCACGATCATCTCCAGCAAGTCTGCGTAACGTGGCTACGCCTTCTTCCGGCTCGGCCGTCAGTGCTTTGCTGAAATCCTCGAATTGCGCCAGTTCTTTTTGGACAGGCTTGCTTTGCCAGAATTCCTGTTCATAGGCATCTATCGCTGCAATATGTTCCTGCCAGTGCTGCGGGATGATCAACGGTTCGTTCAGATGACTGGTGAACAAGGTCTCATAGCCAGTCAACAGGTTGATTTGTTGCGAAATGTCCCACCAGGCAATGATGAGCGCATCTTTCGCGGCATATTGGCTGATGGCTTTGGCCAGCGCACTCAGCTCGGATGATTTCCAATCCAGCGCATGCAGGTTTTCTTTGCTGTTGTTTTGCCATTTGACAAGCACCGGCGCTGTGCCGTCCCGCTGTGCCACCATCGCCTGCGCTATGGGTTTTTCTACTTCCGGTACGATAACGTCATAATGACTGATGGTCAGTTCCGGCCACGCATCCAGTTCCAGTTCAGGATACTGCTGCGGGTTCCCGGATGATATTTTCTGGTATTGATACGGCGCTTGCCCCGGCGCAAACCATAAGTACGCAAACCACCCCAGAAAAACCAAACCTCCCGTCACCAGGAGTATGCCTAATGACGGGAGTAATCTATCCCCCGACCGCTTCACTTGCGTGGCGCGGCCGGTCGTCTCTGCGGGTATCAAGCTTCGCTTTGCTTACGTTTACGCCATCCTGCCAGGGCTAATGTGCCTGCCAGCAGCATGCCGCCACCTAAACCACCCAGCGAGATTTTCTCTGCCGTGCTGTCCAGATCCAGTAAGCTGGTGCGCTTGCCTTCAAGCTTCGCGACGCGTTCTTTTAACGCAACCATTTCGCGAATCCGGAAGTTTTCGTCCTGTACTTCAACGTAAGCACGGTTCATCGGACCCCACCCTTCGGTATACGTCCAGCCACCTGGGTTTACGTGAGCAAGACCAACGTGCATTTTAGCCAGGTCGTTCTCACCCATCTCGAGTACTTTCAACTCCATCGAGGCCGGGTTGTTGTCTTGCGACCAGAACAGTTGCGTGAAGATCATGAACCCTGGTTTTTCCGGTGCCGGTGGATTCGGACGGTTGGTCTTCTGTCCCGCCAGCAAACCTTCGTTGTACAGTTTCTCGACAACTTCATGCGCATCCTGGTATTTCGCCAGACCCTGCAAGGTGCCTTTGTCCATCAGATCCAGATATGAACGGGCAAAACGCTCTGAGTGACATTGGGTACAAGTCACTACCCATGCGTCCAGTCTCTCTTCTGACCATTCGCTGTTGATGTTCTCTGCGATACCCGGTACAAACGGATAGTTCGCCCAGCGGATTTTTCTCACCATGTTGTGGCTGTATTCGCCTTCAAACTCCATGTGACAGCCTGCACACGTCGGCGCTGTCTGTCCGCCTTTGCTGTACGCATCCTTGAGCTCTACGTCCCAGTTCCAGTTATTGCCCAGCATGGCAACTATTTTACCGTGCTTGGACATCGAGTACGCTTCCCAGTTGTTGTGGTCTACACCACTATGGCAGGTCGCGCACGCTTCCGGTTTGCGGGATTCCGCCGCTGAGAATTCATGGCGCGTATGGCATGTGTCGCATTTGTTCTGGTTCATGTGACACATGGTACAGCCTTCCGCTACTTCACGTTGTGGCATTGCCGCCCATACCGTGGTCTCTACGTTCGCTTTGTAGTCCAGTGCATGTGATGGGCGTCCATCTGGCCATTGACCGTTCGGCCAGATCAGCGTGTCGCGCTCTGATTCGCGTTCCGCAAATTCCTGCAAGTGACATTTGCCGCACACATCCGCTGTCGGCATGATCAGGTCTTTGCTGTGGTCAATCTTGCCTTCCTGGTTGATACCCGCATGGCAATCTATACAGCCCACTTCTTTCAGCTGCTCGCCGTCTTTCAGATAACCCAGTGAACGCAGGTTCTTCTCTACGTCTTCAAGTTTGCCTTTTTTGTAAAATGTCGGATCGCTTGGCTTTAACGCACGAACCTTGTCCAGATTCGCGTGAGTACTCTTCTTCCATGCGTTAACCCATACCGGCGATTCGTCTGAGTGACATTCCACGCACTCTTTCCGGTCCGCTTTGTCTCGCATCGAGGTCGGCGGCTCATAAAATGTCGCCGGATCCATATACGTGCTCAGCGGAATCGGCTCCCAGTAATCACCCATCGTCCCCTTGCCCGCTCCTTGCTCAGGATCCTTGTAGCGCTTCACCAGCGCTTCATGCAACTCCTTCGGACTCGCTCCTCTGTCAAGCCCCAACGCCTCATATGTCGCATCCGGTACGCTTGGTATCGCCTGTACCGCACCCGCCAGCGCAAATGCACATACAAACATGACCAATCTTAGCCATAGCTTGGAAATCATCTCTCTCTCCTTTGTCTCTCTGTTCATTTCCAGTTATTTTTACTTCTTTCTCTTTGTTTTCTTCTTCTCTTCAGTGCTGTATCCAGCAGTTACTTATTCTTCATCATAACCACCGCTTCCCTTCGAACCATCACAACAAGCTCATCCATTGTGCCTCCCTAACTTCAACACCCGAACCCATCACAACAGTACTACACCGCACCTGATCTTTCTTCTAACTTCGCAAAGTAAGACTACTCAGTCACCCCGCCCGTGTCAAGCAGTTTGTCATAACCCTTGGCGCTGGAGATTAATGCACAGTAGATTATTTCAATCAGCTCGAAATGAAAAGAATGATAAATCAGTTAGTTCAGTTGCAAGGCAGCCAATTCGGGAAAAATTGACTGTATTTTTATCAAGCCATTGCTTTTATTGCTGCTGATAAGCGGCTCTTTTGTCTTGCCGCCTTGTTTTTATGAATAATCCCTTTATCAGCAATTGAGTCCACAGTACTGACAGTTTGATTAAAAATAGCTTGCGCTTCTTTTTTATCACCCGCTTCAATCGCTTTTCTGACGTGTTTAATAGCTGTACGAAGTCGTGAACGCAGACCAATATTATGCTCACGCCTTTTAATTGACTGCCTTGCTCTCTTTCTTGCTTGTGAACTATTTGCCATTGAAAACCCTTTTCTCCTTTTAAACTTTACTACATACTAACTTACTGATACTGATTGTATTCAACTTATAACCTAGAACAAATAAAATAAAATTTATGCGTATAAGGTAGTAAGGTAAGAAGCCGAAACCTTAAATTAATAAAACTTGCGATTCTACTTTTTTCTATACATGAAAGCAATTCTTTATGTATTGTTTTATTATGAGGGAAGAACAAAAAATCATTCTTGCTTTTTGATTTTATACCAGATGAATTTGACGTTATTAAAATAAGAATATATTTTCAGAAATATTCCATTTTTGCATAGCTTTCAAAACGGGTATATTCGCCAAGAAAAGTTAGGTTTACTTTTCCAATTGGGCCATTTCGCTGCTTGCCGATAATAATTTCGGCAATTCCCTTGTCTTGTGTCTCCGGGTTATATACTTCATCCCGATAAATAAACAGAATGACATCCGCATCCTGTTCAATTGCGCCTGACTCACGCAAATCTGACATTACTGGCCGCTTATTCGGTCTCTGTTCTAAGCTTCGATTGAGTTGCGATAATGCGATAACAGGGACTTTTAATTCCTTTGCAAGGCTCTTCAAGGCACGAGAAATCTCGGATATTTCGGTTGCCCTATTTTCACCAGGCATGCTGGAAGTCATCAGTTGAAGATAATCCACTACAATCAACCCAAGCCCTCCATATTGACGATAGAGCCTTCTTGCTCTGGCCCTGACTTCCAAGGCACTTAACGCCGCGCTCTCATCAATATGAATTGGAGCATCATTGAGTTTACCTAATGCATGCGTTAATTTTGGCCAGTCATCGTCGTCCAGCCGGCCTGTGCGAACTTTGTGCTGATCCAGTCGGCCTACCGATCCGAGCATACGCATAGCCAATTGAGCGCCACCCATTTCCATACTGAAGACTGCAACCGGCTTCTCCAATTCTAGCGCGACATATTCTGCTATATTTAGTGAAAATGCTGTTTTTCCCATGGATGGTCTTCCAGCGACAATAATTAAATCACCAGGCTGAAAACCGGAAGTTTTCTGATCAAGATCATGAAAACCTGAGGCAATGCCAGTAACGTCATTGGGGTTGTCCTGGCTATAGAGCAGTTCTATACGCTCAACAACTTCTTTTAGCAAAGGTTGTATATCTCTAAAACCTTGTTTGCCACGTGCGCCTTCCTCAGCAATTTCAAACACTTTAGATTCTGCTTCATCCAGCAAGTTTGCAGCTGTACGTCCCGCTGGATGATATGCCGACTCGGTTATTTGCACGCCAACTTGAGCAAGGTTTCGCATTATTGAACGCTCTCGCACAATTTCAGCGTAACGTTTGATATTAGCCGCAGATGGTGTGTTTTGTACGATGGTGCCAATATAGGACAATCCGCCAACTGTTTGCAATTCCGCTGATGACTCCAGCGACTCGGCTACCGTTACAACATCAGCCGGTTTATTGTGTTCGATTAATTTGCAAACATGATGATATATCAACCGGTGATCGTGACGATAAAAGTCTTCTTCAGTAATAATGTCTGCAATTTTGTCCCAGGTTTGGTTATCCAACATCAAACCACCCAGAACCGACTGCTCTGCTTCTAGTGAATGTGGTGATGTCTTAAAGGTTTCTAGCGCTTCTCCGGTATTAATACTAAGAGTAGGTTGAGCCATAGATAGTCAGCAGGTACTAAAATATTGAAAATAAATATTAATATTTACCGATTGAAGATGAGAAAAAGTAAAACCAGCTCAAATTCACAGATCAAATTTACTTTTTCGTTGTTTCACCAGCAGGTCTTGTCTTTATACTACACCCATAGACACTAACATTTGATTCTTGTCAAGATAAATGAATGATAAAAAAATGATAGTAATGCATCATTCATATTTTGAAACACACACTAAAATATTCATCAGTGGCAATATACCATTATATTCAGTAACACAAGCTGTTATTCTTGCGCTTATGGTGAAATTAGTAAAAATTTATTTTTTTTCTACAATCACGTTATTCTTTTTTATAACGAATGTAGGTTTTGCATCAGATGTTGTTATTAAGATAAATCACGGTTCTCTAGAGAACGCCGAGTTAAACCAAGAACAATTACGCAGAATCTTTTTTTCCAGACAAACACACTGGCCTGACGGAACACCGGTTCGCGCTTTTGTCTTACCTGACAAGCATCCCCTTCATATCCGCTTTTCCAAAGAAATTCTTGGCGTTTATCCCTATCAGCTCAGATCAGTTTGGGATCGAATGATGTATTCGGGCACAGGCGTTCCACCTATTACAGTAAAAAATGTTGAAGAAAAACGTAGCAAATTTGAGCAAACACTTGGTGCAATTGGTTATTTTGAGGAGTAAAGTGCCCATGCTGAATATAACAAAGCCAAGCTGGCGTTTAAAATTAGTTATAGGGTTTTTTTGCCTGCTACCTTATGGACGAGATGCTTTTTCATTCGACCTGGGTATTGGCGATTGGCAGGCACATGGGTTTGCCAGCCAAGGATATACTTTAACATCAGGCAATAATTTTTTTGGAAACAGCAAAAATGGTGGCAGCTTTGATTTCAGAGAAATCGGAGTAAATGTCATGGGCCACGTTTATCCAAATTTACTGATCGCAGCCCAGGGTCTTTATCGTGATGCAGGGGGTTCTGACAACGATAATTTCCGCCTGGATTTCGCCAACCTGGATTATCAACTGCCGTTCAACGAACATAGCACCCTTGGTATTCGTCTAGGAAGAATAAAAAATCCATTTGGCCTTTATAACGATACCCGTGATGTAATCTGGACCCGTCCCAGCGTTACGTTACCGCAATCAGTTTATTTTGATGCCCTGGCGTTACGTCAGTCAATGATTTCTTCAGATGGTGGATTAATTTATGGTCGCCATTCATTTGGCGATCACGCATTCAACGCAGAATTTGTTACCGCCAATCCCCTTGATAATACTGGCGGTGCAACCGAATTTTTAACAGGACTGACAAGTGCACCAGGAAAAATGACAGGCAGGCCGCTTTTTATAGGCCGGGCCGGTTACCAATGGAAAGAAGGTCGTTTTCGCCTGATGTTCAGCGTTGTTAATCTCGATCGCGACTTTAAGTCATCTTCACCGCTTGTTCCTTCTGGAAACGTTAAAACCCTCTATCCACTTGCTTCAGCACAACTTAATCTAGAAAAATGGAGTTTTACAGCAGAATATGGGCAAGTCGTTACGGAACGAAATGGATTCTTACCAGGCGGTTTAACCTTTAAAAATACATCTGAAAGTTTTTATGTGCAGTCAGAATATCGCTTCGCGCCTGCCTGGACCGCAATGGTACGTTTTGATGCTTTTTTTGCCAATATACATGACCGAAGCGGTAAAAAAATGGCTCAGTTAACAGGTTTGCCTAAACACAGCTTTTTTGCGAAAGATATTACGTTCGGTTTGCGCTGGGAATTTGCTCGCAACTTCATGGTAGCGGCTGATTACCATAGAGTTTATGGTACCGGCTGGTTGTCGCAAGTAGATAATCCACAGCTTAATCCTCAGTTGGGACAAAGCTCGGGCGGTGATGCCAATTGGGATTTATTTACAGTAATGTTCTCATATCGTTTCTGAAATAAACAACATGTGGGCATATGTTTTATAGTTCACCCCCACTGTATTTGCCATTTTCTTCCTCGGACACTTTCAATCCAGCGATATCCCGAATTTGGTTATTCCATTAGCTATTCAAGATGATATTTTTCAATCAATATGCTCACGCTTCACAAGTAAAAACCAGATTGCAGCAGGTTGGTCAGGCTGAAATGCGGGATGAGGAGTTACCTTATGGTTTCATGATATCGCTATAAATCTGTTTCATGATGGCATTATTATGCGCCTGGATGATAATCTGTGATTTAAAAAGCGCATAAAGTTCGATACCACTGATCGCAATGATGAGTAATAACCCAATAATAGCCAGCGGGGTAAACAGCATAACCAGGCCAACCAAGAAAACAGAAATATTGAATATGCCGCGAATCCATTTACCTAGATAAAAATGATGAAGACCCGCAATGAAGATATAGTTTAATGTTGCATAGGTATCCGGATCTTTCAGCTGTTTTTCGGCTTCCTTGTAAAATGCAAAACGCTTGTCATCGGGTAACGCCCGCACTAATTTGCGTAAACGCTCTTCTTCACTCAGTACCGCTTCCCGCGACATCATTGAAGTAGCCTTAGAATCTTACCGCTAACGGCCAAGTGTGATAATCACAGCTTCGCGTTTCCAAAATAACATAAAACGCTTTTGTTCAACCAGCTGAAAAACAAGCTGCCAGCCGTCCGCTGCTTCCTTATTCAGTATTGTTTCCAGTTTTTTTAGGGGCAGCCCTGAAGCACCCAGAAAAATCGTACCAAGCCCACCCTCAGTAACATGCAATATTTTGTATTCCGTATAAGCCATGATAAGCATCCCTTACTATCGCAATGCATCCGTCATTAAAAGAATTGTTCCTTATTTTGTTCCTTATTGTTAATTATTTCTGAGTATAATTGCTAATCAAGAAAATATCACACTTCTTTAAAGTTAATACACCTTTAAATTTACCCCAGTTTTTTCAAGCGTTTCATTAAACGTTACAATGAAATACTATTGATTCGGCCAATTAAAGTTTTAACTGCATGATAGATTAAAAGCAATAAATTCAATGCACTATCATTTTAAATATTGTGTTAACTTCAAACTTCTTGTGGCCGGATCAATAGTTTTAATATTTTTAGAATTCAGCCAAAAACCAAAAAACAGAGACAACTGCTGTCCGGGGTATAACAGATAAAAAATAATCCAATCTATTGAAGAGTTTAAAATATAATGTATTTTTTTGTGTCAACCAACGCGAAGGGACTGCTGCCTGCTGCAATAACATGGGCGCGCAAGAAATTCGTGATTATGCTAAAAACAGTATTAAGGCTCTCAACTTGAGTGGTAAAAACCAGGTTCGCATTAACAATGCCGGTTGCCTTGATCGATGCAGCGAAGGACCTGTCATCGTCGTTTATCCGGAAGGAATCTGGTATACCTATGTTGACAAGGAAGATGTCGATGAAATTATTCAAGAGCATTTGGTCAATGGCCGCGTTGTTGATCGGCTAAGAATCTAGCCTCTGCTGGAGTTTGTATTTATTTTGCAGAAATTCTTTATTGATGGCCCGGCTGGAAGAATTGAAACCGTTCTGGCTGAACCCGACACCCACCCAAAAGGTATTGCCATTATTGCCCACCCGCACCCGCTGCATGGCGGCACAATGGACAATAAAGTTGTCTATACCCTGTTTAACAGTGTTCTCGCGCTAGAATTGATTGCCGTCAAATTCAATTTTCGTGGCGTGGGCAAAAGCGAAGGCGCTTTTGATGACGGTATCGGCGAAGTTGATGATGTCATTGCTGTCACATACACAATACAGAATCAATTTTCCGGCCATGCTGGTGAATTGCCATTATTGCTGGCAGGATTTTCATTTGGCGGCGGTGTGCAAATACAGGCTGCTGAACGTCTAAATCCCAAATCTCTCATTCTGGTTGCACCTTCTTTGAAAAATGTCAGCGTATCCAATATTCCCGGTGATATTGAGCACACACTCATTATTCAGGGTAATCAGGATGATATAACCCCGCTCAATGCAATTCTCGATTGGGCGACACCGCAATCATTGCCGATAGTTATTATTCCAGGCGCAGAACATTTTTTTCATGGCAAACTGAACGTGCTCAAGCGCGTAATTCAAAGCTTTCATCAAATTTAATCACGAGATTTGGATTCGCGTTATTTGTGGCGCAAATACAGTGCCTTAATAGCCAGGATTGCAAAATAAGAATCAAAAGCCTATCCTTACAAAAAAAGGAATAAACAAATTATCTTTTTCTAAGAGGAAGGTCAACGTATGAAAACAAAATTATTTATTCCAAAACTTTATGCCGTGTCGATCGTATTTTTTTTGGCACCCGCTGTTTCTAATGCAATGCCGGGCATGCACGGTTCTGACGGTGACAGCATGACAGAGGGAACACGTGTAACAGAGGACATGGGTGAGCCGATCAACTCCCCTGGCGCTGAGCTCGAGATAACCTACAGTGCAGATGGTAAAACAGCCATTTTTGTGTCAACCCGCGAAGGCAGCATAGAATCGCCTGGAAATCCTTACAACTTCGACATCTGGATGTCTCACAGTGTAGACGGCACCTGGCAACCGCCCGTTCATTTGGGACCGGATATCGATCCTGCCGTAGGGCCGAACATAAACACGTCTGCATGGGAGCTCGAACCGAGTTTTTCAGATGACGGAAATGTCATCTATTTCACGCGATACGAACCCGGTAATTTATTGTCAGGCGACCTTTATGTCGTTCAGAAAATCGATGGCGTCTGGCAATCGGCTAGAAACTGGAACGATGTTCCAGAGCTGCCAAATATCAATACGCCGACTGGCGAAGAACATTGTCCGATCATTGCCTCTGATAGCTTGATCTACTATAGCTATCATCAGCCGGGAGTAACCCAAGATAGCGACATCTGGAAAGTTGAAAAGAAAAATGGCGTATGGCAGGAACCGGAAAGTTTGGGGCCGAAAATCAATTCACCTTACCGGGACCATATGCATTGGACGGGACTGTCAAAGGATGGCAAGAAGTTAATCATTACCAGTATGCGGCCTGACCTGGGCTCCCGAGGCGGCCATGACGAATGGATTTCGCATCAAAATCAAAATGGCGAATGGCAAGAACCAGTGAATCTCGGTGATGCCATCAATACAGGCGGAGAAGACATGTGCTGGACCTTTACGCCGGATGGCAAGAAATTCACTGGCAGTTGGGGACCGCATGGCACATACGACATGAACATCCGGTGGGTCAACAAGGACGATGTTCCTTTACTAAAAGACTTTGAACCGATCGGTCCCCCGCCAAATCTGCTTATCAACAGCAAAGCGAAGCCGGATACAAACAAGTCACCTCAACATTAAATATCAAATGACTGTCCGCTTTAAATCGTTTCAAAAATGGGTATTGAGCGAGCAAATCCTTATTGAAAATTTAAGGCGACTTTAATCACAACTGGTTGTTACGAACAAATCAGCAAACCCGCAGATAAAAAAAGCACCTCAATATAGAGGTGCTTACAATAGGAGAGATAAGCAGTAGATTCCAAGGGAGGGAGAATCTTCTGCATGGTTCCATTATACGCATAATTACCGCAATCCAAAGCGCGAGGAATCAATGTTTTACCTGCTATTTCAAGCTATTGTACAAAATATAACACGAGCTTCTTTATTTCCTAGCTTACCGATGCTACCGGTGATCACTGTCGCCTCGTACTCGAATAGTTGATGGCAACCAGCAAAATTGCCGGTGTGTTGATTGATTTACTTGAAACACTGATAATGGCACCATAAAGTGCCGGCGGCTGAAACCAATCATGCCTTTGACATTGCCCTTATCATTGCCGCGGCCGGGACATCCAAATTTGTCTTCAAACAGACAGTGACTTTGCAGTTCACTGAATGCCTTAGTCCGTTTGCGCTTGCCACCGCCTAGGATTTTGGCTACAGCGAGCCTGGTGCTGTCATACAGAATCGATTGCGGCAGATTAAGACAAAAATAATGAAACCGCACCAGCTTGCCGCCAATGTAGCCATCAACTTCGCCAAAGACGACCTGTGTGTGGCCAGGCAGATGTGCCAACGGCATGAACATCTCATAGCTAAAGTTTTTCGTTTACCAGCAAAGCGGTAATCCATTCACCAATATTTGCCGTTCGGTTTGATCAACAAATACAATCCGCCACTGTCACCCAGCTTGTAGGGATTGTCCTTCGGTTTAGCCTGACGTAGTGCAGTATTTGTCAACATTTGATGGTACCTCACTTGCTGATAGCAAAAGATACCACCAAAAGTACCAACAAATTGATGGCATGACAAAAGATGTTATGCGATTTCCTGAGACAAACAGTTTTTAAAAAACCACTTAAATACAACTGGTTTGGTATGATATTAGACTTTTGAAAGTCTGGGATGGTGCACCAAGGCATAGCGTTGTCACACCAAATTTTTAGCATATTTGAAGAATGGGAACGAATATTGTGAGGGCTTAGCGGGGATATTTTTATGGATTTGCCTGAGCCTGAATTCAAGCCGTTATACGATTACTGAGCTTTATAAAAGCCAGATCACAAATGATCTGGCTTTTTTATTGTTTATGGATATATATTCACGGAAGAACTCGGAGCTCAAGATCGCGCAATCGCACTAAACATCACCTTAAATGTACTACCATTTGCTATAACGTGAGCTATAAACGATTGAGAATCAGATGGTTAATTGTAATAAATGCTTCAAGTATTATAACGCTATAATTTCTGGTAATTGTTCGTTCTGCCAGAAATATGGATTTCAAGAAAATATTCTATGTGATTTAACTCGAGCTATTCATAATAGCAATGAAGTTAAATGTTTTGCTTTTAAACCGAATATATCAATCGTTGGTGGAAATAAGGAAATTTTTGAAGCTGTTCCAAATAGTGATAATGATAAAGAACTAACCGAACGTCATAAATGGCTAAAAGCTTATGCCGTTCAGCAACTGAAATCAAACCCTGATCAAATGATATGTAATTTGAATTTTCATGTCTGTCTTGTTACAACAAATCGTGAAAACTTGCTTGAGAGTATTGTCGGTGAACTAAGTGAAAATTTCTCTATATTCCAAAATGCAGGAGATAAGTATGACAGTAAAGTAAACCTCTTAAGTGTAGATTACGACCATATACATCTCCTCATAAATACAACACCAGTTTATTCTGTCGATGAAATGATAAATAATGTTATCGAACATCTGAATTCTGGCATCAAAAATGAATTCCCTGACTTATTTGGCAACAAGAAGGTAATATTTGAGAAATCGTATTTCTGCGAAACAATTGGTTAAGTTATGTAATTTTGAGATCAAAATATGTTGATTTGTAAAGAACAGGCAGATACGTTTCTAGAAAAATACAAAAGTATCATGACATATCTTAATGGCAAGACTGTGCCCTCAGGAATCGAGAAGTATGTTGCATTAAGAACTAAAATCTACGAGTGCATAGAAGATATTGATAAAAATTGTAATGAGCTTGTAGGTAAACAGTTTATCGAATCTTTAAGATCAGCAATATGTACTAATTTTGTTTACCTTAAAAAATACCGGAACGGCTATGTTCTACAAGATACCGAAAGTGGCATTTATTACCAAGTCGCTGCTTTAACGACACCGCTTGAAGAGTTTCTCCCTGAGTTTTGTTACATAGAAACTGCCATTGTTCCATTTGAAAATTACCTTATATGTGATGGTTTAGTCGTCTCTCGAAATGTATTGATCGGTAAAAATATGGTAAAAGAAATTCGAGATGGGTATTGGGAAGCTAAGCGTACTGGGGAGCTAATAGTAAATTCGACAAGCATGGCAAGGCGTTGAATATTGTGCTGTTTAATTCCAGTTGTAATCAGAAATCAGGAAAAAACCGGATTACTTTCTATTATTTACGATTACCGTAGCATGTCGCCACACCGCGAAATTTAGTGGAAACTTTTCAACGCCGATTTACCCCAAATTTTGGTAAGTTTTACATGCCGATTGACAAAATCTATAAACGTTGTGTTTTTTCTCACAGAAGTATTGCGTCATTGCCTGCAAACTGATTGCTAATCATTATTTTTAGCAACAGAAGGAGGCAACATCATGACAGCGCCGTTCATTGATGAACAATTCACGTTCACTAACCCAGATGGCAGCACCATTGAAGTTAAGGGTACCGGCAATCAATATTACGCTACGTTCGAAACGCTCGATGGCTACACCGTGGTTAAAGACCCCCAAACTGGTTTTTATACCTACGCGCATTTATCAAGCGACAAAAGCGAGTTATTACCAGTTAAAGGCAAAATCGAAGAGGTAGATCCGCAAAATTTAGGGATTCGACCTCACATTAAAATTCGTAAGGAACAAGCCAAGCAGAATGCGCAAAATGCAGCTATGCTTCAAGGACAGCCTGCACGCTGGAAAGTGCGTCGTAACCAGAAAAAGGCAGCGCTAGCGGGTATTACACCTACAGCCAGAGCCGAAGCGGCCATGGGAACTGGCTTGATCCCTGCTGCGGCTCCAACGGTTGGTAATTACAAAGGGCTATGTATTTTAATTAAGTTTCCAGATGTTGCCAGCTCCATCTCAGTACAAGAAGTCGATGACTTTTGTAACAAGCCAGGGTACTCAGGCTTTGGTAATAATGGTTCTGTACGCGATTACTTTCACGAAAACTCTCTGGGTAGGCTCACTTATACCAACGTGATAACGGAATACTACACAGCTTCTAATAACCGTGATTATTACACCGATCCTTCAATTTCTTTTGGAACACGAGCGAGAGAGCTAATTGAAGAAGCATTGGATGACCTTGCTTCTAGAGGTTTTAATTTTGACCAACTTACTAGCGATGATGGCGGCTTCATTTATGCACTAAATGTATTTTATGTTGGCGGACGCGTAAATAACTGGTCTGAGGGTCTATGGCCGCATCAGTGGAGCTTAGGCTCTAGTTATGACGTTGGCGGCGGCAAGAAGTTCTTTGATTACCAAATCACCAACATGGGTAGTAGCTTAACTTTAAGAACTTTCTGTCATGAAAATGGGCACATGATATGTAATTTTCCCGATTTATATGACTACGGCGGTGAGTCATCAGGTGTAGGTCATTATTGCTTAATGTGCAATGGCGGAAATGATAGAAACCCAGTCCATGTCGGAGCATATTTGAAAAATGAGGCAGGTTGGGCTGCCAGCCTCACTACCATCACTGCGGGAATGAATGCAAGTCTAGTTGCGAGGAGTAACAATTTTTATATTCATTCAAAAAATGCTACCGAATACTTTATTATTGAAAACCGACAAGCAACCGGGCGGGATGCGTTCTTGCCCGATTCTGGCTTGGCTATATGGCATATCGACGAAACAGGCAATAACAGCAACGAACAGATGACGACAGCTATGCACTATGAGTGCTCAATCATGCAGGCTGATAATCGCTTTGATCTGGAAAACAACACTAATAGGGGCGACGGCGAAGATTTATATAGTGCCACAAATAATACCCAGTTTTCAGATAGCACCAGCCCTGATGCTCATTGGTGGGATGGCAGCAACTCTGGTCTAAATATTTCTCAAATATCAGCTTCGGGAAATACCATGACATTCAAGGCTTCGGGTTTGGCGGGATGGATTTTTAACAAGAAGGTTAGATATACCAGCGGTCATACAAACACTAAGTGGGCCCACGCCATCATTGAAGATGTATCGGGCTGGAGGCAAATAGCCGCAAACTCAAGTGATGGCGTCACTAACGTATTAAACATACTTGACGCAGCGAATGCAAACGATCGACGCGTAAATGTTTATTACGGCACTGACGGAAAAATTTATTCGACTTACATGTCTTAAGTAAAACGTAACTTTTAACAACCAGGAGGAATAAATTATGTGGCACTACGGAAAAACAGTACGATATGTATCAGCACACGTTAATACTAAGTGGGCGCATGTAATTTTTAGTGATATTCCAGGTATGACTGGCTGGCTAAAAATTAACGCCGCCTCGTCTGATGGCGTTACCAATGTTTTGGATATATTGACGGCCGCTGTTGCAGATCAACGCAAGGTAAATGTGCTGATTGAATCAAACGAGGTTAAGTCAGTTTATATGTCTTAAAGCGACTTTGATTTAGATGGCGGTAACGACCCAATAAATCTTGGGTTAACTATATAACTCTAGCAGTTTCGTTACTTCCATCACTCATTCAGATTCATATCGTTAGGACAATACAGCCCTAGCATTACAAGTTTGCGAGGATTAAATCATGACATTTTTCAAAGTAAGTATATCTTCAAGCTCACTGGAGGGCATTAGGTCCTTAAGTGAGGTTTTAGGAGCACCCAATCTCGATCAGGCCGTCAATTCAGTCGCGGCAAATAGTTCACCACCCGTGCCCGAAACCATGGATGAACTTGAAACAGGTGGTATGCATATGCAGCAGGCTATGGATGGAACTACACCACCGCTACCAGATTTTTTATCTCAATCAGACAGTCCAGATAGTGCAGGCAGCCCTCCACCGTCTCCGGACTCTGATACCCAAAGCTCTTCGACTATAGCAAGTAACGCTCCTCCAGTACCGGTTATGCCAGCAGAAGCAAAGAAAGCAACTAAGAAAACCGCGCAATTAAACAGGGGGGGGTAAATGGATTGTGGTCTATTAGGTAGAGGCGGGCAAAAGTGGGCAATCTATTCGTTGGAGGCCGTTTGTTTCATTAAATTTTTATGCGGTGTAAGTAGAGGTGGGTATATCTTGAAATGCTATATAAATCCCATATGAAAGGTTATATCGTTTTGCACATTTTCTGTGCAAAGAAGAAC
This sequence comes from Burkholderiales bacterium, assembly GCA_024235795.1. GTDB lineage: Bacteria > Pseudomonadota > Gammaproteobacteria > Burkholderiales > Nitrosomonadaceae > Nitrosomonas. The sequence continues at coordinate 907,192 of JACKLR010000002.1, read as the reverse complement.
CAAAAGAACTACTACAGTAATTATTTTAATGGTATGGTTTTTGGTATAGTAATTTTGGGAATAAAAATAAGTTATTTTTATTCAATAAGTTATTATATCTATTGGTGCCCGGGGCCGGAGTCGAACCGGCACGGACGCAATGTCCGAGGGATTTTAAGTCCCTTGTGTCTACCAATTTCACCACCCGGGCAATTGAATACTTCTTTATTTACAATATGTTGCCAATGCTCAATTTCGGTAAAGTGAGAGATTATAACCTGAAAAACGCTGATTTAGTAGGGTTAACCGTTAACAAAATCTTATATCAAGCCCGCTTTATTTGATAAGTTTGCATAATCGCCGTATTGACAAACTAAGACAATAATTATCTCCGGTTATAGTAGGTTGCATACAACTTATGCGTTACATCACGATTAAATAGTCGGTTTATCCGAAATACAGCCACTAGGTGTAAAATCAGCCAAATACGCTTAAAAAAACCATGACGCCATTGTCGGGCGGAATTCAGGATCCTGCAATCCAAAAGCACAACGCGTCCAAGCCGCTTCATGCGCAGACTGAGTTCGACATCTTCCATAAGTGGATAACCTGGGTAACCGCCCATTTTATCTACAGCTGCAATACGGAAGAACTGGCTCTGATCTCCGAAACTTGCGCCAACCCATGCTGCGCGGGCATCATTTAGCATCTCAATAACAAGTAGCCGTATACCTGTATCGTTGAAACGCTGCCCTATCGCTCCACCAACAACATCCGGATTCTGTTCCAGTACATTCAGGATTTTTTGACTGACAGTGTTATCACAAACACAGTCTGCGTGAATCACCAGCGCAGCGTCCGAACGCGCGGCTTCAACCCCTGCCCTGATCTGGGTACCCCGTCCTGTTTCGCTGTGTACAACGCGAACATCCATTTCTCTTGCAATGGCAACTGTTTGATCGGTTGAGCCGCCATCGCAAATAATAATTTCATTTGCCGGAGGCTTTAAAGATCTCAGTGCCAACAAACAGGGCTTAATTGACTCGCCTTCATTAAGAGTGGGTACGATAATTGTCAGCGTTTCTGGTTTTTTCCAGGTGGTAACCGGTTGCAGTCTGCGCATCAATACCACCCGCAGTTCATAAATCAGCACCAACAAAAAGGGCAACCACATCACCCACATTGCCCATACCGGCAGAAACCAGTCATCTCCCCGTTCTACACTGTAAACAGAAGTAAAATAGGCGCCACTGGTAAAACTCAATACCAGCCAGGATAAACCCGGATAAAGCGCGACAAATGGCATGATCCAAAGCACATACCAGTAATGCACCACCGGTGAACACAATACCAGCGCGGCAATTAATATATATGCTGCCCTGGCAGGTATTTTCACCGCCCAAATAACCCAGAGTGTTACAACGCCAAATAATATCATTACCGCACGCGTAGCCCAGGCGATATCGCCAGATAATAAATAATTAATCGGGCCATGGATTGGTCCGTTAAAGGCATTCGTACCACCAAAAGCCCATAACCCCTGAAACAACCCCGGCAGCGTTTCAAGAAAGTAAACCGATGGCACCGTCAACGGGATGAGCAGCAACCAGCTATACCGCCATCGACAATGCCACAAGTAAAAGGGAACCAGCGCGATTGCAATAATCTTGATCTGGATTGCAATACCCAGCCAAACCCAGGCCCATGCAAACACCCCCTTTGCGGCACATAATACCGACAACATCACCGCCAGAATCAGCAGCACATCAAAATGGGCTTCACCGGCTATGGCGAACAAGGCCAACGGATTTAATGCATACAACAACGTATTGCGCAAATCCATTCCGTAATGTGCAAGCAGCGCCATCAACACGCCAATAACACATAAATCGACGACAATAAATAGAATCTTAAACGCCCATGGCGTATAGGCGATACTGCTGACTGCGGCAAAAACAAGTTCGGCCAGAGGCGGATATGCAGTCAGCTTATCTTTATGATTCATCTGTTCCCAGTAAACATCCTGGTATTCATGATAATGAATATGGTCAGCCGGAAACTGATACGGGCTTTCACCTGCAGCAATGATTTTTCCCTCCCACAAATAGCGGTAAACATCATCTGAAACAGGCACACCCATCATCGCAAGGCGTGCCAGAAGTGAAATAGCTAAAATCAGCCCGATTTTTCGCGATGTGCTTAACCCGTCAGGAAAGCTCAACCAGGAACCGATAAACCCAAGGAACAAAATACCGTATGAAACCAGCATGACTAGAGCTTTATCGTTGGCTGTCCAAGGCGTCCAATGCAGCGCACCGGTAAAAAAAACCATTGCAAGCGAACAAAAAAAGCTTACCAAGCGGGCATTAAACATTCGCATTACTCAAGGCACTAGAGATACCAATAGAAGTACCCGATAAAACGGATACCGGATTGCAATCAATCACGAATGGCCTTTTTCCAGTCCTTCCTTAAAGGAACGTATGCCAATTAGCAAAAAACCGCAGGTATAAATCAACAGAAACGGTCCCACCATATAGTGTTTGGCTTCAATATAATAAAAAAGACTTATTGCACAATAAAGCCCTAAAATTATTTCAAACAACGGCAATACCGGCGCTTTTACGTGGTACGCCCGAGAGTGTTTGGGATCGACAGCATCCCGGCCGCCACTCTTAGGCGTTCGTACAAAACCGCTTTTAATATTAAAAATCGCTTCCAGCACCGCGCGTGAGTTGGACAATGCAATGCCTACGCCAACACACATCAACACAGGGAGAAACCAGAGCTTTTTCAGGCCGGCCTTGGTTGCAATCTGACTGGTCACATAAAGCGTACTCGGGCCACAAATCGCTACCAGAATACAGAGCATACAAATGAGCATGATTTGCCAGGGCACGTAAAAATCCAGTGTCAGTAACACGGGCAATGTCAACATCGATAAAAGCGCCATAATCGGATGAATGCTGTAATGGGTTAAATGCAAAAATGCCTGAATTTTGGCCATCCAACTGGCTTGCGAACGCAGCACCCTCGGATAAAGTTTGATGGCCGTCTGGATAGAACCCTTGGCCCAGCGGAACTGCTGACTCTTAAACGCGGTATAGGATTGCGGCAATTCAGCGGGCACAACGACATCCGTCAAAAAGCCTGCGCGCCACCCAACCAGTTGACACCGGTAGGACAAATCCATATCTTCAGTCAACGTGTCGGCATGCCAGCCGCCAGCATCTTCAATCGCAGTCTTGCGCCAGAGACCCGCAGTGCCATTAAAATTCATAAAAAACCCATTAAATGCACGTGTACTTTGCTCGACCATAAAATGCCCGTCAATGCCGATGCTCTGGGCCTGCGTAAGCACTGAGTGTTTTGCGTTTAAATGTCCCCAACGCGCCTGCACAAACGCCAACCTTTCCTCTGCGAGTAGCGGCGGTATCGTTTGTTTCAAATAGTCTGCTTTCGGCATGAAATCGCTGTCAAAAATAGCGATCAGCTCCCCCTTGCACACCCGTAAGCCAGCAGCAAGCGCGCCTGCTTTGAATCCATGTCGGTTTTCGCGCCGCAATACCTGAACATCCTTGCCTGCCCGGCGCAGCGACGCTGCAATCGCATCAACAATGACTCTTGTATCATCCGTTGAATCATCAAGAATCTGAATTTCATGCTTGCATGCAGGATAATCCATCTCGGCAACCGCACGTATTACACGCTCGGCTACGTTCGCTTCGTTGTACAAAGGTATCTGTGTAGTGACATGCGGCAGTGCTGCCACATCAACAAATTGCGATTGGGCTGCATCGATGCGTTGGCGCATGTATTTTGTCGCCAGTCTGAACGTTTTCCAGAAACGCCACACCATGTAATAGCAATTTACGCCATAGATAAACAGCGTCAAAATACACAATATGTAAGCAGCTAATAAAATATTTCCTGTCATTGGATAATCATAATCAATGGCAGATGAAATGTATATGTATCACTTAAATCTTTGCAGCGCATTCTAGCACGATGTATCACCACAAACGGTGCAGAGAATATTTTCCATTGAAAATCAACCAACAAGAAATCGAATTTTCATTTATGTTAAAATCTTTACTCCACTTGAATGAATCCTTTTTAATACATATATTGCTTTCTGGATATTGACTGGATGAAAGAAAATAACTGGTGGTTCATTTCTGCTTTTGTGTCGGCCGCATTGATGATTATTCTGACCGGCTTATGGATTCAGATGAATGCGTATTTTGTGGAGCCGACCAAACTCGCCGATGAAAAAACCACTGACGAATATCTGAAAAACAACTGGGAATCCAAACTTAAGGATTACGGTTATACAGACCGGCCAACCCTGAAAGTAAAAACCGGAATCTTTATTCAGTCGTTGAAATTTTTCAATTCCTCTGAAGTCGATATTACCGGTTATATCTGGCAGCGGTACCAGGATGGCATCCATGATGCCATCAAACCGGCCCCGTCTGAAGTCGGTTTTGTGTTACCCGAACAGGTCAATACCGGGAATTCCATAACGCCACAGGAAGTATACCGGGAAAAGGCAAACGGTGAAGAAGTCATCGGCTGGTATTTTGAAGCCACAATCCGGCAACCCTTTGAATACAAACTTTATCCTTTTGATCACAAAACCGTCTGGGTGCGCATGTGGCACAATCTTTTTTCAGAAAATATCGTGCTGGTTCCCGATTTTGACGCGTATAAATCAACCGAAACTGACACGATTTTCGGCATTGAAAAGAATATCGTACTGGGCACATGGATTCGTGAAGATACCTACTTCGATTATAAGCACTCCAGCTACGATACTAATTTTGGCATTTCCGACTATATCGGACAAATGGATTTCCCGGAATTACATTACAACTTTGTAATCAAACGCAAATTTCAAAACGCATTCGTGGTTTATTTGTTGCCAGTCCTGCTTGTCGCCACCCTGCTCTTCGGCGCGTTGCTGACTGTCAGCAGGGAACCAGACCTGGTCAGTAAACACGGCTTTACCACTTCAGGTTTCATTGGTGCCTGTTCGGCGCTGTTTTTTGTTGTCATGCTGGCGCATATCCAACTCAGGGAACAGTTTTCCGGCTCCGGAATAGTTTACATGGAATACTTCTATATCCTTATGTACCTCTATCTCGTCATAGCGGTCGTTTCTACGTATGTATTCTCGATGGGCATCGCAAAATGGCTGACGGTCATCCACTATCGCGATAATCTAATACCAAAAGTCGCTTATTGGCCAGTAACTTTAGCAGCGATTATTTTAATTACAGTGATGGTTATGGATTGAATTTTCAGCAATTATTGTTAAAAGTCGCGGGAATAATGTTCTGCTTAAGGACAACTACAATGTCCTTTGCCGTCGTTATCCACACAATCATCGCTCTCTCTATCTCCAGAACAATTGTAAGTCTTATAATCTTTGAAATTGTGCTTGCTCGTTGCGTAAACCTTTTTCCCCGTACAATCGGCATTCTTAAAAAAATAACACGCGCGCTGTATAACCTGCGATTGAATCACCGTTGAAATAGGCCGGTATGACATTTTGACTTTTTCTTGTACCACAGAGCGATGAATATCGAGTTGTTCGCCTTCCTGGCATTGATCGCATTTTGCCTGAACAGGTGATACAAGCCGGCTTGTATTTAATGCTTTTTCACCCATTACATCAGCCTCATGCTCAAGGCTTTGATCGTCATTAATCGGCACGCCTTCTTTCATTTGCATCGTCGGCTGCACACGCCCCTGCGCCTGCTGCACCACGTGCCAGGCTTCATGCGGCAAGTGTTTTTCCTGCCCGGGCGCCACATGAATATCCGTACCCTGGGCGTAAGCCAGGGCATTGAGTTGCGCCGGTTTTTCAGAGTTGTAGTGGACTTTGACACTGTCCATGGAAATGCCGGAAAGCGTTTCGATACCTGCTTTCAGATTATCCGGCAAACCGGTATTGTTTGGCTTGTCAGCTGTTGATTCTTGCAACTGTATCGGCAGGGTTGCGAACTTGCCCTGCACGGGTTCTTCTTCCGCCATGCGCTGAAGGGCTTCAAATTTTCCCTGCAAAGGCTCCTCTTCTTCCATCCGTTGCGCTGTCTCAAACCGCCCCTGCAGTAATTCATCCTCGGGTGCGCTTTGTAACTGGGCTGCAGATTTGCTTATCGAACCGTACCATATTCTTTGTGCAGCCATGCGCGGGCTGGCATGTAATGATTCGGCTTCCTTACGCTGCACCATGACTTTCGGGCTGTCATTAATGTCGGCCATCAAGCGGCGCTGCACCTGCGTTTCTGCACGGTTATCGACGAAACCATAGCTCCCTTGATTGACGGGATTGGTTGCTTCAAGTCCAGGTCGCGCATTTCGTGCATGACCAATTTGACGTTTCGCTTCAGCCGTTAACGACTTTTTCATACCGCCCTCCGTATTAACACTGATAACATTTTTTTATGAATGTATCAAACTACTGACCGAATAAACAATATATTTGCATGTTGACGCCAGGCCTTTCGCAATTTATGTTTTCCTGGACAAGCAATCCGGGTTAATTGTCACACACTCTATCTTCAAGGAGTAAAGCCAATTATCCTCTGATAAATGGCTTTAATTTGAAGATCGCCGTAACCATTCAAATTTGTTTCCACTGTGCCGCCTGACGGATGAACCTTGATCGGAACACCGTTATTATTGTAAGTCACTTCATAGTGCTCATAACCTTGTGTTGGGATTGTAACGGCCTTGAACTCAATTAAATCTGGGTTGAATACTGTCTTTTTCATGGCGGATCTCGCTTTCTCCGCGAACTTTTGTTTGTTATCTTTATCGGGAAAAAAATAATCGGTTTTATTGGATTCCGTAAATACGCCAGGTCCGCTGCCATGCTGTTGCCGCAACCGCCCGCTATCATTGTTTTGCTTAAAATACAACGTCGGCAGCCTATCCTCAGCCTGGGTTAAAAACTTCAAATTTGCAGCGCTGAACAATGCCGGAACGTCTACTGCCTGTTTCTTCGCATTATTGATTGCCGTTTCCAGATTTTCTTCTGCATTTTTTGTTCGATTAGTCTTAAATTTATGAACAATTTCTGACTGACCCCAGTTTGCAATAATGTCTTTTTCAGCCTTGTCAGCCACCTTATCCTGTAACTGACCCTTGTCTGCGACTACACCATCGAGTTCTATGACTCTTTGCACTGCGTCATTTTGAATGGTTAAATTCAGCTGCTTTAACTGGCCATGACCAGGGTTGTTTTTTTCCCCGCGCTGCATGGTCCCGAACCGTCCTTGCATAAATTTTTTCATAGACGCATTTTGCAAACCGGGCGCAGGATTGCCAATCGAACCGTACAGTTTTCTTTGTGCAATCATGCGTGGACTGGCGTGAATTGATACAGCTTCCTTTCGTTGCGCCACCGTTCTCGGGCTAGCATTGATGTCAGCGATCATGCGCCGCTGCGCCAGTGTTTCTGTACGATTATCGGTAAAATCCGGCTTGCGCGCAGTAAAAAAAGAATTGGTTGCATCAGACCGGGTGCGTTGCGCAAGTTGTACGGACTGTGCGGGCTGCGCACACCCCGTATACCGCGTCTGTTGCTCCGCTTCAACCGTGATGGGTTTTTTCATTACACATTCCAGTTTTCCGTGAATTCGGGCGTCGTTCAATCGTCGTGCTGATCCAGATAAACTTCACGATCAGCGAACGGTACCTGTAGTGCGGTCTTTAGTTTACTGCCAATATTTTTCAGATAATTTGCGATAAAATGTTCCTGCACGCTTTCGTGGTCGATATTATCCCAGAATCCCTCCACCTTCTGTGTATCGGCCTGGTGCTGTTCAAGATAGACATACGCAGTCCCTTTCAGCAGGATCGCTTCATCACCCATATGTTCGTATATGCCATGTATTGCACTTAATAAGGTTGCCGGCGGTAGTAAAGGCACGATATCGTTTTCATTAACAATACGGGTTAATGGCAGGGTATGGTAGCGCTGCACCCCTTTTTTATTAGTAAACTTCGGCTGGCCGAAATTGATCATTTTTTGCACTTCAAAACCATCTTCGTGTAAATAGATCATCAATATCGCAGCAATTGCCGCGCCGAGCGAATGACCTGTCAGGCGCACGGAATAGTCTTTTCTGAGGTGCGGCAGGATATCGTTGTAAATCTTGTAAGCATCTTCGTCAAACCCCCTGTGCACATAGATATCCAGATCTTTGTTCTTTGATTGGGTATATTCGACATCTTCCTTGATATTTTTCAGATTGGCCGTTCCACGGACACTGATGACCTGAACTTTGTTCTCGTCGTCCAGTTCAAGAAAGTACTGCACCTGGGTATTCCCAACCTGACTGACGCGCACGGTATCGGGAAACGCCGCCCGGATTTCTGCCTCGGTATTGTAGGCAGTGCTGGCACGCTTGGCATACCATTGGACTTCATCGAAATCAATTGCCTTGACAACTTCCGGCGCTTGAGCCCCGGCGTCTCGTTGGCTTACGGTGTCTTTCTGATTCGCACTACAACCGCTAAATAACAGTAACAGTACAGTGATTGAAACAAATAGTCCTGATTGACTTTTTCGCATGAATAATCCTCTTATTTTTAATAGAAAAAGGCCTCCGTTCTTGCAAAGCAAAATCTTTCACTTCTCTACTTTTTTAGCTATCCGCTAAATTTAGCTACCAATCACGCCATGAGATCCTTCGCTTCCCTGTTTGGTACGTTTGCACGTTAAATCTGATAATGACAGTCTGGCGATAACGTAGCTCAAAAATATGAACCACTCAATTTTTTATCTAATCCGGTTTCTAAAAGCCGGGCAATTGCAAACCTTTTTCATCGTATGCAGCGCGCAGGTTTTTACCAAGCTGTGCCCTGATCATGTTTTCAGTTATCTGCTCAGGATCGTTTTCTGCTAACAGCAATCCAACGGTTTCAAGCTCCTCCTTGACCGCAAAAACTCCTCTTTTGGTAAAAATCTCATTTTTCCATATCCCGATTACATCATGTAGCCCGGCCCCTTTTGCTTTTTTCCCGCGTTGACCACGGTCGGCATGAATAAGTTCGTGGGCCAAAATAATATGCCTTTCCGTATCCTCCATTACTAACTCATTCGTAGACGTTTTAACTAAATCCGACATGTTTACCTGAAGCGGTATACTGACAAGACTGCCCGATCCTTTTTTAGGGTCCCGAGAATCTTCCAGGTTGCCAACTTTATTTTTCGGTCCTGTAATATTCGGGTCATAGCCCAATACAACCGTGTGGGGATTTAGAATCATCCGTTCCAGAAGCCTCCACCCTGCTGTTAGTGCATCTTGTTCAAGACCAATCATTGCCAGTTCGCCGTTAGACTTCACAATGACACTTCCGCCACCGACAAGCATCTCCAAATCCCTTAGCGTCCGCTCTGCAAAGGGGCCTTTAACGGGATCCAGGACGATTTTCTTCTGCACAATTTGTTGTGATACAGAATTATTCCGGCTCGTTTTGATTAATATGTTGGACTGCCGTTTCTTTTCAGGATTACTGTTCTGACTGAAAGCCTGCGTTGCCTTTTGGCCCATCGAATCCGCTTCAGACTCAAGCCCTTTATCATTATTTACAGCAAATCCATGCTTCATCTGCATGGTCGGCTGCACACGCCCCTGCGCCTGCTGCACCACGTGCCAGGCTTCATGCGGCAAGTGTTTTTCCTGCCCGGGCGCCACATGAATATCCGTACCCTGGGCGTAAGCCAGGGCATTGAGTTGCGCCGGTTTTTCAGAGTTGTAGTGGACTTTGACACTGTCCATGGAAATGCCGGAAAGCGTTTCGATACCTGCTTTCAGATTATCCGGCAAACCGGTATTGTTTGGCTTGTCAGCTGTTGATTCTTGCAACTGTATCGGCAGGGTTGCGAACTTGCCCTGCACGGGTTCTTCTTCCGCCATGCGCTGAAGGGCTTCAAATTTTCCCTGCAAAGGCTCCTCTTCTTCCATCCGTTGCGCTGTCTCAAACCGCCCCTGCAGTAATTCATCCTCGGGTGCGCTTTGTAACTGGGCTGCAGATTTGCTTATCGAACCGTACCATATTCTTTGTGCAGCCATGCGCGGGCTGGCATGTAATGATTCGGCTTCCTTACGCTGCACCATGACTTTCGGGCTGTCATTAATGTCGGCCATCAAGCGACGCTGCACCTGCGTTTCTGCACGGTTATCGACAAAACCATAATTTCCTTGTTTGCTCGGATTTAATGCTTCAACCCCAAACCCAAACCGTGTATCTCGTGCATGCTTTGTCTGACGTTCCGTTTCAGCCGAAAAAGACTTTTTCATGCCGCCCTCCGAATTATGACTGGTAACATTTTTTATGAATGTATCAAATTACTGACCGAATTCACAATATTTGTACTTAATCGTTTAAATTAGCAGGAATTTATGGCTATTTAGATGCCAATAATGGTATGCAAGAAAATTAAAATTATGCCGATAATATACAGCTATAAAAAGCTTAAATGCAACTGATTCTCCGTTAGCTACAATAATTTTTCTAAACTTAACTATTAATTCAAATTTTTACCACTATTTTAGCAAAGTGGCATATTTATAAAGTAAGCATGAAAAGCACTAGCCAAACCAAGTCGATGTTGCTCGAGGAAAATCGACAATTACGTACAGAGTTGACTGCAGTCAAGCTCATGACAGAAAAGCGTACAACTGAACTATTTAAAAGTGAAGAACGGTTTTCTTTAGCGATGCGCGGAGCTAACGATGGACTTTGGGACTGGAATCTTGAAACTGATGAAGTGTATTACTCACTTCGCTGGAAAAGCATGCTGGGTTATAAGGAAAATGAGCTTAAAAATAATTTAAATACTTGGACAAGCCTGGTTCATCCCGATGACAAGGATAGAGTGCTAGAAAAGGTACAAGACTACATTGCAGGGCGATCAGGCTCATTTGAAGTTGAAATGCGTATGCGTCATAAGAATGGTCGTGAAATTTTTGTGCTTTCCCGCGCATTTCTTGTTACACGCGAGCTTGATGGTAAACCCGTTCGCCTAGTTGGAACACATGTCGATATAACAGACCGTAAAAAAACAGAAACATTTGATGAAAAAAGCGCCGAAATCTTGGAGATGATTGCAATAGGACGCCCTGCATCAGACATCTATGATGCAATTGCATTATTGTATGAAGGCCGTCACCCAGGTCTGCGATGTTCAATGCTCGAACTACATGGCAATAAACTTCTCCACGGTGGAGCACCGAGTTTGCCAAGGGAATATTGTGAAGCGGTACACGGGCTGAAAAACGGACCTGATGTTGGTTCATGCGGAACATCTACTTATACCGGGCGACGCGTTCTTGTAGAGAATATTGAAACAGATCCTAAGTGGTCAAAAATCAAACATGTAGCACTTCCTCATGGCATGCGTAGTTGTTGGTCTGAACCGATTAAAAGTTCCCGAGGCGAAGTTTTAGGTGCGTTTGGTATGTATTACAATCATCCTGCACTTCCTAATGAAGAAGAATCCAATGACCTCAAATCTGCAGCCAGACTTGCCGGAATTGTCATGGAACGGGATCAGGCTCAAAAACGTATTCGAACGTTAGCCTATACCGATGAATTAACAGGGCTTTCCAGTCGTGTCGCTTTTTATCAACATATTGAAGAACTCACCAAAACATTTGGACGGCGTAACCGTCGTTTTGGGTTGCTATATATTGATTTGGATGACTTCAAGCATGTCAATGATAGCCTTGGACATGATGCAGGTGACATGCTGCTTAAAACTATTGCAAAACGACTGGAAAATACTTGCCGTGAATTTGATTTTGTTGCTCGTTTAAGTGGCGATGAGTTTTGTATTCTTGTTGAGGAAATTGAAGAAGACTATGCTGCCAATGTTGCGCAGCGTTGTCTTGAAGCCATATCTCAACCCATTGAGCTTTCTTCCAGGAAACTCACGCCGGCATGCAGTATAGGTGTCGCACACTACCCTGACGATGGAGAAGATGTTTCCGCATTGTTAAAGGCTGCAGACACTTCACTTTATGAGGCAAAGGAAAATGGAAAAAATCAGTATGCTTTTTATAAACCGGAACTTACCCAAAAGGCGGAATATCGTTTCCAAGTCGAGCAAAACCTCAGAGATGCAATCGAAATGCAAGAATTGTCTCTCGTTTATCAACCTCAAATTAATATAAATACTGGTGAAATCATTGGCGTTGAGGCATTGTCACGCTGGCACCATCCACAGCTCGGTCAAATCCCACCAAGTGATTTTATCGCCACAGCCGAAAGAATTGGCATGATCAAACCGCTCACTGAATGGTTGTTGAAGACAGCTTGCCGTCAGCTAGTTGCCTGGAAGGAAGAAGGTTTTACTGGGTTGCGTATGGCCGTCAATATCTCACCAAGTCATTTTCTCGATAAGGAAATAGTATCACTGATTAAACGTATTATTGTTGAGACAGGGATAGTTTCGACCGAACTGGAATTAGAGGTTACTGAAAGCGTCGTGCAGACAGACCCACGGAATCTCACAATTTTACAAAACTTGAAAGACCTGGGAGTTTTACTGGCGATTGATGATTTCGGAACAGGCTATTCATCTTTTGCTTCGCTTAAACATCTTAATGTAGATTGTCTGAAAATCGATAAATACTTTGTTGATGACATGCTTGTCGATAAGAAAGCGCTTATCCTTGTTAGTTCTATGATTGCAATGGGACACAAGCTGGGGTATGGCATTATCGCAGAAGGTGTCGAGACTCCAGAACAACTTTTTCTTCTCAAGAAGCTTGGTTGTGAAACAGCGCAAGGATATCTATTTGGCAAACCTGTCAGTTCCGTTTCAATTGCAAAATTACTGAATCATAAACGTAAGTTGCAATCAACAGTACCCCTTATGGATGCTCGAGCAGAGATTAAGACAAAGTTAATGGAACGCTAGTTTCGGGTAGCGGTCCATTACCTAGGTATGATAGATAAAAGTCGCCGGTTTCCCGGTTTTCCCATCTATCTGTGCATTCGGCGGACCGGCATGGTGCAAAGCCCATGCACCCGAAATACTAATATGAAATGTCCATCCTGGCGGTAACTGCCGATGCGAAAGAATTTCAATTTGCCCTACACTTAATCTTGTTGTGTCTTGCGGTCCCCGTGTAGCGAGGATTGGATTGACCAGCCATCCGTTGTAGGCGTTCTGCGCTCGTCCGATGAAGTTTGTAACTGCGACTTCATCGGGATGGTCAACCATCGGAATATTACCGGGTCCATGCATGCCAACAGGTAACAATCCTCCCGTGCCGTTTACACCTGCTTTTTCCACTTCCGCGAACTTCAATGCTACCGGCGTACCCGAATCGAAATGGTGAAAATTTTTTGTCAGCATCATGCCACCAGTACAGGCCTGAGTAACAAGTTGATCAAGTTGATCAAATAAATTTTTCCAGACCGGAGCAGTTACTTTCTTTCGTTTTGTGGTCGGATCGACATACGACCCATCTGCTGCATTTTCAGAAAAAGACCATGTATGTATGAACTTATCGTACATATCGTGGTAATTGATTTCTTGATCGGTAACGTAGCGCCCACCTTTGTAGTGACCCATCTGCACTACTGTCATGTTATTGTTGCTGACATTGCTTTTGAGTTGTGCCACATGAATAGCGGCTTCCGGCACATGAACCAATGCATTAAGTTGCGCTGTTTCTGGCTGAGCATCAAATTTCCCCTGCAACATCTCTTCTCCAGACACCTTCTGAAAACCAATTAGGTCAGACTGGATAGAGCCACTCGCTTCACGCCACGCCTGTTGTTCAGGTTTTGATGAGTTGTAATGTTCCTCGACATGATCCATTGACAATCCCGAAAGATTTTCAATGCCATGTTTTAAATTGACCGACAAGCCAGTGTTGTTGGTTTTCTTTGCAAGTGCTTTTTCGTGTTGTGACATATCGCATTTGCCTTGGATCAGTTCTTCCTCACCCGTAATCTTTTGCAGTGTACCTCCCATAATCGCCGTTATATGTTGCCGTTGCGCAATCATGCGCGGACTGCTGCGAAATTGATCGTTGCGGTTGCGCTGCGCGATGGCCTGCGGTGAATGTTCTATCGCCGCCATCAATTGGCGTAGCTGCGTGGCCGACGCCCGGTGATCCGCGATTGAAACACGTACAGCAGATGCTTGTTCCGATCGAGATGGTGTGCGGTAGCTTTGCTGGCGTTCAGTGTTTTGGGAAAACGTTTGCTTCATTCAATCCTCCGGTTATCATCATGCAGTCGATCAGTCACGGTGCAACAATACAGTAAAATCATCCGGTAAATAATCATCAAACCATACCACCCGTGGAGCGAGTGTACGGCTAAAGGCCAAAACAGCTTCACGGTCGTGGCCCACCAGCAGATCGTGCGCCGGAAAATGTTGTTTGTCTAACATGTTGAAGGAGAACACTTTTGCAGCACAACCGTATAACTTGAGAATCATATCGGTATAATAGTTTTCATTGTCGCAGCGGTATCCCAGTGCGCCGCTAGCGAATACATAGTCCACCTGCGGCAGCGAAGCGGTGATGAAATCGGATTGATAAAACCGCGTTCGCGGAAAGCCGTGATAACGCGCTCTGGCCTCATCGATAAATTCAGGCTGCTGGTCAACGCCGATATAATCGAAATCGGTGAAACGCTGATCGAGGAATGCCTTCAAATCGCCATAACCGCTGCCAATATCCAGTACACTCGCCCCGTTCAAGTCGCCGGCCATGACCAGTACTTCATAGCGCATCCGCTGACTGTTCGCATTGCGCCAGCCAAGTGACTCGGCGGTCCCCAGCGAATACTGGCCGATCCGGTGGCGATGATAATGCATCACGGTAGCTTTTTCGATTAAATCCATAGCTACGGCTTCATTGAATTAAATCGAATCGTGAGCGCTGATACTTGGTTTGCAGCGACATATCAGGACTTGGGCCTGGTTGGTTTTTTCGACATCCGTTGCTGTTTTCGATAGAAAGCGATGCTGCCCAGGACACCAACAGAAACCACTCCGATTAACGGTATATTGCCTTCAGCGAGTGTTTCGAGCATGGGATCGAACAGCAGGAGCAATAACGCCACAATCAGTGCCGGAATAATGGACGCAAAGATACTGATGATAATTACGTTTTTATGTTTGCCCTGAAACCGGCAAGAGCACCGATAGCTGATCAACAGAACAAGTGACAACACAGTCAGCACAGCCAGAGCAAGCCAAAAAATTTGGCGGTTTTCGCAAACAAACCTGTCAAGCAATGAATCCGGCTGACCATCTCTCTCGGCGAGTTGAAAATGCCTGACCAGGCAACCGCCAATAGCCTTTAATTCTTCACAACGCTCGGACATTTCAGCTGGCATGGCGGGTTCATTCATCGGCATGGCCCAAAATCCCACGCCACCAAAATTGTCCTTGAAATACACAATATCGTCTTCAAGCTGCTCCCAGTTGCGGCCATCGAATTCGATCACCGGCACAATATTACGCAGCAACAGCCCCCGTAAAATACCGTATAACCCACCATTTTCGATATTCAGACGCAATTCTTTTTTCGCGCTGGTGGTAGGTTCCTCGATCAAAACCAGAATCTTGGCTTTGAGATCGTCACGGATGTCGATTTGCTGAAAAGAAGTCGCTGCGTCATTCGGCTGAATGCCCGAGATTCGCTCAATCAGATTAAAATACTGGTAAAATCCCTCACCCAGTTCCGATTGCACAACCATGATGTTTACAAAATAATCACCCCCCGCAGCATTCAGTCTTTTTGTCAGGTCATCATAGAAATTGTTCAGCAGATCAACCGATATCGCGTCCTTCGGAAACCCCCGGAAATCGAGGGTAATGCCATCGCCCTGTGTTGCCGCCGGCAGCAATCCAAACGACCATTCCGCAAAATTATCACTGAGCGGTTCTGTCAATAGTTGAAACAGCTCGTCTGCCAGTGTGGAAAAAATATTGGCTTTCTGGTTTGAATCGAGCAATTTCCATGTTTTCTCCCAGTAGGACCGGTCTTTGTGAATGACCCAGTCCACCTTGCTGTTGTGTTTGCGCACTGTCTGTACGAAAGAATTTTTTTTCAGAAAACGCTTCAGATCGAAATTATTGTTATCATCGTTGGTGTGAATGATGGCACCGCCCGCTTCAAAAGATAATCCATAGTAGGCCACTCTGGACAGGACGCTGAAATTAACGGTTTGCTTTTCATTGTTCGCCTGCCAGTAGGGATAAAAACCGTAAACAGTGCCTGACAGCTTGTCCAGTACACATCCGCAGCCGTTACCATCCCATTCAATGGTTGCGTTTGCATCGAATACCTGTCTTTTTCTATACAGCAGCGCGATGCTCGGCTGGACAACGTTCGCGTACAATTGGCTGACAAACGCGTTGACATCATGCTGTTCCGTTTCGTTACATGCGCCAGAGCGTTGACGCAATGCATTGATTAATTTCAGATGTTTACGAATGTCGGGCATACCGTAGTATTCCTGATTATTCAACAGATCGGTTTCAAGGCTTAAAAAATCTTCATCGCCGAATCTGAGCCCCAGCGTGTATTGGTTATGCAATATCAGCGTATTGCAGGTCCCTAAAGCGGAATGAATTATAGCCTGTGCGGCTTTATCAAAAAGATCCTGGGCCGGGTAAGCTATTCCGGCCAGTTCTTTTTCCAGCAGTCCGGCAATTACAGCGTTTAACGAAGCCATAAACGGGTCGCCCCTCATCGTCTGGTTAAGAAATGTGATAAATTCCTGCGTAATAATTAACGGTTGGTGATGGTAGAATTTTTTGATTGCGGGTGACAATCTTTTCATTAAATCGGGGTAGGCCTGCAGAATCTCTGACACCGCTTCTACAAGCAGTGAAAAATTCTCGAACGGTTTGTTTTCCAGTTTGAGCAATTCCGCGATGATTTTTTCCTTGCTTTGCAGCAACTGGAAATCTTCTGATGTCAATTGGTAATAATACAGCGGCGACACGGAATAATCGAGGGTGGCGCCGATCTGAAATGACTCAGTCAGCGCCCTGTACCGGTACACCAGATCGAGGAGTGCCTGATGAGACCCCGAACGCCTTATCTCATAATCCAGATCTCTCTGAATACTGGGCAGTCCGTCATTCCAGCCGGCAAAATCAGGCAACAGCAGCACGGATGTTTCCTCGGGAAACATATCGGAAAATTCGGCTATCTTTTCCACCCTGTTAATTAGGCTGTTGACATAGTCGCCTATCGGTTCAATTTTGAAATCATAGGCAAAACGTTGCAGCCAGAATAAGGTGACCGGGCCGATGACGCCGTCAGTAAGCGGTTGCTGACTCAATTGAACATCTCTTTTCCAACTGAAATCGTCCTGGTAGATCGCGGCAAGGTTCTGCTGTATTCTTTGTACAACGGTCTTATCCAAGCGGGTGAATTTAGACCGCTCGAGCAGCCGGTCAAAGTGCTGGTCATAATCCAATTCGTAATGCAGGTTCTCATTTGCATGCAGCAGGGAAAAACCGCAACCTGTTATCAAAATAAACCAGAGGCGCACGACTATTATTAAGCGTATTTTCATTGTGTCCGTCCCTCTTTCAACAGTTCTTTTGTAACCCCTTTGATAAGATTGTCCTGAGTAAGGGTTTCCCGATTCATTCGAACCGCCTGTATTGCGGCATAGCGCACGGCATTGGTTATCGCGCCGCCGGATATTGCGTATTTTTCGGCCAGAATGCTCAAATCCACATTTGGTGATAGGCGTTTGCTGTCCGTAAACATGCCCTGCCATAATCGCAGGCGTTGTTCGGCATCCGGTAATGCAAAATAAATTGAAGTCTGAAAGCGACGGGAAAATGCCTCGTCAATATTCGCTTTTAGATTGGTCGCGAGGATAACAACGCCCGGGTAGTCTTCAATACGCTGCAGCAGATAGGAAATTTCCTGATTGGCATAACGGTCATTGGAATTACTGGTCTGAGTGCGTTTACCAAACAACGCATCCGCCTCATCAAAAAATAATATCCAGTTCTTGTTGGCAGCCTGATCGAATACGTTGGCCAGATTTTTCTCTGTTTCGCCGATATATTTGGAAACCACCATGGATAAATCAATCCGATACACATCGATATCCGCAGCGGAACCGATTAATGTTGCCGTCAGTGTTTTTCCGGTTCCCGGCGGGCCATAAAACAACGCACGGTAACCGGGTTTAATATTCCGGCCCATTTCCCAGTGTTGCAGAATTTTCTCCGAATGCTGCAACCAGGCGTTGATATTTTCGATTTCATCCATGACTTCAGCGCTCAGCACCAGTTCCTGCCAGGTCAGTGAGGTGGTAATATGCTTTGCCGGGAAATGAATGTCATAATCAGGCTTCTGGCTTTTGCCGCTCGTCATCCGCCCGAGATATTCAGCAGTGATCGTCAGTTTTGCACTTAAAAAGGGCTCGCCATTTGTCGCATGCGTGATTTTGATAATCCCCAGCTTTGACAGATAATGGTCTGTCTGAAACAACTGCAGAACCTGAAACCGCCTGGTCAGGTCATTGCCTGCAAGTATGAAAACTGCTGTTTCACAGGTCGGCAAAAAGCCACTGTGATCCTTTCCCCGCCATCCTCCGAATTCTGTAAAGCCACGCGCGAGATCCTTGTTGTTGAATAAAAACAAATCCAGTACCTGTGGTTGCAAATGTGGCAATAAAGCGAGGATGGCAATCAGGCGTTCGTCAAAGCCCATGTCGAATTGCCGGATAATTTGCGCAAACTCTGACGTATCTTCGGATAAATCAGGCGGCTGTATGGCGTGAATTTCTTTCACAGCGGCGTCCCGCTCAAAATACAGATCAAACCGCGCTGTCAGAACCGCTTTAAACCAGGCAATTTCTTTTTCCAGCGCTATGGCATTGAGGCTTTCTTCAAATATCGTTAAGGCAGGATTGTTTTTAACGCCAGGTAACATGAATTGCACGCTCCATCCAGCTATGTTTAATGACCGAAAAACTCCAGGGCAACTGATCGAGCAACATATCAAACGGGCCGGGTTCGATCGTCAGAAACCACATTTCATCCCGCAACGTTAAACACCCGTTACGCTGCAAAAACGTTTCCCGCAACCCTTGGATTGAAGTGTTACCGATTGTTTTCCAGTTTTGAATCATGCCTTGAATCAGGTTCTCTATCGTTTCTTGTTCATGCTGACTGATTTCTACCCCGTTACTGATCGGAATGGCGGTCGATAAACCGCACAATAGCTTGTTCAGCAACAACTGATATTCGGGAGACTGCGTTTCTTCATTCACCATGAACTGTAATAGATGCACCGCGCGTTCGGCCGCTGACCGGTCGTTAAAAACGCCCTTGTTAATCAATCCCAAAAAGCTGAAAAGACGCGGCAGATAGGGTGCGGCGAGTACCTGGCCCGCATTGTGAATATAAAACTCATCGCCATCCCTGTCGTTATAATCCTGCAAATCAGTTTGATGCGGCGTTATGAATTCGACTGGGGTTGATTTGTCAGTTTTCAGCATCAATGGTTGCGGACGGAATGACTGTCCGGCGCGTCGATGCGGATCCGGTATCTGTTGCCGTAATAATGTTTCAACAATATGCCGGAGAATGCGTGTGCCGTGGTCATGCCCATATTCGATACCTTGCATCTGTATCAGCACGTTATGCCAGGATTGTATCGCAGTAAAATCGTTTTTATCCCCGGAAATCTTATTGATCAGCGCGTGAATAAATGTCGATGGATTGAGGCGGTCTACGGATGCATCTGCGGCCGGCAAATCCACGAGATAGCTGAAACTGTTTTCCCATAGATGCTGTTTCCACGCAGTAACTGTCACGGCATGTTTTTTTGGCGTATATTGAAAAAGCATTTCAGCGTTAAACAACAGCTGTTCGATCATCAGGGCTGCCTGTGGCGATAGTATGTAAGTAATATCGACGAGAATAGATCCCGGCAGCCTCGCAATCAGCCAGGTACGCAACGCCTTGTTCTGAAGCAGTTCTGGTAACTGCTGCTGAATTGCCTGGGTATCAGCTGCAGAGAACTGCGCTAAAAACAGATCGGTTTCTGTTATCCCGGATTGTTGCAGCGCGGAATGGATTCGTTGACAAATGATGGCCCTGGCCTTCAAAGACCGGTTAACCGATAGTTTTTTAGCGGCTTCAGTACGTGTATGTGTATGCACCGGGTCCCCCGCGTCCGCCGACTGAGATACTATGGTTTCAAGATCAATCACTTGCTTAAGTAACAGTTTTTCCAGGATATCCCGGTAATAGGCAGCTTTACTTCCAGCACGCCAAGCATGCATTTCGACGGCTTCGGCGAATGTTTCCCGACCACCGTCCGTTAATGCCGGATCGTGTTTCAACAAAGCCTCAACAATTCGTTTCAACCCAGTCTCTGATAATTGTCCGGAAAAGTGCAGATCATGAAGAAAGGCGGTTCTAAGACGCTGTTGTTCACGTTTAAAATCTGTTGCCAACGCAGTCACAATTTGGCTGATTTTTTCGTCGTTCCAATAGTCATTCTGCACGGCTTGCGTGGATGAAATGACGTCAAGAATCATATTTTGTAATACCGTTCCTGCCTGAACCTGTTCCTGCATTAACACTTCGCGCCAACGTTTCAATAGCGCCAAAGGGTCATAGTGGTCAGAAAGCCTGTACGCCAGCGCCCGGAAAAAATCCGTCGCCACAAACGAATTGCCGAATAAACGATACGGCGATGTATCATCAACCAAATAACGCAGGGCATTTTTCCATACCTGATTTTCCCAGCGGGTAACATCGACAACATCAGTATTATGCGTATTTTCAGTCTCGCGGAACAGCGCTTCGGAATGCAGCATCAGGTGTTCCAGCAAAATTGCAGCTTGCGGCGACAACACATAGCTGATATCAAGCAGTACCGATGGCGGTAATTGCGTTATCAACTGCGTTCGCCATGCCTCATTCTGAAGACTCTTCGCGAACTGTTTTTTGATGGATGGAATATCTGCAGTTTGCAACTGTGCAAGCAGCAAATCGGTTCCGGTCTGTGTAACCTGTTTTAAAGCCGTCAGTATGCGTTGATAGATGTCGGTACTGGTTTTTATCCTTTGAGCTGGTGTTGTTTGATTTGCACTATTTGTTTGAATTGAAATATCGCGATCTGTCCGGGGTAAATTATGTTGTGCAGTGTATAAAATGATTTCTTCCAGATCGATTATCTCGCCGGCCAGCAGCCGCGCCAGTACCTGCCGGTAATAAAAAACACGATTCGCGGCCTTCAAGGCATGGGCTTCTATGGCTTCAGCAAACGTTTCCCGGTTGCCATCTGCCAAGGCTGGATCGTGCTTCAACAAGGCCTGAACGATATGTTTCAATTCGTCCTCTGATAATTCCTCGAGAACCAGCTTGTTGCTTTCTATGGCTAATCGAATACGTTGTTGCTGTACCTTAAAATCGCTTGCCAGTTCGGTGGTTAACCGATTAATTTCTTGGCTGGTTGAATTGTCACCGGAAACAGACAGGGGTGTAGAAATGGCATCAAGAATAATGTTGCGTAGCACGCCAGTTCCAATTCTTTTTTTGTGATCGTGTTGCTGCAATTCATCGTGCCAGAATTGCAAAGCAGGCTTTATTTCGTCCTCATCGGACAGTCTATATGCGATTTCGTATAAAAATTCCGATACTTCAAATGATTTTGTTGATAAATGTTCCGCGGATGACATTACCAGAGAATCCAGTGCACTTTCCAGCAACTGTTTTTGCCAGACCGCAGGTGCTGAATGTTTAAACGATATTAACTGCGGATTCAGTCTTTCAGCATTCACTATAAGCTGTTCAAGAACCATTGCAGCCTGCGGCGACAGCAAATAGGTAATATCGATCAGCATGGATTGCGGCAGCTTGTCAATCAATTGTAAGCGCACCGCTTTTTTCCGCAACAATTCCAACAGTTGTGTTCGAATCGTCTGTCCGTCAACGGCGCGCGAGGCATCAAAAGGCAGCCTTGATCCGGCAATATCGGATTGTTGTAAGGCAGATACAATGCGTTGATAAATCATTGCGCTGGAATCGGTACCGCTATGGGTCGATTGAACAGCTGGCGGTTCCGCCAACTCAGTTTTTGCGGGAATTCGATTGCCGGCATCTGCCGCGCTAGCAACAATGGTTTCAAGATCGATGGTCTGCCCGTACAACAGTTTTTCCAGTATCATCTGATAGTATAAAGCGTTATCTGCGGCTTTCCAGGCATGGGCTTCAATGGCTTCTAAAAATATTTGACGGCTAATCGCAGTCATTGAGGGGTCATGGTCCAACAGGGCTTGGATGATATGTTTGGTTTCAGTCTCCGATAATTTTCCGAGCGCCACACTGCCGGTTCCTATGGCTGTCTTAAGCCGCTGCCGAGCTTGTTTGAAGTTAGTTTCCAATGCTGTTGAAATCAATCCGATTTCCTGGATGGTCAATAATTCCTGTTGTTTGGGTTCTGAAACTGTAATGGCATCAAGCAATAGATTCTGGAGCGCGCTTTGTTCCTGTTCCCGTCCCTGTGCATCAATCAAAACCTGACGCCAGTTATTCAATACGATAGAACCCTCCCTGTCATCCGGCGGCATAAACGCCAGTGCCTGTACAAAGCCTATTGCATCGAATGAACGGTTCAAGCGCGCCGTAACAAGAAAACCGAACGCATTTTCCAAAAGCTGATGTTTCCATTCTGCAACTGTAGATTGGCGTCCACTCAGGGTTTGCCGATGCAAGATTTCTGCATGCGACAACAGTTGTTCGAGAATGATCGCGGCATGTGACGAAAGTAGATATGCGATATCAAGCAAAATATACGGTGTCACTCTGGAAATCAGTTGTGTACGTACCGCCTTATCCTGAAGTATTTCAAGCAATTGTTTTTGGATTACCGGTGGGATAGCTGATTGCAAATGCTCAAGCTTTAAACCGGTTTCATCGATTCCGGATTGCCGCAATGCAGCATAAATCTGCCGGTATAACAAAGCTGTGTACGGCTGACGATGACTGGTTTCGGGTATGGCTCCAGTTGTCAAAAAATAACTGTCTTTTACCGATTTTGGGTCAGCGGCAGCTTTCGTTTCTTTTGAATGCAGTAGTAAACGCCATGCAGGTGCCTGTTTTGAGTTCTGATCGGTTAATGTCATTGACAACAAGATAGCTTTAATATCCTGAGTGTGGCTTGCCGATGCATGAATCAATTTATTCATCAAGACATCTTGGTCAAGCGGCACAGATGCCGCCAATTCATGCAGGATTTGTGGCAAAACCTTGGGGGAATTGAACGATTCCAATGCTTGCGTATTGTGGATGATTGCGCTAAAAATCCGCTCCCATAACATTTTCGTTGCACTGGTCTGCTGTAATGCAGGAAGTGACAGTGTGGACAAAACCGATCGATACGCGTTGATGAAACCCAGAATCAATTCATGCTGACCCGGTACAATTTGTATCAGCAATGCCTCAAGATTTTTAGTTGCATATTGATTGGCCATACGGCGCGCAAAAGCTGATCGCTTTGTCGATGGAATTTTGGCCAGCAGCGCATACAGTGCCTCACGCTCATTTGCCGCTAACACTCGGCCTAAGAGCTTTTCGTGTGCGCTTGAATCTGTTGTATTAATATACCAGGGCATAGCACCGGTCATTAGAAAATGTTCCAGTATCTCCAGGTCTGATTGAAGCCGGCTGGTTTGTTGCACAGATAGTTCGTCCGCCGAAGGCATTGTCTGCTTGCGAATTGCCGGTAACAGTCGTTGTTGAGATGTCGGCGCTATCGATTTTCCGAGATAGCTGGCGTTATTCAGCTGAATGACGAGTTGCTCATAAAGACGTTGAATAATTTGTGTTGAATAGTCGCTATCAGGAATATCTCCCAGGTCAACCGTCAACTGCTCGATTCGTAAAATCTTGTCGGTTTCACCATACGCATTCAGGGCGGCTTCAATCGTCGGCAGTAATTCGTCCACCACCCACGTACTTAGCAGTGACTCATGCGCTTGTTCGAGGTTGCCTGAATCGAATAAAAAGTCAAAAACAACATTCTCAATGACATGCGTAGTTCCGTTATCAGAGCCAATAATCACGATTAACGTCCTGTTTATATTCCTTTAACAACGAAATAATTTTTTCAGATGCCTGATCAAGCTGCGGAAATAATTTTGCGTCATTACCTTGGTTTAATTGCCGCATGACAGCCAGCCAAGCTTTGTAGCATTCTTCAAAATCCTGCATCGGTGTAAAATCCAGCCAGTAATAATCTGCAAACAGATGCGCCGGCAGATTCTTTTGCACAGTTTTTCTGACGAATTGTCTAAATGCTTCATCAGAAAAACGTGCTGTCCAGCATGGCAGAACGAAGCTGATCCGATAATAAAAAAAAGCGGTGTCAGCTTCCGGTTGACTGAACGCTGCCTGTCCACGCGGACGCAACAGAATATGTTCAATCATATAGAAATTTTCACAGGCCACGTTTAACTGATTTAAAGTACTGCAAAACTGATGCGCATAAACTGCCGCATCATAAAAAGAGGGTTCTTTGGACAGTATCCATAATCTGGCATCCTGCCCGGACCTGAAACATACTGTCGTTTCCTCATTCTCCGACCGGACAAGCCGGTAGTTTTCCAGTTTTATCCCCTCCCTGAAAATAGAATAGCTGAACGCTGGCAATCGGGAAGGAATTGTAATGCCACTTGATTTAAAATCAGGAATGAGTGGAACAGCTTCACTTTGTTTTTTTTCAGATATGAATTTAACATTTCCCGCCATCAGTTGATCGGAAACCAGGCGGCTTTTTCTCGAACTCAATGCCGCTGTGATTTTTTCCGGTTCTGGGTCATACTTCAACCCCAGGAGCAAACTGATTTTTGCGTGCAGGGCAGTTGTATTTTCACTTCCTTGCCGGCCAGCAAAGTATGCTGTTTGGGAAGTCTGTAAATAATCAAACCCTTTTCCTTTATCTCTGCTGATTTCCCGAATAAGCGCCAGATATTTGATCTTGTTTTCAATAATCCAGTTATCCGCTTCATCACGGTGATAATAGTTGAAACGCAGCAGTTCCAGCTGCTCGAAGGTTTCACCATATAAAGCCAACAGAATATCGAGTATCCTGTTCTTTCGCCGGCCGTATTCATCGTAGTGACGGAGTATGCCATCAATTGCAGAAGATTTGTCTGCATCGTGTTCTGAGTAAAGCGCTTCAATTTCCGGGATGTTAGAATTATTCAGAAATTGTGAGAAGTAGGTTTTTCCTGTCGCTCGATTCGCGGAAAACAATTCCGGAATATCCTGCATTCCTTGCAAATAATTGGCCATCAGTTGTTCAAACGGATACAGATAGGCTTTGAGTTGTTTGACTTTCGCCCGCGCTTCAACAGGTTTTGAACGCGGTATGCCATATCGGTTAATGCCATAGATAGCCGGAAAGTGATTCTGTATCGAGTAATAGTGACTGAAATGCCGCGGTTGACCCTGGGGTAACGGGATAAACTGCTTCAGGGGCTGGGCATTGTGCCTGAATGCATGATACTCAAAAATCAGTTTTTTCAGTTCACGATGAAATTCCTCAAAGAATACCGCCGTTTTCGCATTGACATTTTGGTTCAATGCAGTCGGTTCAAAATCCGAATGATCAACCTCACCATGCGGTAGCCGTAAATGAAGCCGTTGTGCAATACACTCGGCGTCCGAAATGCGCAAGGCGGGAAAAACACGCTGTGACAACTGGTATTCCAGGCTTGAGTAATAGCGGCCATTAATGTCGAGCAGATTGAGATACTGGATTTGCACAACACCGTTAATTTTTCTGATTAGCGCCATTAAATCCATGATTGTAATGGTGCTTCGCTGCACATCCAGGGATTCGTCCCGAATATGTCCATGTTGTGTCAAAGGCCCTGAAAAAACCTGGTCATAATTCTTGTTTCCGGTTAATACCGTTCCGTAGTGTTCTATCTGGATACTCGATGAGATATAACGCGAGCATTTGAAATAAATCTCCGCATAGACTTTGGCCGGATTATGCGAGGGATGAATTTCAATTTCCCCTGACATAAAAAAAGGCTTTGTTTCGATCACTGCTATACTGTGAATATCCTCACCAAGGCAGCGATTAGAAGAAAAAATCCTCAGAATTTTTTTCTTGATTTCAGCTTCGTAAAATGCTATCAGCTTGTTTTTGACATTTTTCAGGCAATCAATTCTGTCGCGTAAAAAGACAACCGATTTACACAATGAAGCCGCCAAACGCGGCAAAACACTACCCAGAACGGGAATGAGATCGTCCAGTTTCCGAATCGGAATATCCAGCGTGGAAAAGATTTGTTCAAATTCCACAATTGGCAATGGCGCATCGAATAATTGCTCATCAAGTTGGTCAGTTCCCTCTGGATTGCAAGGCTGTTTGGTCAGGATTTCCTGGATGGCATTTAATTCAACGTGCAGGTATGACAGGTCAGATAATTGCCGGTCCAATTCAGGCAATACTTTATCGGATTGAGTAATTAATGGGTCAATCAGCGCAAGCTGTTCAGTCGACGCTTCGTGCTCAGACCGGTTAATTCGATCCCGCCATCGTTTCAACGCGTTTTGCCTGATACGCAAATTCTCAATGAGCTGATCGGTCAATTCGTACAGGCGGTTCAAACGGCTGCGCAGAAGGCAAATTTGCTCGATGACGTGATGGTGTTTTTCCGGCTCAGAAACCGTAAGCGCCCGGGTTTGCAACAAATCCGGGTCTATTTTTACATAAACGGTGTATAAGCCTTTTGTCCGTCCATTTTCAGGCTTATAAGGCTTGAACCAGATTTCATCAATTTCCGGAATGGCGTCATACAGAATTTTCTCGTAATCCGGCTCGGTAACAGCTGAGCTGGGCAGTATCTCATGCGGCGGAAAAAGCGTCTGTTTTTCATAGTCTATCGTGCCGTTTCGGTCTGTCAGGTAGTCTTGTACCGGAAACTCACAACGATAGGATAAATCCGTCAAGCCATAACACAACTGCTCCAGTATAGTGACCCCGGGGTCATGCAAATTGTAATCAGTCCAATAATCACCGCTTAACTGCTGGATTAATGCCAGCGCGTCTTTTCTGAGCGTTTCAAAATCAAGCGCATCCGGATCGCTTCGAATACGTTTTATCTGCTCAGAAATCGGCATATGTCTTCTTAGCTGTCTGTGCTGATTGATCGCCATCCGGCCGGCTTTGGCTTTTCATTTGCCTGTTTAAATTGGCCAGCAACTGATGGACATGTTCGTAAGGTAATTTTTCAAGTGCCCCGATTGCCAATGCCATTTCCTGTTCTGTCAGCGTGAATGGTATCAGCCCGGACCGGTCGACAACTTCTGCGCAATGAAGTTGGGCTTGCTGGTTTAGCTTGCCAATTAATTCAAAAACCGTTTTAAAAGGGCATTCCGCCAATGCGGTCAACAGCAAATTCCCTTCTTCGAGATTCAACGCTATTGATAGAATGCGGTCGTTCATTGTCGGTATCCGATGTTATTTTTTCTTTCTGGATGTTGACACAGGCGCTTTTACCGGCTTGATTTCGCTTTCATACATGGCGGCATCATCCCAAAGCTGGGTCAGATGATATCTGACCCAAATGTCATCGCCATAGGTAGAGCCCGTTCGTAATTGCAATATATATTCAAAATTGCCGCTTTCACTGGAAACCGGTTCCCAACGCAATTCCAGTTGATTGCATTTGGCGCCGAAATGTGCCTGATGATAGCTGATGTGATTCTTGGCATGATAAGTACATAATGCAAAAGCATGCATCAGCGCATATTTACCGTCCGCATCACGGCCACCTACCCCGGCAACGACTTCAAATGCCTGACAACCCGTCAAAACAGGGGTTATATCATACCATTCACCGTCTGCGGGCACGGCGAATTCATCTTTTTTTCCTGCCCTGCCATGTGAGGCAACCGTTCCGGCAACATCCAGCTCATATTGCGGCTGCTCTGTGTTAATGCCCACACCAACCCGGACAGCACCTTTATTATCGTTTTCATTGTCAATACTGCGCAGTGTTAAGACATTCGGATTGAATTGGTTGCCAATTTTAAGATTGGAGGTCGCTTTATCCAGACCCACAAACCATAATGGGCTGAGCGTTTCCATTTTTTGATAAAAGCTCATTAATTTTCCATCACCGAGCTGAAAAATTCGCAGGCCGTCCTTGATTGTTTTGTCAAAACCATCATCAATCAAATTCAACGTTGAATCGATCAAATCAGCAAATGCAACTTCAGACGGCATGCTGCCATTCTTGAATTTGGCTTCCAGTGTTTTTCTATTTTGTTTCGCCATCTCTGTTCAGAACTATGAATGTACTGCCAATTTCTAACTCACCAATGCCGGTAATTTCCGGTTCAATCGTCACGAAACTGTCATCAACTTCGATAAAGTGCTCCCGCATCGGCTCCGAAATACTCCAGGGATATTTGGGTGTAATCTCACAAAATTCTTTGATTTTATGGGTTTGCACAACACTGTCAAACAAATCAAACAGCGCGTCGCCATCCGGGGTTATGCGTAAAACAGAAAAATTTGTTACCCGGTCAACAAAATCTTGCTGCTGTATATAAGACTGCACATCATGCATGTTAATACGCCAACCGAAATGCGCTGTATACCCAACGGTATCGTGCCACGGTGATATATATGCAGAAATAGCCTCATTTAATTTTCCAAGGCACATACCACGGGCACTTCCGTTTTTCAGCTTAACCGTACACCGCACCTGTATGGTTTCATAAACTGGATTGACAAAATGGACAGTTACAAACGGAGACGTGTATCGCGTGATAAAATCCTTCACTGCATTCACCAAATGGCCGCTTAACCAGAGTTGCGTGCCATAGTGCGCCTGTTTGATTGGGTACGGTAATAACACGATCGTCACATGACCGGGCCGTATACACGGATAGATCCGATTCCGCCGCGAATTACGCTCAGGCGCCAAATTCGCAAAACACTTCACTTTGTAAATTTGTGGAAAATTCGCCAATATCAGCTGTTCATAGTCAATAGGCAGTAAAGCCCGATGTTTGTGGCGCAATCGTTCGCTCATTCGTATGCGCACATCAATTTTATTTTCTGCAGATTTTCCACCCATTGATGGTTGTACTTGCCAGACATAATCCAACCCGGGAATTGATTGTTTGACTTGCTTAATGCTCCCCGACGGCAGTGGATTAAAAACAATCGGTTTATACGTTTCGGTGTTATTCAGATGCCTGCTGACTTTTAGCGCCTGTGCATAGATTGAATACAGACTACAAAACTTCTGCATATCCTGATCAGCAGACACGCGAAGCCAGAAAAGGCTGTCGGGCATAATAGTGTTTTTTAAATTGATGTCTGAGGGCACATTCAATGTCACAATGCCTGAAGTCATAAACCCTTGCGTGGAATCTGAGACAATCTCTTTGGTGGCCAGTGGCAACCATTGATTGGAAGACAGAAAATACCAGTTCAGTTGTTCAACTGACAGATTATCCGTTGACAACGAATTTTCACGCAAATGAAAATAAAGCGTCAGCAACCCCCCTTCCTCGAATCCCTCCAGTCCAATCAACAGGTTCCCTGAATAAACATACTGTGGCAACAGGTAAACCGGTTGTCCAGACAAATTCATCATGGAATCTTCCCAGCCCATGGGGTGTAGATGAATAATTTTTTCCTGGTGGATCGGCAAGTTGTCGGATTCCTCATTGCCGATTTTTACCCTGGCGGTTGCCTTATAATTAGCCAGTATGGATGTGACAACCGGGGTATACGGAGCATTGGGCTCTTTTTTGAGCATTTTGCCAAATCGTTGCTTGGCATTGCTGGTCAGCACACGTGCCAAAGTCTGCGGATATTTTTTATGTCCAAAGGCATCCACAGGCGCAATTAATGTAAATTTGAAAAATCCGCTTTTGCTGGAGGGTGTATAACTGAACGCAGTCAGCGCTTGCTGATAGTCTGACGGGCTCCAGTAAGGCATTAAGGGATCACACGATATCAGTTTATGTTCATTCAACGTGTTTGAGGCATGATGCGTGTCTTTGGTCTCAAAGAGCAGATCTTCCATGGCTGGAACATTGACTTCCGGAAGCCATTTGCTTTCCATTAACACGGACATGCCGAATTTGAAATCGGTATGATTGCTCGGGCCATCATACCCATAATAATACGATTCAAATCCACCGATTCCAGCAGGTAAGCCGCCCCACGTGATTTCTACACTAAAATGGGTCAGCTGCTTTATTGCCGCTTCAGCGCAACCGACTACAAAATAGGAGCCCACCTCCGGCAGCGGACCCAAAGGATTAAAAGACGCCAGCGATGATAGCTGTCCCAGATGATTATGCAATGTTAAAGTGCGGTGACCGGATACCGACACATCAATCGCTACCCAGTCGAGTTCCAGTTTGTTCAGAACGCTGTAGGGATACAGATAGCCTTTTGGGTTCAGTGTAAATCTGACCACAGGCAGCTGTGTTTCATAGCCTTCACCGTGAACCGCGCTAGAATATGGCACAACTGCAGGCGCTTCGACTGGCAGCGCAAATGCAATCCGCAAAGTGTTGTCATTCAATCGCTTGTCGACTTCTGAATAAGCCGGGACATATTCTTCGACAGGTAGCCATCCTGCTTCACCAGATACATGAATCACAAAAAGATTTCTGAAAACCTTAAAAAAGATGTCCTGCTTTTCTTCTTCGGATAAATCGCTATCGGGGCCACTGGTTGAAGACGACTTTAGTACCGTGGCTATCTGGTTAATCCATTGCTTAACCGTATTTGTTTGTTCTATATTTGAATTCGATTCGGTAAACGCCAGCGTAATACTGATATTTCGTTTACCTTCCCTGAGAAGCAAAGCCTTGCTGGCCACTATAAAACCAATGCGTGCATGTACAACAGATAACGATTCAGTTTCCGTATTTTTTGGCGCCCCAAGTAACGGGTAAGCCATCAAGTCTTTATAATCTGGGAATTGCGCTTTACTGAGAACAGGAATCGTATTAAGCCAGCACTCCGTTGCAAGCTGTCTGTTTTTTTTTTCAGCGGCACTCGGTAAAGGAACGGTTTCTTGCAGGATATTTTCAGGAGAGTTCAAAGGGTCGCGGTTAAAAAACAACGTATGAATAGCGCCGACTCTGGCACCGTGAATCAGTGTGGCGTCATCGCTGGAAAAAAGAATCTCCTGCTTCTCGCTGTCAAGTCCGGCCAGAAAAATGGTCCCTTTTGCTACCGACACGGTTTGTTTTTTATTATTCAAACCGACAACCAGATAAGCATGGTCAGGCTCAAATGGATGTGCCTGAGCACCCAATACCTGTTCATAATAAAAATCAATAAAGTTTGAGGTAAACCGGTTGATTTTTTGATGCAACCGTTGAAATAACTGTAGAAATGCAATCAACAGTCCGATCGCTGGATCATGGCGCTGGCTATACAATGATGTTGACAGCAAATCTGCCGCTCTGTCCTGCACCATTTCTATCGCTTTGATTACAGCATAAAAACTCGAGCGGATGAGTGCCTGATTTTTCTGTCGGATCGAGAAGTCCACTGGCACGAGTGGTCTTGCAGATTCAAAACCATTAACCAGTTTGATTAAATCGTGTGAAAAAAAAGTATCAAGCGGCTTCTCCGGCAAAAAATGCTCGAAATATTGAAATAGTACCTGCAATTCATTTCCCAGCCCGGTGATAACACTTTCTATCAACTGATGTAATTCGTGTCCAGTCTGATTTTGCGTTGATTTGAGAACAACCTGCCAGTTATCAATTATTCCGGCGACATATAACAACGCAATCAGGTACTGCCTGTATTCAACCGGCAAAGCCTTTTGTAAATCACTGACACCTTCACGACGAAATTTTTCTGGGTACTGTTGATATTTAAACAGACTCGCCAGTTTATCGGTGTCGGTGGATAAAATGATTGCGATGATAACCGTTTCATCAGCAGTGAAATAAGATTTCCAGTTTCCGTCAGGCGCATTATTCAAATTATAAAATTTCATCATTTCGGCATAGTCGACAACCATGGCCATTAATGAATGAAAACGCAGGTCGATAAGCTGAAAATAGTCCTGATCAAGCGCAGGCAATAAACGGCTTGACTGACTCGTGCCATCACGTATATGCAAATTGGCATTGGAGATCAATTCAGTACAGTTTTTCATGGTTAAATATTATGTGCATGCACGACGTCAGTGTTCCAGTTCATTAACCGCTAAAAACGCATTCAACATACCTGCCTGTGTATTATTGTTTGAAGTTTCATCATTGGATTTGATTGCATTCTTGGCCCTAGATACGTACATTGGTACCTTCGGTAAAATAAAACGGATACACAATATTGTGGCGATTATTGGTAGCACGGATAATATAGGTGATATGAATCCTGACCAGCCCGTTTAACCGGTCTTCGACATTTTCTGTATCAACATTGATATGTTCTACCAGTATCCGCGGCTCAAAAAACAAAATAGCGCGTTTTATCAGGTCGGTAATAACGGTAATTGCGGCCTCATCTATTTCTTCGAAAACTTGGGTCTTTAAACCACATCCGTATGTTGGCTGCATGACCCGCTCCCCGGGATTGGTTGACAGCAAAATATACAAACTTTCCTGTATGTCCACTTCGGCTGACACCTGTTCAACCGTTCCATTTTTGTTAAACCGGGGAGGAAAAGCCCATCCCGTTCCCAGAAAAGATTTATCTATAGCCATGAGCCAGATCGTTTCCCAATCAATTCAACACACATTATCCACCGATCATCACCGTCGGCAATCCCAAAACAATACTGCCGCCATGGGCAGTTGTATCCCCCATTCGAACCGCCGGCTTGCCGCTTATCATCACCGTTGACGACCCTTTTACCACGGTATCCGGCGGTCCGACACAGATACACATGTCGCCGACGACAGAGGCAGGCAGATTACCGATAAGCACTGTCGCAACACCGGGCCCGCTGATGGGCCCGCCCACATGCGGAATAGGTGGAACTGCCGGTGTTTGCATCGGGCAAGTGTGCATATCTGTAATTCTGGCTGCGGGCGGCATCTTCAGTTTTGAAATTTAACGCATATCAATCAGTTAATCATGACCATGGCGCCCTTGACCGTCGTCTGCCCGCTCGCCGACAATTCAGCCGTTGCATTGCCTTTGGCAACCAGGCCGACATTCGCTTCGTGATTGATATTAAGCCCGCTGGCATTAATATCCGCCTGGGAAGTGATTTCAATATTATTCACGGCATCTATCGTTACCTTGCCTTTTGCACTGATTGCGATATCCTTTGGACTGTCCAGAGTAATGCCGCTGGAATTCAGTTCTACCTTGTTGCTGTTTTCATCCTGTATCAATATGGATTTCTGATCATCACTGATGACGATTTGATTGTTATTCGGCGTGATCAACGTAATGACTTTTTTATCTTCATCAAATTCGATTTTAAGCTTGCTTCTGGTGACAATGGCTTTGGTATTGTTTTCGGCAGTCAATTCGTATGCCGGTTTTATTTTGCTGCTATAGAGACTGCCCAGAATGACCGGATTAGCAGGGTCGTTATTGAAATACCCCAAAACCACTTCGTCGCCGATTTCAGGGATAAAAAAAGCGCCGCAATCACTGGAGCCATAAAAATTAGCCAATCTTGCCCATACGCCTTCTGTATCAGATTGCATGACCGGCACAGATACCTGAATTTTGTATTGTCCATCCGGATCGGAATCGAGCTTTTTAACGATGCCGATTTGCAAACCCTGAACGCCGGCGGTAAGGCCTGAAGCCAGCGGTGCCGCAATTTCATGCTGTTCCGTAAACCATTTTTCTGAGAGACCGAATTGAATCTCAGTGACCCAATTGCCACTGATTATCCGGTGCCTGACTTCAGTAACCAACACATTGCCGTTAAAGCGGTCGCCCACCCCTTTGAATTCGATTAATGTGCCTATTTTCGCTTTGGCGCTTCCCTGAAATGATGCGCTTCCACGGATTCTCGCCAAGCCGGATTTAACCTGTTGACCGTTTACCCAGTCTGTAAGCGCTGTATTATCCAGCGGAATCGATGTCTGTAACCTGAAGTAATCCGGTGCAATGATGCTGGCAAGTTCAGTGCTGTCTATATTGCCCTGACTCGTCAAACTCACTGGACTTGCCTGTGCTTCCGTTACAGCCTGCGTAGATGGATCCCAAGTCGTGGCTTTAACCACACTAAATTGAGCACTCGCATCCAAATCCGCATCAAATGCCATCAAATCGATACCATAGGTAACCGTCAATTGCGCACTATCCGTCACTTGCGGTTCCTTTACACTGATTTTTCCCGCATCGGCTGTTACCAGATAACCGTTGATTTCCGCTCGTGTCAGCAAAAAATCCCAGTCGGTGCTGTAATATTGAACGACTTCCTTAAATTGGGTCTGTGTCGCAGAAATATCCGCGGATAAACTACTATAACCGCCAATAAGTTGCGTCATAATGTCGCTGTCTTTTGCATCGATAAAGTTGGCATTCTTGCGTCCAACGGTCATCGCTACAGCCTTATCCTTGCAGTAAACAATCAAACGGGAATAATTATCGCCATCGATTTTGATGCTGTGCCGGATGACAATTCCTGAAAACACACTGGTTTCGCTGCTGTCATACCCGACTTTAATCTCTATCTCAGCGCCCGGTTTAAAATCGTCCGAATTGCTGACCGGGAAATCATTATTTGGCATGTCGCCATCCAGCACAACAAGCTTCGCCGACGGAATCTTGTTCACGCAAAAACAGATTTCTACCGAAACAATCTGGATCGTGTCTGCAACTGCGTTGCCATTGCTCAATATCGTTAATGAAACAACACCCGTACTATCTGTTAGTGGAGAATCTGCCATAACAAATCTTAATTGAGTGGCGGGAATTGTAGCCGCATGCCTGGCTTCAAATCGCGAAAATGCGTTAAATCATTGGCGCGCGCAACTTCGGGGTAATAGACACTGTTCTGATAGATCTGATAGCACAGCAAGGGAAGTGTATCCCCTGCTTTTACAACAACATAGTGTGTCAAATCAGGAGATTGGTTGTCCGCTTCTTTCGCGATTTCCTCACTGCTCTGGAATTCGATAAACGTCAATGACACCTTGGCGCGTAACGGCACACCATTGGGTTTGAACAACGTATAATCGAACTTGAGCGACTCAACCCGGCCATAGAATAAAAAACTGCCCCACTTCAATTGAACAATCGGCGCTTCGTGTTTACTTCCGACATAGGTATAAATGACATTCCTGAGCAAATCAATCTGGTTCTTGACTGAGACCGGTTGATTACTCGATGACTTGACGATACCGGTGCCGTCGAATATCAGATCTTTCAGAACAATTTTTTCAGGATGACTGACATCGTACTTAGTTTCAGTTCCCGGCTGCCCCAGAACCTTGTTTTTTGAATATTTCAGACTAAACGTATGCTCATAACCCGACGGATTGATCATCGCTTCGAACTTGCTTTTCGAACTGTCGACGCTGATCGTGCCGTCTGAACCAACAGTACACGGTGAAATCGTCAGCAATGCCTTCTTTTGATTTGCCATTAACGCTCCCCTTTCTCGCGCATCATGTCCTGGATTAAATGACGACATTCAGCCAAGAG
Source organism: Burkholderiales bacterium (assembly GCA_024235795.1). Taxonomy (GTDB): domain Bacteria; phylum Pseudomonadota; class Gammaproteobacteria; order Burkholderiales; family Nitrosomonadaceae; genus Nitrosomonas. The sequence continues at coordinate 871,541 of JACKLR010000002.1, read as the reverse complement.
CTCTTCTTTAAGTGCGCTGCGTTCTTCTTCTGGATCCAGACTCACATCATCAGTCCGTTGCACGATATTGGACTTGATAAGCAACTGCTTGATTTCTATTGGCATATTATTTTAATTTATACAATGCGTTTGGAGAAATTATAGCTCAACACTATTTTTTCTATTGCCACCTCATTTTTGGTTGACCCGAAACTTTCAATTTCCCACTTCACAGGATACGCTGAGTCAAAAAGCCAACCACGTATCGGATTTTTATCCTCGTTCATTAAAAAAACACGAACGGCTTTCGGCTCAATCGCTGAGACAAAATCACCTTCCATGACATCGATACACCATTTCACTAGCGGTGAATCTTTGGGTGCGATGCCGCGCTTCAGCTCAAGATTGGGATGCTTGATACCCTTAGGTAATTGATGAACAAATCGATTCTCGCCGCCTTCTACAATGGACTCTACGTCAACTTCCGAAGAAATGCCGGATACTTCCTGAAAGGAAGTATCCGTTGTTTCATTCGCACCGCCAAACATGACCTTAAAGTAAAACGCCGAGGGCGGATAAACCTGATCAAGCTGTGCGCTAGGCATGTTTCAATTCAACCTCACATCGCTGCAGTTTGCTTTTGTATTACTTTAATAGTCTTTGTGAATCAAGTGCTAGCCGTTGGCAATCGTCAACCCTTCATGAACAATTTCAATCGTTTCAATCGCCACTTCATTACCTTCGGATTTCAAATCTGTGCCGGTAATTTTAGTGGGCCATGCATTGGTTAAAGTCCATACCATCGTTGCATTGCCGCCTTCGTCGAGTAGACTGATGGTGACCGGTAGACGTTTAATGGTGTTCATTTTAATATCTTTAAACCAGTCCCAGAATTTGTTATCACCTTTAAAGACACCTTTTTTCATAGTGATATTTCCGACTTTTTTCATACCCGGCATTTTGATCACCGAAAACTCGGGGCTATCGCCATGCCGGTATTTGATTTCCTCTGACTGAATATCGAGACCACTGACTTCCTGAAATGACATCACTTGAGAATCCCATTTGACCTGAAAATAAAATTTCGGCATGGGCCATACGGATGCCGATTGACTTGATCCATCATCTGCCATAAATCACCTCTATTTTTATGTTTAAAAAATAAGCGTTGCCCAACAAATTGAATCTGAGAACCAGTATCGAATTATGATTTCTGCATCTGCTGCTGGAAAGTAATCTCGATAAATTCAGCCGGTCGGCTTAATGCAACCAGTACGGTAACACGCAGTATGCCGTCCAAAATATCCTGCGGCGTCATGGTTTCACTAAGCCCGACAAACACACCGAATGCATCATCGGGCGTGGCACCGGCCAGACCCCCGCGTTTCCATACACTTGTCAGGAAATTATTAATCATGCTTTTAATGGTCACCCAGGTATTGGATACATTTGGCTCAAACACATACGCTTTGGTCGCCAGTTTGATCGATTCTTCCAGCATGATCATGGTTCTGCGTACATTGACATAACGCCAGTCAAGACTATTCCCATCGAGCGTCCGTGCGCCCCAGACCAGCGTTCCCTCGCCGATAAATGACCGGATGGCATTAATCGATTTGCCTGCAGTGGTGACATTCAGGTCTTCCTGTTCATCATGTGTAATTTCAACAGACGGTGAAACGACACCATTCAGACTAACATTGGCGGGCGCCTTCCATACCCCGCGGGTATTATCAACCATTGAATAAATACCAGCCATTGCGGCACTCGGCGGCAACAAATTCAGACGACTTCTGACGGCCTGCAGAATTGCACCGTATAACGGGCTTGCGACATTCAGAATTTTATGCAATTCCGGATCGGAACCTGCCGCTAATTTTGCCGTTTGTGCTTTGATTTCATCTTTCTTTGCATCGGGCAATTGGCTGTTATCCACTTCTTCGTCCAGCAGGCGCGTCAGTTCATCCAGATTGGCAATATTTTCAAAACTCAGCTCGTTTGCCTGAACTATCGACGTATTGAGCCACGGATAATAGGCCGCAGCGAAATCCAGAAAGTTGATGCCCAGGCTATTGCGGAAATTTTCGATGCAGTTGCCGCTCGGATCTTGCTGATCTTTATAACCGCCATAGATATCAAGTATTGCAAAACGATTCTTCATGACATATCCGCAATGTTTCAGCATCGATTGCTGCAAGGCGATACAATCCGAATCCTTTTTTATCGACATGGCATCGGGAATAACCACCATGGTGGGTTCCTGCTCTTTGAGCAACACCTTAATTCCTGAATCGAGTTTTGACTTGTCGATAGCGCCTTCATCATATTTGCCGACCGAAATCACATAACAGGCGCCACCTCCATTCTGAAAAAAAAGCAACATGCTGTGATAGAGGAAGTACCGCTGGTCTTTATGCTCCAGGAAATATTCCGTACCATTGGCGGAAAAATCAGCTTCCGCGGATGCATCATTCTTAGGTTTTTCATTCTTGATTTCAAACTGCGATCTGGGTGCTCCCCCAAAATAACTGATAAACTCAGACATCGAGGAAATTCGCCATGCTTTATTCAGCAAAGGCTTCCCTTTGTTGTCAGCGCGCTCGGTATATCCGATAAACGCAGGAACTGCGGTCGCGACTTCAACCACAGAATTTGGAAACGCATTTTTTTCAACAATGTAAACACCCGGTGTTTTGTACTGCCCCATAATTTGCTCCTTTTGGTTGGATTAATGCGCGGTTGTCAATTTCTTACGTTTTACTATACTTCTTATTTTCAGTCATCAAAATCGCGTGACCAGAAATTCATCTTTAAATCATTTCGTATTCAGTACAGATATTCAATGCACAAAAATCTCGGAGACAGCCTCCATTTTGCCATCAATCTTTTCACTGTACATCTGATTAATGGATGCGTTGGGTAACCGGTTAATGAGAACCTTGTCTCTGAGATCTAATGATTCCTTTAATTGCAGGCGCTGCTTTGGTCTCTCGAGCATCCGGATTGTATTCGTCGATTGCAGTATCTTGGCGCTACGATTCCCGGGCAAAATCGTATTGCCTATTTCTTGAAACTGAATCGTGTTGTCCAAATCGGCAATATAGAGGCTGCGGCGGGACAAATCACCGACAAAGTAATATTTCCACAGCGTTTCACTACTTGCAAATGAAATAAAAAACTGGCGCAACTGTCTATTGCCTTGATCCAGGGACAGTAATTGTGAATCTTTATGAATTGCAATATGGACAATAAAGCTTGGCCGCACGTGATAATCTCTAGGTTCAAGACAGTCGCTCAGCGTGTTCGAGTTGAACGTAACATAATCAGTCTCGGAAACAAATTCACCGTCATGCAACAGCTGTCGACCATCCGCATCAGTGTTTAATTGCCGATTATCAAAATACAAAATTGCATTGGGCGTGTCATTGGACGGTTTTATCTCAGGAGCAGGCAGTGTGTATAGCGAAAAATTGGAGTCTTTTGAAAAAACTCTGAATGAAAATGCGAAATCTTCTTGCGCGTATAAATGAAGAATGTCCAGTTTGTCGTCTTCAAAAAAAACTGACAGTCGATTATCCGACAACTTTGATAGCAAACCCGAGCGTTTGAATAAATGCGCCGTTGCTCGCGTTGGTATAAACTCAAGCGATTTGCAGACGCGATCGGTGAAATACATATGCTCAACAGTAACACTAAACAGTAACTGGTATGAACTCATTGGATTGACTCATCAGCTTGATTAACACTCCATTTTAGATTGGTTCATCTATTCAACTTATTTCACTACTCTACTGCACACTGTAAATGTAAACCTTATTGACTGTCAATCACTACCCACAAAAGGCTTAGGCATCGTGACAACGGGTTGTCGCCCGGAAATCTCTTCAGCATCAAACGTGACCATACGGATACGGTAAAGAATTGAAGGCATGTATTTACCACCCAGGGCACTCCACAGGTTACTTAAATCCTGTATGGAAAGATTTTCTATATCGAGAATGAGTTTTTCAATTCGCCTGTCCATATCTGGCGTGTTCTGATGAGTAAACAGAGGATTACGCTGAAAAAAACTGATCGTGCTGGATAAAAATTTCAGCGCTTCCGCATAGTTGGTACCGCTGAAATTAGCGGTTAGCATCACATAAAGATTGAAATGAAGCCCTGCACTGCTTTGCACAGCCCGTTCACCAAATTCCAGCGCGCCAGGCGATCTGCGTGATACCGAATCCTTTTCAATATTGGTCAGATAAATAACCAGCTTGTTATTGATATTGGGCGATATGCTGCCGTCCATATCCAGCAAATTGGAAACAACCACCATATCCTCACTCAAGTCGTAGACTCGGCGCAAATGCTGATTTAATTGTGTTGCCAGTAATTGTACGGCAAGGTTAATCATCATTCATGTCTCACAATTTAAATAATACTTCTGAAAATGAACGGTCCGGCACGCTATCCCTCGTCACCATCGTAAACCCATTGCAATAATGCATCCATGGCTGCGCGCGACAGAGTTGCCTTGGCATGATTGACAAAAATCACCACGACGACACGTTGTCCAGATTTATCGAGCATATATCCGGCCAGTGCTCTGACGTTGTTTAACGTGCCGGTCTTCATATGCGCAAGTCCTCTTACCAAGGTGTTGGTCATGCGATTTCTCATGGTGCCGTCGACGGCAGCGATTGGCATTGACGAAATAAATTCGGGCATTACCGGACTTTGAAAAGCTGCCAGCAACAGTTGTCCCATACTGCGCGCACTGATACGCTCTTTTCGTGACAAGCCTGAACCATTTTCAACAACCAGTTCGGGAAAAAACAGCTGCTTGGAAGCCAGCCATTGCTTCAAGGCATATTCGGATTTATCCAGGGTTGCCGGTGACCGTAAACGACTTACTACTCCAGCTGTGCCAAGTGTTAAATACAACTGACGGGCGGCAATATTGTTACTGAATTTATTAATGCCGCGAATGATTTCAGCAAGCGGCGGCGAATGATAGGTCTTGATATGGGTTAAATTTGACGGCGCTTCAGTAATAACAACATCACCTTGAAATACGCCACCTTGTTGCGACCACAACCGTTTAAACAGATCACGGGTATACGTTGCGCTGTCATGCAAACCCAACAGGGAGGACTGCCTTCCGCATTGCGACGAAAAACTGCCGTTCAGAGCGACCAGAATGTTATTGCCCTCATCCTGATTTGTCTGAATATCGATATCCATAAAATTTCGCCAGTCGCCGACGCACGCCCTGTTGGACAATTTCAGATTGTTCAACAAAACAAGCGAATCGGGAATTGGATCAGCCACCACTCTGACGGCGTTCTTTTCCGGATCAGGCATAAAATGTAATGTGGTAGAACGATAATTGACCAGCAGCGCCTCAGGAATAATGTTATAGGTCCGATAAGGCTGACCATCAAACGCGCCGGGATCTTCGTTCGGAATATCATAATGTGTGTGATCCAGAATCAGATTTCCGATAATTTCATGCAATCCGGTCTGGCGCAGACGGTGAATCAGCAGCCAGAAATTTTCCAGATCCAGCTTGGGATCGCCATAGCCTTTAATCACCAGATCGCCATGCAAAACACCGTCTGTGACCCTGCCGTGCGCATACAAAACGGTTTGCCAGGAATATGCAGGGCCCAGTATTTCAAGTCCGGCGTATGTTGTCACCAGCTTCATTACCGACGCCGGGTTCATGCCTGCATCGGCATTTAATGCGATGACCGGTTTCTGTGCGCCGATTTCATGGACATAGACACCGACTGCCGATTCCGGAATACCCGCTTGCGCGAGTTGTTTCGTAACGGATGGCGGTAATTGACCCGCCGCCAACACGATCGGTGCGGTTGCAATACCCCACTGCAATAAAACTAACAAAAAGACTGCTGAACAGGTGGTTTGATTCATTGCAATCACACCATGTTGATTTTAGAACTTACCGGTTTCTGCTGCAGATAAAGTAGCCGTCGTCCCAACCTGTCCGGTATTGGCCGTCGCTTTCATAACGGGCCTCGTCTTTATAGCCCCACTCAGTTTCTTTCGCGGTTTCACAGCCATCGACATAACCTTCCTGCGTGGCAGGCGGATAACCCATCAAATTATAAGTGGGCTTGGTGCTCGGCGGTAACGGCCCCTGTGGCCGTTCAGTCGGTTTGTGCCCAGGCTTTACAGGCTGTTTCGGTCCTGCCGGCTCGAGCGCTGCACAACCGACAAACGTGGAGATGACGACTATTGCAACCAATACGCTAACGCGATTACCCATATACTTCACCATCCCTAATTTACAAAACAAATAATCGATAAATAGTTAACGCCTGGATTACCTCGATTATCCCGGCGTATTGCATGTTAACGCCGGACTAAAGCACCGATCTCAACAATTTTCCCATTTCCGCCGGGTTACGCGTTACTTTGATGCCGCATTCATCCATCACTGCGAGCTTTTCCTGTGCGGTGCCTTTACCGCCGGAAATAATTGCGCCGGCATGTCCCATGCGTTTTCCGGGTGGCGCGGTAACGCCGGCGATAAACCCGACCACGGGTTTATTCATATGGTCTCTCACCCAGCGCGCGCATTCTTCTTCATCGGTTCCGCCGATTTCGCCGACCATGAGCACTGCGTCGGTTTCATCATCGTCATTGAATAACTGCATCACATCGAGATGTTTCAGACCATTGACCGGATCGCCACCAATCCCGATACAGGTCGACTGCCCCAGCCCCTGTTCCATCAACTGTGCAACCGCTTCATATGTTAACGTGCCTGAGCGCGACACCACACCGATACGGCCTTTTTTATGGATATAACCCGGCATGATCCCGATCTTGATTTCATCGGGTGTGATAATACCGGGACAGTTGGGGCCGATCAGGCGTGTTTTTTTGCCCTGCATCTTATAACGCGTGCGAATCATGTCGCGCACCGGTATACCCTCGGTTATGCAGATCACCAGGTCCAGCTCTGCCTCAACGGCTTCATCGATTGCCGCAGCGGCAAACGGCGGCGGCACATAGATCACCGAAACAGTCGCGCCGGTTGCTTCCTTGGCGTCCTTTACAGTACCAAATATCGGAATACCCTCGAAGTTTTCTCCGGGTTTGCGCGGATTGACGCCGGCGACGAAACACTGATTGCCATTGGCGTACTCGCGGCACATACGGGTATGAAACTGGCCGGTTTTTCCGGTTATCCCCTGCGTCATCACACGGCTGTTTTGATTGATCAGGATGGGCATCTGAAGATTGCTCCTTCAATACATAAAAAATCGTTTTTGAAATTCAGGATTGCAAAACTGGGCTCAGATCTCAAGTTTTTTGGGCCGCAGCAATAACAACTCTCTGCGCGGCATCGGCCATGTTTCCAGCCGAAATAATCGTCAACCCCGAATCGGCGAGGATCTGTTTGCCGAGTTTGACATTGGTGCCTTCGAGGCGCACCACCAGCGGGACATTCAATTGTACTTCGCGCGCTGCCTGCACAACACCTTCCGCGATCACATCACATTTCATAATGCCGCCGAAAATATTCACCAGAATCGCTTCGAGTTTGGGATTTTTCAACATCAGTTTGAATGCTTCGGTGACTTTCTCGGCCGTCGCACCGCCGCCGACATCGAGAAAATTGGCCGGATTGCCGCCGTACAGTTTGATGATATCCATCGTCGCCATTGCCAGCCCGGCGCCATTGACCAGGCAGCCGATGTTGCCGTCGAGCGGAATATACGACAGGTCATGTTCCGATGCTTCAACCTCAATCGGATCTTCCTCATCGAGATCGCGCAATTCGACAATTTCGGGATGGCGGAACAATGCGTTATCATCGAAATTCATTTTCGCATCGAGCGCGAGCACATGGCTATCCGCAGTCAGCGTCAGCGGGTTAATTTCCGCGAGCGACGCATCCTTTTCGTCAAACGCCTCATACAAACCTTTGAGCAACTGTTTGGCATCACCGCGTCCACTTTCGGGGATACCGATTTTAGCCGCGACGTCAAGCGCTTCGCTATCGTTCAAACCGGCAATCGGATCAATAAAAACCTTATGTATTTTATCCGGCGTTTCTGCCGCCACCTGTTCAATATCCATGCCGCCTTCGGAACTGGCCATCAGGCACACGCGCTGGCTGCTGCGGTCTACCACCATGCCGACATAAAATTCATTGGCTATCTTGACGCCTTCCTCGATAAACAAACGCCGCACCGTCTGGCCTTCCGGCCCGGTCTGATGCGTCACCAGCCGCATGCCGAGCATTTCTCCGGCGAGTTCGCGCACCTCCTCAAGCGATTTGGCAATCTTCACCCCACCGCCCTTACCGCGCCCGCCGGCATAAATCTGCGCCTTGACCACCCACACATCGCCACCGAGTTCCCGCGCTGCATTGACCGCTTCGTCTACACTGAAACAGGCAATGCCTCTGGGTGTCCTCACACCATAGTTTCGCAAAATTTCCTTGGCCTGATATTCATGAATTTTCATCGAGTCGGCTCCATCGTTTTTTGAATGGCTATGACGGGTAAGTATAGCGCATTATTCCGCGAATGCCAGTATCAGAACAGACTATTCATTTCTCGTACTGTTGAAATTATCAATTACCTGATTTTGGCTCGTTTCGCAGCACACAATCAAGATATTTTACATGACACATCAATAAGTTATTTACATATTCTTTGATTAAATAAGGTAAGCATCAAATAGCGTTGACATTTTGAAACTATAGTTTCAATATTTCACAATTCCGATCTATACATTACAAAAATATGAATGGATAAAAGACAACACTTGGTTATTGGGATTTATTAACCTGAATGGGTGAATTCGAAAGAAGAAGGTGGCGCTATAAACGTCGGCTTTTATCTACTGTTCGTACATAGATTAATTCAGTGCAACACGATTATTGCGAGGTATCAACATGACTTATCTTAAGCTATTCGCATTCGTTTCAGCCTTTTTGATTTCATTTGCCAGTTTTTCCATTCACGCTAACCAGCCGGACGCACTTGCGCAGGAAATTGAGCAAGCCATCCAACCGGACGCGCTCACGCAGGAAACTGAGGACGCCATCCGAAGCGGCAGCCTGTTTATCGAAAATTCCTGGTTCATCACATTCAAGGATGCCTCAGAATTTACTCCCGGAAGTACCGCGCTCCCTTTAATTGATCCACCCGATGAATCGAAACGCGGTTTAAAAAGCGTACCATTTGGCGAGCACAGCACCGGTCAGAGCAAGGAAGCGCTTGCCGAAGCCATGGCGTTAAATGGACAAGTACTCGCTATCCTTGACACCATTAACGCCGTGCATGTCAAAATGAGTGCTGCGGAAGCGGAAAAATGGCGGCAGGACGAACGCGTCGAATCCGTTGAACAGGACATGTTGTTAACCCTGTTTGGCACACAGACAAATCCGGGCTGGGCGCTCGATCGGATTGATGAACTTACGCCAAAACTTGATAACACCTACACGTATACCAATAACGGCGCGGGCCGTACGGTTTACGTGCTCGATTCTGGTCTTGATTTGAGACCGAGTAATCCGAAGGTCGTTACAGAGTTTGGTGGCCGCGCCCAAATTGTGTGGGATGCCAATTATAATTCGGGCGGCCCGATACCACCCGATTGGGGTGTTGATTGCCTTGGTCATGGCACAAACGTGGCCAGTGTCATTGGCGGAAAAACCAAAGGCATCGCTCGAGGCGTCAGTCTGAAAATTGCAAAAGTGACTCGCAGTTGTACTGATTTTTTCTTAGATAATGATAATGCCCGACTCAGTGATATTGCAATTCCATTAAACTGGATCGCATTTAACGAATCGGCCGGGACAATTGTGAATTTAAGTAACGGCATTCAGCTCGGAGAAGGAATGTGTGGCGAACAAAAGAACGGCATCCTGGATAACGCTGTCAAAAATGCGCACAACAGGGGAAAAATAGTTATCGTCGCTGCGGGCAATGACGGGTGCAATACGGCCAATTTTTCTCCGACATATTTGAGTCAGGCATTTGTTGTCGGGGGAACAATGAGTGACCGGATAGCTCAAGGACAAGATGCAAAACATCACCTGTCACGTACCGGATGGAATATTTCGACATTTGCACCAGGTGTCAATGTTTCCACACTTGATAAAAGTGGAAATCCAACAACAGGTTCCGGAACGTCACTTTCGACAGCAATATTGTCTGGTATTTTCGCAATTTCCTGTCAGTCAGCCGGATCGTTTTGTAATAATATCACTACTGGATCACAGGCGTATAACGCATTGAAAGCTCATGGAATTTACACTGTAACAAATGAAAATGGCAGTACTCCATTAATCGGTGCAACACCACGGTTTATTCCGCAGAAGTGGTGATTTATTGCAACATAACGCTTAAAAAAGGACAGAAATACAGTAGCACTTCTGTCCTTGAATTTAAAAAAATTTATGTTTGTTTATCTGGAGCAAACGATGAAAAACCCAAAACTATATCTATTCTTAATGTTGTTTATTGCAACCAGTCCAGCCAAATCGGAAAATACCAACCAGGGCGGCTATCCCATTTATAACCATAAGGATGGTACATTAACCATTCCGCGTATTGACGCGCCAGATCAGGTCGGCCGTTATCAGGATGTTGTATTTCAATTTGATACGCAGCCTGACTTATGGATTCTGAAAGAACATCAATTTAGAGATAATAATGCTTCAGATCTCCGAATATCTGTTTCTCCACAAGTGCTATCAGGTTATTTTTCCACACCTGATCAAGTCAGATTACAAATCTCTGGAGAATTTACCTGTAGCCGGATCGGACAAATTAACCAACGTCGCACAGGCAATCTGTTCGAAATACAGATTACCCAGGATCCATTAAAACCGGGCGAGGTATGTAATCAGACAACAGAGTTATTCCAGCGTACTATACAACTGGACGTTGACCGGCTGAAGGCGGGCAAATATCGTTATGATATTAACAATGGCGTAAGTATAGGTTCATTTACATTACCTGTTGACACGATTGTTCCCGATGAATGTGGTGGCAGTCCAGAAAATGACGATTCTAATTGTGATGCAATATTCTCAGGTGAAGTGATCGAATCTCGAAATGACGACCGGGGCGGCTACCCGGTTTATAACGCAGAAGACGGCATATTAACCCTGCCACGTGTAGACGTGCCGGATCAAGTCGGCCGATATCAAAACGTCGTATTACGCTTTGAAGCTCAGCGCAATGGATGGGCACTGGACGAAGTGCAGTTGAGAGATCATATAACGATGAACCGCCCCAGATTATTAAATGTTTTTTTAGAAGTAACTGCAATATATGCAGGTGGTATAAATCCTCATGTAACGGTACATGTTGTCGGCGAATATACCTGCGGGCGGATCGGACAGATAAACCAACGCCGCACGGATAATCTGTTCGAAATACAAATTACCGAAGACCCATTACAATCAGGTGAAATATGTGATCAGATCACGCGTCCATTCAAACGCGTTATTCAACTGGATGTCTTTCGCCTTAGCGCAGGTGAATATCAATATCTTATTAATGGTCCATTTACTACAACAAGTTTTGAGTTCTCTACAGGCGACAGATTTATACTCCCCATTGACACAATTCCACTCCAAGATTGTGGCGGCAATCCAGAAGTTGTTGTCGACTGTTCTGCCATTATTTTTTGATGCCATTCAAATTTACATGTAAAGATAGTCCGGTTGGGGCAAGTCAGTGAACCCCAACATGAAACGATACAAAACAGTTTACACGATGACATTTGATTGGCCTATTGTTATTTGTGGTATGGCAAAGATTGAAAAATGGTTTTGTTGGGATTCAAAAACTCACTCCAACGCGCTGCCCTATTATTGCGAGATATCAACATGACTTATCTTAAGCTTTTTGTATTCGTTTCAGCCTTTTTGATTCCATTTGCCAGTTTTTCGATTCACGCTAACCAGCCGGACGCACTTGCGCAGGAAATTGAGCAAGCCATCCAACCGGATGCGCTCACACAAGAAACCGAGGACGCCATTCGAAGCGGCAGCCTGTTTATCGAAAATTCCTGGTTCATCACATTCAAGGACACCTCAGAATTCACACCCGGCAGCTCGGCACGCCCCTTGATTGATCCACCCGATGAATCTAAGCGCGGTTTAAAAAGCGTACCATTTGGTGAGCACAGTACCGGTCAAAGTAAGGAAGCACTTGCCAAAGCCATGGCATTAAATGGACAAGTACTCGCTATCCTTGACACCATTAACGCCGTGCATGTCAAAATGAGTGCTGCAGAAGCGGAAAAATGGCGGCAGGACGAACGCGTCGAATCCGTTGAACAGGACATGTTGTTAACCCTGTTTGGCACACAGACAAATCCGGGCTGGGCACTCGATCGGATTGATGAACTTACGGTAACACTTGATAACACCTACACGTATATCAATAACGGCGCAGGCCGTACGGTTTACGTGCTCGATTCTGGTTTAGACCTGAGAAAATCCAAGATCCGCGCAGAATTTGGCGGTCGCGCCGAAATTGTCTGGGATGTCAACTATACTGGCGGATACCCGACACCGGATTGGTGGGGTGCCGATTGCACTCCCACTAATGTAAGTCATGGCACAGCCGTTGCCAGCCTGATCGGCGGAAAAACCAAAGGCATTGCCCGAGGCGTTAGTCTGAAAATTGCCAAAGTAACTCGCGGTTGTAATTTTCTTTTAAATAATGATGATGCCCGACTCAGTGACATTGCAACCGCGTTAAACTGGATCGCATTTAACGAATCTGCCGGGACAATTGTGAATTTAAGTAATGGCATTCAGCTCGGGGTGGGAATTTGTGGCACACAAAAGAACAGCATCCTGGATAACGCTGTCAAGAATGCGCACAACAGGGGGAAAATAGTTGTCGTCGCTGCGGGCAATGATGGGTGCAATACGGCTAATTTCTCTCCGACATATCTTAGTGAAGCTTTTGTTGTTGGCGGCACCACAGAAGATCTGATTCCTGCTCCTGATCGGAAAGACGAAAGACATCCAAGATCGCGAACGGGAACAAATATATCTACTTTCGCACCTGGATGGCAAGTTGATACGTTGGATAATAATGGAAATCCATTTATTACAGACGGAACATCGCTTTCAACAGCTATTGTGTCAGGTATTTTTGCAATTTCCTGTCAGTCAGCCGGATCGTTTTGTAATAATATCACTACTGGATCACAGGCGTATAACGCATTGAAAGCGCATGGTGTAATGAATACTGTTACAGATCCGGGTGGAGCACAGTTGACCGGAGCAACATCACGGTTTATTCCACAAAAGTGGTAATTAACACTCCAATGGCTAGATGCGTAGCGCAAGTTTTGCTGTGTTTCTAGCCATTTAAGATTTATAAACATTTTTGCTTATCAGTAATGGAGTAAATGATGAAAATATTATTGAAGTTTTTTTTTATTTTACTGGTGCTTCTGGATATAGGTACAGTTAAATCAGAGAATACTGACCAGGGTGGGTATCCAAGTTACAACTATAAAGATGGCACATTAATCCTGCCACGTGTTGATGTGTCCGGCCAGGTCGGTAGATATCAGGATGTCGAGTTTCAATTTGACCCACAACTTAATGCCTGGATTTTGAATAAACATCATTCAAGAGCGGTGATGCCGCAAACGAATAGAGTACTAGGAGTTCTTCCACAAGTAATAGCATTAAATCGTTCTGTACCCAGTACTGTTTTATTGCACATCGAAGGAGAACATACCTGTAGCAGGATAGGGCAGATTAATCAGCGCCGAGTAGGTGATCTGTTCGAAATACAGATTACCGAAGATCCACTGCACCCAACAGAAATTTGCGATCAGAAAACACGAATATTTCGACGGGTAATTCAATTGGATGTCTTTCGTTTAAAAGCGGGGGAATATCAATACAGTATCAATCATGGAGAAGCAACAGGATCATTTACTTTGCCTTTTGACACTTCTTCTAACTTTAATGAATGTGGCGGCAGCCCTGAAGATGACGACACACCCAATGCTTGTGCCATCATATTTTGAGATGAAATGATAGATTGATATCTTTATTTTTAGCTCTGCGAATAAAAGTTTGAATTCTATGCTTGCTTAACCTTGCTGGATCAGCTTCCTCTATATGTTACCCAGGAACATTTGATCAGTGCAATGCGCTTCGCTTCAATATATTTCTGGATGACGTAAACTTATCCATTGGGCTACTTGTTTATTTGTAGAAGAGTAAATGATGAAAATATTATTGAAGTCTATTTTTATTTTATTGGTGTTTCTGGATATAAGTGCAGCCAAATCAGAAAATGCTGACCAGGGTGGGTATCCGAGTTATAACTACAAGGATGGCACATTAACCATTCCGCGCGTTGACGTGACCGGACAGGTCGGCAGATATCAGGATGTCGTGTTTCAATTTGACCCGCAACTTAATGCCTGGATTCTGAAAAAACATCATTCGAGAAAAATTATGCCGGAAATGGACAGAAAATTAATAGTTGTTCCAATAGTAACGGCAACTGCTCCAACTGTGCCGGTTCATGTTTCTTTATTTACTATGGGAGAATATACCTGTGGCAGAATCGGGCAGATTAACCAACGCCGAATAGGTAATCGATTTGAAATACAGATTACCGAAGATCCACTACTGCCATCAGAAATTTGCGATCAGAAAACACGAATATTCACAAGGATTATTCAGTTGGATGTCTTCCGTTTAGAAGCGGGTGAGTATCAATACAATATCAATAATGGTGAAAGAATTGGCTCATTTACTTTACCTTTTGATACGACCGAACCTGATGAATGCGGTGGCAGTCCAGAAGATGACAATACGCCTAAAGCCTGTCCGAATTCTTTTCCTTTCTGAACCGAAAACAAGCAAGCTCGGTAAGTTGAGGTAAGTCAATGAACCCCAACTTGAAACGACGCAAAACAGTTTAAGCGATGACATTTGATTGGTTTGTTGTTATTTGCGGGTATGGCAAAGATTGAAAATGGTTTTGTTGGGGTTCAAAAATTCACCTCAACTTACGAGCTACGCGCTTATATTTGTTTATCTGGAGCAAATGATGAAATCGCCTAAAGTGTATCTGTTTTTACTGTTATTTCTAGCGACTAGTCCGGCCAAATCGGAAAATACCGGTCAGGGCGGTTATCCCATTTATAACCATAAGGATGGCACTTTGACCATTCCGCGGGTTGACACATCAGATCAGGTCGGCCGGTATCAGAATGTCATGTTTCAATTTGACCCGCAGCCAAATGTATGGATTCTGGAAACATTTCAATCACGGGAAAGCAATGGCACAAAACCCCATCTTAGAATTGCTGTTCCAGCAGTATGGTCAAGTCGGCCAACAATACCTGATCAAGCTGAATTACATGTCGTTGGTGAGTTTACCTGTGGACGAATCGGACAGATTAACCAACGCCACACAAACAATTTGTTTGAGATACAGATTACCCTGGATCCGTTACAACCGGACGAAGTATGCGATCATGAAACACGTACATTCAGTCGCACTATACAACTGGATGTTGCCCGGCTGAAAGCGGGTGAATACCAATTTAGTATCAATAATATTTTAATTAATCGCACATTTACGTTACCTGTTGATACGATTGTTGCCGATGAATGCGGCGGCAACCCGGAACATGACGATTCTAACTGTAGCGTAATGTTCACGGGTGAGGTGGTCGAATTACGAAATGACGACCGGGGCGGTTATCCGGTTTATAATGCCAAGGACGGTACACTAACACGATCCCGCGTGTGGACACGCCCGAGCAAGTCGGCAGATATCAGGATGTTGTTTTACGCTTTGATACACAGCACCATGCATGGGCACTGGAAACAGCAAAGTTGAGAGAGCATACAGCGTTAGGGCCCGAATTCTATTTTGTTTTTCCAACTGTAACTGCAACGCATCCAGTTATACCTCCTAATCCTCATGTCACGCTACATGTTGCAGGCGAATATACCTGCGGCCGGATCGGTCAGATTAACCAGCGCCGTACGGGGAATCTGTTCGAAATACAGATTACCAAGGACCCATTACAACCTGGCGAAGTATGCGATCAGGTCACGCGCGCTTTCAGGCGGGTAATACAACTGGACGTCTCTCGTCTGGAAGCCGGTGAATATCGATATTCCATTAATAGTGGTGGTGTTATTATTAATAATAGTGCAAGATTTGGTGAAATCGGCTCTTTTATACTACCCTATGATACTTTTCCAAACGACGAATGTGGCGGCAGTTCGGAAGATCCTGTTAACAGTTGTATTATTTTTTTCTGATACCAGGCAAATTTATGTCTATAGAATATGGAAGTAGCTTGGTGAATGACAACCCTTCATTTATCATTAGCTGGAAAGAGCAATTTAAAATGGCATCACTGACCGGATTTAAGTACTGTGTAAATGCCCGGCACTTTTATCCAGCCATAAAAAAACAAGGATGTCACATTGCAAACTTTAAACCAATTTATCTACACGCTAAGGCTATTTATCCTGTCGATCATCTGTGTACCGCTATCAGTGGAAGCCACCGCACTGCTATCGGACGAACTCGAATTTTATCTACCGTGGGTGACTTACCAAGGGAAATCCTATTCGGCGCACCTGACATCCGAAAACAGCAATGAATTGATTTTTCAATTGAGCGGGATCAATCCGCTCGTAGCCAGTGCACCTCAAGGAGGTGCCGCCAGTGTTGACGACAATCTAAATATATCAGTGCCGCTCGTCAGTTTTCGCGGCGAATTGTATAGCGCCACCCTAAATCATATTGGAAACGGCGGCTTTAAGGTCGCAAACGCAACCCCTTTTGTTGTGCCCGAAGTCAGAGGCGCTGTTGTCTCGGCGGCGCTGATCGAGACAAAAACGGCCGATCAAATCACGATTGAATATCCAATAGCAACGATTGCAGGCCTGGATCTGCGTTTCAATGTGGCTGTGTATCGTATCGGCTACCGGACACTGGACGCGTTTGGCAATCTTACTGAAGCATCCGGTGTTATTGGCGTCCCTCTGGGTATTCCTGCTGGCGCCCCGTTACTGAGCTTTCAGCATGGCACGATTACCAGCCGTGCCCGTGCGCCAAGTGTTGATCCCGAAGAAACTGGTGCCGATCTGGCGCTGTACCTCATGGGTGCGCGCGGCTATGTGGTTATGGTGCCGGATTACCTGGGATTTGGCGACAGCAGCGGCTTGCATCCGTTTATGCATGCCAAAACACTGGCCTGGACAGTGATTGACCTTATTCGTGCAGTAAAATTGCTTGCAAAAAATGGCGGCTACCCACTGAACGGACAATTGTTTTTAGCAGGCTATTCCGAAGGCGGCTATGCCACCATGGCGGCGCAACGCGAGATCGAGACACACCATGCCGATGAATTCACCATTACCGCCTCTGCACCCATGGCGGGTGCATACGATTTGTCTGGAACAATGCTGCAGCAGGTTTTATCGGGCGATCCGCTGCCAAGACCCATGTACTTTCCCTATTTACTGCTCGCCTATAACCAGATCTACAGAATAAACTATGCAGTTCATAACCTGCTGGCCGGTGGTTTCGATACGGCCCTGCTTGAAGTGTTCGACGGCAGTCAGGACAGCGACGCCATCAACGATTCACTCCCCAACCTGCCCAGCGAACTGTTCTCAGCCAATCTTCTGGCTGCGCTCGAAAGCGATTTATTCCATCCATTAAGAGCTGCACTCGAAAATAACGATGTTTACCGCTGGACGCCAGTCTCACCTACCCGGCTCTATCATTGCCTCGATGACGACCGCGTGCCCTACGAAAATTCCATTGTTGCGATGGAATACTTTACTGCTACCGGTGCGGATGTTGAACTGGAAACGCTTCTTTCCGGCAATCATATCGACTGCGCGGTGCCTGCCCTGCTCAACGGAAGCGCCTGGTTTGATACGCTGGTCAGGCTGCCGTAACCAAATCCTGTTCAAGATCTAACTGAAGAGCGTTTTAGACGTTAAAATCTCTAGTATCACAACTCTTGACCCAGATCTGATAATTATTCACAGCGATACGCATTGCCCAAAAAAACGATTTTTTTATCGACACCCTGTATTTCAAACCGTGTTGTGTTGGAACGTATGACGTGCACGGCATTTCCCCCCAGTTTGGCCGTTTCTGCTCTGAGATTGTCTCTGGCGATAATGAGGCGTTCGGGGTAGGTCAGGTCATTGTCGCTATCCTGCGAAGCGCCCGTAACGCTACCAAGCAACTTGCAACCGGCAAGATCCTGTTCCTTTCCGATCATCAACAAAATCGATTCAGTGGATTTCGATGCAGGCGTTTCCGCGATTGCCGAATGACTGACCGATAGCATGGCCAAAACGGCTATTGTAATCAGCAATCGGCTTTTAGTGATTTGATACATGATTTGCTCCAATATATTTTTTATTCCTATTTAAGGGCATCTCTAAAAATCCATACTTCGTTACAATACTTCGTTGTTCACAAAAAATGTTTCCTTGCATATCAATCATATGCTGCGTCAACATTTTTCGCTCTTGCCTTGTCTTGTTTAAAACTCTGAATTTTTAGAGGTACCCTTAATTCTTTAAAGGTAAAATTCGACTTTCGGCGACCAATGAAACCGATTGACGTTATCGGTTGTCACCTGGTGTTCCGAGATTTCAGTGAAACAATCGAGTACGTGCAGTTCCTCGACATAGGCATTCCAGGAATTGATCGGTTTTCCTTGCTGTAGTGTGCTGATCATTTCATCAACAGCGGCGTCATCGCCTGCAAGCGAGCAATGCACCCGATCGCGATCGTTGGCGTCATTCGTTGCACCCGCCTTGAGTTTTCGCTTTTGTGCGCCACGAATAAATGTCTGTCTGAACATGACGTTCTGAACATTCCCGGTGACATAAAAGCTCAGTTTTTTCAACTCCCAATACCTTTGTTCATTCGAACCCTTTACGCAGAAATTATTCCGATAGAAACGTGATCTTTTTGATAAACGCTTCAGAACCACCGTGTGTATTGTTGGTGTTCTTCTGAAAGGCAAGTGCGGTAATCGGCGGCGTTTGATCGTGATTGAACGCTGATTTAAACCGTTCATCCACTTCAAAATCCGTGGTAATGGTTTTACCGGATTGATCGCCCGACGCCACACAGAAGTACCGGCCGCCTTCCCGCCAGAGTTTACCAAGGTACATTTTATCCTGCGCTTCTTTTTGTCCGATAAACGGACTTAGAAAGTAAGGCGCCGACTTTATCCCCAATGGCAATCCACTGGACAGCTTTTCGGTTCCAAATGACAACATGACAGCAATGGGTACGCTGTTAATACCATTGTCCCAATCCGCGCCTTCCGGATATTTATTCACGCCCCAGACGATTTCCACCCTTTTGACGCCATGAATGAAATCCTGTTGCGCAAATCTGAGGCCAAATAATCCTGCCGTCTTGTCGCCTGTACTGAGAACCAACGCATCGTTTTCAAACCGCGGATTCAGTTTTTTGGCATTCAATTCAAACTCGAAACCCTGTTTTTCCAGCCAGGAAACCGCATCGCCATCGGCCTGCCCGGTGAAGTCGATAACGCGAATAATGTTTCCGCCTGCAAGCACTGCAACTGCCGGCATATACAATAAGGAGATTGCAAAAACTGTACAAAAGAAGCGATTCATTATTTTGAGAACACATTTCATGATTTTTTCCTCTTGAAATTTTCGTCAACAATCCGCTGAAAATTCCAACGCGCAAAACGCAAAACAATAGACAAGCTCCCGAATTCCTGTTTATTTTACTGCATAAACAACGATGATAAAACGTATGATCAAGATTCAAAAAAATGGTTGCTTATGCATTTTTTTAAATCATGAATTCGGTGCTTGAGTAATAAAGCAAACAAAAAAAACTGTCAGTCCTGTGTGATATCAAATAAACGCCGGTATTCCTTGATCGCATAACGATCAGTCATGCCAGCAATGTAATCGGCTATCGCCTGATGCCCTTCCTGTTTGAATTTGTGCTGATATTTAACGGGAAGCAGACGGACATTGCTGCCAAAAGCGTCAAACAGCATTTTAATTATATGCGACGCTTTATTGCTCATACGCATCACGCGGTAGTGCAAATATAAATTATCATATAAAAATTTTTTCAGTTCCTGCTGTTCTTTCTTGACCGGATCGCTGAAACCGATGAGTGGTGGAGACTGTTGAACAGCCTGCAAACTGTCCAGTTGCGCCTGTTCAATATTTTGAATACTTTGCTCCGTCAGGTCGGTTGCCAGCGTATTGATCATGCAGCGCACCGTTTCATGAATTAACCGGCGTTCGCCTAGATTGGGATATTTTTTTTTCACTAAAACCAGGTGACGGGAAAAAATACTGACTTGCTCCAGTTGCTCGAGAGAAATCAAACCGGAGCGCAGACCGTCATCGATATCATGGTTGTTGTAGGCGATTTCATCAGCAAAGTTGGCGAGCTGCGCTTCCAGCGACGGCCGTTGATTCAAAATAAACCGCTTTCCCACCTCCCCCAGTTTTTGGGCATTCTTTTTTGAAGCACGCTTAAGTATGCCCTCGCGGGTTTCAAAACATAGATTTAATCCGTCAAACGTTGCGTAACGTTCCTCGAGGATATCCACCACGCGAAGCGACTGCAGATTATGCTCAAAACCGCCATATTCCTTCATGCATGCATTTAACGTGTCCTGACCGGCATGGCCGAACGGGGTATGACCCAGGTCATGCGCGAGGGTAATCGCTTCGACGAGATCTTCGTTCAGGTGCAAATTGCGCGCGATTGAGCGCCCGATTTGCGCCACTTCAAGACTGTGTGTTAAGCGTGTACGGAATAAATCGCCTTCGTGATTGACAAACACCTGTGTTTTATATTCCAGCCGCCGGAAAGCCTTGGAGTGAATGATGCGGTCGCGGTCCCGTTGAAACTCGGTACGGCCAGCGGGTGGCGCTTCCTTGACCACCCGTCCACGGGTATTGGCTTCGCACACTGCATAAGGCGCCAGAATATTATTCATGTGCATTAATCGTTATTCATGCACCATGCAGGCGTTCAGCGTTTCAATAATCAACGCGGAAGGAATATCAGCACGCATTACGGCTTCACCGATACGGTTTAACAGAATAAACCGTGTTTTGCCTGCTGACACTTTCTTGTCCAGCGCCATCAATTCCAGATATTTTTCCGGTTTCATCCTGGGTGCGGCTACGGGCAATCCTGTCTGCTCAAAAATTTTCCTGATGCGCACAACATCGGCATCATTGATCAATTTCATACGCCGGGATAAGTCGGCTGCCAACACCGTTCCGGCGGCAACGGCCTCGCCGTGAAGCCAGACACCGTAGCCCATTCCATTTTCAATCGCATGTCCGAACGTATGTCCCAGATTCAACAAAGCACGTACGCCACTTTCTTTTTCATCTGCAGCAACAATTTCGCCCTTGTTTTCACAACTGCGTTGTATGGCTTCATTGAGAATCGCCGGATCCCGTACAAGCAGGCGCTGCATGTTTTTTTCCAGCCATTCGAAAAAAACCGGGTCACGAATCAAACCATATTTAATGATTTCAGCAAGCCCTGCGCGCAATTCTCGATCAGGCAAGGTATCGAGTGTGGCGCTGTCAGCGAGCACCATGCGCGGCTGATAAAATGCGCCGATCATATTTTTACCCAAGGTGTGATTAATCCCGGTTTTTCCACCAACCGATGAATCAACTTGTGCCAGCAGGGTTGTTGGTATTTGAATAAACGGGACGCCGCGTAAATAGGTGGCAGCAGCAAAGCCGGTCAGATCGCCGACCACGCCGCCGCCTAAAGCCAGAATGGTAGTCGTGCGCTCGCAATGATTCTGAAGCAACGCATCGAAAATCAAGTTCAGTGTTTCCCAGTTTTTATAGGCCTCGCCATCCGGCAGAATGATGGGTATTGACTGAACACCGTTTTTTTCCAGCGCTGAACGCAATTTGTCCAGATAAAGTGGTGCAATCGTGGTGTTACTGACTATCGCGACCCGTTTCTGTTTCAGACACGATGTGATGAGCTCTATCTGGTTTAATATGCCATTACCTATATGAATAGGATAGCTTTTTGCCTCAGAGGATAATGAAAAATCGACCGTTATGGTTCGCATGAGATCCTGTGTAAAAGTTGATTGAAATGATTTATAGGAAACCAGTTGTTGGACCAGCGCTTTAACGAACGTTCGCACGTTTTGTTTGGAAGTGTCTATAGTGATATGCGCTGTTTCCTGATAAAGCATGTCCCGCTGATCAAAGAGCTCTACCAGCCTGGCACGCAAATCATTCGTCTGTAGCAAGGGCCGGTTTTTATCATGGCGCGTCCGTCGATATAAATCATTGACGGACGCACGCAAATAGACCACGATACCATTCTGTTTCAATAACCTGCGATTCTCCTGACTGAGTACCGCGCCACCACCGGTGGCGAGGACAATATTGTTATTTCTGACCAAATCCTGCAGCGCCAGCGATTCCCGTTTACGAAAACCAGCTTCACCTTCGATTTCGAAAATAACGGGTATTTTAACACCGGTACGTTCTTGAATTTCATGGTCACAATCAAGAAATAGCTTGCCCGTATAGCTGGCCAATGCTTTTCCAATTGTTGTCTTACCCGCACCCATCATCCCGACCAGAATAATATTGCTTTCCCCCAAAGATCGAATAAGCTTTTTATCAATAGCGGTTAATTTTTTATAGGCAGTCATGAACAAAATTTTAGCGGATCAGCTTGCCGGAAGATACGTTATTATACAAATTAACGTACCGGTTTGAAGAATTCAGGGGTTTTTCGTTGCACTTGTCGTCCGTAAGGGCCTGTAGTAAAAAAATGACGCGTTTGAAGACTCCCATTTTTTCCATCGCATACCAGATTGCGGTGTTGAGTGTTTCGATACGAACCATGAAAAAAACAAGGGCACAAAAATGGTCGCAACAAATGCGGCCAATATCATACCGCCAAAAACACCCGTTCCCATGGATTGGCGCGCCGCAGAACCCGCACCCGTCGCAATTACCAAAGGCACAACGCCTAGAATAAACGCCATTGAAGTCATGACTATAGGACGAAAGCGAAGCCGCGCGGATTCAATTGCGGCGGTTTTTGCATCCATACCCGCTTTCATTTTTTGATTGGCAAATTCAACCAGTAAAATCGCATTCTTGGCAGCCAGCCCGATTAATGTCACCATGCCAATTTGAAAATAAATATCATTGGGCATATCGCGTATCAGTATTGCAAGTAAAGCACCAGCCGTGGCAAACGGTACCGCCATGATCACGGCCAGCGGCAACGCCCAGGTTTCAAACTGTGCCGCCAGAATCAAGAAAACCATGATGATTGCCAAACTGAACGCAAATATCGCAGCAGCGCCAGTTCTTTTTTCCTGAAACGCTTTTCCGGTCCAGGCTATTTGGTAACCGTCCGGTAAAACCTGATCTGCAACATGTTCCACGAGTTCTATTGCTTCACCCGAACTGAGGTCAGGAACACCACTTCCGATAAGTTTTGCCGACAACAGTCCATTAAAGCGCTCCAGTTGTTCTGCACCAATCACATGTTTAATTTGTACAAGCGCCGACAGAGGTATCATCGTCCCGGCATTTGAACGCACATAAACCTTGCCGATATCCTCTGGTTTCATGCGGTAAGCGGCCTCGGCCTGCAACTGCACACGGTAGGTGCGCCCGGCACGGTTAAAATCATTCACATACAATGAACCCATGGTGCTTTGAAGGGTTTCATAAATATCTGCGATAGCAACCCCTTGTGAAATGGCCTTGGCTTCATCAACGGATACAAAAAATTGTGGCACACGGGATCGATAAAACGAATTCATCGATGCGATCATCGGTTCCTGTTGCAAAGCCGCCATGAATTCATCCACAACCTTCGCCAAACGTTGCGGATCGGAGCTTGTCCGGCTTTGCACGTAGAGTTCGAATCCACCAGTACTGCCGAGGCCACGAATTGCAGGTGGGTTAAACGCAACCGCCAAACCGTCGGTCTGTTTAGAGCCAGCCACGAAAAACTGCATAACCAAATCATCTGCAGTCGTTTCACGTTCCGACCATTCGGTCATCCGGGTAAACATCGTTGATACATTGGTTTTGTTTCCACCACCGATAAAGTCCAGTCCATTCACGGCAAATTGAAAAGCAACGTCTGGATTTTTCTCAATCTCAGCACGAATAGCATCCGCCGTTGTAATTGTGCGCGTTAACGATGCACTATCAGGCAAAATTACTGCGGCTATCACATAGCCTTGGTCCTCAGGAGGAACAAGACTGCCAGGAATGCTTTTCAACAGATAACCAACTCCCGCGATAAACGCCAGAAATATCAGAATACTGACACCCACATTCTGAATTGATGCATTGACCATGCTAACGTAAAAGTTACGCACTGTGTTGAAATAGCGATTGAACCATTCAAAAAAAGCGGCGTGCTGCTGTGCAGACCGGAGTAATATAGCGCATAGTGCCGGTGATAATGTCAGCGCTACAATACCTGATATGACACCTGCCACGGCCACCGTTACCGCGAATTGACGGTATAACTCTCCTGCCATACCACCAAGAAAGGCAACCGGAATAAATACCGCAACCAGCACCAGCGTCATGGCTATCACAGCACTGGACACCTGTTGCATGGCTTTTATGGCTGCATTCATGGGAGACAGTTTTTCCTGCGTCATCAGCCGCTCTACATTTTCCAGCACAACAATCGCATCATCGACGACGATGCCGATGGACAGCACCATCGCAAATAACGTCATGGTGTTAATCGAGTAACCGAGCAGCCACAGGCCAGCAAACGTACCGATCAGTGAAATTGGAACTGCTATGATCGGAATCAGCGTTGCACGCCATGTCTGTAAAAACAGATAAACAACCAGCACCACCAGAATCATGGCCTCACCCAGTGTCTTTACGACTTCCCAGATAGAAGCCTTGACAAATTGGCTGGTGTCATACGGAAGTACATATTGCATGCCTTCCGGAAACAGGGGCTGAAGCGCTTCCATCTTGGATTTGATTTCAGCAGCAGTATCGAGCGCATTGGCACCGGTCTGCAGAAAGATGCCGATACCAACTCCGGGTATGCCATTGAGCATGTTCAGAATATTATATTCCTGTGCACCCAGTTCAATGCGTGCCACATCCTTCAAGTAAAGCACTCCGCGTGGCCCGTCTGCGCGTAAAATAATGTTGCCAAATTCTTTTGGTTCAGTCAGACGACCTTTCGCAGTGACGGTATAAACCAGTTGCTGATCCGGCAGGGCGGGTTCCTGACCAATCTTTCCTGCCGCGTGTTGCACATTCTGCGCACGTATCGCCGCAGCAATATCGCTCGTAGTAATGCCCAGTTGCGCCATTTTATCGGGCTGCAACCATATACGCATTGAATAATCCTGCGCCCCGAAGATACGTGCCTCGCCTACGCCGCGAGTCCGTTTCAGCTCATCAAGAAAGTTATTGGTAATATAATTACTCAAGAACAAAGGAGTATGATCTTTATTCGAGGAAGTTACTGCAAAAACGAGCAACAAATCATTGGCACGCTTTTGGATGGTGATGCCGGAACGTCTGACTTCATCAGGCAAACGCGGCAATGCAATATTGACCCGGTTACTGATATTGAATGTCGCAAGATCAATATCGGTTCCGATTTCGAAAGTTACGGTAATGGTTAGCCGGCCACTCGAATCTGCACTTGAATTAAAATACAACAGATCATCCACGCCGCTGAGTTGCTCTTCAATCGGCGCAGCGACTGTTTTTATCAACGTCTCGGCACTTGCGCCCGGAAAAGTGGCTGTGACCTGTACCACAGGCGGTGTAATTTGAGGATATTGCGCAATCGGCAGTTGCACCGCGGCCGCTATTCCCGCCAATACAATAATAATCGACAGTACAGAAGCGAATATGGGGCGTGTGATAAAAAAACGGGTCATCTTATCTTAAAATCGCTTATGTTTATGTTCTTGGTGGTAACATTATGGCCTGAAAGATAATACTTCTTTTGCATGCAGCAATTCCGGATTAACAACCATATCTGGACTTAATCGAATCAGATTATTCACGGCGACTCTATCACCTGTTTGCAGACCGTCTAAAATAATCCAGTCCTTGTCGACCCATTCACCCACGACAACCGGCCGCGCCACGATTTCATTGTTTTCATTAACCACATAGACGTACCTACCCAAATCTGATGTCATTACCGCCACCTGAGGCAACAAAAAAACATCTTCAGTAGCCCCTGAAATAACGCGGACACGCACAAACTGGCCTGGCAATAATCGGTGATCCGGATTGTCGAATGCCGCTCTTAATTGCTGCGTCCCAATCAACGGATCAATCTCACTCGCGGCAAAATTGATTTTTCCACTAATTGGATACTCAGTACCGTCGGGTAAAATCAGAATCACTTCTTCGATATTCTGTTCTGTTAAACGCCCATTAAAGCGATTGAGCTCATTGTCAGAAAAACTAAACCGTACCCAAATGGGCGTTACTTGCGTCATTGTCGTTAATACGCTGCTGTTTGCAGCGACCAGCGCCCCCTCGGATACCTGCGAACGACCGGTAATGCCGTTAATGGGTGCTTTGACCGTTGTATAAGACAAATTCAGCTCGGCCTGCTGAACGCGTGCTTTTAACGCATGTAGCGCAGCTTCAGTTAACATGAAGTCCGCAACCGCATTATCATACGACTGTTTACTGACAAAATTCTCGGCGACAAGCTTCTCTTGACGTTCTTTTTCGGTTTTTGCCTTCATGACGCGAATACTCTGTTCGAGGAATTCCGCCCTGACCTCTCTCAACGCTTTTTGAAAAGGTTCGGGATCAATTAAGTATAACGGGGCACCCGCTTTGACTGCTATGCCTTCATGGTAATTGCGTTTCAACACAATACCGCCCACCCGAGGACGGATTTCAATTTCTTTGGCACCTTCAGTTTGTGCAACTGTTTCAGCGCTAATGCGTATATTCACCGGCTCTACACGCAACACGCCAACTGTCAACGCTTCAGAAGGTTTGACGTTCTCGTCAATCGGAACTTCACTGCTACAGGCAAATAATAATTGAACGATAAACGCCAATACAGGAACAAAACTTTTTTTCATTATTGATAACTTGTTATTGAATATTTTTTGTGTCACAAAAAAGCGTTTGTCTAAGACATTCACAGGAATCTTTGCTTGTAAAAGCTACTTAAAGGCGCCGTCCAGCTTATCGAAAAGGTTACATAAGCCCAATAGGGTTCTGTATAATGGGGCTATAAGCGTGGGTATTAAAATCATTTAATTCTTGACTGCACACAATATCAAATTTAAGCAATGAAATGATACAAATAAACACAGATTTTTAAAAATATTTTATCAACTAGGAAACTTTTTTATTAACCGGCGATTCTTTGTGTAAGGTAAATTTTTTATCCAAGGCAATGTCAATACATTATTTAAAACAGTTAAACAGAAAAACAGATTAACTCAAAAAGAAAAAGGTGCGTAAAATGCCTATCCGTTATTTAATGGCCATTTTGGCTGTCTGCAGCATAGCTTTTCCAGTGTTTGCACAGGCGCAATTAAAGTTGCCTGAAACTGTGAAAGTCAATCCTGCGGCATTAAATGCCGAACCAATTTGTGACCCTAAAATTTCACCATCCTGGCGGAAAGCTCAAGTTATTGAAGGTGTTCAAATCGAAGCTTCAGAAAGTTGCAGTCCAGATAATCCATATTTGATAGCCGCAGCAGTCAAGGGCACCAATAATATTTCCATGGCTACATTAATGGAAACCGGTCTGTCACCCGACACCATTATCAAAACCGATGACATTGATGGCGACGGCGATCCTGATCGCATTACCATTAAACTCGAAGTCATCGAGCTGAACGGCCGGACGCCCGATTTTGAGGGCGTTATTCCAACATACGATATCGCGCCTGGGATTCAGCCCGGCGCTTGGGTATTCGCCCCCAAAACAAGCGGCATGTCGACAGAAAATTTTGAAAGTATCCGGGCCAATTCATTGCTGCGTCTACCGTCACCCGTAATACGCGTTGAAGTCGGCGATATTGTGCAGATCGTTCTGGAAAACACACATTATTTTCCACACACTATTCACCTGCATGGCGTTGACCACCCATTCTCGCATCATGAATATAATGGCGGCAAATACGGAAATGACGGCGTTCCGCAAACCAGCGAGATCAACCTGATGCCTGGTGAAAGACGTGTTTACGAATTTCAGCCCCGTCAGGCCGGCACCATGTTCTATCACTGCCATGTCCAGACGCACACCCATCTCGCCATGGGATTAGGCGGCATGATCATTGTAGAAGAAAACCGCCCCAACAACTGGTTACAAACATTAAATGTCGGTGCTGGCCATGTCAGACATCCGTCTGTGGCGGTAAAAGAACATTTTGATCAGGAATACGATCTTCACTATCATGCCATGGACAAGGAATTAACCAGTATTATCCAAAAATATAACGATCCGCGGTTAATTGCCCGCGACATGAACCGGCGATATGACCTGACCGATTCCACTGAAGATTATTACTTGCTCAATGGATTGTCTTTTCCCTACACCTTACGGGAATCCATAATCGCTGTTGAACAGGACCAGAAAATAAAACTTAGAATGCTCAACAGCGGCGGTGAGTTTATAGCTATACACACACACGGCCATAAAGCGACCATTACGCATTATGATGGCATAGAACAAAATCCTGTTGCTCAGATTACCCGGGACGTTTTTGATATGGCACCCGCTCAACGGCTGGATTTGTTACTGAACACCACGGATGACGGTTTACACAGTTATGGTCCCGGCGCCTGGCTTTTTCATGACCACCGTGAAAAAGGCATTACGACCGATGGCATGAGCGAAGGCGGCAGCATGAGTATGATTGCGTATAAACCTTATCTTGATGAAATCGGTTTACCCAAAGTCGCGCACGGTATCGACCTATCTGTTTACTTTAACAAAGAATATTACGAAAGAAGAATACCTATCTGGCAAGATTTAGATGAAGAAGGCAGTTTAGGCGCACCAGGTGTCCGTACCGGCATGGATTCTGAGACACAGACCACCCTGCTCAATCTGATGTCCGGTTTCCTTTTTGGCATTCTGATTTACTTAATTATCGCCAAAAGACAACACGCTAAAGCAGCCATGACAAGCATTATATCTAAGCTTAAAGGCTCAAAAGGGAGTAAAGCGAATGACTAAGCATTTATTCATTGCATTTTGCTGTTTGATTGCCTTCAGCGGTTACGTTTATGCGCAAGAGAACACCGATCACAGCAAACATCAGAATATGGAACATGATGATCACAGCGGCCATGACATGGAGCATCACGATCACAGCGATCATGACATGGCGCAGCACGACCACAGTGGTCATGACCATAGCAGTGATGATCATAGCGACATGGATCATGGACATGATCATGAGATGGGAATGCACGGCGAACACGACACGATGCATCATGACGACGATCATTCAGATCATTCAGATCATGCAGGTCACGATCACCATCATCATGACGGCCATATCATGGATCATGAGGGCACGCATATCATGGGACAAAATTTTGACAAACTGCCCAGCAGCTGCTCGAGTATTTCGGAAGAAATCGAAATTACCGTGCGTGCCGGTGCAAAATATGCCAAACAATTTCCGGGTACGACATTTGCCTTTGACCAACAGGAATGGCGCGTTAAGCCTTGTTCCAAAATCACATGGCATTTTATTAACGAAGACAATGTCCGCCACCAATTCATGATGCATGGCTTACCACGCTACTTGTATCATCTTGGAATGTTCCACCTTGAAAATACAGGCCCAAGAACAGTCACAGGTACCATGATCGTACCGGCAGCTGATGAAACGTATCTCGTGCATTGCGACATTGCTCAACATATGGAAAAAGGCATGAAGGCCCAGCTCGTTGTCGGCAAGGGCGGTGAGGATATACCCAGCATTCCCGGGTTGACTCCTTACACTCTCAATGATAAATACGAAGCCGAAGATCTACCCACAGTCATTGAAAAAGATGACAAGGGTAAAGAAAAAGAATCCTTAACAAAACAGATTACGGATTTTTACAATGACAACGTGCCGTTTTCAGGCATGTTATTGGTTGGATTATTGTTTGGTTTAATCTGCGCACCATTGCTTGCACGTATGATTGCGCTCAGAAAAAAAGAAGAGTCGGAAACAGTTTAATGCTGGGTACTATGTTTAATTGCGTTGTACGTTAAACAATATTTACAATTTAAGCTAGCCCATCTGCGGCAGCCCTTCTATTTCCTTAGAAAGGCTGCCGTATATTACTGTGTGATTGCAATAGAAATTCGCACCAACCGTTAAACCGAAAAAAACTATTAATTTCCCAATATACGTCGAAATTCGTCCTCATCTTTAATAGCGCTTTCAAACACCGCTTCTCAAACAAAAAAACTTGCGTTACAATAACAAACAACCTCAATAAATCATATATCCATATGATTATTAAGGTTATTTAGCTGCGTTTCACTGAACATATTTTGAATATTCAAAAGGGAGGTGGTATGGCTGAGTATTTGACCAAGTCAGCAGCACGCAACATTTTTTATGGCGGCTCAATTTTTTTTCTGTTTCTTTTTACCGCCCTCACCCTTCACAGCCATTACTATATCCAGAATGTTTCAACGGATGAATCAACCCTGACTGACGCGGTTGCCCGCGGAAAACATGTATGGGAACAACACTCCTGTATTAACTGCCATACCCTGCTCGGTGAAGGTGCTTATTTTGCGCCAGAATTAGGCAATGTCTGGTTCCGTTACGGCGGTCGTGAAAATGCCGAAGTTGCGCGCATGGGTTTGAAAGCCTGGATGCGCGCGCAACCGACCAGGGCACCAGGCCGAAGGCAAATGCCCCAGTTCAATCTAACCGAACAGGAACTAGATGACTTAATTGACTTTCTTGAATGGACAAGCCGCATAGACACGTTAGGATGGCCTCCTAACGATGCCGGCTAATGATTTGAACTATTTACATACAGTTTTCCCAAGGAGGTGCCATCAATGAAATATCAAAGTCAGCAGCTTGCCTATCCTTATTTTTTTGCCGCTCTTGCTTTGTTTTTGGTTCAGGTATTAGCCGGGGTGCTAGCAGGCACCATATATGTTTTTCCAAATTTTCTATCAGAAGCTGTTCCGTTTCATATCATTCGCATGATTCATACTAATGCGCTGTTGGTTTGGCTTTTACTGGGCTATTTTGGTGCCAGCTATTTTCTGATTCCTGAAGAAAGCGAATGTGAAATACACAGCCCTAAACTGGCCTGGTTACAACTCGGTTTGTTTGTATTCGCAGCTTTAGCAGCAGTTATTTCTTATCTTTTTGGCATTCACGGCGGCCGTGAATTTCTGGAACAACCATTATGGGTCAAAATCCTTATGGCCATCGCCTTTATCATATTTATCTACAATGTCACCATGACTGTCCTTAAGGGCCGCAAAACAGTAGTTTCCATTGTTTTATTGCTTGGTCTGTGGGGTGCTCTGATCTTCTTTTTGTTTGCTTTTTACAATCCGGACAATCTAGCACTCGACAAGCTGTACTGGTGGTGGGTTGTACATGTCTGGGTTGAAGGTGTATGGGAATTGATTATGGCTGCCATGCTGGCATTTCTGCTGATTAAATTAACCGGGGTTGATCGTGAAGTCATCGAAAAATGGCTTTATGTCATTGTCGGATTCTCATTGTTCAGCGGATTGCTGGGGACCGGTCATCATTACTACTGGATTGGCACACCCGAATACTGGCACTGGATAGGCGCCGTATTCTCAATTCTGGAAGTAGTTCCTTTTTTCGCTATGGTTTTATGGGCGTTTTATCTCGTATACCAAAGCGGGCGCGATCATCCAAACAAAGCGGCCATGCTCTGGAGTCTTGGGTGTCCGGTCATGGCTTTTTTTGGTGCTGGCGTACTGGGCCTCATGCACAGTTTTCCGTCAATTAATTTTTACACGCACGGCACCCAGTTAACAGCGGCTCATGGACATCTTGCCTTTTATGGCGCCTACGTAATGCTGAATCTGGCTTTCTTTACCTATGCCCTGCCCGCCTTGCGAAAATTGCAACCATTTAATCAGATTCTGAATATGTGGAGTTTTTGGCTGATGACCGGTTCAATGACGATCATGACGTTCACGCTTGCGTTTGCAGGTGTTTTGCAAACACATCTTCAGCGTGTTCTGGCAATGGGTTTTATGGAAATCCAGTCACAAATCGAACTATTCTATTGGTTCCGATTGGGCTCTGGCCTCTTTTTTCTGTTGGGGGCAATACTGTTTATCTATTCTGCCCTCGGGCCTGTGCGGGAACAAGTGACTACCGCATACCGAACCGGGTAGTATGTATCGCTGCGGATAAAACAAATGCGGTCACAACAAGAATTACAAGTGCTGTCAGAAACGGATAAAATTCCGTTTTACAAACCAATCGGTAATGAATGTACTTTATTCGAAACAACCTATCACCAACAATTGCCATTACTGATCAAGGGGCCCACAGGTTGTGGAAAGACCCGGTTTATAGCTCATATGGCTGCCCGTCTAGGACGACCTTTGTATACCGTTTCCTGTCACGATGACTTGACTGCTGCAGATTTGACAGGCCGTTATCTACTTAAAGGCGGTGAAACGGTATGGGTTGATGGCCCATTGACACATGCGGTGCGTAATGGAGGTATCTGTTATCTGGATGAAGTTGTGGAAGCACGCAAGGATGTGACGGTAGTGCTGCATCCATTAACCGATGACCGCCGAATTTTGCCACTAGAACGTACAGGAGAAATCCTGAAAGCACCGAATGAATTCATGCTGGTAGTTTCCTATAATCCTGGTTATCAGAATATCCTCAAATCATTAAAACCCAGTACGCGCCAACGGTTTGTTTCCATCAGTTTTGATTTTCCTCCGCCAGAAATAGAAATAGAAATTATTGCCAATGAAAGTGGTTTGCCTATGGAGCGCTGCATTCCTTTGGCAAATCTGGCTCAACAGCTGCGAAAATTGAAAGATATAGACCTGGAGGAAGCTGTATCAACCCGTTTACTGGTCTATTGCGCTATTCTGATGAAAAATGGGCTGGATCCCTTTCTGGCAGCAGAAACGGCGCTGATTGAACCACTGTGCGATGAGCAAGATATCAAGGAAGGCCTGCTGGAATTGATCCGCGCAACTTACGGTTGAAAAGTGAGTAAATGGGAATTTATCGAGCTGGAAGAACAAATCGGTCGTTATTGGCACCGCCTTGTCGGTAATGCTCGCAGCTACCCCCATTATCAAGATGCCGCTGTATCGCTTGATTCGATCCGTACCTCACTCAGTGTTTATTTCCGAGGTCTTGGCGGCGCACCCGGCATTGCGCTTGCGGCTGGTGCACGACAGTCATCGAAACACCGCCTTAAGCTATTGCAGCGGCTAGGCAGGGAACAGGAAACCATGCCATTGATAGAAGGTAACCATGAGCGGATATTGTTGCCAGCGACAATTGCCTATTTCCCATCGGCCACACTAAACCGGCGCCTTTACTTCTGGCTGGCCGCATTTTTCGCCGTATCAAAAGAGCCTGTTGACGGTCAGCCAAACGATCCGTTGCAAGCCGATCTGTTCTTTCTGCATCGCGCCTATTGGACATGCTTAACAGTATGCGATCTTTTTCCCGGTCTTGGCAATGATTACCGCAGTCTTTGCAAGATCCTTTGTGAACAACGACCCAAACGCACACTTCCCGAACAGGAAAATGCTGTCGAGGCTGTTATCCAGGCATTATTAGGCAATCCCTGTTCAGATCCTCTAGGTAAATTGTTTTTACACGACATCACGCAATCCACACCAAATCTTCAACGCTGGCAAGCTGTGCCACATTATCATACGTTTTTACCGGTACCACTGTGGGGTAAAACCCATACATCCAGTTTATCGTCAGGTATAAAACGGGATTTTTCGGAGCAAAACAACAGCGACAGCAAAGAAATGAGTGAAAACCAGAGAAAAAAAAGTCAAAGAGAAAAATTTGAGCAAAGTGCACGCGATGATCCGTTGTTATTAAATCGTTTCGAAAAACTTTTCAGTTGGTCAGAAATGATCAATATTAATCGCGCAGTGCAGGATGACGATGAAGATTCTGCCAAAGACGCCGCGAAAGATATCGAAGAAATAGCCCTCAGCCCACATCAACGTCCCGCCGCGACCAAACTTAAATTAGATCTTGATCTAGCACCCGGCGATGTCAACCCGGATGCGTTGATTTCAGAACTGGTATACCCGGAATGGGACTACCGGCGTAAAGATTATCATACCAATCAATGCCGGGTGATATTCCAGAAAGCCGAAGAAGAGGGCGAATCATGGATACCTGATCTTCGCGCCAGACGTCAGTTCCGAAAAATTCGGCGTCAATTTGAAGCCCTCAGGCCCAGATGTAAATTATTACGTGGCCAACTGGACGGTACTGAACTGGACATGGATGCGCTGGTACGAACACAATGTGACTTCCTTGCCAACGGCAACCACTCTGACCAAATCTATATGAAAACGTACCGGCAGACACGCGATCTTGCCGTAGCTATTTTAGTGGACGTCTCTCTATCAACCGATAGCTGGACAAACGATCTTCGTATCCTTGATGTCGAAAAAGAGGCACTTATTACACTGGCAACTGGCCTAACAACTTGTCGCGACGCTTTTGCCATTTATACCTTTACATCCCGTAAAAGACACTTTGTGCGCATTACTGCCGTCAAAAATTTTGATGAAACATTCAATGATAAAATTTTACGGCGAATTGCGTCCCTGCGTCCCGGTTATTACACCAGAATCGGCCCGGCTCTGCGACATACCAGCCAACTCTTGAGCGTACGCCCTGAACGCAACCGGTTGATTCTACTGCTCAGCGACGGCAAACCCAACGATCTGGACTACTATGAAGGCCGCTATGGTATAGAGGATACGCGGCACGCTATTTTGGAAGCCCGCAAAGTGGGCCTCAGCGTATTCGGAATCACCATTGATCGCAAAGCGCAAGATTACTTCCCCTATTTGTTTGGCAAGGGTGGCTACACCATTGTGAACCGACCTGATCGTCTGTCTCATGTTTTGCCAACAATCTATCAACATTTGCTAGGATAAAACTAAGATCTGTAATCATTCTACAAATAAAGAATAAAGATTCAGCAATGTTATTCAATTATCCAGAGCTATGATTACCTAAAAGTGTTTTCAGATACATTTTGTGACCAAAATAAATCCTAACAACCCGATATATTTAGTGGGTAACTCTATCAAGTATTGATGATTACTTTACAACCGGTCGGTGGGTATAGGGTTGACACGTTCATATTGGATTTTCACGCGTGCCGCCAATTCTTTTAAAGAAAAAGGCTTAGTCAAGTAATCGTCTGCACCAGAATCAAAACCTTTTATCCTGCTTTCAAGCGAATCTCTGGCTGTTAATATAATTACTGGGACCGATCGTTTTTCAGCTTGGCGCAGCCGTTGACAGATTTCATACCCATCAATACCCGGCAAACCCAGATCTAAAATAATGACGTCATAATCCTTAGTCAGCGCCAGATGTAAACCTAATTCACCATCGCCGGCAACATCGACGGCATAACCCAGCGCTCCCAGATAATCGTAAATACTGGCAGCAATATCATGGTTATCCTCTACAATAAGGACATTCATTATGTGTGCGCTCAACAAGAATATTGGAATCAGTCGATTATTCTGGAATATAAAAAATATCAAAAAGTCAGATATTCATCACAAAATGGTTTTCATGTTTTTCTCCAAATCCCCAAAACCCTTTGAAGACGCAATTGTAAAAAAATAATTTGAGAAACCATAAAACTTTAATCTGAAACAACAACAAAAGTTGTATGCTTTAATGCATTATAGTCAATCAAATGTCAAAATTATGTCAAGTTTGACACCAATGCTGTAAAAAATAAAAGCTATAACCTCTCGCTTTTAATTGATAAGCGGCAACGCGCAGCAGTCGTACACAAAAATCAGTATTTTGGTTTCAAATTGGTTTGAATAAATAAACCAAGTCTCTCAATCCATTCATCGTGCATAAATATAAATCCGTCATTATGGCCATTAGATAAGGTCAGAAAATATTTAGGTATTGCTGCTGCCTGGAACAACCGTTGACCATGCGAGAAAGGCACAATCTCGTCATCAGGACTATGCGCAACAAAAATAGGGCAATTTATTGATTCCAAGTATTCCAGTGTGTTGTATTCGAACCGCGAAATCCATCGTGCCGGCAAAAAAGGATAAATTGTTTCAGCCAAATCCGGTACAGAAGTAAAAGTGGAAGCAAGTACCAGCAACCCCGGGTTTTTCCGTGCGGCCAGCCATGCCGCCACTGCGCCACCTAGTGATTCGCCATACAAAACAATTTCATTTGGCACTATTCCTTTAACTTCGGTCAGATATTTCCAAGCCGCTGCAGCATCATTATAGGTACCGATTTCAGTCGGTGTGCCGCTACTCTGGCCGTAACCACGATAATCCAAAATAAATGTATTTAGCTTAAGTGAATGAAGCATCGGAAAATAATCCAGGCGATGGGAAATATTGCCGGCATTGCCATGGAAAAACAACACGGTTCCTATTGCATCAGGTGCCGGCACATACCAGCCATGCAATGTTTCTCCATCGTTTGTTCTAATTTGAACTGATTCGTATGCAAGACCTATCTGCTCTGGTGTTGCGACAATTGCGCGCCCGGTTTGGGGAAAATAAATCAAATGTGACTGTACAAAAAATACCAGTAGCACAATCGCCAAATACACACTTGCAAACGCTATAATCAGATTAAGCAGCAATTTCATCAGCGATTTTCTTGATCATACACCGGCTATTGCAGAAATATTTTCGGTATTTTAGGTGTGCAACAGGCTAAAAATCAGTCTATGGTTGATGCAGGTTAATGATAATATCGGCTCCCAATTCTTCCGTGGTAAAGGCGGAATCACTAAATTTTGGAAACCCAATTACAGGTTCTGGGTTATTGGATAATCCGAACGGTTCGCCCGGCAATAAGTTCCAAAGCCGTTTCAGTTTACGGTCAGCATCTTTATCATGATAAGCCGATACAGCATATGTACCATGCCGGTCCAGATTAAAACAGACAGTATGCTGCGCTTCTGTTGCCGGAATTCGAACATGTCGTTTACGACCATGCTTCATCAAAAAATGGTTTGGATCATCATACAGACCAACTGTAAGTATGCCGCCATAAGTGACGCCATTAACAGTTACTCTGATTTGGGAAATATTCTGATTACATTCGTCTGCTGCTTCGTGGGGGCGAATATCCAATTGCTG
Organism: Burkholderiales bacterium; assembly: GCA_024235795.1. Lineage (GTDB taxonomy): Bacteria > Pseudomonadota > Gammaproteobacteria > Burkholderiales > Nitrosomonadaceae > Nitrosomonas. Next base: position 834,105 of record JACKLR010000002.1, on the reverse strand, counting down.
AGCCGCATCAAGGGCCGATGGGTTGATTAGACCAAGAAACAGCGTACTGACGAAGGCGATAGTAAGCGTTTTATTGTTTAAAGCCATTATGGTGGTTAATTTGATTTGTATAGATATGTCTTATATATTCTTCGTTAAAAGAATATGAATTGCGCCTTATCATATCAGATTGAAGCTCATGCTATAAAGTAATGCGCGTACTGTTCAAATCAAATAATTCCGGATCTTAATGGCTATATTACTTGATACACACAACTCTGACTTGATGAATGTCTGTGATACCTTGCAGCACTTTCTCAATTCCATCCTGCTTTAACGTTCGCATACCTTCATCCAGGGCCGTTACAAGCATTTCCGCCACTCTTGCCCGCTCTTGAATATGCTTTTTCAAAGCATCTGATGCAGTCAGTAATTCATGCAGACCAACGCGTCCACTGTATCCCGTTCCGGCACAATCATCACAGCCAACTGATTTATATAGAGTAATCTGGCCGTTTTCATCGCCATACAGCTTTTTCCAGTCGTTCAATATTTCGTCAAAAGCTGCATCTGGATCTGCTTTAAAACGATCGATATGCTTCAACTCTTCACAATATTCGGACAGCAGTAATTTGATTTCCTGATCAGTAGCGGCATGTGGTTCTTTACATTTTTTACATAAACGCTTGGCTAAACGTTGCGCCAATACGCCAAGTAATGCATCTGCAAAATTAAATGGATCCATTCCCATATCCAATAAACGGATTACCGATTCCGGCGCACTATTTGTGTGCAGCGTCGCAAATACCAGATGGCCAGTCAGAGATGCTTCAATACCAATACTCGTTGTTTCTTTATCACGCATCTCACCAACCATGATAATATCAGGGTCAGCACGTAAAAATGACTTCATCACGACCGGAAAAGTCAAACCTGCTTTGACATTCATCTGCACTTGCCGTAATCCCTTCTGGGTAATCTCAACGGGATCCTCTGCTGTCCAGATTTTGGTTTCAGCGCGATTAAGATGTTTCAAAATAGAATGCAAAGTAGTCGTTTTACCTGAGCCGGTTGGACCACACACAAAAAACAGGCCATAAGGTTTACTAATAATCTGCTTTAACTCATCCAGGTTATGCGCAGTAAAACCCATATTATCGAGTGGTATTGGCTCTCCGGCTGCCAATATACGCATCACAATATCCTCGAGTCCACCTGCAGAAGGAATTGTGGCCACCCGGAGTTCAATATCCAGCGGTGCATATTTTCTAAATTTGATTTTACCGTCCTGAGGGCGTCGTTTTTCAGAAATATCCAGGTCGCACATAATTTTGATGCGTGTTACCAGTGGATTACGCAAACTGCCAGGGACTTCAATATAAGGCATTAGCGAACCGTCTTTACGAAAACGGATTTTGGTTTTTTCCTTCCCGGGATAGGGCTCTATATGAATATCTGATACGCCCATTTTATAGGCGTCGATGATAACCTTGTTTACCAGTTTGACCAGTTCGTTATCCGATGCAGCGGAAGTTTCGTCTAGATCATGTGCATCTTCACTGTCATCTTCCAGACCAACAAGCATCTCGTTAATGTCGCCCGAATCAATTTCATCATGACTGCTACCGTAGAACAGGTCGACTGTTTGCTTGAATTCCCTTTTGGTCGTTACCGTATAAATGACTTTATATTTTGGGAAAATATTATTAACAATGCGAAGCGACCTGATTCTTTCAGGATCGAGTGTAAGCACTACCAGCCCGTCTTTTCCATCATCGATAGGAAGCCAGGCATTTGCTTCCACATAGTCTCTTTTTAAATTTCGCAACAGGTCTATTGGCTTTACACGTTCAGCTTTATATGGCTCATACTTGACGTCAAAAAATGATGCCAATGCCTTGCCAATTAAAGGTATCCCAATCTGGAATTCATCGATTAAAACATCTTCCAGATCGCACCCCTTTTTGCGTGCAGAACGCGTCGCCAGTTCAAATTCGGCGGCTGAAATAATTGCATCAAAAATTAAAAAATCATATTTAGATTTAAGTAATTTGAAAGTTTTTTGTCTTTGCTTGAGTGCAATTGCCAATGTCCGGGTAATTTCTCCGGCACCATCAATCACCAATGAGGAGAACGGCTGATTATCCTTGTTGTTGATAACCTGCATGACACCTATCAATGCATTATCATCGACATTGAGAATCGGTGCCACGAGCATCTGTTTTGTTCTATAACCTGTACGTTTATCGACTTCCTGCAAAAAAGTCAGATTTTCATTAAGCGCTTTTAATTCGCGCTTATTGTAAACATCTTCAATGTTTACAGTCTTTTTTCTCAAGCCGACAAAGCCCGCTATACTGTGCTCGCTAATTGTTAGTTTCAAATCCTGAAAGGAATCAAGACCGGTTTTCACTCTCGAAGTCAAGTAAGTCTTATCCTCGCTCAAGGTGTAAATCGTCAATCGATCTGCGTTGAATAAGCCACAAATATCTTTGCTGACTTCCAACATAATTTCGTCAATATCACTGGCAGCATGAATTTTATTTGTAACCGTTTGCAGATTTTTTGAAAAATCCAGCCTGCTACTGATATCGCTAGACGCTCCGTCAGTGGATTTAACTGCAGTCATTGTTTCCATTCAACACCTCTTTGAGATACTCTAGAATTCGAATACCTGATTTCTTAATAATCTGCGTGGATTAAATTTTCCAGCGTAGGCTTTAATCTCACGCATTGTCAACTCATCTTCGCCCTGCTTTAAATGTGTAATGTATATTTCAGTCTTTAATTTGAGTTTTTCCAATTCGGCGTACAACAGGCTTGGGCAAAGATGCTTTGACCGGATGGCAATATCCTTTTTCTTTTCGCAAAAAGCTACTTCAATAATCAAATATTTCAAATTTTCAATTGTATTTACGACAGTCCAAAGCACATCATTAGTTGTTGTATCTCCAGTAAAAACCAAACTGGCGCGACCAGAATCAATCTGATAGCCAACAGCAGGCACAACATGATTGGCGGGTAGCGGTGTAATCTTTCTACCTTGTAAATCTGACACCATCCCTTCCGATATAGCTTCAAATCGCATATAGGGATTCTCTGTATCTGGTATTTTTGTAAAATCTGGCCAGATATGCCAGTTAAACAGGTGTTTGCGTAAAATATCTATTGTCGATTGAGTGGCATAAATGGTAATTGGTTTTTTGCGTATAAAGCCCACTGTATCGACCAGAAAAGGGATAAAAACAATGTGGTCGAGATGGGAATGTGTTACAAAAATATGATCAATTTGGATTAACTCCTCCAGCGATAAATTTCCTACGCCAGTTCCCGCATCAATCAAAATATCTGAATCAATCAGCATGGATGTGGTATCTGAATCACTTCCAATGCCACCACTACACCCCAATATTCTGAGCTTCACGTCTCGCTCCAAATTTACGCTATTTAACGAGTAACACAGGTACCGATGCCAGCTGCATTACTTTATTAACAACTGATCCGAGTAACAGGTTTTTAATCACACCATGTCCACGTGCACTGATAACAATCATGTTACAGTGCAGTTCTGTCGCAAACCGTTCAATCATTTCTGCCGGATCTCCAACCGTGATATGGAATTGATATGAAATGTGTGACTGGTCTAATATTTCACCCGTTGCTTGTAAACATTTCATACCTTCTTCTTGATGATACTGCTTAATATCACTGTGATTAATGAAAAGTGAAACATTCCCATCAAGAGGAAGTTGGACGTTTAAAAGATGTAGTTCCGGTTTTTCCTTATACCAATCCATCATTTTAATCGTCTCTTTAACCACTTTAATGGAATTTTCAGAGCCATCAATAGGTAATAAAATTTTCAACATATTCAATTTTTCCTGTATCGCACAACTCAGTACAGTTCAATGCGATTGCTTATTTTTATCAACCAGATCCACCACGGCGACCATTCTAGCTTGCGTACGGGCAGCGAGTTTCTTGCCGATTCCAACGACAATGAGTATTGCGATAATTGGAATCAACCACTGTAAATAAGCAGCGTTAAGGCTCACCCATTCGCGTGTAACTTCATCGGTTACCAACATATCACCGGCTATCCAACCCAGCAACGCTGCACCGATCACGATTGTTACGGGGTACCGGTCCATTAGTTTCATGACCAGTTTGCTGCCCCATACAATAATAGGTACACTAAAAACAAGGCCGAAAATGACGAGCGTCATACTGTCTTTGGCTGCTCCGGCGATAGCGATTACATTGTCAAGACTCATTACGGCATCAGCGACTATTATTGTTTTAATCGCGCCAGTCAAAGTCGTGCTCGCTGCAACTTCATGACCGTTGCCAGTCGGTTCGGGTTGCAGTAACTTGATACCAATCCATATCAACAAGCAGGCGCCGACTATTTTCAAATAAGGTACTGTCAACAGACTCAGTGCGAAAAAAATTAGAATAACGCGTAATGCTATGGCACCAAGCACTCCCCAGAAAATGCCCTGGTTACGTTGTTTCTCCGGTAAATGACGACAAGCAAGCGCAATTACAACTGCATTATCTCCGCCCAACACGATGTCAATTGCAATGATTTGTAGTACAGCAATCCAAAACTGAGGACTATCAAAGCCCATTTAACATTCACTCCTACACTGATGATTACTGAATAAATTTACGCATCACTTTATTTAACGAATTACGTACTAATGAACTGCAAGACCTTATCTTTCTGTTGCAAAGTGTCATTTCGGCCTAATTCAATCAGCGCTTTGCAAAACGGCGCTTCGAACAATACATAACTCAACAGCGTTGATCCGTTAGGACTCATTGCACCAACTGCTCGGTACAGGGAACGCATTGTTATCGGCAATGATTGAGCATAGCTTTGCGCAATTTCATTAATTTCAATACTCGGTGAAATTATCATCGAATCTACGGGTCTCAATCGCATTTTATTTTCCTGTCTTGTTTGGAGGGGTATTAATTTCAATGTTTCATTGATGCGTTGTAAACGCTCAAGATCAACATCGAGACTATCGACGAAAATGCTGTTCATGGCATGTCCGGCTATTTGTGCAAATGAGGGATAACTTGTAGCACTGACACGTTTTGGTAGTTCATCGTATTCTCTATGTACACCTATAATCAGTACTTTATCTGAACCCAAATGGAGTGCAGGGCTGATGGGTGTCATTTGTCGCATCGAACCATCGCCAAAAAATTCACGATTCAATTTAATCGGTGGAAAAAAAAATGGGATCGCTGAAGATGCCATTAGATGCTGCACCCCTATTTGGGTTGAAACGCCAACACGTTGCGCACGCTTCCAGGGAATAATTCCTCGTGCAGCCTGATAAAATGTCACCGATTGGCCGGAGGTATATCCCCAGGCTGTAATACCCAATGCGTGCAACGATCCGGATCGAATACAGTGATGAAGCATCTTTAACGGAACTCTACGTAACAGCAACGATTGCAATGGCGAATTATCCAATAAGGAAATCGCTCTATGACGCCCGTAATCACTTGAAAATAACGAAATCAGAAATTTGAAGCTATTTTTCAATACGCCCATAAGATCAGCGCGATAGACTTGACCAACGTGAAAATTGGCCCATACATCTTCTAACTGCCGCACACCTTCCTGAAATTCATTTGCAGCAACGGCCAAACTGGCAGCATTAATTGCGCCTGCAGAAGTGCCGCATATCACAGGAAATGGATTATCAGCGTCTTCGGGTAACATTTCAGCGATAGCGCGCAAGACGCCCACTTGATATGCCGCACGCGCACCGCCTCCAGTCAGAACCAGTCCAACTTTTGGTTTATCATCACAGGGCCTTAATTTTCTTTTTGTTTTTGACAACGAATTAGGCCTTTACTTTTTCCAGTGCATCCTGCAAGGTATCTTCATTTAATTGATTCAATGTTGTAGACAATATTTTCGCTGTCTCAAACGCTTCCTTCGGTAATTTTCTGCTATCCAAGCAGGCAATAAATCTGGCCGCTGCGCCTACTGTTTTTAATAAGCTCTGACGTTCATTCATGAGCATTTCTATTTCAGTGCGCAACATAGAAACTTCCTGTTCTTTTAAAATCGTATGATGCATGATATTACCTTTAAATTATAGATGCAGTTAAAATATGTCAACGAATATACCAGAACCCTAAATCATAGAAGTTTTGAACTCAGTGCTATTTATCACCTTTTTTTGTAAAATTTCAGACAAACTTACCAAATAGAGCATTATGCAAGTTGACACCATGTGTAAATTATTTCCAGAAATCGAGCCTAATCAAAAAGGCATGTTGCCGGTCGATTCAATACATACAATCTACTGGGAACAGTCAGGAAATCCTGATGGCATTCCGGCTGTTTTTTTGCATGGCGGACCGGGTGCAGGATCGACGCCCGCCCATCGCCGTTTTTTTGACCCCTCGTTTTACAGAATTATTATTCTCGATCAACGTGGTGCCGGGCGTTCAACACCATTAGGCGAAATTCGCAACAACACAACGCCGCTGCTGATCAGCGATCTTGAGCAATTGAGAGAACATCTTAAAATTGAAAAATGGCTGGTATTTGGCGGCTCCTGGGGCAGCACACTGGCGCTTGCTTATGGCGAAGCACACCCGGAACGCTGTCTGGGATTGATATTACGTGGAATATTTTTATGTCGAAAGCAAGAAATCGATTGGTTTTTGTATGGACTGCGGACATTATTTCCGGAAGCCTGGCGAAAATTCGTTGAACCGCTAGACACAGCTGAGCGCAAAGACATTCTTGCTGCCTACTACCAGCGTGTTATGCATCCGGATCCCGCGATACATATGCCCGCCGCTCGCAGCTGGAGTATTTACGAAGGTTCCTGTTCAACGCTATTGCCTAGTCAGGAAACGGTGGATTATTTTGCGGGAGATACTGTTGCTTTGGGGCTAGCGCGTATGGAAGCACATTACTTCAGCCACGATATTTTCCTGCCGGAAAATGCACTGCTGGATAATGTGCATAAACTTCACCCTATTCCCGCTACTATCGTGCAAGGCCGGTACGACGCCGTTTGTCCAATTATCAGCGCGGATGATTTACATCACGCCTGGCCGCAGGCTGAATACATCATCATCGATGATGCAGGCCATTCAGTTTGGGAGACTGGGATCTTGACAGCCTTGATTAAAGCCACTGAGAAGTTTAAAGAATTACTTGCGCCAACCCTATAATCAACATCTTTAATGCATGATCAAGCTTATGAAGGTTTTAGTGCTTGAGTCGCGTTCAAACGTTCGATCACCTCAAATTTTCTCGAATCCAGGTTGGTCGACCCCGTCAGGATTTGTAAATGGGGCAATAGATCGGGAACCTTTGCCTTGATGATGTCCTGAGCAAACTTGCTCAAAAAGAGCGCTTTTTTTTGAGCCAAAAGATGTTCAGGACCCGTCTCATCTCGATAGGCTGCCGAGGTCAGTAACACAATACCATTTGGATCAACCCGGCCTTCATCAATATTACCTTTCAAAAGCTTTGCAGCGGTTTCGATTGCAACAGATAAATATGGATCAAAGGGACCCACTATAAACGCAGTATTAATCGCGTGCAGCCAATCGAAACCACGTCCCACACCCAAAACCCACTCCTTATGCTCGGCTTCGGCTACAGGCCGGTTAGATGATCTTACTTCCGCGATATGTCTGATATTCCCGCGAACCAATGGCATCATATCCCATATGATCCGTTTCGGCATGGTCGGGTATAATGAATAAAGCAACTCTTCAATTTCTAACTGCGATGACTGTTTGATCTTGGCCAAATCCACAACTGCATTGTCGTCTTCACCATGCAAAATCAATGCATCAAGATCCGTCTCAATGCCGCACACTATGGGAACAACGGCCCCTTTGCCATAAATACTGACAAACTGATTCTTTAGGACTATTGCTGCATCCCGTGCCGCACCAGTATCATAATTGAAACCTCTGCATCCACGATGTTCATCGCCCCTCGCATAGTGATATGTCACAAAAACCAGACAATGGCGGCCGCGATGAATTGCGTACTGCACCCATTGGTCTATGATAACCTGAAAAAAAGGCCAGCCCAGATCAAATTTTCCACCCAGATTACGAAAAGGTTGAATTATTCCCAGCGTTGTCTGTGTAATAACCGGCAAATGGAGCCGGCCATCCATGCACTTTAAGGCCGCAATCTCAGTTGGATGCTCTCCTCTGTATCTTCGACGTTCTGCTGCCAGATCTTTGAATGCCTGCGCATGTCGCGCATTTAAGTCTATTAAATAATCGACGCCATGAGTCGAATTCGGCATAACGCATTAAGCCTTCATTTGAACAAAGCGAGTATCAGCAAGTATTACTCCAAAAGCGCCAGATGTGATTCCTGGAATACAGTTCTCAATCGTGCTAACCACGCTTCAGTAGACAATTGATTGACGCTTAGAATCAAGTCCGGAAAGAAACCAAAAATCAGTACCAGCAATGCTGGAAAACACAATAACACAAACTCACGCGAACGCAAATCCTGCGCCTGTGCAACGTCATTATTACTGATGGGACCCAAAAACGCCCGTCTGGTATAAGAGAGCATATAAGCCGCACCCAAAATAGCGCCTGCCAATGCTGCAACCCCCAATCCGGTATGTGAAGTTAATGCGCCAATAATCATCAACAGTTCTGCCGGAAAACCGCTCGTTCCCGGAATACCGATACTCGCCAACGCAAAAAGAAAGTAAAAGCAAGTCAAACGCGGCATGACTTTAGCCATTCCACCCAAATGAATTACATCGGTGCTTCCTAAACGGTGCTGGATAAAGCCAGCAATCAGCATTAATGCGCTTGCAATCAGCGTGAAGTTGAGCAATTGAAAAATAGCGCCCTGCAGGCCTTGAATATTCAAAGAAGCAATACCAATGATAACCATACCGACATGGCTAACGCTGGCAAATGCAAGCAATCGCCTTAAATTTGTTTGCTGCAAGGCAATTAATGCGCCATAGATTAATGTGACTACGCCTATCGCACTTAAAATCCAGCTAAACTCGACTGCTGCGATCGGCGCCAATGGTAAAGTAAATCGTAAAATACCATATACACCGAGCTTTAAACCAACCAATAACGCAACAACATGCGTTGGGCCTTCCATGGATACTGTCGGCATCCAGGTATGCAGCGGAACCAGTGGTGCTTTTACCGCAAAGCCTAGCAGCAACAGCAAAAACACGACGTTTTGTAATTCAATCGGCAAATGTGTTTCCAATAATACCGGCAAACTAAATGCCAGATCATAGGGAATAACACCACCAGTCTGAGACGCATGATTAACAGCCAGTAGAATAATGGCAAGTAACAGCGGCACGCCACCGAACAGCATAAACAGCGTATACTTCATTGCCGCGCCTCGGCGCTGCGAGCCAATACCCCACAAGCCGATCAGGAAGAAAAACGGCGGCAGCGTCAATTCCCAGAATAACAGGAACAGCACCATGTCAATGGCGCAGAATACGCCCATTGTTACGCCTTCCAATGCGAGAAGCAGTGCAAAATGGAACCGGTGACTGTGTTGTGTTGAATTCCATGACGCAAGAATGGCGACAATCGTCAACAAGGCCGTCAGTGGCAAAAACAGCACAGATATCCCGTCAACACCGACCAGATATTCGACATTTATCGACGATATCCAGGAATATTGCTCAACCAGCTGAAAATCGCTTTTATTGCTGTCAAAAACCAGCAGCATGAGTATCGTCAAGAGAAATACCAGACATGACATTCCCAGTGCAATTGATTTTGCAAGACCCTTATCGCGAATCAAACCCGTTGCAACTGCACCGACCAACGGGAGCAGTATGATTAGACTTAACAGTGGAAATTCAGCTTGGCTCATTTCTCGTAATCCTTAGTTTCTAAATGCATCGAATCCTTATCGATATAATGCGTACCATAGTCAATTTTATGCAATTCTCTTCGGTGTTCTACATTCTGATCGATCATGTCCACCCACGGGGAAGTATGGAAACCAATGCCTATCAGTAACGAACAGATAACCGTGGCAATTATCCGTTCATTTCTAGGAGAAGGATCCGTACTTGTATTTGTTTTATAAACAAACGGCCCCTGAAAACGTTTGGGGGACGCAATAAAAATCTGCTGAAATGCGCGCAGAAGTAAAGCAGCGGCCAATACGTTACCAATAAGTATGGCAATGGACACAAGCCACCCATGCCCTTTGATTGTACCTTCTATCAGCAAATGCGCACCATCAAATCCAGGCGTGCCGGGCATTACCATTGTACTCAACGCAGAAATAACAAACAAAATCGCTATCGCCGCACTTACATCATACATACCGCCAAGACGGGAAATATATGCCGTATGTGTTCGTTTATAAATCATACCGATACTGAAAAGCATACCGGCAGTTGCCAGTCCATAAGCGATAGAGAGCAGAATGCTGCCTTCCATGCCATATTTATTGAAGTCAAAGATACCGATAACCAGCATTCCGGTATGGCTGATCACTGCAAACGCAAGTAATCGCCGAATATTGACTTGCATCAGCGCCAGTAATGCACCGTAGAAAATTCCAATCAAACCGAGCGTTAGTACAAACCATGTCCATTCCTCTGCAATCTCGGGCACCGTCGGCAGGATAAAACGAATTGCAGCATAAACACCGAGCTTCAATCCCACCAGGAAAATACCGACACTGGCTACAGAACCCTGTTCGGCCAATACCGGCAACCAGCCATGAAATGGAAACAAAGGCATGCGTATAGCAAAGCCAAATAAAAGCAGGAAAAAAATCAGCGTACCATATTGAAGCGGCTTTTCATTTTCCGACAACATAATCCAGTCAAATGAAAGCACGTCCGCAGGCCCCATAATGCTAAATGCCAACAACATGAAACCAGCGAAAACCATTAGCAGGCCACTACCCCAATGCTGCATCAACAACGCAACGACCCAGCGTTTGTTCTGCCCGGAACCCGTCCGGTAAGTAATAAGAACCAAAGGCACCAGTTCCAAAACACACCAGATCCAGAACTGCATGGCGTTCATGGACGAGAACGCGCCGATCAGTATTGCTTCATAACCCAGTAAGCAGGCAATTTGTATGCGATCCGTCGAACGTCTGGTTGTTAAGGTATAAATCAACGCCAAAAGCGTAAGTATGGCAGTTAATGGTATAAATAAAATATTTGCGCCATCTACACCAACACTATAATTAAATGCGAAATTCTGGTAGTTCTCATAAAGTTGAATTCCCGCAAAATCATTATCAAAAATAGTCAGCATATAGACGCTCATCGCCACAGTGAGCGTCGTGCTTACAAAACCTATTCTTAGTGCTGCCGTTGGTGAAGATACCAGTAACACGAGAAGCATTGACAGCAACAGCAACACTGTCATCGCTGACAACAACGGAACCGGCGCTACCGCCGACCACATAATTAAATTTGTTGTATCCATCTGTCCCTCAAACTGAAGCTGCAATCAACAACATGATAAACACAAATAAAACAAGATAGCGCGGTTTGAGTATCAGTTTCTCAAATGTTGTGGCACTATGCCCCAGCATGCGACCAATATCTATCATATCCATACCAATTCCTTTCAATACGAGGCGTTCCTCAAACCAGTTCATTATCCGCGCAGTCCATTCAAATATTTTTCCTGCAACACCGTTCCCACGACCAAAATCACTGGCTTCATAAGGCAATTTTGTTTCCTTCTCTTTTCTTTCCAATTGCACCAGTGAAGACAACGCGCGCACGGATGAAGTAGGTGTTCCCATAACACGATCGATGAAAGTGCTGTCAAAATAATCCAGATCCTTACCCAACCCCCTGATTGGTCTGACCAATGCTCTTTCAGTAATAGGATCCAGCCAAAAACGTTGCAACGAAGAATTATAAAGCCATCGCAAACGTCTGATTTTAGGAGAAACCGGAAGCATTGGGTTGCCGTTTCCGTTAAATACCAGTGACGGTGAAGATAAAACCTGATATCCACGAACAATAACATGTGCACACAGATGTACACTCGCCAACTCCCATAAGCCCAGGCCACATTCGACGAACATCAATCCTATCTGTCCGGTTATCGCAAAAGAGATAGAACTTTTAACGTCAGTCTGAGTCAACCCGACAAAAAAGCTGTAAATTGCCGTCAACAGGCCAATCGCCACCAATACCGCCATAGCAAACGGTGCCTGTTCAAATACGGATTGCAACAGAATCACCAGGAATACGCCCGAATGAATCATAACCGAACCGTAGAAAACAGCACTTGAAGGCGTTGGACCTTCCATCGCTCTTGCCAGCCAGGGAGAAAATGGCAATTGTGCAGATTTCGCGAAGGCAGCGACAGCAAAGCACAACGCGATCACAGTTGCTATAGGCAGCGATAGCTGTTCGACGTTCGAATTAAGTTCTACCCAGCTTGTGGTTCCAAGGTAAATAAAAACTAACGCAATTCCCAATATAAAGCTGGCGTCGCCAACACGATTGGTGACAAACACACGCGTTGCATTAATCGTGGCAACAGGTCTGTTATACGCGAACGAGATCAGGAAATAGGAACACAGACCCGCCATTTCCCAACCGATAAAAGTCAAAACCGCATTGCCGGACAAGGCGATCAACATCATGCCGGCGGAAAACAGGCTAAATATAAAAAGATACCGAATAAATCCGGGTTCCTTATGTAAATAAAATGTTGAAAATTGAGTGACAATCACCAACACAATTGAAAAGAGCGCAGCCAGAATGACACTGAAGCCACTGGTTATGAAATTAAGCTCTACCGTCAGTCTTGCGCTGGCTAACCATTGCCCCACTGTGTAATGACCACTATTTTTACCCAGCAAATCACAGACCAGTAGCGTTAATGCCAGAAAGCAGGTTAATACAATTGCGCCACGCGCGATAAGTGCAGTTTTATGCTCACGATCATCGTTTACCCGGCTGTCAGAAATAAAGCCCAGGCCGATAATTACCGCACTCAAAATGGGCATCAACGGTATGAAAACGACTAGAAAATCCATCTTTATACCCCCGCCTCATCAGGTTGTCTAATTAGAACTTGTGGCAATGGGTCATGTTTTCCATTGTAATACTCCAGAGACGACTCAAAGACCGGAACCGGTCTTTTTTCGGGATTCCAAGGTACAAAGCCCACGCCGCGCTCAAACACATACATCTCACCGGTATCAGGATCGATCGTACCCAGCAAAATCCAGCCACCGCCAACGAGTTCGCGTATAATGGCTTGTCTTTCGTATATCTGCCCGATAATCTCATTTTTTGCTTCAATCAACACCTGCAAACGCACGGGTTCATGAATTTCAACCATCTGTTTGGTCAGACCGGTACGCAGATCGCTATTTGCACCCTCCATCACACCGAACATTCCGGTAATATTATGAGTGACCTTTGTTCCAGAGCCGAAATAATCGTTATTTACAGTTGAAAAATAATATTCCAGATTAATACCGGAACCGACAGGTCCAACCGCCAGTAAAAGATTTTCCAGCAGCTTGCCATCCAGATCCTGGGTTGCATCATATGAAATCAGGAAAACACGTCGATCCAGGAATGTTCCCTGTGATACTGACCGCCTGCCGATCACGGCGCCAGCAATCGTAGCATGGTTAAATTCCGGGAATGCCTGGGAGAAATCATTGGATCGCAGATACACATGTTCTTTACCTTCTTCAGGTGTTTCAGGATCATTCGCCGAAACAAACCGGCGGCAGCGCTCATGCGCCGAAGCCTTGCTGGCCTTTTCCAGATCCTTTCTTAACGCCTCGAAAGCTGGCAACGCATGTTCCGGAATATCTTCTAAATCAAACCAGAAATATTCGTCACTGCAGGTATCATGTTCAGCACCGACAAACCAGGTGTCATCCGGAACATGGATATCGCGTTCTGCCAACAATTTCCGGATTACCGGCCGGTTAATCATCGCAGCAAACAGACGTGCATTGGGTCCTCCGCGCTTGCCACTGCATGCACCGCAGTTATATGCAAATCCGTGCGGATTGTTCTGGTTTGTAGAACCATGTCCAAACAAGCATACAATCGGCGCAAAACTATACGACAGTCCGGTTGTACGTAAAAACACAGCGATTTTGTCTGCCTGCTCATTATCCGTAAACCCGACTCTTGGGTTTGCCGGCGTTGCTGGAATATCGGAAGGCGGCGCAGAAAATTCCAAGCGCGTAGGTACCTTTTTCTCTAGATTTTGCCGCATGGACGTATTAATTGCCAAAACTGTTTTCGGCATAAAAATTTTACCGAGCAAGCCGAAAAAGAGAATCGGCGCCAGCGCATCGATCACGGCATGTGAAAGTATCAGGCTTCGGCGCAGCATCTGATTCAAAACATACGCCAGTCTTTTGTATACACGCATCCCGAAATTATGCTCATGGACAATGCGTTCCGTTCCCTCGCGCGGGACTTCCTTCACTTCATTTGTTGGCGTTACAGGCAACGGACATTGTTTTTTTCTTTTAATATCGTCAATGCCCATGTAATTCATCGGAATGCCAAAAAAGCCGGCTGCACCCACAGTTTCGATATTCGGATTGATTTCCTCTAGATTACGGCGCAGGCTTTCTTCGCGATCATCCATACAAGTCATCACCTGGGCTTGAGGCCTGCTTTCGCGTATTGCCCAGCGACCACGCTTGTAATTCGCCCTTATCGCGTGATAAAAATTTTCTCTATAGTGATATTCATAGGCATATAACCATACACGGCCACGTTTATCCGGGGTAAAGTCATTGAGCACGTTCAATATTTCCAGAAAATCTTTTTTCTGAAAGTCTCTAAGTTTTGCGATATTAATCCCAAGGTGCTGACACAAACGAAACAACCGCCAGCCACTATTGAATGTGTTATGAACAATTCTGTTTTCAGCCATCGGGCTGAATTGCCATGTCCAGATCAGATCGGCAAGTTCCTGCCATTCGGATCTATCGTAGCGTTCTGAACCTGAACGTAACAGGAGATCATTAACGAGTTGCGTCAAATACTCAGGCAAATTACCCTGAAACAATGTCTCACGCACCATGAATTCAGACAGGTTCTTGTTAAAGTAATATTTGAACGTATCCAGTTTGGCATCAATCCGCCAACTTTCTTCGCAGGCCTGTGACAACCAGAGTCTGTCCAGAACCAGGCGGATAGCCAGATAATCCGCCAGGTGCACCTGAGTTGGCCCGGCATCCGAAATATAGTTCGGGTTACTTTGTCGCCAATTGATCATTCCCGACCAACCCGGCAACTCCAATGCAACCAGCTTCAAATACCCTTCCCACTTATCCTCGGGTATTTCCATATAATTCAGTTGCATCACAATACAGTCAATGGGATCTTCCGGCGCTTCTGAAATAACGCGCTGCCAATCAGGCAGGTCATGCAGAAAAGGATTCGCATCATAATTGGAAGCCTTCCTCCAGGCAGTATACAAACCCAATTCAGCACAATCCGGTAATCTCCACGCCGAAATACCTTCATCCAATGCAGAGCCGAGGATACGAATCAACTGTATCCGGACAGAAAAAAGAATATCTATACCCGTCAGCGCCTTGACAAACTCACGCATGGTAATGCGCACGCCGACCTGATCCAGCATTTCGTTCAGCTTTTCCTCGGCTTCAATACGCATTTTCTGATGCACCATCAAGCCCGAACCGCCTGACTGCGCCGCTCGAATCTTTTCGAGCCAGATTCTGGCCTGGTCTTCTGACAGGTCAATCATATTTTCAGGGTGCGGCAATGATTCATCCAACTCCATCTGATCAATAATGTGTTTCCAAATCGGATAAATGGCATCTTCTTCACTTTTGGCAAATTCGAGCAGTTCCGATCTGACCGAATCAGGTACATCCGATTGTACTTTACACAATACGTCGAGCTCTTCAATCATCCAATTTAAATTACTTGCAGAAACACCCTGCAAATCCGCCAATAGTGCAGCACGATAAATATGATTACGTTTTATGGTGAGTTGTGGCGTCCTACAGACAACTTTAGTGGCTTCGAGGTCAGTCTCATGTGCAAGTGCCGCTGCCAAATCATCGTCATTAATATAACCTCTCCGGTACAGATCCCTATTTCTGTCGTCAGATAAATAACCGTGAACACCTGTCAAAGCTTCCACTTCTTTGACAGCTTCCTCAAAAGGCAAGTGTTGAAAACCATGAATAGTGTTATGGTGAACGAATTCACGAATTGTTGCCTGGCCCGGAAGAATATGCCCCAGATGGTCCAGATAATGCAGAATTTGCGACTTTATATCGGTAAATTCAGAGTGATGTTCTTGCATAATAAATCCTATTGAATACGTTGACTGATTATTGCACTCAAATCATCGATAGTGACTGCTGACAAATCAATCAGGGATGACGGCCACAATCCAAAAAACAGAATACCTGCAACCAGAAGGCTGGCTGCCAGAAGTTCAGGAATTCTCAAATCTTCAATTTCCCGCATTTGTGGTTTGACCGGGCCGGTAAATAGCATGCCCGCAGTTCTCATTGCATACGCCGAACTGATCAATATACTTAATCCGAGAAACACCATCAGGTAACCCCATTGTTGAAATCCACCGATTACGACATGGAGTTCGGCAACAAAACCCACGGTACCCGGCAATCCCATCGCTGCAAATAACGTAATCGTCATGAATAGTGCAAAACGCGGCATAACCTGAACCAGGGAGCTATAGTCCAGGATATTCCGGGTATGCGTACGCTCATACAACAAGCCCACCAACAGGAACATCGCCCCGGCCACCAGACCATGCGCAGTCATCTGAAAAACGGCGCCGGTAATTCCAGTGATATTCAGTGTTGCGATTCCCAGCAATACAACGCCCATATGACTCACCGAGGAATACGCGACCATTGCTTTCATATCCGCCTGTCGCCATGCGAGCAGACCGCCATAAATCATACCGAACAACGCAATGAAGACCAGTACCGATTGCAGGGCTTGCGCCGCCTCGGGCAACATGACGACCACTCTTATCAAGCCGTAAGCACCCATCTTCAACAGAACACCTGACAGCAGAATACTGATCGGGCTTGGCGCTTCAACGTGCGCCAAAGGCAGCCAACCATGCAACGGAAAAATTGGCATTTTTACACCAAATCCGATCAGAAATCCTAGGAATACCCAGATCTGTTCGTTAAGCGGCATTCTTGCTGCTGCTTCGCTCATTGCGGACATCAATGTACCGCTATGCGGCGGCATGTATTGACTGATCGCAAAAAGACTCACCAACATGAAAATCGAGCCGCCCATGGTATACAAAACGAAATTGATACTGGCGACATTCCGATTCACGCCACCCCAACGGGCAATCAGCAAGAAAAGTGGAATGAGCGTTAATTCCCAGAAGATGTAAAACAACGACCAGTCCTGGGAAAGAAATACGCCTAGCATACCGAATTCAAGCAGCAAAATACTGACATAGTAACTTTTTATGCTGTGGACGACGCTAAAAGAAGCCAGTAATGCAATCAAGGTGAGTAAAGACGCCAGTACTACCATTGGTAAAGACAATCCATCCACACCCAAGGCAAATGCCGAGTTAAAGTTCGGGTTATAGATAAATTGTTCGTAGTACTGGATGCCGCCGTAGAGTTGATTGTAATCAACAACCAGCCAGCAACTTAATAAGAATATAACCACTGCGAACAAATTTGCTGTGAAGCGAATTTGACTGACATTTTCGCTGGGCATTATTGCCAAAACCAGAATGCCTAACAGCGGCGTCAATAATAATGTACTGAGTATCCCCATTATATAAATTTACCTTTTTGCTAAAATGCCACAAGCAATTACTCAGTAAAAGAAATTAGAGATATCAGCACGCGCCCGAAAATCGACTCTGCACGTTCAATACGACTTTGAATTACATACTCCGCGGCCAATTATCGGCATACCTGAAGACTCAATGAAAAATGATTCGAAGGTTATAGCGTGGCGGTTATTTACCGCCTCATCTATTTTTTAGTACCCGCTTACATTCCGCAAAGAATAACCATCCGTTACGCACACGCATACCATGAGCAGAGAATCAGGCCAAAACAGACTAATACATAAAAATCTTTTCTTATTTCTTTTATAAGCTAATTACTATATGTAAACAAGCGAATATTCAGTCCGTTATTATTGTGGACGCACCAGGAGAATAGAAGCTTCTACAAGACTCACCAATTGTTCTGCAACCGAACCAACAACAAATCGTTCCAGACCGCGACGATTCGCTGTGCCCACGACTAGCAAATCAGCGCCCCAATCTTTGACTGCATCGCCAATAGCTTCAGATATCCCATTTGTACCATAAGCAATGTTTGCCTCCAGTAAACGGGATTCGATACTCAAAGCATCAACTGAATCTTTAGCTTTTTCCAGCACCGCATTGCCAGCTGCTCTATCTGCGGCTTCTTCACCGGTTATGCAATGCACAATACATAATCCCGCATTATATGAATTGGCAATATTTTCCGCTTCTTCCAGTGCTTTTTGTGCTGTTTCACTGCCATCAACGGCTACCATAATTTTTTTATACATTTTGAAACCCTTATGATTGTGTCCTCGGTTAGAAAAGGACAGGCCAGATTAATCTTTTCAGATAAGATCCGCCCTGTCCTTCACTATTCTACGTTAACTACCAAACAATTAAGACTAGCTTACTGCAAGTTTCCGCTATCACGCTTCAGATTTTCAAAGTAGCGTTTGATAACATCTCTCCCAGGCATCTGGTCATGTTTAGTATAAACCATATAATGAATGATCGCATGTACAACCAGCGCAATAACCAAGCCTTCGAAAATGCCCAACTCGAATACCAGCAGACCGGTCAAGATCGCCAGCATCATTGCGTAAGGGCCATAATGGGTGACATGCACCAGACCGGCAATCATCTTGTAACCAGAGAACATCATAATCGCTGCCAGCGCAAATTTGGGCAGATATTCAAGATATTCCGAATTGAACAAGAAGAAACCAACGACCGAACCAATGAATACCAGCGAGAACTTAGTGTAGGCGCCGGCAAGTCTATTGGTGGTACTTTTCGCCAAGCCGTCCAGATTGGTCATGCCGCCGAAGAAACTTGAACCCATGTTAGCAATCCAGATCGCCAACAGGCTGTTGTTACTGTTACATTTACGCTTTAACGGATCGATTTTCTCAATTGCAGCATTACTCATCACCTGCTCGATGACGTCAATCGTCGCCAGCATGGCACAGAACAACACCATGAGCACCAGCATCCAGATCGTCACACTTGCGTCAGGAATTGGCAATCTTAGATACAGATCAATATCTTCCACCACGATCATCGGCACAGGCACGAAAAACGCCACTAAAGTACCGCCAATGATCAGCACAAAATAAGGAATCGCCGGCTGTATATCCTTGAATTTGGCAAACAGCACTATAAAGACACCCATGCCCACGGCTGAAATAATACACATTGTTATCCGCGCAGTATTCCAGAATTCCTCGGTGACCGCCTCTGCCGGTAGTTCATAAGTAAATTCAAAGAATTTCAGGAAAATCTTTAACCCGATACCGGCCAGCAGACCTTCAACCAGATAAACCGGCACCGCAACTAGGAGGTATTTCTGCCAGTTATAATGCCAACAGACCGCCTGCATCAACGCTGTCAGGAAAATACAAAACGCCATGTTCTCCATGCCAAATGAAGCAACGCCCAACGCCAGCGCCGGCGCCAGACCCGCGGCAATACCCGGGCTGCCGATATAGTTGCCCGGTCTGAACCAGGACATTGTCCAGCCGACAAAGCTGGCAAAAACCACGGTAGCAAGACCCACCTTGATCGGATAATCGGACATCATGGCGATACCGATAGACAGCGGTATCGCCATGGTACCGGTAATAATACCGGCAAAGGTGTCACGCATTGCATATTTTGCCTGGAAAGCCGCAGCACCAAAATGCTTGTCAGCCGTCAGCACAACTGAACCATCAGGTGCCAGATTCTGCTCGCCTGACGGCGGATTGTTTTCTTTTTCTGTTTCAGAACTCATATAAAACTTTCTCCCCAATTTTAAGAATCTAAATGTTTTTGTTTGTTGCGCATCGAAAATTTAACACAGCAAATGTGAAGAATTCGTGAAGAATTTGTAAAGATATCATAAAGATTTAGAAACAAATTCATCATGTTTTTGGGAGTCATTGAAAATTAATTTTAAATCAATTTATTGCGTAAACTTTGCGCCCCGAATCGGAACATTTAATTGGCAAGAATGTGGGTTTAATTGGCTTATGCCAGCTCAGCCTGTTTTTATAGCGCAACACTGTTTCGGTCATTATCACGCTAATCTATATAACGCACGGTATTTAGTCTTAAGATAATCAATCAAGTGCTGCGGGTTTAGCGGCTCTCCCGCTATTCGTAACACCAATTCCTGAGGGGAATTGCGCCGACCCTGGCTATGAATATTTTCATTTAACCAGTCTTTAATTGGCTTGAAATTACCGGATTCAATCGCTTTATCTGTGTCCGGCAATTCTTTCTGCATCGCCTTATAAAACTGGCAGGCATATATCGCGCCTAATGTGTAGGAAGGAAAATAACCAAAAGCACCGCTGCTCCAATGGGAATCCTGCAGCACACCAAGCGTGTCCGTGGGCGGTTTAATGCCCAGATAAGTGTCCATTTTTTCATTCCAGACCTCTGGCAAATCAGCTACGGCGACGCTGCCATCAAACAAGCCCTTTTCAATCTCAAAGCGCAAAATCACGTGCAATGGATAGGTTAATTCGTCGGCTTCTACCCGAATAAAACCGGGCGCGCATGCATTAATTGCCTGATAAAATGAATCGACAGTAGCTCTTTTCAGGTTACCGGGAAACGCTTCACAAATCGTTGCAAAATAATGTGTGCAGAATTCTCTGCTTTGTCCGATCATTCGTTCCCAGAATAGTGACTGAGATTCATGAATACCCATTGTCAGCGATTCGGAAACCGGCAAATCGCCGAATTCCAACATACGCCCCTGCTCATAGAGTGCATGACCGGTCTCGTGGATCACGGCATAGAGTGATTCGACAAAATCGCTTTCATTGTATCGTGTCGTTATGCGTACATCAGTCGGGTGACTGCCACCACAAAACGGGTGTACAGAGACATCCATGCGCCCTTTATCATACTGAAACCCGATATTCTCGCTGATTTTACGCGCCAGCGCCGCCTGTTTCTCAACCGGGAAGTGGCCGTGCAGAAATGTCGTATCGGGTTGATAGGATTGCTCTTTTATTTCATGAATAAGCGGTATCAGTGTGTCTTTTAACTGTTCAAAAATCACAGCAATTTCAGCTGCAGTTGTGCCGCGCTCAAACTGGTCAATATTAGCGTCATAGGTGGTCAAGTCCGGAAATGCACATGCAGCCCATTCTTTTTTTAATTTCAGGAATTCATCAAGAACCGGCGCAAAATCGGAAAATTTATTTTCCCTGCGTGCCCGCACCCAAACAGTATGTCCGCGCGAACCCAATTCAGCCAGCGCTTGGACTAATTGATTGGGGATACGCGTCATCAAATCGAAATCCCTGCGTGCTTCCTGAATATTACACAGCGCAATTGCATCGAAATCACCAAGGTGATTATGCAGTTCATCCAGGCATTCACCCAAAGCCGGATTTGTCATGCGCTCATGAATTACCCCGGCAAGCGCTGCAATCTGTTTGGCGCGTGCATCTGCAGCCCCAGCCGGCATCATGACTTCCTGATCCCACGCTATTGTGCTCATCACACCATTCAATCGCGATATTTCTTCAAGCCACCGAACCAGATTCTGATAATTATTATTCATTCTTCTTGTACCACGCTAAATTTCTAATTTTAGGATTTAATGGTGCATAAATTTACACAAAAAAATAAAACCGAACATCAAAAATTTCATAAAACTGTGTTGCGAAAATTTCCGCGACTGTTCTCGACGGATATTTTATCAAGGAAATATCGATAGCATGTCTTGGACAATGGTACGCAATTGAAAAGAAAAATGTAAACGAGCAAAACAAAACATGTTTCGTTAAAAATGCTAGAATTACAAAATTTTCAAATATTCAGCAATTTGCTTTAATAAACTAAACATCATTATTAGCACCTGCAGCCAAGTCTTTATTTTCTAATGAAAAGTCATAAAATTAATAACTTTCATAATGATATTGAAGTTTTTCCTTGGAACAAAAATTTTGAAACAGGTATACCTCTTATCGATGAGCAACATAAACAGCTGGTTTCTTTGTTGAACAAACTGGCGACTTCCCTGGTACGCGGCAACTCTATAGAAATTAACGGTGTTTTTGACAATCTGACCAAATATGCAGAATTTCATTTTGAATCCGAAGAAGAAATTTGGGCGGAATATTTCGGTAGTGACTCATGGTTGTCTTCGCACCAAATCAGTCATTCTTCTTTTCTACCGAAAGTGATGGCACTTAAAGAACAAGAAATCAGAAAACCGCAAACCGAAATCATCGAAAGCATCATGCTATTCCTTATTCGCTGGCTGGCATTCCATATTATGGACAACGACAAACGCATGGCGCTTCTCGTTCATAATATCAACAAAGGGTTGAGCTTTGAAGAAGCAAAGGCTGCGGCCGACAAAAAAATGAATGGTTCTATCCGAGCACTTATAGAAACCGTGATGACGATGTACGACAGCCTTTCGTCCAGAACGCTGGCATTGATGCGTGAAAGCCATGAACGTCAAAAAATTGAGAATGCGCTGAACAAGACTAACCGGGAGTTACGCAAAGCCAATTTAAGGCTGGAATCACTGGCGATAACTGACCAGTTAACAGGCTTGTTTAATCGCCGACATTTCAATCATGTATTTGCACGCGAACTCAATCGCGCCAGACGCGAAAAAACCTATTTTGCTTTATTGATACTGGACATCGATTTTTTCAAAAAAATCAATGACAATTATGGACATAGCGAAGGCGACCGGATATTGATCAAAACAAGCCACAAATTAAAAGAACTCTGTCAACGCCCCGGTGATTTCATTTTTCGGCTTGGCGGCGAAGAATTTGGCATCATTTCAGCAAATCTTAACTGCCGGGGAACACAAGAATTCGCCGAGATCATTAGAAAGGAAATCGAAAGCCTACAAATTCCAAACAAATTCAGTGATGTTGCCCAGTTCCTGACTATCTCCATTGGCGCCATCACTAAAATACCAACAGAAACTGATACCCTTGATAGTCTTATGTCTACCGCAGATTCCCGACTTTACAAAGCAAAAGAACTGGGGCGCAACCAAATTGTATCTGGCGGATAAACCAAAAATAAAGACGCTTAGCTGGAAATGTACAAATACGGGAAAAACTTGTAATTGGCTAAGCGTCTAAAACAGATTTCTGTTTGGGATACTCCTATTTCAACTACTGTGTATGACGTATCATTTCATACAACTGATCCTTCAGCAAAAGGCGTTTCTTTTTTAAATCCTCCAGATATTGATCGGATGTGCTCTCCACACCCTCTTCTATGCGGCGGACTTCGCGATTAACATCGTGATATTGTTCAAACATTTTCGCAAAATGTGCATTATTAATTTTCAATTCATGAATACGATCATGGTATTCAGGAAATTCATGATGTAAATCATGCTTCTCGGGTATCATCTAACCCCCTTTATAATTTATTGATCGAATTTTTAGCCTTTATAAAAAACTCGAAATTTGTTTATTTACTATTTATTTGAATGGTAGTCTTGTCGAAAAAATCTATACTGATTTAGATCAAACTCAGACAGCACTAT
The DNA here is from genome assembly GCA_024235795.1 of Burkholderiales bacterium. GTDB lineage: Bacteria > Pseudomonadota > Gammaproteobacteria > Burkholderiales > Nitrosomonadaceae > Nitrosomonas. The sequence continues at coordinate 810,293 of JACKLR010000002.1, read as the reverse complement.
CGTAATCTTACTCTGGCAGCGCTTCGTAAATTAATTTAAAAACACCCAGTGGCCAAAAATCAAATACCCGTTCTGTATATTCTTATTTTAACCGCAAACGACCACTCGACCTCAAACGCCTTTTAACCGTCCATCGGTAAAGCACTGACAATACAGGGCGAATTACTGGCAAACCAATCAACCAGGCTAGCGGTTTGAGACGTGGCACACGATTCATCAACAAAATATAGGCATCCAATTCAGACAACACCTGTTGATTCTGATCGCGGACATGCAGCTCTGTCATCGCTTTGTAGGGATCGATACCAAGGTTACGCAATTGTTTATCCTGTCCGGATATATCAAACCAACACACATCCTGACCTGCTTTTCCCGCCATTTTTTCGTAACTTTCCCGATCTTTTATGCAACTTGGGCAGGCGCCGTCATAATAAACAGTAATTTTCTCTTTGCTTTGATCCATTTCGATTCTCCTACATGTGCAACCAAGTTTCACCCGGATTACTGCCTGTGAAAAGTACGTAAACCTTAACCGGATTATTTCCGCATTAATAATTAAATAACAATTCTAGGGAGTGTCGTGTAACGATCGGCAAAAACGATTGTTCAACAACATTAGAAACTGCTGAGTACTCATCTAATACAGCTCCATCACATTGTGATGTTCGGCACGGCAAATGTTTTGAAATCCGAGTTTTCGATACAGCCGGTAAGCGCCCTGGTTGGCGTGCAACACACGTAAACGAATTGGCAGGCTTATTTTTCGTGCTCGAAGAATGAGCTGCATAATGATTTCTGTTCCTATCCCTTGGTTCTGAAACTGCGGCTCAACCTGAATTTCATCCAGCCACAGGTAGTCGTCCTGCCGTTGAATAATAAACATGCCAACAGGTTTATCCTGCTTCAGAATAATATCGATTTTTTTTGTTTCCCAGGCTTCAAGGAATAAACCAAGCTCTTCGTCATCATCCCAGTAGCCGAATTCATTAATGATCAGCTCACGGTAAACGGTATGATGCAGATCGAGCAGCCAGTCATAGTCTGATTGTTCAACAGGTCGAATCCGGATAGTCATCGGCAAATGGGTCACTCTCCTTATTTTGGTCTGAAATTAAATCGTTGCCCCCGGATCAAATTTACCCGTGCTTCCCGAAAAGAAAGCTGGTAAATTCTGGAATATCCACGGATATTTTAAACGTTTTTCGCAGGTGCATAAAAGGAGCTTATACAACAATGAATTCCACGCATACCGATAAAAAAGACAAAATACAGGCCGGACTCATTGACAAAATGCGTAAGGCAGTCGCTTTTGGCAAGGCAGAGAAACGTTTTCTCGAAATTGACGTATCACCCGAAGAACGGGGAAACCGCCTTTGTGTCAGCGTCAGTGATATCCATTTAACAGATGGTACAGTAGGTTTTCAGAATTTAAGTGACACCACCTGGAATTCATTTTATGACACCATTAAAGAGCGTTGTATACGATACGCAATCGACGAACTGGTTTTTGTGCTCGATGGTGATATTGTCGACATGATCCGCAGCAGCAAATGGGCGGCGCATGAACCACCCATCTATCCCTGGGAACGGCATAGAAAGGAAGAATTCTCAGCAGTCGTCAATGCCATAATCAAAGATATTGTTGAAAAACAACATGCATTCTTTTTCAAATGGCTGCGGGAACTGGAAAGCAAACTCAAACAGGAAAGTCTACTGAGTGAGATTAAAGCCAAAATAGTGATTATGATCGGCAATCATGATAAAGAACTGTTTTGTGACACTGAAGCACTGAAATATTTTTATGAAAAGGCACTGGGGCGCAGCATCAGTCAGATTCCGGAAACGGAGCGCAAGACACTGGGTCGAATGTACGGAGATGAATCAATGTTTCTGGATCCAGACCGGGCTCCCTATTTGCCTTTTTATTACGGCGATACCGGCTTCAGATTTTTTACCACGCATGGACAGTGGCGCGACGAAGCAAACAGCCGAAATATTAAGGCTCATGATGGTAAGCCTGGCTGGAAAACCACCCAAGGCTGGCAAATTGAAACCTGGCAACAATTGCAATTTTCGCCTTTTTTCGAACCCTGTTTCGGCGATTCGGTTGCCGCCGGTGTACTGTCAACCTTTATTTACAAAACTAAGAAAAAACTTGATGACGCCAACTATTATGACCCGCGTCTGATCAGCATTCTCGATGAACTTGATCTTTACCGCCCTACTTATGGCGCAATAAACAGAATCCTCAATGAAGCCGCAAAAATGCGCGCGCAGAAAAAAGAACAAAACGCCATTAAAATTATCGAGACGACCTTGTACGAGTGCATTATTGACTGGCTCAGTTGGGATTTCACCTATCAGTCATCCCCTTTATTGCGCAGAAAAGGACTCAAACTTGCAAAACGTTTTCTGGAAATCATGAAGTCATTCGGTCATGGACTGGAAATCAAATCTATTGCAGGTTTGATGCGCATACTCGCATTTTTTGACAGTTTACAACAACCCAGCGTTAAACTGTCGATAATGAAAAAATTTCCGGGTTTTATGCCGGCATATCAACATTATAATTTTCAAATCCACGGGGAAGGCCATACCCATCAGCCATTACAGGAAGAACTGGATACGGGTTCTGATCATCTAACAACCTATATCAATTTTGGCACCTGGCGTGATCAAATCATACCCAGAAAAAAGAACGGGTATCGCCGGCGCAGCGTGTTGCGCGCTTTGTTTATTCTGGACATTATCAATTATAATGAAAAGACAAAACACATGATGCCGCGAACTTTTGATTATTTTGTCGAAGATATCGTCCATTGGAGTGATGCCAAAGACGCCCTGGATCAAACCGGACATTCCGAACCACGAACCTGATTGTATGGCTGTATGGCTAAACGATGTGCTGTTTATAAACGCTTTTTTGATGACACTAGCTGTTTATCCAGACAATCAAAATAAACTGCGGCATCCGGCGCGGTTTGATTGCGCTGAGCCAGCCACAGCATTTCAGCCAGACATTCCATAACCTGATGTGCCGCATCATGCTCGTTTCCGGTTTGTTCCTGTAATCGCAGAAAACGTTCGCAGATGCCGATCGGCTGGTTTATGGACAGTTGTTCTTTGATCGCAATATGCATGCTCATATGCAAAAATGGGTTGGTATCACCCATTTCAGGCAGGTAATCCTTATCGCGGTAACGCTCATCGTCTTCCAGTATGCCATGATACTCCGGGTGAAGCAGAATAACGTCCAGCGCAATTTGCTCAATACCCGTCAGTATTTCCTGTTGACGGTATTTACGCCATGTATCGAAAAATAGCTGGCGTGCTTGATTTCGGGTTGGTGTAAACATTTTTCTATAATAAATTATTCGATACGTTATGAGCCGCGGTATGTTTCACTTTATAAATCTATGTTTTAACAAGCTGTTAAGCCGTTTTTTCCTTGAATTCACATAAATGACAAATGACGCAACGTTTGCATTCCGGTTTCCGGGCTTTACAGACATACCGGCCATGCAGAATCAACCAGTGATGCGCATCATGTTTGAATTCCTTGGGCACCACCTTTAGCAGTTTCAATTCCACTTCCAAGACAGTTTTACCCCGCGCAAGCCCGGTGCGATTGGCAACACGGAAAATATGGGTGTCAACTGCGATTGTGGGCTCGCCGAATGCGGTATTTAGTATTACATTTGCTGTTTTACGGCCCACACCCGGCAGTTTTTCCAGCTGTTCACGTATGCGCGGCACTTCACCCTGATGTTGGTCAATTAACAACGCACAGGTTGCCAGAATATTTTTTGCTTTTGTTTTATAAAGACCAATGCTTTTAATCGATTCAAGTAATGCTGCTTCACCAAATTCAAGCATTTTTTGCGGCGTATTCGCTCTAGCAAAAAGCTCCCGCGTCGCCAGATTAACACGCTTATCGGTCGCTTGTGCAGACAGTATGACTGCTATCAATAGTTCAAATGGGGTGCGGTATTCGAGCTCGGTTGTCGGATGCGGATTAACGGATCTCAAACAGGCAAACAACGCATGTCTTTTTGCTGAATTCATGGCATTATTTGAATTGCATCTATTATTTGTTATCAGCCTGAACACGCATGGCAGCGGCACGCTTTAATGCCGCCTGCACGATGGCTTGCTTACGTTGCTGATTTGGCATGATTTGGTTATCTGATGTAGATGGGCGTTCTGGTATCACTTTTCCTTTAGACTTCGATTTATTCTGCTCCAGCCTTTGCAACCTGAATAGATAACGCATACGTGCTCGGTCTGCCCGCCTTTTTGTTCCTGCAACGGTAAAATCCGTATATGCTTCACGCTTTGGCACGGGTACCATGCGAATACAATCCATTGGGCATGGCGCAATACACAATTCACATCCTGTGCATTCATCGTTAATAACAGTGTGCATTTGCTTGGCTGCGCCCACTATTGCATCGACTGGGCAGGAACGAATACAAAAGGTGCATCCAATACAGTGATTTTCGTCAATAACCGCAACTGCGCGGGGTTTAGTCTGGCCGTGGCTGGTATTTAGCGGCTTAGGCGCAATTCCAAGCAGCTTGGCAATTTTTTGAATCACATCGGTGTCACCCGGTGGGCACTGATTAATATCTGCCTGTCCTTCTACAATTGCTGTTGCATAAGGTTTGCAACCTGAAAATCCACATTGCCTGCAGTGTGTTTGTGGCAATATGGCATCAATTTCCTTTATGAATTGTTTACCAAACTTCAAGTTATCCCTTTTTATGTGCTAAACACGCGAGTCCATATTTAAACCCGATTATAAGCGCTATCCATGATTAACCACTTGTATGTCAGAACAGTAGCGCAGATATATTAAGCACCAGATACAGACTGATACGGTGTTCAACTAGAATTTGCTTGATCAACGCCAATCACTCAGCTTGTTTGATGTGCTTCGAAAGAGCATAAATAAACTAATGAATGGTACTGCAAAACAGGGAATCACTACCAGCAGAAAAATCTCCATAATATCACTGTCAGTCTGACCGACGGAATAAAGTATTTCACTGAAGAAATTTTTTCATTGCGACAACCCTAGCAAAACAAAACTGATTTACTCACCCGGCTCATTTCGGCGTCAATTGTATTTCAGCTTGAAACGTTAAGATGAAAATACTGCATGTGAATAGACAAATGTTCCGATTTGTTACGACGCCATCTATTTTCTGCAATATATATTTAAGTCACTGTTCAATAAGCATTTTTATGCTCAACATAACACCATCAATTTAAAAATAAAGGCGTTAAATTATGTTTTTTTAAATAATATCAGCCAACTACCCATTGCTACACTACAGCCCTTCTCATAACATGGCTAAATAAAGACTTTTAAAAATGACTAAAGAAAACATCATTCTCCCCTACCTTTCCTGTCCATTTCCTGAAAAGATTAGCCCTTTTGCTGATAAGGTTCATGCACATACCCTTGAATGGGTACAAAATTTTCAGCTTGTCACTGAAGAAAAGGCTTTTAAACGCTTGAGATTATCTAAATTCGGCCGATTAGCCGCACGTGCTTACCCAGACGCCGCACTGGACCGACTTGAAATTATTTCAGACTGGAATACATGGCTGTTTGTTATCGACGATCAATGCGACGAAAGTGGATTAGGCAAGCATCCTGATCAATTGTCAAATTTACATAACCGTTCCCTAGAAATACTTTCCGGTTATCCAACCGAACCTAATGATGTCCCGTTAATCCTTGCGCTTGAAGATATTTATCGCCGGTTAAAGCCGCTATCATCCCAAGCCTGGCTGTTACGTTTTGCTAAAAGTGCTTCTGAATATTTTGAAGCCACGTTCTGGGAAGCACAAAATCGTTTTTACAGGCGCTGGCCTAGCACTGATTCTTATACGCTGATGCGCCCTTTTAGCGGCGGTCTTTATACCGATATCGATTTGATTGAAATCGCGGAAAAAATTAATATTCCGTGTATCGCACGCGCGCATCCACGCCTGACAGAACTCGCAAATCTCACCAACAATGTCGTCTGCTGGTCAAATGATATTATATCTTTGCGCAAAGAACAGGCACACGGTGATATGCACAATATGGTGATGGTGATGCAACATGAGTTGAAAATCAGCCTGCAAGAATCGGTAAATCTCGTCAAAAAATTAATTGATGCACAGATTCAACAGTTTCTAAATGTTGAACAGCAATTACCTAAATTTGTTGAATTTTCGGATCATGATTTAAAAAAATACGTAGCAGTACTACGATCATGGATGCGGGGAAATCTGGACTGGGCGTATGAATCAAAACGATATGCTATACCACAAAAAAATGTGCAACCACGTGTAGAGCACGAGTGTATGGAAATAGCAGGATAGGCTTAACAAAATTAAAACGGAACCATGCAATGACAGTTCGATGTACAGTTGAGATAACGACTCTTTATCGGGTATGCGATCATGCCTACACCCTTTTCATTCAGTGATATTTCTTTTGTAGATTTTACCGACTCAAACGCAATAGATCCGCTCATACTCGGCTCGCGCTGGAAGAATCCTGTAATTTCATATAGTTTTCCAGACGACGAAGCCAGGTGGTTTGCGGATCCACTTTTTGGCTATGGCCCCGGGGAAGAACCTTGGAGCGCTTCTTATTCACCGATTTCCCCGTCAAACAAGGCCGACTTCGTCACTGCACTGGGGAAATGGGAGAATGTCGCAAGTATTGACTTTGATTTCATTGATGAGACATCAAATAGTGTTGGAGATATCCGGATTGCCTACACTGAAGTCCCTGAATTAGACAATGCCGAAGCATGGGCCTATTTACCAACGCATGGCGTATGGGGCGGTGATATCTGGATCAACAAATCAAGCAGTAGCGCAACCCAGGAATGGGTAGCGGGCAGCTTTTCTTTTTTAACCGTTTTACATGAAATTGGGCATGCAGTAGGTCTGACACACCCATTTGAAGATCCTAGTTTTTCAATCGCAGATAATTCGATATCAGCCACAATTATGAGTTATTCTGCGTTACCGGGAGATCAGAATTCATTTTTTGATTTTTATCCAACCACACCAATGCCACTCGATATCAAAGCCATACAGCATATTTACGGCGCGAATAAAACCTCCAATAAAGGTGACAACGTTCATCGTTTTACGGATAGTGAAACTTATCATGAAACGATATGGGATAGTGATGGCATTGACACGATTAGCTATACGGGAAACCAAATCGCATTGATTCAACTGGAAGAAGGTCAAGGATCATTTATTGGCAATCCTGTGTATGCCATAAACAACCATGAAACCGTAGAAGTTCCCAATATCTGGATCGCGTATGACACTGTGATTGAAAATGCCAGCGGCGGACGCAATGACGATACACTCATGGGCAACCAATATGATAATCATTTATCAGGCCATGAAGGGAATGATCTTTTTATTGGCTTCGCCGGAAACGATACTTTTGAGGGCGGATCAGGAATTGATCATGTGTTATTGAGTGGCGACAGGAAAGACTATACCCTACAAAAAACCAAGGAAGAATTTTTGGTTACCCATCAGTCAGGAAATAACGGCCAAGATAAACTTATCGGTATTGAACGATTGTTATTTGACAATATAGGCATTGCATTTGATATTGATGGCGATGCAGGTCAAATCGCAAAACTTGCCGGGATCATCTTCGGCGCTTCTTCAGTTCGGAATAAGGATTTAATCAAAATTGGCCTGTCTCTCACCGACAATGGCACCGACAATGAACAACTCGCATCAGCCGCGCTTAATGCTGCAGGCGCGCACAACCATGATGCAACCGTTACGCTGCTTTGGCACAATTTATTTGGCATTGATCCAACATCTGAAGAAAAGCAGCCTTATGTCGATCTGCTTGATAACAACAGCTTAACGCCGGAGAAAATGACATTACTGGCTGCAAACACATCCATAAATACTGACAACATCGATCTTATTGGCTTGAGCCAAAACGGTATCGAATTCAACTTGTAGTGGCTTGGACTAGCAGTGTATCCCCGTTGTTCACGATTCTTTACAATGTCTCAACTTCACTGCTAAATACGCCCCTACGCATGAGCGCCGAGATATCCATCATAAACGCAACACTGCAGTGAACAAATACCCCCATCCAGATATTACGGCTTTTCAGACTCATATACCCTAAAATTACGCCGGCAATTATGGCTGCAATCGTTTCGGCCATGGGTTTTCCAAAATGTATCATGCAGTAGGGCACAGTCATGAAAAATATGGCATAAAAGCCAAAGCGATGCTTGGTTCCATGCAATATAAATCCCCGGAAAAAGAACTCAAGCGCGACAAACTGCAGAAAATAAAAGATTTCCCAGATAAAAAAATTAGGAAATAGATTATCACCCGGCGCAACTTTGTAAAATGGATAGGTTTTCAGGAAGCTCTCTGACGCCGAAAAATAAATGACCAATGGCACCATGACAATCAGCATCCCGATATATAAGCGATAATATTTGAAAGCACCCTTAAAACCTAATCCATAGTCAGAGAATCTCTGTTTGAAAAAAAACTTGATACAAATCGCCGGCAAAACACAATAGAAAAAAATCAACACCGAAGCCCAGTACAGTGGCCTATAAAGCGCAGCATCAGGGTGAATTGTCATTATTTCCCGCAATTGCTGCGACAGATCGGCAAAACCCAAATCCTCAAGCAGTGAAATCAGAAATCTGACATCTCCGAAATAGTACGTGCAGGTTAAAACCAGCATTGTTACGATACAAACAAGAATTATCTTGTGATCGACTTTGGTTAAATTGTTTTTTAAATGGCGGTACGAATAAGCTTCGGATTTAATAAAACTACTGAATAAAGCAAATAAATTTTTCTTAATGAACATTTTATTGATCTATATGCAACAAACCATAGAAAAAACAGATAAATATCGAACATCAATCCTGTTCGTTACTCTTAATTAGAATGTTTAGTAAATTATGGATTCCTGTCCAGCAACAGCCTCTGCTCGAATAGTTCCGGCTTTGTAGCCGCGCCTCTTATTTACGCTTACTAAGCTTAATTTTTTTAAATGTGCCCTAACCACAACTCAAAGGACATGCAAAATAATTGTATTCAATTTTGCCAAATTTTCAACGTATGAAGTCACGACCGCTGGATTATATTATTTATTTGAAAAAGATTTGAAAAAAAGCCGACTTGAATATAAACGGTGTCAATGTAAAATGACACGCGGTTTATTACTGGGTTATGGAAAATTTCTATAATTTTCAGTTGTATCAAACATAGCCGAGATCGTATCGGCAATATTTATTCTTATAGTAAAAATATGCTTGAAATCATATCTAATTTTGCACGCTGGACACAATTGACTGCCAATTTAATTTTGTTTGGCAGCTGTGTCTTCCTTGCCATTGCATGGAAAAAAAAAGCAGTACTTGAAGTATCTTCTTCTTGGTTAACACGACTTGAAAAAAGCTTTCCCTGGCTGGCTGGCGTTGTTGTGGCAGGACTTATCGGTATTTTGGCCACAACAACCGGAGAAGCCACAGGTGATACCGCAAACACCTGGAATCCCGCAGCATGGGTGGACTTTATACAAAAAACACAGGTAGGATTGATCAATGCTGTACGATTAGCGCTGGCGATCCTTCTGCTAGGTAGTGTTACAGTTATTCTGCACAAAGCACGGAAACGGTGGCATTATGCCTGTTGTGCAGTTATTGCCGCTCTTCCCCTGATAGCCGGCACCTTTGTCAGCCATTCAAGTGCGGATGAAATGTCATTTGCTGCAATTGCGCCATTTGCATTGCATATTCTCCTAGCCGGAATATGGTTTGGTGCATTGCCCGCTTTTCTGCTGATTATATTCAGCAGCGACCGGGAGCTTGACAAAGTAACCCGTTTATTAAACGTCACCTACCTGGAAAAATTTTCTGCCATGGCGCTGCCTGTAATGGTTTTACTGGCGGCAACGGGATTGATCGTAACCGATCGCATGATCGAGGATTATTATCACACACTGGTGTCCAGTCCTTATGGCTGGCTGTTAAATCTCAAACTGGCAATATTAAGTATTATTCTGGTCATCGCCTATCAGGCACGTTATACATGGTTGCCCTTGTTGTCTCAGCTTGATGTTACCGATTCAATAAAACACAGTGCAGCGCATCTCAAACAATGGGTGCGCATCGAATTTCTGCTCGCCCTTTTGTTACTGCTGGTCGCAACGGTTTTAGCCAACACCCTGCCTGCCAAGCATGACATTATCGAAAACTGGCCATTTCCATTCCGTTTTGCAATCGATACGGTTTCGGAAGAATCCATAGCAGAAAAATTGTTCTGGTTCGGCACCGCCCTGTTTCTTATCGCAGTGAGTGTTTTCTGGATCGGCGTAAAACTGCACTGGAACTGGAAGACAAAAATACTTGCACCGGGCGGGCTGGCAATCGTGGCATTGGGCATCGCGCTACCGCCAATCACAATCGAAGCATACCCAGAAACATATTTAAAGCCGCTTATCCCGCTCGACGCCATATCCATATCGCATGGTGCGCAACTGTACGCCGAACATTGCGCCGACTGTCATGGTCCACAAGGCAAAGGCAATGGCAAACTTGCCCAGACACTATCAACCGAACCGACCGACCTGTTGACCGAACCGCATACAGTCAGACATACCGTCGGTAATTTTTACCACTGGATTGCCCATGGACTTCCCGGAACCGATATGCCCGGTTTTTCTGAAAGCCTTGAGGAAGAGGATATCTGGGATATCGTCAATTTTCTCCATATCCTGTCACGCGGGTTTGATGCACGCCTGCTGGGCACCATGATTCTCCCAATGCGGCCGGCCGTTGCATCGCCTGTTTTTTTCTATTCCACCAATGACGGCTCCAGTGGCGATTTAAAGGATTTCCGGTTCAAAAAAAATACTATTCTTGTGTTCTTTTCCTGGCCTCAATCGGATCAGCGTCTAATCCAATTAAAACACTTTTATGAACGGCTCACGCGTGATCACAACACCGAGGTTCTGGCCATTCCCTTACAACAACTCACCGAAGCGGAACTGGAGACGATTACCGACATTGTCCCCTTCCCCATTGTTACCGAAAGCTGGTCTGAAATAGGGGATGCCTATTCGCTGTACCGCAGGGTCAGAACCGTGCCGGACCTGAACGGCCCGGGCCTGAAACCAATGCATATGGAGTTCATGATCGACCGCTTTGGCTACATGCGCGCACGATGGAATGCGCAATTCGAAGGCTTTGGCTGGCAAAACTACTCAGTACTTGCGCAACAATTGGGCATGCTCAATGAGGAAGACGAGATTATGCCGCCCCCCGGAGACCATGCCCACTGAAGCGTGATATACGATGCCGCCCGGTACTTACTCAACCATAGAGTTGGCGTTTGAGTCCGCAGCGGTTCAGGATAATCGCACTGATTTCCTCAATGGAAATATATGTGGTATCCAGATAAGGAATATCGAATAATCCATACAGGGATTCCTGCCATTGTATTTCCTGCCGGCATTGATCAAGCGAAGCATACTGACTGTTCGGGCGGCGTTCGTTGCGTATGGAATGCAATTGCGCTGCACCGAGGGTCAAGCCGAACAATTTCTTCCTGATATCTTCAGAAGCCAAAGCTTTTGGCAGCTGCAAGTCATGCATATCGTCCGGCGTCAACGGATAATTCGCCGCAGCGATACCATATTGCAATCCCAGATACAGGCAAGTGGGCGTTTTACCGGAACGCGACACACCGATCAGTATAATCTCTGCCGCATCAAAATTTTTCGGATTGATTCCGTCATCATGCGCCAGAACATAATTGATGGCCGCAATACGTTTAAAATAGGACAGATGATGCTGAAGACCATGCGAGCGTCCGGCCATGCGGGCAAACGGCTGATGCAATTCTTCCTCGATAGAACAAATAAATGTCTCAAAGAAATCGAACATTCGGCAATTTGACTGTCTGATAACTTCGATGATCTCCGGATTCAGCAATGTGCTAAATACCAATGGCTTTTGCCCATCACGCTGGGCCGCTTCATTTATCCGCTGTGAAATATGCCTTGCTTTGTCGACTTCTTCCAGAAACGGCACATTAACCGTTTCCCATTCAATACCATCAAACTGGGTCAACAGGCTATGTCCGAGTGTTTCGGCTGTAATACCGGTACGGTCGGACAAATAAAAGACAGTCCGTTTTTGTCTAGGGGGTGTCATCATGTGTTATTTTCGCCAAATCCAGCCATGTCTGCGTCACTGAATCGGGATTAAGCGACAGGCTGCTGATTTTCTGTTCAAATAACCAGACCGCGAAATCCGGGTAATCCGAAGGCCCTTGTCCGCAGATACCGATATACTTGCCTTGTTTGTGGCAGGCGTCAATCGCCATTTTCAACAACTTTTTGACGGCCGGATTGCGCTCATCGAACAAATGGGATACCAGCGCGGAATCCCGGTCGATACCCAATGACAGCTGCGTCATATCATTGGATCCGATGGAAAAACCATCGAAATACTGTAAAAATTCTTCAGCAAGTAGCGCATTGGACGGAATTTCGCACATCATAATCAGTCGCAAACCGTTTTTTCCACGCTCGAACCCCTGTGAAGCAAGCAGCGCGGTCACCTGTTCCGCTTCATCGAGTGTACGGCAAAAGGGAATCATGATTTCAACATTCGTTAACCCCATATCATCACGCACCTTGCGCAAAGCCTTGCATTCGAGTTCAAAACAATCGCGGAAATCATCGGAAAGATAACGCGATGCGCCGCGAAATCCGATCATGGGATTCTCTTCAACAGGTTCATAGTGCTTGCCTGCAATCAGATTAGCGTACTCGTTCGATTTAAAATCGGACATGCGCACAATAACCGCATGCGGATAAAAAGCGGCCGCTAGTGTTGCGATCCCTTCTGTCAATTTCTCCACATAAAAACCGACGGGACTTTCATAACCGGCGACACGTTTGTCGATTTCAGTTTTCAGGTCGTCTGACAGGCGATCATATTCCAGCAGCGCCTTGGGATGAATGCCGATCATATTGCTGATAATGAACTCAAGCCGCGCCAGTCCGATGCCCTGATTGGGCATACGCGAAAATGAAAAAGCATACGACGGGTTACCCACATTCATCATGACTTTTACCGGCAATTCGGGCAATGCGCCGGTGTCTGCAACGGTATGCTCATATTGCAGCAATCCTTCATAGACATAGCCGGTATCGCCCTCAGCGCAGGAAACCGTTACAGTCGCGCCATCCTGGATGCATGTCGTGGCATCGCCACACCCAACTACTGCGGGAATTCCCATTTCACGGGCGATAATCGCGGCATGACAGGTACGGCCGCCACGATTGGTTACAATTGCCGCCGCCCGCTTCATAATCGGTTCCCAGTCCGGGTCGGTCATATCGGTTACCAGCACATCGCCCGCCTGGATTTTATCCATCTGGTCGATGCTGCCAATCAGACGCGCCGTTCCCTGACCAATTTTTTGTCCGATTGCACGGCCTTCCGTCAACACATTACCTTTGTCCTTCAGTCTAAAACGTTCCAGAACCATTTTTTTCTGGCTTTCAACCGTTTCTGGCCGCGCCTGCACAATATACAGTTGACCGTCGATTCCATCCAACGCCCACTCAATATCCATCGGACGCCCGTAATGCTGTTCAATAATCAGGCTTTGCCGCGCCAACGCCTCCACCTGGTTATCCGACAAGGAAAATCGCTGTCGCCGGTCAATATCCACTTCGCGGGTAACCGTTGCTGCATTCTTGACATCCGTTTTGTCAGCATAAACCATCTCGATGGCTTTTGTACCCAGGCGTCGGGAAAGGATTGCCGGATTACCGGCCGCCAATCCACGTTTATAGACATAATACTCATCCGGATTGACGGTACCCTGAACAATGGTTTCACCCAAACCGTATGCGGCGGTTATAAATATGGCGTCGCGGAAACCGGATTCAGTGTCCAGGGTAAACATGACACCGCTGGCGCCCAGATCGCTGCGCACCATTTTCTGTATACCGGCCGACAAATAAACCTTGTCATGCGGGAAATTCTGGTGCACGCGATAGGCAATGGCGCGATCGTTATACAGTGAAGCAAAAACAATTTTGATCGCTTCCAGAAGCTGATCCTGGCCGCAAACATTCAATAATGTTTCCTGTTGCCCTGCAAATGACGCATTGGCCAGATCTTCGGCAGTTGCCGAGGAACGCACCGCGAAAGAAACCGATTCATGACCGGCACTGCTGTCGGCAAGCTTCTCATACGCGTCCGAGATCGCTCGCCAAATAGTATCCGGCAACACGGCATCGCAAATCCATCCGCGTATCGTTTTACCCGCAGAGGTCAATGCATTAATGTCGTCAACATCCAGACCGGTCAATACGTTGTCGATACGGTCAACAAGATCATTCGCCACCAGGAATTCGCGGTAAGCTTCAGTTGTTGTTGCAAAACCAGAAGGCACATTAACGCCCGCCTGGGCAAGATGGCTGATCATTTCTCCGAGTGAAGCGTTCTTACCCCCCACATGGCTCACATCACTCAGGGTCAATTGATCAAACCCTATAATATATTTATTCATTTCATGAAGACTCCTATCAATCCATGGTGTTTTTTGCTACCGGGAATCCGGATTTGTTCCTGAATATGAAACACCCGTTCCCTCATTATAATATTTTGTCTTTTGTTTTATAGCGTTGCAGTCCGGGAAATTCTGTCACAGGCCGCGATCTACGCCCGCAACAATTGATGCTCAAAAAGCCCTATACGCATTGCATGCCTGACATATAGAAAAAATGTCCCTGTATTCGAGGCGAATTTTTCGCAAGCGATGAAATTTAATAATTTTAAAACTGTCAAAATTGAATCACTTGCCGCTTTTGAAAAATGGTCAGCACTAAACTGCTTGATTTTTTATGACAATATCGAAGTCTCATTTTTATTATTTAGTGAGGATAGCTATGTACCCGCTTAAAATAATCTTCATAACATGCTTTTCCCTGATAGTGCTGATAATGGCTGAAAATGTTCTCGCACAGCGAATAATAAGCATTAACGGTGTATTACTCAACCAGCAACAAGCTGCCGAGTTAGACCAAGTTGTCGGGGAATATGTTCAAAATGGTCATTACTGGATTAATTATAATACGGGCACATGGGGCTATATGGGCAATCCTCAACCACAAGGCTATTTGGGCGGTAATCCAATCCAAGGCGGCAGTCCGGCGGACAGCTACAGCGGCGACAATTATCGCGGCCCCTTTGGCGATTACATGAGCGATGGAACCTGTTCATTTGTAAACGGCGTACCCGTTGGCAACTGCGATTAATGTCCTTACCAATAAACTCTGGCTAAAAACGCCGCCCGGTTCATGATACGAAAACTCCGCGCTATTGTGCTGTAAATCCCATACAGTTTATGGCCATGAACCTGCATATACCAGTGGCGCAGCGAATGTTGCCATCAGACCGGATTGTACGGTATCGCATGATAACCAGTCGATACAACTAGAGCCTGATTCAGTTAAATGATTGCTCAAGCATGGTTCCCCCAACTTCTCCTTCAACATCAACCCAGACATGCGGAAGACCCAGCTCGGATAACCATTCGGGCCCCTGTAATTCCTTGAGCATACCGATTGTTGAAGCACTGCCGGCGACGACACAAAACTCGCCAGCGACACTGACAGCGGCCATATGCCTTACCGGCCAACCGGTTTTCGGGTTGAGCACATGACCGTAGCGCACGCCGTTAAGCGTGATGCAACGCTCATAATCGCCGCTGCTGGCCAGTGCGCCTTTATCGAGCAACACTGTTTTCAGCGCAGCACCGGATTGCCGCGGGTGTCGAATGGCAACCCGCCAGGGGCTGCCATCTGGATGTCGCCCAATGATTTTAATATCTCCCCCCAGGTTGACAATGCCATGATAAATACCTGCTTCCATACATAATGTGGCAGCCCGGTCAACGGCATATTCCTTGACCACGCCGCCAAAATCGATTTCCATACCGGGAACATCGAATGACAAAACCGGACGCTTCCATCTGAGCCGATGCCAGCCTATTTTTTCTTTGATCCGGTCGATTGCCTTTTCTGTTGGCAATATTCCAGATTTGAAATCCCAGACCTGGCGCAGAATGCCTGAAGTAATATCAAACAGACCATCGCTTTGCTGATAGCAGGTCGCTGCATAATCGAGCAACCCGGCGGTTTCCTCGTCCACGGCAATTTCACCGCCGATGCCAGCGGCACGATTGATTTCTGACAAGAAACTGTCATCCCGGTAACGTGAATACAGCTTCTCCAAACGACTGACATCATCAATGGCCAATTTGGCTGCGTCGTACCCTGTTTTCTGGCTTTTAGCGTATAACTGAATGGCACAAGGCGACCCCATTGCATTGAAGTCAAAATGATAATATTTCAGTTTAACCATTGGTTTAGCGTAAACCAGTTCGGGAAGCCAAGTCCAGACGAATTAAAATGCAGCCTCCAAAATCTTAGAAATGATAGCTCCACGATGCAGCTAATGCGCCTTTGCGGTCTAACTGAAAACCATTGACATCGGTATGCACCGGTTGCAGCCATTCGAAACCGAAATGATTGCCCGCAAACCGTCCGCCCGGTATAACCGCATTGACGCCCACTCCGATATTCCAGAATTGCCCGCCATAATTCGCTGGGAAATCCATTGGGCCTATACGCGCGTTAAATGAATTGAAATCGCCGTGAATCCGGTCTTGCACGGTATAAAGACCGCGAACGGAAGCCGTCAACCAGTGCGTCAAGTCGAATCCGGTCCAGGTTGTCGCCTGAAAAAGATCGCCGAGACGATAGCCGGCATCATTTTTTTCTTCCATACGTTTGACGCCGCTTACCTGCGCACCCCAGGACCAGCGGTTGTGTTCGCCCGTGTAAGTCAGGCTGGGTACAAAATCCCAGGTACCGCTGCCAAGCTGCATGCCAAAGTGTATCGATCCGCCGTCAACTTTAAAAACGCGCCGAAGCTGCAGGTCAGTCTTCCCCGATGGCGCGCTAAATCCCAAACCGGCATGCAGACGGTGTCCGGGTATTTCATAGAGCCTGATCAACGAGGCCATCAACGTATCGCCGATTACGCCCGTAGCATGACCCCCAAAATGTTGATGCTCTTCCGCAGTTGGCGGGGGCCTGCCGTCAAGTTCGCGAAGATTCATTTCCATATCCATAAAACGCGGCATCAGCATCAAGTTCAACCAGCGGGTCGGCGCATACATGATATCGAGCATATGCATGCGCATATCCATATCGGTCGGTGCAAAAGTGCATAAATTTTCGTCGTTGCAACCCTGATTGACAATTGTTGAATCGCTGGCAGCATTTGAACCATGCAGCATTTTTCCGGCCATACGGCTGTACATGAACCGGTAACCCAGCATGAATTCTCCGGCATTGTCCAGCATGTGCGCAAACATGACGCCTGCCGGTTGGTCATGTTTCTGTTTCTGTTTGTGTGTTGACGGCTGACTTTCGCCATGATGCGAGTGCTGATGAATGCGGTTACTTGAACCCGGCAATCGCATCGATTCCAGGTTCAATTTCAAAGCGGCATTGGCAACATAATAATCGAAATCGGCAAAACCGTTTCCGCCGTCACCACCCAGTTTAAAAGAACTCGCGCGCGTGTAATATTCGAAACCGGCTTCGAGCGAAACACCCCGTGCAAGCTGCTTATTTAGGGTGACACCGCCGCTGAGCGAACCAAAACCCGCCAGACGGTGATCGCTGGAAAAATTATCCGGCAATTGATCGGAATCATGAAAAACCATTTTCGGTACGACGTTAACCGTCGATTGATCGACGATATTGCCGTCACTATCGATCAGATTTAAATTTTCGTCCTGAACGTACTCATTTCGCGGGTCCGCCGAATCAAAAAAAACCTGCCGTCCCTGGCTATCCACCGCTTCTCTTAAAAAATATTTTTGTTGCGATATCAAATACGGGTTATAAAAATCCGCTGCATCTTGAGAGTAATACCTTATTCGTGGCGTTAAGGTCCAGCCGCCCGGAAGAGGTTGAATCCAGTTCGCACTAAACGTATTGGTATTAATCCCCCAGTCATCCGTGGTAAATTTGTAATTCAAATGCAATGCCGCATCAAACGGGTTGATATGCTGAATATATTTGGTACTGAACGCAAACTGGTTGCGCTGATCTGGGCGTTGTTCCAGTAAAGCGCGGACATCACCCGAAACCGGTGTGGTCTGACCGTTATTGAGAATATCCGGATCGACAAAAATAACCGTCATTGCTTTATACGGATTTTCCAGATAGCCGTTGCTATGCGTATAACCGAAATTGGCGTCAATGAGTGCGTGTTTGGTCAGGATCTGCGTCAGTCCCAGACTGGCAATCCAGTCCTGACGATCGCCCTGCAAAATCTCCGAGCCATCGCCGGGCCGTTTGATTTGGCTAGTAAAAGCTGTTTTGGTCAGATAGGGCGCTGCATCGTGATCCAGAATGGCACTGATATCACTGCTGGTATAACCGGCACCAAACTTGACGCTGGTCATTTTCTGGTTGAAATCCAGCCGTCCACCCAGATTGCCGAAGCTCGAACGGTAATCCCGCTCCAGTGAAAATCCGGCGCTGGCATTAATGGCCGCATCATCCCATTCATATCCCAATCCGAAATTGGCCTGGTTGCGCGTTTCCGGTGACGCGGACGAGAGTACCAATACGGAACGGGTGTCCTGTTCTCCTGTATCGTTTCGGATAGGATTTAGGTCACGATCCAGTAGCACATTACCTGGATGGAGAAGCGGGGATGCGCCTGAAACAGCCACACCAGTAGGTGTATTTTTTAAAATGGAGCTATAAGGATTGGCCACCAGCGGTGTCGTGGTAATCGGGGTTGCGCCCGACCAGGTATCCTGGGTATAACTGAAGGAAAATTTGGCGCGGTCAGTCAGTGTAAATAAACCGCTGCCGTGCAGGACATCCGCACGTATCGGGTTCTGACTGTTTGGCAGGCCGTACAGGTTGCGCTTACCTTCCTGATAGCGGCTGAATTGAAAATTAATATGATCGCCATCTGCAGCCTGTGCAGATGACAGCAACAGACCCGGCAATACGATTGCAGCAGAAGTCAGCGCCTGGAGCGTTTTACTTGAACCGGATATCGCTACCGCTGTTTTTTGCTGCTGTTTGGCTGCATCTGTCTTGCTGGCGGAAACCGAAGAGATAATTTGATACGGACCGGTCCTTGGTTTATTTTTCTTTTTGACCATTTAAATCGGGAAGGCTCAATAACACCCGCAACCTCCACCGCCATCGGCGGAATGGGTACTGGCAGCAGCTTCCCGACTCGAATAATTATGTAATTGAATATGATTCTGTAATGGATGTGGGTCAATGGCCATCTGGGGTTTTGCCAGATAGCCGCGCTCCCATGCGGCAACATGGGCGCAGCCTGTTATTGCCGCAGCAAATAAATTAATCAGTACGATTACAAATAATTGTTTCAATTTCATGCCGATAGCCGATATGTATCGAAGCATTAATGGATGGTATTTAAGGATGATGTTGCAAAAGCTGCTCGACAATCATACGCAGTTCTTCTGTTTCTCCTGGACGAAATCCGCGGTGAATATAGCGTACCACGCCCTCCCGGTCAATAAGGTAGGACGAAGGCATCGCAATAACATCAAAATCTTTTGCGCACTGTTTTGTCGGGTCTGAAGCAATGATAAATTCTGCTGAGTGCCTGGCCAAGAATTTATCCGCATCAGCCACTTTTTCATCGAGATTTACGCCTATGATTCGTAGCCCCTGTCCGCCAAAATCCTGCTGCAGTTGATTCAGAAATGGAAACGATTTTGCGCAGGGCGGACACCAGGACGCCCAGAAATCCACGTACACGACTTCTCCCTTGAATGCATGAAGATTTTCAACCGGTTCGCCTTCCAATGTGGTCAGTTCGCAAACCGGAGATGGTTTATTGGAAAATTGTGCCGCCATGACCATGCTTGCGCCACTCGCAAACCAGATTAATACCGCGCCATAGAACAACAAATACGCTGTTAGATTGATAGCATGCTTTTTCATAATATTTGTACTCTAGTGCTTTGAAAACTTAGTTAAACTGAGACACAGAAATTTCAGTACCGGTATGGATACCGTCGACCGTATTGCAATGCCATTCAACATCAAAATTACGTGCGCCCGCATCTGTTTTGTTGATAATCATGTAATACACCCCGGGCCCGCCATGCAACGTGACAAATGGGCTGTAATTTGCGTCACCGGAAACGGTATCGGTGATATTAACTGCCTTGTTGCCCTTGAAAAGCTGCAAGTTGACCAGCAGACCAGGCACCAGCGGTGAATTGTCCCGTATTCTGGCAATCAGATTTTCCGCGGGACCGTTGCCGTCGTCAAAACAGGTGACCAATACAACGCCGGTAAATGTTCTGGAAATGCCCGCCGCATCCATAGTAATGCCACTGCCCCCATGCGCACTGCTGAATGTTGCATACCCCAGCATACTGCTCGCCAGCAACAGGTTGATATAAATTTTTCTCAAATTTCGAAACCGCATTAGATATTCTCCTTGTGTTACAAGTGCTTTGCCGATTTTTCCTTATTAAAATTAAATTTCAGCACAACGCAGTGGCGTTGCAGCACTTTACTTTATCTAACTTTATTATCCTTCTGCGATTAATAAATAGCAATGCGACAAAATGTCGCACCCACGTAAAAAACCTGCAAGCCAGTATGTAACACTTGCAGGTTTTATCGTGAACCAGCCTTAAAAGGCTAAACAGGATTGACTATTTTGGCCAGAGCTGCTGTCCGTTTTGTTTGATCGGCATATCACGATTTATCTGCGCTGCAGATGGTTTCAATTCAACTGCAACACCTGCTCCACAGTTTTCGGGCAGTGGATTATTTTCCAGATCACGATTGATGGTAAACGAGGCCGGACCCGGATCCGTTCCGGCATCAACCGCGAAGTGAAGATCACGATCATACGGCGTGCCTAATCCAGCGTGCGTCCACAGTTCTACAGTACCATCACGAAAACCATCAACACCGGTAACTTCACAAATATCGACAATGGATATATTAACCCTCACACTGGTCGCGCAGGATGTTGGTTCGATATTAGCTGCCGTAAGCCTGATGGCCGTAGCTACATTCAAGTTAGCTGGCATACCAGGACCGCCGCCCGCCCAGAATCCGACTGTATTACCGTTCGCGTCCGATTTTTCGTCCATAAAATCAAAAGCGGAGCGATCGAAAATCAACTGTGCATTATTGCCATAGTTGGTCATAAAATCCGTTATTTGGCCTGTATGCGGCACACCATCGACAAGAATAGTGGAATCCACACCATCCGGAAAGACCACGGATGTGCCAATTGTACGGGTCTCGTCAGTACAGGAATGCGATATCACAACATGATTGATACTGCGCTCACCTTCGGTGGCAGTTGGGATATTCAGCCGCGTATGCGCTAGCGCATTTTGACCCAAACCAATCATCATGACACCTGTTACAGCACAGGTTAATAATTTCTTGTTATTCATCTCTTCTTGATCCTTCATTGTTATAAATTGTATAAAACCAGCTGCGTATCTGTAATCGCTGGCTTTATAGCGATTACATTACTTTTTTATCATATTCAGTTTTATAGAAAAAAAACAATGCGACAAATTGTCGCACCCTCGTCTGCTGGACTTTTAAGTAGTGCGCGTGCAGCAACTCCAAACAAAAAACCACCGGTTTCCCGGTGGTTTTTTGTCTAAAAGTTAATTAATCCTCTTTTAATGTCAACTGCGTGACAAATAGGGAATGTTATGGCAACGGCCACACCTGTTGGCCATCCATTCTGACCGGCATATCGCGATTCATTTGTGCTGCCGATGGCACGATCCGCACATCAATACCCGTGCCGCAACTTTCAGGCAGCGGGTTGTTTTCTAAATCACGTTCTACGGTAAACGTCGCAGGGTAATTCCAATCTGGTGCATCATACGGTGATCCGACATCTGGCGCTGTCCAGAAATCAACATTGGGATTGTCCGGATCTTGACTATTGATCTCAGCAATCGAGGTCACCTTGCAGATATTGGCTATGGCCGGAATAAAGACAACTGTATTAGCGCACGAATCAGGCTGAATAGCCACTGCGGTGATATTAATCGGCAGCTGGCCAACCCAGTTGGACGCTGGTAACTCGCCACCCGCCGCCCAGAATCCCAGTGGATTGCCCAGGGCATCACTGATAAATTCTGTGTGATC
Organism: Burkholderiales bacterium; assembly: GCA_024235795.1. Taxonomy (GTDB): domain Bacteria; phylum Pseudomonadota; class Gammaproteobacteria; order Burkholderiales; family Nitrosomonadaceae; genus Nitrosomonas. The sequence goes on along the minus strand of JACKLR010000002.1, from coordinate 787,963 downwards.
AAACAAATCCCTGCTTTTGATTATCCTGATGAATGGCGGATTAACAACATAATTCAATGCAGTATCACCTTCTGGCGCATCGAATGTTTCGAAACCGTCTGTTGAAGTCTGTACGGTTGCACTGTTGGTATCCGGCAGGAAAAACACATTGCCGATCACTGAATTATCCCCGCAGCCATGCGGAATATTAACCGCTGTCGTGGTCGTACCATGTGCGGCTGAACTTTCAGGTGCAACCGGCACCGTTAGTCGTGTGTGCGCAAACGCATTTTGACTCACCGCCGCTAACAAGGCCGATACGACCGCTACTAATATTGAATTATTATAAGCACTCATCGCTCTTTTTCTCCCTTTTAAACATAAAATTAAATAAATTCGATCGCATTCTTTTTCAGTCAATTGCTTTTTTATCATTATTTAAGCCAATGAAAATTACAATGTGACAAATTGCCGCACTTATGCTTTCCAGTTATAAATCAATGAAATGCATTTAACCGAATAGATTCAAAAAGAAAAATGAGGGTATCGTACAGTGTTCAGTGCTTCAGTTCGCTCAAAAATTTTTATCAGGGCTGTCAAATTTCAGAGTGTTCCACTGAATCCACCGTTTGTTTACGATACCCCCATGGAGGAAAGAGCTATTTTATTGAATTTAATTCAGAACATTTTGCTAGTTGCGGCCAACCTTTCGTTGACCGATCAAAGACAATCTACTGAACGCTTTTTACTATCCACCAAAACGTTTTGTAAATCAATGCGGCATAATGCCGCATGCATATGGCAGCGCAACGTCATACAGCAGCGCAACGTATTTCACAGAAAAACTTGATCCCATTTTTGGTCGGAAAGATGGGAAAGCTGACAACCGACTTTGGCTTATTTTAGTTGACGCTTATTAAAGGGATTATTCATTTCACTCAAAACAAACAAAAAAAAAGCCACAACATCGCAAAGGCCAGTTGTTCAGCTCTCCCGATGAGGCTGGATATGGTGGGAATGTTGACAACGGGAGTTTTACTTTACCCGATAATCCATGTAGCAAATAAGGGCTATCCATTGGCTTTGACAAAATTATCGGTTCAGTAATTCGCCGTCATGCAACATTCCCATAAGGCCGCACTACTCTGCCAGGAAGGTAAATACGCATCAACAAAAGTTTTAATCGCGTTTAATTAATAGTCATACTCAATCAAAACGCTTTTACTATCCCGCAAAAATTCACTAAAAGCAATGCGGCATAATGTCGCACCCAACCGCCGAGGCGATTACGATATTATTTATAATGTGTGTGTATAAAAGGGTTTTACGCTGGCAGCGCTGTTATAGTGACTGTCTGTTGATGCAGTAACATGCAAGACTGACATGCCAGACTTAATCCATCAAGGCAAAAATACAAATATAACAAGCCAGACATAATAATAAACGATGAATAATAAACGATGGCTTGGTGGAGAGGGATGTTGGTATCGGCGACTCATATTACATCAATCTACGAAACATTTCGCCAAAACGCCAGGTTTCATAAAATCGCTCAAAAAAGCAATGTAATGCTTTACAAAGTTACCTTTACCAACAAACCCATGGAGGAAAAGATACAATAAATCAATCATCATGTTTCACAGGAAACACTTATCATGCAATGCTTACTTATAAGCCAGAAAATAGATTGCTCGGTATCTACTGACTGGTTTCAGCTCGTTCGCACTGAATGCTTTTTTACTATCACCCAAAAAAACTAAAGAATCAATGTGGCATAATGTCGCACGCGGCAAATTGTCACATAATATGGAAGGGGTGCGACAATTTGTCGCATTCTCATAACAAGGCCAAAACTTTAAAATTGACGCCGCTTAATAGATTCATTACCGGGCTAAAAAACACGCTTACAGCACGCTCAAAACACTTGTAACTGCTTGAAACACTTGCCTTGACATGCTGAATCATTGCATAACTATGAATACAAGAGCGACCTCCCTGTTGAATATCCAATTTATTATTTCATGAAAATACTTTCTCAAAATTATTATGGGCAGGCTTGGCTATATTTGACCGTTTTCATCACCGGTGCTGCAGTCATGGTAATTGAGTTGCTCGGTACACGGTTGATTGCGCCTTTTTATGGCGCCAGTCTGTATGTTTGGACATCCGTGATTTCTGTGACACTGATCGCACTGGCGCTGGGTTACTTCATTGGCGGACGCTGGGCTGATCAAACCAGGCATTTCGGTCTGGCATTTATCATTGCCGTATCCGGTTTTCTGACTTTACTGGTTCCCTGGCTGACTGGGCCTGTATTACTGGCAACTGATCCGCTGGGGCTACGTATGGGAACATTCGTCAGTACGCTCGTTCTGTTTACACCCAGCCTGCTAATGCTGGGTATGGTTGGGCCCTTTGCAGTCAAACTGGCCACGTCTAGTCTGGAAGGAATTGGCACCAGCACAGGCTCGATTTATGCCGTGAGTACGGTGGGCAGCGTCATTGGCACACTATTTCTTGGTTTCTATTTATTTCCGCAAGTCGGCTCGCGTGAAATATTTATCGGACTGGCGTTTGCGCTCCTGTTTCTGGCGCTAAGTGTAGCCTATTTTGAGCGTGAACGTATAAAACTCGCAGTTGCATTGCCAACTGTTACGGTCCTGCTGGTTATCAGCATCGTTTTATTGCCATTTATCGCTGATTCCGGAAATCAGGCTGATGAAAATGAACGCTATCAAACGCGTTTTGAACAGGAAAGCCTGTATGGCTGGGTGCGCGTCATCGACAATCCTGCCGACAATTATCGTTTGCTGATGATGGACGGCTCCACCATCGGCGCGGCCAGTATCAGTCATGATGAAAACCTTCTCGCCTATCAGGAGATTGTTACGCACTTGCCTGCGCTTGTCCCAGGAGTGCAGCATGCTTTACTGGTTGGACAAGGCGCAGGACATATGGCCACAACACTTAAACGCTACGGTATACAGACCGATACACTGGAAATTGATCCGGCGGTTTCCGATGCCGCGCGAGATTATTTTAACTTTGAGCCAACCGGCAAAACGATTATCGGTGATGCCCGCTATGAAATCCGCAAACTGCAAGGCCCTTACGATTTAATTATCATGGATGTATTTACAGGCGGCTCTGAACCGGCTCACCTGCTGACGATTGAATCCATGCGCCAATTACAGTCTCTGCTCTCAGACGACGGCCTTGTTGCTTTGAATTTTGTTTCATTCCTGGAAAACGGCAAAAATGTTGCCCTGGCTTCTGTCAGCAAAACGCTTGCCCGGGTTTTCCCGTATCAGTTAACACTAATCGCCGACCCCGATAGAGACTTTAACGACTTTATCTTTATTGCTTCCGATCAGCAAATCAACATTGAAACAACGCGTTTGAGCCCACAACAACGCCGCTGGTTCATTCAGAGATTGATTACGCTGGATCTGGATCAGGGCATTGTTCTTACCGACAATTACAATCCGCTGGAATCGTTACAAAACCGAAAATCAGAGTTTTATCGTCAGATAATGATCGATTCCATTGGCCCAGATCACTTTATTCGTTAATTATCAAAAAACACCTTATGAATATGAAAAAAGCTTTTACCCAACTTTGCTTGCCTGCACTTGCTTTAATTGCAAGCGCTTCAGGTGCGGAAAATATCGACTGGTCAGCTTCAAGCATGTCGCCTGTAAACGAAAACACAATTCGGGTTTATAACCTTAATTTTGCGCCGACACCCGGAATTTCATACAACGTTGATTTTATTTTTAATGAATCAACACTGAAATTCGAGCCGGATGCAGCAACACTGGAAGCTGTAGATACGCAAAAGTTTGAAGCGGCCAGTGTATCGCGCGGCGGCCGCTTATATGATTCGTGGTGGCGCACCAATGGGGAAGCTGAACCAACAGGTACTTTCTCGCTATACCCCCAGAATATCGGCAACCAATCCGGATCAACGACTTGGCGTTGTAAAGAGTGCCACGGCTGGGACTACAAAGGCAAGGACGGCGTCTATAACAACGACAGCGATCATTTCACCGGAATTAATGGTGTTTTTCATGTACAAAGTAAACCCATCGCAGAAATTTACAGCGCGATAAAAAACAAGAATCTACCCTTGTCTGAAGAAGATATATGGGATTTAACCCGATTCCTGAAAGAAAGGTTAATCGAGATGGACAAATACATTATATTTTCCGGCGCGTTAAGCAAAACAGCAACCGGCACAAGCAATCTCGGCGGGTCGATCTACTCAGGCAGATGTTCTGAGTGTCATGGCCCGGATGGCAAAGAGATTTCAAGTGTCGTTGTTGGTGCGGTAGCCAATGATAATCCATGGGAAACGCTGCATAAAATTGCATATGGAAACCCGGGAACATCAATGCCGTCTATGATTGACCGCAACCTGTCCACTCAACAGTTAATCGACCTTTTAACGTATACACAAACGCTACCTCAGGAATAAAAACATCGCAAATTCAATCTGGTGCAAACGAATAAACAATTTTCTGTGCGTTATCGCATAAAACCGAATAAATCGCTCAACGGCCAAAATAATCTACCATCCTTAGTCGATTCATTCGCGCTGCCACTTCAAAACTATCCTCGATTAAACATCAAGGTACCGAGTCTAGCGGGAAAACATGCATCACCACCCGTCAGGTCCGGGAAATTATTTATAGAATAAAACAGAAATGGACTTTCAGGCGCTAGCAAGCGAGTCGATGAGTCAACTGGCAGCGTCGTTGCAGGTTGGGTATGCTTTTGGCGCAGGAATGGTATCCGCGGTAAATCCGTGCGGGTTTGCGATGCTTCCCGTATACCTATCGCTTTTTCTCGGCGCCGAGGATCAACAGTTTCAACACCGCTCCTGGTTTTATCGGCTTGGCAAAGCCTTTGGCATTGCAATTGTCGTTACAGCGGGCTTTGGCCTGCTTTTCGGACTGGCCGGCATTTTGATTTCTGTTGGCGGCGTGTTTCTGACCAGCATGATGCCCTGGGTATCAATAATTATCGGTGCTTTACTCATTTTGCTTGGCATCTGGCTGTTGCTGGGCAATCATCTCACGCTTGACGCATTTTTGAGAATCGGTGCACGTATTGGCGACCCACGTACTATAAGTATTCGCGGTTTTTTTCTTTTTGGCATCGCTTACGGCGCAACATCCATGAGTTGCACCTTGCCCGTCTTCCTTGTCGTTGTTGGCGGTTCTCTGACTTCGGGTGATGTCGTAACAGGATTTTTACAGTTTTTCTGGTATATGCTCGGTGCAGGAACGGTGCTGCTGATACTGTCCCTGAGTATGGCATGTTTAAAGGGAAAAACCGTGACCGGCGCCATGAAACGGTTCATCCCCTTTGTGCACACGATTTCCGCTCTGTTGTTAATTGGGGCCGGGCTTTATATCTGTTACTACTGGCTGGCAAGCGGCCTGCTCTTTTTCTAGAACACAGTTACCACATTATATTCCGCCAAAAATGGTCAAGAAAATTTGCCTGTGAATCAAAAATCATAAAGTCTTTTTCTGGACAAAAATACAGGCAGACAAGCAAACAAGCGGCCGGCAGACAACAGACGAAAAACGTTGCGGAGGTGGAAGTGCTGGCAGCTAAAGAATTCAATATTAATGGGAATGTAACAATAGAGGGCTAACTATATCGTCAAACAAATAACCATCAAATATTCAATCCTGCAACGCAGCACTTCCATGGAAGGGAAATGAACTTAATGGTAACAAATACAAAATATTGCGATCAATACCATTATACCATTCACTACGTTCAATACTTTGACATTACCATCAGCAGTTAATTCCTTTGCAACATAGCAAAGTTCATTAACCGTTTTTTTCAATACTTTCGCTTAACACAGGAAAAAAGTCAATGCGACAAATTGTCGCATGTGATAATCTTGATTACAGATGATTTACTTGAAATTTACATGATCTGTCCGACCACCTACGATATATTACCGACTGTTTGCGATATAATTAGTCGTGCGAGCCTGTGATTTAAATTTAACCGGCATGCCCGATATTCGGGTACCTTACGTTTGGTCATTTTTTTCCAAGTATTCTGTTTATGCAATTTTTCAGTTTGTCCATACTCATGTTGCGCCGCGACTGGCGGGCTGGAGAACTTTACGTTCTGGCGCTCGCTTTAATCATTGCGGTCAGCGGCATGACGACTGTCGGTTTTTTTGCTGATCGCGTCGACAAAACATTATCGCAGGAAAGCAATCAATTACTTGGCGCGGACTTATTGATTATCTCCTCCCGTCCGCTGTCGGAACAATACTTATTAGAAGCGCAGCGCCGCGGTCTAAATACTGCCTCAGTCACGCAGTTTCCAAGCATGGTTTCGAATGGAGAAGCCAATCAACTCGTCCAGGTCAAGGCTGTTACCGATGGTTATCCCTTACGGGGGAAACTTTATCTGGCAGGCACAGCAACAGCGCCGGAAAATCGTGTCGCAACCCAGATACCCGATCAGGGCACGCTCTGGGTGGATGAAAAACTGCTGGCATATATGGATCTCAGGCGCGGCGAGCAGCTGGAAATAGGCGCCATTCAGCTATCGGCAACAGCGCTTATTATGCGCGAACCTGATCACTCGGTTGGATTTATTCATATGGCACCACGCGTCATGATTAATGCAGCGGATTTGCCTGCTACCCGGCTCATCCGGGAAGGCAGCCGGGCAACATATCAACTGTTGATTGCCGGTGAATTTTCGGCGGTCGAATCCTACCGCAACTGGGCCAAAGAACAAATCACCGCCGTTGAACGAATTGAAGGCATACGCGATGCACGCCCCGAAATCAAATCGGCACTCGAGCGTGCCGAGAAATTCTTAAACCTCGCAGCACTGGTCAGTGTTGTTCTGGCTGCAGCAGCTATAGCACTGGCTGTGCGCCGCTTTACGCAACGCCATCTGGACGGCTGCGCCATTATGCGAAGTATGGGCGCAAGTCAGCAAGGTATATTCAATCTTTATTTCTATTATTTTATTGTTTTAGGCGTTATTGCCAGCGTTGCCGGTTGTCTGATCGGCTATGCCGCGCAGGAAATTCTTTCCGCCTGGCTTTCCGATTTGGCCGACACCGCAATGCCGCTGCCAGGCTGGCTGCCAGCCATACACGGTTTTTTGGTAAGCATGGTATTGCTGCTGGGATTTGCGCTGCCACCCATCCTTAATTTGCGAAGCGTTCCAGCCTTGCGCGTCTTGCGCAGGGACATCGGTCTGCCCAACACGCATAGTATCACGGGCTATTTACTCGGCCTGGCTACATTATCGCTGTTGTTTTTATGGAAAGCCGGAGATCCCAAATTAGGCTTTTATATCATCGCTGGTTTTATAATTGCCATCGCCAGCTTTGGTTTGATCGGCTGGCTGCTGGTTAAAGCCCTGTCCGGACTGCGGCATCAGGCGGGTGGCGCCTGGCGTTACGGTCTTGCGAATATCCGGCGACGCGCATTATCCAGTATTGTTCAAGCGGTTTCTCTGGGACTCGGATTCATGGCGTTACTGATTCTGACGCTGGTGCAAGATGACTTGATTGAAGACTGGCATACAACATTGCCACCAGATGCGCCGAATCATTTTTTAGTGAATATTCAGGCCGATCAATTGCCATTATTGGATAATTTTTTCACCCGCCATAATATTGACAACCCTCCTGTTTTTCCGATGGTTCGCGCACGGCTGGTCGAAATTAACGACAAAAGAATAACACCGGAAGATTATGATGATCCTCATGCTGCCAATCATGTCAGACGCGACTTCAACTTATCCTGGAGCGACGTGTTGCCGCACGACAACCAGATCATTCAGGGAGATTGGTGGGATGCAGCGGATTTCGGCAACGATTCTGTCATATCGCTTGAAGAAGGCATCGCCAGAACACTACGGGTTAAACCTGGCGACCGGTTGACGTATGACATTGCCGGCGAAACGTTTTCCGCCACCATAACCAGTCTGCGGAAGGTTGAATGGGATTCTTTCCACGTCAATTTCTTTGTTGTTACGCCACCCGGCCTACTGGAAAATTATCCTGTCAGCTATATCACCAGTTTTTATGTACCGCCAGCTGAGACCAAAATGATGCATGAACTGGTCAGGGAATTTCCAAATATTCTGGTTATTGATGTTGCTGCTGTTGTCAGACAGGTCCAGGAGATGATTCAGCAGGTATCCCGCGCCATTGAGTTTGTCTTTTTATTTACCTTGCTGGCCGGATTTATTGTGCTGTACGCTGCTATTGCGTCTACACAGGACGAACGTATCTACGAAGCAGCGATATTCCGCACAATTGGCGCAAAACGAGAACAACTGACACGCGCCTGGGCAGCCGAATTTATCATTCTGGGCGGCCTGGCTGGTTTATTTGCATCCGCTGGCGCCAGTATGCTGGGCTATGCCATCGGCAATCATGTCTTGCATCTGGCGTACACGTTTAATCCATGGATCTGGGTGACGGGTGTATTCATTGGTATCGTCGGTGTATTGATCGCCGGCATGATCGGCACGCGCAAAACACTCTCAACGCCGCCGATACTTACATTACGCAAGATTGGATAAGCTGGTTCTGTGGCAACTGTGGCAACGATTATTTCAAAAACATCCCCGCTGGATTCACAAGCTCCAAGGCTCAAGTCTTTACCGCCACTGAGCCTGTATATCCATATCCCCTGGTGCCTGAAAAAATGCCCATACTGTGATTTTAATTCGCATGCCACCCATCCCGATACACCGGTTCCTGAAGACGCTTATATCACGGCACTGGTACGCGATCTGGAATCGATGGTGCCCAATGTCTGGGGACGACGTTTAACCAGTGTATTTTTTGGCGGCGGCACGCCGAGCTTATTCAGTGCAACTTCAATCGATAAAATCCTGACTGCAGTCAGAACTCTGTTACCGCTTGAACCAGCCGCCGAAGTTACTCTCGAAGCGAATCCGGGTACTTTTGAGGCACAAAAATTCGCAGATTTCCGTGCTGCAGGCATTAATCGTTTATCCATCGGCATACAAAGCTTCAACCCAAAACACTTGCAGGCACTAGGACGTATTCATAACGACCAGGAAGCCTATAACGCCATCGAAATTGCACAGAAGAATTTTGATAATATCAATCTGGATTTAATGTATGGACTACCGAACCAAAGCGTCAAGGACGCACACAAGGATATTCATACGACATGTTCTATGGATGTTTCGCATATTTCCGCCTATCACTTGACGCTGGAGCCCAATACGCTATTTCACCGCTATCCACCGGAGTTGCCCGATGATGAACAAAGCGTCGACATGCAGACTGTTATCGAACAGACCCTGAAGGAACATCATTACCATCACTATGAGACATCGGCCTTTTCAAAGCGTGGGCGAACATCACTGCATAATAAAAATTACTGGCTGTTTGGCGATTATCTGGGCATAGGTGCGGGTGCGCATAGCAAAATCAGTTTTGAGTATAAAATTATCAGACAAATGCGGTATAAACACCCCCGAGAATATCTTGAAAAAACATTAGAAACTGGAGCAGGATCCGAAACAGCTATACAGTCGCAGCATGAACTAACACGCGCAGACCGCGGCTTTGAATTTATGATGAATGCAATGCGCTTAACTGATGGATTTGAAAGTGCCATGTTTCAGGACAGAACAGGATTGCCGATCACTGTCATTCTTTCACAGCTTGATGAAGCGGAACGACGCGGCTTCATCGAACGCGATCATCTTTATATCAAACCGACGCTGGTGGGTAAACGTTTTTTAAACAATTTGCTGCAAATTTTTTTGCCGGTACCCGGCAGTTCAAAGTTCGACCGTTAGGAGTACGAATTGTGGCCTACGTAAAACCGGAAGAAATTGTTGAAAATATGTTACAGGCGGGCGCCAAGAAAGCGTGCCTGTCCATAAAAGATCTGTTGTTAAGAGGTTTTCTTGCTGGTGCATTTCTGGGCTACGCCACAACACTTGCAATTCTTGCAGCGACGCAAACCGGACTTGGCATCGTTGGCGCCATCGTGTTTCCGGTTGGATTTGTAATGATCATCCTGCTCGGCCTTGAGCTGGCGACCGGCAATTTTGCGCTCATACCCATTGCCGTTAAAGACAAACGAACCAGCATCGGCCGCCTGTTTTATAACTGGACATGGGTGTTACTTGGCAATCTAATGGGCAGCGTTTCCTATGCCTTTCTGTATTATGTGGTAACCACAAAAATGGGAAACATCGATCCTGCATCAATTGCCGTTGCACAGCGCATTATTGATATTGCCGAATCCAAAACAATTGGCTATGCACAATATGGTTTTGATGGCATCCTTTCCGCTTTCACCAGCGCCCTACTCTGTAACTGGATGGTTACACTCGGGGCGGTTATGGCATTCTCATCTACCACAACCAGCGGAAAGATTACCGCGATGTGGTTACCTATAATGACCTTTTTCGCCCTGGGCTACGAGCACGCTATCGTCAACATGTTCCTCATTCCAGCCGGCATGATGCTGAACGCAAATATTTCTGTTGCCGATTGGTGGCTTTGGAATGGCCTCCCTGTCATTGCCGGCAATATTGCTGGTGGCATGTTTTTTACAGGGCTAATACTCTACTGGGCTTTCAAAACATCCGGAAATAAATTGCAGTAATGGTTTCTAAATGTGTCATTTTTTACGTGGGTTTGTATTCAGCTGACCATGTTTTGTTGAGGGAATGCTAATTAGCCTGTCAAGATAGCGACAGTGAAGTTCGTTTTCAACAACTTGTTTACCTAAAAGTACGGGAAATTATTAGGTGTAACACAGGTTTAGCCTGAATATTGCACCAGTACGTTAGGTTTTAGCTTTTAATCGCTACTATGATTACGTTTCGTTAAATGATGAAAAAGTACAATTTGTCCCCGTAACGCAACTTGCTGGTTTTTAACTTGTTTCGTTTTAAATTGAACGCACATGCTCTCTTAGCCGCAGAATAACTGCGCCTGCGGTCGCGAGCACGCTCAATTCAAAACAATTCGGCGTTTAAATTCCAGCAACTGGTGCAATATTCAGGCTAGCAGAATCACATCTTTTATCTTATAGTATTGATAACAAAAGATTATATGTTAAAAAGACTTTTTGTCTTGGCGCTATTTATTTCTATAATTGGCAATTATTCGGAAGAAAAAAAAGTATGGGCCGAACAAATAGAATATACTTTTGGCGTTGTACCCCAGTATGAAATTCGCAAACTGGCATCGATATGGCTACCCATTCTTACTGAATTGGAAGCGCGGACAGGCCTGAAATTCAGATTGGTCGGTACTTATAACATTCCTGACTTTGAAGACAATTTTATAAAAGGTGATTTTGACTTTGCTTATATGAATCCCTATCACTCACGCCTGGCCTACAAAAATCAAGGATATACACCCTTGGTGCGCGATGACGGAAAGCAACTGTTCGGGATTCTGGTAACCAGCAAAACAAGTGGGTTTACAAGCGTGCAGCAGCTGGAAGGAAAAAAAATTGCATTTCCTTCACCGAATGCACTCGGCGCTTCATTAGTTGTCCGTGCCGATTTGGATCAAATATACAGCCTGACCTATAAACCGAAGTATGTACACACGCATTCTTCAGTTTATCTGAATGTGGCGCTTGGAAAAGTCGCTGCGGGCGGCGGTGTTATGGGAAGTTTTAGCACACAACCAATTGAAATTAGGGATAAACTAATAATTTTATATAAAACGCGCACTATGACACCACACCCGGTTGTAGCACACCCCAGAGTGCCAATGGAACATCAGGAGCTGGTCAGAAAAGCATTTCTGGAAATCGGAGAAACGAAAAACGGCGCACTATTATTGGCGAAAATTCCGATAAAAAAAATTACTGCAGCCTCACCAACTGATTACGAAGAGTTGGATACCTGGGGACTTGAACATTATGTAGAATAGAACCGTGAAAGAGCAAAACATCGTTCACCCCTTTCCCAGCACAGATGCTTTGTCGACTGATGGATTAAAGCGCAAATCTGGGTCGTTGCGATTCAAATTAACACTGTTTATCGTGGCGGCGACAGTACTCGCGGATTTTACCTTTATTCTGGTCTGGCAGCCGCGATTTACAAATCAAATGATGCAAATAGAATACCATTCCAATCAAAGTCATCTATCAACATTGGCGCAAGCAATTCAGCATTTTGTGATCCAGAATCAGCTGGCTGCCATATATGAAACTTTGGATCAAACACTAAATACCGAAAACCGTTGGCTGGCGATTCAATATTATGACGCTGAAGGATTGAAGATTTACCCCCTAACGCCAAGCAACCTTCCTGACGAGAATGAAATTAATGTAAAACGTATTGAACATCCCATTTTATTTTGGGGACAGGACTTTGGCAAATTAATCGCCTTTGTTGACCTGACTCACGTAGAAGCCGCCATTCGAAAGGAAGGTTATATTTTTATCACCATTTCAACACTTTTTTTTACACTTGCAGCCATACTCGTGGCCATGTTCCTGGATATGATGGTCACACGAAGAACGCAGGAATTATCCCAAGCTGCCGACCGCATTTCCCACGGCGATTTCAGTGTAAAATTACCTGATGAAAAACCGGATGAAATCGGTCAGTTAACGTATTCGTTCAGATTAATGCGTGAACATATTCTGGAGAGCCAGCGTAATCTTGAAGCCTCTATCGACCAAGCCGAAGCTGCCAGTCATGCAAAATCAGAATTTCTAGCCACAATGAGTCATGAAATTCGCACTCCTATGAACGGCGTTATTGGAATGACCAGCTTACTACTGGACCAAAAACTGGATAAGGAAAGCCGCCGTTATGCGCAAAGCATTCGGATGTCCGGCGAGCAAATGATGCGCATTATCAATGAAATACTCGACTTTTCCAAGTTAGAAGCCGGAAAAATAGATTTAGAAGCTATACCCTTCGATCCTGCTGAACTGGTTGAGACGGTCATGGAAAGTTACATTCAGGAATGTCAGAAAAAAAACCTCGTTCTGGGATATTACATCCCCACTTCGGCCCAGGGCATCTACCTGGGAGACAGCGGCCGTATCAGGCAGATATTGATGAATCTGGTTAGTAACGCGATTAAATTTACTGAATCAGGTGAAATTTACGTTCGCGTTTCCAGAAAAGGTCTACAGAATAATCAAAAATTAAAGTTTTCGGTATCAGATACCGGCATCGGCATACCAAGTGAATCCCATAATAAAATTTTTGACAGCTTCACACAAATCGATGCCTCTACCTCACGACGCTATGGCGGAACCGGATTAGGTTTGTCAATCAGTAAACGTCTGGTGGAATTAATGAATGGTGAAATCGGCATACTACCAACCAGCAATCATGGAACGACATTCTGGTTCTCAATTCCTCTTGGGTACTCTGGCAAATCGGATAAAGCAATTACTGCCGATTGGTATGCACAAGTCAGTAACAAGCATGTATTGGTCATTAATAACAACACACGGAATAATAACGGTCTGGCGTGCTTACTTGGTGAATGGAATATCAATGTGCATCAAGCCTATGATCTGTCGACAGCAAAGCGTTGTATGGATGAAAACTCTAAAAGAAGCGATGAACCTGATCTCATCATCTTGGATTATCAATTACTTGAGAAAGAAAAAACATCGGTTTCAGATGTGATAGAAGCAATTTCCCCATCCGGAAATTGCGCCATACTGCTGCTGTCTACCCTCTCATCGAATCCGTTGAACCTTAAAGCACTGAACAAATCAAATCACCGATTAGATCAAATTGTATATCCTGTAAGACCTCGCACCTTGCTGAAAAGAATGGTCAACTTGCTTAGTATTGACACACCGGAACATACTGGCATGAAAGACAGATACCCGGATTTGTCTCACACTAAACAAAAAAAGGGCTTAATTAAACAACTTAATGTATTAATTGCAGAAGATAATCGAATTAACCAAATGGTGGCACAAGGGATTATAACGAGATTAGGCCACCAAGCAGACGTCGTTTCGAACGGTCTGGAGGCAATTAGGGCCTATCAAAACAAACCATACGATCTAATTTTGATGGATGTGCAAATGCCTGAAATGAATGGCCTGGAAACCACCCGAAGAATCAGGAAAATGGAAGAATTGGAAGGCGACAACCTTAAGGTAACGATTATAGCACTGACTGCCAACGCACTTGCAAGTGACAGAACCCGATGCCTGGAAAGCGGCATGGATGATTTTCTTTCAAAACCCTTTCACATATCGCAAATGGCGGAATTGCTTGACCGACATTTTCATCAGAAAAATAATGCCACAACACACTGAATTGCACTGAATTCAGTATTTGTCGTTTAAGTTTAAATTGCTCCTACTTGATTCATTTTTACGGGAATTTTCTCCGGGATCCTAATGTAGGACCTAAAAATTACAGCGGCTTTTATATAAATATTGCGTCAGTTACAGTGCAATACCAATAAAATAGCGCCAAATCAAGACATTTAATAAACAAACGCTTAGAATTGCCCGGTGTCACCCTAAATTAAATCATAAGGTTCTTTTTTTCACTCAAATCGACTTTGTATGCATCTCAGTCTTCCTTGAGGCCTAGATTACAAGTATAATCCTGAGTCTATTTTCCCGCGTTTAGTTCAGTTAACGGGAACAGGGAACAGGGATCTCTCAAGGATTGAAAACATGAAATCGCCTATTCGAATTTCGGTCACTGGCGCAACAGGTCAGATTTGTTACAGCCTGCTGTTTCGTATTGCAGCAGGTGACATGCTAGGTAAAGACCAACCTGTAATTTTACAATTACATGATATTCCAAATGCAGGCCCATTGTTTGAAGGCTTAGTCATGGAAATGCAAGACTGCGCATTTCCACTACTGTCTGATCTTGTCACTACGAGTGATCCGCTCGTTGCATTTAAAGACGCCGATATCGCCATCCTCGTCGGTGCGCGACCTCGCGGTGAAAACATGGAACGCAAAGACCTGCTGGAAGCGAATGGTCCGATCTTTATTGAACAAGGTAAAGCGCTGAATGCAGTTGCCAGCAGGGATGTCAAGGTATTAGTAGTCGGCAATCCCGCCAACACAAATGCTTATATCACCCTTAACAACGCACCTGATCTCAACCCTGAAAATTTTTCTGCAATGCTCAGACTGGATCATAATCGGGCCTTGACCCAGGTTGCCCTGAAACTATCAAAACCTGTAACCAGCATCAGGAAAATGATTGTCTGGGGAAATCATTCAAATACGCAGTACCCTGACCTCTTTCATGCAGAAATCGACAATGTACCTGTCAGATCACTGATAACAGACAATGACTGGATTGCAAACAGCTTTGTTCCAACTGTCCAGAAGCGCGGCATGGCTATCATTGAAGCGCGGCATGGCAGATCGAGCGCAGCAAGTGCTGCCAATGCCATAATTAATCATATACAAGACTGGATCTTTGGAACCCGTGACAATGACTGGACATCCATGGGAATTCTGTCAGATGGCAGTTATGGCGTTCCAGAAGGTGTCATATACAGTTTCCCGGTAACCTGTCAGAATGGCCACTACAAAATTGTCCAAGACCTTGATTTGAGTGACTATGACAGAAAAAAAATGCAGAAGAGTTATGAAGAACTCATTGCGGAACAAAACGCCATCAAACATTTACTGACCTGACGCCCCCACTGCCGACGTTGCCAAAATCACGGCGCCGGTTGAAGCCCGGTATGTATGTCATTCAAAATTTCATTTTCTGAGGCCTGCATACTTTGCCTGCAATAGTAGTTCCAGATCAAAACACAAAGAATGCTTCAATCAAATGGCCTGATAGACGCGGTTAACGTTGGCTGAATAGCTGAGCTAAATCCACGACAAAGCTAATGTTGCGCACCAGTGAACCTCACAGTGTATCAATCCGCAACATCTGTCATACAATAGAATCTTGCACAAAGAAAAAAAACCAGGAAATTTTGCCCGAGAAATGCTTTAAAAAAATCAACAAGAAAGTAGATTCAGCCTGACAATATTAGGCCAGGTAATCTTAAACTAGGGGAGAATAAATGTCTGCGGGACCAGAACTGCGCTCATATGGGAGCAATCTACAACAAGCCAATAATAATGTCCACGAAATTCGTGTACTCATAGCGGATATCGACGACAAAATTGATAAGGTTGAAATGGCTATTGACGCCGTCGATGCCGTTGAACGCAAAGCCGATGAATTCAGCAACACCATTAGCAAACAAAAACTTGTACTCAAATTAATGGATAAAGCCGGCCCGTTAAAGGTACTGGCCAAGGTAGCAAACAAGGTACTCGATGCCGTGCAGAATGTAACCAACAAAGTCAGGGACAAGGCCAAACAGCTGGCCAAAAAGATTGACGACAGCAAGCTTGAAGAAAAACTGGATGCAGCACAGGAAAAACTCCATTCTTTCGATGAAAAACTGGCAGTCACCGAACAGGCACTGATCAAAAACACGGTTGCAGTCAGCCAGCTGATTTCTGCATTGGATAAAATCGATGAATTTGACCCGAACGGAGACCCTGCAGCACCTGCGGCGGCAGGCGCTGATGCGCTGGTAACGCCACCAAATGCAGCGATATTCGCAATCAACGAAACTTTCGCCGAAGTTAAGGAAAAAGTACAAATACTCGACGACGCAGTACCGAGCGCAACTTTTTTGCCGGTACTGAGTGTCAGGCTCGCATTTGACGGCATCTCCTCATCACTCAGCTTTTTGCGCGGCCCGCTTAACGCCGTTTCCAAAGTACTTAAACCGATCGAAGGGATACTGGATGCAGTTGGATTTATCTTCAAGGTAACTGTTGGTCCGGTAATTGATTACATTATGGATACGCTCGGTATCAACCGGGTGATCAATACTGTCTCAGACAAGATAAACAAGCTGTTACCCAACCCTGGAATTTTTGACACCATTCTGGATGATTTCGATACCGCATTCCTTGAAATTGATCCGCTTGGGCAGTTTGAAGATCACCTCGGCATTTCCAGTTGGCTTGACAGTCTGACCCGGGAGGTTGTAGAACCGGTTGGAAATTCACAAACCGGCCCTATCGGAATCGGCACTCCGCTTAACGATCCATTAACCGGCACCGGCGACCATAATCTGCTGTTTGGCGGCGAAGGCGATGACACCTTAATCGGCGAAGGAGGTATTGATATCCTGGTCGGCAGTTCAGGAAACGACTTTCTGGATGGTGGCGACGGCACCGACATCGCCATATTCCGCGGAAATTTTCTTGAATACGGTTATTCTCAATCGGGCGATGGAGCATCCATAACCTTCAATCACCTGTACCCATCCAGCACAAGTACAGTAGATGGCGTCGATGAGACCAGAAATATCGATTTGTTTGTTTTTTCCGATATCGGCCTTACGCCATCGCTATTACTCAATAGCGTATTCAGAGCGCTCCTCGGTCAAAGTGTATTGGATGGAACGGAAGACAGAGACTTTCTTTTTGGCGGCTCAACCGCGATTACAATTAACGCATTCGGCGGCAATGACATGCTTGTCGGCAGCCCCGCTGTCGATTTCCTGAACGGCGGTTCAGGTGATGATATTCTCGTTTTCAGCGGCGGCGAAGATGTCTTCTCTGGAGGCGCAGGAAATGATACCTGGCGTTTTCCAGTCAATAACGATAGCGGCAATCCTACAATTGATGCCGATCTGGAACGCGGTACGATCTTTGCCGGTTCCGACAACACCTCAACCCTAAATTCTATCGAAAACGTCGTTGTCGAGGATAACCGCCAAACATTTCAATTTGGCGACAGTACGGACAACCGCCTGGTTGCTTCCGCCGACCGCGATGTACTGGATGGCCGGAGCGGCAACGATTTACTTGATGGCGGACCCAGTGAGGATATTCTGATTGGTGGCCCCGGAAGCGACGCATTATATGGCGGAGACGGCAATGACACACTGGTTTCCGGGGAGCGTACAGTAGCCGGAACAACCAATTTTTATGACGGCGGCGAAGGCAACTTTGATGCGTTAACTTACGCATCCGACCTATTTGATGTTTTGCAACGTGAATACATCAATGACGGAATAAGATCCAAGGCGCGCTCACAAGAGGCGTCCGGTCCGGTTCAAATTTTTGCCGAAACAGGGCGGATTGAACGCATGTCCGCTGACGGCAGCACCGTCATCGCAACCGACACCGCCGTTAATATTGAACGTTTTGTCGGCTCGGATTTTAATGATACCTTGTATGGCGGGCCTGGCACTTATGTTGAAATCGACGGCGGCAATGGTAACGATACGCTGTACGGCCAGCTTGCCGGGCGGTTTGTCGGCGGCGGTAATGGCGATGATATTGTTTATGCCGGCACAGGCGGCGCCAATTACGACGGCGGCGGCGGGTTTGACACACTTTATTTAACAGAAACACCTGATGTTCGCTGGCTGGTGCGGCTGGATGGTTCTATCGGATCCACACTGCGGGCATTCAATGCGCTGGAAGGTAATGAATTGGCTACACCAGACGGCAGCCTTCAAAACGAATCCGGTCCTTCTGTTATTGCCTCGGGCAACGTATCGAATTTCGACGTTTATTTTGCGGGCGATCAGGCTGATCACTTCGAGTTACGTGACCGGGGAGAAATTACGGTTCACGGCGCAGGCGGCAATGATTTCATTCGGGGCAACAGTGGCGGCGATAACAATCCTTCATTTAATCTTTTTGGCGAACTGGGGGATGACACCATTATCATCAAGGAAGATGGCCTAGCCGACGGCGGAGAAGGTGACGATCGCATTGAAATTGATTCCGGTTCCAGCCATCTGGTGCAAGCACTGGGCGGTCAAGGCAATGACATTTTCATTATCCGCAGTGGAGAAGTCAGAATTGACGGGGGTGAAGACAAAGACACGCTATCTGCCAATCAGAACAGCATTTTCGCGGGATTAAACGTGGATCTGTTAGCCGGTACTGTCAACACTTCCGACGGCAGCAACTGGTTCTTCGGTACGGTAACCAATGTTGAGGAACTCATTGGATCGGATGTGCATTCCGATTTCTTGCGCGGCAGCAATGCCGGAGAACGTTTTATCGGTGGCGGTGGTGACGACACCATCGAAGGACGCGATGGCCAGGATGCGCTATATGGGGGTGCAGGAAACGATAGTTTGTTCGGTGATATCGGCGACGATCTTTTACATGGCGGCGCGGGTAATGATGTCATAAACGGCGGCAATGGTATCGACACGGCCACCTGGGCCTTTGCCACACCAGGTGCAAACCAGGGCGAAGTCGAAAACACCAGCTTCGGTCATCTTGAAGTTGATCTGATCAATGGCAGCGCCCTTTTCAGATTATTTTCTGGCGGCCAGGAAAATGATGCGCTTGTCGACATTGAAAACATTATTGGCGGAGACGGCAACGACATAATACGTGGCAATGATCTCGATAACATGCTTTCCGGTGGGACGGGTGATGATTTGCTCGAGGGGCGCGGCGGCAACGATGTACTGGTACTCGATGGCAACGATCGCGCCATAGGCGATACCGGTGACGATCAATTTGTAATTGGCCTGGGCAACATGATAATTGACGGTGGAGAAGGGACTGACACTCTCGATTTCGGCGCTTTAGGCGGCACCGTGCGGATTGACACCGTCGCAGGCACTTATGTTGCCGAACTAGAATTTGATCAGCCTGTCTGGAAGAACGATTCAGGTTCAGAACCCCGTAATTCAGGCGGTATACTGCTTACCCCGCTGGAAGTCCTGGAAGCAGACGCAACCTTCGCCAATTCTACCAATGATCTCGCACTGTTTTCAGTCGTGGAAGATAATGCAGGCACAGAAACTGATCTGGAAATTGGATTTATTACCGAAACAGAATCGGTAAGTGGCACATTTACCAGTATCGAACTGTTTGTCGCGGGTGCTGCGAAACTGATTGGCTCATCGGCCGATGACCATTTTGGTGGAGATGACGGCGTCAACGTATTTGAAGGATTACAGGGCAATGATCTTTTTGACGGCGCGGGGGGATCGGACACCGCTATATTTGCCAATCCAATCGCTGACTACACTATTACACGCACCAGCAATGGTTTCGAAGTGATAGACACAGCCGGCGATGATGGCCAGGATACATTAATCAGCATCGAGCGCCTGAAATTCTCTGATATCGGTATCGCGTATGATCTCGACACCAGCGCCGGGCAGGTTGCAAAGCTTTTAGGCGCCACTTTCGGACGCAAGCATGTTCTCAACCCGAAATTTGTCGGTATTGGCCTGGAGCTTCTGGACGACGGTATGACTTATGAGGAATTAGCCGAATTGGCGATCAAAGTTGCCGGCGGAAACACCCCTCAAAAAGTTGTAACACTATTGTGGACCAACGTTATCGGGTCGCCACCAACGACACAACAGGCACGGCCTTTTGTCGACCTGCTGAACAACAACGACGTAACCACAGGTGAACTCGTCGTTTTTGCCGCAGAAACCAATCTGAATGCGGCCAACATCAATCTTGTTGGCTTGTCAAATATGGGTATTGAATTTATCTAAACAGGACTTAAAACAAAAATCAGCAGGGTTGTAACTGCTGCGATAAACAGTGTTTGCAACCCTGACCATAACCAGAAATGTCCGTTAACGCGACCAAGAAACACGCCCAATAAGAATATAAGCAGGAATGCAACCATCGTTGCTATCTCTAACGGGTGGGAAACAAGTTGCGGTTGCCAGTGCGCCAAGGCCAATGGCAAGATGATGAATAACGCAATCAAGAATGGCGCCAGACCATTAATAAAAGCGATTAGTAACGGCATTAATCGGGTTGCATGACCGTATGCTGATTCACCAAGATCCGCTATCATGGCCTTTTCAAGCCGTTTCAGTTCGCGCTTTTTTTCCGCTGCTTCGCTGATATAGGCGCTGGTCATGCCGCTCATACCCAACGCGATAGCAGCACCGAGACATACGCTGATTACAACAGGCAATACAACCTGACCGCTCACATAAAACCCGATCAGCAGGCCCAGCATGGTCAACGCACCGTCAAACCCATTGACTACAAAATAGCGCCGCGCAATATGATGCGATCGTGTAATGCGTATCAATAATAACAGTTGCCTGACAATACTCATATACAGATGATCATCAAAATTAGAGACGCTGCCTTTACTCACCAACACTGCCACCAGACAACACTACAGCCATCAGCATGCAACTAGGCGCTGTTAATCCAATTTACGCAGCTGTTCACTGAGACTATCAAGCTTTGCATTAAAACCAGCCAACCGGTCTTTTTCCTGCGCCACAATTGAGGCCGGCGCACGTTCGACAAAGTTCGGATTAGACAACTTGGCCTCAGCCTTTGTTTTTTCTGCTGCGACACGGTCCATTTCTTTTGTCAGGCGCTCGCGCTCAGCTTCAACATCAATTTCAATTTTCAACATCAGTCTGTAGTCGCCGACAATGGAAACCGGTGCATCGGCATCAGGTAATTCATCCTGAATCTCAATCTCCGACAACTTGGCCAAAGCCATCAGATAAGGTGTATATAGGGTTAGTGTTTTCGTGTCGCCAGCGGCCAGCAATGGTACTTTTTGCGCCGGCGACAAATTCATTTCACCGCGAAGCGTACGGCAGGCATTCACCATTTCTTTGAGCAACTGAATCTTCTCAATCGAATCCGGATCAATTTTTGCTGAATCGGCAACCGGATAAGACTGACACATAATGCTTTCTCCGTTGCTTCCTGCAAGCGGCGCAACTTTCTGCCAGAGCTCTTCAGTGATAAAAGGAACAATCGGGTGCGCCAAACACAACATCGCTTCAAGCACTTGCACCAGTGTTTGCCGTGTGGCGCGTTGTTCGGACGTGTTGCTGCTGTTTAGCTGCACCTTCGCCAGTTCAACGTACCAGTCGCAGTATTCGTCCCATACCAATTCATAAATTTCCCTTGCCGCCAAATCAAAGCGATAATTTGTAAAGGATTTTTCGATTACGCTTTCAGCCTGCTGCAAACGACTGATCATCCAGCGGTCTGCATCTGAATAATCATATTGCTTATCCGCATCCAGCCCCGTATCCTGTCCTTCGCAATTCATCAGCACATAACGCGATGCATTCCATAATTTGTTGCAAAAATTTCGATATCCTTCGCAGCGTTGCAGATCAAATTTAATATCCCGTCCATGGGAAGCCAGACTGGCAAAGGTAAACCGCAATGCATCCGTACCAAAAGCAGGAATACCACTGGCAAAATGTTTACGGGTATTTTTTGCAATGGATTCCGCCTGCTTTGGATTCATGAGTCCTGTAGTTCGCTTGGCAATCAGGTCATCCAAGGAAATGCCGTCAATCAAATCCAGCGGATCGAGCACATTGCCTTTGGACTTGCTCATCTTCTGACCTTCGGCGTCACGGATCAGACCGGTAATATATACTTCCCTGAACGGTACTTTTCCCGTGAAATGCAGCGACATCATCACCATGCGCGCCACCCAGAAAAAAATGATATCAAAGCCCGTAATCAAAACCGAAGTCGGCAGAAACGTATTTAATTCCCGGGTATCATCAGGCCAGCCCAACGTTGAAAAAGGCCATAAAGCGGACGAAAACCAGGTATCGAGCACATCTTCATCCTGTTTAAGCCCAGTTTTCCCGGAAAGCTGCTGCGCTTCTTCCAAACTATGCGCAACAGTAATATTACCGTCTTCATCGTACCAGGCAGGTATTCGATGACCCCACCACAACTGACGCGAAATACACCAATCCTGGATATTTTCCAGCCACTGATTGTAAACATGCGCCCAGTTATCCGGAGTAAACTTGACCTCACCATTTGCCACCACTTCCAGACCGCGTTTTGCCATGCCCTCCATCGACACATACCACTGATCTGTCAACATGGGTTCGATGATTGTATTGGTGCGATCACCTCTCGGGGCCATCAGTTTGTGCGGTTTGGTTTCAGCCAGGTAGCCCTGTGTTTCAAGATCGGCGACAATTTTTTTTCTGGCTTCAAAACGATTCATACCCTGATATTTTGTCGGCGCAAGATCGTTAATTTTGCCGTCGAGCGTGAGAATATTGATGGGTACCAGTTGATGACGCTGCCCCATCTGATAATCGTTGAAATCATGCGCAGGTGTAATTTTGACACAACCGGTACCAAATTCAGGATCAACATAGCTGTCTGCAATAACCGGGATGCTGCGTTCACATAACGGCAAACGGACATGTCGCCCGATTAAATGCCGGTAACGCGCATCTTCGGGATGCACCGCAACCGCGACATCCCCGAGCATGGTTTCAGGCCGTGTGGTTGCTACGACAACCGCTTCATTGTCTGATACTTCACCTTCCGCGAGTTCGAGCGGGTAACGAATATGCCATAGTGAGCCATTTTCTTCAGTTGAAATGACTTCCAAGTCAGATACGGCTGTCTGCAAGACCGGATCCCAGTTGACCAACCGCTTGCCACGATAGATCAATCCTTCACGATAAAGGTGCACAAACACTTCTGTAACTGCCTTGGATAAAGCCGCATCCATGGTAAAACGTTCGCGTGTCCAGTCACAGGACGTCCCCAGCCGCCGCATCTGGCGCGTTATCGTCGAACCGGATTCTTCTTTCCATTGCCAGACACGTTCAAGAAACGCTTCCCGGCCCAGATCGCGCCGATCGATGTTCTGTTGATCCAATTGGCGTTCAACTACAATTTGAGTCGCGATTCCGGCATGATCGGTACCGGGTTGCCAAAGTGTATTATCGCCTTTCATGCGATGGTATCGAGTTAAGGCATCCATTAGAGTGTGCTGAAAGGCATGCCCCATATGCAATGTCCCGGTCACATTCGGCGGCGGCAACATGATGCAATAGGCAGAAGCATTTTCGGCATAATCCGGTTTAAAGTAACCAGCTGATTCCCAAATCGAATACCATTGGTCTTCTATGAGTTTAGGATCAAAACTTTTCGCAAGTTCCATGAAAAATTGGGTGTTTTAGAGAAATAAAATAAAAAAACGTGTGATTATAGTAGAATTTTTAATTCTGAGGTTCCAGCAAAACCTTTTCCTGGACTACTATGCGATTTTCAAGCGCATGGACTAATGCTTGTCGTTCTGCCGGCTGCAAATCAATTTTGGCGTCTACCAACGCAGCATCCAGTAACAATCGTAACGGCGACAGCTCATCAAATTGTGATTGCAGATTCTTGGCGCGAAGTGTTACGCTTTCTGTCAAAACTGGTATTTTATCTATATCAGGAGCGTTTTCGGCTGAAATAATCGATTGATTATAATGATGATATTTATCGACTAAAAAATTAAATTTTTCCAGAATTCTGTCATTATCAGCATCAACTTCGGTTTTGACTGTATCGCTCATATCGGCCATTTCTGAAATATAAACTTGTTTACCTGATCTGATCAAACTAAAGATTATGGTGATGTAGTTCATAGCCGGACTGCTGATAGAGACGGTAACGCTTGCGGGCTAGTAACTTGTCCTCGGGTGACAACGTTGAAATTTCAATCACCCGATTGAACTGTTCAAACGCGGGTGGGCACTGATCATGCAAGTTGATTAATATATCATAACCATTTTGGTCAGCCGCTCTGTTACTCAAAACGATCGGTGTCGCTATAACCAGCTTTTCGCCATCATCGATAAAACAGTGTGACAAAAAACTGGTTGACTGAAAAGTCCAGAGCAGCTTATCAAGTTTTTCAAGCAAACTTGAATCAGGTGAGAAAATCATCGTCCGCTGCCCATGATTCAAGGCTTTTGCACAAAGCCTGCAGACTACTAGTAATTTATCCGCAGCACCTGTATAAAAAGTGATTTCCGTCATCAGCACACTTACCCTGCTTGGAAGTCTACTTGGATGTACTGGCTTGCGAAATCAGAAAACGGGTCAATAAAGGCACAGGCCTGCCAGTAGATCCTTTCTCTTTACCTGATTTCCAGGCAGTACCCGCAATATCCAGATGCGCCCAATTGTATTTCTTGGTGAATCTGGATAAAAAGCAAGCAGCAGTAATCGTCCCCGCGGCACGTCCGCCGATATTAGCCATATCCGCGAAATTGCTCTTCAGTAAATCCTGGTATTCATCCCATAAAGGCAATCGCCAAACATGATCACAGACTTCTTCTCCGGCGGTGATCAATTCCTGTGACAACTTATCATTACTACTCATTAAACCCGTCGCGACATTTCCCAACGCAATAACACACGCACCCGTCAATGTGGCAATATCAATCACCGTTTTCGGCTCAAATCGCTCTGCGTAGGTTAATGCATCACATAAAATCAGGCGGCCCTCTGCATCCGTATTCAATACCTCAATTGTCTGCCCGGACATACTGGTTATCACATCACCCGGTTTGGTTGCGTTTCCACCCGGCATGTTTTCGGTTGCCGGCACAATGCCAACGACATTGATCGGCAAACTCATTTCGGCAACGGCCTTCAGCGTACCAAACACGCTTGCTGCACCGCTCATATCGTATTTCATTTCATCCATTTCAGCAGGTGGCTTTAAAGATATGCCACCGGTATCAAAGGTTACCCCTTTACCCACCAACACAATTGGCTTTTCTTTCTTTCCCTGCCCCTGATATTCCAACACAATCAATTTTGCTGGCTGATGGCTGCCACTCGCCACGGCCAATAAGGCGCCCATCCCGTGTTTTTCCATATCCTTCTTGTCTAGAATGGTTACTTTTAACTTGTATGTTTTGGCAAGTTCCTTCGCCTGTTCGGCGAGATATGTTGGGGTACAGATATTGGGTGCAAGATTTCCCAAGTCTTTGGTCAGACTCATGCCATGTGCTATTGCTGCGCCTTGTGTAAGCGCCGTTTCGCATGCGGCCAGATCTGCACGGTCACGGATAGCGATGGTTATTTTGCGTAAGACCCTTTTGTTTTCATTCGGCTTGCTCTTCAGTTTGTCAAATCGGTAATTGCTTTCAACCGAGAGCTTTGCAATCTGCATCACCTTCCACGCAACATCACGCTTTTGAACCGGAATATTCGACAGAAAAAGCACACAGTCTGTAGTTCCTGTATTTTGCAGTGTACTGAAAACTGTCTGAACGACATGAATAAACGCACTGTCTTTAAATTCCTGCTCCTTGCCTAATCCAACCAGCAATACACGTTTACACTGGACATTTGGAACCTTATGTAGCAACAATGTCGTATTCGCTTTACCATCAAGGTCTCCCTGACTAATTATATCTTTAATGTAACCATCAGAAAGACTGTCAAGTTCTTTTGCGGCATCCGTCATTTTTTTTGACTCAAAAACGCCCACAACGGCGCAAGCAGCACGTTGTTTATCCGGGGTTGCTACTTTTAATCCAAATTCCACGATTTACTCCTTTATTAATTTTTCAGGCAATTGATTACGCTTAAGACTGTCACTATAACATTGCGCCATTCATATACAGGCTTTAGCGCTCATTAAGATGAATTGTAAATCCAATACAGCGAAGAAGCCTACTATTTCATAATTTTAATTTTAAAATAATTTAAACAAAACGTTAATGCAGCCAAATATTTGTTTAGCAAAATAAGAAACAGGCCATTTCAAAAGGCACAAACAGCGAATAATGGTTAGCGAAACGCCAACGTTTTTCACAACGTTTCCTTCTGGTTCTCCCACTACAGACATTTAGATCATAGACCAGCCAAGCGATCCAGAATTTAATTTTTACGCACACTCGCCATATTGCATTATGATCCGACGATTTCAGAAGAAATACTAAACCATCAACGCTCCGTCAAATAATTTTCGTTGATTAGACACATACCTCCGACAGACCGTATCCGTATTTGGATTACATAACAAAAAGCACACGCGGCGCAGGAATTGTCCTTGAAAATGCCAACAAGAATCTGGGATTTAGCAGGAATAGTCAAACCCGAACGATCAGATCGGATAAAAATAAGGGATAATTTTAACATTCCCAATTGTTCAGACAGCAGTTTTTTGGCTATTTATGATAAATATCATATACCTGGAAAAATTTCCAGAAGAACGAATTATTGCCGCAAATTAAAGAAATCAAGCAGTACATCGCTCAAATCGATCAACGCTTACTGCCGGATTGGAGATTAAGCCCAGATTTTCCATTAGGTGAGTTTCTCTAACGAAAGCCATTAGAGAAACTTGTTGAATATATTATGGTATCTCTAAACCAAAGTGACTTGAATCCGCAAGTCTTTCTTCCGGACGATTCCGATAAGAGTTGTTTATTTGATTGCTTCGTCGTTAATGCAAACGGTTTATTCGCTATAAAACCGGACAATTCTATTTGTTGACAACAGTTGCGTGAACATTACTGTGATTGCGCCGTTGACTACGACACACTTTCTGCTCGCACAATGCTGCACACTGGATAAAGACACTGATTCTACACTGCAGTATCGAACCGCTCAAACCTGATGAACGCAAATCCGTTACGACCTTAGTTAGTCAAGATTACATTCGCTCCTTTGACGAATTCTTTCACGGGAATAAAACGTCACTTCATCAAATTGACAAAGTGACAAAACCTTGCGCATTGGTACGCTTTGTTCACTTGCACCGCGTTATAGACGATTAATACTCTTTCCAAAGCGGTTGCGTACCACAGGCAAGATATCTATTTTTTTGAAAAATTTCTCTTAGCCGCATTACCGGCGTTTTTTTGTGGTGTTTTCGGCAGATGATGATACCCTTTGAAAGAACTCATGAAATTAGTTTCATTAACTTCAGCTTTACCACCTACCTCGTCTGATTGCGTTGTTGCTGGTAATTGCAAAAAACGATGTCGCCACTTAAAACTTGTATTTACAGCTATTCCACAAACACTGGCCGATTTGCGAAGACTGAGTCCGTCATTCATAGTTTGCTCAAATTTTAGCCATTTATCTTTATGGCGTAAACGTGCCAGTGGTGTACCTGTAAATGCATTGAATGTGCGATTGCACTGACGGCAGCGATATCGCTGCAATTCATTGGATTTTCCCCAACGATAAAGTTCTGTTTCCTTGCAATGTGGACATACAGGCTTGTTATTAAGACGCTGCTTAATCAGCGTTAATACTACATCATTTCCAGTTTTTTCTTTTCCTGCTTTTCCGTTTATTTTCTCCCGAAGTTTATCGCGTTGACTGCGACTAAGGCGCTTTATTGATTTCAACCAATTCACGAATTCCGTTGTCTCCATGGTATTAGTCCTCATTTCTATATTCCAACTTTATATAACCAGCCACTCAACATTGAATTACTACATAGCTTAAAAAAACCACCCAAGAACGCGGTGGTTTGACGTGTTACCTAAGCCGGAAGCGATTAAGTTAGCCGCCAGTACCTAATAAGCCGACCAGCGAAAATTGAAAGATCACATTCACGTTTGTTTGAATCGGTTACAGTGCTTGTAACCATGATTTGATTTTAAGGTGGTGAGGGTTGAGCGACTACTGTACTGTGGTACAAAAAACAAAAGTATTGTTAAAGCATAAAGCGATTAGCAAGTACCTTAAGCAATAAAAAGCTCGTCGATTGAATACTTATTCAAGACAATCGCCATTGTTATTTTTAAGGCAGCGTCTCACATAATAGGCAAAACCAACTGCGCTACGTTGCGAGCGGAGAATCCAATCATGAGCTTCCCGCCCAAGCTCGGGATTGATGGGTTTAATCGTTCCAGCAGCACACGCAAGCAGTTGCATTTTTGCCGCCCGCTCAAATGCCATTGCCAATAGACAGGTTTCTTCAATACTTGAGCAAGCCACGAGTAAACCGTGATGGGCCAGCAAAATCGCACGTTTTGCACCAATCGCCTGTGCGATCAGTTCCCCTTCTTCATTGCCGACTGGAACACCCGGCCATTTTGGTAAAAAAGCCACATCATCAAACAACACGCAATTATCCATATGAGAAATTTCAAGCGGTAATTCGAGCATACTCAGTGCTGCCGTATGTAGGGCATGCGTATGAATAATGCACTGCACATCCGGACGGGCACGATACAACCAGGAATGAAAACGGTTTGCGGGATTCGCCATTCCTTCACCTTCCAGCACCTCGAGATCCTCATTAACCAGCAATAGATTACCCGCGCTGATTTCATCAAACCCTAAGCCCAGACGCTGTGTCAGATACGTGCCCTGTTTCTCGCCTCGCGCAGTAATTTGACCGGCAAGTCCTGAATCATGGCCATTGTCGAACAAAATTCGACAGGTTAGTGCCAGTTTTTGCGCTCGGCTATATTGTGTTCCCTGCAGATGTACATCCATCTGGCTGAATGATTGTTTAATCAATTCATTTTTATCAAGATCAAAAGTATGTCCACTCATATTTTTTCGGTTATTTGCAGGAGCGATTAATAAATTTACAGATTTATAAAAAACAATTATTTCACCAAGGAATGATTTGGCCATCAAAAGCAAAAAATTTCCCGGTATCCGTATGTATCAATTCATTGATCACATGCCGCATTCCCGAAACGCTTTTCTCGGCTGAAATCAGCCCATTGGGCCCACCCATATCTGTTCTTACCCAACCAGGGTGTACCAACGCCACAATAAAACCTTTTGATTCTAAATCAATCGCCAAGCTTTTCATGACAATATTGACTGCCGATTTACTTGAGCGGTAAACATAACTGCCACCACCGCGATTATCGGCAACACTCCCCATTTTGCTGGTAATCGTTACAATCTTTTTCAATTCACCTCTTGATAACTGTGAATAAAATGCATCCGCCATCTTAAGCGGTGCCATGGTATTAACTTCAAATGCATATGCCCAGGCTTCATAGTCTATTTGATGGAAACTGGCGCCACGGATTGTAGGGTAAACACCAGCATTGTTAATCAGCAGATCAATCTTTTCCTTTGCCAATTCATGCGACAAGTGTGCTATCTGTTCATGATTGACTACGTCAAGTGCATGAACATGTATTGCATCAGGATACTGTGACTTCAGTTGGTTTAATTCCCGTGAAGTAGATGGATCGCGTGTACAAGCCAGAACACGCCAGCCATCCTGCGCATATTGGCGTACAAATTCTAGACCTATGCCACGATTTGTTCCGGTAATCAGAGCGGTTTTCATTAATATTTGTAGTCCCTTATTACAGATAATTAGCTATTTTATTTTTTGTGTTGCATTAAAATCAAAAAATACCTTAATAACCAAGATATTCCTATCATAAAATACTGCAACTATGATTTGATTTCAGTAATCAATATTTCATTCTATCAATCAATACATTAAATTGAAAATTTACACGGTAGCAATGATTTAGAAATTATGAAATGTTATTCAAGTCTTGTCTAAATGGTTCTTGCTAAGGTATAGTTCGCACTCAGCCAACATATGTTCAAGCAGGAGAGCGCGCTAATCAATGAATCAACATAGCGCCGCCGAAGGCGTAACTCCCCCGGAATCGCTCAGGCAAGGTTAAACGTGTCAATTTTCCCTGAAAACCGCTTGATACAGGCAATCTGGAGAGCGTCAAGCACTTGGTCTTGACCACCGAAGGGGCACACGGTCTTTTCCGTAAATCTCTCAGGTAAAAGGACAGAGGGGTGAAGTCATTTACTATTATAACTAAACGATGACTTATTTTTAATACCGGGAGAAAAATCCGTGCTGAAAAAAACACCCCTTAATCAAACGCACCGTGAAATGAATGCCAAGATGGTGGATTTCGGCGGCTGGGACATGCCGCTTCATTATGGTTCTCAGCTTGAAGAACACCATAAGGTCCGTCAGGATGCGGGCATGTTCGATGTCTCGCACATGCTGCCCATTGATATTAAAGGCGAAAATACGCGCGACTTTCTACGTCGCCTCGTCGCCAATAATGTTGACAAACTCACAATCCCAGGCAAAGCCTTGTATACCTGTATGTTGACACCTCAGGGTGGTGTCATCGATGATCTTATTGTCTATTTTCTATCTGAATCATGGTTTCGCATTGTTGTCAATGCTGGCACTGCTGACAAAGATGTTGCCTGGATTCTCAAACAACGTGACACATTAGCACCGAACCTGGAAATCAAACCCCGCCGTGATCTAGCAATGATAGCTGTGCAGGGCCCTAGTGCACGTGCCAAAGTTTGGCAGGTTTTACCTGAATCGAAGAACGCTACGGAAGAACTAAAATTATTTCAGTCCGCCACAGTGGATCAATTCTTTATCGCTCGTACCG
The DNA here is from genome assembly GCA_024235795.1 of Burkholderiales bacterium. GTDB lineage: Bacteria > Pseudomonadota > Gammaproteobacteria > Burkholderiales > Nitrosomonadaceae > Nitrosomonas. The sequence continues at coordinate 756,774 of JACKLR010000002.1, read as the reverse complement.
GTTATACCGGTGAAGACGGTTTTGAAATCATTTTGCCCGCTGAAGAAGCGCCCGTGTTCTGGAAGGCACTACATGCTGCAGGTGTAGCGCCAGCGGGATTGGGTGCACGTGATACTTTACGTCTCGAAGCCGGAATGAATCTTTACGGACAGGATATGGATGAAACCACATCACCATTGGAATCAGGACTTGGTTGGACAGTCGACTTAAAAAGTGATTGTGATTTTATTGGCAAGCAAGCACTCCTGGACTCAAAAGTATCTCAGCAGTTAATCGGACTTGTTTTGCTGGACCGGGGTGTTCTCAGAAGCCACCAAAAAGTCATTGCTTGCCATAACGGCCAGGAATTTGAAGGCGAAATCACCAGCGGGGGATTTTCACCAACCATAAATCAGTCCATCGCTTTGGCTCGTATTGCCACAGGAATATCCATAGACGATGAAGTACATGTCGTGGTTAGAGACAAAAAATTGCGCGCCAAAGTGGTAAAATACCCATTTGTACGGAACGGAAAAGTTCTGATTTAATTCGGGATTATCAAAAAAACTAATACTGGAGTAAAAATATGAGTATTCCAACAGATCTGAAATATACCAAATCACATGAATGGGTTAAATCCGAAGCAGATAGCATTGTCAGTGTGGGTATAACACATCATGCCCAGGAATTGCTGGGCGATATGGTTTTTGTCGAATTACCGCAGGTCGGCGACACTTTCTCACAAAGGCAGGAATGTGCTGTAGCTGAATCTGTGAAAGCTGCTGCTGATGTTTATGCACCGATTTCCGGTGAGGTTGTTGAGGTCAATACACCGCTTGTTGACAGTCCCGAAAACATTAATCAGGATGCTTATGGCTCCTGGTTATTCAAATTGAAACCAAGTAATCCATCTGAATTAGACGGCTTGCTGGATGCAGCCGGGTATCAAAAAGTTCTCGATAGCGAAGACCATTAGGATTTAATCCGCTTTTGCAGAAAACCACAGGACGCTTGTTAAATATTTTTATTAGAGATTCATTCATAAATAACCATGCCGTTTATCCCACATACAAAAGAAGATATTGCTGAAATGCTAGCCAGCATTGGCGCAGATTCAATTGACACACTTTTTGATGAAATCCCAGCCGATTTAAAAAGCGGCCAGTTAAAAGAAGTACCACCCGGGCTGAGCGAAATGGAAATCACACGGTTAATGATGGAGCGCGCCAATCAGGATGGCTTTTACCAGAATTTTATTGGTGCAGGCGCTTATGAACACCATATCCCTGCCGCGGTCTGGCAAATTACAACGCGTGGCGAATTCTATTCATCGTACACCCCTTATCAGGCAGAGGCCAGTCAAGGTACGCTTCAGCTACTCTATGAATATCAAACGATGATGGCTTCTCTGACCGGGATGGATGTTTCCAATGCCAGCATGTATGATGGCGCCACTGCGCTTGCTGAAGCCGTTTTGATGGCCGTTCGTTCACATAGAACGTCCCGCAAAATTTTAATACCGCAGACCGTTCATCCGATTTACAGAAAAGTTGTGCGTGCAATTGTCAGCAATCAGAAAATTGATATTATCGAACTGCCTTTCAATAAAGAAACAGGACGTATTTTACCTGAAGCGCTGGAAGAATTCAGTAATGAAGATATCGCGGCGTTTGTGATTCCGCAGCCCAACTTTTTCGGTGTTCTGGAACAAGTCGACGAACTTACCGATTGGGTACACAGTAAAAATGCACTTGCTATCGGCGTTGTCAATCCAACGACTTTAGCGCTATTAACACCGCCTGGAGAATGGGGCAGCAAGGGTGCAGATATTGCTGTCGGCGAAGGACAACCGTTGGGAATTCCATTATCCAGCGGTGGCCCATATTTTGGTTTCATGGCATGCAAAAACAACTTGATTCGCCAGATACCCGGCAGAATCATTGGCCGCACAAACGATCTGGACGGGAAACGAGGTTTCGTGTTAACACTTCAGGCCCGTGAACAACATATTCGCAGGTCTAAAGCCACTTCAAATATCTGTACCAATCAAGGCTTGATGGTTACTGCTGCGACGATTTATATGGCTTTACTTGGTCCGGAAGGGTTGCGCAGAGTTGCTGCACACTCACATGCAAATACAATAAATCTGGTTCAACAGCTCGAAAAAATCTCAGGCGTTGACAAAGGGTTTAGTGCCCCATTTTTTCATGAAGCGGTCTTAAGATTATCGAAACCTGTTGATGGAATCCTGGAAAAACTTAAAAAGAAAGGCATACTGGCAGGACTGAATCTGCAGGAATATTACCCGGATATGGAAAATACACTATTGGTATGCGCAACGGAAACAAAAACCGCTGCAGATATAAAAAACTATGTCGAGCAGTTAGAGCAGGCGCTTAACTAGCGCGGATTATGCTGATTGTTCTACACTGAATTATTAACAGTATAACTAAAAGATTGTTTAATCAAAAATTGTAAGGAAATTAATATGGTCACACACTTAGGCAATCCAATTCGTATTGACGGTGATTTTCCCAAAGTTGGTCAAAAAGCACCGGCCTTTTCACTTGTCAACCGTGATTTGGCCGATGTCACACTTGAAAATTTCGCCGGCAAGAAAAAAGTACTGAATATTGTACCCAGTCTGGATACACCGGTCTGCGCCCTCTCCACGCGTAAATTCAACGAACAGGCCAGCAATATGGATAACACGGTTGTCCTCATTATTGCTGCTGATTTACCTTTCGCCATGAGCCGTTTCTGTGACACAGAAAACCTGGATAAAGTGATTACGCTCTCTACCATGCGTGGCGCAAACTTCATGAAAGATTACGGCGTGGCAATTGCAGAGGGCCCATTTGCGGGTATCACAGCACGTGCTGTTATTGTCTTGGACGAATCGGACACCATCGTTCATGCAGAACTCGTTCCAGAAATTGCTGATGAGCCTAACTATGAAGCAGCACTGGCGGCGTTGAAATAATTCCATTAATCAAACACCTATTAAATTTGAACATGCTGATATTTGAACACGCACGATCCGGGCGTCGTAATTATTCACAAGCGCCGACAACAACTGCAAGTATAGACGGCATTCCTGATAATTTTCTGCGAAAAAAACAACCGCTGCTACCTGAAGTCTCTGAAATGGATACCGTGCGCCACTATACACGGTTATCTCAAAAGAATTTCTCAATTGACACCGAGTTCTATCCATTGGGCTCATGTACCATGAAATATAATCCGCGTGCCTGCAATTCATTGGCAATGCTGCCACAGTTTCTGAGCAGACATCCACTTGCTCCAGAAAATACTGGCCAGGGATTCCTTGCCTGCATGTATGACTTGCAGGAAATATTAAAAGATGTTACCGGCATGGCCGGCATCAGTCTTGCACCGATGGCCGGTGCACAGGGCGAATTAATTGGCGTCATGATGATTCGCGCATACCACGAATCCCGTGGCGACTTTGCCCGTACTGAAATTATCGTACCGGATGCAGCACATGGTACTAATCCCGCAACGGCAGTTATGTGCGGCTTTAAAGTCGTCGAAATTGCTACTGACAAGGAAGGTAATGTCAATCTGGACGCTTTAAAAGCAGCTGTAGGACCGCAAACTGCGGGCTTAATGTTAACAAATCCCTCCACCCTCGGCGTGTTTGAAGAAAATGTCACTGAAATGAGCCGTGTTGTTCATCAGGCAGGCGGTTTGTTATATTACGATGGCGCCAATTTGAACGCCGTACTGGGTAAGGTAAAACCCGGTGATATGGGGTTCGATGTCATACATATTAATCTGCATAAAACTTTTTCAACCCCTCACGGCGGTGGCGGACCGGGTTCAGCACCGGTAGGCGTAGCCAAACGGCTATTGCCATTTCTGCCGGTACCATTTGTGACACTGGAAAATGGCAAATACCGTTGGGTAAACGAAAAAGAACAGCCACAGTCGATTGGGCGTCTGTCGGCACATATGGGCAATGCTGGCGTATTATTACGTGCTTATGTTTATGTTCGTCTTTTGGGTAAAGACGGTATGCACCGTATTGCTGAGTTTGCTACATTGAACGCCAATTATTTAATGGCCGAGCTCAGAAAAGTCGGATTCGAAATTGCCTACCCTACCCGTCGGGCAAGCCATGAATTTATCGTAACGCTGAAAGATATCAAAGACAAAACGGGCATTACCGCCATGAACCTTGCCAAGCGCCTGCTGGACAAAGGTTTTCATGCCCCTACAACCTATTTCCCGATTCTGGTACCGGAATGTTTGCTAATCGAACCTGCCGAGACCGAATCAAAACAAACACTGGATGCTTTCATAACAGCCATGAGAGAAATTCTGGCCGAAATTAAGGAACAACCCGATCTCGTTAAAAATGCACCGCATACCATGCCATTAAAGAAACTTGACGATGTCAAGGCTGCACGCGAACTGGATCTTTGCTGGAAACCGAACAGCTAGACGGATATCCGCAACTTCAGTGGTATCATAGTTATTTGCACCGCATTCAATGTTTCGCCATAACGAATCTCCCCTTGCTCTTCAAAAGAACAAGGGGAAACAAAAAACTTCACAATAGCTATTCTGTGTTTCATAGTGACCGGCTGCCGAAGAATTCAACAAACCTTCTATAAGATATTGTATATTAAAAATTTATGCGCACTCTGATCTGTGGTTCTATTGCTTACGATAACATTATGGTCTTCCCTGATCATTTCAAAAACCATATTCTTCCCGAGAAAATTCATGTCCTGAATGTCGCCTTTCTGGTCCCTGAAATGCGCCGCGAATTTGGTGGCTGCGCCGGAAATATTGCCTACAATCTAAAAATGCTTGGTGGAGAACCTGTAATGATGGCAACGGTTGGCGATGATATCCAACCCTATTTCGAGCGATTTGATCGTCTAGGTCTGGACCAATCGTGCGTTCTGCATGTTAAAGACACGTTCACTGCGCAGGCGTTTATTACCACCGATCTGGATGACAACCAGATTACTGCATTTCATCCGGGCGCCATGAATTTTTCACATCTAAATTCTGTTAATGATGCCTCACAAATCAAGCTGGGTATCATAGCGCCTGATGGCCGCGATGGAATGATGCAGCATGCACATGAATTTCATACGGCTGGGATTCCATTTATATTCGATCCGGGTCAGGGATTACCCATGTTTAATGGAGAAGAACTGGCTGGTTTTATTAATAAAGCAGATTATATTGCAGTAAATGACTACGAAGGCCAGTTACTGCAGGAGCGTACCGGACTCTCTTTGGAAGCTATTGCTGCAAAAACCAAAGCACTCATTGTCACCTTGGGCGCAGAAGGCTCTGTTATCTATTCCGATAACAAACAAATCAAAATTCCAAGTGTAAAACCAACGGAAGTAGTCGATCCTACCGGATGTGGTGACGCCTATCGCGCCGGCCTGATCTACGGCATTGTCAATGACATGGATTGGCAGTCAGCAGGACAACTTGGCTCGTTGATGGGGGCATTAAAAATCGCACAACGCGGCGGTCAAAATCATCACTTCTCCCGTGATGAAATTGATCAACACTACTTCGAGAATTTTTCAAGCCGCATTTTCTAAGTCTTGACAAAACTGCATATTCCCCAACTATTTGCACGCATCATTCAAATGCTCAAATGAATATGCTGTTATGACAGTCACCCAAAAGCCATGAAGCTATTAAGCTGGAATATTCAATGGGGCCGCGGTATCGATGGCAAGGTCGATCTTACCCGCATCCTCGATACAATTCGGCAAATCGGTGATTTTGACATCATTTGCCTGCAAGAAGTCGCTGTTAATTTTCCCGGTTTACCAGGCAGTTCTGGTGAAGATCAATTTAAACTACTTTCTACCGGTCTGAACGGCTATACTGCAGTTTACTGTCCGGCAACTGACATTCCGGGTGAGCATGACAACCACAGCAGGAGCCTATTTGGCAACGCAATTTTTTCCCGATTGCCGGTTGGTCAAGTCTGGCGGCATCTCTTGCCCTGGGCTGCAGAATCCGAGACGCCCAGTATGCAACGTTCTTTGGCAGAAGTGGTTATCACTACTAATTTTGGTTCGATACGGGTAATGACAACGCATCTTGAATACTATTCCGGGTCACAGCGTGAATTGCAAATCGAAACCATTCGTCACTTGCATGCTGAAGCCAGCCACATGTCTGGGCGTTCAATGCAAGTTGCAGAAAAAGGCGGCCCGTTTGCAACTTTTCCTCGGCCTGCTGAAGCAATACTGTGCGGGGATTTGAATTTCTCTGCCACTGCAAACGAACGGTTGCAGATTCTCAAACCATTTGAGAATCACATACCGGATTTCCATGATGCGCATTCTGTACTGCGCCCAAACGAACCGCATACCCCAACGGTAGGTATACATCCAGTTGATTTTGTTGATCAACCCGAATGTTATGATCACATTTTCATCACCGATGGTCTGAGAAACCGCCTCAAAAACCATGGCACGGATCCATTCACACAAGCATCAGACCACCAGCCAGTTTGGATTGAGCTGTCATAAAATAACGCGACAGCCTTCTGCAAATGTCTCTTGTTAAAAGCTGAAAACGCTTTTATAGTGAATGCACTGCACAAATACCTGCGATTATTCATACAGCAGGGCACTATCTCAAAACCGCAGCTTGATTTACGATACTTGGTGCCATTATCGAAAGTTTCATTAATATCTAACTGTCGGTATATGACATAACAAGAAGATACTGATTTTTGTACTTTGTAATCACGTATAATTCTCATTATGTTTTACATAACCACTTTTCTTCAAAATACAACTACAAGCTCTATTTAACTGTCGCAGCCCATTTAGCTAATGGCCTGTCGTTCGGTTCTCGACAGCTCATACATAGTAGCAACAGAATGACAGAAACAGGATACGGACAATTCGCCATGATCAAATTACTCTGGGAAAAACTGCTCACAACCATTTGGTTTATACCCACAATCATATCAACAGCCCTTGTCATTTCCGCTATTGCCCTATTGTATTTTGACCAGCAAGCAGGCGTTTATCATTGGTCATGGACAAATGCTTTTCAGATTGGGACCTTTGGCATTCGGCAAGTGCTGGCTGTGACAACTGGCGCCATCATATCGCTTACCGGCGTTGTTTTTTCTATTTCAGTTGTTGCGCTAACATTGGCGGCAAATCAATTCGGATCAAAAATCCTTCACAGCTTTTTACGTGACACCAAGAACAAGGTAGTACTGGGACTGCTTGTCGGCAGTTTTTTATTTGGTCTGACTTTACTTGCATTCATTGATACACATCCAGATTCCGCACAACACCTGCCAATCATTTCGTTTATTGGAAGCTTATTACTAACAGTTTTTGCTGTAATCGGTTTGATCTATTTTACCCACAATATTTCCACAACCATACAAGCTGACCAGATTATTTCACTCATTGGACAAGAGCTTAACCAAACCATCGAAGAAACATTGTTCGATTTGGATGTGCAACAAATTATCCAATCATCGGCGCAAAAATGGAATATCGCCACACATCCAATGCAATCGGAAACTGTTTTAGCTACCACCAGTGGCTACGCGGAATATATTGATCTGCCCAGACTCGTTAATATCGCAGAAAAAGAGAACCAACACATTGAATTATTGTTACGCCCCGGCGACTTTATTATCGAAAATTCTCCAATAATTAATGTTTATCATGCAGATGACATCAATGAAGCGCATAAACATATGCTGACATTGTGCATTTCTTTAGGTCGAAAAAGAACACCATTTAATGACCTTGAATTTGCAATTATGCAATTACTGCAAATTGCATTACGCGCATTGTCGCCTGGAATTAACGACTCATTGACAGCAATTTCTTGCATTGATTGGCTCAGTTCTTCACTTGGACGTATGGCCAATAAAAACTTTCCACTTGATTATCTGGAAGACCAGGGCGGTATTATTCGGATAAAAAAACGTGGATTTGAATTTACTGATGCGGCAAACACCATGTTTCATCCGCTTAGACAAAATGCAATTGGTAATGAAATGGTGTTGATTCACTTGCTTGAAACGATTTCCAGGATCCTGCTTGTCAGCAAAAAACACCATTATTCTGAAGCATTATTCAACCACGCAAAATTAATTCTGGAAGCGTCAAATGAAAGCCTTCGTAGTGCATCAGATAAGAAAGAAATAATTAAGCGATTTGAGAAATGTGAAAAAATTTACGAACAAAGGCAAGCAAAATTTGCTGATATCAATAAACCCATATTTGATTCCTGATCCATCGGTGATAACAATTGGAAATTGATAAAGATGCGCAATATAGATTATAAAAAAACATTGATAACATTACTCGCGCTTTGGATCGCGCTTGCCCCAGGCCTGCTGTTTGCTGATCAACTGCAAGACCTGATAGCAGGCGACACAGAATTAAAGAATGCACAAAGTACGGAAAAAGTCATTAAAGTTAACAGTTCCGCGCAAAATGATCAGAAAATCAAGAAGCGATTGCAGGAAATCTTTTCAGAAATGGACAATTTGAAGGCTGTCAGAATTTTGGTGAGCAACGGGATTGTGACGCTTCAGGGCGATGTCAACTCATCTTCAGCAGAAAACAAGGCAATGCAGCTTTCCCAGCAGGTCGAAGGTGTCGTCGAGGTAGAAAATGAACTGGTAGTTACTCATAACCTGCAAGAACGTTTGGAAACCACTTTGCAGAAGCTCGCAAGAACTGCGAAAGAATTGCTAACCAGCCTTCCGGTTTTTCTATTGGCAATAATCACCTTCACATTGACATGGCTTTTTGGCCGTTGGCTATCTCGACGCAAAAGTCTGTATCGCCGAATCGCACCAAATTATTTTATCGCAAACCTTCTGGGACAAATTACGCAGTTATTATTCATCCTGGTTGGTTTAGTTCTTGCGTTATCTTTGCTGGATCTTACCGCATTACTTGGTTCAATATTAGGCGCTGCGGGTATTGTAGGGCTTGCTGTCGGTTTTGCAGTCAGAGATACTGTTGAAAATTATATTGCCAGTATCTTATTAAGCCTTCGCAATCCGTTCGAAGTCAATGACCTTGTCAACATCGATGGAAACGAAGGCTACGTTGTACGCCTCACCACACGCGCAACGATTCTGCTTTCCCCCGACGGTAATCATATTCGCATTCCTAATGCGATTGTATTTAAGGCAATCATCATCAATTATTCGCGTAGTGCCGAACGGCGTTTTCAATTCGATGTCGGCGTTGATACTGACCAGGATTTGCAGTTAGCACAGTCACTCGCGTTACAAACGTTGTATTCAATAGAAGGTGTCCTGGCTGAACCGAAGCCAATGGTGACGATAGAAGAATTGGGAGATTTTAATATCGTTTTGAGAATTTATGCCTGGACTAACCAAGAAAAGTTTGACTTTCTAAAAGTTCGTAGCGAGACTATCAGGCGGATAAAACAGGCTTTTGATCAGGCAAGCATTATCATGCCAGAACCAACCTATCAGATCAGGATAGGAAGCGATACCAGTATCGATGTAAGACAAAAAGATGACTTCAAAAAAGAAGAACCGTCCTCTGCTGATCAGCAGTCCAAAATAATCGCCCATACCACTATCGATATCAAAACTGACGATACTATTGAAAAGAAAGTAGAAAAAGAACATGAACACTGTGAAACTGAGAATCTCCTTGACAAGAATGCTTCGCAAGAGTAACTGGATAAGCGGGACTGTAAATTAAACTGTGTAACTGTCTTGGTTAAACATACTCCATCAGTCGATCTTTGGATTCGATCATAAACCGGTTCAAAGCTTTTGGGTAACTGTGCCTCAGCATTAAGCCAATTCCCTAATAATTCCTTGTACTTATCAAACTTCGGTGAGGTTTAATTCTGACACTGATATGTCGGCTTGGCTTCCGTCTTTAAATGCTTCCTGACTGTGATATGGGACAGCTTTAACGACCGTTCTATCAAGCTAATACTATCCATGCTGACATCCAGAGTTCCCCGGCAGAATGCCGACAACTTAACAATTCTAAGTGGATACTTTTCAATGCTGTTACTACCCAACGCCGGACAATTTTGCACGCTGATTGACAGACAAAACAACGGATCGATAACGGCAGACCAAAAAATACCGGCATCATTTATTGTCTAATATTTAGATGGCAGTACACTATCAGCTTGCAGGTTTTACGAGACAGAATCAGCAAAATCGGCTGTATCGCTTCGTTACTTATTTCTTTGGCGAACAAATGTTGTTTAACAGCGTAATGGCAGAAATTCGTTTTTCCTGAGGCCCCCGCCTCGCCTGATCATATACTTCGTCAATATATAATACGTTTTCTTTAATACGAGCGTGTACAGTGTATGCGTCGAAACCGAAATCTGCGCCGAAATTAATCCAGTCGAGCGGTATGGTAAATTCCACGCCGCGGTTTATGCGTCTGACGCTAAAGCCGGCGTGTTCGTTGTTTATTCCAGATTTTTTGAATGTTATTGATGTTAACTGTTTTTCCGGGTGGAGTCCGCCCTCATAAACCTGTATTGATTCTTTTGTTTCTTTGTTTAACGAGATAATCAGTGCATACGTTTTTTCATGCAGAATATTTAACAATATATAATCGCTATTTTTCCCGCTAACCCGCTCACCTTTGGTTTGCACCTGGAATATCAGGTGATTATCTTCAGATACATCAGTGGTTACACGCAAAATATCCAGCTCGGGTGGCAGGGAATTATCCATAAACGAAATAATGATGCGAGGGTCGGCTTCAATTTGCATCGCGGACACAGGCGCGGTTATCAAGAAAAACGACACAATCAGCATGAAGGTCTTTTTCATGATTAAAATAACTCCCTGCTTTCATGAAACAGTTTCGCTACGCTGGCAGCATCTTTAACTGCATCGAACATGACCTTGATTCTGCCTTCAGGGTCAATTAAAAACGCTGTTGTACTATGATCAACCTGATAATGTTCCATATTACCTTCGTTCTTGGTTAAGAAGGACGCTTCGACACCGAATGTAGCCTTAAATCGCTCCAGTTCTTCATCTTCGAAGCGAAGATAGGATATGTCCGAACCAAACCGCTCTGTGTAGTTTGCTAACGCGGCTTCGCTGTCTCTATCGGGATCGATTGAAACAAATGTGCCGTTTAGTTTGATTTGTTCGGCATTAGCAGCGTCAATCAGCATGGCTAAATTCCCAAGTGAAGTTGGGCAGATATCCTTGCAGCGGGTAAATCCGAAAACCACCAGTTGCCATTGCACATTTTCGTTTGCATGCGCATGTTTTAATTGCGCAATGGTTTCAGCTTGAAGCGGCACGGGACGCGGCAAAACTAATGGCGCAGCGGTTACACTGTTTTGTATCAGCAATAACGCACTCGCAGCGACAACAAAGGTATAACACTTTTGAAAAAACCGATTTTTCAATTGAGTATCTCCTTATCGATCATTTTAGTCGTGGTTTATTATAGCGTTTAAACGACCCACCGTTTTTGCCAATGAACTGAAATTCACCGGGAAATAGGATGGGCCGGAAAAAACGGTTTTCTAGCGATTAACGAATGCTACCCGCTGAGAATAGGCCGTGCGGCATAACCAGACCGTCTGCTGGACCCCATACTTTGACAATGGTGTCGGTAAGCGTATCCAGTTTGAGTACATAACCAGATACCCAGCTTGCAATAATCAGGTAACGATCATCTGCAGATGGGCTGATGGTATGCGCAACTGAATAACCTGCTGGCAGCTCAGCACCTGGTTTTAATCGTTTCAAAAATTTGGGTTTATAACGATCGGTTATATCCCAAACAGAAATATAGCCATCTTTGCCAGAAATAAAAGAGCCTTCTTCGGTAGGAGCAATCGAATCTTCCTCGGCCAGATAGAGTTTGCCGTTAGCAACCGTCAAATCTGAAGGTGAACGGAATACACCCTTGCCATTTTTATGGTTTGTATGGCTGATAATTTTCGCTGCAGTGCCCTCATGCGTATCCAACAACCACACGCTCGGTGGAATGATTTTATTCGTGGTCGACGGAGTCAATGAAGTTTTGTCAAATTGCATAGAAGCCGTCAGTGCGAACCGCTCATCCAGCCAGTAGACATAGTGTGTAAAAGCAGCTTGGCGTTTTTCATTACCCAGCTTAATTTGGCCCACCACCTGTAAATCACCGGTTTCTCTGTTGGGCTCGTAGACGTCAATAAAGCTATTGTCAAAGTAGTATCCGGTGCCGAGACCAAGCGTACCTGAATTGTTAAAGGTAACACCATGTGTTTGTTCCGTATATCCAGGGATAGTAATCGGACTGACTGCTGCAAAAGAATTGGTTTCAAGATCGATCACGTGAATTTTATCCGCTGACCATTCAGCCACATACGCATAATTAGTGTTTGGCAACAATGTGAAACCATGCAACTGTGTGCCTCTACCGAAAATCCAGCTCGGCACACCCTGAGCATCGTTCACTTGTTCGACGAATGGCAGTGAAGGCGGCGTATTAGGCACGTCGGCTGCTGTTACAGAATCAACCACAACATCTGCCGTACCTGCATCCCAGTCGATATGATTCACGGTGATTGCAATAACGTAAGACGCATGGTCTTGGGTATTATCGGTAGTGATAAAGAAGACGTCTGCGCCTGGCATAATACCGGTATGCTGTAATGGCAAGTCAGCCGGCCAGCCGGGAATGGTTGTAGGCTCGATAATGATCAGTCCGTCATTTTCATAGTTGAACAGATAGATGACACGCGTATGATAATCAATCGCCGTTACAACCGGTTGCAAATATTTGTTGTAAACATTTGGATATTGACTATTTGGATAATCGCTCTGAAAAAAAGCTTTACCTTGATCCTTATCGTCATCGTGATCATCATCGCCAGCACTGAGCGTGCCGGCTGAAAATACTAACAAACATGCTGCCGCCAGTAAAACCGTGCGGCTTGGTTTCATTACTAAATTCATTTTTTTCCTCCAAAAAATATCAAATTTTTAAAGTATTGAAATAAGAATTTCTTAGTCATTTAAGAACAACACAGAAAGGTTACACGTGACACCTTTCGTTTCAACCACTCCACATCGATCTAAGACATCTAAACCAACATTGGCATAATACTTAATAGTTAAAACAGTGTGTTTGATTTTCATCTCAACCCGAACAGGGTTTCTTCATTCATCGAATGCAATTTGTCCCGCAAGAAACTGCATTTTTTTCATCTCTAAATGTGCTATCTCACCTCCTTGTTTTCATCAAAATGCAACGGTTCGGACTTACCATCCTAGTTGTGCGAACTAGATACAAAAAACATTCTAAAGATGTTTTGTTACACCCTCATATCACTTTGTTTTCAAATTTATTAAACATTCAATAGAGGATCATAATGAATAAGTATTTTGTATCTATGGTATTAGTTGGTATTGTCGCGTTAACGGTTACAGCATCAGCATTCGGCACAAGAATGTCGCTTGTTGGCAGAATTCAATCCGAATACAGCCATATCGATATCGAAGGATTCTCCAGCCAGTCTACGGTCAACGATCCAACTTTTTTTTCTTCTTGGGGTTTCCGTATTTTCGAGGATTTAGGCAAAGGATTTCAGGCGGTGGCGATGATCGACTTCGGCTTCAACACCAATGGCGCAACTCAAGGTAGTCGGGAAATATTTGTCGGTATTACTAACGATTCAATCGGCACCTTAAAAATTGGCCGCACGCATTCGCCATTTGCCGATTTTGCCGGTGGCTGGACTATTGATCCTTTCGTATATACAACCTTACAAGCCGCCGGTAGCGGCGGCACCATGATTGCCAGCGCCAACGGTTTGGGTTCCGGCGCATATTCTGCAGTAAACAGCGTAATTCGTTTTACTTCCAGAGAATTCGACGGCTTCTCTTTTGCCGTTTTGTTCATGCCCGGAGACTCAGAAAAGCTTGAAGCCAATCTGGGGGGAGTGCTTGGTGGACAAGGTGGGAATATTGGCCAGACTGGCGGCGAGGATGGTGAATGGGATGTTCAAGCTGCTGCAAAATATAATTTTGACTTTCGAGATCACAGATTTCAGGTATTTGGCGGTTATTCAAGAGACAACGTTAGCACTGCCCAAAAAAGAATCACAGCTGTTAATCTAAAAACTGAAGAAGTCGGTCGAATCGGCGGACTTTGGTCGTATAAAGACTTTCAGATCCAGGGCCAGTATGAGTTCATTAGTGACGCGCTTGGTGCAGCAACCTGCTCGGATGCGGCCGCTTTAGGTGTTATTGGCGATATAGAGAGGCAATGTAACTCGGCAATGAATGCAGGTGGCGATGGTGAAATCTGGTATGTCGGCGGACAATACAAACTCGGAAACGCGACGTTTATCGCTCAAGGCGGCATGACCGATGCTGATCGCACACATTTCGCCCTTAAACGCAAAGCCAGGAGCTTTACAGTTGGCGGGCTGTATCACTTTAGCAAGCGGACGAATCTTTTTGGCGGCTATCAACGTGTAAATGTCATCGATGAGAGCGCGACAGTAGACCGTGACCGCGATACCTGGACTGCCGGTTTACGCCATTTGTTTTGATGCTATTCAAAACCTTTTTACTGGGCAAAGCTGTTAAAAAATAGTTTTTTCGACAGCGATTTAATTAAAAATTAAATAAAAAATAGTAAAAATAGCATTCAATCTTAAGAGACCTGACATTGCGGCACATATTATGTTGCCGCCTTTTTAAATGGCTTTCAAAGAAAGCCATTTAAAAAGGCGATCCTTGGAAAAAATTTTCGAATTTAATTCAGGGAATCATGGCACAATCAAAGAATCGTGTTCACCGATTGCAAAACTACCATTTGCTATGGCTTCAAACTAACATAGACGCTCTGCTGGTTTAGATAAATCAAAAACAGCAAATTAAGCAAACATTGTATAAAAAATAATGTCTTTGTACTGATATTCCTGTCAGCAAACAGCGCTAATAGGTAAACTGGTTGACTGGAAAGAGGTTGACGAAAACTGCTTTGGCGTGTGACGGCTGGATATCCATTGAGATTTACCAAACTGCAAGCAATCAACTCTACAGGCATTCTCACGTATTCCAGGGCGGCAATGAGTTTTCCAGGGATAGCCATTGACACATTAATGGCATTGGAATCATTCAGGAGTTTTAGTAAACAACGGCTTGCAAAATTTAACGGTGTTTCCGTTAATTTTGAGCTGCATTTAAACGCGTTTGAATGGCGTCGAAAAAAAGAACTGGGTGAGCTTGCTCAGAATCCATAACGCTTCGTCAAACATTATTCATCTCTGCCAGTATATGCTATTGTTAAATAATACAAAATCGATTGGCAGTTAAGGTACGACAAAGTCCCTTGGTGTTAACAGCAGAAAAACATTTAGCTCAAATCTAAACTGACAGACACCTAAAAATACGAGCAACTGTCAGATCAGGTCTGAGCTAGCACACTTCATTAGAACCGATATAAACGCATTGTTCATTACTTCAGATTAGATTTAACTTTATCTTTGTTCGTGAACCTGCTTGCGAACTGATCAACTGAAGAGAGCGATTGAGATCCTATTCGTGACTTCCTTGCCCTCTCCTTGACGTGTGGCATGCTGCCGGAACTTGTTGCAATCCCAACTGCATTTACCCGCAAATTGTTTTTAAGCATGACATCACTTCTTGCAAATAATGCACTGCTTGCCGTCGTCATTATAAACACCATTACCACTGCTAAAACATTACCGTATTTCATTGTATAACCTCATAATGATTAAAGATAGACTTCCATAAAAAACTACGATGTTACAAGTGCATACGATACGCAGTATTTGTGTACGTATAATTACTATTATTTTAATTTTTCATGAAGAATTTATTTAACGACCTGATCTTTTCTCTGAGATTTACGGCTTGGACGAGTACGTATAGACGTGAGTTTAAGTTTTTTGACAGGCATCTTAGGATGTCAAGACACTCACTCTCAGGCGAACAACTCCCTCATTCTTCTGTATGTGTTTTAATTGCTTTCTAAAATCCTTTAATTTACCTCTCCTTAAATCAGGTAATACATTTTATTGATTGGATTCCTGAAACACATTCGTGTATTTTTCCAGAAACTATCTCAAATCATATAAAAGGTGTTCTATGAAGAATGATTAATCTCAGAAGAATGGCAATATATTGTCAATTTCTCTGCTGATTCCAATGATGCGCTGTTGCAATTAGTTACAGTTTCTTCAAGAAAATGTCATTCCCGCGACATACTTATTTCACATACTTTTCCTATCATATTTTTTACAAGCAAAGATAGCTTGTAGACAAGAATCATTATTAGGAGAACATAAATGAATTTACAAAAAACTGGAAAACTAATATTTGCATATGGATTTTTCGTTAGTGCAATTTTTCTGTCCGGTAGCTCGATAGCAACTGCTGGCATGGTATACAGCCAAGCAGGCGATGTAACCAGCGACAGCGTTGTACTTTGGGGCCGGTGTAATGCTGAACAGGATGCGCTTTTGACATTTTCACTGACAACCCACAAAAATCTAATCACGGATAAAAATAAAAACATTGTCAGAAAAAAGTCACACCGTGTTTCAGATGAATCTGACTATACCGGTTCACTGGTTTTTAAAGGGTTAAAACCCGGTAAGCAATACTATTATCAGGCTACCTGCAAACCGCTCGCACAACATACGAAAGCAACGGTTAAAGGAAAGGTTAAAGAAAAAGTTAAAGGAACGTTGTCTACTTTTAAAACAGCGAGTGATTCAGCCAAAACCAACCCTGTTCGTTTTGTCTGGGCGGCTGATCTGGGCGGACAAGGATGGGGGCGCAATCCTGATTTATCCATTACGCATGTAGATGGCGAATTAATCAAGGGCGGCTACGTCGTTTTTGATTCAATGTCAAAGCTAAATCCTGATTTCGCCTTGTTCCAGGGCGACATGATTTATGCTGACGGCCAGATTCCAGCTGACAAGGAAATACCGGCAGATGTGGGTGGTGGCACCTGGATCAATAATCCGGCCAAAGACTTTGTAGCCATTACATTGGATGATTTTCGCGCCAACTGGAAATATAATCTTGGTGATGCAAAAATGGCGCATTTTCTTGCCAAAACACCTGTCTATGTACAGTGGGATGACCACGAAGTATCCAACAACTGGTACCCGGGAGAAATCATGCCCGCTGGCGCACCGTATTTCGGCATCTCTGCGGATGTGCTAGCTGCGAACGCCAGACAGGCTTTGTTCGAATATAATCCCATTGACGGCACAAAATTGTATCGCAGCGTACAACATGGCAAACATATGGAGTTATTTTTGCTCGATGAGCGTAGCTTCCGTGACCCCAATCCAGACAATTATGATTCCGAAGGTATTGAAATGCTCGGTCAGAAGCAACTGGCCTGGTTAAAAGACGCTTTAATAAAATCCAAAGCCACTTGGAAAATTATTTCCACACATGACCCATTGAGTATTGTAACCGGCGGCGAAACAGATCGTGATGCTTGGGCACAAGATGATCCGGCTGTTTTAGGACGTGAAGTACAACTTGCTGAAATCCTGAAATTTATCAAGGATCACGAAATAAAAAATGTTGTCTATCTCACATCCGATGTCCATTTTACTGCTGCCATCTCATACGATCCGTCGCTTGCGACATTTCAAGAATTTAACCCATTCTGGGAATTCGTTATCGGACCGATCCATGCAGGTGCATTCGGCTCGGGCAACCTTGATGCAAGCTTTGGCCCACAGTATGAATATGTGCGCGCGCCCAGTACGGAAGGTATTGGACAAAACTCTCCTCCACCGCATTTGCAATCCTTCGGTTTGGTCGAGATTTCTATCGATGGCGAAATGACAGTGAAACTGATCGACATTACTGGCGCTGTTTTATTCGAAAAAACAATGCTGCCCTTATAGGCAAAATTGGAACTGAACTACTACCGACTAAAGTCGGTAGGTTCAGTTTTGGCTGAAGCCAACCAGCTATATTTAGAGTGCTTCGCACACGGTTTTTGTTACCGCATGAATGCGGTGGTTTTAAACCAGCATCGACCTTCGGTCGATCATGAGACAATAAAATCAGATGTTAAGAAGCTCCGTTCAACCGGCGGAGCTTCTTGTTAAAACTGAAATTACAGCTGACATCCATGAAATCTGTGTTTTAAAGTAATTCATTCGCCAAATTAGCCAAATGGGAGCGCTCGCCTTTCTCCAGTCGTACATGCGCATAGATTTCGTGGTGTTTGATTTTATCTATAAGATAAGACAAACCGTTACTTTGCGAATCAAGATACGGTGTATCGATTTGGTATATATCACCGGTAAAAATGATTTTGGTGTTTTCACCCGCACGCGTGATAATGGTCTTTACTTCATGCGGCGTTAGGTTTTGCGCCTCGTCGACGATGAAACAGACATTCGAAATACTTCTGCCACGAATATACGCAAGTGGCGTAATGGTCAGTTTCTCCTGCTCAAGTGCATCGGTTATTCTTCTGTATTCCTTTTCTTTTTCAGTGAATTGATTTTTGATGAATTTCAGGTTGTCCCAAAGCGGTTCCATATAGGGGTTGAGCTTTGACTTAATGTCTCCTGGCAAGTAGCCAATATCCTTATTGCTCAACGGGACGATAGGCCGTGCAAGATAGATTTGCTTATAGTGTTTTTTCTGATCCAATGCACCAGCCAGTGCCAGCAATGTTTTTCCTGTTCCAGCAACCCCTTGCAAAGTCACCAGTTTGATATTTGGATGTGTAATTGCATGTAACGCAAAAACCTGTTCAGCATTTTTTGGCGTAATTCTGTAGGCTGATTTCTTCTGGATGCGTTCAATTCTTTGCGATTCAGGATTATAGAAGACCAAAACAGAAGCGCGGCTATTTTTTAGAATAAAGTAATGATTAGCTACAGGTTCTTCGATTCCGATCTCCTCTGGCAGGCAGCAGTCATGTTCGTAAATGTTATCAATAATCACTTTGGAAAGTCCTTCAATAACTGTACTGCCAGTATATAACGCTTCAAGATCCTTTATTTTTCCGGTTTGAAAATCTTCAGCCATAATATTCAAGGATTTGGCCTTAAGCCGAAGATTGATATCCTTGCTCACCAAAATAATTTTTTTTCGCGGATAGGCTTCACTCAAAGAGATCGCTGCATTGAGAATGCGGTGATCTGCAGTGTTCTCTCCAAAAATTCTGGTAGCGTCGATAGAGTTTTCCCGTTCATGCATAACCACCCTGAAACGACCAAGATTTGGCTGGTCAATGGTAATCCAGTTTTGTAACGATTGGTTTAACGACAACTTGTCAATAATACGAATAAATTCTCTGGCTTCAAAGTTTTTCGTCTCATTTCCCTTTTTAAAATAATCCAATTCTTCAAGAACTGTAATAGGAACGGCAACATCATTATCAGCAAAACTGAAAATGGCATGATGGTTGTAAAGAATAACCGAAGTATCCAGTACGAATATTTTCTTCTGCTCTCTTGGCATGAGCGGATTATGAAGTCAAGTTAATTAACTGTAATCATCAATTCATTTTAATAACGCGGGGAACTCGCATTAATCCGCAAATAAATTAATGAAGCGTATCAAGATTTAAGATTTGGTCTTTTGTTTGTGTAAATTCATCAGCTTAGTAATGATGATGAAACCACGCACATCATTACTAAGCTGCTAAAATGAAAATTTTTTGGGTTACTATGACAGCCGATTCGTAGCGCTATTACGCCTAAGAAATGACTTTGATTAACAAAATTCTGGCATAGTATCTATTTTAGAAATCAAACGTCCACTCCTGGGTCCAATCGTCATCGGCATCTTTGAATGCACCGACATAATCGACGGGATTGAAGAAAGAATCGTTGACAGGCGCGCCGCCGAGCGTTAAAGGCGAACCTGCTGCCGGCAGAAAGCCATTTAACAGCGGATCTTCCTGACTGTTACCGGATTGCGATGTGAACCAGTCCGCGACTGAAAAGGTCGCACCATCACCATCCGCAAGATTGTTGCCGCAACTGACAAAGGAATTGACCATGGTCAGTTCACCGGAAAGATTACCCGGCACGCCTGCGTTCAGGAACGTCGCCTCGCCGTCGATACGAACGCAGTCAGAAAAACCGGTAATCACAGAATTCCAGATATTCGCACCGGTACCGCGGCGAAGCAGGATGCCTTGCGTGCCTGCCGATCCGCCAATAATGGTCATGTTGGATAACACTGGTTTTGCCCGGGGTTCTATGTCATTGTTGACTTCATTGTTGTCCGCTTCAATACCGCGGTCACCATCGTTGGAAGCCTGTTTGATCAAGACAAACTGCGCCTTGCCGGTCCAGCCACTGCCCCAGTCGAGACTGTCATCACCGTTATTGGTTAACACCATATGTTTCATTTGCGCTGTGCCGCCAAACATTTCAACGCCATCATCGAGTCCCTGATGCACGTGGATAAATTCGAGCACGGTACCAGCGCCGACGCCATTGAGCGTCAGACCATTGAGCTCTTCGTTTGGACGCACGGCAAAGCCGGCAAACAGGATCTGGGTATAT
The DNA here is from genome assembly GCA_024235795.1 of Burkholderiales bacterium. Classification (GTDB taxonomy): domain Bacteria; phylum Pseudomonadota; class Gammaproteobacteria; order Burkholderiales; family Nitrosomonadaceae; genus Nitrosomonas. The sequence goes on along the minus strand of JACKLR010000002.1, from coordinate 736,227 downwards.
TTGACCACCCCGCTGTTGTCGTTTGGATTGTTGCCGCCAAAGGATTCGGAAGTAACCGCTTCAAACGGTATTTCGCAAGGGTTCACGCCTGCATTACAGCCGTTGACCGGCGCATTACCGGCGATCACCAGGCCGCCCCACTCGCCAGCCGCTTGCTGCGACGCACCGCTCATGACAATCGGATTATCCGGCGTGCCTTCCGCCATGATTTTAGAACCGCGTCTGATCCACAGGTAATCAGCACCCTGCTGTCCGAAAATTTGCGTACCCGGATTAATCGTCAATGTCGCGCTGTTGGTATTGTCACCGCCAATAAACACGCCCCCGGATATTATCCACTGGATGTTTTTTGTTAGCGTGATGTCCTGATTGTAATCACCGCTCAGGATGCAAGACCCTTCAACAGGACCCTGCGTTGAAAAGCCCGGACAGCCCTGGAAACTGTTATTGACCAGTTGTTCGACTGAAAAGCGGTTTGTTCCAGGTATCAGTTTCAATTTTGCATAAAATTCATCCGCACCCACCCCAATTGACGGCACGTGCAATGCTGTCGTTGCAAAATCAAAAACGACGCGCTCTTGTCCCTTTGTTGCAGGAACCGGACTGGCCGAAATCAATTTCAGCGCATTGCCGTCAATCTGCAATTGCACATTAAAAAATGTCGATGATGCGCCATTTAATACCTCCACGACAGGCATATCGACGATTCCTGTTGCAGGATCGAACGAGGCCGACGCCGCATGACTGTTTGTGGCAGACATGCCAAGCATGAATGCCGAAATAACAGCGAGCCCTGTATGTTTATTTTTTAGTTTTACCATTTCTTATCTCCAAGTTAATTATTTATGAAATTTTGGCAAGACTAATTTACCAATCTAATATGACATTCATGTTACATCGTGATGAATGGCTTAACATGCGTGGTACATATTTACAACTTGCTCGGATAGGACATAAATCACGCCGATCGCACCAAGGCAATTCGCACGTTTAATCAATTGACGATTGTCAGAATCTCAGTTTTTGCTCAGAAACTCATTCTGACGCTGAGGTTAAACTGCCGTCCTCTGCGGAACTGTCGTGTGAGTTCACCGCCTTGCAGGATCAGCACATCGTCATCGAGCAGGTTCTGCATGTTCAGGCGTACCGACAGCCATTTGTTGACCGACTGGTTATAGACGAAGTCGAGTTGATGAAACGGCTGCTGATATTTATCCGGCGCGCCGAGCAGGCCGGCGGAGACGATGTGTTTGCTGGTGACGTTGTAGAGCAGCGTCATTTGAGATTTCCAGGCGGGGTTTTCGTAACCGATCTGGAAGTTGAAGATCTGCGCGGAATGACCCTGTAACTGACGGTTGTTGGTGGTCTGCGCACCGAGGTTTTCGGCATTCAGTTTGACATTGGAGCTCGACCAGGTGTAGTTGCCGCCAGCATAGAAATTCTCCAGCAACGGATGGATAAACCCAAGCCCTTTGAGCATTTCGACTTCGAATCCGTATACCCGCGCCTTGTCGGCGTTCTGATACGTCTGCAGGCCTGCGGTGCCGGGTAATGTAACCAGTTCGATCGGTTGTGTCAGGTCTTTCCAGAAGAAGCTCGCCATCAGGTTTTCATTGGGCGACAGATAATATTCCCAGCGCACATCGTAATTGGTAATGGCGGTTTGTTTCAGGTCAGGATTGCCGGTTGTTTCCTGGTTGGTATTCAGATCGGTAAACGGCGCCGGCGACAGTTCCCTGAAATCGGGACGCGAGAGCGTCTGGCTGAAACCCGCGCGCAGTTGCTGCTTGTCAGAAATATACATCGTACCGGTTACCGAAGGCAGCATGTCGGTGCGGTTGATGGTGCTGATGACCGACTGGTTGCTGTTGGCGACGTTCTGGAAGGTCTCGACAAACTGATCGTTGTTTTCCCACCGCACCCCGCCGGTGACATTGAAACGGTCGTAGAGCGTGTAATCCATTTTTCCGTAGTACGACAACAGCTTCTGCGTTGCGTTGTAACTGTCGGTGGGACGTGTGGTTTCGCGTAACTGGAAGCCGTCGGTACCAATGTTGGACGGTCTCAGGATCGATTCCAGCGATGACTGCGACAGGATCGCCTGTTCAGAGCCAAGCGGTCCGACCGGGAAGAATGCAAAACGCTGGATGCGTGAATTGCGCGCTTTATCCTGCGTGATGAAGCCGCTATGCAACGCCATTTTGTGGGCGGGCGTAAATTCCAGCGGCAGTTTGACGTCCATACGCCAGCTTTCATCCTTGTCGGTCAGGGTGGCATACGTCGTCTGGTTGCTGTCCGCGCGGCGCGATAACGCAAAACTGCCGTCAACCATTTCATCGAACCGGTAATCGCGCAGTTTGGGTTGGTCCCGGTTGGCGGTCGCATTGGTGTACAGCCAGTTCACCGAGAGATCTTTCGCCCAGTTGAACTGGTGATTGCCGCCGACCTGCTGCGTAAATAACTGGTTGGAAAGAAACCACAGTTTGGTGCGGCGGATATCGGTCACTTCGGCGTCGGTAAATCCCTGAGCAATCCGCGCTTCATCGACGGCCTGGCGTAAAAACATGGTGCGCGTGAATATGCGGTGATTGTCCTTGTATTCGATATCCGCCGCCAGATAACCGTTGAGCTCCATGGACTGCAGTGAGCGCCGGGTATCGAAATCCTGAATCATGCGCAGTTCATCGCTGCCGGTGGTTGGCGTGTATTCACGGTTGATTTCATTTTGTTTCCTGAATTGCTGGTTCCAGCCGCCCGCAGCAATAAATCCCGCCCTGAAATCCCCCCTATTGAATACATTGCCCATCGCTACATCCAGCCCTCTGTCCGGCCCCACGGGTTTCTCGGTCACGTCCCAGACACCGGACAGATCTTCGCCAAAGGCTTCAATTTCCTGGGCGGTAAACCCATTCGGGTTAAACAGTGTCTGCGGCTGGATGGTGCCGCCATTGGCAGTCGCGGCAGCCAGTGAACCGGGCAAGTCACGCGCGCCATCGTCAAAGCTCAGAAAGTCAAGCCCGCCGCCCTTATAGGACAGGCCGTCGGCAAAGGTGGCTCTGTCATTGAACCCCGTGCTCGCACTGATATTAAAGAAGAATTCATCCGGTATGCCGCGTGTGCGCATTTCCAGCGTACCGCCCGCAAATTCACCGGGCCGGTCGGCTGAATAGGTCTTTTGCACCATTACGTTATCCAGGAAGTTGGTCGGGAAGAGATCGAGCGGCACAACACGGCGCGTCGGATCCGGACTCGGTACCGCAGCACCGTTCACCAGCGTGGAAGAATAACGTTCGCCAAGACCGCGGATAAAAACAAACTGTCCGCCGATCAGTGTCAAACCGGAAGCCCTTCTGAGCGCGCTTGCCACATCCGAATCGCCGCTACGGGTGAACTGTTCGGCGCCCAGCACGGTCGTCACTTCCGTCGATGTTTTTTGTTCCTCGATAACTGAGGCCAGCGTGCCCGCCAGATGCGGTTCCAGCACCACATATTCGGCGAGTTCCACGCCTGCCGGTGTCAGACTGAATGCCAGTTCGGTTGTCTCATCCCTGGTAATTTCCACCGCATCCTGTGTCTGGCTGCTGAATGCCGGGTGCAATAATGAAACACTGTAGCTGCCGACCGGGATTTCTGCCTGAAGCAGGCCTTCATCATTTGTCCTGAATTGCTGCTGCAAACCGCTGACAAATACCTGTACATCCTTGATCGGCCGGTTGGTTTCAATTGAAATCACTTTTACGCTCATCAAACCGTCGCCTTCAACCACCGGCTTTTCCGCCACGGCGTCTGCGCCGGCCATGGTGCCGGTAACCGAACTTTCGATATTCAATTGCGGTTCGCGGCCATCGGGATAAAACGTCAACAGGATTTGTACGTTTTCAGCCGGCTGCAACGGCAGGTCGAATTCAAACGACTGCCCGCCGGTATTCAGTTTCATATGGTAGCTGCCGGGCGGCAGCTTTGCCGCAACACTGCCGCTGTCGCCGGTTTTAACGGTTGCTCCGCCATTGCCGCGCCAGTCGATAACGGCAGGCAGATCCGATTCGGGCAACAACCCTGATTGACCGTCATCCACGCTGAGTATGGTCAGTTCCGCATCGACGATCGGCAATCCTTCCTGAAACAGATAAATCGAGAATTCAGCCAGTTCCGCCTTGCCGGATTCTCCCCAGGCAGATGCACTGATCAGCACGACCATCAATGAAATAGCCAGATGGTATAAAATTTTCAGGAATTTGTTCATAACGCGGGATTGACCGGACAGAATGCTGGGTTTGATTTGACTGTTATAAACACTTCCACGGTTCTTCTTTACACATTTGCATCAACCGGCGCAGCTCAATACCTTTTCTGAAGAGTTCGGGTTCGGTCAAATGTTCCAGATGTTTATGCGCTTGTGGAAAACGGTTGCTGGAGAAATAGGCATACGCCAGCGCGTAACGTACATGCTGGTCTTCCAGCAGTCCCGTGCGGTACAGGCTGGATTCCATATTGGCGGCGCGCTCGTACTGCTTGAGCGCCAGTAGAATAGACAAGCGTTGCTTGAACTTGACCGATTGATCCCGCACCCCTTCGTTCAGCGTCAGGGCTTTATGAAAGCGGTTTGCACGGCGGTAAACTTCTGCGGCTTCCGACAGCAGCTCCGGATTCAGTAATGCCGCCTGTTCAAGAATGAATGCCGCCGAATTAAGCTGTCCCTGATCAAGATACGTGTGCGCCAGCAGTTTCGCGACCATTTCGTTATCCGGGAATTGCAATCGGGCGATTTCAAGTATCGCCAGCGCTTCCTGATACTGCCTGCTCAGCCGCAGTGCATTGCCTATGGCGATATAATCCTCTGCGGCGGCTTTCGATTGCGCCAGGTATCGCCTGCCCAGCTGAGCTGCTTCATGAAACAACTCAAGTTCGACAAAATAAAACACCTGGCGTCTGAGAAAGCTGTAATCCTGGGGATACAAGCGCTGCCCTTCAATAAGCGTATTGATGGCGGCATCGGGTTTTTCCAGATGCCAGTAGGCCTGTGCTTTTAATACGATCAAATCGGCTCTGCTGGCATGCTCGCCGGATTTGCCTATCGCCTGGATTGTGCGCTGGTATTCCTTGAGCGCATAGTGCGCCTGCGTCAGATAAACAAAGATAACGGTTTCCGTTTGTCCGTTTTGAATGGCCCGCTGCAAACTGTCTTTGGCCGCAATGAAATCGTTCAGATTCAAATACGCCAGGCCCTGCAGCGTATAAAACCGCGCCAAATCGGTTTTTTCATCTTCGAGATCGACACTCTGCAAAGCAAGCAAGGCGCGGTCGCTGTGACCGTCCCGAAGCATCACCGCTGCCAGTTCCAGGAAATCGCTCGACTGTGTCCGGTTTTCATCTGCCCAGACTATGCCGCTCAACATCCCCAGCAAGACAACCATGCTGAACAGGGTTAGGCATCGGATTCTCAGAAACATAAGGCGCCCACAACCTGATAGTCTGAATTACTCAACCCGGTCACGATAAATCAAAACGAATCCGCTGCTTCGCCCACACCCTGACGACATCACCCTGATATTTTGCCGGCTCAAACTGCCACGAACGGATACCCTGTAATGCCGCTGCGTCAAATACCCCGGACGGGCTGGATTCGAGCACCTGAACCTGATCTACCGAGCCTTTCTCGCTGACCAGTATCGATAAAACCACATACCCTCTGATACCGTTCTTTTTGGCCGACGGCGGATACCTGAAGCTGCCTTGCGAAACCGCCCTTGGCGGTACATCGACCAGATCAGCGGTCATGACGGCATTGCCCGTATTGCCGATGAGCGAATCGTCGAGTTCACCGATCTGCCCGGCGTTAAACCCCAGCAGTCCAAGATCGATTCCCGAAAGTGCGGTATCAAGACCGGTAAAAGGCGCTGGCGCTTGAGTTGGGGTGATGCGTCTTGGCGGCTCCACTTTTTTGATTTCTTTCTTGGGTTCTTCCTGAATTTGTTTGACCATGGCGATTTCGGTGACTTCCTGCACCGGCGTCTTGTCAACTTTGCCGATAAACTGATTCATCGCCAGAATCAGGCTAAAAACCAGCACCGGGCCAATGAGCATTGATACGATCGCAGCCCGGTGTTTACTGTTAAATTTAGAGTGCTGTGTTGTTGTCATTGTCGTTGTTGTTATTGCCTGCATGATTGGTTACCCCGCTTCTTTCTTGGTTGCCACACCCACACTTTCCGCGCCCGACAAGCGCGCCTGATCGACTACTTCAACCAGTTTGCCCGCCGGAACACCTTCGTCTGTCACCACCAGAACCACTTTGCTGGTCGATGTGCTTAATAGATCACGTAATTTGCTTTGTATCAGCCACATGCGCACCGGTTCGCCATCGAGATAGGTGTCGCCATGCTGATCGACAAAAAGGCGGATCGCCTTGCTTGAAGCCGCTACCGCGCTACTCGCCTTGGGCCGTTCGAGTTCGAGTTTCATATCCTTGACAAATGTTGTCGTCACCATAAAAAAGATCAGCAGGATAAAAACGATATCGATCATCGGGCCGATATCGATGGTTGCGTCGGTTTCTATCGGGTCGTCGTGATATTGCATGGTGGAAATCCTGTTTGATTAATGGTTTAATGGCTGCGCCAGTGGCGCTGAGTGCACGCACAGCAGCTCTCTGAGCTGTAATAATTCACGTTCGATTTTCTGCTGTTTTTTATGCAGCATGCTGTGAAAGAGCATGCCTGGAATGGCAACAGCCAGGCCTGTCTGGGTCGATATCAGCGCCTGCGATATGCCGCCTGCAATACCGCCAGACTGGGTAAACAGGGACATCGATCCCAATGAGTCGAAGGTTTCGATCATGCCGGTTACCGTGCCCAGCAGTCCGAGCAGCGGCGATATGATGACGATTGTTTTGGTCATCACCGAGAATTTCCGGATTTCCTTCAAATAGCCATAAAAAAACTCGTCCAGATAACGCCGCAGGCTTTTGACATTGCGCTTTCTCAGTAACACGCCTTGTTGAACGGCCTGCTCAACGATGCTGCAGGGTGTTTGATTGCTGTTCCGGCTGTATACATCGAGCATGTCGTAAAGCGTCATGGATCGTTTCGATTTCAGCGCCCAATAGCGGTAACCCAGTCCGTACCAGAGCAGCAGCGCGCATAAAAACAGCGGCGGCATGACGAAGCCGCCGGCAGCGAACAATTCCTGAACCAGCAGAAGATAGTCATGAGCGTTTACAGACATGGCGCTGTTTCCTAGACTGCCGGATTACCCACTGCCGGCGTCACAAGGTCTGGCGTAAACGTTTTATCATTGTCTTGCGGCGGCGGCGGCTCCGGTTCCGATACCGGCCTGCCCAGAAAGGCATTGGTCACTCTGAGCGCCGAGTGTTCCATATCCCGCTTGATATTCCTTGCCCATGCCGATAAAACCGAGCCCACCAGCAGCGCCGGAATAGCGACAATCAAACCCAGTTTGGTCGTCACCAGCGCTATCGATATACCGCCAGACAGTAACTTGGGATCGCCGGTGCCAAACTCGGTGATAACGTCAAAGGTGGCGATCATGCCGGTTACGGTGCCAAGCAGACCCAGCAATGGGGAAACCGAAGCGATCACTAAAATGGCGGAACCGAAACGGTCCAGCGCGCCGGATTCACGCAAAATCGCCTCATGCACGACGCTTTCCATGTGATCGCGGTCGTCTTTGAGGTGACGCAGTGTGTTGGATAAAACGCGTGCTATGGCGGAAGAATCGGTTTCACAACTTTTTTTCGCGCCTTCCAGATCGCCGTCTATGACCTGTTGTATCACCTGATCGGAGATCTGCTGCGTATTCGCGCTGTTCGACCGCAGCAGATAAATCCGCACAAATACCAGCAACACCACCAGTCCACCGAGACCCACGATGGCCCAGCCGATGATGCCGCCTGAGTTGATGATTTCAAGCACGGTTTTTTCTGCCATTTCATCGATGGCCTGCGTGCGTGACTCGAATATAAACAGTTGCAGCATCTCAGGCTGCTGGTTTTTACTGAGTGCGATCGCGCTGTCGGCGCCGGGTTCGCGCCAGATTTTGAAATGATTGTCGCCCGCCGGAACCAGTATGCCGCTGCCATCAGTGCTTATGCCATAGGCGGCAATATTGCCCAACCGGATAATGCTGCCCTGGGTCTGCTGACCGCTTTCAAGAAAAAATTCACCTGGCGCGGCCTGGATTGCGCTGAGCTTGCGCAGTATCGATAGCCCCTGGCTAAAGATTTGCGCCACTTTTTTAACGTCATTGCCTGCCGTTTCCATCAATGACGCAGGCAACTCGATGTCATGGTTTTTTAGCGTAACGCTTGCCTGTGCATAGGTGATCTCCAGCGCATCGCTGCGCTCCAGTGCCACCGCTTCGCTACGTTCCGCCTCAATCAGCTGTGCATTGAGCTGGTCAATTTTGGCGGAGCGTTCGACTGAACCGCGCTCCAATACACTGATTCGTTGATTCAGTGTGCGATCTTCGCCTTGAGTACTCGATTTGTACTGTCTTAAACGTTCTGTCAGTTCCCTTTTTTGCGCCGCCAGAAATGCATATTCGCGTTTGTACGCGGTTTCCAGATCTGTTTTTTGCTGTGCTGGCGATGACTGCTGCGCATTTGCGCCGTTCGCAGGTTCTGCCGCAGGTGCGGGCGCTGCAGCCGGTTCGGACGCCACAGTGGCGGATTCTTCGGCATGCGCCGAAACGGAAATACCGGCAAATAGAATTACAATTGCCAGAATCGATAACGGGAATAAAAACTTGTTCATTTTTTATTGGCTGAGTGGATTGGGTAATTCAAAATAGCCCTGGCGGATTTGCTTTTTGAGCGCATCAAACAACTTTGCAATACGCTGTATGTCGCCAGTGGCGCTTGCCGCCTCAAATTTCCACGCACCGTTTTCGGATTTTCTGGCCATTCCCGCCCTGTTGTCACGCGTCTGGAAAAACAAAAATACCGTGCCGAGCTTTGCCACGTCAGCCAGTACTTTCTCTCCATCCAGCGAAATGGTTTGTTGATAAAGACCGTTTTCCTTGCTCAGGCGTATTTCATCTTCAATCAATGCCCATGCCTGATTGACTGCCTTGTTGGGATCGACGAGTTGATTGGTGAGGTTGTCTTCGAGTGTGTTAATCGCTTTGATCCGGTCTTCGATTTTGAACGGAAATCCGGTGAGAACATAGTGCTTGTAGGCCGCCAGCACCTTCAGCAAAATCGGCTTTAACTGCTCGCCGGATTGCTCGGCCTGCAGCGAGGCTTCCGATAATTTCGCAAGCGAATGCTCCAGTTTCTCGATCGCCGTCTTTTGTCTGCGTTCCTCAACACTTAAATCCGCCAGTTGCGACGACAACGCGGTAATCCTGCTGGCATGTTTTTCTTTTTCCAGATCCAGTTCAGTCTGTAAGGCTTCGACTTCACCGCGGATTTTTGTCAGCGATTGCGCCAGATTCTCCAGACTCGACGCTTTTGCAACTGCCACAGGTATAAACCATGCCGCCAAAAACAAAACCAGCATCCGGATAAACGATGTCCACGAATATTTCAACATAAATTCATTCATTTAAACTCAGTAACTTATAAATCGCTTAATGCCGTATAGATCAGGCCCGTTAACACAGCCGATCTACTGTTTATTTATGCATGCATGCTACTGAGCGAATGTTGCAGTTTTATGACAACAAGATGAATTGCTGCGTAGCAGGATTACCGGTCGACTGAAAATTATGACAAGCCGAATCATGGTGTTTATAAAAATTTCCGGATTACAGCGAATAATCAAGAAAATACCTATCTGGCCGTTATTCATTCACATCGAATGTATTGTTAACCGACTGTTATAACAAGAAACATATCCATCTATGAATATTCTCAATTTAAAAAACATGTCCGTTTTAATCATTGAAGACTTCGACAAAATGCGTCTTCTTGTCCGCGACATTCTCTCACCATTAATGCCCGAGAAAATTGTCATGGCCAGAAACGGCAAGGAAGCTATTGAATTGCTTGAGAAACAACGATTTGATATCGTCTTTTGCGATTACAAACTCGGCGGCGGAAAAGATGGGCAACAGATTCTCGAAGAAGCCCGTCATCGTAACCTGATCGGTTACAACGCGATTTTCATCATCATTACCGCTGAAAACACCTCTACAATGGTCATGGGCGCGATTGATTATTTACCCGACGATTACATCTCCAAACCGTTTACACCGTCAGAATTACAGAATCGCCTGGAAAAAGCCTTACGTAAAAAATCCAGCCTTAAAGAGATTGCCAATGCAATTAAAGACAAAAATTATTCCAAAGCGACTGCATTATGTGATCAAAAACTTCAGGAAAAACCTGGCGGTCAAACGGAAATCCTGAAAACCAAAGGGGATTTGCTTTATAAACTTGGCCGAATTGATGACGCTGAAGATTTTTATAAATCGCTTCTGGATGAAAGAAATATTCCCTGGGTAAGACAGGCATTGGGCCAGATATATTTCCAGAAAGGTAACTATTCTCAGGCGCAACTGCAATTTGAATCATTGATTAAGGATAGCCCGGCAAATGTAATTGCCCTCGACTGGCTGGCCGCAACACTGGAGAAACAAGGTGAATTGGACCGTTGCCAAAAACTTTTGGAACAGGCCATTGAGAAATCGCCCAAGTCACCTGTCAGGCAACGAAAACTTGGCGAAATTGCCCTCCAGAATGGCGCCTATGAAGTTGCCGAGAAGGCATATGAATATGCCATTATGGAAGGCAAGCATTCCTGTTTTGGCGACATGTCAGACCTTTCCGGTTTGACGAAATCCATGATAAACCAGGGAAAAACCGAAGAAGCCTTTAAATCGATCGAGAGTTTGCAGAAAGATTTTAAAAACAATCCTGATACCCGATTGCATGCAGCGATTGCCAGTTCGATTCTTTGTCGTGAAACCAATGAACTGGATAAGTGCAGTGAGTACTTGAAAACAGTAAGCAGTCTTATTAAATCGCAACCCGAAAACATGAGTCCGCAAACCGCCCTTGATGTCACACAAAGTTGTCTTGCCGTGGATAATCTTGAAATGGCTGGCGACATTGTCAAACAACTCGTCAGTAACCATTTCGAAAATGAACACCTGTTGAATCAAGTCCGTGACCTGTACGAAAAAGCCGGCAAACTCGAAGAAGGTAATAAACTGATTCAGAGCTCAAAACAGGAAATCGTAAAAATCAATAATGAAGGCGTTAAACTGGCCAAGGATGGCAAACTCGAGCAATCGATTGATTTCTTCATACAGGCCGCAAAAGGCATGCCGAATAATGCAACGATTAATTTTAATGCTGCTTATTCCATGATTCAGCAGATGAAAAAAACGGGCGAGATTGGCAAATACCTGCCTTTATCCAAACAGCTACTGGAGCAAGGCCATAAAATCGATCCGCAAAACCAGAAATACTTTCAATTAGTCAAACTGGCCGAAGACCTCAACAGTCAGGCAGCCTGATAAAAGAAACAATCATAGCCAATGACTCAAAGATGAAAACAATCGACTTCTCAACCATACTGGCTAGTTCGGTTCACGATGTCAAAAATTCACTCACCCTGCTGATCAACAAAATTGATGAAATCAGCGCCATTACTGCAGATAAAAAAAACAAATCCGAACTGGAGCAATTACAGTATCACGGCAAACGCATTAGCAGCCATTTGATTCAATTACTGGTGCTGTATCGCATCGAACAGGCACACTATTTTGCCAACATTACAGAAACAGGAATCAAGGATTTCCTAAACGAATCTCTGGAGCTGTATTTTCCATTATTTGCACAAAAAAATATTTCAATCACAATTCAATGTGCGGATGAACTGTACTGGTATATCGACCGTGAACTGATCAATGGCGCGATCACCAATATCATGAACAATTTATACGCCCATGCACAATCAGCCATCGAGATCACCGCCTACACCGAAAACAACAGGTTTGTTTTGCAAATCAAGGACGACGGCAATGGTTACCCGGAGGAAGTGTTACACTCACGCACATCGGGTCAGCAAAAAAATTTCAGTTTTACATCCAGCAATACCGGGCTCGGATTATATTTCTCGGAAATTGCCGCAGAAATGCACCAGAATAATGGAAAATCGGGCGCCATAACCATCAGCAATGATGGAATCAATGGCGGCGGCTGCATTTCTATCGATCTGCCATAATGTCTGTATTTTCGATCATACATTATTTTTTAAAAACAACCTCGCAATCGATTTCGTCGTAAAACACACCATTCATTCGATTGTCACAAAACTGTAATCTAATTTTTATAGTATCTCTGAACGCTGCCCATAAAACCAGTGATTAATTATCTGGATTTACGGACCATGATGTACCAAATATACCGTAATACACAATAAAAACTAGATGGAGTTTCTCAAATGTCTATAACCGTATTGGTCGTGGAAGATGAACCGGCAATACAGGAACTCATTTCTTACAACTTAAAAAACTCCGGGCTGACGCCTGTCTGTGCAACCAATGCCGAACAGGCTGCGGTCATGATCAATAATATATTACCCGATCTTGTGCTGCTCGACTGGATGCTGCCGAATTCAAGCGGTATCGAATTTGCGCGTCAGTTACGGCGCAACACGCGCACGCAGACCATACCTATCATTATGCTGACCGCGAAAGTCGAACTGGAAGACAAAATTAGCGGACTGGAAGCAGGCGCGGATGATTACATCACCAAACCGTTCTCGCCACGCGAGCTGATCGCACGCATCAAAGCGGTACTGCGCCGGCGTGTGCCTGAAATCTCGGATGAAATTATAGAAGCCGGTGGACTCAAAATCGACCCCACTCAGCACCGTGTATTTGCGTTTCTTGACAATAACCCTTCAGAACCCACCGAAGTCAAACTCGGCCCCACCGAATTTCGGCTGCTGCACTTCCTCATGGCGCATAAAGAGCGCGTTTATACCCGCACGCAATTGCTCGACCGTATCTGGGGCGACCATGTCTTCATCGAAGACCGGACCGTCGACGTCCATATCCGCCGTTTACGCAAAGTTCTCGAAAAAATCGGAAAAGACGACCTGGTACAAACCGTCAGAGGGACCGGGTACCGGTTTTCAAGTGAGTATGATGCCAGTGCCGAGGATCGGCAATTGTAATTTAGTCCTTGGCGCTATCTTCCAGTCATTTAACTGTATCAAGAATCATGTAGCGGCTAGTAAATACTCAATCAAAAATAACCCCCCGACGCTTCCTAATGGCATAAGCAATGACAAAACAATCGGATGCCGCTCAATCGGCTGGAAAGGACCAGAATTCAGGTTTTTTATTTCTTCAGTCAGCAATCTGATTCCATGGTGCATTTCCCCATTTTTCTGTTGAGCATCATGGGCTATTGACTGCCAGTAGCAAAAATTAAGCTTTTCCAGAAAATCATCCCTGGCGTTAATTGCTGCACTCCTCAATCTGATGGCACTACCCACTGCGATCACCGCTGTAAAACTAATAATCATGAAAAGCAGTGGTGTATAGTGCCAGTTATCAAAGTAATGGCTACGGGATAAAATGAGCAAAAACAGAATTATAAACGGGTAATAAATAAACGAATTGACATCACCGGCAAGACGACTGATCAGATCCATTTTTAATTTATTCTTGGCTAATCCCTCATTTTCTGAAGTGCCGTATTTCTTAATGTAAGTATCCAGTATTTCTTTCGGCCAAATTACATCCTCTGTTTTTAATAACATTATAAAGTGACTGCTCAAATGTGTAATATCCGCGATAATAAAAATTAGTGCCAGATACAACAAAACAACCACACGTAATATTAATTTATTGATGTTAGAACTAGCTTCACCACGAGCGGGAATACTGGACATTTCAAAAAAATTGGTTTGTCCTAATATGACAATACACCCAATATATAGCAGCAGCGCTAAAATTACTCTTGAGGCACAATGTTTCACTTCTCTCATTTTGAGATAGTGGTTCCATAAGTCGATAAAATACACTGTATTGCTTTTGTTGCTTTTTTCTTTTCCGCTGCTCCAAGCATCGATAAATAAAAATGACCGCCAGTTTTTATCCTCTGACATTTGCGTTTGATGTCCACTTACATACTGCTGTGCAGCAGGAAGAAAATTTTCCGATATTTTTTGATTACTCTTGTGCAGTTGTTGTTTTAGAAAAACAAAAAACCAGATTGCAGTGATTAACGCAAAAAACCGAATTGCATTGGCTGGCCAGGTACTCGTACCATTAGTAAATGAAAAAGTATGCAGGACAGCGCTTTCTCTCAATTGCAGTACCATGTATAAGATCAAAATTCCAATCAAGCCCGATGTTAGAAGGTAAACGATGGGCCTAGATCTTTTTGGTACCAAATTAAGTAAAAAAAGCGATATTAAGATAATAAATATCGCCAAAAACAACAATTGACCTATCACTTCTGATGTTTCGGATAAATAATCAGGCTCAGGATGAATGCCATGGCCCAACGTATGACTCAAGTCTACTGCCATACGATTACCAATCTCAAACAATCGTGGACTTGTTGCTAGTTTTTCGCTGTCGATTATCCCTTGCAGACTTGTATCACCACATTTTACTTGGGAGTAACGAGAAAATGCCAGCGATTCAAGTCGACAATGAATTGCCAGTTTGGTACTCAAATATAATGCCGTCTGGTAACTGTCACGGAAAGGCATCGTGTCTCGCTGTAATGATTCATGTAACTTAAGGCCGTATGATGACGCAACAATCAAATTACGCGTCCATGGCAGTTCAGCTGGATGCAAGAATCTTGCATCCAGGTCCGTCGTAAAAAAAACTGCCTGAGGAAACCGTTTATGTAGTGCTTGTAGAATCAGAAGCTTGTCGTAAGGATCACTGCCCAAAACGCCAATCGCTTTGATTCCACTTGCTTTTGCCTTGGTTTTCTCGAGAAACTCGAGATGCTCGACCAAACGACGCAAATAATCATATTGATTAGAACCTGTCGGTCGACGTAACTGTTTTATACTGTGTTCCTGAGATAAATCCAGCTTTTGAGAATCGTCTTTTTTAGTTGTCTGGGTGCGTGTTGCTTGCTCCGCATTAATGCCATCAATCCCACGCAAATAATTAAAACTGTGTACCCATTCATCGATACTTCCCTGTTCACCACTATATTTTTTTATTTTTTCTTTTACGGATTTAGTTAGACTTCTGGAATACACAGTATCCCATTCACCTATCAACACGATATGATCTTTCTTCTTATTAGATTGTGGCCTAAAGTTGAAAGCTGATAATATACATTCATCTTCTACCTTTTGAAGGTCATTCATGGCAGGTTTAAAAAAATTCACACCCCGAAGCGCTAGCTCACAAACCAAGGTTCCTGCCAGTTTCTCATTCGTACTGATTGTTCTGATCACTCTGTCCTTTAGCCATTTAAAATCAAAATTTGATTCACCGGTCAAAGAAAATTCAGTTGATCCCCTGCCATCTCCATTGATTTCCAACTCGACATCTTTGGTCGCAAATGGTGAAAAAATTAATGTTGTCAGCAGATCATGATAATTATGTTTCTGACATACATTTTTTTCTGGTTCATTCGAGCAGATTTCAGCAATTTTCTGGATTTCATTAAACATCTTTTTCAGTACATTAGAACTCTGTGGTCCGATAATACTAAAATTAGATTTAACAACCTTTGAATTAGCAGATTTCTTTTCACCTCCTCCCTTTGTAATCCCGCTAATTAAACGTCCGAGTATATTTAAAGGCATATCGGTGCGCGAAAATACATCGTTATCCAGCCAGAGCACCAAAATTCTTTTCGGTGTATTAGATTTACCATCAACAAGTCCATTGGTTGCGGATAATAGCGGGCTAAACCATTCATAAGGCATATAAGCTGGCTTATCACAGAAATTAATTCTTTCATGATCAAAGGAATCAATTGCTGATTTGCATGCCGAAAAAAAATCGACAAAACCGATATGTTCAGCTTCTTCAGGAACATAACCGGCCGCATTCAGTCCAGAAATCAATGCAAACCGGCTACGCAGCCGCCACTCCTGATCTTCGGCATAAGGCCCGCCAGGGACCATAACGGCTAATACATGTAAATTCCCGGCGCTTTCATTTTCAATGGAAAATTCCGAATTCAATTGTATCTGGCAACGCAATTCCTCTATCGAGTGCGCCCGAATATTTGTATCATTTGAATAACAAATGCGCTGTATAGATTGATCCATTTGATAGGCATATGTATCATCGTACTTGCTAGAAATTATTTTGTAGTTATTGTCATCTGGATATTGATGAAATTTTTTACGATGTAATGCTACTGCTTCGAATGGATCTTGCCATAGCCTGGACCGAACATCCTCGCTGCTGCTTTTTTCTGTCTCCGACATTGCCGGACGTGAAGACTCAAAAACGGTGTCCTTGAAAACAAACAGCCCCAAAATCAACGCGATAATCGCATAGCTTGGCAACTGGATTGGTGTGCTATCAGGTTTATTCTGCTCATGCATAACCAATCACTCCAACAGATTGACATGATCAATTGTCTCAATCTACTGGTGAGTAATCAGTGATTTTCCTCACAATTTTTGTAATGTAATTTAATTCAGATACATCGATGCCGCGCAAGATACAGCGGCGTCCACGCATGCGGGATTTTGTGCACGAAATGGTAACGGGCAACATGGTAGCTTGGGTCAAAGCCGTAGAAATTGAGCTGCATCCGACGCAGTTCTTCTTCGCGGTAGCGTTGTAGCGGTTTTTGTTGTTCGTCTTTTTGACGCTGCTGGATTTTCTGTTGTAATCGCGCTGTATAATCCGAAGAAAGTGCTAGCTGTTCAGCCCTGTGTTCAATAGCCTCAATGAACGCATGTTTATCCAATAGAAAACATTCATCAATCAGGCCCATGTCCTGGGCTTCACAGGCACCGATTGGCAAGCGGTTTTGTGTGAGTCGAATCGTTTCTTCCTGGCTAACGCGTTTGGGAAGCAGATACGTCCAGTACTCCGAACCGTAAAGATTACCCATGCTTTTATAATGCGGATTCAGAATGACGCTTTCCCGGGCATAGACATAATCTGCCGCCAATGACAGAAAAACACCGCCCGCACCTGCGTTGCCTTGCAAAGCGGCGATGGTGAATTGCCGCTTATTGGTAATGATCGCATGCGCCAGATCATTCATGGCATTGATATTGCGCCATGATTCATCGGCGGGACTGTCGGCATGTTCGATGTGATTGAGATGGATGCCGTTCGACCAAAAATCGGGGCCACCCTTAAGCACGATTACTTTGATTTTACGTTGCGTTGCTCGCAGGTAGACTTGCCTTAACCGGTTGCATTGATCGGTATCCATTGCGCCGTTGTAAAACGCAAAATGCAGATAACCAACGTCATTCTTTTGCTCAAACCAGATGTCGCGGTAAGTTGCATCCGATGACGGGACAAATGGATCATAAGACACTTCCGGCACGCTATTCAAAATGGTATTTGAATAGTGCTGTAAAGCCCGTGTTGCCGCCAGTTTGAATGCGAACTGATCTTGCGGATTTTCGCTTTTACGTTTTAGATGGCCGATCCAAACAGCGCCGTCAATTGTCGCCCGGCAAATGGCGTTATGCCGTTTTGCAATAATTTGGCCCGGCTCGCCTTTCAATTTTGCTTCGGGATGGGCGTCAAACAGATACCAAAGCGTGCCGTCAATCTTATCGAGCACACCCGGAAAACCGTCGGCGGCGTTGATTTTTTTCAAGATGGTATGAGTATCATCCTGTTGCCAGTCGATCATGCGATCCGATTGCCGTATCGGTAAATGTTTTCGTCCAAACACCTCGGGGTGCGAATAATCCAGCGGCTGCGGTTTGAAATTTCCGGAAACATAACGGTCTATCGCTGTCAAAACCGCACTGACAGCCGCGTCAACAACTTCATGGCGGTACAGACTGCTTTTCTTGGTCAGATGAATCGGCGGCATCGGGAAAGTTTCTGTTGACCAGATATCCCCGGCATCCATTTCGGCATTCGCCTGCAACACGGTAACGCCCCATTCTGTTTTTTCATGCATCATGGCCCAATCCAGCGCGGAAGGCCCGCGGTCACCGATAATACCGGGATGCACGATAAAACAGGGCACCTTGCGCCAAATGCTCTCGGGAATCGCCCGCTTCAGAAATGGCGCGATTATCAATTCAGGCTGAAACAATTCAACAGCCTGCACGGTGACGGCATCGTTGATATCGAATTCGATTGAGATCGTATGATCGCGGCGTGTCAGTTCAACATACAGGCGCTGTGCGAGGCTGTTGAAACTGTGCGTCAAAAACAATAATTTCATCTCAGCAAATACGCGGCAACTGATCTCCACTCAACCAGTCCACAACTCGTTTGCCGCCAAAGCGGGTTTCCATCTGCACAAATGAATGTGTATCTTCAATGACTTCACCGATAATGGCCGCATCCCGTCCCAACGGATGCGCGTTCATAACGGCCAATAAATTGTCGGCATCTTCCGATGAACAGATTGCAATCAGTTTGCCTTCATTCGCTACATAGAGTGGATCAAATCCGAGAAATTCGCAGGCAGCACTGACTTGCTCCTTAATGGGTATCGATTTTTCATAAAGCATCATTCCAACGCCGGATTGTTGTGCAATTTCATTCAGCGCTGCTGCCAGGCCACCACGTGTCGGATCGCGCAGCACATGGATATCCGGCGCCGTTCTGACCATTGTGGCTACCAGGCCATGCAGTGAAGCGGTATCGGACTCGAGTGTGCCATAAAAAGACAAATCTTCACGCGCCAGCATAATCGCAATACCGTGATCGCCTATTGTGCCGGAAACCAGGATTTTGTCGCCCGGTTTTGCCCGTTCCGCGGAAATATGGATACCTTCCGGCACTTTACCGATGCCCGTGGTTGTGATGAAAACGCCATCCCCACTGCCCCGCTCCACAACCTTGGTGTCACCGGTGATGATCGGGACGGCAATTTCCATCGCGGCCGCGGCCATGGATTCGACAATTCGTTTCAAATCCGACAGCGGCAATCCTTCTTCAAGAATAAAGCCCGCAGACAAATAACAGGGTTCAGCACCCGACATGACAACATCGTTGACAGTGCCATGTACGGATAGGTAGCCAATATCTCCTCCGGGGAAAAACAAGGGCGTAACCACATGACTGTCTGTCGACATCACCATACGCCCACTGTATCCGGGAAAAATGGCTTGATCATTCATTTGCGACAAAAACGCATTATCAAATGACCGCATAAAAAGCTGCTCGATGAGTTGCGTCATGGCGCGCCCACCACTGCCATGCGCCATTTCCACACGCCCCTTTTTAAAATCCAGTGGCCGTGTATATACCGTTTTTCTTTTTCCCGGCTGTTGCATCAATGATTTGCCATATGACTTTTGTTGCAATGATTATTGGCTTCACGAAACCGCCCATAACGGTAATACGCCGCGCAAGCGCCTTCGGACGACACCATGCATGAACCGACGGGATTTTCCGGCGTACACGCCGTACCAAATATTTTACAATCGCGTGGATGTTTAACACCGCGCAAAATCGCGCCGCATTCGCAGGCCTTGTTATCCGCAATCGATAAAGACGGTAGCTCAAACCGATGTTCAGCATCGAAGTCGGAGAAATTGGATTTGATACGCAGCGCACTATAAGGCACTACACCGAGTCCGCGCCATTCAAAAGACCGGCGTAATTCAAACACTTCAGCCACAAGCATTTGCGCTTTTAAATTGCCAAACGGCAAAACTGCACGGGTAAATTCATTTT
Organism: Burkholderiales bacterium; assembly: GCA_024235795.1. GTDB lineage: Bacteria > Pseudomonadota > Gammaproteobacteria > Burkholderiales > Nitrosomonadaceae > Nitrosomonas. The sequence continues at coordinate 716,421 of JACKLR010000002.1, read as the reverse complement.
CCACTTCGGCGCGATTGTCATTTAATTGTCGTATCAACATCAGGATGGCCTGCATCACGTCAAGTGGTTCAAATCCGGCAATCACCACCGGCTTTTGAAATTCTTGTGCAAAATATTCATAAGGCGCGCTGCCGATGATGGTGGACACATGCGCAGGTCCGATAAACCCGTCCAGACGCACCAGACCCAGTTCACGGATTTCAGGCGATTGTAGAATATGTGATATGGCAGAGGGCGTCAGCACATGGTTACAGAAAACTGTGAAATTGGTTAATCCGAGTGTCTGTGCCTGTTTGATCACATCAGCGCTCGGTGCCGTGGTGGTTTCAAAACCGATTGCCAGAAACACGACCTGGTTTTGCGGATTTTGCCGAGCAATTTTCAGAGCTTCGGCGCTAGAATAAATCATGCGTATATCCGCACCCTGCGCTTTCATTTTCAACAGGCTGTGGCCATTGGCCGTGGGGATACGCAGTAAATCGCCATAACTGCACAGAATAACGCCAGGCATCCGGGCGAGCTGAATCATGTTCTCCAGGCGCCCCATCGGCAAAACACATACCGGACAGCCGGGGCCATGAATCATGTGTATATTATCCGGTAACAAATCGGCGATGCCATAGCGGGAAATTGCATGGGTATGGCCGCCGCAGAATTCCATCAGGTAATAATCACGATTCGGATTAATTTCAATCGCAATTTTAGCGGCAATTTTTCGTGCCAGGGTCCCGTCCCGAAAAGCGTCTATATATTTCATGCGTTACCGTGATGATTGTTCATAAGCATTATTCTGTTTTGACAATTCATCGAACGACGCCAATGTCCGCTCCGCTTCATCGGGATCGAGTTTTTGCAGCGCATAACCGGCATGCACGATCACATAGTCCCCAGGCGCAACGTTATCAACCAGCGCCAGCGAGATTTCTTTGTGTATGCCGGACAGATTAACGATAGCGTGGCCATCAGAAGTGAGTTGCTCAACAGCAACAGGAACAGCAAGACACATTTACCAAATTCACAAAATTAAATTCGAATACACAAATTATGACATAATCACTGGTCATATTGACAAAAGCGCTTAATCGATACAATTGGACGGTTTTTATGCTCAAACTGCTGAAATTTACAGGCAACGCAATAGGTCTGTTTTTTTTATCTATTCTTTCTTTCCATGCCAGCGCCAATGAAATATGGATTGATGTGAACACTACCGAGCATACCTTAACCGTTATGCAGGGCGATAAAGTGCAGCAAACGTTTGAAAAAATAGCCATTGGGCGCTTCGGCACAACATGGTACAAAATAACCAAAGACGATAAAACACCGCTTGGCGATTTCAGAATCGGCTGGATCAACGAACAAAGCCGTTATCACCGCTTCTTTGGGCTGGACTATCCCAACCGCGAAACTGCACAACGCGCACTGGAAGAAAACCTGATTTCTGAAGAAACCTGGTTATCCATATTGAAGGCAACCAATCGTGAAAGAACCCCGCCACAAAATACAGTTCTGGGTGGATATATCGGAATACATGGTATTGGACGCGGCGATCCTGAAATACATGACCAGTTTCACTGGACCAATGGATGCATCGCGTTGACCAATGAACAAATTGATCAACTCGGAAAATGGTTAAAACCGGGAGTCATGGTTAAGATCCGTTAAACCCAGTATCCGACAAACCGGTTTGGACACAACAGGAAAAACATAAACCTTTTCTAAAAAGATTTCCAAAATCCCTGTGGAAGCCATTTATTTTACAGAATAAATCAGCTAATATTCAATTACTGCTGATAAAATAATGATCAGAAGTTGATTTATAGTAGGGTTGGTTGTATTGTCTTGTAAAAGTTTTTAAAAAAGAAAGAGGAGATTATAGTATGACTAAAGATATTAAACGCACACTAGCATTAGTCGTAACAGCTGGTGCATTCATTGGTCTGACAGGATGTGCTACAACAGGTGATTTAGATTCTACAAGAGGTGATTTACAGTCTCAGATAGACAGATTGTCTGCTGATGTAGCAACGGCCAAATCAGACGCCGCCGCCGCAAATTCAAAAGCAGATGATGCCGTCAATATTGCCAATGAGGCAAACAGGCGTTCAATGGATACAGCAGAAAAAATTGATCGCATGTTCAGAAAAACAATGCAAAAATAATTTCTATCTTTAGGTTTCATTACTACAAGCCCCTCTTGATGAGGGGCTTTGTATTTTTACTTGTGTTTAACTGTACATCGCTCACGTACCCGGTCAAAAACAAAGGATATGATATACGGAAACTTTTAAAGTAACGCAACTTAATCTTTTTTATCGACCACAACATGCTCCTTTTGTGCGCTCAAGGTACCATGATCAATAATCGCTAGTGTCAATCTGGAAATTGCCACACGTTTGCCGGTAGCTTCCTCGGTTATATCAGTTTGCCAGACCTGCGTGCGCCGCCCGGTATGCAACGGTGAACATGTTCCAATAACATGCCCCTTAGTCACTGCCCGAATGTGATTGATATTGAGTTCCAATCCAACTGCACGGAATTTATCGGGATCGATAGTCATCCAGCCTGAAACGCTACCCAAGGTTTCAGACAATACACAACTGGCGCCCCCATGCATAATACCGAAAGGTTGCGTGGTACGTTTATCGACCGGCATCCGGGCTTTCAGAAAATCAGGGCCAACTTCTACGAAATGGATGCCGATATGTTCACCCATATTGGCATTCCGTAGACCTTCAAGATATTCAACGGTGTAATCTTTAAACCAGATAGTACTCATAAAAATTCCTTAGTAAGAATCATTGTTTTATTCGAATAGTTCGATAAGCGTTAGTTGCCACCAACCACGGTGTTAATTTCATCCAGCATTTTTTGATGATCCAGGTAGTCCACCGTTATGGAATAGAGTTTACCCTCGTGTACCAAACGCAATGATGGAAATGAAAAAGCGTATAATTTGGTTGCTATCTTGAGTTCCTGCTTCAGGACGCTTTCAATACCATCACTTGTCAAATCTGTGGCGAACAATGCGCGATCGATCCCTATTGCTTCAGCACAATCACAGAGTGTTTTGGATAAGGACGGATTTTTTGCATTCTGATAATATGCTTTCTGGATCGCTTGCAACATATCACGACCTGATTCAGGGTTTTGTTTTCTGGCGGCCAGAATCGCCCGGCAAGCCGGATATGTGGAGCGTATCGGCGTATTTTCCGTCCAGAAATCATAGTTGAAATGAACGCCCGGTATCACATTTTCAATTTTTTGCCATGTATGCTGGATCATGGCCCGCATGCCTTCCGGCATCGGTTCCGATGAATCCGGCGCAAGTCCGCCCAAAACATAAATAACCTGAACATTCTCAGACAACTCCTGCTGCAAAGATAGCCAGCTTTTATTAAACGCGTAGCACCAACTGCACATTGGATCATAGATATAGAAAAGACGGGGTGATACGCGAGCTGAATGAGGTTCCGACATCTATTAAGAAAAAGGTGAAAACGAATTTGAACAAAAGATGCTGTAAAAACAGAAAAATTTACATGTTAGTCAAATATAAATAAACTGTAATTGCAACTAGGCTTAGCAATCTAATTACTGGCCAGCGCCTCAAGATACTCAACTTTTACTTTGGCAATTCCCTGTTTATCCAAACCGATTTTTTTTGCCGCGCCATGCGATAAGTCAATTATTCGATTTCTTTTAAAAGGCCCCCGATCATTTACAACAACATTGACAGATCGTCCGTTACGTAAATTGGTAACCCTGACTTTAGTGGGCAACGGCAATGTTTTATGTGCGGCAGTCAAATCATGTGGATTAAACCGTGTTCCCATAGCAGTACGATCACCCGACTCCGACCCATACCAGGAAGCAATACCTGTCTCTACATAACCTTCTGCAGAGCGCATCGGGTGATATTTCTGACCTCTGACAGTATAGGGTTTATTGTAAGCTGCATTCACATTTTTATGTGCTTGCGGTGCCTGATGCGCTGTTGTTTTTGGCATGGGTGGTCTAAAGGGCGTAGTGCAACCTGCAAATAGACTTATAATTAAAACAAGCACGATTCCAACAATAATTCTTTTAGTCCATCCTGAGGTCGATTGAAGCGAATTTGATAAAATCGGATACACTGCCTCCTGATGCTGAAAACATAAAATTCTACCTGTTGAGTCTTTCTCCATAAATAATTCCCGATCTTGTTAAATTAACACCAAATTAAGCCTTGGTTCTTGTATCAAATTGATACAAATGATTTTGGCTATATCGATTGTTCCGATATAACTGGCTTGATCTGCAGAGATTATTATTTACTACAGGTTTTACGATTAAATCAAGCTATTTTCTCATTTACAGCTTAATTATCATTCAATGATTCAAACAACTTTGCTTTGATAAACTGAGATAAGTCTTATGCAATTCAATAACCTGGCTCCTTAAATAATCGATATTCTGATTATTGACAATAATATCATCTGTCTTTTCCAGACGCTTTTGACGGTTGATTTGGGACGCCATAATGGCTTTGACTTCTTCAGTACTTAAATGGCTCCGTGCAATTGTGCGTGCGATTTGTAAACGCTCTTCACAGTCGATGACCAAAATTCGTTGAACCAAATGATTATAATCGCCAGTTTCGAATAACAACGGAATCGCGATAATAATATAAGGTGAATGGCATTGTTGGATACGGCAAGTAGTTTCTTTGAGAATAAGCGGATGCAATAGCGCTTCAAGTTTGGTACGCTGGTCGCTGTCATCAAAAATTAACCGGCGCATTTTGATTCTGTCGAGCGCACTTTCCACAGTGATGAACTCATCCCCAAACTCGTTGCGTATTGCCGGTATTGCTGCACCGCCAGATTGTGTCAGCTCATGCGCAATCCGGTCAGTATCAATGACTTCGATACCCAGTTCTATAAAAATTTTACTGGCACTGGATTTGCCGCTTCCGATTCCGCCTGTTAAGCCAACGACAAACGTCACTAATCAAAATAATCCAAAATAAACATGGTTGATTTCCTGTCCCCAAAATAGTGCAATCATTGCCCCACCTGCCAAATAGGGTCCAAATGGAATCATAACGCTTTTATTGAGTTTTGCGGCAATTATTAGTCCAATCCCTGCAATCGCACCTACCAGTGATGAAGAAAGTATCACTAAAGGCAACATACTCCACCCGAGCCATGCACCTATTGCAGCAAGCAACTTGAAATCGCCATATCCCATGCCTTCTTTACCGGTGACCAGTTTAAAAACCCAATAGATTGTCCATAACGACAAATATCCAGCAGCTGCACCTATAACAGCGGAATGTAAATCCGTAAAACCACCATGTATATTGTAGAGTAAGCCCAGCCACATCAACGGCAAGGTAATATCATCGGGTAATAATTGTGTATCAATATCTATGGCCGATAATGCAACGAGTGCCCAAACAAATATCAAAGCGGCAATCATTGTTACACCGAAACCAAAATGCCAGGCAACAAAGCCACTCAAGATACCCGTAAAGATTTCAACGAAGGGATAACGTAATGATATGGGTACTTGGCATTCTAAACAACGTCCACGCAAAAAAAGATAACTCAAAATAGGAATATTTTCCCAGTAAGCAATTTTATGGTGGCAATGCGGACAAGTAGACCGTGGAGTAACAATATTAAAAGCCGGCAGTGTCTCGACAGACTCACCCTTCAATTCCGCACATTGCTGTAACCAGCTTCTTTCCATCATCTTCGGCAGGCGATAAATAACGACATTCAGGAAACTGCCTACCATCAATCCGATGATTGCGACAAATAAAATTAAGAATGCTGACGATTCTTGCAAATGGGAAATCAATGACATGATAATTAGATGTATGCGTAAACTAATTGGTTTTTGTGAGGAATAATGTCTGCAGCCCGGATTTTAATGCCAGACTGCAGGTAAAAGAAATTTTTAAATTTAATTTGCGCTTAATTGACTACCATGCCCATTTTGAAGATTGGGAGATACATTGCAACAACCATACCGCCAATTAACGTACCCAGCACAACCATAATCATTGGTTCCATCAGACTTGACAATGCTTCGACTGCATCATCCACTTCGGCTTCAAAGAAATCAGCAATTTTACTCAACATGGAATCAAGCGAGCCGGCTTCTTCTCCAATGGCAACCATTTGCAGTACCATATGAGGAAACAATTCGGTACTTGCCATTGACGAAGTCAATGAATTACCCGTGCTGACTTCAGCCTGGATTTTCTTGGTTGCCTCAAAATACACAAAGTTGCCGGCGGCACCCGCAACGGAATCTAGTGACTCAACGAGCGGTACGCCCGCTGCAAACATAGTCGAAAGCGTTCGCGACCAACGTGCTATAGTTGCCTTACGAATCACTTGGCCAAATATAGGCAATCTTAACACAAGTCTATCTATAACACGCTGCATAGCCGGCGAACGTTTCCAGATATAGAAAAAGGCATATAAACCGCCACCCAACGAACCAAAAATAGCCCACCAATAATCTACAAAGAAATCTGAGATCGACATAATTACAAGTGTCGCTGCAGGCAAATCAGCGCCAAATCCATCGAACAGCTCTTTAAATGAGGGTATAACAAAAATCATCATGACAGCAGTAATTACAAACGCCACGACAATAATTGAAAGCGGGTAAAACAATGCAGATTTGATTTTTCCTTTGATGGCCTGGATCTTTTCTTTGTAGGTCGCCAGACGATCAAGTAAAGTATCCAGTATACCTGCTGCTTCACCAGCGCCAACCAGGTTACAAAATAGGTTATCAAAATGTAGCGGATACTTTCGGAATGCATCGGCTAAATTTGTACCCGTTTCCACATCGGATTTTATATCCATCAACAACTTGCTCATAGCGTGGTTACTATGGCCCTTGCCGACGATATCAAAAGCCTGCAGCAACGGAACACCGGACTTCATCATGGTAGCCAGCTGGCGCGTAAAAAGTGTTATGTCTTTATCGGTGACTTTACCGTTAGACCGATTAACCTTTTTAACTTTTATAACTTTGATGCCCTGACGGCGTAATGTGGATGTAACAATAACAGATCCGGCAGCGCGCATTTCACCCTTAATTTGCTTGCCGTTTTTATCCTTGCCTTCCCACGAAAAATTTATTTCTTTAACTTTCTTTTCTGTACGTGCTGTGACAGCGCCCATGTTTACTCCTTAAAGCCCGGGATATTGACATTAAATTCAAAAAACTAATTTGATTAGTTCTAATCGATTGTTGGATAAACGGCACAGTGAGTTAAATCACTTAGGGATTGTCTGCATATTTCATCTTGACTTGTCAAATTTGCGCATCAAGAATACGCTCCGCATGGTACTTTAAAGAATGAAGTACATGAAATAGCGTCAATAGAACTGGATTTGGGTAAATTTCAGATATACTCAGTATATGTTCATGCGCATTTTAAGATATCAAGATCTATTGCGTGTTACTGTTTGCAGCCTGTTCGTTACCAAGGATTGCTGCAATCAGCTTGGATTCAATATCCAAATATTGTTTATTACTGTTACGTGATGCTGTAGATTCATGCCATGCTGGATTCTGGCGTAATGTGCTGATGAATTTCGACCAGTTGTCGGGCAGTTGCATTTTTTCCGGTGTATCTACCTGCATTGTGTCACAGGCAGCATGACCGCGATGCATCAGTTTTTCGAGCAATTGTTTTTGCCTTAAATACAGTACCTGCAACGTATTTTCATCCACGCAAAACCATTTTGTGCCTTGTACCGATGCCTTTATTTCGTCGCCATAGCGTTTAAAAGTAGACCAGCCTGCACCGGCGATTGCGCCCAGCGCACTTGCAGCGCCCAGACTTAAACCGCCAACCATGAGATCGATGCCTGCGCCGGCTGCGGCGCCTTTTGCAGCCGCACTGCCGACATCCAGGCCATAAGCCTTAAGAATGCCGGGCGCAAAGATGTCCAGTTGCCATTGACCGTTACTGACCGGAATTTTCTGAATGGCAACATCTTTTTCCGAGAAATTAAAAATTGACAACAAATCCTTCAGGCATTTTTGCTCTGCCTTGCGCACATAATCATGCAACCGGTCTTCACTTAGCGAATCGGTGATTTGACTGGACTTGGGATTTTTGCTTTCACGGTAACAGGCCACACTGACGATCAATTCGGCAACACGTTTTGCGCCGGATAAACAAAGCCGTTCCCATACCTTGGCGCGATAATCAATCAACTTTTGCAGATTATCGTAATGCGCCTCCACCAGTGTTTGAATTTTCTGATATAAACGCTTTTCAGCTTCAAAAGTGAACGCAACCGTATCGAACTCCAACGATGTATGAATATTGTAGGTCGCCAGTTGATCGCGCCAGTAAGATAATTCCTGCTTGTGTTCTGCGATGAAATTAAAAACCGGAATAATTGGTTTTGCAGCGCGGGTCAGTATTTCCAGTTCAATGCGGTATTTTTCCAAAAACGGTTCGCGCACATCGATAACATACAGTAATACATCGCTGCGTAACACCTGGCGGATAACTTTTGCTTCCTGTTCCAGTGGGTCGCTTATCGAAATATTGGCGGCAAAGCCCTCCAGTATTTTTACAGGCGCAACCGACCTGGATTTCGCACTCATTTTTTTCAAATAGTCAAATAGCGCATGCGTGTCTTCCAGTCCGGGTGTGTCATGCAGATTCAGGACGGGCAAATCGCCCGCAGAAATCGTTGCCTGTTCAACATGGCGTGTCGTGCCCGCGGCGTCCTCGATTTCCCCGAATTCGGTGCTCCGCAGCATGGTCCTGATCAGCGACGTTTTACCCGTGTTGGTATGTCCAACAACGGCGATATTCAGCAATGAATGTGAAGCTGGAGATGAAATATTTATTGCCATGGTCATTTATTGAGTAATAACATGTTCAGCGGGGATTCCACACGCTTCCGCCAAACGAAACCAGGCCAGTTCCCGGCTGTTGGAAACTGGCGCGGCAGGATTTTTATTCAGCAGCAGCAGCCATGGCCTGCACTTGGTGGCGGCAAGAATATCCTTGATGATGCGTTGAACACCGCGATCGGGCAAACGATAAGCCGCTACGCCGATCAGCAGTGCGCCGTCCAGCTTTTTAACCAATTCAATTGCTTCTTCCTGTGTCTGCTGATCAATTATATTCAAACGGCAGGTCACGGAATCCGGCCAGTCAATTTTATCATCCAGTTCAACGCCCAAAGTATGCGCATTTTCGGGAATCGCATTATTGACCGGCGTATGGTGAACTTCAGCAGGTTTCGTCCCGGCAAAGGGGTCGGCATCAATTATTTTCGGGGCTGCTTTGCGCGCCATCAGCTGTTGACGCAGATCGATGTAATAAGGCAAATACAAATCGAGTTTAAATCGGTGCTCTGACCATTTCAACAGCATGATCGAAAGAGCAAGCAACAAAAATCGCGGTAACAATCCATAAATCAGCAAAACACCAAGCAGAAATCGAGCCCATGCACTGCGTGTTTGTGCATCCTGCCTGACTTCTCCCATTCTGCTTGAAGAGATCTGGTGGGCATCGGGTATTTCCAGTCCAATCAGTGTCAAAGGTTTGCCTAACGATTCAGTCAGTCTTGGCAGGCTGCTTTCGGGCAGCAATGTTGTTCCCCAGATAAAATTGTATTGTTTGGCCAGCATCAGCAGAATCAACAATACAAACCCTGCGGCAAGATACGCTATCCAGAATTGATGCGTCAAAACGCTGATGCGCCATTTGCCGACCGCACCGGTCAGGCTACTTTCCCACCAGGCACGCCGCGCAAGAGATTCGGTCGTATCGTTGTCTTTATTTCTAAAAGGAAGCCAGCTGGCCAATTGCGCAGCGATACCGCTGCTCAAACCCTGTAAATTAAATGTGATGCCAGTGACCCACAATATCAATGACAACAGATTGAATCCCAGCAATACGGCAAGCAACCAGTAAATATTCAATGTATACAATTCGCTGACGGCATTTCCGGCAGCCAGTGCGCCCAATATTGCCGCGATAACCAGACAGGCCCACCCGGCGTGCTTGAACTGATCGCGCGGTTTATTAATCGCATCTTCGAGTTCGTTGTCTTTAATCAGACGATCGGCGCGTGTAGAAAGCCGTTGCGTAAAGTCGGCGTATTTGAAGTCTGCCATTGTCTGATTTTCCATATCCGCAATGCTGGCGTAGGACAGTTCCTTAGCCTTCGCAGATTCTATTTTGCGCAATTGCTCAATACGTACCAGATCAGTAAATGGATTTATTTTCACAGACATTGAATAATAAAATTTCGATAAATAAATAAGGCCAACGGGTTTATACGCAGAAAATCATTTCGATCATAAAGGAATCGGGACAAGAAAACATGGGCAAAATTGACATAGGTTATCAGGAGAAAATATGATGAGCGCACATAAAGTACACAGCCGTAAGTTTTTTAATTATTTTCATTAGGAAACCCCATGAAGCCAGTTGCAATTTTCAGATATTTGCCCATTGAAGGCCCCGGCTATTTTGCCACATTTCTCGATAACAATCATATCCCATGGGAATTGATCAAGATTGATGCAGGTGCAAAATTGCCGGCAAACATTGATTCGTACAGCGGACTGGTTTTTATGGGCGGCTCTATGAGCGTCAATGACGATTTGCCCTGGATTAAACCATCGATGAATTTGATCCGGCATGCAGTCAGGCATGATGTGCCCTTACTGGGACATTGCCTGGGGGGACAACTGATCGCGAAGGCGCTCGGCGGCTTTGTCACACAAAATTTATTCAAGGAAATGGGTTGGGGAAACGTAACAGTGGCAGAAAATCAAGTGGCGCGTGCATGGTTTGATGACATTACTGAATTCGAAACCTTCCATTGGCATGGCGAAACTTTTAGTCCTCCTGAAGGCGCAACCTGTATTCTTTCCAGTCCTCACTGCGAAAATCAGGCATTCGCCATGGGTATTCATCTGGGCATGCAATGCCATGTTGAAATGACGGAGCGCATGGTCAAGGATTGGAGTGATGTCAATTTCCAGGAAATCATCCAGATGAATGAACCGGCGGTCCAGTCGCCCGCCGAGATGGAAAAAAATCTGGCCGAACGCGTGGCAAAACTGAACGCCGTTGCTGACCGGCTGTATGCCAAGTGGATCTCCGCACTAAAATAGTGCTTCACTTATTTAGAGCAGCTTAATCCAAATCTCTTCCCATAAGTAATGTTATGAATTTTTCCCTGGTTTCGTTCGATGCATCCCGATATAACGTGTATTTGGCATGACGTTCCGGTTGTGTGGTATCCAGTTCAATACCCCATAGCGGAGACAGTGTCATCGGTAAATTGGAATAACGTACATCAATCAGCACTTCTGAATGTTCAGTCGAAAGCGCTACCAAACCATCGGAAAATTTTGTAAAACGTTCAATGTCGCCAGCCAGTACGGATGATGCAGGCAAATCACGCATATCTCGTGTCAAATCGAATAACTCAATCGAATCGCCCGGGTAAATACGCGCATCAGAAAACGGACTAATCCGAATTGCGTCGACATATAAACGTCCGTTAGTCTGATAAATCGACCGCCAAAGCACGAGGTTGCCAAGTGTTGGTTTAACCAGCAGCCGCTCGATGGAATGATTGCGCTCAACTGTCAGCGTCCTGGCTATATCTTCAGCACGCTGTAACTGCATCCACCCGAACGACAAGTAAATGGCCGCCAGTAACAGCCCAACCCGTGCTGCAGTCACTGTTTTTTTCCTGAGCGCTAAAATAACTGCCACCAGCAGTATTAATGTAAACACCGGATCAACAACGGAAATCATGTTTAGCGCCGTACGTTCATCGCTGAGCGGCCACAACAAATGCGTGCCATAGCTGGTAAATGCATCCAGCACACCGCTCAGGCAATACCCCAGAAAAGCAAACAAATAGATCCGTGCAAACGGCAGGTGCTTGCGTAAAAATGGCCATAACACTATGGCAGCAATTAACGCGCCAAATGGCACAAAAAAAATCGAATGGGTAAAATGCCGGTGAAACTCGATATTGAGCAATGGGTCGTTTTCTGACTGAATCAGAATATCTGCATCTGCAATAACCCCCGCAAGAAATCCAACTCCAGCGGCAATGCGCGTTTCATCATGCCTTGCTCCCGACTGCGCCATGCTGGCACCCAAAAGGCCCTGCGTCAATAAATCCATAGTTTGGTTTTTGAAAATAGAATCGAAAAGATTTTTTAATACTGATTAGGCATAGTATATATGCATATGCATTGAAAATTGTTTGGGGTTTCATAAAAAGCAGATCATTAATTTGCCCGCTTAACTACAAGCAATTATAATGCTGGGTTACTTGTTATTTCTCGAAGTGCATATGCTGTTGTAGCTCAGATGGTAGAGCAACTGATTCGTAATCAGTAGGTCCGCGGTTCGATTCCGCGCAACAGCACCAATAATCAATAACTTATAAGCACATCCACATAAGCATTATTTCGATTGTGTCAAATTTGTGCCAGAAAACATGGCATCCACAACACGCGCATGTGAAGCAAACTGAGCTGGTGCTAAATGCGCATATCGTCGAACCATCTCTGCAGATTCCCATGCCCCCATCTCCTGGATGACATTTAATGGCACACCATTTTGGGTTAACCAACTTGCCCAGGTGTGGCGCAAATCATGCCAACGGAAATCCTCTATCCCGGCACGTTTTAGTGCCTTACGCCAAGCTCTGGTATTTACTTGATTAATGGACATACCTTTATAAGTAAATACTGTTTTAGGATGTTTTCCAATTTGCCTCGCTAAAACATCCATAGCTGTAGAATTGAGTGAAACATGAATAGGTTTCCCAGCTTTTGCTTGATCGCCATGTATCCATGCAACATTGCGCTGCATGTCAACTTGCGACCACTCCAGTTTTGTAACATTTGCTCGCCGCAAACCTGTTGCTAGTGAAAATTGCACAATATCCGCCAAATGCACCGGCAATTCCTTTATGAGCTTATTGGCTTCATCAACACTCAAATAACGTATCCGTCGCTTTGGCTCACGATACAACTTAATAGTTGGCACTTTATCAATCCATTCCCATTCAAAAGCAGCCCGTCTAAAAATAGATCGAATCAACGCCAACAACCGATTTGCCGTCGCCGGAGTGGTTGTTTTTAACTTTAACTCACCTATCCTGGCAATTTCCTCACGAGTGATCTCATGAAGATATTTGCCCCGGAAAAATTGCTGGAGCCAGCTAATTTTAGAAACATCATCATGCTGTGTTTTTTTGTGCTGCGTTTCCATCAGCCACTTGTAAGCAGCTTCATCCCAGGTGTATTTTGGTTTTTCACCAACTTTTGAAACTCTCCACGCTTCCGCTTTTAGCTTGTCGTGGAATTCCTGCGCCTGGGTTTTGTCTTCTGTTGCAGCAGAGCATCTAATGCGCTCGCCGCTTGGTGCGGTGAATCGAATCCACCACGTTTTACCGCGTTTAAAGAGTGACATAATTTTTTCTCCTCATGTCCCACTTGCAACGCTTGCCGGGTACAAGCATATAACGAGCGGATATGATCGGCAAGGTCATCTTCAATAAATGCCCAGCGTTTTCCTAATTTGGCGCCGGGAATGATTCCGGCTTTTGCGCGACGGCGCACTTCTTCAGGATGCAGTTTCAGAAACTGTGCCGCTTCGGTGAGATTTAAGGTTTTCATAAGCCATCCAACCTTTTAGTTAAAGCTGTAAGAGCGTGAATGAAACAATGACTATTGAAATTAATACCAGAACGGCAGCCAGTAAATTCATGATAGCTGCCTGTCTGGAAATTCTGGTCAGTTCGCGGATTTCATGATTAATTGCGATTCTGATTTTTTCGCTGATCAATTGCATATGTTGATCTGTGACTTGGTCATGGTTTCTACCAGAATTATTTCGATGTGCATTAATCAATGCATTCGCTTTTTTACTGGCGTATGTTTGCCATTGATTAAAGCTTTCCTGCAGAATTGCCTCATATTTGTGCAGCAATTCAGCATGCGCTTTTTCATTTTGTTCCAGCAATACTTCATTGAGCGTATGCATCATCAATATCGGATCGTCTTTGGTCAGAACGATGCCGTGTTCTGACGCAATCCGTTTAATCAATGCATTCAGCTTGTCGTTGTTCATGACAAAACCGCAGCCACGTTTTCAAGAGTGGTAAACAACTGTCTGCGTATAATGGTTAACCGCTGGCGAACCATTACCGGCAGCGTGCTATTTTTAAGCGCTTCGTCAAACGTGAATTTCGATTGCAGGATTTCACTCAAATCCTTGCCGAAGGTTTCTGGTTTATAGTGCGGGATTCTGATAATCGCTGACACTCTGTTTTTGTTGTCAATATATGCCTTCATTTCCTCAAACTGCTTACCATTCATGACAATCTCACCCCAGTAGGGGTTAAGCCAGACTACGAACAATGCTTCTTTCGGAAACTGTTTGACCAGATGCACAAAACCGTTCAGCGTATCCAGCAATGCCTGACTGCCGGTAATCACCGTATGAACTACCAGTTCATGTCCCATTTCCAGCAACAATGACGGAATCTGGTTGCTGATCAGGTAATGCGACATCGGCACAAAGGTGCTGGCACCGTTATCGATAATGACATCGGTTTCAGTATTGGCGATGAGTTCAATTAGATCGTCAAACTTCCTGGGATCGATTTCATCATTGTTCATCACATTAATCTGCTTAACATTGAGTTTTTTGAAACCATAAAATGTGGCATTGACCGGATCGGTATCGATGCACAACGGATTTTTACCTTTGGCGATCCTATGCTGTGCCAGTGTTGATGAGATAAACGATTTACCGACGCCACCCTTGCCTTGCAGAATCATATGTATTTTAGCCATCAGATTAACTCCTCTTTTTCAGTTGCAGAATTAAAACGAAATCCATCCTGATCAGTGGTTGCTGATTTTCCTGGTACAGTGCGCAGCCTTTGTTTACTGTCATCAGCGATATGGCGATTAACCAACGTTCTGAACCACTGGTACGAACATTTAATCTTTCCCTCGTCATGTAACGTGATCCATACTTGGTGCACCGTCCAACCCTCCTGTAATGCCTGTTCGATATCCGACTTCAATGCAATAAACACCGGCAAAAACTGTTTGCCGGTATTTTTGTGCTTGTCTGTAAATAGCGCGATACGTTCTGATAAGGTTTTGGTCATCACAATATTCCCCATATCAAATTATTCTTTGGCGGAAATGATTTTTTTGAGTTTTTTTATTTTTTTCTAAAAAAATTTTCCACTCCATTTTCAAGTTTCTTTTACTTGCCTTGAAGTTGCTTTTAGTTTCATTTTGTTTCTATCCGTTTCTTTTGCTTTTCTTTGCTTTCTTTTTGTTTAAAAAGTACTTTCTTTTACTTGAAAGAAGCTTCTTGAAAGGATTTTTAAAGTAGTTGAAATTATAATATAACGAAAATAAACTGTTTGCAAACTTATAATATAGTGGTAGTATATTTTAAAAAACTAACACAACAGGGCAAGATATGTGGAGATGGCCATCTCCACGCAAACTTTATTCGCAAATTCTTTGCTCAACGTTGATCTTGCTCTACGAGGTAAGCCGAAATGACAGTTTTAGAGCGCCAAACAGGTGGTGAAAAACAGAAGACTGTAAATGCAAATAAAGGATCAAAGCGCGCAAAACGCGATAAGCGGCTCAGAGTTCCTGTATTGCCTGAGGAGGAAATGATGATCAAAGCAAAAGCCAGCGAAGCCGGATTAACGATTGCCGAGTATCTACGCAATCTCGGTCTGGGTTATACCGTGCCCAGTGTTATCGATAACCGGCAGGTGGATGCACTACTTAAAATCAACGCCGACCTGGGACGGCTTGGCGGATTGATCAAGCTGTGGCTGACCAATGACAGGCGCACGAAATATATCGGCAAGTCGCAGCTACATATGACGCTGGACGCAATCCGGGAAACGCAAAGCGTGATGCTCAACGAAATCATTAAACTCAGGAAGTGATATTCGGAATAACCAAACTTACTTAAGCCGCTTAAAACCCATGATCGCTAAAATCATACCCATCAAATCGATACGTAAAAGCAACTTCTCTGCTTTAGTGAAGTATCTGACCGACCCTCAAGGCAAGAGCGAGCGTATCGGGCAAGTATCGGTTACCAACTGCTACACCGATGAACTGATACCGGCGCTGCTGGAAATCCAAAACACCCAGGAAATGAACAAGCGCGCCAAATCCGATAAAACCTGTCACTTGGTGTTGAGTTTCCCTGAAGGCGAACGGTTGTCCAATGCCCAACTGAATGAGATAGAGGAACGGTTTTGTGAAGCACTGGGATTTCATGAGCATCAGCGTGTCAGTGTCGTGCATGACGATACTGACAATCAACACATCCATATTGCGATCAACAAGATTCATCCACGCAAACTGACGATCCACAATTCGTATTACGACTACAAAAAAGTCGCAACACTTTGTGAGCAAATCGAACAGGAATATGGGCTAACTCAGGTTAATCATGAAACCAAGCTAGACAAATCTGCGCGCATCATCCAGGACATTGAGGCCAATGCTGGTATTGAGAGCCTGCTGGGCTGGATTCGACGCGAGTGTCTTGATGACATCAAACAAGCTGGCACATGGAAAGGTTTACACCAAGTGCTGCAAAACCACGGCCTGGAAATTAAGGAACGTGGCAACGGCCTGGTGTTTGTTTCCGAAAACGGTGTTGCTGTTAAAGCCAGTTCCGTTGACCGGTCTTTATCAAAACCCAATCTGATCAAACGGCTGGGTGCTTTTGAACCGGCAGCAGATTCATTTCAAACAGAACACCCACAGGACAAAGCTCAAATCGCTAAAACACCAAAATCAAAAGCCAAACACTATCAACCGAGGCCGCTGCAAAACAATGTCGATACCTCCAGATTGTATGAGCGGTATCAGCAGCAACAAGCCAATGCAGCTTCTTGGCGAAAAGAACAATGGCTCAAATTACGGGAGCAGCGCGACCTGTTGATTGAGCGCGCAAAACAGGAAGCAAGATCCAAGCGCAACATTATCAAACATGTACAGGCCGGGCCGCTTGGCAAGAAAGCCTTGTATGCAACCGTAAGCCTCCAATTCAAAACAATACTGGATGAAGTTAAGCGCGAGTACCGCAAAGCTTATGCGCAATTAAAAGCCAATACTCGGAGAATGGCATGGCTTGACTGGCTGGCAACTGAAGCTCAAAAAGGTAACGCAGAAGCTTTGGCAGCATTACGTGCCAGAAGCAAAAGAGACAGCAGAAGTGGAACAGTTAAGGGTGATCATATTGCGGGTATTGAATATGATAACAATCAGTCCAGAATCTATAATGTCGAGTCTGTGACCAAAGACGGCACGGTGTTTTATAAAGCTGGCACTACTTCTGTTCGTGATGACGGCAATCGACTGTTTGTTTCTCCGAATACTTTAAACGAATCGCTTGGAGATGTGTTGCAGGTCGCCATCAGCAAATACGGCAATCATCTGTCGGTTAACGGTTCGGATGATTTTAGAAAGTCTGTCGTGCAGGCTGCTGTACAGAGTCGCATCCGCGTCACCTTCGATGATCCCGAACTCGAACGGCACCGCAGTCAATTATCGAGACAAGTTGTATTTCAGAAACGATCCAAAACTTCAACATACCGAAGGAGTCTGTGATGAACAAATTCAATCCCGGTTTCCAGGAAAACAGAAACGCAAAGAAAGATACGTTGATCATCCGCTTACTCGCAATCGTATTTCTGATTGGCGGCTTTCAGGTTGCAACACAGTATTTTGCGCACCAGTTCAATTATCAGGATCAGCTCGGGGCGCATTTTAATCAACTCTATGCACCCTGGTCGATTCTGGTCTGGAGTACACAGTGGTACGATAAACATCCGGGTATCTTCGATCTGGCTGCCGGTTACGGCATTTTGTTTTCCAGTGTCGGATTGATTCTGGTGCTGATCGTCAAGATGATGCTCGTCAATTCTTCACGCGCTAATCGAAATCTGTATGGTTCAGCGCGGTGGGCGGATAAAAAGGATATTGAAGCGGCTGGATTGTTGTCTTTCAAAAAGAACAAAGGCGGTGAAGCCGTTTATGTTGGCGCCTGGCGGGACAAATCCGGCAAGACACATTACTTGAAACACAGTGGCCCTGAACATGTGTTGTGTTTTGCACCGACCCGCTCGGGTAAAGGTGTGAGTCTGGTGATTCCGACTTTGTTGTCATGGACGCAAAGCACTGTTGTTACCGATCTCAAGGGCGAGCTCTGGGCGCTGACAGCCGGGTGGCGCAAGCACTATGCCAACAATAACGTACTGCGCTTCGACCCAGCATCTGTTTCTAGCTGTCGCTGGAATCCACTCGATGAAATCATCATCGGCAGCGGTACCGAAGTGGCCGATGTACAAAACCTGGTAAACCTGATCATTGATCCTAATGGCAAGGGATTGGAAACGCACTGGCAAAAGACTGCACATGCTTTGCTTGTAGGTTTAATTCTGCATGTGCTGTATAAGTCCGAGCATGACAGCACACCGGCAACTTTACCGGCTGTTGATGCTCTATTGTCCGATCCAGACCGCGATATCCGTGAACTTTGGATGGAAATGATCATGCCGGAAAATGGTAATACACATCCGGTCATCGCAGCTAGTGCCAAGGACATGCTGGATCGGCCCGAGGAAGAAGCAGGCAGTGTGTTATCGACTGCGAAATCGTATCTAGCTTTGTATCGCGATCCAATTGTGGCAAACAATATCAGTGATTCGGATTTCTGTATTCGTGACCTGATGCACCAGAATAATCCTGTCAGCCTCTACATTGTTTCACATCCGAACGACAAATCACGCCTGCGCCCGCTAATCCGCATCCTGATCAATATGATTGTCAGGAAACTGGCCAGTCAGATGGCGTTTCAACATGGCGAGCCGGTGACACATTACAAGCACCGGTTATTATTGATGCTCGATGAATTTCCAAGTCTGGGTAAATTGGAAATATTCCAGGAGTCTCTCGCGTTTATCGCAGGTTACGGTATCAAAGCGTATCTGATTTGTCAGGATATCAATCAGCTTAAAAGCCGTGAATCTGGATACGGTCATGATGAAGCGATTACATCCAACTGTCATATCCAGACCGCATTTGCACCCAACCGTATTGAAACTGCGGAACACTTATCCAAACTCACCGGCCAAACCACGGTGATCAAGGAGCAAATCACCACAAGTGGCCGCCGTTCCTCGATGATGCATGGTCATGTCACACGTACGCTACAGGAAACACAGCGCGCATTGCTTACACCGGATGAATGCATGCGCCTGCCGGGTGCGACCAAAGATGCAAGCGGCAGAATTACCAAACCGGGTGACATGATTATCTATGTTGCCGGATACCCTGCCATTTATGGCGTACAGCCTCTGTACTTCCAGGATGAAACATTTGCTGCGCGCGCTAAAGTTGATCCGCCTTTATCAAGCGACCGACTGACCGGTTCTTATGATGGTGTTGATTCTGGCACTGCTGGTACTGGTACCGGCACTAGTACTAACAGTTCAAGATTGTGATCATGAAAACGCCGCTCAGAATTATTACTGTTCTTGTTCTGGCGCTCAGTATCGGTCTGTTTGTGCTGAGTATCTTATTTCGTATTGGCGGATTTTATATCAACACCACATCGAGCCTGCCGGTGGGTTTGTACCGAATTGTAGATGAACCGGTTACAAAAGGCGCATACGTAGCGTTCTGTCCGCCGCAACGCGATGTGTTTGATTGGGCTGTAGTCAGAGGCTATATCAATCCGGGAGATTGTCCCGGCGGTTATGGTCAACTGCTCAAACGCGTGCATGCTGTTGCCGGTGATACGGTTTTGATTGATGAAACCGGAATTACGGTTAATGGTCAATTGTTTCCGAATAGCATACCAATGCGCGCCGATGCCTATGGCGCCTCATTGCCACAATATCGTTTAGATGCAGTACTTGGTGAATCCAAATACCTGCTGTTATCCGATCTGAATCCCCATTCATTTGATGCACGCTACTTTGGCGTCATCGACCGTGCACAGATTGTGCATGTAGTACACCCCATTATTACCTTCAATCTTCAAAAGGAGGAGTTATTGCCATGAATAATCCTGCAGATGATGACACAAAACCTGATATGCCTGAAATTCCGGATAACCCGGAGATTCAGGTAACTGTGGATATCCCTGAAACCGGTCTGAACGACCGGGAAATGAAACTTCAGGTAATAACGCAGAAACTATTTGATGTACAAATACCGGGATTTCAGGCTGAATTCGATCCCGATGAAGCGGAAATGCTCGGTGCATTTAAGGAAGACGCCTTAAGTGAAGTTGAAGCACTGGATAGCAGCATCGATCAACCGGAATCTACTAATGGAGGGCAATAACATGGACAAATCCAGAAAAGCCTACCATGAACAGGTCGCCGAGAGTCTGATCGCACAATTGAAACAAGGCACAGCCCCATGGCAAAAACCGTGGCAACTGGGTGACCCGCTGTTATCGTTCCCGCATAACCCGACCACTCAAAAACGCTACCGGGGCATCAATGCCTTGTATCTGATGAGCCAGGATTATGCCGATCCACGCTGGCTGACCTATAAACAAGCTGCCGGTTTAGGTGCCCAAGTGCGCAAAGGTGAAAAAAGCATCTGGATTCAGTACTGGAAGTTTACCGATGAGCGTATCAAAAAAGACGATAACGGCAAAACGATACTTAACAGTGAAGGCAAGCCTGTCAAAGAAACCGTAAAGCTTGAACGACCGCGTGTGTTTTATGCGTCCGTATTCAATGCCGAACAGATCGACAACCTGCCGGAACTGGTTATCGAACCACCAAGCTGGAATCCGATTGAGCGTGCGGAACTGATATTGCAGGCGTCCAGTGCCGCAATTGAACACGGCGAATATGACCGGGCCTTTTACCGGCCAGTAACCGACCGCATACACCTGCCGCACAAACACCAGTTTGAAACACCGGATCGCTACTACGCTACAGCCTTGCATGAACTCGGTCACTGGACAGGACACGAGTCACGCCTGAACCGCGATCTGGCACACCCCTTCGGTAGCGAAGGCTATGCACGCGAAGAATTGCGTGCCGAAATTGCGAGTATGTTACTCGGCCACGAACTCGGAATCGGTCATGATCCCGGTCAGCATGCAGCGTATGTTGCATCATGGATCAAGACACTTGAAGAAGATCCCACAGAAATATTCCGTGCTGCAGTTGATGCGGAAAAAATTCAGGATTATGTACTGGAATTTGCCAGACAACAGGAATTGGTTGAACAGGAGGCACTCAAAATGGATGAGATCAGACAAAACATCGCAACGTATACCGCTAACCTATCCCCCGATCTGGCAACAGTGGCGCAGCAAAACAATCGGCAACTGCAAAAACTCATCGAGCATTTGCCAACGCAACAACAAAATGCCCTGCATCTGGTGGCCGATGCACTCAAATTCTGCAGAAACTTAAGTATCGACAATCTCGAGTTTGAAGAAACGTCACAGGACAAGCTGGGATTGTCCATTCCAGCCGACTGGAACGGGCGTGTGCAGATTCAAGGCAACGTTTTGGAAGCGAATGAGGATGATAACGGTACGGGCAGCAGTCATGTGATACCTGCAAAAGAGATGGGTGTCGCTCCTGAGTTCTGGGGTGTCTATGCACAGCGCAATGATCAAACCTGGGCCTGGATAGCGGATTTCGATGTGGAACAACTAGCCATCGATACAGCGGAAAAACTTGCACTGATTGATGCCATGTCCGAGCGTAACGAATATGAAAAGGGCGTGAAACTTGCCCGCATTGATGAATTGCGGATTCGTAACAATCCGCACAGCACTGAAGATGACATTACAGAGGCAAAAGAACAGCGCAAACAGGCTGAAATGCTGGCCATGCAAAACGAAGCAGACTTTAACAAAACGAGGTGGGCAATGGAAACCGATCAAACTATCAGCACCCATCAAAACCAACATCAACACACTGGGAAAGAAAGTGATCATTCATCACGTACATCGCGCCAATACCTGGCCGTACCATATAGCGAAAAAGACCAGGCCAAAGCCGCCGGTGCGCGTTGGGATAAGGTAGCCAAAGCATGGTATGTGGGAGATAAAGCCGATATCCGTGCATTACAGCGCTGGCTTCCGGAAAATGTGCCAGTGCAGCAAAACTTTGCCATTGATGCACAAACTGAATTTGCTACTGTGCTTCGTGATAACGGTTGTATTGTGGACGGCAATCATCCTGTCATGGATGGACTGTCACACCGCATCAAGGTTGAAGGCGATCGGCCTGGAGAAAAATCCGGTTTTTATGTGGTGCATATGGATGGCCATCCTGCCGGTTATTTTAACAATCACCGCACCAAAGTTGAGATACGCTGGAAGGCAAAAGGCTATTCATTAACCGAATCGCAAAAAGCTGCCTTTGCCGCACAGGCTGCGATCAAACAACAGGAACGCAAAGCCGAACAACAGGCTCAGTATGTCCAAGTGGCGCAGGCCATCAAGGAATTATTGGCTATTGCACCGCAAGCCCATGCCGATCATCCTTACCTGCAAGATAAAAACGCAAGACCAAACGGATTAAAAGTCGTGCCGCAAACACTGGATGGTCTGCCACAAGATTCCATCATCAAAATCTGTCAAGATCGGCAGGAAGTCAAAACGGTACGCGATGAACATCCCGACAGTCTTGTCTTTGTCGCCGGTGATCTGTTGCTGCCGATTTATGATGTGAATGGAGATATCTGGAGTGCGCAAACGATACAACCAAACGGCACCAAGCTGTTTGTAGCAGGCAGCCAGAAGGAAGGTCACTTCCATGTGGTGGGTTGTGACAGCGAAGGATCGGCGGTATTAAAAGCGTTGGGTAACGCCAAAGCCATCATCATGGCTGAAGGTTATTCCACTGCCGATACCGTATCGCAGGCCATGAACTGTCCGGTTGTGGCGGCATTCGATTCGGGCAATCTCATACCGGTTGCAAAACTGTTGCATGACAAGTATCCCAACAAACCCATTGTTATCGCCGGTGATGACGATCAGCACCTGGTGGCACTCAACGGTAAAAACACCGGCAGGGAAAAAGCGCAGGAAGCCGCACAATCAGTCAACGGTGTTGCGGTGTTTCCAGTCTTTGCTCTCAATGAACAGGCAACGCAGAAACTCAGCGATTTTAACGATCTGGCCAATAAAAGTTCACTGGGTATGCAAGCCGTCAAGCGACAAGTAGGCGCTGCAATCGAGAAAGCAATTCAGCAAAATACAATTCAAAAACATCAATCCCAGCTTCAACACGTCAAAACCCAAAACCAGCAACAAGGCGAAACAAAAGCAAATTCACAAAAACAGGCATTGGTGTAATACTGACCGGAGGATCAATCATGCGTGCTAATCAACAAGCCATTTCTGTAAATTCATCGAAACCCAATACAGGTGATCTCTATGACAACATTGAAACTCGTCCCGATACCAGCGAAGCACAAAAAGAAACCGGCAGGAACGCCTATATCGAACTGCTCGAATCTCAAGCTCGATGGGCAGGTGGCGCCATACTGGGTTGTAATTTCCCGAAAGACTTCAAAGAACAAGGCGGAACCACGTTCTTAAACCGGCAAATCAAATCCGCCCATGAACTTGCCGTAATGGCGCAGATTCTTCGCGATCCGCGCTTTGAAACACTGCGCATATTTTATACACGCAGAAATCGCATCATCCACCATACAGCCATCAGCTCACGATTACCGTCATCGGTTTATCTGGACAAGATTAATGGCACTGAACATCATCTGGGCTGTCAATCAACACCCAAAATTTACCAGGTATCAACATCCAAAAGTTGCCAGTTGAAGGTAGTAAAATTTAGTTGTTGAGTGCGTTATTACGGTGTTTAAATCGATAGGAATCGTTACCGGTTTCGAGGATGTCACAGTGATGGGTGATGCGGTCGAGTAAGGCGGTGGTCATTTTTTCATCGCCAAAAACTTGCACCCATTCAGCAAAGTCGAGATTTGTAGTAATGATCAGAGAAGTCTTTTCATACAGCTGACTGATGAGGTGAAACAGCAAAGCACCGCCGGACTCTGGGAAAGGCAGATAGCCCAGTTCATCAAGAATGACGGCGTCGATCTGGATGAGTCGCTTGGCAAGCGAGCCGGACTTGCCCAACTGTTTTTCTTTTTCCAACAAGTTGACCAGGTCAACGGCATTATAGAACCGCACACGTTTTTCCTGGTGAATAGCTGAAACTGCCAAGGCGATTGCCAGATGGGTTTTACCTGTTCCTGTGCCACCGACAAAGATGAGGTTGTTTGCCTGCTCCATGAAATCACCGTTGGCCAGTTGCTCAATACGCTCCCTGGTCAGCGGGTTTTCTGCCCAGTCGAAGTGGATCAGGTCGCGGTGATGAGGAAATCTGGCGGCATGCAGCTGATAGTTCAAACTGCGCGCCTTGCGATCTGTCTGTTCAGCGGCAATCAACCGATCCAACCAGACTTCAGGCATCACCGACTTCTGACGGGAATTACCTTCGGCTTGCCATTCCTGCCAGGCAGCAGCCATGCCATGCAGATGGAGCGCTTTGAGCTGCGCGTAACGGTCAGTGATCATTGCGCAACCTCCGCAAACTGTCGTAGCGGCTACAGTCGGCTTTCGGTTCGGTCTGCAGTCTGGGCACGGATAACGCGCTTAATCGTTTGGGGCGTGCTGTTTCGCTTAAACGGCGCATTTCATTCATGACAATGGAGGCAGCAATAATGCCGGTTTGCAGGGTTAAATCACAGGCAACTTCGAGTGTTTCAAACCCGGTGTCGCCCAGCGCTCTGGCCATCAACAGTAATTCGACAAATGCCCGGTCGCCTTTGTCCTGCTTCAGAATGCGGTCGCGAACCACTCGAATGGATACCGGTAAATCCCACTGTTGGAATGGCGCCCCATGGCGTAGTGCGCCAGGCTTCTTTTCCAGTACCGGCAGATAATGCCAGGGATCGCAAATCAGTTGACCGCGGCCATAACAGCGTGCGTGTTCGGCAACAACTCGATTCTGTGCAACGATTTGTAACCGGTCTGCCGTTATTCGCACCGAAACAACACGATTCGACCATTCTGCTGGTACGCTGTAGCGGTTATGATCAGCCTTGATCAGACACGTACTGGAAACCCGCATGGTCTTCTCAACATAGCCATCAAATACGGCTTTGACAGGAATGAGTAACGGTTCTTCTTCAACAAAACAATCGGCAATGCTACGCCCAATTTGCTCCGGGTGCTTGCGTTGCGACAGTTCCTCACAGCGCAATGCCAACCAGGTATTCAGTTCAGCGAAATCCTTGAAACGCGGGGTAGGCGTAAACAACCATTCCCTGACATTGCCCACCTGGTTTTCAACCTGACCCTTCTCCCAGCCGGATTCCGGCGTACAGGCTACCGGTTCAAACAGATAATGATTCGCCAGGGTTAGAAAGCGCCGGTTAAACTGACGCGCCTTGCCAACAAATATCGCATCCACAATCGTCTTTGGATTATCGTACATCATCCGTTTAGGCGCGCCACCAAAGTGTCCAAACGCCTTGATATGCGCATCAAATACCATTTCCTGTGTTTCGCGTGGATAGGCAGCTAAAAACATCCGTCGACTGTAAGCCAAGCGAAAATGTGCAACCTTGACCGCCTGCAACACACCGCCCAATATGACGTATTCATGGCTCCAGTCAAACTGACAGGTTTCACCTGCCGGAAACGCCAAAGGAACAAAAGCCTGGGTTGTCGATGGCCGGTGTGATGCTTGTCGCTTCCAGTCTTGTACAAACCGTTGTATGGGACCATAGGAGCCTTGGTAGCCTTCAACCTGTAAACATTCATACAAACGCTGCGCAGTCCTGCGTTGGCGTCTAGGCAACTTCGCATCAAACTCTAACCAACTGATCAATTGTTGTTTAAAAGAACCCAGCTTCGGTGTCGGCTGAACGTTACGCTGATAAACGGGTTGTTCCTGACTCTTTAATGCCTTTCGCACCGTCTGCCGGGAAAGATTAAGACGCTTGGCGATCTTGCTGATACTTTCTTTATTTATAAAATAACATCGCCTGATTTCGGCTATTTGCTCCATGTCTATCACTCCAGGGTTCTCCGGATAAATACCGGATTCTCTCATTAACAAACTGGAAACTTTTCAATGTTGATTCCAGCTCTTCCCTGGTAATTTTTGCATGTTGATTAACAATCTGGGCAACTGGGTGAACAATACTCGATTTAAAGTACAGGCCAACGGTTACTGGATACTGCATAATCACCCATCGGGGAACGCCGCTGCATCCCGGCAGGATGAAAGATTTACCGCACAACTGGCATCCCTGGTACCGGGGTTTAAAGGTCACGTCATTATCAACACCAATCAATACAGCGTTATCAACCGGAAACTTGAGGTTAATTTCATCAACTGGATGGGCATTCAGGCCGGTGGTTATCAGAATGACGCTTACAGGCAACATGATTACCTGCTGGAAAACATTGCCACGCCGGATGATCTGGCAAGAATCGGCATGGCATTGAAGCACAAGGATCAATACTTCAGTCTGATTGGCACCAATGCTACCGGTGCCGTTCAATTGATTAGTGAATTGCCGGTATCAATTCTGGAGCGATCACCAAAAATGCTATTGGCAAGGCTGCAGAAATTTACACGTAATTCCGGTGTCAGTTCGGTATTTATAATCACACCTGACAAGTATTTCAATCATCCGGTATTATTGAAAGCCTGTGAAACTGGAGTTTTACGCGATGTTATCGGTCTTGACGCCGGTATTGATAATAAAGATTACCATTCTCTCAGAACAGAAAGTGTCATTGCAACCGATTCCAGTGGTGAAATTAGCACCCTGTACAGAAAATCCAGAGCATTGATTACGGAAGATGATAATCTACATGATCTCAAAAGCAAAATAGCTAAGGCAAACACCACAATACAAAAAAACCGCCGGGTACGTGGCCAGTAAAAAAGATAAAGCCAATGTATTGAATAACCATGTCGGTCGTCAACAGGAAACGCCTAAGAATATTTTCTTGGTAAGAAAATATTCTTGCCCGGAAAATCGTAAAGCCTAATTATTGGCCAATCCAAAATATTTTCGTAGCCATACTCAGTGATACATTTACGGACCATTTCATGTGTAGCTGTGCCAAGCAAAAGATTGCAACACATTACATACCTTGAGGAATTTTTATTGTAATTTAAGACGGTTATTATGTCTTTAACTGATTCTTCTGAAAGGGAAATTCCGCGATGTCTTGCAACTTGATAAAAGTTAACCTTGGCTACGTTTTTGCTGTCGTCGTTTTCGGCAATATCATACTCGCGTTGTGCGACTTTCTTGATAAATTCCCAATCAACCTTTCCCTCAATCCCAAGGTGTATGAGCTGCAGAAGATTTTGATTACTTCCTAGACCAGATTCAATATCTTGTTGTACTTCTTTTTTTAGTAACTCGGAATATGAATCACCATCTCCGATATTTTTTGTGCGTAGATTTAAGTCATCTGAAACTCCGCTCTTAATAAATCTGTTTATATCCCTTTTAAGTTGCCTAACCCATTCGAAGAAAGCATTTGGAAGAGCATCATCGCTATTCCATTTATCTGCAAAGTTCTCAATTTTACTTTTATCTAGTCCCTGATCTACAGGATTAGGTACTATCCATACTCCTTCCTCGAAGTCTAGAATTCCGTCACAAACCAAGTAACCTTCTTTCAGCCAAGATTCATATCTTTCCAAAGTATAATCAACAAATTCATTGATAACTTCTATAAGACTAGAGCTAGTCCTAACATGAGTGGTAATAGTTGTAATAATGATAGAGATAGGCTTATTGTTTTTATTTGAGAAAAAAACATCGCGGTGGCGTTTCATTATTTGTATGGCTCGCTGCAATGGAGATCGCAGTAGCTGTGTTGGAACATCTTCTAAAACGTTATAAATATTTCTATTTCCCTCATACAGCTTTCTCTTTTCTTCCAGCATAAATTCTCGAGAGAATATATTTTTTGATTTAAACCACAGGTAATAACCATTTGGATTGCTTTTCGACCATGAGTACTTATTTGTTTCTTTGTGTGTAATGTCAATTTGATATTCGATTCCATTACGAGCACTTAATGAAGGCAAAATATCAAGGTGAAATCCCGGACTGTTATCATCTGAAAAATATTCTAAAGTCCAACATCTTTTACCTTCTTCGTCTAGCATTCTAAGATAGTTAGAATTTTCCTTTAAGCGATTACCAATATCGTTTTTCAATGTGCTTGGCTCTGTATGGCTCTTAGGACTGAGCTCACATACTTGGTCAATATCAAAGTTAGCATCTTTGTCTTCTTTATATGGCCTCACTACTGTTCCAAGTCGAAATGAACCCTGGAGGTATATTTTGGGTGAAAAGCCAGATTTATATTCTCCATCAATAAGCCAGTCTTTAACAGCGTTAAACCTTTTTTGTGCTCTTTTAAAATCAGAAGGAGATATATCTAATGTTTGAGAAATTTGAGTTAGAATATAATCTTTGTTTGCCATTGTGATCAGCCTAAGTCTCTGTAAAAAAATGCATTAGTTTCTCACTGTTATGTGAAAACGTTCTGTCGGCACGAGAAATTAAATCATTAAGTACAATTGCATCATCCATTGGCAGTGGGTTATCTGACTCAAAACTCAAACGGATCAATTGATTCTTATCCAACATTAGCTGTAGATAGTTTTGTATTGATTGGGCTTGGAGAGACAAAAGAAAACTAATGAACTCCAAGTTTTTCCATCCAGTTAGTAAGCCCCAGTTCTTTTTATCTTTTGTACCGTATGAAGTTCTACTTTGTCCAGTTCCCAGTGAGAGTATGCGAATGTCCTTCATATCAACGTTAAGACGATATTGCGCATCTATCGCAGCTGCTAAAGCTGGGTTATTAGCCCAAACCCCTCCATCGGCAAGAAGATAGTTGTCAATCTTCACCGGATCAAAGAATGCAGGGGCTGAGCAAGAGGCCAATACTGCGTGCTTTACCGCAACGTTCGTATCGCGAGTAAAGTTTTTTGAGTAGCTGGATTTAAAAACATGTACTCCTCCATGACCGATATCTGTGGCAGGAATAAGTAATGGTTTTTCAATATCTCCGAGTTTGATATCACCAAACTCGTCATTAAGCACTTTTTTTAGGTTCTTGTTCTCGTATTTTGAGTGAGCTCCTTGTTTAAATATTGGTGGAAATAGTGATTTTATCTTTTGGCCAAATATTTCTGCGCCATGCTTTTTGTATAATGAAACAATTTCAGACGGTGGTTTCTGACAAGCAATTCCTGCAGCTATGATTGAACCAGTACTTGTGCCAGCAATCATGTCGAAATGGTCAAAAACATGAATGCCAAGACGCTCTTGAATGCATTGAAGAATATAGGCGGGATAAATACCTCTTATCCCGCCTCCGTCAATCGACAAAATTTTGAATGCATTATGAGTCAAGTGACTATCCTATTTTTCCATCAGTGTTTCTTATCTCTCGGTGGGAAAGGATCTTTGCCATAACTATCACTATCTCGAATTTTTCCATTTTTACCATGAATAACAACTTCTACGTGCTCACGTTTAGCCTGGTCACGTGCTTTTTGTTGCGCTTCTTTCTGAGTGTTATGAATACTACCAGCGCGCGAGGCACCTTCTTTTTTAGTTGCCCAACCGTTTGGATGAGGTACTACATGAATGTCTCTTTTGTTTGACATCTTGTAATCTCCATTTCGAATTAAGATTGAAATTGACTATATCGTATAGTAGCATAATACAATCACGTCTATACCCTATTAGTAATATTATTATATACGGAGTAGTATACATGTCAAGGGAGATAAAAAAAGAATTTTCTGTGCGTCTTCGATATGCACGTGAAGAACTAAGAAAAATAAGTCAGGGAAGATTGGCTGAATTGACTGGCTTTAAACCAGCAGCAATATCCCATTTTGAAACCGGAGCAAGAAAACCTTCTTTCGATAATCTAAAACGTCTTGCTGATTCACTTGAAGTTACGACAGATTTTCTATTGGGAAGGGTGGATAATCCAGAGGAGATTAAAGAAGCAGACCAACTTTATAGGGATATTAAAAACCTTTCATCAGGCGACAAAGAATTTGCAGAGAAAATGATTGCTGAAATAATAAAACGAGGAAAATAACAATGGACTGCAGGTGGGCTGAGAAAGTTGCGGAAAAATATTTAGAAGAAAATAGCTTGCTTCGTTTGCCGGTTGACCCAATAGCCATAGCTGAAAAACACGGAATTGTTGTACAAGCCAAGCCTGCTACTGATGTTGGCGTATCTGGCATGCTTATAAAGCATGGTGATATGTTTGGTATCGCATATGCGACCCATGTAAAAATCGAAGGTTTTCAGAGGTTTAGTGTGGCTCACGAGCTTGGTCATTATTTGTTGCCAGGACACTACGAAAATATTCTTCCAAATGATGGCGTACATGAATCAAAAGCCGGTTTTTTTTCTGGAAACAAGTATGAACGAGAAGCTGATCATTTCGCTGCCGGACTTTTAATGCCGCGAAGCTTATTTACAAAAGAAATAGATAAAAGATCATCTGGATATGAGGCGATCAATAAAATTTCTGATATTTGTAAAACTTCGTTAACAGCCACAGCTATAAGGTATACCCAATTTACCTCAGAACCAATAGCAGTAATCCTAAGTGCTGATCAAAAACTGGACTGGTGTTTCATGTCAGACGAACTAAAGGAAATAGGACGACTTGATTGGCCAAAGAAAGGTCAAATAGTTCCAAAAGATTCTGTTACTCATGTCTTTAACAAAAATATTGAATACATAAAAAATGGACAATATGAAGCAGGTAGCTCTAGTTTTATAGATTGGTTTGGTGGTAATCGTGATTTCGAAATTGAGGAGGAAGTAATTGGTCTTGGAAGCTATGGAAAAACGCTCACTATATTGACTGTACAGAAAGACCTCGATGAATTAGAAGAGGAAGATCAACTCGAAGAAATCTGGACACCTCGATTTAAGCGTTGAAGCTTAATATTTCTAAAATCTGTCCATAATGATCAGGCATTACATTTCATTTTTTTGTTCTTTATTCATTGAAAATTGCTTTCCAGCCAATCAGCCCATTTCGTTGCCTTGAGAATCAAATCAGAACGATATTTTGAATTATATTCTGGTGTTCTTGAATGATAATTCGCTGCCTTTGTCCAGATATCACCTTTGTCATTTTTGATATGCTGGCGAATTCGCCAGGCAGCAAGGTCATAAGCATAGCAACTGGCCTGTGCAACATGATCGGCAGTGATACCATATTGGGATAAATCATCAAGGTACGCAGTATTGAATTGCATACTGCCGACATCGTGCGTGCCATTGCTGTTTTCTACCCATAGGCCGGGCTTGCCGCCTTCTTTCTCTGCTATAGCCAACAAAATGTTGGCCGGAATTTCATATTTGACCGCAGCAATAATGGAACACACAACTCGTTCCTGCATGTCTGGCGGCAAATCCATCATAAGTTGAAATGTATATTGCTGGGGATAATTATCTGTGGCGTCATTTATCTTCCAGCAGTTTGGATCGAAGCGGGAGAAGCCGTACTCTGGTACGGTTGGTGTCAATGGTTAGCAATGCGCCATCAGCCAAATCCGATGACATTTGCTGTAACGCACCGATTACTTGTCTGCCGATAACGTCGGGGTTGACATCATCTGCGCGGATTTGCACTACACTGGGTTTATCACCATGCGTGGCAGCCAGGATGGCGCTGAAATCGAGATCGTGTGTCAGAACAATATAGTCATTCGCTTTGGCGTAGGCCATGATTTCACTGTCTGATGCATTGTATGCGCCAATTGAAGCCCAGTGTGTTGCTTCAATACCATCGTTAACCAGCGCATTAACCCATCGTGGCGACAGATTCATGTCGATGAGTAGCTTCATTGGGAAGCCAGTATGACTTCACGCTCCTCCGAACGCCATGCCGCATACCGCAATGCTTGCATAATGTCTTCACGTTCAAGGTAAGGATAGTCGGTTAGAATTTCATCGACGCTGCGACCTGCGCCAATTTGCCCCACGATCATACCGACTGTAACACGCATTCCCCGGATACATGCCTTACCACCCATGATGCCGGGTTGCTGGGTGATGCGATCAAGTTGTTCCATATATTTATCCTTTCGTTCCAAACGATCTGTCGGTTAATAATACCCTGATTGTGGCGGATAATTAACCGGTTGTTGCGGGTATTCTTGCCTTGGGTACTGTTGATGCGGATACTGCGGCGCAGTCTGTTGTTGTGGGTATTGCTGTTGCGGCATTTGTTGCTGCGGTGCCTGCGCCAACTCGAACATGTAAATTTCCACACGCCGATTTTGTGCACGACCTGCCATGGTGTCATTGGATGCAATCGGTTCATATGAACCCCGGCCATCAATATGGATGCGGTTCGCCGCAATGCCCTGACTTACCAGGTAATTACGGGTACTGGCTGCCCGGTTGACCGACAGCGGATTATTGATCGCATCGGTGCCGGTACTGTCGGTATGGCCGATGATTCTGGCCTGAACTGCGGGATTATTCATCATTCCAGCGACCAGACTGTTCAAAACGGGACGCATTTCGGGTTTGATGTCGGCGCGTCCCGTATCAAACGAAAAATCTCCCGGCACGTTCATCTTGAGTTCATTGCCGGGTGTTTGGGTGACTTCAATGCCGGTTCCTTCAGTCACCTGTTCCATTTGCTGGCGCTGTTTTTCCATATGCGATGACCAGACATAACCGCCCAATGCCCCAACGCCTGCTCCAATACCGGCTCCAAGTGCAGGATCACCGACAATCGCACCGATAATGGCGCCAGCGGCAGCACCGATACCGGTACCCGCCGCTGTGCCCTGTGCAGTCCTTCTTTGTGAATCTGTCATGCTGGCGCAGCCAGCCAACAGCACTGCTATTAGAACAATTAAAACCGATTTCTTCAAGAACATGTTAAAACCCCAGTTGTCTGCCATATTGATTGTTGATCAGATTCGGCCAGTTTCCTGCTGTTGCGCACTTGTTTAAAAACTGACCGCGTGCGCTAAAAGTCTTGTTCAGGCTGATGCCGCCATGACTGTTGAACTTGATGATATCGAAGTAATCCTGAACAAAACCTTTACAACCGGAAACAACACCGGAACCTTGCAGCATTCCGGCCATGCACAGTACGGTGCTGCAGGAATCTTTAGCCTTGGCTGGTGCGGCAAACAAAAGTATCAACATTAAAAATCCAAGAACCTTATGCATTTATCGGCCTCCTCTGGAAATGTAATTGCCACTATTTTCGGCATTCTGCCCGGCTTTAACCGCATTCATCAGCGGCTCGATTCCCTTGATGGGGCTGTTTCTGCGTAATGCGGATACACCGTAAGCGGTTATTGCCGCAGTCGTTCCTGCTGTCGCAACCAATCCACCGGCGCTGTAACTACCGATACCGGCAGTCGAACCGATACTGCTACCGGTCACGATTCCGGAAATTAACGGAGGAAGCTTGGAAATTAGCACCCATAGTGCAATGGTAAAAACTAGCATGACGGCGAGTTCTTCAAAATTCAGTACATTCTTAGTCATTTTGCTATGGAAGCTGATTAATAAATCACTACCTATGCCCACTATTAGCAACATGACTAATAACTGAATACCGACACCGAGAACCGTTTTGAAATAGTTGATGGCAATATCTGTTGTCCAACGAGCACCTCCAAAACCTAATAAAAAGATTCCGGCATATAGCAATACCCATGATGAAATTAGCAACAGCAGCATGTTAACTGCGATAACTGTGAGAATAATTAAAATAGCCAAAGACATAATGAAACCAACGAAACTGTCTAATGGCTCTAGAAATGAGAAGTTATTCCATGCTCTTTCCAGAATCGTAAAACCAACATTTACGATAGTTGCATGGCTGGTGCCACCAGAAAGACCTGCAGCATTGTTTCCGAGTTGTTGCATGGAATCAATGATTGAACCGGCTATATTGTGACCTGAAACGGCATTGGTCAGCAGCCAGAAAAAGAATCCGGTAAAAATAATGAACCGCGTAAATTCGGCAAAGAACTCACCAATATCAGCTCTGCGCAAAAGCATCATGCCGAATGTCCACACCATGGATATTAATACCAGTGTCCAAAACAGTCTTTCTGCTGCACCTTGTATAACGCTTTGCCAGGTTTTAACTTTCCCATGAAACTTTTCAACAACCTGGTCAAGTACGCTTTGATTAGAGACTGGATCAAAATATGCTAATTCCGCATTGGCATTCGCAGAAAAAAACAATGTCAAAATCATGACGATAACAACAAAATATAATTTGGGCATCTGATTTTCTCCCAGTAAGAATTTTTTATTCCTGTGGTTCTTCGTCTTTGGGTTGTTGTGATATCGGGGTGCTAAACCAATCTTTGCCTTGTGGCATTTCACTCAGTTCTTTAATTGGTTCCTTTAACTCAAGCTGGCCGTCTCCATCCTTAGAGCAACCAGACAGCGCTGCCAAAGTAAGAAAACAGACTGCCAAACTGATTAATTGAATATTTTTCATGAAACTCTCCTTGATATGAGAAATTAAAATGCATCTCTGACCAACCAGCTCCGCCCAGTAGGTAATGTTTGCGGACTCAATCGTTTTGTAGCTGCTTCCCGCGCAGCTTGCCACATTGCTTCCTGATCGACTTTGGCCTGGTTCTTGGCGTTGATGGCATTGTGTTGTGCGATGAGCAAATGCCGGATTTGCAATAACTGGTTTGCCTGGTGGGCGGCAAGCTGATTGGCATATTGCAATGCTTCCATTTGTCCTTCTGCGGTTTGGGTGCGTTGCTGCAGAATTTGCAGTTGCGCGGCATCCAGCGGAATCTGTTGTGAATGATGATCGAGACCGCGCAGTACGGCATCGTTGGCGCTCTTTTGCGCATCGGTGCTCGCATCCTGCCCCTGTTTTAATATGCTCCAAGCCGATTCGGTGCAATTGCCATCGAGATTAAAGCATGGCGAACTGCGGTAGTAATTCACGTTACGGAAGCGCTGTAGATAACCATCCAGTCCGCCGTATTGCTGACCGTAATAACGGATGGTATTGGTCATATGCATGAGCTTGTTCATCGTATATTGTGCCTGCGCCCAGACATATGCCGGAGGTGCTAGCGTATTGCGAATCATGTTTTCGTATTGCTGCAGTTGTGTCTGATACTGCTGTATCTGTTTTAACGTCTGCGACACGTTTTCTATCGCAGCAATTGTAGTTTGCTGGATGTTGACTGCATCGATAACGGGAATACCGCCAGCGTTGGCATTAGTGCCAAGTATTGCAAACAGAATAGCAATTATTCCTGCCATTTTTTTCCAATGCGTGAATGGATTGAAATGCCATCTGATGTTTGTCATGGGTGATTACTCCTTGCATAGTCAAATGATTGGTAAGGCTTGTTAAACACCATGTCTTTGGTCACGATGATGTTGAACCGGTACCCCGGCCTGATTTCGAGCGTTGGCGAGATATTCATGTTTTTGCGGATCAGATTGGCGGTGACCAATCCCAGTTGCTGGCCAAGCGACTGACTCATAATACTGCCCGCATTTTGCCGTCCGAACGCGCCGCCTGAATCGCGCTGACTGTAAGTAGTGCCTGCTACAATCGCGGACATGATCAGCGCTGAACCGAAGATGCGCAGGTAATGGTTGTTCACCTGATCCTTGAACCCGGCATAACCGACACCGTCAGCTCCGGGCATGGCGCCGATATCCATCGTCTTGCCATCCGGGAAGATAATGCGCTGCCAGGCAACGAGCACTCTGGCTTGACCGTATTCGACTTCACTCGAATACGTACCCACCAGCCTTGAGCCTTGTGGGATCAAGCGATATTTGCCGACCGGTGAATCAAAGATGTTCTGACTGACCTGAGCCATGATTTGTCCGGGCAAGTCGGAATTGATCCCGGATATCAATGTTGCCGGTATTACAAAGCCAGTTTGCAGGATATAAGGCGATTGCGGTTTTTTAACGTCGCTGTCGAGTTTCCAGCGTTCATCGCCATTGGCTGAATCAAAACGTGAGTAATCATTTGCATTGCCGGATACAGAATCGTTTAACAGCACCGGGGCTGTATCGTCATAGTCATCACCGATACCGCCGCTAGTACCCGGGCCGCTTTGGCCTTGCCGCAGGTGCGCAAGGCGAGCATGATACGCTGCGGTTGGGTCTTCACGCAGATTTGCGTCGATCTGCTGGCGAACTCTGGCCATTTCAGCCAGTGCTTCCTCACGAGATGGTGAGCCGCCGGTATTAATGTATTGCGGTGCGGAAGCCGCACTTCTGGGTGCAATCATATTAACGCTGGTTTTGGCTTTGATCGCTTCTTCCAGTTGTTGACGCTTGAGCAGGCGGATATGTTCAAGTTCGGCATCGCGCGCCGCATTGGAATGATCCAGCGAGGGTGGCGCTGGCGGCAAATCCAGATCGGCTGGTCGCTCGATAATAATGGCTTCGCGCCAGTCTTTGATATACCGGTCATCCGGTATATCTGCCTCCGGCTTAACTTTAGGTTCGATAATGCCGCCGATGTAGTCCTTGGCAATCAGGCTTGCAAAATTACTGCTCGACTGGGCATCATGATTACTGTCGAAATCATAGGCACTGTTACGGTCGGTTGCGCGATTCATCGCCACAATACCCATGAGCAGCATAAAAATCAGCATAATGGCGCCAAAAATATACAGTGGCAGATTGTTGACGCGGCGCACGCCAACGCTCTTGGAAACCACATCGGGCGATGATTCGGGCGACAACAGTTTGGTGTGACTTGTCATGATAGTGATTTCCTTGTTTCCTTTTGCCTTATCCTGTGCCTTTTCCCGCTTCCACTTATTCCTTGCGCACCCATGATCCTGCCGGTTGAATCTGGCCGGACTGGGCAATAAATGCGCGTGTCAGTTGCTGATCTTCAATCAGGATGCTGACATGATATAAATCATCCGATTGATCGATGATGTAACCCAGTGCCAGGCCGTGATTCTTGATGTCTTCCACACTGATTGGTGAGTTGCTGATATTCTCAGAGTCTTTGGGTGATTGGATTGCGGCTAAAAAGGGATTTGCCGGTGTGGTATTTTCCAGAACGGCAAACCCATCACTGCGCAGCTTATCGATCAACGCCTGACCAAACGGATCGTTGGCGTTATGACGTAAATCAAACTGCGTGGATGCTGCCGGATAAAGCCGTCCGATTTGGTCTGCCACATCGTTAGCCATGACTTTGCTGTATTGACTGAAAGCCGGGGACGAATCCTGGATGAAACTGCCATACGGTTGGTTCATTGCACAACCACTCAGTAAAATCAAAATGGAAATACAAACCAAAGTTGCTTTGAGAATTGACGAGTTTTCTTCGGCTTTAACAACCTGTAATATGAATGCGTGAAGGCTCAGAAGATGGAATCGTGGCAACATGATCAATTCCCCCGTGTAATGGTGATTCGGTTTTGATTGCTGCCAACACCAGCAACCAGAATCGCCTTGTCAAATACCGCATCGACGATGTAACGGTCTCCCTGCAGGCGATAATTGACCATGACGGTATCGTCTTTTTTGAACAGGCCGCCTTCACGGTTTAACAGCAATAACGTCGGTGCTTCAGTCTGCGCCATGACCTTGGGCATCTGGATGATGGTTTTTTGGCCGTCGTTATACACGCGTACCGGCTTCCAGGCGGCATTGCCGGAAACCGAATATGCAAAATCAAGATTGCCGAGATATTCTCCAGTTTCAGGTATCACACGCGATTGCCGGATTTCCAGTGCGCGGTTTTCCTGTGCTTTGATCGCATCCCATTTGGCGAGCGCATCTTCCGGATAAATGAAGC
Source organism: Burkholderiales bacterium (assembly GCA_024235795.1). Taxonomy (GTDB): domain Bacteria; phylum Pseudomonadota; class Gammaproteobacteria; order Burkholderiales; family Nitrosomonadaceae; genus Nitrosomonas. Next base: position 678,422 of record JACKLR010000002.1, on the reverse strand, counting down.
CGACGCGTGGCATGAATTCGCGCCGGTGTGAGCGAAGACGTATGTGATAGGTTCTGCGGTTGGTGGTGACCACAAGTGACGTTTCCAGACCCACATCCATCGGCTTGACGATCAAATGCTGCACTTCATTGGAACCTTGACCGGTAATGGCGGGTTCTATCAGCCATCTTGCCTGATCGCCCAGATGAATCGAATTCACCTGTTCACCGGGCTGCAGTTCAATATCGCACACCTGCAATACTGCACAGACAATGCTGGGTTGTTGCGCACCGAACAGGAAACGAATTGAGCCGTCAGTTCCGGCAACCGGTTTGATACCCTGAGCGCTGTTTGCCTGCCATTTCTTTGCCATCGCAATGGCTTCGCGTTCCTGCTGGGTTAACTGCGGATTCTTACCGCTGAAATAAGCTTCGGTCAGGTTGCTGGCGAAAACGGAAGCAACACCTGTAATGAGTAAAAAAATGATGGCTAAAGTGATTATGCGTTTCATGATGGTACCTCACTACGATTGCCGCGACCAGGAGAAATCCTGAATGTAAATACCCAGCGGGTTGTTGCGGATTTGTTCTTCGGTGGTGCTTTGTGTCGGTGACCGGTGATAGACCCGTAACAGTGCACGCATTTTGAATGGTGCTTCCAATTGATGTCCTTGCCGGTCATACACTTTCTCGAGCCAGTCAACCTGCCAGGTTTCCGGTGATTGCGGAATGACGGAGATGATTTCAATACTCACCGTCTGTGTCTCGGCACGTTTGAACGGGCTGTTGTCTGCGTGAGCGTTAAACCATTCATTCGCTTTGGCCATTGCCGGATCGTTGGTTTTGAGCATCGCATAAGCCCTGAAGATGGCTTTACGCTGTAAGGCAACATCCGGTGTGACCATCCTGACATCGTTAATGAACGATGCAAGCGAGGCATGCACCACACGCTGATCGGCAACTGCAGCCACATCGGCGCGTGATACCGCAATCGCTTCACCCAGTTTATTGACTTGAACGACATACGGAATAAACTTCGATTGGCTGCCGATATAAATCATGCCGCCAACACCGGCCAGTGCAATCATCAAACACAGAATGGCGAGCATCTGCCACATGTTGCGTGATGACTGGACAGAGCGCATATGATCGTTCCAGGTGCGCCGGGCTGAGAGATACGGATTCTCCGATTCACCGGTACGGCGTCCTCCTTCAATGAAGGTCGATGAATCAATCTCATCATCCTTGCGAATATCAGTTTTACCCGTCAGACTGAATCTGCGCTTTTTGATTTTTGCAGTTAAATCACTGATGGTACTCATGCGGCCACTCCATAATCCGATAGTTTGAGTCCTTTCATTGCCAACCACTGATTCACCCAGCCGTCACCGTATTTGGCATAGAGATTTTTAATCGTAGCGATTGATTCCTTATCGGTCGATCCAACAAATGCGAGTGCCAGTGGGCCAAGTGCGAGTTCATAAAGCCGTCTGCCGTTTTCCGATACGGTGTAGTAGTGTTGTTTGGGAACAGCGGTAGCGAGAATTTCAATCTGGCGCGTATTCAATCCCATGCGCCGGTACAGTGCAGCAGCTTCTTCATCACGGGCGAAGACGTTGGGTAAAAATATTTTGGTGGCAGTCGATTCGACAATGACATCGAGTATGCCGCTATTGGCGGCATCCGATAAACTCTGTGTTGCCATCAATACCAGGCAATTGTTCTTACGCATCACCTTGAGCCATTCACGAATCTTGGCGCGAAATACCGGGTGACCGAGCATGAGCCACGCTTCGTCGAGCAGGATAGCGGCAGGTTGGCCTATTAAACTGCGCTCAATGCGCCGGAACAGATACAGCAGCGTGGGCAATGCATATTTCTCACCGAGATTCATGAGTTCTTCGATCTCGAAGGTGGTGAAGCTGGATAAATGCAATCCGTCTGCTTCGGCATCAAGCAGATGGCCCATCATGCCGTCGATGGTGTATTGCTTAAGCGCTTCGCGTATGGCTTCATCCTGAATCGTCACCATAAAGTCGGATAAGGTGTATGAACCGCTTTGATGCATGTTGGTAATCGCAAGACTGATTTCGTTACGCTGTTGGGGGGAAACGGTAATACCGTTTAATTCCACCATGGTGCATATCCATTCCAGCGCCCAGGCGCGGTCTCCCTTGGATTCGAGAAACTGCAACGGACAAAATGCGAGTGTTTCATCATCACCGGCGACGGTAAAATGTTGACCGCCTACGGCTTGGGTCAACGGATACATTGATAGTCCCTTGTCAAAGCAGTAAACCGACATATTTTTGTAGCGGCGCAGTTGTGCCGCAATCAATGCCAGGTGGGTAGACTTGCCCGCACCGGTCGGGCCGAACATGAAGGTGTGACCGAGATCGCGCACATGCAGATTCAGCCTAAATGGTGTCGCGCCCTGTGTGACGCAATGCATCAATGGCGGTGAGCTCGGCGGATACATCGGACACGGTGCCTGTGATTTGCCTGTCCAGATGGTATTGACCGGCAGCAGATCGGCGAGATTCATGGTGTTAATCAACGGGCGGCGTACATTCTCGACACCATGCCCCGGCAGACTACCCAAATACGCTTCCATGGTGTTGATGGTTTCAATCCTTGCGGCAAAGCCCAAATGGTTGATGGCTTTTTCCACTTTACGTGCCGCATCTTCCAAAGCGGCGCGGTCTTCCATCATTAAAACAACAACGCTGGTATAGTAACCTTGTGCAACAAACCCGCTGTTGGTCTCCGCGATTGCCGATTGCGCGTCTTCGGTCATATTGAGTGCGTCTTCATCGACATGACTGCTTTGCAGATTGAACACCTGATCGAAGAAACCGCGTATCTTTTGTTTCCACTTTTTGCGGTACTGATCCAGATGCGCCACCGCTTCATGCGTATCCATGAAGATATAGCGTGACGACCAGCGGTAGAAACCGGGCAGCTCCGACAGAATATTGAGCATGCCGGGCGTTGATTCCAGTGGAAAGCCTTCAATCGATACCGTCTGAATAAAGTTGCGCCCGACTTTGGGTACAACACCACCCCACATTTCCTGACCACCCAATATGGTGTCGAGATACATCGGATTGTTTGGTAATACCATCGGTTGATCGTTGCCGGCAATACAAAACTGTAACCACGACAGAAAATCATCGAGTGTGGTTGTGCTACCGTCTTCATTGACTTGGGCTTTGCTTTTTAAGCGCATCAGGTCAAACGTGGAGGACAGTCGCGATTCAAAGTTGGTGCATTCGCGCTCGAAATACTGCAACAGACTGTTGGTGCGTGATTTGTAGTCTGGATTATCCGTGTCATCATCGAACATGAGTTCGACAAACTTGCGCTGCGCGAGCATCGGCGGCAGAAAAGTTAGCGTGACAACAAAACAGCTCTCGTACAATTCACCGATACGCTCAAACAGTTCACGGCGTTCCTGGTCAATCGCTGCCGTTACCGGATCGGGGTAATTCGACAGACCTTTATCTGAATACCCGAGTGCAGGTTTACGAATGGCATCTACATGGATCATCCAGCCGTTACCCAAGCGTGATAACGCCTGATTGATATGTAATGACACCTGTTCGCGCTCCACATCCGTACTGCTCGCTGTATCCGCACCACAGAATTGCCAGGCCGCCATCAATGCGCCGTTCTTGCCGACAATAACACCGTCTTCCACAACGGCGGCATACACCAGCAGATCGGCAAAGCCGGTGTCTTTGGATCGGAATTTATCGAGTTTGAATGCCTGCTCTGTTTCACGGATGCGTAGAAACAGCATGAGCAGCAACAATGCACCCAAAACAGCAATCAGTATGGTTATCGCGGTAATCATTGGAACTGCTTTTCCATGCGTGCCGAGTTGACGGTAAACGGCGTGCTTCTGGCCGGATAATATTTTTTATAACGTAGCTGGCGAAGATAAACGTGACGCAACTGCGGATCGTGCTTGGCCATCAGACGCAATGCAAACAACGCGAAGATCCACAACGCAATGCCGAATAGCGTGGTCTTGATCTCCATTGCCGCAAAAATGGATGTAGCTGCAATCAGGATCGAGAACATTACCAGTTCGCGGTCACCGCCCATAAAGAGATTCGGACGGTTTCCCGATTGTCTGATCGGTATGGTTCGTAACGCCATGTCATACCTCCTGGATACATGATTATCGCTGCCTGATAGAGTTCAGGCGATTTTTATTGCTGCTACACTTGCAAACTATTGTGCTGTTTTATTGCTTTGTTGTTCAGTTCCTTGGGCTCTCCAATGCATCAGGTGCTGTCAGAGTATCTACGCGATTTATTTCATAAACCTCATCAACAGGAATTACAGCACCCTGGAACAGATTGGTCATGATGTTGTTTGCACCTACCAGCAGCGCCATCACCAGCACGATAAAAATCAGTGTGCGGAAGAATGCATTCAGCTCACCGCCAAAGATTAAAATGCCACCGGCAACGACAATGCCGACGATGGATAAGGTAAACGCAACCGGGCCGGTTACGGAATTACGCAAATTTACCAGCCACGATTCATACGGCAGCGCACCACCGGCGCCAACGGCTGCCAGGGTGTTATTGGCGAATAGAAGCAAACCCAGAAACGTGAGAATCAACAGTGTGTAAAACAAAAAGGGGTTATGGTTGTTCTGTTTCAGCTTCATGATTAACTCCTCAAACAGTATTACAATCGCCGGGTCTGATAATTACCACGTTTAAAACCGTAGACTTCAAGTATTTCGTGCACTTGTCTGCCATGCTTTGTGCGTGCAATATGAATCACCACATCGACCGCCTCAGCAATCAGCGGTTTGATTTCAGTCGGTGCATGGTTATTACGTGAAATAAGCGATTCCAGGCGTGTCAGTCCGGATAACGCATCATTCGCATGCAAGGTAGCGGCGCCACCTTCATGGCCGGTATTCCAGGCATCCAACAGGTCAAGTGCTTCCGGCCCTCTGACTTCACCGACCAGTATGCGGTCGGGGCGCATACGTAGTGTGGTTTTGAGTAACTGCGTCATGTCGACATCAAGGGTTGTGTGATACTGCACAAAATTCTGTGCGGCGCATTGAATCTCACCTGTGTCTTCCAGAATAAAAATGCGTTCATCCGGATCGTTGAGTACCATCTCGAAGATAATGGCATTGATCAGTGTTGTCTTGCCGGAACCGGTACCGCCGATTACCAGGATATTGCGGTGCTCATGCACGGCTTTCTTAATGACGTTGCAGTGTCTGGGTGACAGTACACCGTTTTCGACATATTGATCGAGTGTAAAAATGGCAACCGCTTTTTTACGGATAGCGAAAGTCGGGGAGGTAACTACCGGTGGCAGTTGTCCGGCAAAGCGGGAATTGTCGAGTGGAAACTCGCCTTCGATAATCGGATTGTATCGAGTGACTTCTTTGCCGTGATATCCGGCAACGGTTTTGATAACCGCTTCAGCCTGTGCAGCCTGAAGGTTGCCGATACAGGTGATCTTTTGACCGAGCTTCTCCTGCCAGATACGTCCGTCGGCATTGACCATGATTTCCACCGTATCCGGATCTTGCAGGGCAGATACGATTTCACGGGCATCGCGTTCAAGCTTGCGTTTAGCGCGTTCCCTGACCGACATCGCTGACATAGTCGACGTCGGTGCAGCTTGAGGATCGGGTAACGGTGATACTGATGTGTTTTGCATTGTCATATTCACACCATTCGGTACAGATTTAATATAACAATATAACGAAATTATAATTCGTGCAAGGCTTTTTTAAATTTTTTTGTTATTTCCTGATTTTTAGTTTTGACTTTTATTTGTGCTTGAATTATTGCTTTGACTTTGTTCTGTTCTTTTTGGCTTCTTTGGTCAGAAACGCACGATTCTTTTTATCCCACTGATCAACCTGGTACGCCTCATATTCACTTAACACGCCACCTTTCCAGACAAAGCCTTTGGGCAGTTTGCCGGGTTTCCGTTTGGCGAGCACTTCAAGATCGGCAAGTTCCAAATCGGAACTATCAAGCAGCATCGGAAGTGGCGTTTCCAATGCTTCGCAATCGCCTCGATAATTCTGAGTGACGGGTTGGCTTTGTCATTGGTAAGATCAGTGAAGAAGGCAATCGATACGCCTGCTTTCTTGGCCAGCTCCGACTTGGTCATACCTTTTTCATCGAGAATACGCAAAATATTTGTGATCAGAATAAAGTTATACATATAATAACCGTGCTTATTTTGTGGTTTAAGCCGCTTAAGTGACATTTATCATTGTTTTACGGCTTTATTACTGCTATTTTAAACCAGCAAACACCAAAAACAGAACAATAAAAAAATAGCCGGAAAATAAAGAAAAAAGTTTAGCAAGAACATAGAATTTTTAAACAATGCTATCAGGGGAGGAAACGGCAATGTTTTACGATATAATTTCGCTATACAAGAAATTCAATCGGTAGCGATTAGCCAATACCTATTCAATTGCACATGATTCCAACGGTACTTACTGCAGCACCAAAGGGATTGAATGTGCATCATAAGCGTTCACAGCACACTAAAATCAGAACTAAGAATAAAAGCGTACATTCTATGGCAGACAAAAAGAGAGGAACCGCTAAAAAAATTGCAACACCAGCAGTTTCTTCAAAACCAGCAACACCAACAGGAGCAACCGAAATCGATATTGACCTGATTATTGAAGACATACATCAACCGAGAAAGGAATTTAATCAGGATACACTGCGCGAATTGACGGAAACCGTAAAATTACGCGGTGTGAAATCACCGATATCGGTACGCCCCAATCCGGATAAACCGGGAACCTATATCATCAATCATGGCGCCAGGCGCTATCGTGCGAGTATCAATGCGGGATTAAAAACCATTCCGGCATTTATCGATACCGATTACAGTGAAGCCGATCAGGTGATCGAGAACCTGCAACGCGATAATCTGACATCGAGAGAAATTGCTGATTTTATCGGGCGACAGCTGGCTGCCGGTAAAACCAGGTCTGATGTTGCACGACAACTTGGCAAAACCAATCCATATATCACCACGCATGCCGCATTACTCGATTTGCCCGATCCGATTGATGAAATATACCGGTCAGGGCGCTGTACCGATGTGACCGCCATTTATGACTTGACACGGCTTTACAAAACCAACAAAGAAGAAGTTATCAACTGGCTCAACTTGAGTGCGACGGAAGAAATATCACGGCTGGATGTGAAACATTTCAGCAAGTTCCTGGAACTGAAAAAGAAGCAAGGCGCCATGGATTCAGATGAGCAGTCACAACAGACTGAGGACAAATCAGACGCTGCAACGGATCAACATACAAAAAAGCAGGATGCTCCCGTTTCATTGCTCGATTCGATTTATCACCTGATCAAAAAAGACAATCGTAAGCCGCAAGATTTAATTCGTGAGTTATCCGGGGATGATAAAAAACTGCTGACAACCAAGGTCAAGGATTACTTCGAAGAAGGTCGAAACTGCTCAAACATGATTCAGTACACTATCAACGCACTGCAAGACGGACGTTTCTCAGCCAAAGGCAGTGGCGCATTGCAATTGATTGCCTTTTTATATGGCGCAGAAAGATCGGCAAATTTTGACCTGTTCAAAATCCTTGATGAACTTGCCAATCAGGAAGCGGGTTAAAAACTGATTCATGCACTCAAAACCCCAAAATCAATCAAAGAACAGAAAATAAAAAATGACAACACAAAAACTTCGCATGATTGTAATGAACGGTCAAAGAATCATTCAAGCACTGGTTAATAATGAATGGGAGACGACCGGCACAATCAAAAAAGCGGAAGAAGGCATCAAACCCGGCATTTACAATATTTACCTGGCCCAGAAACCTGAAGACAAAAAACAGTACGAAGGCAAGATTCTATACATCGACAAGGAAAACGAATTTTTTTACCAACAAACCCAGAAAGATTTTATTGTGCATCAATTAAATGCGATGAGTAGCAAGCCTGTTGCCGGGAAGGATGTAGTTATTGAATATGATGGGGAGAAAGCGTATTTGGCTCAGGTAGATACAGTTAAAAAGAAAAAAACATTAAAGATATGAATACACCATCGTAAAATGATGGCAAGATCAGATTGCTTTAATTGGCAGAGTTACACTGAACAATATATTGAAATTTCATATATTACTTGCGCCATTCTTCAAAACCATATTTTTTCTTATAAATGTAACTTCGAACGCTTTGCAAGGCCGATATTGCTGCAATCGATTGGCAAAAGTAAAGGCATCATTCATCTCGTAGTGCTGAAAGATGTCGAGGCCGCGATCCAGGGAAATTTTCCAGCCGTGATTAGTCACGATGTGGCGGGCGTGGATAGTGCCAGTGCTGTCAAACTTCCAGGTGAAGTTCACACCCACCGAACTGGCTGACTCCTTCATCTTCTCGAAGTTGTCTTTTTGCTGATCACTCCTGAACTCATCTTCCATTGTTACTAGATGCACGGAAATTTCTTCATCTGGAGCTTTGTGTTTGACCACCGTTTCCAGGAATTCCATGAAATTGCGTATCTGGTGAAATTGACGAATATAAGGATCAGTAACCGTAATTGTGGTTGCACCTTTGATATAAGGACCAAGCAGCGTATCGAATGAGAGGCCCTTTTGGTTCTCCTGGAATGTAAGGTGTTTTTCCTTAAGGACGGGCTTGGTCGTTGCCAGTGGTTCGGCCGGAGCTTGGGGCGAGCCTGGTTGCGCATCTTCTACAATTTTTCCGTCGTCACTTTCAGCGATGGTCTTATGGTAGTAGCTGGGATATTCTTCCTCTTCAAGCGTGGTGACAGGTTTGGCTTGTCCATCAACGTCAAGATAGTCAAAACGAACATTGCCGTAGGTGGAATCAATTCGCATCAACTGGTCTTTGACGCGCTTGCGGCCTTCAATCGCAAATTTCAGCAGTTCCTCGATCTCTTCCTTGGTTGCGCCACCATGTGGAAATAGGATCTTCATCAGACCGGAGAAAGTCTTGTTGATCCCGTCGCGGTCTCGAGTTGAGATATCGGAAGAGAGCGAGAAATGTTCCTTGTAGCGATCCGAATAATCATGATTACGCAACGAACGAAGCACCTCGGCCAGGTAGTCCACTACGAAACCGTAACCACTGGAAAACATCTCGCCACGGATAATGTCGACTTCCCAACCCGGGATATAGAAATGGATACGGTCAAGAAACGCGGAGTCGTAGAACTTGTCGGGCAACTCGCAAAACAGGTCAGAGTGCTTTAGCATGTAGGGCACGGTGTGCTGTGTATTGCCCACGAAAACCATAGAAGCCTCCGCGCCCAGGGTCTCGACACCTCGCGAGAAGGATTTGTTGGCCATGTAGTTCTTCATGATGTCGACCAACGCCTTGTCCACACGTTTCTGCTTTCCGGCAAACTCGTCAAAGGCAACACAGTCCCAGTAGCCGACCAAACCTATTTTTCCAGAAGAGTTGCTCACGAACAGCTTGGGAACCGTTACCTCACCGCCGGAGATCAGAATGCCGTGAGGCGAGAACTCCGAGTAGATATGAGATTTTCCGGTTCCCTTGGGGCCAAGCTCGATCAGATTGTAATTGCGCTCGCAAAACGGAATCAAACGGATCAGTTGAATCAGTTTGCTGCGCTTGCCGGTCATCTCAGGATTGAAACCAATGCTTTGAACAAGCAGGTCAGTCCACTCGTCGGTCGTAAATTGCTTGCGGGCCTCAACATAACCGTCGAAATCAAATTGAGATAGCTGGATCGGCTTGAGTGTTGACAAGATCCAAGGACTAGCACCCCTGTCTTCGGCGAATTCGTATTCGATGTCGGCAATGCACCACACACCGCTGACCAGAAGCTTGGGGTGTTTTTTAATTGTGCCTGAATCGACAAGGACGTTTTTTATCCCAAGATTGGCGAATCTGGCTTCATAAGTGTCATTATTCGCATTTAAATCAACACTGATCTTGTCTATGACCTTATAACGCCCCTTTTCCCGGATATTAGATCGTATGAGGCCCGCTTCATTTCGATGTACATAATGCTTGGCCAGTATTTCTTTAACAGTTTCTATTCCTGTCTGAATAGTGACCTCATCATTGGTGGCGCAATACTGTCCCAGCAGGTATTCCAGCACGTAGGAAGGAACGATGGCGTTACCCTTGACCGTCTTGACGAGATCTTTACGGACAACAAGCCCCGGGAAGTGCAAGTTGATTTTCTGGTCTAGTTCGTTCATCGGTCACTCGTCCTTTAAAAGTCGAAGTCGCTGGTAAATGAGCGCCGCATCAAATAACGCAACGACTTGTATAGCCTGGGATGGCTGGTATCCCGATATTTCTCCTCAAGTTTCAGTACAACTTCCTGACCATTGGCTTCGTCAGCTTTGCGGGTCAGCACGAAACGTACCTGCAGCTCCCGCTCCCGGGGATTATCTGAACACAGGTCAAAGGTCAAATCGTGAATGTCAGAGATAAGCACATTTCCCTCAGTATAGATACCAGCTCTTAATACACGCGGCTGAATCTTGTCCGTAACCGGCTCTGCCTGATACATCGTCACCGCCAGCTGTCCTGAGGTAATCACTGAACTGGCTCCACGCAGGATGTCCACTTCAACGGCGGTCACATCGCTTTGGCGCTTCTTGTTGATCTTGAGTACCGGGATCACCACCTCCTGCAACGATGCACCACCATGCACAAACCGACTACCGGAACCCTTCAGACGCAGGCGGTTGATCGATTTGGGTATCTGGACTTCCACCTTACCGGCAAGATCAAGCTGTTCTGGGGTGAACTTGTGCAGGCTATTTGATTCTGCCAGATTTTTCCCCAAAACAAATCGCCGATCCCGATAAAGTACATTATCGCCTTTAGCATCCACACTCAGATAATCACTTTCATCCAGTTCGTTATTTTGATAGATAAACCCGTGGTCAGCAGTCACCAAAATGTTGCTGGCATTTGCTGCTGTTAGTTTTTTTATCAGCAAGACAATATCGTTCAACGTTTGTTCTGCCGCTTCAAAAGTTTGACCTTCCGAGTGCATTTTATCCCCAGTGTGATCAATGCGATTGTGATACACATACAGCACGTCATTCGCTTTTAGAAGATCACGGCTTTCATCACGATTAAGCTGCATGAATTCTTCGGCTGTAATCGCTTGTCCCCTTCCATTCAGCGCTGATTGCAGAATTTTTGTGCGATTGGCCGTGCCCTGGGAGCTTTGTCCATCCACCAGCACGGTGCCGGTTTCATTGTCGGCAATCGCCAACGCCTTGTTGGGCAGTAATGCCGCCATACCCAGTTGGGTATAGCTGGGCAACACCGAAAGCGCCGGTTCCAGTTCGGCGCTGTAACGATCTTCCTGGCGGATGAGACTCAACAACTCATCGCCGATTTCATACCGCATGGCATCGGAGATAATCACGCAGACCTTGTTATCCTTACGCAGGAATGGCCGTACCCAGTGCTCAAAAAAACCCTTTTGCGCGCGTACCGGGAAGGCTTCCCATCTTGGAGTCGCATCCACGAAGGTTTGGAAACGGTCGCCCAGCTTCATCAGGTAGTTATTGGAGTAAAGGTTTTCGACCTGGTCGGTCAGGCTGCCCATCAGCGATGCCTGACCCGATATGCGTACGTGGTAGATGAACTTGCGGTAGAGCTGATCCAGCTGATACCAGAAGCGGCTGTACCGCTGCACCCCTTCAGCCAGGCTGTCCATGGTTAGTTTGGCTTCGCCCAGAGCATGGGCAAACTGGGCCGCATAATCGACCGCCTCGTAGAGATGCTGGTATTCGCGATACCAGTGACCTTGCCGCCGCTGGCGAACCCAGAGCGATACATCACCGCTGGACACCGTGCGCGATGTTACCGCTCGCACCAGGTCGCTGATGATCTTCTGATCAATCAGGCGGAAGTAATCCAGCTCAATCAACTCACGGAAATCACGCTTGGCCAGATCCTGTTCGATACCCAGAACCTCAGCGCATTCACCCGAGAGCGTTTCAAAGCCGTCTTCAAACTGGCGGCTGTCCTTCCAGCGCTTGAGAAACACCAGGGCGTCGCCGGTCAGTTTCACCTGACCAGCGGTGCCCATGGCGTAGCAGGACTTGAACAGCTCGATGGTAAAATCGCGAATGCCCGGTTCTCCGGAATTGTAACCATAAAGGCGTGTCATCTGTTCCCAGAGAAAGCTGTCCAGGCTGCATCGATCGACCAGTTTGATCTTCTCGTCCCGACCATCGGCCAGTTCCTGCAGCAGGTTTTCCATGACTGCATCCATGCGCGGTTCGCTACCGGTACATACTGCCAGCATTTTCAGACGAATCTGTCCGGCGGTGTCGTCGGCTTGCAGCAGCTTCTTGAGGGCGTCCTTGCGTTTGATCGCCTGGAAGAATTCCACATGGGCCTGCACCACATTCGTGAACTCAAGACCAAGTTCCAGTTCGGACAACCATATAGCCACTTGATCGGTACGGAACTCGCCTTGTGCCAATTGCACATCCAGTAACCAATTGTCGAGATCGTTAGGTTGCGGACCTTCACGGTAGAGCAAGAATTTCTGCTCCGGCTGTTCGCGTAGAATTTTGTATTTGACGCCGTACTGGTTATTGGTCAGTTCCAGTTTCTCGACACCGGGTAAAGACAACGTCTCAAAGTCGTCGCGCAACTCCTGCTTGGCGTCGTACCAGAAGACTATCCGGTGCCGGTCAAAGAGTTTGGTTAGGGCCTGTGCTATGCGGTCATTCATTAAACTATCGCTTTGTTATTTTGGGACCGATGTAAACAACATATAGCTCTGGATCTGTTTGACTAGGTAGGGTGAAATGGATGCGGATTTGTGGGGTTTTAATCTTGCCGTGCATAGTGCAGAAAAGTGAACTTCCATCTTTCCCAGGGTGTTTAAAAGTCAATTCAGATTTAAAATCTCTTTTTTCTGTGTCTGACGAATCTGAAAACCAGGCTTTGTCACCTGTAAAATGTTCCTGATAAAGCCTATGGCCCTCTGTAGTCCTATTACCGGATGAATCAACAGAATTTTTTAGTTTCTCAAGTACTTCTAGTCGCTCAATTATTCGTTGAGCAACTCCAGGTAAAAATGGATAGCCCAATAACGATTTAAAGGTATCTGTTGAAAATGTGATTGCAACGAATCGGCTTAAACATATAGAGGCCAGTTGGCTCCATGATTCAATTAGTGCAGCCGAAGAATGTAGATTTTTCTCTAGCGATTCAGTGTCGAAATGATTAAGCACATCTATTTCCAGGCTTTCTTCGCTCGTACGTTTCCAGTAAATTTGGAGAGGCGAGTATTCCCAGTTTGATGGTGTCAAACTTACAACTTGAGAATCATTACCTTTAAAACAGCGAAAGGCCACTTCACCAATTGCAGTATCAGTGACAATTTCATCTTGGCATTCTATATAATCATCAGAATCATGCTCGCGTATATCTTCCCAAAATGGACCTTGTCGTGTGAACCATTGCATCAGTGCTCTTCTTTTATCCACATCAAAACACTGAACAACTTGGTGCATGTTTAATTCCCTGGTTACCTGGACATGAGTCAAGTTCCGATGGCAGTATAATTCTCGACCAAATTTTCGGCATATACTTCTCATAAGCATCAACCGATCAATTGCTTCGCTGAATGCCTTAAAATCAGGAAATTGTCCATTGCAAGAAAGTTCATTTATCATCAATTCCATATCGTTCAACTCTCCCATCCTGCAAAGTGATTCAAATCTTTGTCAAACTGATCAAAAAAACCTTCAGGCCACACATCAATATGTCCTGAAGAGTCGAGCTGTGGAGTCATTACTTGGGCTTCGTTTTCACTTCTTGGTCTGAAGAAATGCAAGGTAACTTGTTCTGGTATAAGTCTTTGGGCTCGTACCGCGCGACGAATACCGTTAAGAACATGATCGCTATGAGTTTCAATTATTATTTGTATTCCTGCCTGGGCTACATGAGCCAGAAACTCTCCCATTAGTGCTTGACCGGCAGGATGGAGATGTACTTCAGGATTTTCAATTAAAAGCAAGTTTCCTTTTGCTGTCGAAAGTGCAGCGATGACAATAGGTAAAACTTGTGTCAACCCAAAACCGACATGAACTGGGCGATGAAAATCAGTATCTTCTGATGTCCTAAGCCCAAGTGTAACTGCATTCATTCGAGGAATCTGTTCGACAGTCAGACCACAACCTGGAAAAAATTCCTGCATTCTGGCTTCAACTTGGCGCAAACGTGTTGGTGGTGCGCCTGACAACCTCAGTTCCTCCATGACGAGTTCATCCCTACCTAAATGCAGCAAGCTAATAGCATGCTCACCTGCAGAACCAACTACTAAGGTATTCTGCTTATCTTCAAGAGAATAGAATTCCCGAGGTCCAATGCGCTCAGCAGTAATGTAGGTAAGTGTTTGCAAGCAACGAATTATCTCGCTAGAGTTAGAATCTTGATCATGAGGCAGTAAATACCGCAATTTCTCTGGAGTATTGCTGACTACTCCATCTATTTCCACACGATCGATTGCGAGAGACATTTCTGTGCGTTCACCCGAGAGTCCCCAGTGGTAATGATGTTCATCGGTTGTAAGAGCGATCTCTAATTCATGCCGACCATGGACTTTATCAATTACATCTAAAACAGTTCCCAATTTCAGGGTGTCGCCATTTAACATCAGTCGTGTAGACCATTCGTGTTCCCTAATAGTTTGATTTAACAATACCAATGCCTGAAGAATTGAAGATTTACCAGAGGCATTCGATCCGGACAATAACGTCAGATTAGTGAGAGGCAGCTTTAGAAGTTCGAAACACTTGAAATAACGGAGATCAATTTGCGTAATCACCAAATACCTCCTCTAAAATTTCTTTAGTTTTCAAGAAACGATATTTGACACGATTGACCTGATTTGTTCCCAAGGTAATCGAATCATTAAAGCCATATGTACTAAATAGCTCATAAAAAGATGTTTTTAGTTTTTCAAGATGCCCTTCAACCAGATGTTCAGGATAATGGGATAATTCGGTTGACATCACATCCCAGAGGGATGCATTTATTACACTGCGATTATCTTGTCCACGTACATGTTTTCTGAATGCGTGCTTGCCAAAAAGTTTGATGTTATTACTTAGACTTGTCCTAAACATGGCAGAAAGTTTTTCAAGTTCATCCATCTCCATTTTGTTCATGCTTTCAAGAGCTTTGGCGAGATAATCATCCATGTCGCCTTTATATTTATCGATACCTAATATCTGAAATGCACAAAATCGATTGATTAGTTCTCTATCTCTCATCGTTTGGGGATTCAGGCTACTACCTGTCGCCTGCTTAAACAGAGATGTGTTTGCCTCTACTTTCAGGAATCTGGTCGCTTGACCCGTAAAAAGACAATTTCTCATCTGCTGACGTGTAAGAGCCAGGCCACTATTTACACGCTCAAAAATATCCAGCAGGGCTTGTGCTGGAACTTTTGCGTCAATGACATAAAGGATTAAATTACAGTCTTCAAGACGATTTTGAAGTTTCGGTGAAAGTTCGCTAAATCGCTTATTATCAAGTTCTGGCTGGTGTTTGAGTTTGAGACGCAACTTATTATTAACAAAACGCTGGAAAGTTGAAAGCCGCTGCAGGCCATCAACGACTATCATCTGTCCCTGAGGATTTTCCGCAAGGTAAAATACTGGCAAGGGTATTCTCATCAGGACTGATTCTATCAATTTACTCTGCTTATTTTCTTCCCAGATAAAGTCCCGCTGAAAATCTGGATCCATGATAAATGTGCCTTTTTCTATTCTTCGCAGCACATCATGAACTGTCCTATTCTCATTGCGAATAAGTACTGTATCAATCGGATAGTCTCCAAAGGATGCGTCTTCATCCACATCAAGCCCTTCAACTTCCTCACTCATATCTGCTTTATTGTCATTCATAGGTTTACTCACTCCTCATTTTTTGCATCCAAACCCGGAATCTTCTTCAAAGCTGCACCAAATTTAGGGTAGTTGATCTTCACGCCGTCGTCGAGGTCGATCTCCACCTGCTCGGTGGCCAGCGGGTAAAGCACTTCGCGTTCGTATTCTTCCATCTCGGTGATCATCTTGGCGACCTTCTCGATCTCCTTCAAGGCTTTGGTCTTCTCGGCCGGGCTACTGCTGGCGCTGATGCTGACGGCCTCCAGATGGTTCTTGTGGACGGTGAGCTTGGTGCGGAATTCGCGCAGGTAGTCGTTGAGCACCACGCTGACCGTATCCGGGCGGTAGCGGTGCATGTAGATCAGTGTGTTAAAGCTGCCTTTGGGGCTGGAGAACAGCCAGTAAATGGGACGCTTTTTGTAGCGCTTCACATGGTCGCTGTAGAAATCCTTGAGGAAGTAATCGCGAATGTCGCGGGCCTTGCCATTCTTGCCCAACGCCGCCTCAATGAAGGCGAGGTTTTCCTCGTAGTGTTCCTCGCCAAAGGCTAAACGCAGAAACTTACGAAAACGCTCAGCAATATCATCGGTGAACCAGTCGCCATCGAGCATGGGGATGGCGTTGTCGTCATCTGCCGGAAAACTCGACTTCGGAACCTGCTTCAGGTAATCCTCGATGGTCTCGCCCTGGTTGGCCAAAATCAGCCCCGGCTTGTCCAGCGCGTAACGGCCAAACATGCAGCCCACGGCATAGGAGACCAGCTCGCGCATGGTATCGGCCAGCAGCAGCGCCTCCAGCTCCTCCTCGCTCTTGTCGCTGCCGTAGCGGTAGTGTGGGTTGCAGGTTAGGGTGATTTCCTTCAGCGGCACCTCGGGTGTCAGCTCATCCTGCAGATCGTAGGCTTCGATGAAGATGCGGTTGTTTTCTTCTTCCAACCGCTGCGTTATCTTCGTCACTTCTCTCATTCGGGAGCGGAGTATTTCATAAGCTTTCATCAAAGACGGCTGGATGCTCGCGTAGTTCAGTAGCGGCATTTTAGAAAAGTCCCATGCAGTTTCGAATGAATTCCAGTCTTCTGTATGAAGCTCTATAAGCTGTTTAGAATTCTTAGTTATAATAGTCGCCTTGTCAAAAGGCAGCTTCAAAAAAGGGGTGCTTCCAACAGGCCCTGAATTGAAATCAAGGCTTGGGCAGGCAACTAAAACCAACTTTGTCGTAACGATGGAATTCGCTGTACCAATAATTGTTTCAATCGGGGTATTTTTCCATTCGTAGAAGCACTGTCCTTTTGTATCAATAATGAACCCATTGGGATAATACCTCACCGAAAAACGACCGCTTGTAAGCGCCGTCCATCCACCACCCCTTCGGAAATAAAATTCCTCATTAGTGATTTTCCAGCTTAGGTTATCGCCCAACTCTGGGTACTTATCTCGTGTTAGTGCCTTAATCTCGCGCCCATTCCCCTCCCAATTGACGACGAAATCTTGAACTCCATACCACCTTCGATTTTCACCACCTTTTTGATATGGAAACCACTTTTTCCCAGAGGCCAATGCTGAATCAGCGTCGCCATACCCCAGACCTAACCGCTCTTTGGAAATCTCAAACCACTGTCGAAGGAAGCGCTCGTTATTGCCTGTACGCATTCCCATCTTCGCGTACGCAACATCGGAAAATTTTTCATTGTTAAAGAGCGATAAAAACTTGCGCGACAACCAATAGGCAATCGGAGCGCCAGGCAAGCTCAGAAACTGTGACTTTGCTTTTCTATAGATGTCAGCCATCGCAATCTTATTCAGTAACACCTGATTCTTATCTGCAGATTGAGCTACATCATTTAAGTTTATATATTCTCCAACCGCATCAGAATTCGCCTTATGGATTATAAAGGCAGCCGCTTGAACCACCTTGGAGTTCAGTTCAGGAAAACTATTGAAGCCTATTTGAATCATCGATCTAATATTGAATCGATCTAACACAGAAACCCGAAAACGCTCAAAGGAAGTGAGAAACATCCAGTTCTGAATAGTTATAAAAGCAGCATAACCGTACGTCAAAATCCCATCCAAAGCCCGCTCAACAAACATAGTGTAGAGATCAGCTTTGCTAAGCTGATACCTTTTTTTAACCCAGTGAACTAGTTGCGGATTCATACTGCCAACGCCCATATAAGGTGGGTTAGCAATCACCACATGGTATTTCGGGCTGAGATAATCGGCCTGTCGCAGAGCTTGCAACACTTTCTGATGGGTCAGGCTTAAAAATAAATGTCCGGAAACATTCTTTGATTCCAGAATCCTGAGCATGTTCTCGACATCGGTAACCTCGGGGCGGATCAGCGAGCCGAAATTGTCGGTCTCTTCAAACTGGCGTAAGGTGGTTTGCAATGGCGCGGTGAACAGGTCGCGACCGACAAAATCCATGTATTCTTCAATTTCACCCTCATCAAACTGGATATTTTCCAGTACGCAGATGTTCGGCTTGATATCCTTAGTGAAGAAGCGGCGCTGCTTGGCCCGAGCCTTCATCGTCAGCGCAAAGGCGGCTAACTCCCCGGCGCGCTCATCAATCTCGATGCCATAGAGGTTGTGGGTAAGAATCATCGAAGGGATCTCGGCATGCTCATAACCTTCCTCCTCGTAAATAGCGTAGAGCAGGTCGAATGCATAGGTGAGCATGTGGCCAGAACCGCAAGCCGGGTCGCAGATTTTGATGTCTTCCGGTTTGTTGATGTGCAGGAAATCTGTCTCCGGTTGTTCGGGTTTGATGTAGTAATCCATCTGCTCCACCAGCTTTGAGTCGGGACGATTGAGCAGCCACAGGCGGCCAAGGGAATTTTCCACTAGATAGCGCACGATCCAGTGCGGGGTGAAGAGCTGGGTGGCGGCCGGGATGTTTTCGGGCGTGATTTTCTTGTTTTTCTTCAGCCCCTCGAACACCTCGTCTTTCTTCTCGGAGATGTAAAACTGATAAAGCCAACCAATCACCTCGACATCCTCGCGAGCATCCGGTGTCATCGCCTCGCGGGTGTAAGCCAGGATGGAATTGCCCGAGAGCAAATCATCGGGCATCAGCAGTTCGGTGTAGTCGTCGATGCGCTCGAACAGAAACGGCATGGCCTTGTGCCAAGTGTTGCAGGCAGCCACCACCAGCAAGCGATAGGCCTCGCCCTGTGGATCGCGGCTGGGTGCTTTGCCGTCGAGCAGGGCAAAGATTTGCTGCCGGGCCTTGTCGCCAACCATTTCTTCGTCGATATGCCCCATTTTGGCATCCATCAGAATCTCGGGCTGGAACTGTCCTTCAGCGGGTGAAACTACACCGATGCGGGTATAGCGATTCACATCCATGAAACGTAGGGCACAGAAGCGGTTAAACCAAATATAGGCGACCCGCTCGATGACTTGTGCCTTGCCGTGGTTCTTGATAGCTTCTTCGAGCTTCTTGATGGCTTCACCGCTTTCACGCCGGGCTGCGCTGTTATCAGCCAGCACCAGTTCCAGCTTGGCTGAAACCTGCTCCAGCAGGCTACGCCGGGCGAACTGCGCGAATTTTTTGAGTTTGGCGGTTTCCATGGTCACACCGCAGCTAAATGATTGAACTGAAGGTTATGATGTGAAGAAATTTTCAAAAACTTCTCTGGTGAATCATGCAATGGTGACGATTTGTGGCGAGATGGTCTTTTGCTAATGCTCAGATTCACGATACCAATATACCGATGTGCATAGTCATCAAGAAATCTGGCCTCACTCCAGAACTGTTTACCAATTTCTTTGCAATAGGAGATTACACAGGAAGCGCCCTTTAGTTGTTTAACTATATGGCTGGCATCCTTTGCACCTGCCTTTAGCTCAACATACAGAATGACTTTCTTCTCTTCGCTAATAATAATGAAATCGGCCCGCTTGCATTCCCCTTTGTCGCCTTTGAAAAAGGTCTTTGGAGCGGGAAATTCGTCAGCCTTGATGATAATGGCATCTGAAGGTATATTGCGGATGAAGGAAACAGAGCCGTTGACACCTGCTTCCTGAAGTTTGATGATTGGCTTCCCGTATTCATTTTCATGGGGAACCAGTGCTGATTCCAAAATCAGTTCAGAGAGGATTTTCATATCCGACATTATTCATCTCCTCCCCAAACAATTTCTTCCTGGATGCGATTCATGTCTTCTATGGTCTTGTCGAAACTCCGTGCCTCAATTCCAAGCTTGCTATCGATATCCGCCTGAACGAGTGTTTGGCATTTTGTTTTACGCTGCGCCCCATCTAGCTTAATCAGAGCTTCTTCCGCTATATAAACTCTTACCTTGCCAGGATTTAGCATTTCAGAATCTCTGTAATTCTCGTGTTCGGCAATAGTCTTGAGTCGTTCTCCTCCTTGGTTGAGCATAATCAGCGTATTCAGTTCTTTGATGATGTAGTCGCTGTGAGTCGTGATAAACACCTTTATTCCGATATTAACCAATCGTGCAAAAAGACGTGCAACCCTTCGTTGATTCTCCGGATGCAGATTCAGTTCAGGCTCATCGATCATAAGCAGATCACCCGGGGTGGCCACGTGCCGAAGGTAAAAACCAATATCCAGCAACGAACGTACTGCACTTGAGCTTTCCACTAGTGACAACTTAATACGTTTGTTTGATGATGGGTAAAATTGAATTTCACCATCCTTTGATACTTTGTATTCCCCCCCGATGATATCTTTGAATGCTTCTAATAACTCAGGGTGATTTTTTAAAATGAAACTTTCTTTATGGGTGATGTTTGGCAATTCGCGAATGAAATCCACATTCTTTCTTACCGCAATTGGGTATTCCCCACTGAATTTACCTAGCAACTGAATAGGGCTGAGTTTGGCGCTTTTGTCACCTAGCATCTCAATGAGCCTATTTCTCGTAAAATCAAGCTCCTTTTGAAAAATTGCTGCACCCGTGCGTTCAGCACTTGCTAAAAAGGGTTTAGGGATGACGTTTCCCATCAAAACATTTCCTATCCCACTGCGGATCATATCCTCAACAACATACTTTGATGGTGGTTCTTCATCGGATTTTTCAACAATCAAGCTTATTTCAAGGCTATTAATGTCAGGGATTGATTTAATATTGAGAACACCTCTATTGGCCGTTCCAAATGTGAGTTCAACTTTATCTGTTAGTTTGCTATCACCACAATCCATATCAAAAGTTAGTGATGCGTCATCAAAATGCTGCTCAGTACCACCGAAAATTTTATATAAAATCTTGGAATAGTTTTTTGAACTGATACCCAGGTGTTTTTTTAAATCTTCAATGTATGGTTGAAGCGATATCTGAATTGCTCCTTCGGAATACAACTTCTCAATATCGCTTTGGTTTACAGGGAATTCTGCATTAGTGCGCAAAAAATCCAAGAATCCATAGGTAGCATGGGTTGCATATGTCTTGCCAGTATTATTACCACCGCAGATTATCGTCAATTCACCGAGTGTAAACTCCGCTTGCTTGATTGCGCCAAGATTTTTTATAGTAATCTTCATATCGCAAGTCTCCTCAAATTTGAATTCTTTTGCCTTTCCGAATCTCTTCAAGCAGCGCCTCGCGCATGGATTCCAAATAACTCTCCACATCGGTCTCATCGGTCAGCAAGGCTTTGCTGAAAGCAACATTGATTTTCCTGACTGAAATATATTCAGGGCGTGAAATTTTTCTCTCTTGCGTATCTTTGCCGTTAATATCCGATTGATCAATATCGTTATCATCAGGTTTCGGTGTTGCCAGTTCCACCATTTTCGCCAAAAGTACCTGATAGCCCTGATCCTCGAAGAAACGCATACGATCATTGATTACCGCAATCAGGTTTTGATGATGAATATGATCCATTAAATCCTGAAAGGGCTTCAAAAGTTCGGCGATTCTTTCATCAGGCAATTTTTTGTATTCATCCATGCTTTGCATTCTTGATTTCTTGGCTTCGAGGGTATTTTCCGCCGACTCGCGAATGTTTTTAACCTTGTCATCCACTTCCTTTTTTAACGCATCAAAGTCAGTCTTTAATTGCTGGATACGGTTACCCTTGAAACAAGCGGGATCTTCAAGTGCATGTTTTATTTTGTTAACTGCTTCATCATTGATATACGAGAAATTGGGTTCCTGGATGCGCATGAAATCCCTGGCTTGGGCATAAATATCTTTTTGCGGACCACTCATGAACTTGCGGATAGGGTCTATAACGCTTTCCTTGATTTTAAGCAATTCATCTTCCTGATTACCAAGCTCGGTCATATACCAGGTGTAAGGCTTGCCAGTACATTCCTTCAGTTTCTTGGTTGCCGGTGTCAGCGCATTCAGGAAAGGGTATTGGGATGATTGTGCAACCAGTGGAGTAAGTTGGTGTATCAGTTCCTGAAACGCAATGCCCGTTTCCTTGCCAAGTGCTTTGGCTTCACCGGCATTGGGTGGGGCATCGAAGAAGTCCTCATAAAATTCTTTAAGGGATCGAACCTGTGATGCGGTAAATTCTACCTGGGGTTCCAGCACCACATTGCCGTGGCCATGCGTGTTGCGCAGCGTCCGTTCTAGTTCATTTTCTTCCAGCAAGTTTCCATCAACACGAACTTCGATTTTTCCTCGGGCACACAGGTTCGCCAGCGTGCAAAGCACAGCGGCGTAATACCATCCATAGGGTTTGCGCTCGAATTTTTCCAGCAAGTTTTTCAGCGTGGTACGCACGCCACCCCGGTTATTGCTCTGAATGAACGCCAACAGCTCCTGCTCGGACTCGGCCAGTGTGGTGGCGTCGTTGCCAAATAATCCTTGCTGTGATTGTTGAAGGCGCTGGGCGATATCGTTTTCGGTATAGGTGATGCCACGCAGCATGCGAAGATTAGGATAGGCGCGCGAGATGAGATCGTGAAATCCGCGTATCGCTCGATTCTGTGCATCTTCAGAGCCGATTTCGATGACGTTTCCTGCCACGAACAACCTGGCCTTGCCCATCAGATTCTGGATGCGCTGCTGTAGTTCGTCATACCGCTCCCGATTCTGAGAACCTTTATCTGACAGAATGCGTTTCACCGCTTCCTGTTGTGTCATCGAGATGTTCTGTCGAATGTATTTCTCGGTCCGCTTGTACATTAACAGGTCGCGCATCAATCGCTCGTCAGCAGGCAGGATTACAAATAATTCATCAGCTTTGTAGGTCGAATTTGTACGCAGCATCTGCTCGTTTTCAGCATGCTCATGGAAGGGACTGACGACATGGATGGCCAACTCATACTCCCGTCCGTACAAACGGTCATCGAGTTTTCTGGAGAACGGATAATCCTGCCCGTTCTCATCGTAACGAATCTTCCGATGCTTGATAACGTGGTCGAAGACAATATTTTCAAGCTCGGTAGCAACATCTGATGATTCTATCTCGGTATTCTTGATTTCCTGTTCGACGTCTTTTTCTTCGTCGGTGAGGTATTCATAGAGTTCTCCATTGCGCTGCACATAGGTTTGCTGTTCCAGAAGATTGAGGGCTTCTTCAATCTGTTTTTTTAGCGCGGGCAATTCCTGATTGAAACCATCCAGCATCAGGATACAAAGATTCCGGACGGTTGGTTTGAATTCCTTGACGTATTTGACCAAGAACAACGTTTTCAACAGCTGGATTGCAAAGGGACCATCAAGATGGTTTTCTGCCTGGATGATGGCTCGTTGGATGTTGGATTTCAGCGCAGTGCGAATGCCTTCGAACATCAGATCGAAAGTCGCGAGCTGGCCGATATTATGCTCCCCGATCTGAATCGCTACCTGTTGAAACACGCCCAGCATGGAACGTTCGCCCACCGAGCTGTGTTTGCCCTCAAAAGCATTATGCTGCGACAGATTTTGAATGGCCGATTGGAACAGCGCGAACTGGTACGGGATGAACGGATAACTGTGAATAAAATGTTCCCGATCCTGAAAATTCCGGTAGGTTTGCGAGCCGTCGGCAAAATCAAACAGGGTCTTAAAATTGTTGGACTGTGCATGATAAATGTCTGAAAGCCATTGAGCGCCTTCTTCGGTTTTCATGAGTAGCCGTTTCTGGATAACTTCAGCCACATCAGCGCTGGTCAGCTTCATGCGATTGGCAAACCGTGCCTGTATTTTCGAAAAATCGTTGCCTTGCTGTTTACCCATTTCACCAACAACCGATCCCATGTCTTCCTGAGCGGTCACGATGATCCATGCACGCCCACGGCATTTGGTGGCCAGACTTTCGGCGATGGTTTGGAGATTGGTCATCAGCTTGACGTTTTCAGCGATGTACTGACCCACTTCATCGACAAAGAAATTCAAACGGAAATCGGAGGATTGCCGCTCGATATATGCATGTACCTGTTCGGCAAAATCTTCGATGGAGACACGGTATTGGTTGCGGTATTTATCGAGTATCCCCATTGCGGATGCTTCGTCACCACCGGTTGCCTGTGCATAGGCTTTGGCAATATTTTTTGCTTCGAGCAGCGCCTGTTCGCGTCCTTTCTGCCAGGTTTTGCCAGCTGTAGACTCATACGCCGATTTAAACTGTTCATAGTGGCCACGACTATCGAGGTCACGCTCAAACTGGGCGATGTGCCCCTGCTTGCCGTAGTATCCACACATTTCATCGAAAACTTTGACGAAGACCGCAAGAAGTGCGTCGATTTGGGTCTTGCTGATCACATCTGCTTTCTGGTCGATGTTGAACAGGATACTTTTCGACGAAATGGCGACCGCTCGCTTGAGATCACCACGCAGGATTTCGTTATCACCACATTTGGGCAGGAACAGGTCAAGAGCCGAGGCTCCGTCTATTTGCCGGTTTTCAAGTAACAGCGCCAACATTTTCAACAGATGAGATTTACCTGATCCAAAGAAGCCGGAAACCCAAACGCCATTGGCTCCTTCGTAGCTGTTGTAAGCATCCAGGAAAGATTCAAGCCGCTTCTCGACTTCGTTTGTCAGTACGTATTCTTCAATCTCGATGCGAAGGCTGGCTTCATCGTCAGCTTTAATGACGCCTTCAATCGGGCGATCAACTGGTTTTTTAAAGATGGTCTTGAGCGTCATCATCTATCCTTGTTTATGCTTCACAGTGAAAAATATTGAATGCCCGGTAATACTTGTCGTCATGCAGTCTTCCGAATAGATCGAGCGACGCACCTGCTTCCTGAGAGTGGGTGTAAGCTCCCGGAAAAAACATGACAGTCGGTTTTTCCTTTGCCGTACTTTGCAAATTATTCAAAACATTGTGTGAACGGATATAGGGGAACACCTCGCCAACACCGGACAGAAAAAGAACCTCGAAATCCGTGTTATCCAGCTTGGTCGCGATAGCCGGAACAAGATGCGCTTCAGGGTCCAATACGCCTTGCAGCAGTTCTTTAAGCTGTTCCTTGGAAACCGATTCCTCCATCTCAAGAATCTGATTCCAGATATCACGTTCCTTGAGAATTTCTATAGAAAGATCATACAGATTGATTTCCAGAATCCTGATGCCAGCTTGCCCTAGACGATTGACCAGTTGACGCCGGAGTCGCTCCATTTCAACGGCTTCTTCCGGTTTGAAAGGACAAATGAAGAATGGAATTTCGTTACCGAGACCTTGTTTGTTGATGAAACGCTGACCCGAGATTACGGCAAAGAGATGCTGAAATCTGTCTTGTATTGGCATTCTGGCGATATCCGATTTCACTGCGCTATTCTCTTTAAGTCTGATTCAAATATTGGGAAGTAGAGTAAATCCCGGCGGTTAGTGCGAACTACCAAGTCAATTAACTTTGGAGTGAGCATGGTGGTATTTATCATGTTGTTGGCTGTTAGCAGGTCAGCTTCGTGTAGCATTTTGAACAAAACCTGTCGCAATTTTTTTCTTGTCGTTGGGCGAATTTCATCAAGCTCTGTATGCCATTCTGATTTTCTGTTTAGAAAAGAATCAAAATCTTTGTGGTTCAGATCAGTTTTCAAAGTAATAAAACGTTCTCGAAGGACTTCTATTGCAAAATCTGCAATAAATTTGTATCGACGACATACTGCGATCCAAAGCAGATAGCTCTGCTCTTGACGACTGGCATCGATCAAAAACCTCAATTCTTCAATGCTGAATGTTTTTAAGCGCGCGATAACCTCGCGGCATATCCGCTTCTGGGTATTTAGTGTTCTGGCTTGTAAAAGGTTTTCATCAATTACTTTATTTCGTACCACGATCCAATCTCTGAACTCAAGATACAATCCGGCCAGCTTCGCTGATTCGCGGTGAAATAGCCCACCGGTTGTAAAAGACATGATGTATCTATCGCGACTCATTCGTGATCTGGAATCCTTTTGTATGCTTGACCGAACCATTGATCTTAACGGTGTTTCGCTTGTTTAGTCCTCTAAAGCTTACAAGGGTGTTTCTTTAGCTGGTCTTCTTACAACCATTGATCAGCAACCGATAAATTTAACAATTATATCCGGTTCAGAATGATCTGTAGAACTCGAAACGACACAGGGCTAAGTATTTGTTTCTTTATTAACTCAAAAAAGCTGTTTTATTTATCAAATTCCTTGATTGGTTAACCAGGTAAAACCTAATTTCAAATGGTTAGATGCCGTCATTAATGAGATGTTAGAACAACGAAACTCCCGGAAAATGGACTCAGATCAACAAACCGCACCACAAAACCTAGAAACTGAAGTGTTACGAAAAATCGGTAGGAATCTGCTGATTTTCCAGCAGATTGAATATATGCTGAAAAGAATTCTGGGTAATTCGTGCGTACAGGGGTATGTCCATGAACTGGCAAATAACAAAGAAAACCGTGTCAACGGGATTCAGAAAGATATGCTGGGGCAGCTTTTTCAGAGGTATAAGGATGAAATTTTATCGAACCCTGATGAAGAACAGCAAGGACCGTCAGATTTGCACAAACCCTGGATTTCTTCTTGTTTCAAAACCATCGGTGATGATGATTTTTATAAGCGTCAGTGTCAATCCTATGAAATGGTCCGTGAGGAACGTAATGAGCTAGTTCACAATTTTCTGCCTTACTGGCGTCCTGATTCTCAAGAACATTTGAAATCAGTCTATGAAAATTTCAAGCGGGCAATGCAAATGCATGCCAACTTATGGGCTTCAAAGGAGTTGAGTCAGCAATTCGAGTTGATGTGGTTACAGATAAGTCCATTGGTTAATTTATTTTGCGATATCGCAAGCAGAAATGCCGGTGCTGATGGTTGGGTCTGTCTGGCTTATGCCGGAAGACTGGCGCATAAAAATGCTCCTGATGATGTTGCCAATATGAAAACAAGGTATGGATATCGCTCTTTCAAGAAGCTACTGATGGCGTCCGAATATTTTGAAATTTTCGACGAACCATTACCGAATGGAAGGTTCCGGACATTTTATCGATTACGGGATATCAATCTTCATCAATCTCACAATGAGTCTGGACAAACCAGACGAATTCAATTAATCACTGAGATTAATTCTTCAAATAACTCGATTAATGATTCCAACACAACAGAATAGATAAAATTATGGGAAGAAGAAAAACCGGCCTTGTCGACGATATATTAACCATAACTGCAGCATTGCCCTGGTGGATAGGCGTAACTCTTGCAGCTACCGCTTATGTTGCTCTACATCACTATGCGACACTTGAAGTATCCACAAACAATGTTGTTCTTGGCCAGGCAGGTCATATGGTTATCGATCAGGTAGGAAAAAGTCTTGCCTACTACGGACAATATATTCTACCAGCCCTGTTTTTTATCGGCGCCCTGGCATCTTTCTTCGGACGAAGCAAGCGAAAAAACCTTGTCAAAACGGTTACTCATGATACTTCCGGCAATATGCTTCGCGAAATGGATTGGAAAGATTTTGAGTTGCTTGTTGGTGAGATTTTTCGAATGCAAAGTTATTCGGTTGTTGAAACAGGCGGCGGCGGTGCAGACGGCGGCATCGATTTAATACTTAAAAAAGACAATGAATTGTTTCTCGTACAATGTAAGCAGTGGCGTGCGTATAAAGTTTCAGTTAACGTCGTGCGCGAACTGCTCGGAGTAATGGTAACAAAAGGCGCTACGGGCGGATTTGTGGTAACGTCCGGTATTTTTACAGCTGAAGCACAATCTTTCGCTAAAGGGCAAAATATCGATTTAATTGATGGTGTCAGGCTTACAGCTATGATTGAAAAAATCACCAAGGATAACTCGAACCAGACTGCTAATAAACTGATGGCTTCTTTGAAAACTTTGCCTGAAACTGAAATATCAACGACTGTACCGGATTGCCCAAAATGTGGACAGTCGATGGTAAAACGAATAGCCAAGAAAGGCGCAAATGCCGGAAGCAGATTCTGGGGATGTTCCAGTTTTCCAATATGTCGAGGTATCCGGATCATAAACTGAAATAAGATAAAAACATTCTGAGAACTTCCTCATTCAAAAGAATTAACTTTCACTTTTTGATTTTAGGAACTGAACTTGCTATTCTAATTCTACTTTTTATTCATTGTTTCACAGCAAGCTAAGTACCTATGCGATCGTCAACGTTACGATATATGATTTATTTGCGATGTTAGGCAATCATTCAAGCGTTTCACAGCAAGCTAAGTACCTATGCGATCGTCAACGTTACGATATATGATTTATTTGCGATGTTAGGCAATCATTCAAGCGCGGGAAGTTAATTTTTTGTGGATTTTGAATGGAATAAGAACAAGGCTGAAATTAATCTCAAGAAACATGACGTATCGTTTCAAGAGGCAGCTACGGTGTTTGGTGACAAGTTAGCGTTAACCTTCAATGATCCAGATCATTCCATAGATGAGCATCGGTTGCTGACTTTTGGTTTAACACGAACTGGGAAGTATGTTGTAGTGTCTCATACTGAACTGGATACAACGATACGAATCATCAGCGCACGTCTAATGACAAAACAAGAGAAAAAAATTTATGAAGAAGGCTAAGGTAAAGGATGAAATGAGATCTGAATATAAACGTGAAGATCTGGGGAAAGGCGTTCGTGGTAAGTATGCCACGGCATATGCTGAAGCACATAATATAGTTCTACTTGATCCGGAAGTAGCCAAGGCATTTCCAAGCGAAGAAGCTGTAAATAAGGCATTACTGTCATTGATGAAAGAAGCGCAGGCATCAAAAGAACTTACCAAGAATTAGAACATAAGTCAGCAAATTAGTACGGTGGCTCAAAACACTGCAAAAAATGCTGTCAAGCTAAAGAATTAATTGCCTCATGTATGTAAATCTCAGAATTTATTTTATACCTGTATATATTCCAGCTACATACGTTTTAGAGGATGAGTGATACAAGACACTCTCAAATTGCCTGTGTCAAATTTGTGCCAGACTGCCACTGAGATACCATTGATTAGGGTTGTGTGAGACTGATTAAGACTGCGGCAAGCGTTGTAAGTATTTGATTTATAAATAACTAGAATTTGCAGACATGCTTCGTAATCAGTAGGTCCGCGGTTCGATTCCGCGCAACAGCACCAATAGATCAATAGGTTGTAATTTTCCCGCAAGCCATTTTTATTTTTGGGGTTACGCCGGGGTTACAATGCAACAATTTGGTAAACCCTTACTGAGACACTCTTTTGCTTGCTTTACAGGCGACCAAATCAGATATTTGTACTTGACTTTAGCTGGCGGGAACGGGATTTTCCGGATACCAAGAAGATCACACTTGCATGGATAATCTGAATACACACAAGGACATCGCTGTATAAAGCCTTTGAGCCAGAGATCGCGCGCAGACTGATGGAAAAATTGGAATTTATATATACCCCAAAGCATGGTAGTTGGCTGAAAATGGCCGAATGCGAATTCAGCGTATTGTCACGGCAGTGTCTTAATCGCCGGTTAGCTGACATGGAAACCGTGCGCAGAGAAGTTGACGCATGGACGGCAACAAGAAACCGATCTACTGCGACAGTAGAATGGCAATTTACGACTGAGGATGCACGGATAAAACTCAAACAGCTCTATCCGGCAATATCAAGTTGAAAGAGTACTGGTGAATTTTATACCAGCGCAAAAAAATCCGATAAAATCTGGGAAAATCCATACCCGAGAAATTACCCTTTAAAAAAGATGCTAAATTCTGGCGCAGAATTTGCAATTGCCTTGCACATGACCGCTCGTGCCATATCGTTTAAATTTGCCTAATTTCCTCGAAGAACTTTTCAGATATTTCCCGATCATCATGTGTCGTTAACATCCAATCTCCGAGATAGAGAATATCGAGTAACAGTCTGTATTCTTTTTTTGTAATATTTATTTCATATTGCATTTTCCCTTAAAACCGCAGAAGAATGATCATTCCGCTTGTGGCAGCGAATAGCATCGGCAAAAGCAGCTTCGAGTCGAGTTTCAAATTCAGGGTAGTGTTTATATGGCCAATTATTCCACTACTGACAATTAAAATGGGTTTCGTTGCTGGGCAGTATGCTTGACATGCAAAATCTGGATAATGTCTTTCTGTATACGATAAATGACGCGGTAATTCCCGAAAATAAGATTTCGTATCTGGAAATCATAGAACCGGTCTTCATATGCGACAGGACAGCTCTCAGGGAAATCTGTTAGTGCTTGTATTTTGTCGTGGATAGCAAAATACCACTTTGCCGCATTATTCGGAGAATCATCGGCAATATAAAGATAAATATCTTCTATTTCTTTTGCTACTTCTGGCGCGATATTAATCTTGTACCGAATCACGCTTTAATCCATGCCTCTTTTCAAATTCCTTAAAGAACTCATTGGCGGGAATGCCCTTGCCTTCGTCATGAGATTTGGCTGCACGCGCTATTTTTTCCAGTGAGTCTAATAACTCAACCATTTTTTCATAGGCTTTGGCATCCTGGATAACGATTTCAGCTTTACCGTTCACCGTCAAGATTTCAGGTAATCCGGTCTTTTTTAACCGTTTGATATGCTCGGCAGGTTTGCGGCTAAAATCTGAAACGGGGTGTATGGCATCCATTTTAAACATGATAATTAGACTGATAATTAGCAGAGAATTATCAGTCTATGGTATCGCTGTGTAGAAAGCAATCTTTTTGATAAAACTTCGCCATAAAATCTGGGTGAGTTTTGGACGGCAAGCCGTTTGTACACAAATCAACTTCGATTGTATGCAAGGTTCGCTCCCTGAAGAATGGGTATGACAAAGTGTCTTGCCTCTATAAAGTTCTCGGAGTCAAGTGCGATCTTTATTTCTTAACACTGCTGTCCCGTTAACAGATAAGCAAAGAGGCCTGATTCAACCAAAATTGTTACAATAGGATTTACGATAACTTATTGAATAAGATTGGAGAATCAGGCCATGGCACATTGTAATACAATCCTTTCCCAAGTTCTAAAATTTGTTTCGAGACATGAATTTGAGTCTTTGGCAAACCACCATCATTCGGGGCGATCTTTTCGCACCGCTACCCGTTGGTCCCAGTTTGTAATCATGGTGATGGCTCAGTTATCTGGCCGTATCAGTTTGCGCGATATCGTAGGAAATGTGAATGCGCAGGCGCACCGTCTGTATCATCTTGGCAGTGCAAAGCTGACACGCTCGAATCTTGCACGCATGAATGAAAACAAGCCCTATAGCTTGTATGAGGCGTTGTTTGGAAAGTTGTTGCGTCACTGCCAACATCTGACGCCAGGCCATCGATTCCGCTTCAAGAACACGCTTTATTCACTGGATGCATCGACCATTGATCTGTGCCTGTCTGTTTTTCCGTGGGCTGACTTTCGGACTACGAAAGGTGCTATCAAGTTGCATGTCGGCCTCAATCACAGCGGTTATTTGCCTGAATTTACCGTAATCACGGAAGGAAAAACGACTGATATTGAAGTTGGGCGCACACTGGCATTTCCAACTGGCAGTATCGTGGCAATGGATAGAGGCTACATGGATTACGCCTGGTTTAACCAGTTGACAAACAAAGGCGTATATTTTGTTACCCGCCTTAAATCAAATACCCGCTACAAAGTGATTGAGCACCACACTGTGCAGGAAAACAAAGGAATAATCAGCGATCAGACGATAATGTTTACCGGTAATCATGCCGTGAAAAAATGTCCGATTCCATTACGCCGCATCATCTATCGAGATCAAGAAACCGGCAAGCAATATATTTTTCTGACGAATCATTTCAAACTGGCGGCCAGAACCATTGCCGATGTCTATAAGGCACGCTGGCAGGTGGAACTTTTCTTCAAATGGATCAAACAGAACCTTAAAATCAAATCGTTTGTCGGAACCAGCAAAAATGCAGTTATGACTCAAATCTGGATCGCTTTATGTGTCTATTTGCTGATCGCGTTTATCAAATTCCAGTCAAAGATTCATATCAGTATGCAACAAATACTACGATTGTTGCAGCTCAATCTTTTTGAAAAACGTGATCTCATGGTTCTTTTGCGAGGCGATCCTCCTGATAACCGCTTCAAATATGATAACCAACCAACTTTGTTTTGATAGAAAAGTTAACGGGACAGCAGTGATTTCTTAATTAAAATTAGTCATTTGAAATGACGCAATGTGTTACGTCAAAAATGAAATTAAACACTTCAAATTACATGTTATTTCCATAATTACAATGACAATACAATGATTTAGATTTCATCATAACGAAACCAAATTTTAAGTAATTTCTCGAAAGAAATTGGCTGCCTGGTTTTGGTCGAATACCGGCATTACGGTTCGCGCCTTAAGCCCAAAAGTGTCAGGCCACATGTAAACCCATACGCATTATCGGCACACTCTTTTGCTTTCTTTCCAGGCGACCAAATCAGATATTTTGTACCTGATCTTGCTGCCTATTTTGTAGAAAGGGATGATTTCCTTCTTTGTGCAGCGCCATGAGGCAAGCGTATTTATACTAATCGTGAATAAAAATTTGATTTAACATAGTGCAATAAGGTCATGAATAGAATAAAATTGCTTGATGTCTTCACACTACAATTTAACCAATCAAGAACTCGATGATTTAGAGTTTGAACATCGCCATGCTATCGACAAACGTTATGCTGACCGGGTAAAAGCTGTTTACCTGTTAGGCAAAGGGTGGTCGGTTACGAAGATTGCGGAAGCGTTGTTGATTGACCGTGAAACTGTCCGCAATCACTTTAAGCGTTATCGCAAAGGCGGTTTAGCTGCATTGCAGCAAAATGATGCTGGTGGCAGCGAAGCTGCGCTAACAAAAGCACAACTGCAGTTTCTAGATCAGCATCTGAGTAAGAATCTCTATCTTACCGCGAAGGAAGTCGCATATTACGTCGAACAGACGTGGCAGGTTGCATACAGCGAAAGCGGCATGACACAACTATTACATCGATTGGGATACGTATACAAAAAGCCCAAGTTGATTCCTGGCAAAGCCAACGTTGATCAGCAAAGGGATTTTGTTGAACGGTATCAAAACCTGAAAGCAGAAAAGGCACCGGATGATCCAATTTATTTCATGGATGCCACACATCCGCACCATAACCCGATCGCGGGATATGGCTGGATCAAGCGTGGCCAGGAATATGGAATTCGCAGCAACACGGGGCGGCAGCGTATCAATATCAACGGAGCCATCAATTGCGCCGGACTCTATCCGATTGTCCGTTATGATGACGCTATCAATGCGCAATCCACAGTAGAGTTGTTACAACAGATCGAGCAACAGCATCCTGCTGCTGCCAGCATTTACGTCATCTGCGATAATGCCCGTTATTACCGTTCACAGATCGTCACCGATTACTTGTTAGGTTCAAAGATCGAATTAATCTTCTTGCCGCCATATGCACCCAATCTAAACCTGATTGAACGTTTTTGGCGGTTCTTCAAGAAGGAAATCCTATATGGCAAGTACTATGAAACTTTTGCTCTGTTCAAGCAAGCTTGTGATGATTTTTTTGCCTCCCCAGAGCGCTATAAAGAATCGTTACGTTCCTTGTTGACCGATAATTTTCAGATTATCGATTGCACTTGAGTGCCGAAATTTGAAGTGTGGTGAGTATACTTTTACTCCGATAATTTGTGCAGCCACCACTGGGTCAACCTCTTCCGTACTTTCGTAGGGCCTAATTATTTTGCTTAGGGTCAAATTCGTTTCACTCATCTCTCTAACTCCACTGCTTTTCGAATAGTCGTGAATTTTTATCTTCTCCATTACCAGCAAAAGCATTCTTAGTGCATATTGTTTTTTAGCTCAGAACTACAAAAACCAACACAACCGAAATTAAAACCAGAACTGCAGCCAATAAATTCATAATGGCTGCCTGTCTGGAGATTCTGGTGAAATCACGGATCTCATGATTGATTGCGATCCTGATTTTCTCGTTGATCAGCTGCACGCATTGTTCGACGGTCTGGTCGTTTATGTTGCTGGCATTGTTTTGTTGCGCAGCGATTAATGCATTAGTTTTTTTACTGACGTATAAATGCCATTGGTTAAAATTTTCCTGCAGCACAGCTTCGTACTGGCTTAACAGTTGCGCATGCGCTTGCTGATTTTGCTCCAGCAGCACTTTGTTCAATGTATGCATCATCAGCACCGGATCGTCCTGCGACAAAGCAACGCCGTGTTCCGAAGCGATTCTTTTGATCAGTGCATCCAGTTCGTCATTCATGTCAACACGGCAGCAACGTTTTCAATACTGGTAAAGAGCTGCTTCTTAATAATGTTCAGGCGCTGGCGCACCATGATCGGGAGATTCTTGTCTTCCAATGCTTCACTGAAAGTCTGTTTGGATTGCAGGATTTCGCTTTGGCGCTTAAACAGGCAGACGCCGATTTTATCGGCCGCATGTTTTCAGTGACCACAAAGCGCACCGCCATGGAATTTCGCGGCATTTCCATCCTACAACTCGACGAAACGACTTCAGGCAGGCAACAGATTAAGTGAGCCTGCCTGTGATACGACCAAATTCGTACAAGCGGCGCTATGGGGTTTGAAACGCATCTACCGGCCGGGTTACCGTTATGGCAAGGCTGGCGTTATATTAATGAATCTGATACCTGCAGGCATGCAACAGACCACATTGTTTACGGACGACACAACCGCCACAGCAAACAAGACCCAGTCACTCACGGAAACAATCGATTTAATCAATCGAAGAATGGGAAAAGACACCTTGTCTCTCGCAGGTGCAGGAATAGTGAAAAACTGGCATATGAAACAAAGACACAAATCGCCCTGCTATACGACTGTATGGAAGGAACTGGCATCAGCATACTGTCATTGACCTGGCTGCCGCGCCAAACTACACGAATCCAATAAAAATGAAAAAGCTATCGCTGAACACTCAAATCATATTGGGCACCTTGGCAGGTATTTTATTGAGTTTATGGTTCGCAAAAATGGACACAGCACGACTGAATTAAACCTGATCAACACTCAACTGATGTAAGCAAGATTCGATCAAAGCGGTTCTTCATCACGAAAACGCTGCTGAATTTCCAGTATCTTTTCGGGATTCTTTAGCAAGGCATTTACACAATCACGATCGAGTTTGGTATTGGACAGTTGTTTGAGCAATGCAAACGCTTTTTCATTGCTCCAGGGTACTTTATAGGTGCGACGCGAAGTTAACGCGTCAAACACATCGGCAACAGCGCTAATACGTGCTTCAATCGGGATTTCATCGCCTTTGAGCCCTTTAGGGTAGCCACTGCCATCAACAGCTTCATGATGATATTCAGCAATGTTCCGCATGATATTTACATAGCCCAATGCATACAAACTGAAATCTTCAAGAATAGCATCAATAATCTCACGACCCTTTCCTGGATGAGTCTTCATGATATTGAATTCTTCATCATTCAGTTTTCCCGGTTTACGTAAAATACTGTCTGGAATACCGATCTTGCCGACATCATGCAGCGGTGAAAACAAAAATATATGTTCAATCTGTTCATCACTGATATTGTAGTCTGCAGCAATCTCACGCGCGATAAGGCGTGCATAATGGGCGGTACGATCAATATGCATGCCTGTTTCAACATCGCGGTAATGCGTCATACTGCGCGTTGCTTGCACTGCAGACACAAGCGTCCGAATCGCCGTTAATTCATTGATCACCATCAGTGCAATCAAATGACCATAGATATCGATCTGACGTAAGACTTTAGGTGTAAATGGATGTTCTTCAAAAGAATTGAAAAACAGAAAACCAACAAAAGCGCCGCTTTGATACAACGGCATGGTATAACTGGCTTTATACCCTTTGGCAGCTATCAGTTTGGTGTGTTCATGTTTGCCCTTGGAAAAAATGTCTAAATCCTGTACCAGGCGTGGGCGGCGATGCTCAATAATTTCCCTTAGTGACGGTGCAGCACCAAGCGGTGCCTCATAGGTAACAACAGGATTTTCATTACCTTCTGTACTATGCGCATAGGTCTTGAGCATCTCTGTTTGCTCATCATAGAGCGCAATGGCCAAACGACTCACAAAAGGAAAATCCTGAAGAATAATTTGGTGGATAAAACTTAGTTTATCGGATAGCGGAATATCCTCATGCAAGCGAGCAAGTGTATCTTGGTGCGCAAATAAATCTTCTTTCTGTTGCAAAATTAAAGCACCTTTTCTTCTTAGACTTCAAATCACTCAACCTGTTTTATCTGTACAAGCAAATCAATTAAAAAAACTGGGGCAAGCATGGTTATCATAACTTGCTCCTGGCACTGAATATAAACTTAGTGATAAAAAGAGTATGCAGATTAAGGCAGATATGTGTATGAAAACAGTTATACCTGCATATTCATGATTTCCTGGTAAGCCGTTACCAATTTATTACGAACTTGTACCATAGACTGAAAGGACACATTAGCCTTTTGTAGAGAAATCATTACTTCATGCAAATCCGTATTGGATTCACCACTTACAAAATCTCTGCTTAACTGACCTGCAGTCTGCTGTGCATCGTTCACCTTATCAATTGCGGCTTTCAAAGTTTCATTAAAATTCACTTTGACCGCTTCATTGTCTTCTGTCTGTTTATTTACGCCAGAAGTTAGCGCAGAAGTTGCCTGCAGTTGTGCAAGTATATTATCGATTCCAGATCTATCCATAATTAGAATCCATTACCAGAAAATCAACCCGTAAAATAATTACAAAAAATCAGAACAATGCAGGCCTCAATCATACAGCAAAATCATAAAACTGACTCAAGTAAATAATTCGCCTAAAGCACATTTTCTCGATATTGCTGTAATTTATAACGTAGCGTTCGCTCTGAAATTCCTAACCTTTGAACGGCTAATTTGCGAGAACCATTAACCGCTTCAAGTGTCTCCAGAATATGCTTTTTTTCAAGCGCTTTCATATCCAGAGCCGCTGATTCAACAGGCACATCGCCTTGCGGCGGATTAGCATCAATTTCTGGCAAACAAATATGCTCGGCTTCAATCGCGTTTGTTGCTAGTATCATAGCGCGTTGCATCACATTCTCAAGTTCCCTAACATTGCCCGGCCATTGATAGTGTTTTAGTTTTAAAATTGCTTCCGCAGATAATTCTTGCACAAAGGATTGCTCGGAATCTTCATTACCCGTCTTCAGAAAATGCTGTGCCAATGGCTCAATATCTTGGGGTCGTTCTCTAAGTGAAGGAACTTTAACCGGAAAAACATTTAATCGGTAATATAAATCTTCTCTAAATTTTCCGCTTTTTACTAGTTCCAGCATATCACGATTTGAAGTTGCCAGAAGCCGAAAATTCAGTTTAATGATTTTATGTCCGCCAACTCGCTCAACTTCTCTTTCCTGCAATACACGAAGCAATTTTGCCTGCAGCTCCAGCGGCATTTCGGAAACTTCATCAAGCAACAAGGTTCCGCCTTCAGCCTGCTCGAATTTCCCAGGTTGCGCCTGGGTTGCGCCCGTAAAGGCGCCTTTCTCATAACCAAAAAGTGTTGCCTCCAGAAGATTTTCAGGAATCGCAGCACAATTGATAGCAATAAAGGGTCTTTCTGAACGATTTGAATATTGATGAATAAAACGGGCAACGACTTCCTTTCCACTGCCGCTTTCCCCTGTAAGCATAACAGTAGCCGACGATTTGGCAACGCGTTTTGCCAGCGATAATAAGGCACGCATATGTGGATCTTTAGCAATCATGTGACCATCGTCTTCAGCGTATGTCAATGCATATCGCTCTATATACGCCAACAAACTATCCGGTTCAAATGGTTTGAGCAAATAATCACAGGCGCCGCTACGCATCGCGGTGATAGCTCGATCAATTTCCCCGTAGGCCGTCATTAGCAATACCGGCATATCTGGATTTAACACCTTAATTCTTTGTAACAACGTAATGCCATCAATCGGTTTCATCTGAACATCGCTTACCACCATGCCAAACTCATTTTCCTGCAGCAAAGCCATAGCTTCAATACCATCAGCGGCGGCAAACGACTGGTATCCTGCCAGTTTTATCGTTGTACACACTGCTTCAAGCAGGTCTTGATCATCTTCCACAACCAGAACAGGTAATTTTTTCATTGCTTTAGCCTTCACGTTTCCAGCGCCTCCCGCACTTCATACACAATCAGTAACGCTTGTATTTTTTGGCAAAAAAATAATAAACTCACTTCCCGCATTAGGCTCCGAATTCACTTCAACACGCCCTCCCATCGACTGGATCACTGCACGCACAATAGCCAAACCTAAACCTGTCCCTTCTGAGCGCGTTGTAAAAAATGGCTCAAATAAACGCTCTCGCAATGCATGATCAATACCAGAACCATTATCGTGTACTGTAAATACCACATCATCCCTTACCAAATCACAACTCAATGTGATTTCATCGCCTTGATCAGAGGCCTGTATGGCATTTTCAAGAAGATTAATCAATGCGCCACATAATGCCTTGTGATCTGTCACCAAACTGATACTCTGGCTATTATCGTGGATAACAAAATACATGCCCGCGTGCTTGATCTGCGGTTCAACAACTTGACGTAACTCAACGAGTAACGCACTCATCTTGACTGATTCGAGCTGTGCGGCCTCACCTTTCACAAAACGCAACATATCTCCAGTCAAATGCTCCAAGTGTTTTATTCGCTCGATTGTTTTGGCTGCAAATTTTTGGCGTTCGTCTGACGTTAATGCATCATTACCCAAATGTGAGGCATACAGTAAGGCGCTAGAAAGCGGCGTGCGTAACTGGTGCGCCAGATTCGCCGCCATTTCTCCCATAGAGGTTAAACGTTGATTACGTCTTACCTGCTCT
This sequence comes from Burkholderiales bacterium, assembly GCA_024235795.1. Classification (GTDB taxonomy): domain Bacteria; phylum Pseudomonadota; class Gammaproteobacteria; order Burkholderiales; family Nitrosomonadaceae; genus Nitrosomonas. Next base: position 639,297 of record JACKLR010000002.1, on the reverse strand, counting down.
TGCAATGCATGTGCTTCAGTAATATCGTGAACGAGCAAAATTTGCCGGCCAGCTGAATCTACAGGACTGCTCTCTATATGAATGCGGCGTTCTGTATTTACGACAGTTTCATCAGAATTCCCTTTAACCTTCCATTCATTAGCTACTGCGGTTGGAATCAAACGCTCATCAATAATGCTCTGCCAGGACATGCCAACCAAAGAATCACCCAACATTACACTGGCAGCAGGATTAATCTGTTCAATACAAGTATTCGCGTCTAATGCAATAACACCACCAGGCAACGTGTTTAATAACATTGTTAATTTTTGAGATAAAACTTCTTTTGCAGCAAGTTGCCGATGCAGTTCACCATTGGCAAGTGCAAGCTCATACGTTAGTTGCTCCACTTGGAATTGCAAATCCTGATATACGCCGGACAACTGTTCAGACGCTTCATTAAAAGCTGCAAACGCAAGTTTTAGTTGCTCCTGATCGACAACAACTGAAGGTGAATGTACATCACTCATTTGATTTACATATGAATTCGAGAATATGAAAATAATTATTTAGTTAGGGCAGAGAATAGCATTAATGACAGGTACGATCATGACCAGAATAAGACGAGCAAATTTGCTTTATTTAAGCATTCAAAGAACATAATAATTCTTGATAATGCATTTGTTGAAATTGCAATGCTCAGTTCAAACAACAAGCGTTGTATTTTCAGTAACACTACGGCAGATAAAATCATAAATAAACAAAGTAGCTGAATCATTTACTAAATGAGAATTGCTTAAAACGACTCCTACAATACAGGAAGATACCAGGATTTAAGCAGGAGAACATTTGTGGCCACAGTACCTAACGAAACAACCAATACAGCGAACACATCACAATCCAGCACATCTTCTGGATTAGACAAATTCAGTCAACTGCCTAATCAAAAAAAACTCGGATTAATGCTTGCTGCCGCAGCGATAATTGCATTGTTTGTCGGCGCCTGGACCTGGAGCCAATCGCCTGACTATCGTGTACTTTATTCGAATATCTCGGATCAGGACGGTGCTGAGATCATCAACTCACTGCAACAAGCAAATGTGCCATACAAGTTTTCACAAAGCGGCACCGCAATACTGGTTCCCAGCGATCAGGTACATGAAGCACGCTTACGTCTGGCAGGTCAAGGATTACCGAGAGGCGGGCTGGTCGGATTTGAATTAATGGAAAACCAGAAATTTGGTGCCAGCCAATTTCTTGAGCAAGTCAATTATCAACGCGCGCTTGAAGGCGAGTTATCACGTTCAGTACAATCACTTTCGGCCGTTCAAAGCGCACGTGTGCATCTGGCAATTTCCAAACCATCTGTTTTTGCTAGGGAAAGGCAAAAACCCAGTGTCTCCGTGTTACTGAATTTGTATCCAGGCAGAATACTCCGTGAAGAACAAGTTAATGCAATCGTTCATCTTGTCTCCAGCAGCATTCCGAATTTGCCAGTTCAAAACGTAACTGTTGTTGACCAAAATGGAAATCTGCTCAGTGGACAAGAACAAACAAAAACTGAGTCAAAATTCGATGCCAAGCAATTGGAATATTTACACGAGCTTGAAAAAAGTTATACGCAGCGAATAGAAGCAATATTGTCACCGATTACTGGCACCGCAAATGTGCGCGCCCAGGTAACTGCGGATTTGGATTTCTCACGAATCGAGCGTGCCGAAGAAATTTATAGACCCAATAACACTGAAACAGATGCCGCATCTATTCGCAGCCAGCAAACAATGGAATCAGAATCAACCGGAAATAAAATTGATGGCGGAATCCCGGGAGCACTAACCAATCGCCCACCTGAGCCTGCAATTGCCCCGATTGAACTAGAAGGGGAAGAAGGAGCACAACGGCCTGAACCGCTACCAACCGACAAACGCAAAGAATCAACAACCAACTATGAAGTTGATAAAACGATTCAGCACACACATTTACCTACCGGTAACATCAAACGGTTGTCAGCAGCTGTTGTTGTCAACTATCGCAGGACAGTTGATGAGGAAGGAAACATAACCCACATTCCACTTTCCGGAGAGGAAATCCAGGAAATCAATAAGCTTGTAAAAGATGCCATGGGTTTTAACGAAGAACGTGGCGACACTTTAACGGTAACCAACAGTTTGTTTACCGACCCAGACAACGCGATGCAGGATTTACCATTATGGAAAGATCCAGACATAATTTTATTGGCACAAGAAATCGGCAAACAATTACTAATTGCAGCCATTGTCCTTTTCTTTTTGTTAAAAATTTTACGACCTTTCCTCAAATCATTAACCCATGATCCTGAGGTTGAAAAGAAAGAAGTCGCCGAATTACCAGATGGTACAACTGCAGTCGATAAATCAGGACAGCCAGTGCGATTGGCTGAAGACGGTACACCATTATTAAATCAAACGCCATCTGAAGAACAAGCCAGAAAAGAGGAATTTGACAAAAATCTCCAAAAAGTCAAGCAACTGGCTATTGATGAACCGGCAATTGTTGCCAATGTAGTAAAAGAATGGGTGAATGGCAATGGGTGATGAAGGTTTAAAAAAGAGCGCCATCTTGCTTATGTCACTGGGCGAAGAAGAAGCTGCCTCGGTATTTAAATTTTTATCGCCCAAGGAAGTTCAAAAACTGGGCAGTGCCATGTCGAGTTTAAACAATGTTACTCAGGGTGAAATAGAAGGTGTTATCGAAGAATTCAGTGCACAGGCAAGTGGAAAAACTGCTTTAGGTCAAGGTGCAAGTGACTATATTCGCAAAGTACTGACAAATGCATTAGGCGATGAAAAAGCAGCAAATTTAATCGACCGGATTCTGCATGGGGGTGACACAAGTGGTATAGAAGGCTTAAAGTGGATGGACGCACCATCAATAGTTGAACTTATCAAAAATGAACATCCACAGATAATTGCCACCATTCTGGTACATCTCGAACGCGATCAAGCCAGTGAAATACTCAGTCTTTTTACTGAGCGTTTGCGCAACGATACATTATTACGCATTGCGACTTTGGACAGTATTCAGCCGGACGCACTGCGGGAGCTTAATGATGTGCTGACCAAGCTGTTATCCGGCAGCAATAATATTCGCAAAGCACCTATGGGCGGAGTCCGCGCTGCAGCAGAAATTCTTAACTTTGTACCAACAATGCAAGAAACTAGCGTTATCGATAACATCAAGCAATATGATGAAGAATTGGCCCAGCAGATTATGGATGAAATGTTCGTATTTGATAATTTAATTGATATCGATGATCAAGGCATTCAACTTTTGTTAAGAGAAGTTCAGTCCGAATCACTGGTAATCGCACTGAAAGGCGCACAAGAGGAAATACGCAACAAAATCTTCAAGAACATGTCCAAGCGCGCTGTTGAATCACTGAAAGAAGATATTGAAGGCAAGGGTCCAGTTCGTGTATCAGAAGTTGAAGCTGAACAGAAAGAAATACTCAAAGCTTTACGTCAGCTCGCCGAAAGTGGACAAATTGTTTTAGGAGGCAAAGGTGATGATAGTTATGTCTAATTCAATCGCTTGCCTAAATTGATAAACGTAATTCAAAGCGCCTTACTAGAAGCACATCGATGGACACAACCACTGTCATTCCAAAAGCAAAGTTAAAGTCATGCCAACGCTGGCAATTGGACTCGTTTGATTTATCCGAGAAATCTTCAACTGAGAATAGACTGAAACAAGATGATATTAATGAAAACAGAGATATAAATTCTTCAGACAAAAATATCGTTTCTTCTCCTTCAAAGGAGGAGATTGAATCCCTGTTTCAAGAAACAAGAGAAAGTGGTCACAAACAAGGTTATGAAGAGGGCTACCAAAATGGTTTCCAGACAGGCCGGGACAACGGTTATCAAGAAGGCAGACAACAAGGCGAGTCAGAAATTAAAACTGAATTGGGCCGGGTCAATGCAATATTTAGAAATCTGAATCAGCATATCCAAACAGTTGATCAACAAATCGCACAAGATCTGTTAACACTTGCCATTAATTTAACAAAAAAAATGATCTCACAGGCACTCACAATTCATCCTGAATTAATTTTGCCGACCATACAGGAAGCCATTCGCCATCTTCCTACCACCAGTCAACATCCCTGTCTTTTTCTTCATCCAGATGACGCAAAAATTGTTCGACAATATATAAATGAACAACAGTTTAAAGAAAGTTGGGAAATACGCGAAGATAAGCAGCTAGAAAAAGGGGGGTGCCGTATTGAAGCAGCCGGCAGCGAAATTGATGCGAGCATAGAAACACGCTGGCGCCGTATATTGGCATCCATCGGTCAAAAAAATGACTGGCTCGAGAAATAGTACTCAGATGTTCGATCATCATGAAAACTGGGAAAGTTTTCTGAAAAATTGCAACCAGCTTATCACTGCTTCCAGTCCAATATTACCAAGCGGAACAGTAACACGCGTCACTGGTCTAGTTATGGAAGCAATTGGTCTTAAACTGGCCGTTGGCAGTAGTTGTACAATTTTTCTATCAAATGGCAACAGTGTTTCGGCAGAAGTAGTGGGATTTGCTGACGAACGTTTATTTTTAATGCCAACCAGTGAAATTTATGGACTGACACCTGGCGCAAGAGTAATGCCAACTGAGCATGCTGCTGAACCCCCTAAAATTGGAACAACACGGTATCCGCGCAGACGCGCTTCAGATCAAGCCAAACATGTTAATGTTGGAAATGACTTGCTTGGACGCGTACTTAATGGCATTGGTGAGCCACTTGATCATTTAGGTCCAATCAAAGCTGAAAAAAGTGTTCCGCTTTACAGTAGACCCTATAATCCACTTGAGCGCACACCGGTTTCCAAACCACTTGATGTCGGTGTGCGAGCAATCAACACACTACTGACCGTTGGCCGCGGACAGCGTATGGGATTGTTTGCCGGCAGTGGCGTTGGCAAAAGCGTTTTATTAGGCATGATGGCACGTTATACCGAGGCGGATGTCATTGTTGTCGGGTTAATTGGCGAACGTGGGCGCGAAGTAAAAGAATTTATTGAAAACATATTGGGAAGCGAAGGCCTTTCCCGCTCAGTCGTTGTTGCGGCACCGGCTGATACATCGCCGTTATTGAGACTTCAGGGTGCAGCATACGCAACCGCAATCGCCGAGTATTTCCGCGATGAAGGCAAGCATGTATTACTGATAATGGATTCAATCACACGCTATGCCATGGCGCAAAGAGAGATTTCACTGGCCATTGGTGAACCGCCCGCAACGAAAGGATATCCACCCTCGGTTTTTGCCAAGCTCCCTCAGCTGGTTGAGCGTGCAGGTAATGGTAATCATAACAGCGGTTCTATTACCGCCTTTTACACCGTTCTTACTGAAGGAGACGACCATAATGACCCCATAGCTGACAGCGCGCGTGCAATTTTAGACGGGCATATCGTCCTTTCGCGTAGGTTAGCCGAGGCAGGCCACTACCCGGCCATCGATATTGAAGCGTCTATCAGTCGAGTCATGACAAATATTGTGCCGCCTGAGCAAATAGAAATAGCCAGAAAATTCAAGAGCATTTATTCTCACTATCAGCGTAACTATGATCTTATCAGTGTAGGTGCTTATATTCCAGGCTCTGATCCCATACTGGACCAGGCCATCAAAATTTATCCAACACTTAATAATTTCCTGCAGCAGGGCATAACCCAGCATGAAAATTATAATGACAGCATCAAAACCCTATTTTCATTATTTAACACTGAAAACAACCAATAAAATAAAAAAATTATAAAATGCCCGACAAACCGACTATAGAAAAATTATTGGACCTGACTCAAAAACAAAGTAACGATTCAGCTAGAAAACTGGGGAAATTAAATTATCAGCATCAGGAAGCTGAAAAAAAACTTAATTTATTATTGCAATACCGGCAAGATTATCAGATTCATTTACACAACGCGGCAAAAAATGGCATTGGCCAAATTGAATGGCAAAATTTCATTACATTTATCAATAAACTAGACGTCGCCATATCTGAACAAAGAACTGCAGTTAAATATGCAGAAAGTAACCGGGATACCGAAAAAAAAGAATATCAATCCTTTCAGCGCAAATTCAATTCCTACAATACGTTATCTCAACGCTATCAAAGTGCAGAAAAGCTTAAACACAAAAAAACTGAGCAAAAAGAACTTGATGAATTTTCAACGAATCAATACACCCGTCAATCAACTAAAACAAAATAAAAAGCATGATGACTTACAGAACTGGCACAAGTATTGCTATATTTAAAAAAGAGTGCAATTATCGTTATGAGATATAAAAAATGTTAAACCTAGCTACTACTGTACAAACTCAAATTCAGACAAAGCAACCCGTATCAAACGGAAATGACTTTACGCACCCCAACAAATCTGAAGATAAACAGTTTGACAATATATTGGCACGCGAAGTAGCAGAAAAAGAATCTTCGCATTCATCGAAAGATACTACACACAAAAAAAATGACACGGTTTCGGAATCCAAAGAAATCTCTTCCACGAAGAAAGATGTTGCCGATAAAACAGATGTTAACGATCCACTAAATACAGCTGATACCGTTAATACAATTGATTCACCCAATGATTCAATTCAAAGCTCACCGCCAGCGACAAATCAATATATGGCAGATCAATCCACTCGAATTATGGTTTCAGAAAATATATCTGACATTGAAATCATGCCATTGTTGCAGACAGCCACCTCAGCAGTATCCTCAACAAATCAGGTGAATATCAATGAAAAAAACCCAGCTCATAGACTGGGCACCAATCCAACACTGTCATTATTATCATCTCAACCCGGGGTACCGCAAAACATCATAATGAATCATTTAGACAGTAACGATATTTGGCAACCCTTGCAAGCGGCAGAATCTGCCGATAGCGGCAAAATTCTGTCATTTTCAACCGAAGCTAATAAAGATATATTAGCCAGACTGAGCGAACCAAGCGCATTATTTACAAAAGATTCCGACATAATACATCAACCCGGGTTAAACAGTATGACGCAAATACTTAACCAATCCACCGCACAGACAACTGCTCCACTTAATCTCAATCTTGAAGCCCAGGTTGGACAACCCAAATGGAATGGAGAATTCGCACAAAAAATTGTTTGGCTCGCAACACAACAACACCAGGTCGCCGAACTTCGGTTGAATCCAGCTCATCTTGGACCAGTTGAAATTATGTTGAGCCTTACAAATGAAAACGGAACACAAGCTTCTGCTCAGTTTATATCGCCACATTTAGCAGTACGTGAAGCCATAGAATCCACTCTGCCCAGATTGCGTGAACTGATGGCCGAAAACGGCATACAACTTGGAGACGTTATGGTCGGCAACGAATCATTCCAACGCCAGGAACAAGGTGAACAACACACGCATCCTTTTGCCAAAGGAACACACTTTTTCAACACAAATAATGAATCAGATTCAAGTTCTGAAATGAAAATTACTTCAAACCGCCACAATGGTATTGTTAACACATTTGCCTAGTATGCTGTCAAATTGACACATATATAAACTGCGACTACTGGGCCAATAGAAAAAACTAAAACTGCGAGTCAAATGCAAAGACGCCGCCTTGCTCGGTCTGCACGACAAAACCGCCAGGAATACGTTGTGGCCGCGACAAAATTGGACTGCCATCTGTTTTTGCCCGTGCCAGCACAACGCCATCATAATTTCTTATAATATTAACGAAGCCTTTATCATCACCAATCACAATAAAATGACCATCTATCAAAGGTGCAGTTAATTGTTTACTACCCAGTCTGCCCTGCTTCCACATTCCTGCACCACTTCTTTTGTCATAAGCAGTCAGTACACCATTGTCTTCTGTGACATAGACATAATCATTGTCCATAGCTAAACCCGCATTACTAGAAGATTCACGTGACCAAATTTGTGTTCCATCAATAATTTGAAAACAGCCAACCCGTCCTTGATAGGCGACGGCGCAAACGAGCCGGTCATCGATTGCCGGAGAACTGGTAATGTCAGTCATTCTCTCGAGCTCAGTCACACCACGAGGTTGAGAAACTACCGCTTCCCAGCCAACATTACCATTAAATAGACTCATGGCCACCATTTTACCGCCAGCAAATCCGGCAAAAACTGCACCTTGTGTAATCACAACACCCGCTGAACTGCGTACAGTTAAAGCCGGTGTAGCCCCTTGGTAGACCCATTTCCGAGTACCATCAAGCGCATCAAGGCCATATATCCTGCCGTTGGCCGTACGAATCACAACCATGTCGCTTTCCACCTGTGGAGGGGCCAATATTTCACTGCTGACCTGTGCTTTCCATAATGAATGGCCAGACTCGTCAAAGGCAAGCACTTCACCCTTGAATGTACCCATCAGCACCATGCCCTCAGCTGCACCCACACCAGCGGAAAAGGGGTACTTGGTTTTAATTGTCCAGATATTTTCACCCGTTTGCGGATCCAGGCTTACCAGCAATCCGTCTTCATCAGCAACAAAAATGGTGTTATTTTCAAAAGCAACGCGAAATCGCGCGATTTCACTTTCTCCTACACGACTCTTCCATAAAAGTGGAATCTCATCAAGCGCGTCTAATGCTTCTAATTCTTCTGCGTCGAATACTACTTTCTCTTCCCGTTCAAATAGTTCAGCAATTTGATAACCCAATGCATCAAACATACGAGGATTGAACGGAGTCGGCAGATTGCTACAGCCACCGAACAGGAAAGTCACCAAAATTATCCAAAGATATCTTCTCCCAAACACTTTTTTTCTCAACACGCTATGAGTGTTCAGTCGGATTCTCCTAGTGAATCCAACTTCATCTGGACAATATTGAAATAACTATTGTTTTTGCTTAGCTTATCAACAGCTTCCTGATAGGACAAACGCGCCTCTTCTGTTTTCCCTGAAGCCAGTAACACATCACCTTTTAGGTCAGCATACAATCCAGAGAATGATTCAATATGCTTAGCATTTAAATGTCGCAACGCTTCGCTATAATTTTCTTCATCCAGCAGAATACCCGCCAGTCTCAACCGTGCCAGATCCTTCATCTCAGGTTCTTTGGTATGATCCAATATCCATTGTAACTGTGTTTTGGCCCGCGGTAGGTCACCTGCATCTACACTTGCCTTTGCTGCAATCAATGCTGCACGTGGTGCATAACCACTGGATGGAAAACCTTCTGTTAATAAATGTGCCGCATCACTGATCTTTTCAATATCGTTGGTCGTCTGCACCTGTTTGAGCAAAGCGTACAAATCAGCCGCTTGTTGTGCTTGTTGTTGTTGGTAATACTTCCATACTTGTGTACCGCCAACGGTTGCTGCTAACATTGCCAGGAGTATCGTGATAATTGTCCCATATCTGTTCCACCAGGCCTTGATGCCTTCTAATTTTTCTTCTTCTTCACGATTAAAAGTTGCCATTATATTTTCCCAAAGTAATTATCATTCACATAAAGAGCAAATATAGCACGCACTATTATTCAGCTTGCCAACATGACGATGTGAACATATTTCCAATCTTCATTTTCTAGCTACATCGATTTGAATAATAGAATTGCTCTATATATGCTACGTGCTAATTAACTCACTGACCACATTCAGGCTTACTCTCGCCTGATCAATGGCTTCTCTCAGGGGTTTAAGTGAAACTTCTTGTGCTTTTGCTTCATCGTCTCCAATGACTAGCGCATAACGCGCACCACTGGCATCCGCTTTTTTCATCTGAGATTTAAAACTACCGCCACCGCAATGCAAAATAACATAGCAGTTTTCATTTCGCAAAAACTCCGCTGCCTTCCATGCATAATCCATAGCCAGCTCACCTTGATACGCGATATAAATATCTGGTACTGGATGAGTTATTTCACTACCACATTGTTGCATCAATGCTAACAATCGTTCTACACCCATTGCAAAACCACATGCCGGCGCTGATTTCCCACCCACCTGTTCGATGAGTCCGTCGTAACGCCCTCCGGCGCATACTGCACCTTGCGCACCAAGTTTGTCGGTGATCCACTCAAAAACCGTACGATTGTAGTAATCCAGCCCTCTGACCAAGCGCGGATTGACTTCAAAATCAACACACTGCTCACGCAAAATGTGCTGTAATGTCTCGAAATGAATCCGTGATGATTCATCCAGGTCATCAATAAGCTTTGGCGCACCTGCGATGATTGATTGCATTTCAGGATTCTTGCTATCGAGAATGCGCAGTGGATTCGTATGCAGCCGTCTATTTGCATCTTCATCGATCTGTTTGACATGTTGCTCAAAATACTTGATTAGTCGCGCACGATGCACCGCTCTTGATTCCGCGCTTCCCAATGTCCCTATTTCCAAGCGCAAACCCGTAATCCCCAGCATTTTCCATAAACGCGCGCACATAATGATTAATTCGGCATCTATATCCGGTCCGGAAAACCCGAGTGCTTCCACACCAACCTGATGGAATTGTCGGTAACGTCCTTTTTGTGGCCTTTCATGTCTAAACATGGGGCCGGAGTAATAAAGTCTTTGCGGCCCCCCGTATAACAGATTATGTTCAATTACTGCACGCACGCAAGATGCGGTTCCTTCGGGACGCAAAGCCAAACTATCATTGTTGAGATGATCAACAAAACTGTACATCTCTTTTTCAACAATATCGGTAACTTCACCAATGGAGCGGACAAACAAATCAGTTTGTTCAACAATCGGTGTGCGGATATTGCGATAGCCATACATATTCAGCCATTTTTGTACAGTATGTTCGAAAAAATGCCACGTATGGGCTTCGTCAGGAAGAATATCGTTCATCCCGCGAATCGCTTTTACAACCTTAGCCATTATCCTGCTTTTCTCGGATATTTCTCTCGAACATAGTCTTCGACAATTTGTCGAAATTCAGCAGAAATATTATCGCCTTTTAGTGTAACTGTTTTCTCGCCGTCCACATAAACCGGCGCGACAGGGCTTTCACCAGAACCCGGCAAGCTGATGCCAATATTGGCATGCTTGCTTTCTCCTGGGCCATTCACAACACAACCCATTACAGCCAGGGTCATATTCTCGACGCCTTCGTATTGATCACGCCATACAACCATTTCATCGCGAACATACCCCTGTATACTTTCAGCCAATTCTTGAAAATACGTGCTGGTAGTCCGTCCACAACCAGGACACGCAGCAACCAGCGGTACAAATGCGCGTAAGCCCATGGTTTGTAGTATCTCTTGCGCTACTATAACTTCTCGGGAACGCGACCCACCTGGCTCTGGCGTTAATGAAATTCGTATTGTATCTCCAATACCTTCTTGCAGAAGCACTGCCAAAGCAGCCGTCGAAGCGACAATTCCTTTTGAGCCCATTCCTGCTTCTGTTAATCCCAAATGTAATGCATAATCACAGCGCGCAGCCAGTTCACGGTAAACCATGATTAAATCCTGCACACCGCTCACCTTACATGAAAGCACAATTTTGTTACGTGACAGCCCCAGTTCCTCAGCTTTTGCTGCACTTTCCAATGCAGATGTAATCAATGCCTCACGCATCACATAAGTCGCATCCTGCGGATCACCAGATTTTGCATTTTCATCCATTATGCGTGTCAGCATCTCTTGATCTAAACTACCCCAGTTAACACCGATACGGATGGGCTTGTCGTATCGGCAAGCTATCTCAATCAAGGTTGCAAATTGTTCGTCGCGTTTTTTTCCTTTGCCAACATTTCCAGGGTTAATTCGAAATTTGGCTAGAGATTGTGCACATTCAGGATTACCAGTAAGTAGCTTATGACCATTAAAATGAAAATCACCGACCAATGGCACGTGACATCCCATATCGTCCAGGCGCTGGCGAATACCGGGCACTGCTTTTGCTGCATCAACCGAGTTCACCGTAATACGGACTAGTTCGGAGCCTGCCCGAGCTAACTGGAAAACCTGTTCAGCAGTAGCCACTTCATTTGCTGTATCGGTGTTGGTCATGGATTGCACGACAATTGGAGCACCACCACCGATTTTAACTGCTCCAACATCTACGCCGACGCCAGAGCGACGACGCAATATTAAGTTACTTTGGGACATCATACTTTTTAATTTTCATAATTCAAGAAAAAAACAAGGAGGATAATTTCGGAACAGTCAATTATTCGAGTATCAATTGAGCACTGCCATTTTGCACATTGGTATACGGTTTGATCTCAATCTTTCTGTCATTATAAGTGACCTCAACAGCCGATGCATCACTGATTACAATTGATAAGGGTTTTTTACCACTGACTCTCTGCTGGGTTCCCCGGATGTTGTTCTGATCAAAAATAATATCATCATTACCATCGGTAACTTTAACATGTGCTTCTGCAGAAAAATTCAAAGTAAGCGTTCCAAAAGTATTCATTGTAGAAACAGAGTCCAGTGTAGACAAAGAATTTTGACTAAATGTATCAGTTTCATTTGTTTTATTTGACAATTTGAGCGACGATAAAGGTAGTTGCAGTTCCACAGAGGTTTGGCCATCTTCTGATTGAATCGCAAGATCAGTGCTCTGTTCAGTCTGCTGCCAAGACAGTATCTTCGGATAAAGAAAGTAACCGACCAATACCAGAAACAGTAGAATAGCAAGAATAAATAAAGTACTATTCATTCTCCTGCCATCTCGGGATGAAACTTTCATCTCTTGAATTTTGAAAGGCGTATGTTCAATATGTGGTACGGATGTTGTCGGTCCCGGCAACAATTGCACAATCGCAGCGGAATCCAATTGCAACAGGTTGGCGTAATTTCGCACAAATCCACGAACAAAAGTCCGCCCTGGCAATTCCTCAAAGTTTTCTTTTTCAATTGCTTCAACTTGCTGTACAGAAATTCGCAATTGCCGTGACACATCTTCAACGCTTATATTTCTATCCATTCGCGCATTGCGCAGCATGTGGCCGACACCATGGACAACGCTAGCTGAATCAATCACATCATTACCATATGCACTGGAGTGATCTTCAGTTTTTAAAAAATGACTAATTTCAGGGCCCGGCTCCACAGTAATTTTTTGGGCGGCATTATTATCGTTTTCACTTTCATGCCGTTCCTGGACGGATTCCTGGCCAAACCTTGTTACCTCAGATTCGCTTTTAATCCTAGTGTCTTCTTGGTCGGAGCTTTGCATTAATACATCGGTCTGATGCTCACTTTGATTTTTATTGCCTTCACTGTCCTCGATACGATCGTTCATTTTAGAATCCACCCTCTCTTATAGCCTTAGTTTCTCTAGAATTAGGATAATTCTTTTGTAACTGAAAACGATAACTATCCGCCGCGCGAGCATTGCCTGAAGCCTGTTCTATTTGGATACCCAACCATAAACTTCTTGCTGTAGGTTGATAAGCTTGCATGAATTGAGCCAATTTCGACCGGGCAGCTGCTATCTTTCCTTCCTTGAAATCCATCTCAATCAGCCCGACCAATGCAGGCCTATAGACTGGTTGAAGCGACAGTGATTCTCGAAAATACAAAGCGGCTTTAGAAAAATTATTACGTTTAAGTTCGCAAAGACCCGCATTAGCATAAGCAACATGCCTTGTTTCATAGAGCGGATCTTTCAATGCTGCCATAAAATGATCAACCGCTCTATCCATTTGATCTGGGTAGCGTTCACAGAGAAACCAACCGTAATTGTTGCGAATTTCAGAATTTCCCGGTTCACTTCTTAATGCCCGATCAAAATATGAATGCGCCTTATCATCTTCATTCAGCGCCATATAAATCAATCCAAGCATGCTAAAAGCGGGCGCATAGTTGGCGCTGGATTTCAGCGCCTCGTTAACTTCTTCAAGCGCCACCCTATATTGTCCACGATGGTAGTATTCACCAGCCAATTCAGTGTGTATACTAGCGCTTTTATCAGCCCGTGCAGCAGCCTGTTCTGGCGTCAAGCGGCCTTCAATGGGTTCATGTACGCATCCACCTAAAAAAGCGCCCAGTAAAAATATAAACCCTACTAACCTTATATTCTCAATTGTTATGCTATTTATTGGCTGATGTCGCATCAACTTGCCTCCATGTTCAGCTTGGCTACTCGACGTGTTTTATCATGTACCTGACCAGCCAGCTGGCCGCAGGCTGCGGCAATATCATCCCCACGTGTCTTGCGTACTGTGGTGACCAGTCCGGCTTGTATCAGAATATCACGAAAAACATGAATCGATTCACGTGAAGATCGTTTAAATCCGGAATTTGAAAAAGCATTAAATGGAATTAAATTAAACTTGCAAGGCACATCCTTGACTAGTTTTACCAATTGATTCGCATGAGATACGCTATCATTAACACCGTCCAGCATTACGTATTCAAATGTAATAAAATCCCGCGGCGCTGCTTGCAGATAACGCTGACAAGCTGCCAGCAGTTCTTTTATCGGATATTTTTTGTTAATGGGCACCAAGTAATCACGTAAGGCATCATTAGGCGCATGTAACGATACTGCCAAGGCCACCGGACAGCGTTCACGCAACCGGTCCATCGCAGGAACCAATCCTGAAGTGCTGACTGTCACGCGCCGACGGGATAGTCCATAGGCACAATCATCCAGCATTAAATCCAGTGCAGTTACAACATTTTCAAAATTAGCAAGCGGTTCACCCATGCCCATCATTACAACATTGCTAACTGCACGAGGCGATTGGGTAGTTTGTAACGTAAATGAATGATTATGACTTGTTTGTGGCGATAATTGACTGTCTGCGCTTTCCCTGAGAGATTTATTGGCCAGCCAAAGCTGCCCTATAATTTCAGCAACAGCCAAATTACGATTAAATCCCTGCTTCCCCGTAGAACAAAAAGCACAAGCCAAAGCACACCCAACCTGACTGGAAACACACAGAGTGCCACGATTTATCTCGGGAATAAAAACGCTTTCGATGCCATTACCTGCGCCAACTGACAACAGCCATTTGCGTGTACCATCAGCAGCTAAATGATCTTGTATTACTTGAGGCACAGCGATAATAGCGAGCTTTGACAGTTTTTCTCTCAGCCCTTTCGCCAGATCACTCATTTGCGTAAAATCTGATTTGCCAAACTGATGAATCCATTTCAGGATTTGCCTGGCACGAAAAGGTTTTTCACCTATTTCAGTTAAGAAATGCGTTAGCCCTTCTCTATCATAATCAAGTAAATTAACAGTCACAGAGTATTTTGTGCGTAAAGGATTAGGGAACAGGAATGTTCGAAATTAACGAGAATACATTTCCAATGTAGGAAAAAAACAGGCGATTTCGATGGCAGCCGTCTCCGGCGCATCTGAACCATGGACAGCATTGGCATCAATGCTATCAGCAAAATCTGCCCGAATAGTGCCTTTCTCTGCTTTTTGCGGATCGGTTGCGCCCATTAATTCACGATTTTTTCTGATAGCATCTTCTCCCTCAAGCACTTGTACCATAACTGGTCCGGAAATCATAAATTCAACCAAGTCATTAAAAAAAGGACGCTCACGGTGTACGGCATAAAATTGTTCAGCTTCAGCCCTGGACAGCTGAGTCATACGTGCGGCAATTATTTTTAATCCATTTGATTCAAAACGCGAATAAATCTGACCAATCACGTTTTTCGCAACTGCATCTGGTTTGATAATGGAAAATGTTCTTTCAATTGCCATCAAATAACTCCAATAATATTAGTTAATTAAATGCTTATTCTACCAAAAAAAAGCTATGAAATCTGGAAAAACCCACACAACTTGAATATGCGGTTAACACAAGCTAAGGCGTATTAATCCAAATGCTTGACGCAAATTGAAAAATACTTAGTATCCGGCATCCAGCCAGCCTTTATAGCCTTCACGATAGTAAAAAATATTGCGCCAGCCCCATTGAATTGCCTTTTCAGTGGCCATAGCACTGCCCATACAGGCAACACCATTACAATAAAAAATTATTGTCGCATCCTTGGCCGCAATTTTACTCAGTTTCTCTACAGTAAAATCAGCGCTCTTGACTGACAAATGATATGCGCCAGGCAAATGCCCTTTGTCAAAATCAGATTGACCGCGCACATCGACAAAAGGATAACCCCTGTCCAGAAGCAATTTTGCCGTATCTGTTGAAATCGTACGCGCTCCCGCTATTTTTTCCGGTGCTAAATCTCCAGCTTTAACATTTTCAGTTGTTACCAGGACAAATAAAGAAACCAATATCAGTAATAATTGTTTGTTCTTCATTATAAATAACCTTATAAAACTAGCAGTTGATATGCAATTATGAAGAATAGCCATTGACAGACTTTTTAAATTTACTATGCACTAAGCTGAGGTATTCTAACTTGATTCAACAGCAATGACTGCAATCCATTTAACCAACACTATTTATTTGTTGATGAGGAATCATTGTCACTGTAATTAGCAGTAACCATTAGATTGTGCTATGGACTTACCTCTACTATAGAATCGGGTCTCGCTAAACCACTTATAATGCGACCAGATGGATTTCGCACTTGGACAACTTGCCCCTCAGCCGCATCTGACAATGCATGGCCTTCTGAACTCACGCTAAATCCACGCCCCTTAACCAATAATTTTACATTTTGTCCTCTCAAAATGACATAGGGCGCCCGTAACATATTTTCACGCAACGGCTGCCCCGAAGTAAGATTCGACACCGCTATCTTGCCGACAGCCTGTGAATACTCTGTTAGAACACCCTCAGGCATTTGCGTCAGATTAACAATCTGAAGCGCCACATCGCCGTAATCGATTATCTGGTCACGGGTCACTGGTCGTGCAATATGCAGTACATTCGCCATAATTTTGACGTCTGCTTGAACATAGATAGTCCAGGATACGTGCTCATCACAACGCACGCCCACAGAAGTTTTTCCCCACAAACGACTGCCAGGCGGCATAAATGGCTTAAGATTTACGCACTTTGGCAACGTAATGCGTTTATCGATCTGCCCCACCTCCACTTCAATCTCGCCAGCAGGATTCATTGTATGACTGTAAACGAACTCTTTAACTGCTTTCTGTATGAGTGGTATTTCCTGATATTGTGATGACAAATGATGATTTTCAGCAAACAGCTGAACAGAAAGTTTTGCGCATATCAAAAATACACAGAATCTCAAACTAGTATGTCGCATCATATTTTCCTAAAAATTTTGCCGCATTTTGCCATTACCGGCAATATTTGCCGCCTCGACAATATATTAAAGAAAAATTGCAACCACGGAATTTTGAGTTGAAGGCAGTTTTGTGTTCTTTTCACCCATTCATTTGCAGCTTGGATGCACTAATATTGTTGGCACAGAAAATGCTTTAAATGAATTAAAACGACTATTCAGGAATTCATATGCTCAGCAAACTAGACAAAACACTGAACTTCCATCAGCAGGCTTTAGGACTAAGAGCCGCCAGGCAAGAATTGCTTGCTAGTAACGTTGCCAATGCTGATACACCTAATTTTAAAGCTAAAGATATTGATTTTTCGAGTGTGTTAAAGGAAAAACTTTCGCCAACAACATCGGCAACAACACTATCTACGACTTCACCAATGCATATCACCCAAAACAAAGTAAACGGTATTAGCAGCAATATTCTTTATCGTGTGCCATTGCAACCCAGTGCGGATGGAAATACCGTTGATATGGATGCAGAACGCACTCGTTTTGCGAACAACTCAATTAAATATGATGCAAGCCTGACCTTTATCAGCGGGCAATTCAGGAACCTGCTGACAGCGATACAGGAGCGATAACCATGTCACTATTCAAAGTATTTGATATTGCAAGTTCGGCAATGACTGCTCAATCCCATCGTTTGAATGTGGTTGCCAGCAATCTTTCAAATGCCGATAGCGTTACAAATTCTTCCGGCGAGCCTTACCGTGGGCGTCAAGTGGTATTTAGCACGCTAAAGGCGGATGCAAACGGCGCCAGCGGCGTCAAAGTTGCAGGTGTCGTACATGATTCATCCCCGATGAAAAAGGTTTTTGAACCCAATCATCCACTTGCCGACGAGGATGGCTATATTATCAAACCGAATGTCAATATCGTCGATGAAATGGTTAACATGATGTCAGCATCACGCTCGTATCAGAACAATGTGGACATGATGAACACAACCAAATCGTTATTACAAAAAACGCTCACCATCGGTCAATAAGGAGACGAATAGGCATGAATTCGGTACAGGAAACGAGCAAACAGATATTTCAGGCAGCAAATAGCGCTGTCAAATCAGAAAAAAACAGTATTGAGAATCCTCAGGACCGGTTTCTAAAGCTACTTGTTACACAAATGCAAAATCAGGACCCGCTTAACCCATTAGATAATGCAGAAGTAACCAGTCAACTTGCACAAATCAGTACAGTGACCGGCATAGACAAGCTCAATGATACGTTGCAACTGTTATTGTCTGGAATCGAAGACAGCCGAACAATGGAAGCGGCCAATTTGATTGGTCATAAAGCCTTGGTACCCGGTTCAGCACTATCCCTTGAAGAAAATGCTGCCGTCGGTGGATTTGAACTACCCCAATCGGTTGATAAATTAAGCATTACCATTCTTGACAGCGCAGGTATCGCAGTACGCACACTAGATTTGGGTTCACAGACATCCGGCGTGAATACATTTGTTTGGGATGGTGTTACTGATAGCGGCAGTCTTGCTGCCAATGGCAATTACAGTTTTACCATTAATGCCAAACAGGGCGATGGAGAGATCGCTGCCAGCGCGCTATCACTGGGTCAGGTCAATAGCGTATCCCCCGGCGAACATGATGCGGTACTGGATATGGGCAACCTTGGCCTCGTTGGGATGGCAGATATTAAACAAATATTTTAAGAAGGAGTCAATCATGGGGTTTCAACATGGATTAAGCGGATTGAGTGTTGCTTCACAAAGCCTTGATGTAATTGGGAATAATGTTGCAAATGCAAATACGGTTGGTTTTAAACAAGCACATGCGCAATTTAGTGATATCTACGCGAATTCATTATCTGGCGCAACCGGAGACCATGCCGGCATAGGTGCCAAAGTTGCAAATGTTGCACAACAATTCTCTCAAGGCACCATTACTACAACAAACAATCCATTGGATATCGCAATTAACGGCAATGGTTTTTTCCGCTTGAGCGACAACGGTGCAGTCTCATACAGTCGTAACGGTCAATTCCATATTGATGATAACGGTTTCATCGTGAATAACAATAATTTGAATTTGACCGGGTATGCCACAGATGCCACAGGAAATATTCTCGCTGCAGATCCTACAAGCTTAAGAATATCCACAGCAGCGCTAGCACCTAATTCAACCACCAGCTTTAGCGCAGAGTTGAATCTGGATTCACGTGTCACTGTACCTGCACCACTACCGATCTTTGACGCGACCGACCCATCTACGTATAGCGGCACTACTTCTGGAACTATCTTTGACAGTTTGGGCAATTCGCACATTCTTTCATTATATTTTCAAAAAAATGCATCAAACACATGGGATCTTTTTGCCACCGTTGATGGCTCAACAACGCCCGCTGGCGTACCAGTTGGTGTCACACTTGACGGAGGCGCATCCCAGGCGGTTACATTTGACAGCAACGGCAACTTGACTGCCCCAGCAACGCCGATTGCAGTTTCAGTTGACCTTGCAACAATCGATCCCACGTTAGGTGCCACATCACCATTAGACTTTACTTTAGACTTGACCGGCTCCACGCAGTTTGGCACTTTTTTTGGGGTTAACGCACTCAGCCAGGATGGTTATTCATCTGGCAGCATCGCAGGTTTTGCGATTGATGGCGATGGGATTATTAGTGGCAATTACACAAACGGTGAATCCAGAACACTTGGACAGATTGTACTGGCCAATTTTAGTAATCCTCAGGGTTTATCGCCAATTGGCAATAACCAGTGGACTGAAACATCAGCATCTGGTCAACCGCTGGTTGGCGCGCCAAGAACCGGCACAATGGGCGTTCTTCAATCTTCTGCTGTTGAGGATTCAAATGTAGATCTCACTGCTGAGCTCGTCAGTATGATCACGACTCAGCGTACCTACCAGGCAAATGCCAAAACAATAGAAACACAGGATGCCATTTTGCAGACACTGGTAAACCTCTAATTGGCCAATAAACTATGGATCGCTTAATTTATACTGCAATGACCGGTGCTGCACATACGCTGAATCAAAAAGCAACGGTATCCCACAATCTAGCCAACGCATCAACTACGGGTTATCGCGCTGAAACAAATGCGTTTCGTGCGGTTCCGGTTTATGGTGATGGATTACCGACACGCGCCTTTGTCATCGACTCAACAACTGGTGCAGATTTCACACCGGGTCCAATTCAACAGACCGATCGCAATCTTGACGTTGCGATTCGCGGCTCGGGCTGGATCGCAGTCGAGCTGCCTAACGGCAAAGAAGCGTATACTCGTCATGGCAGTTTACAGATCAGCCCTAATGGAGTTTTACAGACAAATAACGGCCTTAATGTAAAAGGCGACGCCGGAATCATTACCGTGCCCCAGGACAACCGTATCACCATTGCAAAAGACGGTACTGTTTCTGCCGTGCCGATTACGCCCTTGCCTAATACTGTTGCCATCGTTGGTCGCATCAAACTTGTTGATCCGCCTGAAGGCCAGCTAGTAAAAGGTGCGGATGGGCTTTTCCGAATGAAGGATGAGACTGTCCCACTCCCTGATGCCAATGTCACATTGGTCAACGGCGCGCTTGAAGGCAGCAATGTCAATCTGGTTCACGAAATGGTCAGCATGATAGCTTTGGCCCGCCAGTTTGATATGCATATGAAAGTACTTGAAAGTGCAGAACGCAATGCTCAACAAGCCAGCGAAATAATGGTTATCAGAGCATAATCTATAACAAAAACCAAAATAATACGACTGGAGTAAATTATGATACGCTCATTATGGATTTCAAAAACCGGTCTTGACGCCCAACAAACCAAAATGGACGTCATTTCCAACAACTTGGCAAACGTCAGTACTAATGGATTTAAACGCGCGCGCGCTGTTTTTGAAGACTTGCTTTATCAAACCATTCGTCAGCCTGGTGCACAATCATCCCAGCAAACCCAATTACCTTCCGGGTTGCAGCTCGGCGTAGGTGTTCGTCCTGTTGCAACAGAAAGTATTTTTACACAGGGAAGCCTGCAACAAACGGGCAATTCGCGCGATATCGCAATACAAGGCGAGGGCTTCTTTCAAGTATTAATGCCTGATGGTACAACGGCTTATACCCGAGACGGCGCTTTTCAGTCTGACATCAACGGGCAATTTGTTACCTCAAGCGGTTATGTTATACAACCAGCCATCACCATTCCACCGAACACATTAAGCATTACCGTCGCACGTGATGGTACGGTTTCAGCCTTGGTTCCCGGTTCTGCAACACCAATACAAGTCGGAAACATTCAGTTGGCAAGCTTTATTAATCCCGCAGGCTTACAAAAAATTGGTGAAAACCTTTACTTACCAACAGCCTCCAGCGGTGTCGCAAACCCCAATGCGCCCGGAACAAATGGTTTGGGTTTGCTAAATCAGGGTTTTGTTGAAACATCAAATGTCAACGTCGTGGAAGAACTGGTAGGCATGATTCAAACACAACGTGCTTACGAAATCAATTCCAAATCAATTGAAACTTCAGATCAAATGCTGCAACGGTTAGCACAATTATAGAGTTATTTGGAAAACTGGAACGCGCAATGATTTACTGTTTACTGCCACAAAATAAAATACCAACTTTGCTTTTAATTATTCTGGTTATAGTCGTATCAGGATGTGCAGTAACACCATCATCCAGCATTCATCAACCTGCATCTTCACGACCACAGCAACCCGTGGTAGTCACCGAAGCAAATGGTGGAATTTTCCAAAACATAAGTAGTAGCCCTGTCACACGGTATACGCCACTTTTTGAAGATCGCCGTGCGCGAGGTGTCGGTGATACGATTATTGTCACGCTAAATGAAAGGACCAATGCAAGCAAACGGTCGGGCAGTAATATAGATCGCTCAGGCAGCATCGATTTTTCAATCCCTACGGCCATCCTCGGCGTGCCATTAAACTTTCTGGGTGGAACAGAGCTAGAAGCAGCATCCAACAATACATTCGACGGCCAGGGTGCAAGTTCCAGCAACAACGATTTTACTGGTACGATCACGGTAACCGTTATCGAAGTACTTCCCAACGGAAATTTGTTGGTTAGCGGAGAAAAACAAATCGGCATTAATCGAGGCCAGGAATTTATTCGCCTGTCAGGAATTATTAATCCGATAAATATTACGAATAATACCGTTTCATCTGTACAAGTGGCGGATGCCCGTATTGAATATCGCGCAAATGGATATATCGATGAAGCACAAACAATGGGCTGGTTATCACGTTTCTTCCTCAATATTTCACCATTCTAGATTTGATGAAATCCATACAATTTATGACAAGATCCACGCTAACTTGCTTTCTTCTTACTATATTGCTATTGATACCAGGTGTCTCCCAGGCTGAACGTATCAAGGATCTGGCCAGTATACAAGGTGTGCGCAGCAACCAATTAATTGGGTATGGACTTGTCGTTGGGCTTGACGGCAGCGGTGATCAGACAACACAAACACCATTCACCGTTCAAAGTATCATCAGCATGCTTGGGCAATTGGGTATCAACTTGCCACCCGGAACAAATTTACAACTACGAAATGTTGCAGCGGTGATGGTGACTGCAACATTACCAGCTTTTGCCAGACCAGGCCAACTGATCGATGTTACTGTTTCATCTATGGGTAATTCGAAAAGTTTGCGTGGTGGCACACTTCTAATGACGCCTTTAAAAGGTGTTGACAACCAAATTTATGCCATGGCTCAAGGCAACGTATTGGTTGGTGGCGCCGGTGCAGCCGCCGCAGGCAGTAGCGTGCAGGTTAATCATTTGAACGCTGGAAGGATTAGTGGCGGTGCGACAGTTGAGCGCGAGGTACCTTCCGCACTCGGACAAACGGGATATATTAACCTGGAACTTAATACAACCAATTTCACAAATGTCAAACGTATTGTAAATGCTATTAATAACTCATACCCCGGCGCGGCTAAAGCAATTGATGGCCGATCAATTCAAGTTAGCACACCCACTGAAAATAACCAACGTGTCATGTTCATTTCACAAATCGAGAATCTTGATATCACGCCGGCTAAAGATGCAGCAAAAGTAATTGTTAATTCACGTACCGGTTCAGTCGCCATGAATCAGGCAGTTACACTGGAGTCAAGTGCCATTGCACATGGCAATCTATCTATCATCATCAATAATGAGCCCATTATCAGTCAACCCGGACCATTTGCTGAACGCGGAGAAACTGTCGTTGCTCAACGCGCACAAGTTGAGATACGCAGTGACGAAGGAAATCTAATACTTTTACCCAGCGGTGCAGATCTGGGCGAAGTCGTCAAAGCATTAACCGCTATCGGTGCAACCACACAGGATTTATTATCTATCCTTCAAGCATTAAAAGCAGCCGGTTCATTACGTGCAGAACTAGAAATCATATAGGGAAACGAGTAATGATTAATTCACTTGACATGAGCAGCAGGCTTGCCATTGATACAAAAAGTATTGATGATCTTCATCTGCTGTCAAAACAGGATTCGAAAAAAGCGCTACAAGAAGCAGCCAAACAATTTGAAGCACTGTTTTTGCAAATGTTGGTTAAAAGTATGCGAGACGCTACGCTAAAAAGTGGTCTGATAGACAGTCAGCAGACCCAATTTTATACAGAGATGTACGATCAACAACTGGCTCAAAGCATGTCAACAAAAGGAATCGGATTAGCCGATATCATGGTTGAGCAACTCACGCGCACTTATAATATTCCCGAGCCACAAGAATCCCTTGAAAAAGCCGAAGAAGAACACCTTTCATCCCTTAATAAAGCGACGATTCAACCTGATAATCAGCCAAATGTTCCGGCAACGGACCAGTTTGAGCAACCCAGGTCAAGTCAGCATGCTGCACCCATCTCACCCAAACCCAATGCAGCGGTTATTTCACCTGCTATCCCTGAAGCTGACATGTCGCATCAGCTGTGGCCAGATCATCAAACCGCAACAAAACTGTCTGTGAACTCAACATCCGAGCACACAACAGTTAGCATGAAATCAGACAAGACATCAGAATTTTTTAGTTCACTCTTACCGTACGCCAGCATTGCATCTGAATCTACTGGCGTTCCTGCACATTTTATGTTGGCTCAGGCCGCACTTGAAAGCGGTTGGGGCAAATATGAAATACGTCATCCGGATAATTCACCAAGCCACAATCTCTTTGGAATTAAGGCCGGAAGAAACTGGGAAGGCGAAGTAGTTGAAACAATGACTACTGAATTCATCAATGGAGTACCGCAAAAAATAGTTGAGAAATTCCGAGCCTATAATTCATATGAAGAAGGATTTCGGGATTACGCCAATTTGTTGTCCAATAACCCGCGCTACGCAGAAGTACTCAACACTCAAAATGCCGCTGAGTTTGCCAATGGACTACAAAAAGCAGGCTATGCAACAGATCCTCAGTATGCAAACAAGCTATTACGCATATTAAACAACTCGGTTTTGTTCCATCAGGAGGCAATTTAATTTCTTAATTTCTTTGCCGTTTCTACATAAAGATTGTTATATATAAATAGTTGATTACTCGATTACAGCAATGGGAAATATTCTAGGCACAGGCATCTCCGGCTTGAATGCAGCACAAACCAACCTGCTTACAACAAGCCATAACATAACTAACGCTGATACACCAGGATATACGCGTCAAGAAGCCATTCAGAGCACCAATATCCCGCTCTCCTCGGGCGCTGGTTTTATTGGTCGCGGAGTTAATATAACAACTGTTCAACGCATTCACAATCAGTTCTTAACTACCCAATTATTGCAAGTGCAAACGCAGAGCAGTCAGTTGGATAGCCATTATTCTCAGATCAAGCAAATTGACAATTTATTGGCTGATCCTGTTTCCGGATTGTCGCCCGCATTGCAAGATTTTTTTAGTGGTGTCAATGATGTGGCGGCAAACCCTTCATCTGTACCTTCACGACAGGCTCTGATCAGTAATGCAGAATCTTTGGTTTCACGTTTTCATAGCCTGGACCAGCGTTTATCTGAAATGCAGGACGGTGCTAACACTGAAATCAAAAGTCATGTCGGTGAAATAAATTCCTTGGCAAAACAAATCTCGGAAATTAATAACAATATAGTGATGGCCGAAGGCGCCTCTGGTGGGCATGCGCCAAATGATATGCTCGATCAGCGAGATGAACTAATCCATCAGCTAAGTAAGCTTGTCAATACAGACGTGGTAAAACAAAGTGATGGAACGCTGAACGTTTTTATAGGTACTGGACAGGCATTGGTAGTCGGAACGCAGTCCATGACGCTCAAGGCGATGATATCGCCAGAAAATCCGCAACAAGTCACTGTTGGTCTTGTAAACGGTAATAAAACAACTATTTTGCCAGAAAATCAGATTCAGGGGGGCAGTTTAGGCGGCATTCTGGATTTTCGCAATGAGTCACTAAATGTAGCGCAAAACTCATTAGGCCGTATTGCACTCAATTTGGCCCAGGCTTTTAATGTACAGCACCGCCTAGGTCTAGATCTCAATGGTGTTCTGGGAACCGATTTTTTTACTGTACCCAGTCCACAGGTTTTTTCATCAGCTGGCAACAACCCTGCATCTAGCATCACTGCCAGTTTCAGTGATGTCAACGCTTTAACAACCAGTGATTATCAGTTTTCATATGATGGCACGAACTACACACTAACTCGTTTATCAGATAATAATTCTGTCAGCAGTGCTGCGGCACCCACAATAGGTTCACCGTTGATTATAGATGGTGTCAGCGTCACTAATGCCACTATCAATGCCAATGAAAGGTTCCTGATTCAACCAGCTATCAACGGCGCAAAAAACATTGCAGTAAACATTTCAGATACAGCGGCTATTGCTGCGGCCGCACCTGTACGTACTGAATCAGCACTTTCCAACACCGGTAATGCCACTATTAGCCAAGGCAGCATCAATCCATTGCCAATTGATCCAGATCTGCAGCAACCTGTCGCCATCACGTTTCATTCACCCTATGACGGTCAGTTTGACGTTACTGGTGTCGGCGCTGGATTGCCGGCAAATAACCAAGTATTTACAGATAGTGCTGACATCACCTTTAATGGCTGGACTGTTCAGATTAGCGGAACACCTGCAGCAGGTGATGTGTTTACCATTGAACCTAATAACAATGGTAATGCCGATAACCGCAATGCATTATTGCTGGCTGAACTCCAGACACAAAATACTATGGCTGGCGGCACAGCGTCATTCCAAGCTGCATATGGTCAAATGGTCAGTCTGATTGGTAATAAAACAAGGGAACTGGAAATTACCAGCAAGGCACAAGCCAATCTAGTAGCACAAACTGAACAATCAATAGAAGCTATTTCAGGTGTCAATTTGAATGAAGAAGCAGCTAATCTATTACGCTACCAGCATGCTTTTCAAGCATCAAGCAAAGTGATCGAAATCAGCAGCACCCTTTTTGATTCCATACTTCGAATTGGTTAAGAGACAAGAGGATTAAATTATGCGAGTCAGTACGAACGGAATGTATGATTTGGGAACATCTGCTATGTTGCAACAGCAAGATGCTTTAATTAAAACACAACAACAAATTTCAACCGGTCGGAGGATTCTTACGCCTGCAGATGATCCAATTGCAGCTGCACAGGCACTGGGTGTCTCGCAGGCCTCATCCATAAACACACAGTATTCGGTTAATCGTGACCATGCTCTGGCATCTCTTGGATTGGTTGAAACGACATTAGAAAACATTTCATCGAACCTGCAGGGTATTCGACAAATTACTGTAAACGCAGGTAACCCAACCCTAACCGACACCGATAGGAAAAGTCTTGCGACTGAACTACGAGGAAGATTTGAAGCGTTACTTGGACAAGCAAATATTACCGATGGTACAGGCAATTACCTGTTTTCTGGCTTCCAGGAAAGTACGCAACCGTTCACTAACAAAGGACTCAATGTTCAATATAATGGCGACCAGGGACAACGGTTGAGTCAGGTAGGCCCAACTCGTCAAATTGCTGTCAGCAATTCTGGAACAGATATTTTCGAACGCATTAAAAATGGTAATGGAATTTTCACCACTACAGCTAATACCTCGAATACGGGTACCGGTGTAATAAACTCCGGCTCAGTAACAGCACCAGCAAGCCTCACCGGTCACAATTATGAGATTACCTTTACTGTGTCGGGCGGTGTCACTACTTACGATATTGTAAACACCACATCTGGCACTACGCTTTCAACAGGTAATTCATTTGCCAATAACAATACTATCAACTTTGATGGACTGCAATTAAGCATTACTGGAGATCCAGCAAACGGTGACAAATTCACGGTATCACCAAGTACTAATCAAAGTATATTTACTACGATTGGAAATTTGATTACTGCACTGGAAACACCTTCAAGTGGACAACCGGGCGGCACGCAATTAACCAACAATTTGAATTCTGCTTTACAGAACCTGGATAATGGCCTTGAAAATATTCTTTCAACCCGCGCTTCAGTTGGATCAAGACTACAGGAAATTGAATCACTCGAAAATATGGGTGAAGATCTGGACATTCAATATGAGCAAAGGCTTTCTGAACTACAAGATGTAGACTTTGCTAAAGCAATCTCGGATCTCAACAGACAACAAATCTACTTAGAAGCTGCACAGAAATCTTTTGCTACAGTTTCAGGCCTTTCTCTATTTGACTTTATATAATTATTCCAATCGGTAGGCTATTCTTGACGGCGGTGTCAAGATCAGGGGTAATTCAAATAACCCTGTTTCTCCAAATGAAGGAACAATGGTCTCAATAAATGGAAATGAAGCCGTGGAACCGCTGGTATGGACAAATCCTTTGTTATGGATCATTTTTTTAAGTAGAAATGATGTTGTCTGTCCATCATAATCAAAAATAAGCGTATTTGAAACCGGTTGCACGCGACTAGTACTGAAATTCGAGAATGTTCCCCGTGTTGCACTCAGATCGGTATATAACGAGTTCACAATGATAACCAGTTCCTGGCCGTTAAAATAAGCGGTGGCATCGATATTCTCTAGTTTTAATGGCAAGCCACCAGATCCTGCCACTTCGGGCGTACCCAAAAAACCAATGGCAGTATCTTGGTCTATACAAATATTCTGATTGCCATTTATAAATCTTGGCAATCCCCCTGACAAGTTTAAACGCACCATTCCGCCATCAAGCACTTCGATGACCTCAAACCGGCTTTCAACAACTGTTTCTGTCGGTGTGGTGTCATTCACGTTGGCTGCATTAAAACACTCAAACCCTTGATATGAGATAGCTTGTGCAATTATTACACCCGAATACGAAATTAATGCAAAAAACAGGGCCAAAGCAAATACCGCTCTCATATTTAAACCCTCACTAAAATTGCCAGTTTGCTATAGAATTCTTCAAAGATTATCGCATTTTTTCACTGACTTTCGTTTTACGCGTAATCTTCTTGCTTCCTTGGGATCAATCAATAGTGGCCGATAAATCTCAATACGATCGCGTTGCTGCAAAACTGTTTTCCGTTCAACAAATATGCTGAAAATGCCGATACGGTTTTTGTTTAAATCAATTTCGGGAAATTGATTCATAATACTGGAATGGCAGATTGCTTGTTCAACAGTCGTACCAACGGGTACTTGCACCGTCATAAGCACTTGACGTTCGGGCAATGCATAGGCAACTTCGACTTCGATAGTCTCATGCTTTGCTTGGGCTGCCAAGTCGGTCATCGTTTACCATAGATAGCTTCAGCACGCTCTATAAATGATTCCACAAAACTGTTGGCAATCATATGAAACACTGGCCCAACTAATTTTTCCAGAATTTTATGTGAAAACGTATAATGCAGACGAAACTCTATTTTGCAAGCATCGTCGGATAATGGAATAAAACGCCAGTGCCCATCCAAATGTTCAAACGGCCCATCCAATAAAGTCATTTCGATGAGCTCAGGTGGCTTGCGTTTATTTTCAGTGGTAAAACTATGTTTAACATGATGATAGTTTATTTTCACAGTTGCATGCGTAATGGTTTCATTTTGCGGATCTACCACCGTACCGCCGCACCAGGGAAGAAACTCCGGATACCGTTCAACACCATCGACCAGATTAAACATCTGCTCTGCTGAATATTCCACTAAAACTGTCTTTTCTATTTCTGCCATAAAGTAAACCACCCCTCGTTCAAATGAGGTCTCACCGAAAAACTGATAAAATACACAAAATTTAAAGAACAATCACCTTTTTAATAAAACCTGCATGAGTATTATTCAGAATAAAAAAGCTTTTCACGATTATTTTATCGAAGAAAAATACGAATCAGGTATGGTATTGGAAGGCTGGGAAGTCAAAGCTATCCGAGCCGGGCGCGTTCAATTAAAAGAAGCCTATGTTATCATCCGCAACAGTGAATTATACCTCATTGGCTGTCATATTAGTCCATTGAAAACGGCATCAACACATATCCTGCCTGATCCGGTTAGAACGCGCAAATTATTATTGCATGCCGAGGAAATCAAACGGCTCATCGGCAAAGTTGAGCGCGCCGGTTACACATTGGTACCCCTTGACATGCATTATAAAGCAGGACGCATCAAACTTGAAATCGGTCTTGCCAAAGGTAAAAAACTGCATGACAAACGTGAATCCGAAAAACAGAAGGAATGGGATCGGGAAAAACAGCGTTTAATGCGTGCTAAATAAAAAATTCAATAATCATAGTATTAATTTTTAATCAATTTATTCATGAACACAGAAAAAAAACCCATTGCAATCTGGTTACTAGTCTGTTGCGCCCTGGTGTTTGCCATGGTCGTCGTCGGCGGTGTGACAAGGCTAACCGATTCCGGACTCTCAATTGTGGAATGGCAACCACTGGTTGGCACCATGCCGCCAATCACCGAGCAAGACTGGGACGAACTGCTCGAAAAATACCGCTCATCACCGCAGTATCAACAAGTCAATAAAGGCATGAGCGTCGATGAATTCAAAACCATCTTCTGGTGGGAATATTTGCATCGATTATTGGGACGGCTTATCGGTTTGGTATTTTTCATTCCGTTTGTTTATTTCCTGGTCAAAAGGAAAATCGACAAACCATTGGGTTACAAACTCACCGGCATTTTCATTCTCGGCGGGTTACAAGGATTTATGGGCTGGTATATGGTCATGAGCGGTCTGGTCGACAACCCGCGTGTCAGTCAATACCGTCTTACAGCCCACCTGGGACTCGCCTTCATCATTTTTGCAACCATGTTTTGGGTGGCGTTAGGTCTAATATCACAACCCGCTAATGTATCGGCAAATCAGAAATCTGATCCGTTGAGAGGGCTTCGCCGCTTTGCGTATGGATTATCGTGGCTTATTTTTATAATGGTATTATCGGGTGGTTTTGTCGCCGGTATCCGTGCCGGGCTGGCCTACAACACTTTCCCATTAATGAACGGTCATCTCATTCCACCGGATCTATTCATACTCGAACCGTGGTACCGCAACTTCTTTGAAAACATGACAACGGTACAATTCGATCATCGCATGATCGCATGGATGTTGATATTTACCGTACCACTGTTCTGGTTCAAAGCCGTTTTCAAAGCCGAATTATCCGGAACAACTCGCCTGGCATGTCACCTGTTCCTGATTACGCTGGCGATACAAGTCAGTCTGGGTATTGCCACCTTGTTACATGTCGTGCCGATTAATTTGGCTGCAGCACATCAAGGAGGTGCGGTACTTTTGTTTGCTGCATCGCTTTGGGTAAGTCACCGGTTGCGTAAACCGGCTTAAAGGTGAAAGAGAAAATCCTCATCGAGAAGAACTGATTTTTTTAATCAGCTCTTCTCTATTAACTGCATATTAATAGCCAAACAGCATCAAATATTCCGTCGCGAAAAGCCCAATGGCACCGAGCAATAATAATGCCGAGCGCACCGCGGGTTGATCCATCATGGGCTGGAAGGCACCAGAATTGACCTCATTTATTTTTTTAACCGCTTGTTTTTTTTTCACGCTGAGTATAAAACCAAGTCAAATTATTTGGCTCTTTCATCGTTAACTGTTGGTGATCATGTATTTTATTGAATTTAAAAGAAAAAGCCATTCGTTCTTCCTGTCCATAATTTATCGACAGTTTCAGGTAGAATCAGGTTTTTTCCTATAACGCCAACAATTAAAAGTGATAGAGCCAATTATTTTCAGCACTATTAATTACCGCCAGTTTCAACTTACTGGCTTCTCCCCTGAGTTTCAATCCTGCATAGAGCAACAAAGAAATACTGACCAGATAAACAATCCCGCTACTCAATGGAAAATCGAGATTATCGAAATACTGGATTCTGGCAAAAAGCATCAGCATCAACGCAATAATCGGAAAATAAATGAGCTCATCTATCAAGCGGGTTCTTTTTGCGACCAGCATTATGATATTTTCAAGGGAGCTTAAAGCTCCTCTACTCGCTCTTGCAGTAAGTATGGAATTTGAAACACTATAACATTGAAAAAATTGTAGTCGTAATCGACTTCTCTCCTCATTATTTTCACTACCATCAATTTTGTAACGCAAATTCATTCTATCTTCATCATTAATTTTTCGATCGAACAATAATGGATGCTTGGTACGCAACTTTTCAATCCAGTGTATACAAAGCCGTTGCGCATCCAGTACAAGAAAGATTAAAAACATAACAATCGCAAAACTTACTATCCATACAAAATCATTCAGACCACATGTATTTCCGCGGCAGGGAGACAACGATTCCGGGAACAAATGTATCAGAAAAACATCGATGTTCATGAAAATCAACCCCATAATGGTAGCGCGCAACAAACGATGCTTAAGAAAGCCGAGACGTCGATATTCACTCCAGATTTCATTGTTATCTAAAATTTTACGCTGCACTGGGTTCAATCGGCCTGAGTCTCTCTCTATCCAGCCCTGAATTGATGCTGGTTTAATTTTGGATTTAAAAATGGAAGTGAATAATAAGATAGTTGCAAAAAGCCAAAAAATTTTGTGATACTCAGTGAATATCAAAGCCAAAGCAGAAAATAGCACACTTAGAAATAGACCAATTACTATCCACGATCCAATTTTAAATCTTTGAAAATTTTTTATTTCATTAGGCCATAAAAAATAGGTATAAAGAAAAAGAGCTAAAAAAACAAGAATCGTTAAGACAAATTTCGGCGCTATTTTAGATGCCGAGTCATAGATATCTGTAAGTAAATTTGGAGAATTATCGATGGTTAATCCATATAATATAACCCCGAAAATTATGAATATAATTATAATACTAATATCCCTCACTCTTCCCAGGGCAATCGGGCTTAAATTGCCCCAATAATTTTTAGCAAATAATCATTATCCCAGCCCGCCTTTAATCGTTTTGTTTTTACACCGACCTTTGACATTTTTTCTTTTTTTATCAGATTCAGAGCAATATGTCTGATAATAGCAAGATTAGCTGCGCTATGGCCTTTGCGTGTTCGATTACTGTCTTCGTCAAAGGCGATATCAAGAACCCAGTGTAAATTGTTTTCGATAGCCCAGTGAGCGCGAACAGCATGCTCCAGCTTGATAGGATTTCTGGCGCTTAGACTGCTAATGAAATAACGCGTTTCCTTGGATATTTTATTTTCTGATTCTCTTGTTGCTGTGACCTCAATGATGCTCTGCAGCCCCGGCCAGGAATGTCGTTCTTTTAACCATGCTATTTCATCTATTGCACGAACAGTTCGTGTCTCAATGCGCCCATGTCCACCATCAACTGTTACCTTTGCGGCTTCTGGAGACAGTGACGATGCAAAATATGTGGCAACATCTTCATGCAAGCTTCCTTGGTTGCCTTTCAGGCTCAAAACATAATCTGCGTCTTGCTGAATAATCTGCCGGGCTATCTTCTTCTGGCAACCCATCGCATCAATTGTGATCACGGTTCCTGTAATATCCAAGCGAGAGAGCAGTTTGGGAATGGCCGTAATTTCATTGGATTTGTCATCCACTTGAACCTGACCCAAAACCAGGCTATTACGCTGCGCCCATGCGCTAACCATATGGATTGCTGCCTTTTTTGAGGCCCTGTCAATGCTACGCCTTATACATTTGCCGTCAATAGCAATGATCTCTCCATCAGTCAAACGCGCTAAATCACAAACCCAGTTGGAAAAGCATTCGCTAAATTGCTCGGTGTCTATCACCATGAAAACTTCACCGAAGGTGTCATGAGAGGGTATTCCATGTTGCAGACCGAGTAATTCGGTAAACCATGCTTCTTTGGCTTTACCAAATTCTTCTATAGCCACCCAATTGTCCGCTCCACAAATAACCGCACAAAGTGAAATAAAAAATATATCTTGGAGTTGATGCTTCTTTTGTCTGTCTACTCTTGGATCTTCAATACTTGAAAAATGATGAATGATTGAAGCTGTTGGTTTGTCTGTCATTTAAAATCAAAATGATAGAGCTAATACCTCAACTTGTTTCTGTTTTCAAGTATTTTTAAGCACGATTGCCCTGGCACTCTTCCTGACCTGTATAGACAGCCAAGTTCAAGTTGATTAATATACTTTAGTACCTCTACTTCATTTTTTCGACTGTCATCGATAAATATTGGCTTGTACTCATTAATTAATCTATGATTAAAAAATCCACGGTTCAGGCGATCAAAGCTAACTTCAAGCACACGAACCATTTTGATAATGAATGCACAAGCCAAAAGAAAAGTAAAAACTCGTATTAAAATAGTCGGCCAGATACTGACGCCATCGGTAAAGCTAAATGGTTCATTTTCTATATCATATATGGCATACAACATTAACAAAAATAAAACAATTGCCGTTCCTGACAGCCAGAATGATTGCGCACCTGAATTGGGGCGCATTAGATATTCCGTGATTATCAATGCTATGGTGATCAGAAAACAAAAAGAAAGGTAATAGATTAGTTGTTTTGAATGATCATAGTTGGGATGAACAGATTGACTTGAATCTGTCTCTTTTTTTAAACAATTAATATCATCTGGCCCTGTATATTCAGGTACATTTCGAAAAAAAACTTCAGTTTGCAAACTGTAAGGTGGTCGCAAGTCAAAATGTGAAGCTACAATAAGGTTGTGTGAGCAGTTCCAGTATTTCGGTTGCAGCATCTGCGTAAAATAAACCAGATTCGATAATAGTTGGTCTTGCATTCCATAGCTTGGATGAATGGATTTGTTTCGAGACGTATTATTATTCTCGTTATTTTCTTCATTAATCCAAGTCACTATATCTTTAAAAATCCTCTCTAATGGAGTGAACCAGGTAGCATGGGTATTCTGGGACAAGTGTACAGGCCCATTTCTCCCAATCTCAAAAACCAAGGGTCCTGTATATTTAAGCGCATTGTTTGTGAATTCCTTTAGTGTTCGATAAAAAACTTCAGTCTGCAGATTGTCGCGAAACGGCGGAAAAGGGCTTTGCAAATCGTCACGTAGTCGCAAGTCAAAATGCGAAGCTACAATGAGGTTACGCGTCCAGTTCCAGTATTCCGGCTGCAGCATCTGCGCATCGAGGTCTGTTGTGAAATAAACCAGATTCGGTAATTCACGCCGGAAAGCTTCCAGAATAATCAGCTTGTCATAAAAATCACTGCCAAAAATTCCGACGGCTTTAATTGGTTTGCCTTTTTTATCTGCATTTGCTGCTTTGTTATGCGCTTTAATTTGATGCACCATCCGATGCACATAATCAAACTGCGCGTGACCGATAGCTGGATTATGATGATCACGAAATGAGAAGTAATCATCC
Organism: Burkholderiales bacterium; assembly: GCA_024235795.1. Taxonomy (GTDB): domain Bacteria; phylum Pseudomonadota; class Gammaproteobacteria; order Burkholderiales; family Nitrosomonadaceae; genus Nitrosomonas. The sequence goes on along the minus strand of JACKLR010000002.1, from coordinate 604,369 downwards.
CATTCTTTTACACTATTCTGAATGTCCAGTTGATCGCGCTTTTTGATGTTCTGTTGATTGGCATCCAGGCCCTTTAAGAAAAATACTGCTGTACCTTACTATCATTATTTTCAGTTTCCTGCGTATCGCAATTTACGCTTCCAGCTCCGTCTTTTTTCTTTTCGATAGTTGATTTAAAGCAATCTGCCAGTCCAGTAGCACTCTGCCTTTCATGCTCCACAATAATAGCTACTTCGGATGGCTTTTTAATTCTTCTTAGGTCGAGTTCATTAACCAGCCTTTCGGTAAGCTTTCGCCGAGCTTCCTTTAGTTTATCCTTGTTCTCAAAATATTCCGGGTAATTATTAAAAAAATCGATATATTTTAAACCTGCATTATTTTCCTTAAATCCAATCAGATTATTAATATCATAAACATTAAAATTTTTGATGCACGTACCGCCACATGTTTTTTTAAATGATTGGTCGATATCCTCTCTAAATTTCTTTAAGTCTTTATCCTCAGATATTCCAGATATCCATACCACAATCACGTCATTTTTGTCTTTTTGGCTAAAATGTTCCCAGCGTACGTTAAATCGATTCCCCTTTTCTTTCGAACTGTTGCAAAAATACATGCGGTTGGATTCTTCAGCATGATAGCCCAGTGCAGCCAATCCGGCCGTTACAGCATATCGCTGCCGGGTGCGGTTTTCTTTATTCTCGACAGTTCTGGGATATACCTCCATAACGGATACCAACAGATCGACCGAACTTTTTTTTCAGATTTTCACTAAGTTGAGTACCGCACAACCCTTCGTCGTGCTTAGTTGTCTGCGTCAAATCCTCGGCATCATTGCTTTTATGCAATCTGATAGCGCTTAGCTTTTTTTGATGAAAGACATTATTTGGATTAAGAAAATCAGGTAAAGTATCAATATCAAGTTGATACGAATTCCGTTCCTGCAATGCGCCAGGATCAAACCCAAAAGGGTCTTCCCACGGATGACTGATATAGGAATAGTTATGAACCTGCCGGTCGAGCGGTTGCGTGTAAGGGGTTTCATAAGGGCGGGGGCTTTGAATGGGACGATCTTTCCAGATCATGACGCCGAACACGATCAACAACAACAAACCGACAAATGCCAGATCAGGCTCACCTTTGACGATTACCATTTGTCTTCCCCTTTTTATTTGTTATCTCAAATGGACACGCTCAGTTTGTCCAGGAAAAACAGCAGCAACGAAATCCGTCCCGCAATATAATCCGAACCAGTCTATCTCGCTTTTTTTGTTTTAGACTACCGTTTTGAATATATTTGTATACTAACATAACCAATTGAAGTTGCAGACATGTTATTGATTAACATTCGATTAATTTTTTTGATTCTGGCAAATCCATTCATGATTTTTTACGCTGCACAAAAAAACAGCCCAACAAAACACAAAAGTTGACTCCCTTGACAAACAACCCAAAATCTCCCAACTTCACCGAAGGCGTAACCCGGCGCGAAATCTGGTCGTGGGCGATGTTTGATTTCGCCAATTCAGGGTATACCACTGTTGTCATCACCGCGATTTTCAACGCTTATTTTGTCGCCGTAGTCGCCAACAATGAAAACTGGGGGACGTTTGCATGGACAGCTTCGCTCGCAGTCTCCTATCTGCTCATTATCCTGACGGCTCCCGTGCTCGGCGCATATGCCGACGCCTACGCCATAAAGAAGCCCCTGCTGCTTTTGACCACCGTGGGTTGCGTGGTATTTACCGCATTACTTTACTTTGCCGGGCCAGGAGATTTGTGGCTGGCTGTTGTGCTGATTATTCTGACAAATTTCTTTTTCGGCAGCGGCGAAAATTTGATTGCCGCTTTTCTGCCGGAGCTGGCCAAAAACAAATCACTTGGAAAAGTATCCGGTTGGGGATGGGGATTGGGCTATCTGGGCGGGTTGTTTACGCTGGGCTGTTGCCTCGCTTATGTTACCTGGGCGCAAACACAAGGCCACGAAACCAGCGAGTATGTTCCGGTCACGATGGTAATCACCGCTGCCATATTTGCTACCGCCTGTCTGCCGACATTTCTTTATCTCAAGGAACGCGCGCGGCCGCAACCGCATCGCTACGGGTACCGAATTAACCGCCATATTGTCTATGAGTCTTTTTCACGATTGAAAGACACCCTCAAACATGTGCATCATTACCAGGATTTGATGCGTTTTCTTGTCTGCCTGGTTTTCTATCAGGCTGGTATCCAGACTGTTATCGCGTTGGCAGCCATTTATGCCCAGCAGGCAATGGGGTTTGATACGCAAGAAACCTTGATGCTGGTACTCCTGGTCAATATCACCGCGGCATTGGGTGCATTTGCTTTCGGCCATATCCAGGATAAACTGGGCCATCTCACCACTATCGCGTTAACGCTTGTTGGCTGGATCATCATGATCCTGCTCGCCTGGTTTGCTGAAGACCGTTCAATGTTCTGGACTGCAGCCAATCTTGCCGGTTTATGCCTTGGCGCCTCACAGTCCGCAGGGCGCGCCCTCGTCGGTCTGTTTAGTCCGGTTTCGCGACGTGCCGAGTTTTTTGGACTTTGGGGACTAGCGGTCAAACTGTCTTCCATTTTGGGTCCGCTCACTTACGGATGGGTCAGCTGGATTTCCCATGGGGATCATCGCCTCGCCATGTTGATAACCGGCAATTATTTTCTCATCGGCCTGTTGATTTTGGCACGTATTAATGTCTCCAGAGGACAACAAGCCGCACTGCATGATCCAACTGAGCTTTCATGAAAGGCAATTTGCTCCCGATGCACCTCAACACAGTTTACGCATAATTTAAGCACAGGCCACAGCAAATTTTTTACTCCGACTCAAAAATCCAATTGCACAGTGTAAGTTCGGAGTCGCGGAACCTACAAATAGCAAAACATTCAGGATAAACTCCAATGCTTTCCGCTGACTACACGCTAACTATGCAATAATTAAAAAATTCCAGTAATTGAACTTGGACCAGAAACAATTATCATATCGACATGAAATTTATCTTCCTCACTATTACACTGTCGCTTATGTTTCCGGCCAATACGGTTGCCCACGAATTACCGGATCTTGGAGATGTCTCTCAGGCAACCATAACACCCCGGGAAGAACGCCTGCTTGGACTACAAATCATGCGCCAGATCCGTGCTGACACAAGTTATCTGGACGACCCTGAAATCTCCAACTATCTGAATAGTCTTGGGCATAAACTCATTGCAAGCTCAACAGAGACCAGTCCCGGACAATCATTTGAATTTTTTGCGCTGCAGGATTCCACCATTAATGCGTTTGCCCTGCCCGGCGGTTTTATGGGGTTTAACAGCGGTTTAATTATTGCTGCTCAAAGTGAATCAGAACTCGCGGGTGTTATGGCCCATGAAATTGCGCATGTTACACAGAAACATCTAGCGCGCATGATTTCAGGTCACAAATACAATATGATTGCATCGATTGCAGCCCTTGCGGTTGCAATTCTGGCCTCCCGTTCAAATCCACAGGCCGGCCAGGCCGTTATTGCCGCAACACAGGCGGGCGCAATACAATCGCAGCTCAACTTTACCCGCAAACATGAAAAGGAAGCGGACCGCGTCGGTCTGAATATTCTCTTGGACGCCGGTTTTGACCCACAAGGAATGTCAACCTTCTTTGAACGCCTGCAAAAGGCCAGCCGTTTTTATGAAAATGGCGCGCCCTCTTATTTGCGCACCCACCCGTTGACCTTTGAACGGATTGCGGACATACAGAACCGCACACATGAAATGCCTTACCGGCAGGTGGCTGACAGCACTGATTTCCTCCTGGTACGTGCAAAGCTTCGCGCGCTGCAAGGCAAACCCAGCGATGCAGTCAATCAATTCAGGGCGCGCCTGGAAGAAAAACGCTATATCAATGAGGCGGTAGAGCGTTACGGCTATACACTTGCCCTGCTGCGCGACAAGAAAAACAGGGAAGCAGATGAAGAACTGGCACGGTTGTACACCTTGATACAATCTGACAACAAAACAGAACTGTTATTAAAAGACCATCGATTGGGCAAAACAATCCTGGTGCAGCAAAAAGGATTGCAAGCCGGCGCCATGATCGAAACATTGGCGGCAGCAGTCAAACTCGCCAATGGGCAAACTGACGACGCCTTGAAAATTTACAGAACGGCACTCAGAATCTATCCGCAACATAAAGCGCTCATCCATGGCTATGCCAATGCCCTACTACTGAATCACCAGATCGACACTGCACTTGAGTTGATTAACCGAGAACTGCAGTTTCATCCGAAGGATATCCAGTTATACCGGTTGCAGGCACGCGCTTATGCGCTTCAGGACAAACTGATGCTAAAACACCGTGCACAGGCAGAAGTTTATATCCTTCAGGGTTATTATGATCCTGCGATTGAACAACTTCAAATTGCACTCAAACATGATAATGGTGATTTTTATCAGCTATCGACAGTCGAGGCGCGTCTGCGTCAATTGCAGAAAATAATGGCGGAAGAAAAAGAGAATTAAACCCAATTTACTGATATTGAATACATCTGTAGATTGGCACCGTCATTCAATCGATCCGTAAACGAATGAAAGGCGCCCTGAAGTAATTTTACGGCATCACCGACTACATTACGGGCCTGCAAGCCATTGAACCGTTTCCTGATAAATAGTGTAATCAATTTCACCCAAAATTTTTTTCTGAATTTCTGCACAATTTTTTGTTTAAAATACCGGTACGATAGAAATAAATCGATTACCCATGTCAATGGAATCTCTGCCGAAATCAAATGCTTCAATAAATGATCCATGGCTGGATAAAATCATTACATACTCTTCTGGAATTCTGAACAAGATGCGGATATTTTTACTGGCGGCACTGCTGCTATTTACCTTCGGTGCTTTCGCAAGCGAGATTAGCGTACCGATGAAGCTTGATTACCGGTTTCTTCATCGTATACTTTTGGAGCAGGTTTACACCGCTGACGGTAATAAAGCACTGCTGATTGACGATAAGGCCAGTTGCAGCAAGCTTGTTCTCTCAGATCCACAAATCAGTCATGATCAAGGACGAATCAGAACCGTCTCTACGGTTAATGCAATGTTCGGGCGTAAAATTGCGGGGCGTTGCATAAAAACTCCAGAGTGGCGCGGGCTTATTGAAATCTTCCAGCAACCTGTCATCGTTACCGGACAACCTGTCATAGAGTTTCAGGTGGTTGACTCGAATTTGTTAAACAAGGGAGGAGCAAAGCCGCTGTTAACCGGCGCACTGTGGAATCTTGTTATGCAACATGTTCACTCCAGTCTGGGGGCACTGAGGGTTGATCTTACCGTTCCATTGAAGGATATCCAGACGTTTGTGCCACTAATGCTCACTACATCCGGCTCCGACATTGCAAACCGTACACTTGAGTCAGTCATGTTTTCTGACGTGGAAGCCACCAACACAGGAATCGTGTTGGCTTTGCAATTTCAAGTACCCGACAAGGACACCGGCCAACCGGTTAATTTTTCTGCAGAACCACCGCTGACAACTGCCGAAGCGCTGCGATGGGAATCAGCATGGCAGCGTTGGGATGCATTCCTGACCTTTGTCGTCAAGCAGGTGGCGGAAGATAACGAACAGGGTAATTTGCGCAGAGAACTGCTTCAGGTTCTGCTGGATGGCCGTTATGATCTATCCGAAGCCTTAACCAGTTGGAATGCAGGGGCAGTTGATCCGGTACGGGGGTTGTTTCTCAAAAGCTGGAGAAGGCTTTCGCCGATTCTGCAGCAGATGGAAACCACTTTGCCGGGTACGGCAGCAATCCGTTACTTGAGTTTTGTAACTGCCGCAGATGCCCTGACGGCGATGGATCAGATGAGCGAACAGATAGGCTATGAAATATCCGCCGACGGTTTACGCCGTATGGCGCGTATGCTTTCACCCGGATTTGAGGAAGATCCGTTGATTTACCGCCTTGATGTGGACACAGAATTGCGAAAACTGTTTGACTTTGGGCCGCCCTTGCCTGCGCCCAGTCAGGTGCCCGACATCAATAGCGGCACATGGTTTTTTTTTGCTCGGGCATGGGCTGCAGACAAACCTGAAATTGCTTTGGTCAAAAAACTTAACGGCTGGGCGCCAGATACCAGTGATATTAAATCCTATCTGCCATTAGTGGGCGGTCTGCTTGATTATGTTGCAGACAAAACGATCAGCAGCAAACATCTGCCCGAGAGTTATCATGATTTCTTCCGGGATTTAGCGCTTGCTACAGCCTGGCAAGAAAGCTGCTGGCGACAGTTCGTAAAAAAAAACGGCCAGCTCGAACCCCTCATGTCACCGGGTGGATCTATCGGCATTATGCAGATTAATCCAAATGTATGGCGCGGTTTTTATGACCTTTCGAGTCTGCGCAACGATGTCAGTTACAATGCCATGGCGGGAAACGAAATTCTACATCACTATTTTGCCGACCATGTTCTCCCCAAAAGCGAAAACAAGGAAAAAAGAGACCTCGATTCTCTGGCCCGTTTGACCTATGCGACGTATAGCGCAGGCCCCGGTTTTTTATATCGATACCGCAACGGTTCAATCTCCAAAGACATTCATGAAATCGCGACGACATTCTGGGAAAAATACCATGCCATAAAAACAAGCGGCCCCTCAGCAGTGGCCAGCTGTTACGGATTGCCTTGAATGAACATTTATAGCATGTCAGGCGCTCTTTCTTGAACAAAATAAACATTATGATTTTTTATAATTATGCTGCCAATGCATATGCATTCGGATTTTCCACTTTAAAATGACATGCTCAATTCACATAAGCTAAGGAGAATGATGCCTTGAAATTACATCTCGCCAACTTTAACCAACAAAATATTTTCTCGGGGTATGGGGACGGCTATGTCATGATCAACAAAGTTCGCCATGAACAAAATCTGATCGTTTTTCCCGATGAAATAATCGAACAATGGCCCGTAGAATCGGTTGCAGAACTTAATCTTGCGCATTTCGATCACGTCCTGCCGCACAAACCGGAAATTATTCTGCTCGGCACCGGCGCGCAACTCAGTTTTCCGGATTATGCCTTGATGGCTAAAGTCATACAGTTTGGCATCGGTTTTGAGGTCATGGACACACAGGCTGCGTGTCGCACCTATAATATTCTGGTCGAGGAAGACCGCCGGGTGGCTGCGGCAATAATTTTGTAACGTTTTAAAAATTACTCACGATTAGCGAAATTCGTTATGCGTGCAGCACGTGAAATTCAACCGAAACCGGGCCAATAATGACTGTCCGGTAAAGGCCGTTTACCAAATATTGCCTGTCCTACGCGCACGACCGTTGCACCCTCCTCTATCGCGAGTTCAAAATCCCCGGACATACCCATGGACAGCTCGTCAAACGACAAGCCGGCCGGCGCACTCTGACGCAACCGCGCTTGCAGATCGCGCATTCTGACAAAACAGGCGCGCACACGATCCAGATCGGTTGAGAAAATTGCCAGTGTCATCAGCCCCCTGATCCGCAGTGACGAATAATTTGGCAGTTGCTTGACAAAATCCTCCACATCCTCCGGTGGCAGGCCGAATTTACTGACTTCCCCGGAGCTATTAACCTGCACGTAAACATCCATGCCACGACCTGCAGCCTGCAAGCGTTTATCGAGCTCGGCCGCGACTTTAAGGCTGTCGAGCGCCTGAAATTCGTGCGCAAAACGCGTAATGTATTTGACCTTGTTGGTTTGCAGGTGACCGATGATGCACCATTTGATATCGAGATCGCTCAGTAATTCCGATTTCTCGCGGGCTTCCTGAACCTTGTTTTCACCCATTTCATGACACCCGGCAGCATACGCAATACGCAGCCGCTCCGCCGGAACAGTCTTGGTAACCGGCAACAGGCGCACGGATGAGGGATTGCGTCCTGCTTTAACACAGGCATCGGCAATCTTTTGTTGAATCATTGCCAGATTGTCCTTGATTTCGTTCAGTTGCTGCTCTGCCGATGGCGCTGCTTCCAATTTATTCTCCTAAATGCATGTTGTTGCCTGATGAAAAACCATTCTCCAGTGCTCGCCGAACCGTTGCCAGATTGAGCTTCGAATCGAACCTTTGCCGTTTTCTTCCAACTGATTCGCCTTTACCGCACGGTATATGGCGATGACCGTATCATTCGATAATCGTTTAATGCGAAAATCCTGTAATGCCCATTGCTGATGCGGGTCTTTATTTAACAACCAGTCCACCACACGCTGCCTGGCGCTGATCTGTCCATTGCCGCCGATTTCTTCAAAGGTTTCATCGAGCAGTTCATCAATTGCTGCAGGATCGGCACGCCAGTCCATATGCAGTAATTTTAACTCTAATTGCCTGATCTGTTCGGCCAGTTCATCCATCCTGATAATATCTTTATTTAACTTTCATCCCTGGTTGCGCGCCATCATCCGGGTTGAGAATATACAATTCCTTACCGCCATTTCCTGCTGCGAGCACCATGCCTTCGGACAAGCCAAATTTCATTTTGCGCGGCGCAAGATTGGCAACCATGACAGTCATCCGCCCTTTCAGTTGTTCCGGCTCATAAGCCGATTTGATCCCGGCAAAAACCGTGCGCTGTTCACTACCGATATCGAGTGTCAGTTTTAATAATTTGTCCGCGCCTTCAACATGCTCGGCGTTGATAATCTTCGCTACGCGCAAATCGATTTTGCCGAAATCATCAATGGAAATTGTTTCTGCAATGGGCGCAATAGCTGCCGACTGATCTGTTGCAATCGATTTGGCTGAACCGGCCTGTTCGGCTTTAAGGGTTTGTTTATTTGCTTCCACCAGGGCATCAATTTGCTTGCTATCGATCCGTGTCAACAAATGTTGATAAGCATTTATCGCATGTCCCTCGGGCAGCAAGAGTTGCGAAACCGGTTCATCCGCCTGGAAAATCGGCCAGGTCAACCGGCCGCAATTTAAAAAACCTTCAACCTGGCGAATCGTTTCCGGCAGAATCGGTTTCAGATAGCGCGCCAATAAATAGAATAACTGTATACCCAGGCTGCAGGCGAGTTGCAGATCGGCATTCTTGTCCGTATTCTTGGCGATTTCCCAGGGCGCCATTTCATGGATAATCTCGTTGGCTTCATCGGCAAATTTCATAATCTGACGCACGGCCAATGAAAAATCCCGTTCCTCGAATGCTTTTTCAATCGCATCGGGGCGCCAGCTTGCAAATCGTTCATCGACCAGTTGCTGCATGGCTTGATAACCTTCTCCTTCAACCAGCTTGCCGTCGAATCGTTTGGTGATAAACCCGGCGCAACGGCTGGCAATATTGATGAATTTTCCGACCAGATCGGAATTGACGCGCGCGACAAAATCTTCCAGATTGAGGTCGATATCTTCCATGCTGCCGTTCAGTTTCGCGGCGTAGTAATAACGCAGCCATTCCGGATTCAGGCCCTGTTTCAAATAGCTATGCGCAGTAATAAAGGTGCCGCGCGACTTGCTCATTTTCTCGCCATTCACGGTCAGAAAGCCGTGCGCAAAAATCTGTGTCGGCGTGCGGTAGCCCGAATGTTCGAGCATGGCAGGCCAGAACAACGCATGGAAATACAAAATATCCTTGCCGATGAAGTGATAGAGTTCGGTTTCCGTTTCCTTGTGCCAGTACGCGTCAAAATCGATGTTTTCCCGTGTGCATAAATGCTTGAAACTACCCATGTAACCAATCGGCGCATCAAGCCAGACATAAAAATATTTGCCCGGCGCATCGGGTATCTCAAACCCGAAGTACGGCGCATCGCGCGAAATATCCCAGTCAGACAGTTTGTTTTCCCCGGCGTCGCCAAGCCATTCGTGCATTTTATTGGCCGCTTCCGTTTGCAGATGACCCGCACGCGTCCAGCGGCGCAGAAAATCCACACAGCGTTCGTCCGACAAACTGAAGAAATAATGTTCCGACGACTTTTTAATCGGTTTGGCGCCTGATACAGCGGAATATGGATTTTTCAACTCAGTCGGTGCGTATGCAGCGCCACAGACTTCACAGGAATCGCCATACTGGTCTTTGGCTGAGCACTTGGGGCATTCTCCTTTGACATAGCGATCCGGCAAAAACATGTTTTTCTGGGGATCGTATAACTGCTCTATACCACGCGCCTTGATCAGCCCCGCGGTTTTCAACTTGCCATAAATATCTTCCGAATAATGCCGTGTTTCATCCGAATGCGTACTGTAATAATTATCGAAATGGATATTAAAGCCGGTGAAATCATCGTAATGTTCATCATGCACACGGGCAATCAGTGCTTCTGGTGTAATCCCTTCCTTTTCAGCGCGCAGCATGATCGGCGTGCCGTGCGTATCGTCAGCACAGACATAGTAAATTTCGTGCCCGCGCATTTTCTGAAAACGCACCCAGATATCTGTCTGGATATACTCGACCAGGTGACCGAGGTGTATGCTGCCATTCGCATAGGGAAGCGCAGAGGTAACCAGAATTTTTCGTTTATTCATTCGTTCCTGTTTTTACTTGATTTGCATAAACGCCTATTTTAACAAATTGTGTGCATCCCCTGATATTTGTTACCATGACATTTTCATTTGATTTCTGCACCGCAGTCTAAGTACGGCAGCAGTACTGAGGAGTTTTTGTAGTGACCATTTCCGAGCAGCAAATCCAGTCTACGCTGAACAATTTAACTGACCCCACTACCGGCAAAGATTATGTCTCCACCGGATCTGTGCGCAATATTCAAATCGATGGCGATACCGCTTTCATTGAAATCGAACTGGGCTACCCGGCCAACAGTGTCAAGGCTGATGTTCAGCAACAAATTGTAACCGCATTACAGGCAATTCCGGGCATCGGAAAAATAAACGTAACCGTTACCAGTAAAATTGCCCCGCACGGTGTGCAAGGCGGCGTCAAGCTGATCCCCGGTATTAAAAATATTATCGCCGTCGCTTCGGGCAAAGGCGGTGTAGGCAAATCGGCAACCGCCGTCAATCTGGCGCTGGCATTATCCGCCGAAGGCGCTCAAGTCGGTATTCTCGACGCGGATATTTACGGCCCGTCACAGCCGCAAATGCTCGGTATTACGCAACAGCCTGAATCGCTTGACGGCAAATCCATGGAGCCCGTCATGGCACATGGCATTCAGGCGATGTCCATAGGGCTGCTCATTGACGTCGAAACACCGATGGTCTGGCGTGGCCCGATGGTCACCCAGGCCCTGCAACAATTATTACACGACACCAACTGGAAAGATGTTGATTACTTGATTGTCGATCTGCCGCCGGGAACCGGTGACATCCAGTTGACACTGGCGCAGAAAATACCGGTCACAGGCGCCGTGATCGTTACCACGCCCCAGGATATTGCTTTGCTCGATGCACGCAAGGGACTCAAAATGTTTGAAAAAGTCGGCATTCCAATTTTTGGCATCATCGAAAACATGAGTACGCATACCTGCTCAAACTGCGGACATACCGAACCGATATTCGGTACCGGTGGCGGGGAAAAAATGTGTCAGGACTATAACGTCGACTTTTTGGGCGCATTACCGCTGGATATAAAAATCCGGGAACAAACAGATATCGGCGTACCCAGCGTCATCGCCGACCCTGACGGAAAAATTGCCGAAACCTATCGCATGATCGCGCGTAAAATTGCCGCAAAAGTCGCAGAAGCGGCGGAAGACCATTCCGAATTATTCGCCAAAATTGTAATGGAAGACGACTGATGACCATTAAATCAGACAAATGGATACGGCGCATGGCGGTTGAACATGGCATGATAGAGCCGTTTGAACCTGACCAGATCCGCCAAAAGGACAATCACCGCATCGTCTCCTATGGCACATCGAGTTATGGCTATGATATCCGCTGCTCGGATGAATTCAAACTGTTTACCAACATCAATACCACCATTGTCGACCCAAAGAATTTCGATTCCAATTCATTTATCGATGTCAAAAACGACATCTGCATTATTCCACCCAATTCATTTGCATTGGCGCGCACTGTGGAATATTTTCGTATCCCCCGCAATGTCCTCACCATTTGTCTTGGCAAATCAACATATGCACGCTGCGGCATTATCGTCAATGTCACCCCGTTCGAACCCGAATGGGAAGGTTATGTTACACTCGAGTTCTCTAACACCACCCCGCTTCCGGCTAAAATTTACGCCAATGAAGGTGTCGCTCAGGTGATTTTTTTTGAATCTGACGAACAATGCGAAGTGTCGTATAAAGACAGGGGCGGAAAATACCAGCACCAGAGTGGCGTTACCTTGCCTAAAATATAAATGAAAATAAATCTATCCAATATGCGCATAACGAAAATCAGGCTTCACACACTGTTGGCGGCTGTATTCCTGTCACTCTTTCTCACTGCTATAACAGCATTTGCAGGACAGCACCAAAGCGCCGAAAGCCATCCACTGAGACAGATTGAAATTTCAGGAATAGCCATTGCAACGCCATCCGGAAAAATTTCAGACATCCTTGAAGCACAAGGCTATACCCGCGTCAGCGGCACAATGTACACCAAGCAGGAACAGCTTCAGAACCAGCGCAAAACAATTTTCAGAATAGAAGTTGAAGACACCGCCGCTTTTCGTGAAATCACCTATCATAGAAGCCTGAGCGGCGGACGCGTCAAGTCATCCGTCGAGGAAGAACCTGTCCCTGAATTTGAACTCGAAACAGCCCGGCAACTGTACCAGCTGATTTGTGAAAACATTACCGACGAGGAAAAAGCCGAACGGCGCTGCGAGCCGTTTAAGCAATCCAGCATCAATGCCGGACATGGTCAGTTCATCCAGATAAACGATGATTTTGCAGTTCAACTCAGCGCAACAGCCGCAAATACGGCAATCGGAATAAAACAGACTTACAAATAACCCCGGCAAACTGTTCAACGCGAAAAAACAATTTTAACAGCAAAGTTGCCCGAAACCCGGTTCTGGTTTATGCTTTGCCCCCGTTTAAACGCATTTATCTGTTCGTAATGAAATCGGGCGGATACTTAAACCGGAGAAGTGACCGAGTGGCTGAAGGTGCACGCCTGGAAAGCGTGTGTACGGTTTATACCGTACCGCGGGTTCGAATCCCGCCTTCTCCGCCATTATTTAGCATAAAATCAATATCCTATTTATCAATGTTGCCTAAATGCTGTCCGTACATCTCAGCCGCCTTTACCCCATGTTGCTCATTATTGTTAATCCAGCGAGCATATGTTTTAGCTGTAATTAACACATTAGAATGACCCATTTGCGCAGATACCCAAGCTATATTCTCACCAGCCGACAACATCATTGATGCAAAAGTGTGACGTGTTTGATACGGATTTCTGTAACGCACTCCGGCTTTTTTCAATAATGGAATCCAGAATCCTTTCCTGATTTGTTGGTCGCCAGTCCATTGTTTGCTGGTGCGCGGATTTAAGAACACTTTCCCGCCTTGTAATAGGGTATGCAGCTTTTGATTGATCAGTGCAGTCTCCACATGTGGAGGCATGTCGATTTCCCGATTGCTTGATTTTGTTTTTGTAGATTCGTCGTTCTTGGCAGCGTAAGTATGCGCCTTGTTAATCTTTATTTTCTTCCGTTTCCAGTCAATATCTGTCCATTCTAAGGCAATTAGTTCTGAAGTCCTCATCCCAGTCCAAAAAAACACAATGCACTGGTTTTTTATTGATCCTGCAGCAGCTTTGATTATTGCCGCTTGCTCTTCTGCATTAAATGGGTCAACGTATGTCTTTTCTTTTGGCGGTTCATTGCGCTTGTACGTCCATCCAAACAACGGATTAACCGGTATCAGGTCATCATGTTGAGCGTCTTGTAGGGCGGCGCGTAGTGGACTCAAGATGTTAATAATCCTCTTATTCGAGCAATCCATACTAGCCACCCAATTACGCACATCTGCACGAGTTAGCATGTGTAGCGTCATCTCACCAAATAGAGGTATCACTAGGTTGTGTATAATTTTTCTATAATCTCTTAATGTGCTTGCTTTGATCGTTGGTTCTTTATTTGCCAACCATTCTGCGAGATAAGTTCTAACGGTGTATTGTGTGGGCGAGAATTTATGAACATTCTTTGAATTCGGGAATGTCACAGAATAATCAAAAGTACCGTTCTCTATGGCCAACAAAATAGCGGCACGGTGATTAGCAGCTCGTTTTAGGTTAGAGGGAGTGGGCTGCAGCCTGATACGTTCGCGGCATTTTTGTCCTCGATAGTAGAAGCTGATGGCAATCGATGTTGCGCTACCTGCTGCGACGCCTGGATATTTGTTTCTGCCCATTTGTGATACCCGCTGATGCTGATTAAAATTCTACCATCCGGCGCTTTGGTAAATTCTTTACCGCATAACCAATCGCCACGATAAATTTTAGAGCTTATCGCTTCCGGTGTATAGCCTGTTTCCTCACAGAATTTTTTAATGGTTACGTAGTTTGCGCTAGTCATCTGTGTTGCTGTCAGTAAAAGTTTTCTCAGGGCATGTTATTTTTTAAATTAATGTAAAAATTTTGTTTCTAGCTCAAAATTACAAAGACCAATACCACCGAAACTAATACCAGAACGGCAGACAGTAAATTGATAATGGACGCCTGCCTGGAAATTCTGGCTAGATCATAAATCTCCTGATCCACCCCGCTTTTTATCTTTTCATCGATCAGCTGAGTACAGCTTTCCAGGAATTGATCTCGTGTTAATTGCACGTTACTCATGGATGCATTGATAATGGCATTGGATTTTTTGGTCGAATATTCACACCATCGATTAAAGTTTTCTTCCAATATCGCCTGGTAATTGCTTAGAAGCTCAGCATGGGCCTCTTTATTCTGTTCCAGCAATACTTCGTTGAGTGTATGCATCATCAATACCGGATCATCCTGCGACAAAACTATTCCATGCTCTGACGCTATTCTTTCAATGAGCGCATCTAATTTGTCGGCACTCATGTTAGAACTGCCGCTACATTTTCAATATTGGTAAAAAGCTGCCTGCGGATAATCGTTAACCTTTGGCGTACCATCACCGGCAAAGAACTATTTTTAAGCGCTTCATCAAAGGTAAATTTTGATTGCAGGATTTCGCTTAAATCTTTGCCGAAAGTCTCAGGCTTGTAGTGCGGAATTCGGATAATGGCTGATACTCGGGCTTTGTTATCCACATACGCTTTCATTTCCTCAAACTGCTTGCCATTCATGGTTATTTCACCCCAGTAGGGATTTAACCAGACAACAAACAATGCTTCCTTGGGGAATTGTTTAATCAGATGCACGAATCCATTGAGCGTATCCAGTAGAGCTTGACTACCCGTGATGACGGTATGTACAACCAATTCATGCCCCATATCCAAAAGCAACGCGGGGATCTGGTTGCTGATGAGATAATGTGACATCGGCACAAAGGTGCTGGCACCATTATCAATAATGACGTCATTTTCAGCTTGAGCGATGAGTTCAATCAGATCATCAAACTTTCTCGGATCAATCTCATCATTGTTCATCACATTAATTTGCTTAACATTGAGTTTTTTAAATCCATAAAAAGTGGCGTTAACCGGATCTGTATCAATGCATAATGGATTGCCGCCTTTGGCAAACTTATGTTGTGCTAGCGTGGATGATATGAACGACTTCCCTACTCCGCCCTTCCCTTGCAGAATCATATGTATTTTAGCCATCAGACCAACTCCTCTTTTTCA
This sequence comes from Burkholderiales bacterium, assembly GCA_024235795.1. Classification (GTDB taxonomy): domain Bacteria; phylum Pseudomonadota; class Gammaproteobacteria; order Burkholderiales; family Nitrosomonadaceae; genus Nitrosomonas. The sequence goes on along the minus strand of JACKLR010000002.1, from coordinate 588,665 downwards.
GTTGCAGAATTAAAACAAAATCCTTCATGACCATTACCAGCTGACTTTCCTTGATCAATGCGAGAATGCTGCTTTCTGTCCTCACCAATATGTCGATTGACCAAAGTCCTGAACCATTGATAAGAACATTTGATTTTTTCTTCCTGGTGCAAAATGTTCCAGATCTGCCGAATCGTCCAGCCATCCTTTAATGCTTGTTCAATTTCAGGTTTCAACGCGATGAATGCCGGTAAAAATTGCTTACCGGTACTTTTGTTTTTATCCGCATAAAGTGCGATTCGATCTGATAAGGATTTAGTCATCACACAATTTCCACAAAAATATTTATCTTGGCGTACAAACCGCTTTTTGTTTTTTTGTTTTCCTTTCTGTTTCTTTCTGTTTCTTTTTGTTGCTTTCAGTTTCTTTTAATTGCTTATCCTTTATTTTTGTTTCCAAGTGACTGTTATTTAGTTGAATGAAGCTTCTTTCAAGTGTTTTTATACTGTTTGAAATTATGATATAACGAAAATAAACTATTTGCAAACATCGATTATAGTGTTAGTATATTTCTTAAAACTCACATAACCGGGCAAGATATGTGGAGATGGCCATCTCCACCCCAACTTATTCGCACTCTGTGCTCAACGTTGATCTTGCTCTTCGAGGAAAACTGAAATGATTGACAAAAAGAACCCCAAGATAATCAAAAAAGAAAGAAGAGATAAGAAGCTCAGGGTTCCTGTTTTGCCAACAGAGGAAGCTGAAATAAAGAGCAAGGCAACGGATGCCGGACTAACCGTTGCCGAGTACCTGCGCAATCTGGGCCTGGGTTATCAAGTACCCAGTGTTGTTGATAACAGACAAGTGGATAGCTTGTTAAAAATAAACGGCGACCTGGGAAGATTGGGTGGCTTGATCAAGCTTTGGCTCACCAACGACAAGCGCACAAAATTAATTGGCAAGTCACAGCTGCATATGACCTTGGACAGTATCCGGGATACACAAAGCACGATGCTGGATGTCATTATGAAGCTCAAAAAATAACTTTCGGAATAGTCCTTTTTGACTTAAGCAGCTTAAATACGATGATCGCTAAAATCATACCCATTAAATCAGTGCGTAAAAGCAACTTCTCTGCGTTGATACAGTATCTGACCGACCCTCAAGACAAGAGTGAGCGTGTCAGTCAGATTAAGGTTTCGAATTGCTATACAGACGATCTAACGGCTTCCCTACTTGAAATCCAGAACACACAGGAAATGAATAAGCGCGCCAAATCAGATAAAACCTGTCATTTAGTGCTGAGCTTCCCGGAAGGAGAGCGTTTGTCCCTTGCTGATCTGAATGCCATTGAAGAACAATTTTGCGATGCGCTAGGTTTTGCCGATCATCAACGCATCAGCGTAGTCCACGATGATACCAATAACCTGCACATGCATATTGCGATCAACAAGATACATCCTGGAAACTTAACGATCCACAACCCTTATTATGACTACAAGAAAGTTGCGAAGCTTTGTGAGCAGATCGAACAGGAATATGGTTTAACATCAATTAATCATGAAACTCTAAGCGATAAATCCTCCAGAGTGGCTCAGGAAATTGAAACCAGAACAGGTGTAGAGAGTTTATTGGGCTGGATTAAGCGCGAGTGCTTGGATGAATTGAAGCAGTCGGGCAACTGGCAGGATTTACATGTGGTTCTTAAAACACATGGTCTTGCAATCAAAGAGCGTGGCAACGGGTTTGTACTGGTTGCCAACAATGGCGTGGCTGTTAAAGCAAGCTCTGTTGATCGTTCTCTATCCAAGGGGAATTTAACTCAAAGACTGGGTGCATTTGTACAGAATGATCATTCTGAACAGCCTTCACGTTCAAACACTAAACAATATCAGCCAAAACCATTGCAGAATCGAATCGATACTTCAGAGCTTTATGCGCGATACCAACAAGAACAGAGTGATTCCGTCAGACAGCGTACTACTCAATGGATCATGCTGCGACAAAACAGAGATCGATTAATTGAACGCGCCAAACGGGAAGCAAAACTCAAGCTCAATCTCATTAAAAGCATCACAGCTGGGAGATTGGCTAAAAAAGCGCTGTATGCAACCGCTCATCAGCAGGTCAAAACAACGATAGCAGTCATTAAAAGCGATTACCAGAAAGCCTACCAGCACTCTAAAGCCCGTCATTCCAGAATGGGGTGGCTGGATTGGCTCACATTTGAGGCCAAAAATGGTAATGCTGAAGCGTTGGTCGTATTGCGATCCAGAAGATCCGGTCAATTTAATGGCAATCAGGTATCGGCCAAGCAAAGTAGTGATGGTTTCAGCACTGATGGCCACTTCAAAGATAGTTTAGTGGAATCGATCACCAAAATCGGCACAGTCACTTATAAAGCAGGATCAACCATTATTCGCGATGACGGCAAACGACTCATCGTCCTGCCGGATACCTCACGCGAAGCCTTGGTAGATATTTTACAAGTGGCCATGAAGAAGTATGGCAGCCATCTGGCGATCAATGGCACTGAATCGTTTCGTCTTGAGATAGCACAGGTTGCGGTGCAAAACCAAATGCGCATCACTTTTGATGACAAGGAGCTTGAACAATACCGTCAGCAGTTAATGAAACAGCATGATTTAAGTAGAGCGCAATCGGTAGGTGGAATGCGATCCGCTACCTCAAATTCCAGAAGGAGCCTCTGATGAATAGCAATAATCTGAGTTCTAGAGATTACAGAAATGTTAAGAAAGATACGTTCATCGTTCAGCTATTGTCCGTTGTGTGCCTTATTGGCGGATTCCAAGTCGCTACCCAGTATTTTGCCCACCAATTCAATTACCAGCCGCAATTAGGCGCACACCTTTTTCATATTTATGAACCCTGGGCAATTCTGCTATGGGCAAATAAATGGTATGGCGAGTATTCGGGCATCTTTGATCTGGCGGCAGGTTTCGGCATTTTATTTTCCAGTATAGGCTTGATACTGGTGCTGGTCATTAAAATGGTACTGGCCAATTCATCCCGAACCAATCAGGGATTGCATGGTTCTGCCAGATGGGCAGATAAAAAGGACATTGAGGTCGCAGGACTACTGTCAATTAGCAAGAATAGCAAAAGTAACCAGAGCGACGCCGTTTATGTCGGCGGCTGGCGGGATAATTCCGGCAAAACCCACTATCTGAAACACAGCGGCCCGGAACATGTGTTGTGTTATGCCCCGACCCGCTCAGGCAAAGGTGTGAGTCTGGTCATACCGACCCTGCTTTCCTGGACTCAGAGTGCGGTCATTACTGATCTCAAAGGTGAGTTATGGGCACTCACCTCCGGTTGGAGAAAGCATCATGCCAAAAATAAAGTGCTGCGTTTTGATCCGGCATCTTTGATGAGTTCGCACTGGAATCCATTGGATGAAATCCAGATTGGCAGCGGCATGGAGGTTGCCGATGTTCAGAATCTGACGACCTTGATCGTTGATCCCGATGGCAAGGGATTACAAACCCACTGGCAGAAGACCAGTCAGGCATTGCTGGTAGGTGTCATTTTGCATGTTCTGTACAAATCACAGCGAGAAGGAACACCCGCCACCTTATCCACTGTTGACTCCATGCTATCCGATCCTGATCGCGATATCAGGGAATTGTGGATGGAAATGGCCATGCAGGATTATCTTGATGGCAAGAGCCATCCAGTGATTGCAGCGAGTGCGCGCGATATGCTCGATCGCCCGGAGGAAGAAGCAGGCTCGGTATTATCGACAACCAAATCGTATTTGTCCCTGTACCGCGATCCGATCGTGGCCAACAATATCAGTGATTCCGATTTTAGAATCCGTGACCTCATGCACCATGAGCACCCTGTCAGTTTGTATATCGTGTCACACCCCAATGACAAATCGCGATTGCGTCCTTTAATCCGCATTCTGATCAATATGATCATCCGAAAACTGGCCGATAGAATCACATTTAAAGGCGGGCAACCCAGCGCGCATTACAAACACAAACTGTTATTAATGCTGGATGAATTCTCAAGTTTAGGCAAGCTTGAAATATTCCAGGAATCACTCGCGTTTATCGCAGGTTATGGCATAAAAGCTTATCTGATCTGCCAGGATTTAAATCAGCTTAAAAGTCGCGAGACCGGTTACGGGCATGATGAAGCGATTACTTCCAATTGTCATATCCAGACCGCATTTGCACCCAACCGAATTGAAACAGCGGAACACTTATCCAAACTGACCGGGCAAACCACGATCATCAAAGAGCAGATTACCACCAGCGGTCGTCGATCATCAATGATGCATGGACATGTCACCCGTACCCTGCAGGAGACGCAACGCGCGTTATTAACGCCGGATGAGTGTATGCGACTGCCCGGTCCCTTGAAAGATGCTGAGGGCAGGATCATTAAGCCAGGCGACATGATTATTTATGTAGCCGGTTTCCCCGCGATCTATGGCACGCAATCTTTGTACTTTCAGGATGAAACTTTTACTGCACGGGCACAAGTGAATCCTCCGAGTTTCAGCGATAAATTAACCGGATTGTAAAAGACCTGACACGCATGAGAATTAACTTCATGAAAAAACCCATCAGAATCCTGGCTGTTTCTGTTCTGGTAATCAGCATTAGCCTATTTGTGTTGAGTATTGGTGCACGAATCAGCGGGATTTATATCAATACCACACCCAGCTTGCCGGTGGGTTTTTACAAAGTCGTTGATGAACCGATTGCAAGCGGTGCTTATGTCGCTTTCTGCCCACCACAGAATGCGGTTTTTGATATGGCCAGGGATAGATCCTACATCAATCAAGGCAATTGCCATGGCGGTTACGGTTTGTTGCTGAAACGGGTGTTTGCACAATCCGGAGATCGAGTTTCCATCGATCAGGCTGGCATCTTTGTGAATGGTGAACATTTACCCAATAGTGCCCAGTTAAAAGCAGATGCTGAGGGCCAGGCATTGCCGCGATACCGCCTTCAAGCTGTGGTGAATGATTCTGGATACCTACTGCTATCCGATGTGAACCCACAATCCTTTGATGCGCGCTATTTCGGATTGATTGCGCGTGATCAGATTCAACATGTTGTATACCCATTATTTACCTGGAGTCATTAACCAACAGGAGTAAGCGCCATGAATAGAACGGACGATGAAACTCAATCAAAAAATCCTGACATTCAAGATCAGGTGATCAAGGAAAAGCTACTCGATGCAGAAATACCGGGCTTCCAAGCTGAATTTGATCCCTTGGAAGCTGAAAGGTTGGGCGCATTCAAAGAAGATGCTTTGAGTGAGGAAGATGCGCTGGATAGCACGATCGATTATACAGCGGAGGTTGAAGATGAAAGAGGCTAAGAAGGCTTTTCATGAACAAGTCGCCGAGAATCTGATTGAGCAACTCAAAAAAGGTGTGGCTCCCTGGCAAAAGCCGTGGAAACCCGGCGATCTCCTGGCTGCATTACCTGTCAATCCCACGACGGGAAAGCGCTATCGGGGCATTAATAGCCTGAACCTGATGAGTCTTGCGTATACGGATCCGCGTTGGTTAACGTACAAGCAAGCGGTAAGCCTGGGTGCACAGGTGCGTAAAGGTGAAAAAAGCACGCTCGTGCAATACTGGAAATTTACTGATGAACGCATCAAAACCGATGACAACAATAATCCTGTATTAAATAGTGAAGGTAATCCCATTAAAGAACAGGTCAGACTTGAGCGTCCCAGGGTGTTTTATGCCGCCGTATTTAATGCGCAGCAGATGGATAATCTGCCAGAACTCAGTATTAAAGCTCCTGACTGGGATCCACTGGAGCGTGCTGAGCACATATTACAAGCATCCCATGCCGTAATCCATCATGGCGAGGCTGATCGCGCATTTTACCGGCCATCAACCGACAGTATCCACTTACCCCATAAGCACCAGTTTCCAACCCCCGATCGCTACTACGCAACAGCACTGCATGAACTGGGCCACTGGACCGGCCATGAGTCGCGCTTAAGTCGTGACCTATCGCATCCATTCGGCAGCCACGGTTATGCCAAAGAAGAACTACGCGCTGAGATTGCCAGCATGTTGCTCAGCGGTGAATTGGGTATCGGTCATGATCCGGGGCAGCATGTGGCTTATGTGAGTTCATGGATCAAAGCGCTACAGGAAGATCCGACAGAAATATTTCGTGCCGCTGCTGATGCTGAAAAAATCCAGGATTATGTACTGGCATTGTCACAACAACAGGAAATTGGAAAAGAAATTGATACGCAGGAGGCAATCAAGATGGATCAAATCAAGCGAAACACCGCCGCTTATTTACTGAATCTCTCACCTGATCTGGCAACTATCGTTACTAGCAATATCCAACGGTTTAATGATCTGACACAAGCTATGTCAAAAAAGGATCAGGATGCCATCGTTTTGGTTGCCGATGCACTTAAGTTTACGAGGGGCGGGGGCATTGATAACTTGGAGTTTGAAGAAGTTGCGGAGGAAAAATTGGGTTTTAGAATTCCGGCTGACTGGAATGGACAGTTACAGATTCAGGGTAACGTCATTCAAACCGATGAAAATGGCATTGAGTCTATAGTATCCGCTCATTCACTGAATAGAGAGCCGCAATTCTGGGGCGTGACTATGCAGCGTGATGATCAGACTTTCCAATGGGTAAAAGACTGTGATTCTGTGCAAGAAGCGCGAGATTTAACCAATCTGCTCGCACTCATTGATGTCGCTGCCGAAAAGAATGAACATGAAAAGGCCACTAAACTTGCCCACATTCATGAAAACCGCATTCGAGATGCTCCAATTAGCGCTGAAGTATCGATATCAGGAGTCAAGACCGAGCAAAACGATGACAATGCTCGTCAATATTTGATTGTTCCTTATACGGAAAAAGATTTGGCAAAGGCTGCAGGAGCTCGTTGGGACAAAAAGGCCCGTGCCTGGTATGTAGGGTCAGAAGCGGATATTCAAACATTACAGCGTTGGCTGCCTGAGAACGTTTCCAGACAGCAGGAACCGGCTATCGATCCTGTGAGTGAATTTGCTGACTTGCTTCGCGCTCAAGGTTGCCGGGTTGATGGTAATCATCCGGTGATGGATGGCGGCACACACAGAATTAAAGTTGAGGGCGACAAGTCGGGTGAGAAATCAGGTTTTTATGTGGCGCATCTGGATGGGCATCCTGCCGGATATTTCAAGAATAATCGAACCGGGATAGAGATTCGCTGGAAGGCCAAGGGTTATTCGTTAACGGATGAGCAAAAAGCGGAATTGATCGCCCATGCTGCTATCAAGCAGCAAAACAGAAAAGTCGAGCAGCATGCGCAACAAATTAAGGTTGCTGATGCAATTCAAGAATTGCTCGCAATCGCACCGGCAGCCGATTCCGAACATCCGTATCTGAAAGAGAAGCGTGTCCGGCCAGGCGATCTGAGAATTGTGCCGCAGAATGCGGATGATTTACCCAATGACTCAATCATCAAAATTGGTCAGAACTGGCAGGAAGTCAAAGTGTTGCGTGAGGAATATCCTGACAGTCTGATATTTACTGCCGGTGATTTGTTGCTTGCCGCACAAGATGTTGATGGACAAATCTGGAGTGTGCAAACGATACAGGCAAGTGGTGCAAAGCTTTTTGCAGCAGGTAGTAAGAAAGAGAATAACTTTCATATCGTTGGTGGCGAGAGTCAGGGACTTGCAGCACTGGATGCTACACCTGCCATTGTGATTGCTGAAGGCTATGCCACGGCAGACACGCTATCTCAGGCGCTGGGTTATCCTGTCATAGCTGCATTTGATTCAGGCAACCTGTCCAAAGTCGCGCAGGATTTACATCATAAATACCCGCATAAGCCAATCGTCATCGCAGGCGACGATGATCATCATTTGGACTCCACCCTTGGCAAAAACCCCGGCAAGGAGAAAGCGCTTGAAGCAGAAAGTTTAGTTGACGGTGTGGCAGTATTTCCAGTTTTTGCATTGGGTGAGCAGGTATCTAAAAAATTAAATGATTTTAATGATCTGGCCAATAAAAGCGTGCTGGGTATTGAGGCGGTTAAACGTCAGGTCGGATCGGTTGTTGAAAAAATATCTCAGCAGGCTAAACAGGACAGCTTATTGAAGTTACAAGTCCCTATTGAACCTAAGCAGCAGGAAATAAAGCAAAAACGGGCATTGGCCAGGTAATCTTTTAAGGAGACCGCAAGATGCGCGATAATATGCTGAAGATTCCAGGAATCCCATCCAATCCTGATGAAGGTGATCTTTATGAAAAAATTGAGACTCGTCCCGGTACTACCGAAAAGCAAAAAGAAGCAGGAAGAGGTGCCTATACAGAACTGCTCGAATCTCATGCTCGATGGGCAGGTGGCACCTTACTGGGTGGCGATTTCCCAAAAGACTTCAAAGAAAAAGGAGGAACCACCTTCCTGAATCAGCCCATCAAGTCAGGCCATGATCTGGCAATAATGGCGCAAATATTACGCGACCCGCGCTATGAGACGCTAAGAATATTTTATACCCGTATGAATCGCATCGTTCATCATACGGCTGTGAGTTCCAGGTTGCCGGGTGCAGTCTATCTGGAAAAGATTGGACATGCCAAACATGATCTGGGTGTTTTGGTAGAAAAGACCAGACGACATGTTAAAGCAGATGGTTACTGGTTATTGCATAACCATCCATCCGGTAATGCTACGCCATCGAGTCAGGATGTCAGGCTCACAGAAATACTTGCATCATTTGTTCCGAGTTTCAAAGGCCATGTAGTTATCAATACCAGTCAATACAGTGTCATTGATAAAGACGGTCATGTCGATTTTGTGGATTGGATGGGTGATCTGGCGGGTGGTTATCAGAATAATCATTATAAAAGTCATGAACTGCTCCTGGAGAAAATAGCCTCACCGGAGGATCTGGCAAAGATAGGCCATGCTTTAAAAAAGCGGGATCAGTTTTTTAACTTGATAGGCATCAGTGCAACAGGTTTTGTATTGTCGTTAAGTGAATTACCCTTATCGGTACTTAATCGCCCTCAAAATCTTCTACTGGCGCGACTACAAAATTTTGCACGCAATTCGGGCGTCAATACGATATTTGCCATCACGAATGCCAATGATTACAGACACCCGGTATTATTGAAAGCATGCGAAGCCGGGATATTAAGAGATGTGATGACAGTGAACGATTCTGAGTATCGTTCATTGCGGGAAGAAGGGTTTTTTGCGTCAATGCCCGGTGAAATAAGCGCCATTTTAAGGAAGCTCAGAACATTTGTGAAGGAAGATGGCGGATTGAGCAAACGCAAAAATCGTACACGCTGACAGTTATTCGGTATTTAGTCGGCCCTGAAATTCCAATAAGCACTTGATATTAGCTATAAATACGCTGTTTTTTAGTGATCATAACAACCGAAAATGTTAAAATGGCACCATATTTCTGGTCGGACTGGTGATTAAAAATGCTAAGACGTAGCAGTACGATTCATCAACCGAATTTGTTTGGAACAGATTTTTTGATGCAGTTGGATGTCAATGATCCATTGTTGAAGCTTGCAGGCGCGATACCGTGGCAAGAATTTGACGAAGCATTCTCGATTCACTACACGAAATCAACAGGCGCGCCGAGTAAGCCGATCCGGTTGATGGTTGGGTTATTGATCCTGAAGCAATTAGAGAATTTGAGTGACGAATCGATAGTATTGCAGTGGAAGCGCAATCCTTATTATCAGGCTTTTTGCGGCATGAAAGAGTTCCAGCAGAAGCTGCCTTGTCATAGCACGGAACTGGTGCATTTTCGCAAGCGCATAGGCGTGGAAGGTGTAGAGCGGATTTTCCGGATGAGTGTTGGTTTGCATGGGGGATCGGCGCTGGAAGATGTGGTTCATGTTGACACGACAGTGCAAGAGAAGAACATCACATACCCGACAGACAGCAAACTGGCGATCAAGATTATCAACCCCCTCAAGCCACTGATTACGAATACTAAATAATTGAGCAACCTGTTCCAGAATTTCATGAGTTAGCACTTAAAGTATTGCATCTTTGGATTTCAAATCATTCAACTTGATTTGGGGTAAAAAATGGGGGATTTGTGAAGTAGCAACGCCATGATCTTCAAAGACCTGAAAAAACGTTGAGGGATGATATCTATCCGATTAGTATAAGTTTTGTTCTTATCGACAAGGCTTCTCAAGAACTTATTGATAGTTGAAAGTACAAACATGTAATAACATATTAAATTTTATGAATGTGTATAACGGCATTCACTATGATTTTGTGAACTATAAATAATGATGATTAGAATCTACTTAGTTTTAGAATACTTAAATGTACAACTATGATAAGTAAATATTTGTGAGAGTTTATCGATTCAATTTTCTATTTACTTCTAATTGAATTTTAAAAAGCTTATTTTTCAAATCTTCAATATGCTTTTCTATTTCAACTATTCTTAAATCATTATATTCATAGTTATTATCAACTACCTGAACAGGAGGTTTCTCTACATTAGTATGATTTGCAGGAGTATTTGTAAGAAGATCGTTTATTTTTCTTGTTTCAGCTTCTATTAATTCAAATTTTATTGAAACATTAATAGCTTGATCACTAAAACAACTATCCCATATATATTTACTAGAGTTATGAATTCTTTTTACTAAAGCAGGGGCTTGGGAAATAGCAACTTTACCTGAGCAGACAGAGTCATGTAAACAATCAATAATTTCTATTATTTTGTCGATTCGCTTAATTATTATTTCATTCTCAGTATTATTAATTTCCTTTTTTGTTTGAAAAAAAACTGTTATCAATATAGCAATAAATAAAGTTACAAATATAGATAAAGCATGCACAGGGTTGATATTTTTATCAATCACTACTTCTTCTGACAAGATAAACAATTTACCGACAAAGAACCCCATAATAAAAGTTACTAAATGCAGACAAATTTTTAAAAAATTAATCACTTATTAGCAGCGTCCTTTAGATACCACTTAATATCATCTATAAGATAATCTTCTTCAACTGACTTTAGTTCAATATGATTAAGAATTTCTTCGTAACTATATTTATTTATTCGAATTAATCCACCAAACGCTTCTTCCAAAAATGAGGTTCCAAATCCAGCAGTACCATCAAGATCTATAAGAAGCTTAGTATTCTTTTCAATCGCTTCTTTAAGCTTTGGCTCTAAACAAGATTCTCGAAATTCTTCTCCTGAGAATTTACCTTCAAGTATCTTCCGTGGCCCTGGGGTAGGCGAAAAATTAGTCGATACTACTAGTGTTAACTCGTTTATGACTGTCATTATCTTCTCCAAGCTCCCAATAAACAAAGGTTCCACTAAAAGAATTACTTAATGTTCTATAAATACCGTTAGAAGCACAACAAAATACATCATTAGTTATTATATGCAGATTAGATATTTGATTTCTCCTCATAACTTCCGCAATGCCTGGAAGACCTTTACCACGATAATGTTCGCCTGTAACCGTGCGATGTAATTCACCTTTAAGAATGAGCTCTAAAAGATCGGCGTTATTACCATATTGTATTTTAGAAGATAATTTTTGAACCCAACCATAAAACTTACTTTCCGTAGGTTTATATGCAAGGTTAGTGAATATTCCTACACCAAAATCAACAAAAGAAAAAGAAACCTTTTTTGAATTTTTATCTTGATTTACAGACAACCACCAATGCTTCTCGCCTAATTTCCCTATTTCTGCATGGTTATTGGTATTTTGCATCAATTCGATCAGTACTCTTTGTACACCCTGACATCTCCTAGCCTCCCCCCAAATATATTTAGTCGCTGAAGTGATGATTTGGCTACTCAGCGCTGAGTCAACTTTTTTTGCTGCGTGCGTATGTATTCCATTAGGGCCAATGGTCGAAATATCATAGCTATCATGTTCTGTGAATTTCTTATACAAGTTTTTAAAAAAACCTGACTGCTCTAGCATCTGTCTTGGTTCGTTTTCAGAAGGTATACTTCCGTTGAAATCGATATTTTTGGTTTTGAACTTGACCATGATTGATAGAAGAACAACTATTGCACTGTAGTCAGTTTCTTTTACGTGCTCAAGGACGACATACACCTTTTGATTTGAGTCATACAGTTTCTTTAAATGTTCTATCAGCTCAATTACTTCATTCGTATTTTTAATAAATGAAAATACTTCTGGTGCAATAACTTTTACATAATTAGGATATTTATTCTTAAAAGATTTCTTCTCTTTAATCTCTTCCTGAGCGAGACCTAATTCTAAACGAAGCTTAGTAGTTTTCCATTTTTTGTGTGCAAGGCGACGAATATTCCTATCTTCTGAACGCTTCTGGTTAAAGCTCTTATAATCGACTCCAGTAAAAAATTTTTTCATTAAACACCTAGTTAATTTGTTTCCGAGTTAAGTGTCGTCAAAAATTTTTGAATTATGGTTAGGAACAGAAGTAAATACTTCAATTCACATGCTTAGTCTTTCCGGAATCGCTATCGTAGCGTCCATCTTCGCATGCTAAAAGGATATTTTCAATCAATAAGATTGGATCAGTGACAGTCATTACAATTTATACAAAAACTAAAAAAATAGACAAAAAAGCTATGCCTTTATGCATGCATTGAAGCAGGCTAGCTTTGTCAGACTGTTATGATAGATCAGAGATAACTAATTATTTCCTTAAAATACAACGTGACAAATCTGAAGATTATTGGCGAGTGTTGGCGAGCACTGGCGAGTTTAATATTAATATAAACAGTATGTTATAACACCTGTTAATCCGCAGGTCCCAGGTTCGAGCCCTGGTCGGGGAGCCAATTCGGTACAAAACTGGGCACTCTATCAAGAGAGTGCTTTTTTGTTTCTTCCACCGCGTGAGCAAGCGCTGAATAACTGCCGGTTATCTCAGCTTGATGGCCGTTAATACGAATTTCACTCACCAGTAATTTCAAATATTCCTTGCCGAATCCGCTGGATCTGTCGAGTAGCTTAGAACGTAAAGTCTTGGTAAATGCTTCGAGCTGGTTCTGTTTAATATCGGGCAATTGCTTCTGACGACGATAACCAGAAGATAGAATCAATAATTCTTGCCGCCTTGCATGCAATTTGTGGGCGCGTTCTTGCAGTGAGGAATCAAGCGGTAGCAATCCTTTTTCTACCGCTTCATAAAGCCTTTCTGTTTTAACCTTTAATTCCTCAAGCTCCTTGGTTAGTTTCTTCAATCCATCATCCTGGCTTTCTTGTGCAGTCTTGATCTGTTTTTTCATGTCAGAGAGCATTGTTTTTACTCGCTCTGGATCAAATACCTTGTCCGCCAAAGCAGTCAGTATCAGATTGTCCAGTTTTTCCATCGGATGACTGTGATTATCACAAAGTTTGATTCCCTTGCTGATGCGAGTATTGCACTTGTAATAACGATAACGCCCGCCTTTACCTGTTGCCAAGGTCATACCCGCACCACAGCATCCACACTTGAGCAAACCCGTCAGTAAGGAAGGTGAATTGACTATTCTTGGCGGCATCACTGATGGCGCACGGCTTGCTTTACGTGCTTGCACGACATCAAAGGTCGATTTCTCGATAATGGGATCAACGGTCATGCGTATCCATTCACTTTCAGGTTTGTTCTTTTGATTCTTACCGTCTCGCTTATTGAAGATGAATTCACCGTGATAAGTGGAATTGGAAAGTATTTCGTGTACTCGATTACGTGCCCATTTCTTGCCGCGCAGTGTCAAACCACGCTCATTTAAATGAACAGCAATCTGTTTTGCCCCGTAGGATTGGCCAAGGTAGCCATTCAGGTAGAGATCGAAGATTTTGCGAACGATGCATGCTTCCTGTTCATCAATGATAAAGCGTTTCTTTTTCTTGGCTTTGTGGCTGGTTTCTATTTCAACCGCTTTATAACCGAATGTCGGGCGTGAACCATTGAAGTAGCCTTGGCGTGCGTTTTCTTTCATGGCACGCAAGGTGTGCTTGCCATTTTCCTTGCTCTGGTACTCATCAAAGATACTGAATATCTTGCGCGCCATTTCTCCGCTCGGGTCATCGCTGGTTTGCTGGGTAATGGAGATGAGTTTGACACCGGCTTTGTTCAAACGGCGTTCATATAAGCCGAATTCCAGCGAATCACGGAAGAAGCGTGACAGGCTGTGCACAACCACCGCATCGTAAGGACTGGGTTTCAGTGTTGCGTCAGCAATCAACTGCTGAAACACCGGCCGTTTGTCATCGGTTGCGGATGCACCCGGTTCGACGTATTCCATGATTACAATGTAACCGTTGGCTTTGCCCCAATCGCGCATTTGCCGCAATTGATCGGGTATGGATAAATCCTTTTCCGCTTGCTTGACCGTGGAAACGCGAGCATAGAGCGCTATCCGCATTTTTCTTATTCCTTGTTGGGATTGATGCGTCATGTTATATCAAACGCTGCAAACGCGCATAACTCCACAGGCACCTCCCACTCTTAGGCGTATGGTGCGCCGGCGGTTCCCTCCTATGGATTTATGCGCTTGCCGAGTCTCATGGCCACCAGTAGCACCGCCTTGCCTGCGCCCCGTACTCACGTCCGGGTGCTCGCACAGGCGGCTTTTAGGATATTTAACTGATTGTCGAAAAAGCAAAGAACCTTTATAGTTGTTCTTTAATTTTCAATGGTATGTATTTGTAGCCCCCCGTAATGGAATGGACGCCCACTACCCTAAGCGGCATCGAAGTGCCAAAGTAGTGGTGCAATAAAGCCCACTAGACCAGAGAGGAGCGTCCGACATGAAGATTACAACGATAGGCATTGATTTGGCAAAAGCAGTATTTCAAGTTCACGGTGTGGATGTGCATGGTAAGACCGTGCTGCGCAAGCAACTACGCCGCAGTGAGATGGCGAAATTCTTCGCCAATCTTGAACCTTGCCTGATTGGTATTGAAGCATGCGGTAGTTCACATTATTGGGCGAGAAAACTGAGTGAATTTGGACATACTGTCAAGCTTATGTCGCCTCAGTTTGTCAAACCCTACGTAAAGACAAACAAGCATGATATGGCAGATGCGGAAGCAATCTGTGAGGCTGTGAGCCGACCCAACATGCGTTTTGTGCCAATCAAGAACATAGAGCAACAGGCCATTCTATCGGTACATCGTGCCAGACAGGGATTTGTGAAGGCGAGAACTGCGCAATCGAACCAGATACGAGGATTGCTTTCAGAGTTTGGGATCGTGATGCCACAAGGAATACATTCGATCATGAAGCGAATGCCGGAAATACTGGAGGATAGTGAGAACAACTTGCCTGGCGTGATGCGGAAGTTACTGGAACGATTGACAGAGAACCTGAAGGAGATAGATCGCCAAGTAGTTGAATTGGAGAGACAGATCCAGTTGTGGCACCGTGAGAACGAGGCCAGCAGTAAACTGGCGGAGATTCCTGGAATAGGCCCGCTCACGGCCAGTGCAATTGTGGCGACAGTAGGCAGAGCCAAGGAATTTAAGAGTGGTCGTCAGTTAGCTGCATGGATGGGATTGGTGCCCAGACAACATTCCAGTGGGGGCAAACAGAATTTGTTGGGCATCAGCAAGCGCGGTGATACCTATCTCAGAACACTACTAATCCACGGAGCAAGAGCCGTGATTCGATTTGCCGAGAACAAGGCAAAGCCAGAGAGCTGGTTGAGAAAGTTGATGACTCGGCGTAACAAGAATGTAGCAGCGGTTGCACTGGCGAACAAGAATGCTCGGATCGTTTGGGCACTTCTGACCAACAACCAGACATTCCATCCCGATTACACCCCGGCAACTATCGTTGCCAAAATGTAATCGAGGCGGATGAGTAAAATCTGAGTAACAACGAATTATTAAGGAATTCTAAGATTGCACAGGCAATTATGAAATGATGGCGATACTGGTAAGACCGTGAGTAGAAAAACCTGTAAGTAACACAGCACATAAAGTGCGACCCCGTGATCAGGAACTACTCAGCGGATTCCATCAGGGATAGAAGCAACAGCTTCACTAAAAATCCGAATGTATGGCTGCAATCTTTACCTTCGACTCATCATTGATTGAAAGCTTGGCAAATGTGGGCGCCCATGTATGTTACTTGAACGGGGGAAGTAAAATGGTGAGTTTATGCTTTACATTAGGAGTTATTCTATTCTTAAGTTAATTAAGTAATAAGGACTTAGGAACACATAGCCAAGTTATATGACATTCCGTTCCAGATTATGAGACATTTTTTGTCGTATATGTATACGTTAGCCTTCGAACAATCAAAATATGAATATCACTATGAACATTGATGCTGACAAAGAACGGCTCTTGCAATCCCAGTTTCTGGATTGGTTGCGGCGTGACTTTAAACTAACTGATATGGTTACCGTATACCTGTCGGAAAGTAATGGCTCCCACAACCATGGTATTTACTGTGCTTTGATCCCATGCGATCAAGTGGAACGAGTGCTTGCCAGTCCATCGTGGGATTTCTTGCACGGTCAAGGCATGCCCGATGCTGTTGTGTACCACGATAACGAAGAGGAGCAAGTTGAATATCTTCGCTATGGAGATAACGACGGGATTGAGCCTTTAGTCATTGATCGGGAATTCCACGGAATGAAAGACGATTATAAGGAAATATGCGAAGAATTTCGTCTTTTTCATCAGCTTTATCACGACAGAAAACAGGAACAATACATCAAGATTGACAAAGGAGGGAATGAGCACCTAGTGGCTGTAATTGAACCGGATCGTGTTCAGATTAGACTTAAGGAACTTCTTCAATTTCTGGCAATAAAGGAAATGCACTTATCGATGCAATTCGATTATCGAGAACACTCTGAGCACTCATTGGAAGAGTTCGGACTCAAGGAGGAGAGCGGCAATCATCGCGAAAGTCTTATGTGTTGGGCACTTGGCTTTGGCAACTCTGGTAGCATCTGTAGCTATCGAGCATTTAGCCGGCTGTTGGGAAAGCGCCTCATTGCCCCGCTGCCAAAGTCTAAGAGCGGATTCTGGGGTTTTGCCGAAGAACCGAAGAAGAAACATATCGAATTCGTCATCGGTATTGATGAAGCCGGAGATGAAATTACCTACACATCGAATCCAGATGCTCTGGCAAACTTTTTTGGAGCAAATCCGGGTGCACCAAATTACTTGACCCCTGTGCATTTCCGTAAGCAGGTTTTGGACAAGTACTATCAACAGCCAAGTAAATACTCTGTGGAAGACTCTCTTCTACGCTGTGGTTTCCTATGGAGCATGCAACTCGACAATCATCACGATGACAAAATCTGCGCATGGCTCGGTGATCTTGGGAGAGATCTACCCTATGAGGAACAGCTACACTGGCGAGCGAATAATGAGCCACTAGAAGGTGGTGTGAGTGAAACCTATTTTAGGCGTCAGCTTCTGGCTCAGTTCACAGACTCGGATCGTCCAGAGCACTTGTTTAAGAAAAATTACCATGACCTAGGAACCGCTTGTGAGGAATGCCTTGGCTGGCAGTTGTTAATACCCTTAAGCAGTGACGACGAACACCACTTCCAATGTGTAAGGGTTCCGGCCACTGACGAGCAGCGCGACTTCGATGAATTGGTTTTGGGTCTCACAAAGATATTGATCGACTCGTTAAACGAGAAACAGCTAAACAAACTGATTCCCACAGAGCAGCAGACCGATCTGAAGGGGAGCATCGCACGCCTCGAAGTTGCACTTGCTTCGTGCGGTGTAGAAGGTGCCTCTGACTATACTTCATTTCTCAGGAAACTCCAAAATTTGCGGTCAAGCAGCGCTGCACACAGAAAGGGCAGTAATTATAAAAAGGTAGCGAATGATTTCGGCATAGAGAGTCAGAGCCTCCGTACCGTATTTTCAGGAATTCTTCGACAAGCATTGGACACTCTTGAGTTCTTTGTTGCTGCTGTGCGTAGCGGTCGAATGAGCGCGCGCTAACCCTTCATTACAAGGGACGCGTCGCGATCAAGCCGTGTCGCGCCCCTGAATTCAAACGTTATGCGTAGGACTTAGCAATGGGCGCACTTTGGTTTGACGCTGGTCAATTAGGAGATCATCTTCATGAGGTAATTGGCTACAAGGCTGGTGTCGCTGTATCACTTCAAGAACTTTGCGACCTGCTTTATGGTTCAAAGTACCCAGATCTTGTGCTCGATTCAGAAGAACACACGCTTCGTATCCGATCTGAAGAATACGAGGATCTGTACTTCACTATATTGCACAAGATTGGTCATACGCCAGAGAAGCACAACGGAATCTTTGATCTTTTTTCCCTCACTCGTCGATTAGGTCAGGAACACGGCCAGTCGTTTATAGAAATACTTCACACTATCTACTATGAAGGGATGATGCGACTCACTGAGGAGGCACATCGCGAAGGAAGAACCTCGCTTAATCCGACTTCGCTAATCATCTCTGCCCGAGAAACGCTTGGCGAAAAAGGGATGATGGCGATGTTTGAAATAATTGAAACCCACGAACGAATCCAGCGGCTAAATCCTCATGCGGGAAGTCGGTGGATCGAATGGACGAACGTAATCCCGCTTAGCGGTCTTTTTTCGCGATCCACCAATAAGACTGCACATGGCGAGTTTATTGACCAACGGTTTATTGATTTCTTGTCAACGAATTCCCACCTGTTGTTCAAAATGCATTGGCGCAAGTTCGAAGAATTAGTGGCTGAGTACTTTCATCGCGTCGGCTGCAAAGTGGAACTCGGGCCTGGGCAAAATGATGACGGAGTTGATATCCGCGTCTGGACGCCCCAGCGGTCTGAGTCAGATGTGTCACAACTCCATTTCGTCCAATGCAAAAGGCAGAAAGAGAAAGTCGAGAAAGTAACCGTAAAGGGATTATATGCGGATGTACTTTACGAAGGTGCAGACTTGGGAGTCTTGGTCACAACTTCGTCATTATCTGTTGGCGCCAAGAAAACTGTTCACACACGTGGTTATCCAATTAAGGAAGTAGACGGTGCCAAAGTCGTCGAGTGGTTGACTGCTCTTCGTACCCCCGGAACCGGCATTATTCGGTGACGCATAACACTACGTTCGAAAGGACGTTCCGTCTACCGGTGGCGCGACGCTCAACTTCACGTTATATATAACATAAGGAGGATGTAAATGGAATCGTACCTCGCGATTCATGCCTTAATGGAGGCTCATACTATTAACACCGATTCTTATGGGAACTGCAAATTCAGGGCGTTCGTTGAATATTGTAGCCCAGCTAGAAATGTTTCCGCCGTAACTGATGTTTCGATTGTTCGGAACGGATACTACGATGGTACGGTGAGGCTTAGCGAAGTAAACACTCTGTCGGCAAATGACTTCCACCTAGATTTTACGACTGATAGGCAACAATATAGGTTTGAAAAGAATAGAACTGCGTTAGTAATTATAGGCAGCTCGCAAAAAATGGGCGGCGCTTATAGCGTTTCCATACTACCAATTGCAAGCGTATAACACGTTGCTCCAGCCTACGTCTGACTGCAACGCGTTCTTTTTCGACTGAACTTAGCGTTTTATCTTATACGTTGGAATGTTAAATTGGAATCTTAATAAGCCAGTGCCCAGATTTATCTTTTTTGGCGAGCCATATTTTTCTTAGACTTACCGCTGATCATACTGATCATCGGACTTATAGGTATCAGGCCGAAACCGGCTTCAAGCAGCCAAGACATTGGTCTTGAAGCTAATTTCATTCACCAGCTGTAACTAATCGCGCAATTTGGTACTAATTTTCGTGTTATTTAGCCGCCCCTGAAAAAGTATCAAACAACAGTTGTTATTGAAAAGCCGCCCGAGAAAACGGCTACCTATCAAATTCATACCCTTGCAGTTTAGATTTTCATCAAGGAATCCGATAAATTTGCAGTTTTCGCCACGGGAAAAAGAGCCAAAAAATGGCCAGCAGCCATTGTTTCAGATTCCAGGCTGCGGCAGCCATCAGCAGGTTGATGCGATCACCAATAGCGCCTTTCAGATAGTTCCTTGCCATTCGATAATCCGACTTCAGGTGGTCGATAATGGGTTCAATCGCGGCACGCCTCCTGCACTGTTTTCGCTTCTTGTCTTTCTGGTACCGGGTATCCTTCTTGAGCGCCTTTCCAGGCAAAATGATCTGAGTTCCATTGACTTCGCGTTTGCCGCGGTAGCCGCGATCGCATACGGCCTGCTTGGCAGCTTTCCCGCGCGAAATCTCAACATGTCGCAATATCTCCGGTAATGTGTGGCTGTCATGCAGGTTTTGTTCGTGACTGACAACTCCGACAATCAGGTTGCCTTTCGCTGTGCTGGCTATCGATGCCTTGCTGCCGTATTCATATTGTTTGTGGTCTTTTCCCTTGCCGACACAGTACACTTGCGGTTCGTGCAGGGAATAGATTTTGTGCGTGTCTTTGATTTTCTGTTTCAGGATGCGCTCATACAGTAGAAAATCCTTTTGGTAGCACTCGAATAGGCAGTACTGTGGCAATTCTCTCCTGAGCTCCCGCATCAAAATACCTGCAATGGTTCTGAGCCGTTTCAGTGCGCGTTTCGCCTTCGCTCTTTTCGTTACGTGCCGGTAGTGCCGGATATCCAGGCGCAGTGATTTCACTTCCTTGATGAAAGTGCGCCGCTGTAAAATACCATGGGATTTGGCAATCTTGTTGAGGCGGTTGATAATCTTGATCGCCAGTTTGCTGTCTGTCGGGTATGTGATGTTCTTCTCTTGCACTGTCGTGTCAACATGAATGACATCTTCCAGCGCCGATTCCCTATGCAAACCAACACTCATCCGGAAAATCTGTTCCATGCCCTGCGCGCCTATGCGCTTGCGAAAATGCACCAGCTCCGTGCTATGACAAGGCAGCTTCTGCTGGAACTCTTTCATGCCGCAAAAAGCCTGATAATAAGGATTGCACTTCCACTGCAATACTATCGATTCGTCACTCAAATTCTCTAATTGCTTCAGGATCAATAACCCAACCATCAACCGGATCGGCTTACTCGGCTCGCCTGTTGATTTCGTGTAGTGATTCGAGAATGCTTCGTCAAATTCTTGCCACGGTATCGCGCCTGCAAGCTTCAGCAATGGATCATTGACATCCAACTGCATCAAAAAATCTGTTCCAAACAGATTCGGTTGATGAATCGTACTGCTACGTCTTAGCATTTTTAATCACCAGTTCGACCAGAAATATGGTGCCATTTTAACATTTTCGGTTGTTATGATCACCAAAAGATAGATCATTCCAGCTTAATATCAAGTGCTTGCAGTTATTTCAGGATCGACTAATTACAACGTAACTTAATTTTCTGTCAGGCTGCTGAGTTCAGAGGAGCCACTTCAAGGCAAGCCATATACGATCCCGGCTACCGTGGCAAACGTGAAGTCAATGGAACCCAGATCTCTCTGCCTAGAAAAGCATTGAAGAAGGAAACCGTCCTTCCAACCAATCAGCCCATTTAACGGCTTTGACAATCAAATCAGCGCGATACTTCGCATTATATTTTGGAGTACGCGAATGATAATTGGCCGCTTTTGTCCAGATATCACCTTTATCATTTTTGATATGTAGCCGCACTCGCCATGCGGCCAGATCATAGGAATAACAACCCGGATTTGCCACATGATCAGGCGTAATGCCATATTTTGATAAATCCTGGAGATATGCAGTATTAAACTGCATCGAGCCAATATCGTGAGTACCGTTACTATTACGCACCCATTGCCCCGGTTTGCCGCCCTCTTTTTCGGCTATCGCCAGTAAGATATTGGCTGGTATTTCATACTTGATGGCGGCAGCGATTGAGCACACCACTCTTTCTTGCATATCCGGCGGCAAATCCATCATCGAGCGAATTGCTTGAATGCCTTATCCATTATTTACCACCTCCTCGCGAAATATTGTTTACGCTTGCCGATTCCTGGGCTTGGCCTTTTTCTATGGCGCTACGTAATGCATCCGGCCCCGCACTTCTTGCTGCTGTCAGCCGACCGGCTGCCAGTGTGCCGCCATAAGATGCAACGGCTGCCGCCGTACCTGCCACCGCCATAAAACCACCGGCGCCATAACTGCCAATTCCGACAGCAGACCCTATGCTACTACCCGTTACAATGCCAGCCAGCAACAGCGGCAATCTGGAAATCAATACAAAAAATGCAATCGAAAAAATCAACATCACCGCCAATTCTTCATAATTCAGAACATTTTTACCCATTTTGGCGTAAAAACTAGATAACAGATCACTGCCAATACCAACAATCAAAAGCATTACAAACAACTGAATACCAACACCCAGAACCGTTTTAAAGTAGTTTATGGCGATGTCGGATGTCCAGCGTGCACCACCAAAACCTAAAAAGAAAATACCCGCATACATCAGTACCCAGGATGAAATCAGCAAGAGTAGCATGTTGACTGCAATGACTGCTAAAACAACGAGAATAATCAGTGATATGATGACTGCAATCAGGCTATCGATCGGTTGCAGTAGAGTGAGATTATTTGTTGCTTGAGTCCAGATTAAAACCCCTGTATCCATAACACTGGAATGACTGGCACCACTCGGCAAACCAGCAGCCGTGCCACCCAATTGCTGCATCGAGGCAATAATAGTACCCGCTATATTGTGACCTGATACAGCATTGGTCAGCAGCCAGAAATAAAATCCTGTGAAGATAATGAAACGAGTGAACTCAGCAAAAAAATCCCCAATATCCGCCTTGCGCAGTAACATCATCCCAAAAGTCCAGACCATGGAAATCAACACTAAAGTCCAAAACAAGCGCTCAGCTGCACCTTGTATGACTGTTTGCCAGGTTTTAACTTTTCCCAAAAATTTTTGGATTACCTGATCTAATACACTTTGATTCGTAGCAGGATCAATGTAAGCAAGCTCTGCAAATACAGCAGATGAAAAACTTAACAATATAATAAAAACAAGCAAAAATATGATTGGGCTTTTTAACATTTAGCTAATCCCACAATTTTATAAAATGCTTACTTAGTGCCATCCATCTGTTTCTTGAATTTATCAGGATCAGAGACATCCATTTCAAGCCAATTCTTTCTTTCCGGCATTTCACTTAATTCCTTCTTAGGCTCCTTCAATTCAAGCTTGCCATCGCCATCCTTATAACACCCTGACAGCAGCAACAAAGACAATGAACAGATAATTGCAATAATCAAATGACCTTTTTTCATCGGTATCTCCTTGTATTGGTGTTTCAAAAGGCATCCCTGACAGACCAGTTTCTACCCACTGGCAATATTTCAGGACTCAATCGCTTGGTTGCCGCTTCACGTGCAGCCTGCTGCATGGCTTTTTGATCTACCTCGGCCTGACTTATCGTATTGGCGGCATTATGCTGAGCAATCAGCATCTGGCGCATTTGCAGCAACTGATTTGCCTGGTACGCAGCCAATTGATTTGCATATTGCAGCGCCTCCATTTGTCCCTGAGCGGATTCAGTCTTTTGTTGTAAGACTTGCAGGTGCGCTGCATCGAGTGGAATTTGATTCTGATGCTCGCTTAAACCCCGCAAGAGGGAATCATTGGCATTTTTTTGGGCATCCGTACTGGTATTTTGTCCCTCCTTCAATAACTTCCAGGCACCTTCGTTGCATTTTTCCTGCAAACTAAAGCAAGGGGAACTGCGATAATATTCAACATTGCGAAACCGCTGCATATAACCATCCAGTCCGCCATACTGCTGTTCATAATAGCGTATGGTGTTGGTCAAATTGATGAGCTTGTTCATCGCATACTCCACTTTCGCCCAGACATAAGCAGGCGGCGCCACGGTATTTCGGATCATGTTCTCATATTGCTGCAATTGCGTCTGATACTGCTCTATTTGCTTTTGGGTCTGCTCTATCGCTTCAAGCGCGGTAATTGTGGTTTGTTTGATATTTGCCACATCAATGACAGCCATTCCACCGGCTTTGATAACCGATGAATAACCGGTATTACCCAGCACGAGCAGTATCATGATCAATCGGGTGGATAGATTTTTACTGTTTGTCATGTTTGATCACTCCTGTTATTAATAATCAAATGATTGATACGGTTTGGAAAACCTCATGTCTTTGGTAACAATGATGTTAAAGCGATACCCCGGTCTGATTTCAAGGGTGGGTGAGATATTCAGGTTCTTGCGGATAAGATTGGCGGTTACCAACCCCAATTGCTGACCGAGCGACTGACTCATAATGCTGCCCGCATTTTGCCGCCCGAACGCACCGCCTGCATCACGCTGGCTGTACGCGGCACCGGCAACAATCGCCGACATAATCAGCGCTGATCCGAAGATGCGCAGGTAATGGTTATTCACCAGATCCTTAAACCCTGCATAGCCGACCCCGTCAGCACCCGGCATGGCACCAATATCCATGGTCTTACCATCCGGAAAGATGATGCGTTGCCAGGCGACCAGCACACGTGCCTGACCAAATTCCACTTCGCTGGAGTAGGTGCCCACCAGTCTGGAACCTTGCGGAATCAAACGCCATTTACCGATGGGTGAATCATAAATATGCTGGCTAACCTGTGCCATGATCTGCCCAGGCAGACTGGAATTAATACCGGATATCAGAGTTGCCGGTATGACAAATCCTGTTTGCAGGACATAAGGCGATGCAGGCTTTTGGACTTCGCTATTTAATTTCCAGCGCGCTTCTCCTTCTGCTGAATCAAAGCGCGAATAATCCTTATCCCGTGTACCAGTCTCATCATCCAGCAATCGAGGTGTTCCATCATCCATGGATTCGTCACTTCTACCCGCTCCCATTCCTCCGGCCACACCCGCTCCCCCATCCTGCCGCAACTGCGCCAGACGCGCATGATAGGCGGCCGTAGGATCTTCGCGCAGGTTTGCATCGATCTGTTGACGCACCGATGCCAATTTGGCCAACATTTCCTCGCGTGTTTTAGGTGCGCCGGTGTTGGCTAAATCCGGTGGTGATCCGGTACTTCTGGGTGCAATCACATTCACATTGGTTTTGGCCTTGATCGCTTCTTCCAGTTGCTGGCGTTTCAGCATCCGAATATGCGCAATATCAGCATGAAGCGATGGATCGGCAGTATCCATTGATGGCGGTAAAGGCGGCCGATCCAGATCCGATGGTCGTTCAATAATAATTCCCTGTAGAGGTGATTTTTCGGTTAAATCAGGAGTTTTAGTCTGAGTTTTGGGTTCGATAATGCCGCCGATATAGTCTTTGGCAATCAGTGAGGCAAAAGAATTGCTCGACTGAGTGTCATGATTACCATCAAAATCGTATTGACCGCGTTCAGCTGCGCGATTCATGGCGACGATCATCATAAGCAGCATGAATACCAGCATGATCGCGCCAAAGATAACAATCGGGAGGTTATTGACGCGCCGCACCCCGACACTTTTGGTAACTCCATCCGGGGATGAATCAGGCGACAGGAGTTTTGAATTGGTTGACATCATCCTTACCCCTATTCTTTTCTGACCCAAAGACCGGCAGGGTCAATACTGTCGGCCTGTACCGCGAATGCACGCGACAAGCGCATATCGTCAATCATGAGTTTGACATGATACAAATCACCCGACTGATCTACGATGTAACTTAGCGTAAATCCTTTTTGCGGTTCAGTATCAGGTTGATTCGGCGCAGCAAAGATTGGTTGCTGAATGGCTTCCTGAACCGCGAACCCTTGAAGACGCAGCTTTTCGATCAAGGCATGACCAAACGGATCATTAACCACATGGCGCAAATTAAACTGGGTATTGGCCGCCGGGTACAGCCGCACTATTTGGGCCGTTACATCATCGGCCATGATTTTGCTGTATGTAGTTGAAGGATTTTGAATAAAATTGCCATACGGTTGGCTTACACAACCATTCAATAGCAATAAAACCAGCATAAGGATAAAAATAGAGTTGGATGCGGTGATCATTTTATTCATCATCAATTCCCCCGCGTAATCGTCACCCGGCTTTGATTGCCGCCGACACCGGCAATTAGAATCGCACGATCAAAAACGGTATCCACAATATAGCGATCACCCTGCAAGCGGTAATTCACCATGACCGTTTCATCATCGCTAAAAATACCGCCTTCTTTGTTCAGTAGTAGCAAAGTCGGTGCTTCTGTCTGTGCCATGATGGCAGGCATTTGTATGATGGTTTTTTGACCGTCGTTATAGACACGTAGCGGCTTCCAGGCAGCATCGCCAGACACTGCATACGCAAAGTCCAGATTGCCCAGATACTCCCCGGTTTCAGAAATGGTGCGCGATTTCCTGATTCCCATGGCGTGGCTTTCTTTATCTCTAATCGCATCCCATTTAATCAGCGCATCTTCCGGATAAGTAAAACTCACTCTCGGCATAAAATCGCGCCGATGAGATCGCAGACGCATGTGATACGTGCGCCGGTTGGTCGTCACTACCAAGGATGTTTCAAGCCCCACATCCAATGGTTTTACAATCAGATGTTGCACCTCAGCAGAACCTTGGCCGGTAACCGCGGGTTCTATTAGCCAGCGCGCCTGGTCGCCTAGATGAATCGAATTCACTTGCTCACCCGGCTGCAATTCGATATCGCACACCTGTAATACTGCACAGATGATGCTGGGTTGCTGTGAACCAAACAGAAACCGAATGGAGCCATCAGGCCCCGCAACCGGCTTTGTGCCGGTGGGATTAACTGCCTGCCATTTCTTGGCCAGATCAATGGCGGCACGTTCCTGCGGGGTTAGTTGAGGGTTCTTATCGGTGAAATACGCTTCAGACAAGCCGTTGGCATAGCTTGGGGCAACCAGTCCAATGGAGAGAATCAGCGTGCTTAGGGTGCTTAGCGTACTTAAAGAGAGTAACGGTTTCATGATGAATGACCCCTTTATGTTTGTTTCGACCAGGAGAAATCCTGGATATAAATACCCAGCGGGTTATTTCGGATCTGCTCTTCCGTGGTGCTTTGTGTGGTCGGCTTGTTATAGATCCTGAGCAATGCGCGCATCTTGAAAGGCGGCTCGGTTAAGTGCCCCTGCCGGTCATAGATTTTCTCCAGCCAGTCGACCTGCCAGGTCTCCGGTGATTGGGGTATCACCGATATGATTTCAACATTGACGGTTTGTGTTTCAGCACGTTTGAAAGGACTGCTGGCTTCAGTGCTATTAAACCATTCATTGGCTTTTGCAGTAGCCGGATCATTATTGGACAGCATGGCATAGGCACGAAAGATGGCTCGACGCTGCAAGGCGATATCCGGTGTGACCATACGCAAATCATTGATGAATGCTGCAACTGATGCATGCACTACGCGCTGATCGGCAACAGCAGCAATATCCGCACGGGAAACCGCGATGGCTTCACCTAGTTTATTGACCTGCACGACATAGGGAATGAATTTGGACTGACTGCCGATGACAATCACACCCCCCACCCCTGCCAACGCAATCAATAAACTAAGGAGCGCCAGCATTTGCCACATATTGCGTGATGCTTGCACTGCGCGCATGTGGTCATTCCAGGTACGCCGTGCTGACAGATAAGGATTTTCGTTTTCTCCAGAGCGGCGACCACCTTCCATCATGTTGTCATTGACACGCATAGTCTCATCCGCACTCGGCTTTAACTTGAATAGTTCGTTGATCATATTCATGCGGCCACTCCATAGTCAGACAACGTTAATCCCTTGATCGCCAGCCATTCGTGAACCCAGCGGTCTCCATACTTGTCACACAGGTTTTTAATCGTGGCGATCGATTCCTTATCCGTTGATCCCACAAAAGCGAGTGCCAATGGGCCAAGCGCCAAGTCGTAGAGCCGCCTACCGTTCTCGGACACCGTGTAATATTGCTGTTTGGGAATGGCAGAAGCCAAGATTTCAATCTGGCGGGTGTTTAGTCCCATGCGCCGGTAGAGTGCTGATGCTTCCTCATCGCGTGCAAATACGTTAGGTAGAAATATCTTGGTGGCGGTGGACTCAACAATCACATCGAGAATCCCGCTGTTGGCCGCATCGGACAGGCTTTGCGTTGCCATCAATACCAGGCAATTGTTTTTACGCATGACCTTGAGCCATTCGCGGATCTTGGCACGAAACACCGGATGCCCCAGCATCAGCCAGGCTTCGTCCAGAATAATGGCGGAAGGTTGGCCATGCAGGCTGCGCTCGATGCGCCGAAACAGGTACAGCAAAGTTGGCAGTGCGTATTTATCACCGAGATTCATCAATTCTTCGATCTCGAACGTGGTGAAGGTCGACAGATTCAATCCATCGGCTTCAGCATCGAGTAAGTGCCCCATCATGCTGTCGATGGTATATTGCCGAAGACACTCGCGTATCGATTCATCCTGGATTGTCACTGACAAATCCGATAAGGTTTTTGAGCCGCTTTGATGCATGTTAGTAATGGCCTGACTGATTTCGTTACGCTGTAACGGAGTGACGGTGATGCCGTTCAGTTCTACCATCAAACAAATCCATTCCAGCGCCCAGGCACGATCTCCCTTGGTCTGCAAGAATTGCAATGGACAGAAAGACAGCGATTCATCATCGCCTGCTACCGTGAAATGCTGGCCGCCCACGGCCTTTGTGAGGGGATACATCGATAACCCCTTATCAAAGCAATAAATCGACATGCCCTGATAACGCCGCAATTGCGCGGCAATCAACGCCAGATGCGTGGATTTACCGGCTCCTGTAGGTCCGAACATGAAGGTGTGGCCCAAATCACGTACATGCAGATTCAGCCGGAAAGGCGTTGCGCCCTGAGTGACACAGTGCATCAATGGCGGTGAATTGGGCGGATACATCGGACAAGGGGCGATAGGTTTTCCTGTCCAGATGGTATTGACCGGCAACAAATCGGCCAAATTCATCGTATTGATGAGGGGTCTGCGCACATTTTCAACACCGTGGCCGGGCAGGCTGCCCAGATAGGCATCCATGGTGTTGATGGTTTCCACCCGTGCAGCAAAACCTAAATGATTGATGGCTTTCTCTACCTTTCGCCCGGCTTCTTCCAGTGAAGCCCGATCTTCCATCATCAGCACGACTACGCTGGTATAGTAGCCTTGGCCGACCATGCCGCTATTGGTCTCAGCAATAGCAGACTGCGCATCTTCAGTCATATTCAGTGCGTCTTCATCAATGTTGCTACTTTGCAGATTAAACACTTGATCAAAGAATCCACGAATTTTTTGTTTCCAGCGTCTGCGGAATTTTTCCAGATGATTGACTGCTTCATGCGTATCCATAAAGATAAATCGCGATGACCAGCGGTACACGCCCGGCAATTCAGAGAGCAGGTTTAACATGCCAGGGGAGGATTCCAGCGGAAAACCCTCAATCGAGACCACTTGGACGAAATTACGGCCAATTTTAGGTACGACTCCACCCCACATTTCCTGACCGCCGAGCAAGGTATCCAGATACATCGGATTGGCAGGTAGCACCATCGGATGATCCAGGCCGGTCACGCATAATTGCAGCCACTGTAAGAAATCATCATGGGTGATGGTTGTACCGTCTTCATTGACCAGCTTGCGGCTTTTTAAACGCGACAAATGAAATACGCTGGATAATCGGGATTCAAAGTTGGCACATTCACGCTGAAAATATTCCAGCAAGCCTTGTGTTCTGGCTTTTTGATCGGGTGCCTGGGTGTCATCGTCAAACATGAGTTCAACGAACTTGCGCTGTGCCAGCATCGGCGGCAAGTACGTCAGTGATACGACAAAGCAACTCTCGTATAGGGTGCCGATACGCTCAAACAGATTACGCCGCTCCTCGTCAATGGCAGCAGTAACGGGATCGGGATAATTGGAAAGCGCTTTGTCTGAATAACCTTGCGCGGGTTTTCTGATGGCATTGACATGGATCATCCAGCCATTGCCTAAGCGTGATAAAGCCTGATTAATGCGGAATGACACCCGCTCACGCTCAATCTCGGTACTGCTGGCCGTATCATCGCCACAAAATACCCAGGCGGCCATCAATGAACCATTCTTGCCGACAATCACGCCATCTTCCACTACCGCCGCATAGACCAGCAAATCGGCAAAGCCCATTTCTTTTGATCGATGTTGATCCAGCCTTAATTCTTTTCCAGCATCACGAATACGGATAAATAGTATTAGAAGCAGCACAGCACCGCATATTGCGATAAGGATAGAAATAGCGGCAATCATAGATGCTGTTTTTCCTGCTGGCGGGTATTGTCATGAAAAGGAGTGCTTCGCGCCGGATAGTATTTCTTGTATTGCATCTGGCGTAAGTAAACATGACGCAGTTGCGGATCATTTTTAGCCATTAGTCTTAGTGCAAACAGCGCAAAAATCCATAGAGCTATGCCGAAGAGTGTGGCCTTAATTTCCATCGCTACAAATATGGATGTGGCTGCAATCAGGATAGAGAACATAACCAGTTCCCGGTCGCCACCCATAAACAAGTTGGGACGGTTTCCCGATTGACGGATAGGTATGGTTCGAAGCGCCATGAGTTTGCCTCCTATTCCTGTGAATTGAGGATTGATTCCTGGTCTTTGGGTATTTCACCCGGAATGACCGCACCCTGAAATAGATTGGTCATAATGTTATTGGCACCCACGAGTAATGCCATAACTAGCACGATAAAAATCAAGGTGCGGAAAAAAGCATTGAGTTCGCCGCCAAAGATCAGGATGCCACCCGCAACGACAATGCCGACAATGGATAGGGTGAAAGCAACAGGACCGGTGACGGAATTTCTGAGATTAACCAGCCAAGTTTCATAAGGAAGCGCACCGCCCGCACCAACAGCCGCTTGTGCGTTATCAACCGACAAGAAAAACAAAAGGAAAACGCATAAAGAAACAATGAAGAAGGGTGAAATTGAAGGCAATATTTTCATTAACTAACTCCTGTTATTTATTTACAGCTTCTTGATTTGGTAACTTCCTCTTTTAAAACCTTGTACTTCGATAATCTGCTGGATTTTCCTGCCGTGGGGTGTGCGCGTGATATGTACCACCATATCAACCGCCTCCGCGATCAATGGCATGATTTCTTTCGGTGCTGAAGGATTGCGTGAAATCAGGGATTCCAATCGAGTAAGTCCTGATAGCGCATCATTGGCGTGCAAAGTTGCAGCCCCACCCTCATGACCGGTGTTCCAGGCATCGAGCAAATCCAGTGCTTCCGCTCCCCTGACTTCACCGACCAGAATACGATCCGGGCGCATACGCAAGGTTGTTTTCAACAACTGCGTCATGTCGACATCGAGTGTGGTGTGATACTGCACAAAATTCTCCGCAGCGCATTGAATCTCACCGGTATCCTCCAGGATAAAGATGCGCTCATCCGGGTCACACAAAACCATTTCATTGATAATGGCGTTGATCAGGGTTGTTTTACCTGACCCAGTGCCGCCAATGACTAGAATATTGCGATGCTTGCGCACCGCATCTTTGATGACATCAGAGTGTCTGGGCGACAACACACCGGTTTCTACATACTGCTCAAGTGTGAAAATCTTGATGGCTTTTTTACGGATAGCAAATGTGGGGGACGAAACAACAGGTGGTAGTTGACCGGCGAAGCGTGAATTATCGAGCGGAAATTCACCTTCAATCATCGGGTTGAATCGATTGACTTCCTTGCCGTGGAAACCTGCAACCGTTTTGATGACAGCCTCAACTTGGGCAGCCTGGATATTTCCGATATGTTGTATCTTCTGACCCAGCTTCTCTTGCCAGATACGGCCATCGGCATTGACCATGATTTCAACCGTTTCAGGATCCTGTAATGCAGACAGTATTTCCCTTGCGTCACGCTCCAGCTTGCTCTTAGCGCGATCCTTAACGGTTGTGATGTGAGGTAATTGATCTTGCAGTGTCATGCGAGTACTCCAACAACTTACACATGACATTACAATATAACGTAATTATATTTTGCGCAATACTTTTTTACTGCTTTTTATTACTTTGTTTATTTATTACTTTTATTTTTTAATAAAAATGCCCTGTTCTTTTTATCCCATTGCTCGACTTGATAAGCTTCATACTCACTCAGAACCCCCCCTTTCCAGACAAAGCCTTTAGGTAAATGCTTTAGCTTTCGATTGGTTAATGCTTCAAGATCAGCCGTGCTCATATCCGAACTATCCAATAGCATCGGCAGCGGAGTCTCGAGTGCTTCTGCAATTGCCTCTATAATTCTGAGTGATGGATTGGCTTTATCATTGGTCAGATCGGTAAAAAAAGAGATGGAGACCCCCGCCTTTTCTGCCAATTCTGATTTGGTCATATCCTTTTCATCAAGGATACGCAAAATATTTGTGATTAAGATTAAATTGTACATATAATAGCCCTGCCATTTTTAGGGTTTAAGCAGCTTAACTAATCAGCACCATTGTTTTGCAGTAATATTGCTGCTATTTTAATCTAAAATAAAAACACAAATTCATTAATTCAATGTGGAGGGCCAAATAATAGCTTCGTTATATACATAGTTTGTGGATAATTATTAATAATGGGCTTAGAATAGAAATTAAATCAATAGTTAATACATCATTGATTTGTATTAACATCCTTAATATTAATAGTTACCTTAGAATGATATGAATAAAGGATAGATGAGTAACTGATGGAAATCGAGAGAATCTGAAAACGTATGCCGTTTTCTGACACGAGAGATTAGGCATTCAATAATAAACTGAACAAGAAAAACAAGAATACCGAAGGTGCAAAGATAACTTTTTTGCGCGGTTCTATTTGTTGATGACTGCATCCATAGTTTTTATCTTTATAATCATATATGGGTGGAATTATTTTATCTAAATAAATATTTCTGCCTGGTATAACGAGCGCAAGTTAGGCCCACGATAAAAATGACAGGAAGAAAAAAGGAAAATAAAAAAGGGCTTGTTGCACCTATCGGCGCGACAGAAATTGACATCACGCTGATCAGCGAAGATATCCATCAACCCAGGAAGGAATTTAATCAGGAAACGTTACGGGAATTAACGAAGACGATTAAATTACGCGGAGTAAAATCACCGATATCGGTACGCCCCAATCCGGATAAGCCTGGAACCTATATCATTAATCATGGTGCCAGACGCTATCGTGCCAGCATTAATGCCGGATTAACAAAGATTCCGGCATTCATAGATACCGATTACAGTGAAGCGGATCAGGTAATCGAGAATCTACAAAGAGATGATTTAACCTCCAGAGAGATTGCTGACTTCATTGGGCGACAATTAGCAGCCGGAAAAACCAAGTCTGAAATTGCCAGACTGATTGGCAAAACCAATCCTTATATCACCATGCACGCTACACTCCTTGATCTACCTGATCCACTCGGAGAAGTATACCGGACAGGCCGTTGCACCGATGTCACAGCACTCTATGATTTAACGAGACTCTATAAAGCCAATCAAGAGGAAGTAATCACCTGGCTGGCGCTCAGTACACAGGAAGAAATATCACGATTGGATGTATACCAATTTAGTCAATTCTTAAAGCTAAGAAAAGCGCACCCATCTAATTCTACGGATGATCAAGTATCCAGCGCTGAAGGCAAACCTGATACCACTTCAACCAAAAACAACCATCAAAAACAGACCACGCCGAATTCATTGCTTGACTCTATTTACAATCTGATTAAAAAAGACAAACGCAAGCCACATGATTTAATGCGCGATCTATCTAGTGAGAATAAAGAATTTCTCCAAAGCAAAATAAAGAATTATTTTGAGCAAGGCAGAAATTGCCCAAATATCGTTCAGTTCACCATCAAAGCACTGCAAGATGGCAGCTTCTCAGCCAAGGGGAGCGGCGCACTGCAATTGATCGCTTTTTTGCATGGCGTGGAAAGATCAGAGTCTTTCGATCTCTTAAAAATATTGGAAGAAATTGCCGGACAACAGGAAGCAGGATAATTTAATCTTGCCAGTAATCCTACTTACAACTAATTTGAAATGACGACACCCGCAAAGCTACGAATGATTATAATGAATGGACAAAAGATTCTACAAACTCAGAATAATAATGAATGGGAAACGGTTGGCACTATCAAGAAGGTTGATGAAGGTATCAAGCCGGGTGTCTACAATATTTATTTAGCTACAGCACCCGTTGATAAAAACCAGTATCAAGGACAAATTATTTATATTGATAAAGAGAATGCTGTTTTTTATCAGCAGGTCAAGAAAGATTTTATTGTGCACCGACTAAATGCTGTTGATGGCAAACCAGTTGCTGGGAAAGATGTAGCTATTAAGTATGATGGGGAGAAAGCTACGTTAACTCTAATAGATACGCTTAAAAATAAAAGATCGTTGAAAATGTGATCGGGTAAATTTTGTCAAGAAGCATTGAGGATTTGCCAGTGAAATTGGATCAAAGACTCCATGAAAATCAACATACCTCATTGACGAAGCTTCTATGAAAGGCGCACGGAATATGCTACCAGTGTAAAACTGGCGGATTGAAGCAATAAGCCCGGCTTAATCATAGGGTTCCAATATTTAAACCTAGTAGAGCCATATTAAATTATGGCCAGGTGTCATTTAGTAGAATTAACTCATGTATGAATGATAAAAAATAGAAAAAATATACTAATATTTTCTTTTAAAAAACAGAATGTTATTCTCCACAAAAATAATAGAATTATATTCTCCATAGACTCGCCAAAGAAATTGATGCAATTAATTGAATATTAGCTTAATATTTACAACAAATTTGGATTTCAAATAATTTATAAAAAATATTATAAAGAAAGTAACTTTATAACCATGGACTCAACGATGAATCAACCTTCCCCACATTTTCGCTTTGATACGTTAACACCTAATGAGCAACTTGTAGAGATTGATATTGATGCAATAGACAGCCCCGTTCTTTCTCGACTAATCGAAGAAGTTAGAAATGAAAGTGAGTCAACTGTTTACAATTATGATCGAGTGCACAATCGGCACAACCGTTGAATCCTAAGTGATTCAGATTGATACCGTATTAATTAAGGTCTCCAGTCGATGCAATATTAATTGCAGCTACTGTTATGTATATAATATGGGAGATGATAGTTGGGAAGATATGCCCAACTTTATCTCTAGAGAAACGATTTCAGCAATCGCAGCTAATCTAGAAAAAGTAAGAATCTCGCAAACTAAACCCTTTGCTGTCGTTTTACATGGTGGTGAACCATTGCTTTTGGGTTTTCAAAGACTCAAATATCTTCTGCAGCAACTTCGTTCTGTAATTCCAGATAAATACTGCATCAGTATCCAGTCCAATGGAATGCTAATTAACGAAGTCACACTTGATTTATGTTCCCAATACCGTGTCTCAATATCTGTTAGCTTGGATGGCCCGGAAAACATTAATAACGCAAATAGGGTTGGTCATAAAGGAGAAGGTACTTTTAGTCGAGTTATTGCCGGTCTGAAAAAACTAAAATCACACCCAGATTCATCTTTTCTTTTTGCAGGACTATTGGCAGTAATTGAACCAAAATCTAATCCAGTGGAAATTTATAACTTTTTTAAATCAACTGGCACTAAGAATGTAGATTTTCTATATCGTGATGGAAACCATGACAAGCTTCCCTATGGTAAAGCTTCGTTTGATTCGAGTGAATATGGCACATGGCTTCAGGGCCTGGTTGATATATATTTAAAAGATAAAAATCCTATCAAAATTAGAATTCTGGATGACTATATTCGCTTGATTCTGGGTGGCAGAAGTATTAAGGAAGGTACAGGAATCACAGATTTTGGTATTGTCGTGATTGATACAGATGGAACAATTACTAAAAATGATACCTTAAAAAGTAACTTCAGTGGAGCTGATCGATTCTCGGAACAACTGAATATAAAAACACATGAACTTACAGAGGTATTTAAGTCTGAAGAATTTACTCTATCCCATATGCTTCAGCGCCCCACCTCAGAAAAATGTAAAACCTGTTCAGAACTTTATGTGTGCGGTGGAGGTATGCCACTTCATCGGTGGAGTGCCAAATCTAAATACAATAATCCTTCAGTTTATTGCCGAGATCAATTACACATAATCAGTCATATCAGAAAGAAACTTCAATATATTCTTAATGAAAATACCAACGAATCCTCATCTAAGAATAGGGCCTGTAACTAAATCAGAAGCCCCATTTCCTCATGCATCTTCTCCAAACATATTCAATGTTGAATTTAGTATGGAAATATTGTCATGGCTTGAAAAATCAGCTCCTTGGTCATTGACTGAAACTGACTTTTACGAGCAATATGAATTTAGTTTTTATGATATTAACCTGCCTTCAAAACTCATATCTCTAGTCGACGATGAATATCTTAATCAAGTAAAGCAATTCATGGAAAATGTATTTGCTATAACACTTGATAACAAGATAGATTGTACCGCTCACAAACTTATTCCGGGGCAGAGGATTAGGCTACATAACGATTTTATTCCTGGCAAGGAAACTCACAGGCTTCTAATACAACTCAATCGGGGATGGGTTGACGAGAATGGAGGGATGCTTATGTTATTCAATAGTACCGACCCGAATGACCTGGGTAAGATATACAGGCCAATACACAATAGCGCATTTGCATTTGAAATATCTGCTAAATCAAACCACGCGGTTTCAACAATTAAAGGAGGAGAACGTTTTACTCTTGTTTATTCTTTTTATAGGAATAGAGAGTGAATGAACTTAAGACACTCATCCTGCAACATTTTAACAATGCAGATTCATTACCATGGTTTCCAGTTCTAGGTCAAAGGCTTGCAGAAGAAAAATGGATGACTCTAGAAAGGCAAACGGGGCTTAATAAAGATAATTATTCAACAGCATCTTGCCTTATAAGTAAAAAGATTGCAGATTTATATCCTCAGGCTCATGTATTACAAAATCAAATTCCAGTGTTTCCAGTTCCCCTGGAATTAGCCTTAAATGATAGAAAAAAGAATATAGATACCTATAGGTTGGATGAACTACAGTCATTACCCGTTTTGGAGTGCATTGATGATGCTTTCGAATGGTTGAAAATTGAAAATTCCATCATTGATACTATAAAAGCTTTAGTTAGAAATATTCATTTACTTAAACTTGTAGATGATGAATATGATGTCAGCTACAGCTTACCTAATATACCTTTTTCAATCTTTCTCTCAATACCATCGCAACGAATAGATAATGATAGTTTGAGAGTTGCTGAGGCTATATTGCATGAAACTATGCATCTTCAACTCACTTTAATTGAAGATATAGTACCTCTGGTCAAACAGTCGAGCCAAAAATACTTCTCACCATGGAAGAATGAGTTTAGAGACCCAAGAGGCATTATTCATGCTCTATATGTATTTAGAACAATCAGGGAATTTATTAAAAAGTTATTAATGACAGATCTTATTCAATCTAATCAGAAATTCCTGTTAAAACGAAAGGAAGAGATCGAGAATCAATTAATCTCATTAAATGATTTTGGTCAGTCTAACGCATTAACGGAGCAAGGAAGTTTACTGGCCTCAGCTTTGGTCAAATTGTATTAATTCCAGAGAATTCTGGTAAATTTGTAAATTGTTTGAAATATGCGTTTATCATGGCGCTATATTGTGAAGATACAGAAAGATATTCTTTAATGATAGCGAGTGCCTCATTGTAATAATTTTGGAGAGTAATATCTCCATAGAATATCCGAGCTGTATCCACTAAATGCTTAAAAAGAACAAAAACTTTTTTTCTACTTTCAAATAAGTCTGTTCTATCAAGCTTAAGATACTCTATTGTAGTTTTCCCTTTCAAGGTTAAGCTAACAATAGCGTCATCATGGAAATCTATATGTTGCGATGGGTCATCAATGGCTGGATGAATAAATAATGGAGATTCATTTGCAATTGACTGAGTATGATTTCTTGCTCGCCGAGAATCATCTTCCAATGGAAAGTAGGCTCCCTTATTAGTATTACAGCGTTGACATATAAACAATAGATTTTTCCATTCATAAGCTAACCAATAATAACCAGGGTATATTTTTGTTTGTTTCTTTCCGGGTATCACAGCCCCTTTCGGACGGTAATGCTCGACAGCTCCATACGAAGTATTTTCCGAGATACTCTCACAGTAACAGCATTTTTTATACTGAGCAGTTTTTAGAGCATTTTTAACATCAGAGTGCCCATAAATTTCTCGTAAAAATTTAAACTCTTTCTTTTTTGTGTTATATGAAGCATTATCTTTATTAAATAGAACGCAATTGAATTGATTTTCTCGAGTTCCATTTGATTGCAATATTACTGGAATTGATAGAAGCTGTATTTGTATCATACATTCTTATTTTGCAAAGCCATTGCTGCACGCCTAATAAGGTCTAGCGCTTTCTGATCTGTAGCTGTTTCTAGAGATGGCAGATCATCAATTTCTTTGTCTATCTTCTGAAGCTCCTTCTCTTGTTCAGAAGTTCTGTCAGTTTGTAGTAGCTCCTGACGCTTTCTAATTTTCTTTTCAATTTCTTCGCTTCTGGCACTTGTTAATCCAAACAATTCACTTGTAAGAATTTGATCAACTCGCCATCCTTCTAAGAACTCAGGTGAATTATTAATTTGAATATGATCGCCATCATTAACTAAAACTGCAAGATTAGCATAATTTGCAGACTGAACCATTAAAGGACTATGAGCGGTTGCGATAAACTGAGTATTGGGAAAATGAGTAGATAAATTTTGGATAATTTTTCTCTGCCACTTTGGATGGAGGTGCAAATCAATCTCATCTATTAAAACAATTGCAGGCTGAGATAGGGGTTTTATTTCATCAGGGTATTCACTATACAATCTCCAAGCCAAATCGACGATCCATCCCATGGTAGTTCGGTAGCCTAGACTCAACGCAGACATTGGAACCAAACCATATGGAGTTTCACAATGAACTCCACTGGGTCCTGCACTTCCTGGAAGTTTAGGTCCAAAAAATTTAATACAATTTTCTCCTGACAGGTCAGGAAGTATCTCAGCAATTATTCTTTTAATTGTTTCTAAGCGATCTGTTGCCTTTTTTGCTTTTCCGATTTCTTTTGCAAATGAAGAATCCATTGCCTCTTTTGCAGCTGCATAATCCATTGATGTAAGAAAATCCTCTACATCAATTAGCTCCGTAGTTCCTGTTAGAGTAATAGCGGGATCATAAATGGCATAATCTATTTCCAAATAATTTTTTACTTGAAATCGATTAGCTCCATAAGCAATTAATAGGGGCAATTTACGACCACCTTCTTCTCGAGTTCCAATAGAATTCTCCTCTTCTAATTCACCATTTTCTTTCCCACTAAAAGTACTTTGTGTAAAAATTAATTCAGGCGTATTAGATTGAGAGTTTAATTCAGATAAGAGAGTGCCTTGCATTAATTCAGCTTTGATAACTGAATTCCCTTCTTGATGATTCCTTAATAGTTTTTCAAAAACCAAATTTTCTCCATCTTGTAATGCTGGAGATATTCCAGCTACATTACCTACTTCATCTAGATATGGGACAGGCCTCATCCAGGCTAAGCATTGCAATAGAGTAGTTTTTCCAACGCCATTATCGCCAAGTATTAATGTCCACTGAGTGGGAATACCATCCCCGAGAGTCAGATCAAGTTTTTGTTTACCCTTAAAACAACGAATATTTTCCAATTCTAATGATTTGAAATAAATGGCTGAAGACTTTCTGAAGGTATGCATATTTACCTTGTTAAAAACATAGATTTGATAGTTTAATTTAAAATTGGTTTTAGGTAGAGTCTCCTCAGAAAATCAGCAACCATTGTGACAATGGCTTGACCTTTCCCTGAGACTTTGAAATATATTTAAACAGCATTTAAACATTAAAAAGCAATATTTATAGCTGCACGTACAAAGCCAAATAAAAACCTTCAACAGCACCATCAGGTTCATAACCAGAAAGATGCTGTTAATCCATGCTTCACTAGTACGTGCAGTTTTCGCCCGAATGTAATTCAGGTTGTAGCCGTTTTTTCCTTGCCCAAACTTACCTTCAATTGGGATGCGCTGCCGATAGTCTTCACGTCGTTGCTTTTGTAGCTGCTTGAATTCTACTCGATTCTCTTCCGTCACCTGCGGTGGGCGACCCAATGGTTTTCCAGCAAAACGAATACCTTTCTCCTTCAGGTAGCGCCGGTTTTCTCGAGTGCCATAAATCGTGTCACCCAATACACTTTGCGGGTAATATCCGTAACGTTGTTTGTAGGCTTCAACTTGTGCTGGCAAATCGCCGCCTTCATGGAAAGCATCCCAGCTAATGTGGTCAACACTGGCAATGCCAGATGTAGTCAAACTAACACTCAGCTTGGCACCAAACTCAGCCACTTTGTTTGCTTTGCCACGTACAATTGGGCGAACATGTGGTTGGTGAATGCTGACGATACGATGATCGCAACGCTTACACTTCAAACGAGCCATTTCTTCTTGTTGGCTGTATACCTGCTGGATAATCCAGTATTTATGCAGTAAGGAATAAGGCAGTGGAATCGCCCTGCCTGGAAGTGCATCCAATAACTGTTCGATATGTTGAAGGTTTCTACGCAAATACTGCAGTTGTTTCTTGATGCCCGCACGTAGCTTCTTACCTTTAGGTCGACGCTGTTTCACAATGGCCAAGTAATCTTTGTGTGTCGTTTGGCGATAGGTACGTGGCTTGGCTTTTGCGTCAGTAAATGGGTATAGAACATCAATAATTCGTTCACTTATTTCGCGGCTTTCATTCAACAAACTCAGGTCGGTAGGGAAACGAATCGCTTGTTCTACGACCGTTGCATCTAGAATCAATTTGCCCTGATGGGTGCATGCATCATCAACACTTTGTGCATCTTGTTTCACGGCATCTTCATCGCAGGTTGATGTTGTTTCGCCTGGACTTGGTGGTTCGTCATCGGTGTGATTACTTTCAGCTTTGCCTTGCTTCGATGTCAATACTGAACGTCCTTCCAGCGCATTAACGATCACTTGCTGAAAATGCTCAAAGCTCTCTTCACCCATGCGCCGACGGATTTCTACAAATAATGAAGGCGCGAAAGGTTGTTTGTCTTGATAAGCAGGGAATCCTACAAAGTATTGCAGATAGAAGTTCTCTCGGATTTGCTGCACGGTCTCTTCATCACTTAAACACAACTTGTGTTTAATGATGACCGCGCCAATCACGAGCCGAGCGTCTTTTGCGGGCCGACCATGCGTTGATGATAGATTCCGATAGTAACCACTAGCCAGTTCATCCCAGGGTATGCATTGACTGAGTCTCACCCAACGATTATTTGCATCCAGTTTTATTTCGAATGGCGTTTCAAAACCTTCTAGGGTAAGTTGCTTTTGGCTTTTGTATGTGATCATGTGCAAGCTTTTTGAGGGCAAATGGTTGTTTTGCTTGCACTATTATATCACAGAACGATTTATTATCGCATCTAATCAATGAGTTATTGTTTCTGAGTGGACTCTAGGTAAGTAAAAAGAGTTTAAACATAATAAGTTGAGTTCTGTATGATAAAGACTATCACAAGATGATTAAAACGAAATTCAGTTTCATTTAAATGCAGATAAGAAGGTACGCTCAGAGGCACATCATCGAATTTTTCCAAATAGCGTTTGATAACACACCGGAAAGATTCAATACTATCAATATACTTGTAACAGTAAAACTGTTATCACCATGATGTAATCTAGAATACTTGCAAACCCAACATCGACCAATCCGTTACATCGACCAATCCGTTATACTGGCACCACCCATCTACGGTATCTGGTGCCTCATAATCACGAAAAAATCATCCTTAGCGACAATACTCCAATAACCAGCTTCATTTGGTAATTTTATTATACAGAGATCGACTAGCAACGGCTCCCTGCCGTGCTTCAGGACTAGCCTGTTGCACGAGCAGTGTTCCCACGTTCAAGCTGTATAGTTTTCTTATTCTGATACTTGAGATTATGGTGAGTCAGAATAAATCTCAATCAACGCTTTACGGGTCTGGTCGTTCCCGGTGCCAGCAACTGCAAAGTGGCGGCTAACTGGAATTTTTCTAATAATATTCCTTAATATAAGCATAAGCCCGATCAAATAACACCTGATCTTTATGCAACTGATATTTCAATAAAGCCTTGCGTAACGATTTCTGTACTTCACGTTCGCCGGAAGTAGAATGCTGCCAACCGGGAAAGCTGACCACACGCACAATCGCATCGATATCTGCAACAATCCGTTCCACGACAGCCGGTGTTTGATCGGTTTTCAGTTCTAAAAATAATTCAGTCAATGCTGCTTGCGGAGTTTTATCCTGCATGGCTTCTGCTAATTCTTTTTCTGCCTGAACCGTTTCCTTGGCGATTTTGCACAATTCTTTAACAAATTCAATCGAGCTGATCAGACCTTTTTCAGCTTTATCACGTAACTCTTCCAGGCGTTCGCTGAGCTTTTTGAAGAATGGATAATCAGCATGTATCTGAAACCGCTTGATCAGCAGTTTTTCCAGTTGTTTGATTTTTTTGGGATCAGGATGGTTGAAAATATCCTCAATCACGTCAGCGTCCAGCACATATTCTTCCAGAATATGCATTTCACCGACATGAATGTTTTCATGAATTAGTTGCGTGGTCTGGGCACCCAAGGATAACCACAGCAGCTTGCCAATATTGTCGGAAGCAGGTTTAACAGATTCATAAACTTGCGCCAGCCATTTGTAATCCTGGCTATAAAGATCCAGGATATTATCGGGTGATAACGACTCCCATAGTTTCGCCAGATACTTAAAATCAAGCGCAAAGGCATCTTTCTTCTCATTGGTGTTAATAGCATTCTGCGCCGCTTCTAAACCTTCAAACCCTTTCTGCGTTCTATCGACACCGGAAAAATGAGCGAGAGTCTCGCGCATCGCCTGCGGTAACTTTCCTCTTAACTCCGAAATATTCGTAATCACCTGCTTAACACTTTCTTCGTCAAATTCCAACGCCTTGGCAGCATCATCAAACACGCCGAAATAATCCACGATTCTGCCAAAAGTTTTGTGCGGATATAAACGATTAGTTCGGCAAATTGCTTGCAGTAGCGTGTGATCTTTTAACGATTTATCCAGATACAGCGTTTGCAGTATAGGCGCATCAAAGCCGGTCAGCAGTTTGGCTGTGACAATGATAAATTTTAGGTCGGAATGGGCATCATTAAACTCATCGATAATTTTTTCCTGTGCCGATTTATCCACCGCCCATTTTTGCTTAAATTCAAATGCATCATTGGCTGACGTGGAAATCACCACCCGGCTGGCTTCAGCAGAAAAATGTTTATCCAGTTCTTCTTTGTATTGCACGCAGGCATAACGATCAGGTGTCACAATCATTGCTTTAAAACCTTGCGGATCCACTTTTTCCTTAAAATGCACAGCAATATCGGCTACGATTTTAGCCACCCGTTCCGGTGATTTCA
Organism: Burkholderiales bacterium; assembly: GCA_024235795.1. GTDB lineage: Bacteria > Pseudomonadota > Gammaproteobacteria > Burkholderiales > Nitrosomonadaceae > Nitrosomonas. Next base: position 545,257 of record JACKLR010000002.1, on the reverse strand, counting down.
AAAACGACGCCATTTTTGCCGATCTCTGATTTAACGCATCGGCTTCTTCATCTGTCAGCGCCGCGCCCTCTGTAAACTCGGCAAAAGCCCGATCAATCGATTCCTTATCGACATGCACGTCCACCAAGCGCGGCTCAAAATGCAGCGGCAAGGTCGCTTCATCGCGAATCGAATCATGAAAGGTATAACGCGACAAATAGCCGCCTTGATCTTCTTCCGCGCCGAAGGCCCAGAAAGTATTTTTATCAGCCCGATTCACCGGTGTGCCGGTCAAGCCAAATAAAAACGCATTCGGCAATGCCGCGCGCATTTGCCGACCCAAATCGCCTTCTTGCGTGCGGTGCGCCTCATCGACTAAAACAATGATATTGTCCCGCATATTCATATTCGGCTTGGCATCGCGAAATTTATGAATCATCGAAATAATGATCTTGCGGGTATCGCGCTCCAATAAGGTTTGCAATTCGCTGATGCTGTCAGTGGTTTCCACATTGGGTACATCCGCCGCATTAAAGGTGCCGCTGATCTGGGTATCCAAATCGGTTCGATCCACCAGCACGATCACCGTCGGGCTTTTCAATTCCGTTGCTCGGCGGAGCTTCTGTGCAGCAAACACCATGAGCAGCGATTTACCGGAACCCTGGAAATGCCAGATCAAGCCTTTCTTAATCCGTCCCTCGATCACCCGTTGCACGATTTTATTCGCGCCTTCATATTGCTGAAAACGCGGAATCACTTTGCTGCGCTGTTTCTTTTTGTTGGTAGTAAATAAAGAGAAATTAAGCAGGATATCCAGTAAACGCTTGGGTTTCAGTAAATCGGTCAACTCTTTGCCGATTTCCGCCAGACCGAGGCTTTGGGCGATGTCACCGCTATCCGATTCCAGCCGCCACGGTGCCCAGAATTCCAGTGGGCAGCGAATTGCTCCATAAAACAGCTCTTTGCCTTCGGTGGCAAACGACAAAATATTCGGCACAAACAACTGCGGTACGGCGTTTTCGTAGACGGTATGAATTTCATGCGCTCCATCCAGCCAACTGACCGAAGGGCGTATCGGTGTCTTCGCTTCACCAACCACGACCGGAATACCGTTAATCAGTAACACCACATCGGGTATTTTGGTTTCACGGTGATGAATGCGGAATTGATTGGTGACGACATAACGATTATTGTTCCAATCATCAAAATCTAGCAAGCGCACCGGCACATGGCGATTGTTGTCACCAAACGGCATGGTCTTTTCACCGCTCATCCATTTAAAAAACTCTTCGTTGGCTTTGACCAGGCCGATTTGGTTCACTGAAATCAAAATCGCTCGCAGTTTGTAAATCACCTCGTCGGCCAATTCCGGGCGTAGCTGAATTTCCGGATTCAAGCGCAGTAACGCCGCTTTCAATTCGCTTTCCACCAGCACTTCATTGATGCCGCGCGCTAATTCATCCGCTGACTGATAAACCCACTGTGCACCATGACTCGCTTTAGAATCTGTCACCTTGTTCGCATTCAGATTTACCCCGCTGATTTGATGAATGATGTAATGCTCGACACTGTTTAGTTCTGTGAATGCCATGACTAGAAGATTTGGTTGATTAGGCTTTTTAATAAATCTTTAGAACTATTAATTTTTTTATCAATAACATTAATATTTTCATCCAAAGAATTAAATAATCCGGCTATTTCTTTCATTTCATCATTGGAATGATAGGCAATTATAAAATTCTTGAGAATTTGGAGGTTTAATCCAATTCTTGAATTCCTCTCCCCCGTAATATTTCTAAGGTCAATATACCTGCTATCCAAATTATGAAACAAATAATATGGGTTAATTTTTTCTTTATCTGGAATTATCGCAGCAACTGACTGATTAGTTGTAAGTTCAACCTCATTAATAGCAACAGTACCCTTGGTTTTACCTTGCCCTGCTAAAGCAATCAAGCACGAGTGAATGGGAATAAATTTTGCGCTAGAGTTCTTAAGTCCTAACTCAGTAATTTTTTTATCTGTATCAAATAATCTTTTTTTATGAACTTCGCCGGAACTCATCCAAAGTACAGTCCCATTATCCCAATAGTCATTAATAGCAGTACTTGGAGTACCTCCAGCTGTAAGATCCGCAACATCTCCAATCCGAATTGTTTTTTTAGAGTTATTAATAGAAAAATATTTAGCTCGCAAAGAATCTTTTAGTGTTTTTTCTTTATTAAATATTTGCTTATCTTTCTCAACCATCTCATCCAGAGCCCAAAGCAGTTCAGCCAATTGAGCTTGCTGATTTTTGGGGGGGAGCAGAAATTCCTGATTCTTAAGCGTTCCCCAATTGATCGTCGGTGACAACGAACCCACCGAAATATCAATCGCCCGGTGCATAAATAAATCGGAGTGCAGAAAAAACGGAAATAGTTTTGGTTCGATAACATCAGGATTGGCTCTTAATACCAAAGAGTGCGCGGAACAAAAGCCATCGGTTGTGACAATGGCTGCTTTGCGTTGATAGGCTCGCCGCCTACCAAATATCACATCGCCCGGATAGCACCTTAATTTTTGTCCGTTCACGTCATCCGGTGTGCCGGTGCGTTTGATATGAATGGATTCGGGATCAATATGTTCTAGTCCGATATAGACATTTAAATCGGTATTATTAGGGTCAACTCGTTCCGAAATATTCTTGGCAATTTCATCAAAGCGGTAAGTTTTCCAGCCGTATTTATCCAGGTTCTTGAGATCAATTGCTTGCATGGCTTCCGTCATGGTTTATCCAATCACCCGAAAAAGCTCATCCATACTTTTCTTTAATTCTGCAGATGACTGCATCCAATTGTGCAGGGCTTCATCCAGAGAGATTTCTGTATCACTGTTGTTTACGTTGCTGACATACAGCGGCATATTTAAGCTGGCTTTATGGCTCAGGACTTCTTGAATATCAACAACTTTACAAAAGCCATCCTGATCCTGAAATGCTTGATAGGCCGCATAAATTCGCTCGATGTGCTGCGACTCCAAGAAAGCTATATTCTTGTCCTGCCTGACCTCCTTGACCGCGTTGATGATTAACACTCTGCCTTTCTTACTGGCTTCCTTATTAGTTTTGGTAATCAGCAAACACGCTTCCATTGGCGAGTTGTAAAACAGGTTTGGCCCCAAGCCAATCACACATTCCACCAGATCTTGCTCGATCATTTTGCGGCGCATATCGGCTTCGGCATCCCGGAACAAGATGCCATGCGGCCACAAAGTAATGGAGCGGCCATTTTTAGCATCCAAACTTTTCTGGATATGCTGCTGAAACGCATAATCGGCGCAGCCTTGCGGCGGCGTGCCCCAAAGATTACGCCCATACGGATCGCTTTCAAACGTTTTGCGATCCCAGGCTTTGATCGAATACGGCGGATTGGCGAGAATGACATTAAAGGTTTTAAGCTGATCGTTCTCCAGAAAGGCTGGATTCGTCAGGGTATTCCCGCGCACAATGCTAAATTCCTCGATGCCGTGCATAAACATGTTCATACGGGCAATGGCGGAAGTAAGCAGGTTAACCTCCTGACCAAATAGTTTCAGGGTGCGGTATTCCTTACCTTCATCTTTTAGATGCAAAGCACAATTCAACAACAAACCACCGGAGCCGCAGGTCGGGTCATAGACGCTTTCACTGGGTTGCGGATCCATGATCAGCGTCATCAGTTTGACCACGGTGCGGTTGGTATAAAACTCAGCAGCAGTATGGCCACTGTCGTCTGCAAATTCCTTAATCAGGTACTCGTAAGCATTACCCAGCTGATCATCGGGCACGTTGCTGAGATTGAGTTTTTGCTGAGAATAATGCTCGATCAGATCGGTTAAGATAGCATCGGACAGGCGATCTTTATTGGTCCAACTGGCATCTCCGAAAATACCAAACAAAGTATCCGGATTGGCTTGCTCAATCGCCCGCATCGCTTCCTGTAATGCCGCACCGATGTTGACGGTTTTCTCGCGCACATTCTTCCAGTGCGCCCCTTCGGGAATCTGGAAATGATGGTTTTCAGCAAACGCGGCATATTCCAGATCGCCATTACTTTCCGCTAAGGCATTGGCAAACTCTTCATCATACACATCGGAAATGCGCTTGAAGAACAGCAAGGGAAAGATGTATTGCTTGTAATCCCCGGCATCAATCGTGCCACGTAACGCCGTGGCTGCCCCCCAGAGGTATTTTTCGAGTTCTTGCTGGGTCATAACTGTTGGTTTTCGGCAATAACTGGTGTTGATATGTTATTGGTCATGTCCAGAAATGACAGGTGCAGCAGCTCTAATTTATTGGAACATGTGCCAAGACTGATTTGCCATCTTTCTTCCATAAATTTCAGAAGTGTTAATCCGCGCTCTAAAATCTCAATCTCTGTCCAGTCTTCATTCTTGGCTACTTCTAATTCTGAATATGAACCGTTAGCATATCCATTGCGAATGACTTCGCCATTGTCATCGGTTTTTATTTTTTTCTTATTGGGGAAATCGTCATTTTGCAAACTAGAATTGATGCTTGAAGACAATGGCAACAGATTTCCTAGGGAACCACGAAGATATCTGCATTCATCATCACTAAATCTGGTGAAACGAGTTATCCAGTATTCACTATCCGCTGTTTGAGGGTAAATGTGTTCGATAGAAACTTTATCCGTTTCACTCTTAGTAAAATTATGCCAGCCTAGTTTTGGCTGATTCCTAGATTCTTTAATCCTTTCTTCGTATTCAAACAAGAAATAACTCAAGTCATTCCAACCGTAGAATCCATCGCCATTCGGGCCAAATTTTCTGCTAATGAAGTCTCTGAAATAGCTTGTTTTGAAGATATTGTTTTTGTCGAAAACCCAAGATAGGTCGTTATTTAATGATGCAATAACATCTGGTATCGATATTTCCCCCATATAAATTGATCTTGTATCGCGATAATAAGCACTACTTCGGTAGGTAGATTGGGCTCGACATAGCCGAAAAGAAATAAAGATAAACCGCTCAATTTGATTTAGTAGTGAAATACGCTCATTTTCATTTGGTTTTGTCCGAATTAATGCTGCCATAATCAATGGTCTGAAATACGCAATCTTAACGCGATTGATTCTATCCATTGCTATTTGTTCACTCTCGCTCAACTCTTCAGAATCACTTGGAAAGAAGGTGCTATACCAAATTTTAGATGACTCTTTAAGACTATCAACGTATTTACTAATGTCTATAATTTTTAGTTTGGATTGCCGACTCATTATAGGTACTTGTTCGATTACCTCATCGTCATCAGAATCGGGCGAATCGGTAAGCTCTTCGACATTTTCAATTCCACTGGTACTAACTTCCAATTTTTCAAAAATGTTTTTTGGTGAAAAGTAATCGTCTAGTAAATAACGTATGTAATCGTTACCTTTATTGCGGCTGTACTTGAAGTACATGATCCAGTGAGCTCTTAAAAAATCATCATCATTTAGTGGTGTTTTTTTGTTACGGCCTAGTTGGTTATAGATTTCACCCCAAGTTTTGTTAATCTTTGTTCTAATATTTTCCTTGATGTCATCTGCTACTTCCTCCAGTGGATAGAGAGTGGTGAGATAGATGAGTCTGTTCTTCAGTAATTCCAGATCAGAAAGTCGTTTCCCCCTATTATTCATCGTTTCGAAAGCGACAAATACATCAAAGTTGTCGTCAATTTCATAAAGATTAAATAGAAATCGTTGTGTCAATTTTTCATATATCTCTTCCAGCAAATTAAAGCCTTGCTGCTTGATAAGCTTTGCAATATTTTCTTTAAAAAAATTCTTTGCATTTTCAAGATTTAATGTATAGAAAGTCTCACGTATGGTACCTGCATTAGGTTCACCGAATATTTGATGACGCAGAAAATCAAAAGATGGATTGTCTACTTCATAGCCAAACTTATATGTATTGATAGTGCGATGTCTCGGTTCCGTTATAGCGATATATTTTTCAATAATCTCGCTGAGCTTATAAGCCCCAAGAAATATATCCGCTTTGTTGGATCTCTCATTTGCAGGGTTACTTGTAACAGCTTCAATTAAACATTGAATGAGTATTGAAACTGTTGTAAGTCGTTGCTGACCATCCACAATGAAGTATGGAATATATCTTCTACCTTCTATAAGCCATTTTTCATCATTCCACCTTGACCAAATATTCTCTGGAACCTTCTTGATCGACAATACGCCTGTGTAGTGGGAGCGATGCGAATCCAAGCTGAGCAAGTCTTCCCAAAACTCAATTAGTTGCTTTTCACCCCAAGCATATCCACGCTGGTAATCTGGAATTCTAAAAATCTTCTTATTAAAAACCTCATCCAAGGATTGAAGTTCTTTCATTTTAAAAATCCTTTTAAAATTATTTTGAATTTTTCTTCTGCTTGCAAAGTGGCTTGCCAGGCAGCTTTTAAATCGCTTAATGCCTCTTCCACACTAGGCAGATTATCTTCGATGATTTTTTCCACGTATAGCGGAATGTTTAAGTTGTAATCGTTTTCTTTGAGATCATCGATTGTGGCCACTTTGACGTAGTTTTCAACATTATGAAAAGCCTGATACCAATCATGAATTTGCTTGACATGCACCGACTCCAGGTGATTCTGTGCTCTACCAGCCCTGATTTGATCGGAAGCATCGATAAAAAGGACTTTGTGTTTTTTCTCGGGTGCTTTGTTCTGCTGGAATACCATCAAACAAGCGGCCAGTTGCGCTCCATAGAAAATATTTGGTCCCAAACCAATTACGGCTTCCAGCAAATCTTGTTCTATCAACGCTTGTCGTATAGTGCCTTCAGCCCCTTTACGGAATAACGCACCATGCGGCAGCACGACGGTCATTCTGCCGGTGCTGTTCATGGATTTAACCATGTGCTGAACCCAGGCCATGTCGCCATTACTTTTCGGAGGTACCCCTCCAATATTTCTACCAAAAGGATCATTCGCCCAGCTTCCTGCTCCCCAATTATCTAAGGAAAATGGCGGATTTGCGATCACGCAATCGAAAGTTTTTAGCCCATCGGCTTCAAAAAAGGCCGGGTTGCGTAACGTATCACCCCGGAGGATTTCAAAATCTTCTATCCCATGCAGAAACATGTTCATTCGAGCGATTGAGCTGGACGTCAGGTTTTTTTCTTGACCGTAAAGTTTTAGTGTGCGGAAATCTTCATGGTTATGCTTTAGATGATCGACACATTCAAGCAACATGCCGCCGGTGCCGCACGCTGGGTCATAAATACTTTCGCTTTCATGCGGATCGAGGATTAATCCCAATAAATGCACTACAGAACGGGGGGTATAAAACTCCCCAGCTTTTTTGTTGGTAAGGTCGGCAAAATGTTTGATCAGATATTCGTAAGCCTGCCCAAGCATGTCCGGATTGATTTTTTCATTTCCCAGAGTGTACTGAGAAAAGTGTTCAACTAAATTGATCAGCAGACTGTCTGAGAGTTTGTTTTTGTTGCTCCACTGCGCATCACCAAAAATTCCATACAAGAATTCCTGATTGGCTTGCTCTATCCCTCTTAAAGCTTTTTCTATGGCTAAACCGACATTGGTTGATGTTTCTCGCACATCATTCCAATGACAGCCTTCGGGGATCTCGAAACGATGAAATTCCGGTAAGGATGCATATTCCTGATCGCCATCGGATTCTTCCAGTGCGCTACGAAATTCTTCATCATAAACATCCGATATCCGCTTAAAAAATAACAAAGGAAATATGTATACTTTGAAATCTGAGGCGTCGACCGGACCTTTCAAGATCCATGCGGCTTTGGAGAGGTATTGTTCTAGTTGGGAGAGGGTTAGTTTATTTTCGTTCATCTGGTTGATTATAGCGATATGAACTAACTCATGCATAAATTCAATTTATTCTGCTCTTTAACAGTCGTACGAGATAATGATTTATGTAACTGGCGGTTCTGTTGCAAAAATTGTTATGGAGGAAAACCACATCCACATAATCTTGCTTCTATAGGAGATGCCATGCGTGCACCTATAGCGAGCAAAAAAGCAATTCATTCAGGATTGAAATCCTGAATGTGTCTTATATTTGCGAATAAAGTGAGTTTTCATGGAGCAAGTACATATAATTCTTAAAAGTTATTGATTTTTCACATTATACCCTGCTAGATTACCAACCACTTCTTAAACCACCAATTGGGCACCTCCATGAACAAGACTGAATTGATTGAAGCCGTTGCTACTCGTTCTAAAACCACCAAAGCCCAAACAACTGCCATGCTAAACGGATTGCTTGAAGTTATTCAAGAAACCATGGCAAGCGGCAATGATGTTCAGTTAGTGGGGTTTGGTACTTTTTCAGTGGCAGAACGTGCAGGTCGTGAAGGCCGCAATCCATTGACTGGCGAAACCATCACAATTCCTGCCAAAAAAGTCGTTAAATTCAAGCCAGGAAAAGCGCTATCTGATGCTGCAGTTTGTGTAAAATAGCCCATGCAGCTAAATCAGCAGGGATTAAACAGATTGAAAAAGAAAAATAATATGATCAGGTAAGTTTTGATTGGAGGGACCAGGGAATTATCAAGGTATAGCAATTCCCTAGTGACGGTTACGTCATGAATGAATTTAAACAGATGACACCAAAGTCCCATAGGATTGTGAGCAACGACTATTCATAAACTTCTATTAAGTTAACCGTACTCTGTCATTATCAGATGCCAATTGCATTTCTTCCTAGATTTTTGGTGCTTTTGGATGACTGTAAAGCCTGTCACCAACAATATCTCCTACTCCCCAGTCATTGAACGTATCAAGATATTTGGCTAATGGATGAGTGGCCACAGCCTCCGGTGTATTTAAATCGCTGTAACGATCCACATCTTGGCGATTCTTAAACAAATGATTGAGACTATTAGCCAAAACATCTGCCGCTAAGACAAAACCATCCTCCTCCCCCACAGGTTTTATACTGAGACTTCGAATGACCGTCTCGATGTGCATATGCTGAGGAAGTTTTAATTCAACCTTTATCTCGCCATCCACCTTTGTTTCTGTAACAGTGTTCCACCCTGTCGTTTTATGCACTACAGGATCCTGAGAGAGCAGTTTTTTGGCAATCGCCTCAAAATCTTCGACGATCGGATTGTCGATTTGATCTATACGAATTTCGATATCGACTTCCTTTCGCTCCCGTTCTTCTAAGAATGCAATCAGATGTCCGTAGAGTCCGCAAAAGAGTTCGATATGCATTGATGCAGGATTGGTTCGCGGACTACCACACTTAATGTGACACTTTTTCACTGTTAACTTCCTGCAATATCTCATTAGCTTTTTGAACAATGACAGCTGTAGATATGTGATAAGCATGCAAGCCCTCCACATGGATGGCATACCAAAAACACGGAAGAGTGAAATCTCGGATGGTTTGATATACTTCCTGCCGAAGAGATTCCTTCAAGTGGTTGTCTAAATCAGTTATGTGGTGTTTCCCCTTAGTAGGCTTGTATCGATTATAAATTTCCATAAATTTTGGTAATGAATCACCTACACATTCGTCAAGGATGAGAAAACCCGCGAAAACACCCACTTCTCCAGGATAAGTTTCGCCTTTATCGGCATATCCCTTAGCGCCTGACTCGTCGCAGGCAAAAATAACTTTGGTCATTCATTATTCCTTTTGTTTTATGAGTCACTAAACAATAATATGAAGCAACTAATACAGCTGTAATTGTCATATTTTACATTTATGATTATATAGTTATCAAATTCTGATAGCATCCAACTTTGTTGTAAGCAATGCAATAGCATCAAGAATATAAGAAACCCTATAATTACTTGTTAGATTTCACCTGGTTCCGTCATGAATGTTTATTTTACGGATTATTTCAAGGTCTCACCTGAGGACATGGAAAAATACGGAGCTTTTAATATTTCACTAATCAATGATCTACCGGTATTCATTGATCCATTTTTATTGTTCAATAGCGACAAGCCTGAGTATCAGGATCTTCATCAACGGATAATTAAATACATTAGTTTTCTAAGAGAGATGTCTGAGGCGGGGCCGATATCAAAAGGTTTGATACATCATTGGTTCTTGTTTCCTGAGGTAAAACAAAACTGGTTAGGTTTTAGTAAGGTTGGAAATAGCGGCTCAGGACTAGGGAAAAATTTTGCTACCGCATTAAATGACAATCTCTCCACCATATTCACGAATTTTGGTTCCGAACAGATTACTAAAGGTAGTCATCTCGAGAAACTGTGCTTAATAAAGGATGGCGTAGGAAAAGATAACATTAGTGATTTCACAACAAACCTAATAAAGGGCTTTCTATGTGAGTACACTCAAAAGTTTGCTGATTTATATCTCAATAAATCTCAAACTAAATCAATTATTGTCCCACATTCGGAATTTGGCTACGAAACACGTCGCTGGATAGGAAAAAAGTTCACGCTTCCATATATAGACGGAGATTATTTGCTTTTAACCCCAAAAGACATTTTAACCAAAGACGAGGCATGGATTAATAAATACGACATTTTCGGAGATTTTAACGATATTTTAAGCGCCATTCCAAATGATGAACTAAGAGGGCAAATTAATGACTATTTTCTCCGCCGAATTCCAGAAGATGCCAAACAGCGAGAGATCAACGAAGCGATCGCGAAAACTTTACGGAAATTCCCTGAGCTTATTGATCGATATATTCGATTAAAAGAAGATACTGGGGAGCAGGCTGTCGCACTCAGCAAACAAAAAGTTCTTGAAACAGAAGCAGTTTTCATTCGGCAGGTTTCTGCGCTAATTGAAAGCCTTCGAGAGGATAGTAAATTTTATTCTACGGCTGACAATACTTATGAAGAAGCTTACAAACGCGTACTTTTTCTCAAACAAGTGATCGAAAATAATGATGGGTACCGAATTTTTTACGTGAAAGGCCAACCCCTCAAGCGCGAATCTGATCTTCAGCTTATGTTTCGGCTCACGTGGTATGCATCAAAAGATGATGTAAATACCGAAGTAAACAATGGGAGAGGCCCTGTCGATTATAAAATTTCTCGAGGCTCAAACGATAGTACGCTAGTAGAATTCAAGCTTGCTAGTAATTCCAAGCTGAAGCAAAATCTAGCAAAGCAGGTCGAGATTTACAAGTCAGCGAATCAAACTAAGAAATCTATCAAAGTTATTCTCTACTTTTCCGCTGTCGAGCTAGCAAATGTTAAAAGAGTGATGAATGAACTAGAGCTAACGGAAGGAAAAGAGCTAGTACTAATTGATGCCCAAGCGACGAATAAGCCATCAGCCTCCAATGCCAAATAAACCCTGAAGAATCGTGGATAAAGTTGTCTTGGATAGTGGACTGTTCTTCGGGACACAGCCTGCAAGGCAAAGAATACCGACTGTGGTTAAGAAATCATTTAGCACTCTATGGCGTTTCCAGTGCTAAACTTGCCCCTGGATATGAGTTTCCAGAGGTTTAAATGGGCGAAGTAGGTTTGTTTCATAAATGGTCTTTGTTCGGAAAACTAAGACCAGATTATTGATCCGTCAATCGCACCAATCTCGGCCAACGGTCATGTATCCAGGCATATTCAGGTGGTGTGTCGATAGTCACCACATAAACCCGAGTTTCTTTGTCTCTTTCTGCCAATAATTCCTGAATCACCATCCGCTTATCCAGTTCTATCCAGCGTGATTGATTGTCATGGTCTTTTTCCATGAACTGGTTAGTGGCAATTAAAACTGGTCTTAGATGCCAGGGCTTCCATCGGCCGCTTTTGATGGAATTCAGTCGTGCCCAGCCGCCGATCGGAAATTTACCAGTGGCTTCATCCTTGCGTCTGCCCCAGGCTATCCAAGTTACACTGCCATCTCGCAAACGCACCGGCAACCGCGCCCCGGTTGCGGGAAATATATCTTTTCACTCTGATATTCAATTCCGCCGCACATAGGTGCCCCTGCTGCGTAAGTACATAGATTATTAGTCAGTTTCTAGCTGATACCAATACTCAAAATTTATACTGCTAAAGGCGTCAACGTATAAACTCTACCAAATTTTCCTGCGGTACGAATATCTCCGCGTTGCAAGGCAGCACGAACATCATCTAATTTATATGCGTCTTCAATCGACAAATAAGGCGACCAGCCTTCTCCTGCGTCTATCAACTCGATCTCAACTTCCGCAATGTATTGGCCTTCTCGTACCAATTTTGTTAGATGTTTATTATTCATCGTAATCTCCTCAAAAAATCATTACTCCACTTATCACAGTCAGGGCGATAAGCCGTAACGACAACAGCTGGCATGTCCGCATTTCTAGGAATACCCCACACTACATGGATTGGCTTGTTCTTTTTATCTTTTTGTAACACCAGTACACATGGGCCTTTCGGATAGTCTGGATAATCTTCTACGACTATTGCCTCACCAATACCTGAGAGAATATCTCTTGCAAAGATATTGTCGTGTGATAACTCATCATAACCATGTTCGGATATACGGACATCCCCGTTACTGACTAATGCTATAACCCGTTGTAAAGTCACACTCATGACAAAGTATCATCAGGTAAAATTATCAACACGAAATTATGCCATCTATTTTTCCTGGAAATCATCACTCCAGCTTATCCCTTTATTTTTCATTGTATTTTATTTAGCCTTCTTAAGTTCCATCTCCGATAACGAATCTTGGCAATAGGTCGGAACTGTATATGCGATCAAATAAAACTACCAAGGTTTCATTGTATCAATAATAGCAAGCCAACTCTTGCAGTTAAATTTTGATACAATTTTAAATATTACAGATCGCAAAATTGATTGTGTCAAATTTGTGCCAAAGTGCGCCTGAAATACCATCATATGTAGTTGTGTGACACTGATTTTATGTTTGGCAAGCATTGCAAGTGATTGATTTATATAAACACAAAATTTATAACTAGGTTTCGTAATCAGTAGGTCAGAGGTTCGACTCCTCTCAACAGCACCATAAAATCAATTAGTTTCAGATGTGATACGTGTTGTCAAAGTCGGAGCTGAATATTTTCGAAAGAGGATACTCTGCGCCGCTGATTTTTTTGTTCATTCATGTCTCCTTATTCTTAATCATCTTCTTGAAATTTCAGCTCCGCTAGACAGATCCGTTACGACAACATCCAGGACCGGATATCTGGCTCCTGCCTCCAGTTTGAGGCGTTACCTGGATCTGGGTGCTAATCCGCTCCTTTAGGGCTGGTACGTGCGAAATAACACCGATTAGCTTACCGTCCTGCTGCAGACCCGCAAGGGTTTCCAGAGCGGTGTCGAGGGCTTCCTCGTCCAGCGTGCCGAAGCCTTCATCCAGAAATAGTGAATCCACACGGACATTCTTGCTGGCCATGTGGGACAACCCCAGTGCCAGCGATAGGCTGACGATAAAGCTCTCACCACCGGAAAGGTTCTTCGTGGACCGAATCTCACCCGCTTGGTAATTGTCAACCACGTTGAGTTCCAGCGGCTGTGCATCATCACGGACCAGCAAGTAGCGGTCGGTCATTTTCTGCAGTTGCCGGTTGGCATGGCCAATCATCATTTCGAAAGTCAGCCCTTGGGCAAAATTGCGGTATTTCTTTCCGTCTGCGGAGCCGATCAATTCGTGCAGATTTTCCCATCGATGGCACTCTTTTTTCTGGGCCTCAATAGCCGTTTGCTTTGCTTTTATCCGCTCTTTGGCTGCTGTATTTTCACTCAGCTTGTGCTTGAGACCGGCAATGATATTCCGCAGATCTTTCAGAGAATCTTCGTACTTTTTGAATTGCGGTTCCATCTCCTCAAGAGATTTGTTGGTAACCATTTTGGCAATTTCTGTGGCCAAACGTGTTTCTCTATCTTTTTGTCTGGCCTTGAGATCTGTTTGGTTGTCGTCCAGTTTCTTTGCTTTCGTAGACAGCTCATCCCTCTGCTCAGCGGTCAGTCTGGCCTCCAAAAACTGTACCTCATCTGAAAAGCCCGCAGGCGCAAGCGCTGTGGAAAATTCAATTTCCAACTTTCTCAGTTCTGGTTCTCTCTGGTCGATGCGCTTTTTCAAAGATTCAATATGGGTCTTTGCGGTGTTCCATCTTTGGTGCAGTTCATTGTGCCGATCTCTGGCTTTCTTTTCGGCATCTTCGGCATCAGAAACGGTCTTGTTCAAGCGGAGCTCCTCATTGTCGGGATTTTTATCACCGTACAATGCTTTCCGCTCGTCACTCCCGATGGTGTGATCCTTTTTCAAGGTCTCTAGGCGTTCCCGCTTTTCGGCCAGGGTGGTACTTTGGGTTTCAATGACCGCATCTAGACGCTTCATCTCACTGTCGAGATCTGCAATCTGTTTCTCGATTTCAGCTTTTTTCTTAACCTGGGCCTGCCATGCATTCAGCCGTGCTCTGAGTGACTCAAGCAGTGATGAAACTTGCATCTCGGGGATTTCCGTGATGCCAAGCAGCAGGAGTTTGGCAGAGACGGCCTGCCTGCGTGCGGTAAAATCAGCACGGAGTTTTTCCAGACCTTCCTTCACCTCGGCAAAGGATTTCTCGGCAGCCTTCTTGTCATTAGCCGCTGCTGTCTCCTGCTTTTCACCCTCCGTCAGATTCTTACGGGCCGTGACCTCAGCTTCTTCAAGTTTCTTGATAGCGGCTTCCTGATCCTCAGCCTTGCTGATCAGTTTGGTGAGTGCTTTAATCTTCTGTTCGGTTTCATCGGGAACGGGAACATTGCCTTCCGCGAATGGGTGCTCTGTCGCACCACAGAGTGGACAGGGTTTGCCATCTTCCAATTTGGCCCGGTGGTCTTCAAGCTCCGCTATTTTCGTCAGGAAGGCCATTTCACGAAGCAGAGTTTCTTTCTCGGTGCGGTATTCACGCAACAGCCGATCCCCCAGCAACTGGCTTAATGCATCTTTACCTTGCTGAAGCCTTATTGATGCGTCGTCCAGCTCCTGCTTCCGAGTGCGGCATTGCTTCTGGCAGTCATCAAGTGATTTTGTCACCCGTTCCAGAGTCGTCACGGCTTTTTCTTGATTGGCCTCTTCTTGAACGATTTCTTTTTGCTTGGAAAGCAGGCCATCCAATTGTTCTTCAACACCGGCCAGACCGCTGATCAGCCATTCATCCTGTGCATGCTCCTTGAGATAACTGTCAACAAGTTCCAGAGTTTTTTGGGCCTCGGAACGTTTTTCTTGCACTTTAAGAAGCTGTCTGGTAAAATATTAGACGCATTTTGCAAGTGTTATTTTCATCATGGCGATTCGAATCATGTTTTCGGCAGTAGCCGGCAAGATTTCGAAATCCTTGGATAAACGGCGAAAGTTACCAAGCCAGGAAAACGTGCGCTCGACCACCCACCGCTTCGGTAAAACAGCCCATTTACCTTCGATTTTCTCTGAAATGTGCAAAGCCAGGCCTAGCCCATTAACTACGAAATCAACTGCTGTACCTCGATAACCGGCATCCCCTGAGAATGCTTTGAGTGAAGGGTATTTATCGATGACACCTTCCAGCACTGTACAAGCGCTTTTGGTATCGCTCACATTGGCAGCATGAACTTTGACGTGGAGTAAATTACCGAGAATGTCTACCACGATATGCCGCTTGTGACCTTTAACTTTTTTGCCACCATCAATTCCTCGTTCTTCGCTGGCGTACTGAGTTTTCACGCTTTGTGCATCAATGATGCCATAACTGGGTACGGCACAGCGTCCAGCTTTTTGACGAGAAAAGAGCGTCAACTTATCCAGGCATTCCTCCCAGACACCACGCTTGTTCCACCGGCTAAAATGATCGTAAACAGTCTGCCAGGGAGGAAAATCGTTCGGCATCAGCCGCCACTGGATACCGCCTTTGACAACATACAGAATGGCATTCACAATGGTTCTTTTGCTATGTTTGTGACTATTGCCACGTTTGCTGACAGGATCAAACTCTTTTTTATCAAGTTCCATTCCTCATTATTTATATCCGTTTTGTATGACATCTCTTAGCTTGTTATCAAAATCCTTGATTCTAATGGAAATCGTTTTGCCAGACAGCTTCTAAAGAGTAGTGGGTGACGTAGTCAACAAATTCCAGGAACACCAATTAAGCAATTTTTCTCATTTTACTGCCTCTGCTTCATATTGATTTGAGCTTTTGTATCGCAATATCGGGGTCAGGTCGCGAATCAAGAAAAATAAGAGTAACGATTGAGGTTATTGTTTGCAAGAATCCCAATCACCGCTTTTATTTTTCTTTATTCTCGACCTGATGTTTCGTTCAGTCTCGCACTGGCGCCTTCTTTGATCATCACACCACCGAAAAACTCAACCGACCATGCTGCCTTTCTTCATAGCTCATCAACACACCTCGCGCGCCTCAGGTTTCTAATTTTCTAGGCTATCCATCTGTTTTAGAAGAGGATTTAAAAAGAGAACGATCGGTATACTTTTTGCGATAAGTGTGCTAGAATGACAATCAGTAAAATATTTTTATCAGGCAGATAAGGGGAATTCATTTCCACCACCTGCGCTCATCATGGAGACTTAGCTATGATTAATTCAACCACCGACATTATCGTGAATGGACTCGACCTGAAACGGATATGGGCAGCGCTCGATTCGATCAAAGCAGATGACAAAGGCGATATCGCTAACCCTGGCTACCGGGCGACAGTTGAGTGGGACAGCGGCTTTCATAGCACCACGCACACCACCGATGGCCAAGTGGTGCTTTCCGATGAACCCAAACGCTATGGCGGGGAAGAAATGGGCGCCACACCGGAAGATTTACTGCTGGCAGCTGTGGGTGCTTGCCTGGTCAATACTTATATCGCCGCTTTATCAGCCGCCCGCATCCATGTGGAATCCCTGCGCATGAACGTTTCGGGCCGAGTCAATTTCCGGACAGCCTTTGGTCTGGAGGCAGGCACGCCTGGTTACGAAAATATCAAAATCGTTGTCGATATCCAGACCGATGCCCCGGAAGAAAAGGTCATCGCGCTAATGGAAAAAGTATTTCCAACCGCGCCCATCCCGGACACGATCATGCGACCGGTGCCGATCGATGTCGAGATTGTTCACCACGCTGAAGCAACCGCAACGCATGCTTCCTGAGTACTTCATCCGCGCATCGGGATTTATGGCAGCCAGTCGCGTGCATTTTTGAGCATGAATAACTGCATACCAAACAAGGTGAACTATGAAAAATAATGATATTCACGATGTAGCCGTGGTCGGCGCAGGCCCGGCAGGATTGTCAGCCGCCTATGAGCTGGCCAGAGCGGGCCTGGAACCGCTGGTACTGGAACGCACCGCTGCGGTGGGGGATGTCTGGCGCAATCACTATGATGGCGTACGCCTGAATTCCGGCCGCTATTTCTCGGCCTTGTCAGGCAGCAAATTTCCCCTCTCCGCCGGCTCCTGGCCTTCGCGCGAGGAAGTGGTGCGCCTGCTGGAGACCTTCCCTGAGCGGGGAGGATTTACAGTACAAACAAACATCGATATCAAACAGGTCAATTACGATCCCGACCGCGACCTGTGGATCATCACCAGCATTGATGGCAAACGTTTTGAATCACGCGCTGTGGTCATGGCCATTGGCGGGTGCCGCATTCCAGTCATACCCAAATGGGAAGGCATGGAAACTTTCCCCGGCGAGATCATTCACTCCTCGAAATTCAAGAACGCTCAAGATTTTTCCGGCAAGCATGTGCTGGTCATCGGCACCGGCAATTCTGCCGCCGAAATTGCCAGCAGGCTGACCGAACACGCCAGTCATGTCACCGTATCGGGCAGAACGCCCCCGCATATCCTGCCTAAAAGCGTTTATGGCATTCCACTGATCGGTATTGGCGTATGGACCCGCTACTGGCCCGGTACTATCGTGGATCGCATATTGAGCTTCCTGCAGCGCAGCATGATCGGCAACCTGAGCGCGCATGGTCTTCCCTATCCGACCCTGCCACTCTCCAAACAATACGCCATCAACAATGTCGTACCCATTCTCTATCGTCCTTTCGTGGACGATGTCCGGGCCGGCCGGATCAGAATCGTTGGTCCGATCCAGAAAATCACCGGGCGAACCGTACATGTCCTGCGCACGCTGACAACCGATCCCGGCAGCACCCATTCACTCACGACGCTGGAGCCCGATGTCATCATCGCGGGCACAGGTTTTCGCACCGGAATTTCCAAACTGGTTCAAGTGCCAGGCATCACCGACGAGAATGACAGATCGGTTATTTCGGGCGACCAGGAGTTCAAGGACGCCCCCCGCCTCTACTTCATCGGGCAAGTAAACCCATTAAGTGGTCTGCTACGGGAAATCCGTCTCGAGGCTGGCAGAATCGCAAAAAAAATCAAACAACAATTGGCGGCGGGACGATAATGGAAATTTTCAATCAAGCTTCGCTGCCGCTCTGAAGGCGAAGTACCCAATCGATCATTGCTATGTTAGACACCGGAACGCAGGCACGACCCAGACATCATTCACGGAAAGAAACCAATAAAAGAAAATTGCTGCAGACGGCCTGCCGCCTGTTTTGCAAGGAAGGCATACATGCCACGGGCATCGCCAGAATTATCGAAGAATCAGGCGTATCCCGCCGCACGCTGTATCTGCATTTCGGCTCGAAAGAAAACTTGCTCAAGGCAGTATTCGAGGCTGAAGCAAGTATCTGGTTTCGCTGGTTCGATCGGGATTTGCCGCAAATGCATTGCTCTCCCGTTGAGCGTATCCTGGCCTTGTTTGATCTGATGCAGAACTGGTTCAAAAGCGAGGATTTTTACGGCTGCGTGTTCATCAATGCGGTCGCCGAGCACGATAAGGGTAACAGTTGGATACAGGAAATTGCCAACCGGCACGGCGAAAAAATCAATGCCAGGCTGCAAGCAATGGTTGCGCAAAGTGGTATACAGGATCCCGAATTGGTCACGAAGAAATTGAGCCTCCTGATCGATGGCACCATCGTAACCGCGATGGTGACCGGCAATGGCGAAGTCGCCCATATCGGACGACTGACTGCAGAGGACATCCTGCGCAGCGCCCCTTGCACCAACAATCAGGCAACAAAGATGCACTCAATTTAAAAGAGGAACACCACCTTGAACTGGTCATTAAATTTGGACAAGAGGATACCCACACCTCTACGCATTTTGCTGAGGGGTGCCGGACAGGTCGTTTTCTGTAACAACGCCGTCACAGGATTGATCGTACTGGCGGCATTCTACGCAGGCGGAACGATCACAGGGCTGGCTGCAACCGTTGGCTTGATCAGCAGCACTGTGACTGCTCATGCCTGCAGATTCTGCAAAGCCGATATCGAAGCAGGATTATATGGCTTCAACGGTGTGCTGTCAGGCGCCTGCCTCTCAATATTTCTTGAACATACGCCCCAGCTCTGGCTCTATATTGTATTGGCATCCATGCTGTCGAGCCTCATGTGGGCAGTTCTGACCAGAATGCTCCAGCTCTTTAACATGCCAGCCGCAACTTCACCATTTGTCCTGGTCAGCTGGGTATTTCTGGTAACGATCTACGCCTTCGACAGCTACGCACTTGGCCCAGCGTTACCCGCAGCAAGCATGCAGTTAGCCGTCATGGATATAGGTACCCTCCCTCTGGAAACATGGTTCACTGCACTGGCAAGAGGCATAGGCCAGGTTATCTTTACCGACAATACGCTTGCCGGCGGCATGCTTCTTACCGGAATTGCCATCGCCTCCCTGCGCGGCGCGCTGATGGTGATTGGCGGCGCTTTCATCGGGGTTGTCGTACCCGCAATACTCGGCGTCCATGCAAGTGCTATCGAGGCGGGACTCTATGGATTCAATCCGGCCCTGGTCATGATTGCAATCGGCTGGGTTTTTCTCGAGCCCAGTGCCAAAAGCGCCTTGCTGGCGATCCTGGCCGGTATTCTGGCCGTGCTGTGCCAGGCAGTATTATCTAGTCTACTGACACCCATGGGCCTGCCTGTTCTGGCATCTCCCTTTATTCTTACCTTATGGGTAGTCCTGTTTATTGCGAGTAAATCCAGATACTGGTTTTCGGCAGCAATGAGTTAAGCAAATTATCCCCTTTTCGATCCCAGCAAACATTTCCAAGGAGGAGTTTATGACTGCAATCTGGCAAAATTTATCGATACATACCCGGCGTCTTATGATTGCTATCAGTACGCTAATGGTCATTATTCTGATTGGAATGCAGTTCCACGTAAGTTCTCAAGGCGACATGTCGGAAACATACCCAAAAGGGTTTCGTGGTGGTACTTGCACAATTGAGTCTGATACATTGTTAATTGGTTATTCTGCCTATTTTATTCCTAAAGACTATGAAATACCGCAGGATGCCTTAAGTGCAATGTCTGTTCCCATTTTATGTGGAAAAGTACCCAGCCCAGGCATACTCAGTATCACCATTGACTTACTGTATCCTGTTTCCGTACGTGAGCGATCGGTGGCACTCAGCCTGTTCAGGGAGGCTGATGGCAAATTGGGGAAAGCGCTTTTTTCAATTCCCGCAAAAAATTATCATTCAGGCAGTATTTCTCTTGAGATTCACGTTGATGAACCGGGAGAATACGTGCTTCATCTTTCTGGCGTAGATGAGAATCAGCTGGATTTTAGATTAGTAATTCCGATCACCGTAGGTTCGCGATGGTACGAAGGCATCGTTCAGTTCTGGCCTTTACTTCTGCTTTGCGCAGCAGCTGTCTCTTTTTATAATTTTAGACGAATAATTGATTAATCTCCTTTTGCTGCCAACTTATGTTAGCAGGGTGTGTAGAAGAAATTATTTCTTTTTTCGATTTAGCACCCTGCAAGCTTCCGTATCAATAAAACCAGCCATATACTGGTAGATCAAGCGCTGGTATTGTGCGGCATATCGATGTCTTGAGTGGGCAACAATCCAGTTCGGTCCGCCGTGACCCTGCAGTGTGGCTTATCGTTTGCAATATCGAAATCATTATTCCAGTGAAATGGCTGCAGGTTTTCCAGGGAATCTGGACTGCCTGGCTTAACATTTACGATCTTCCAACCATATTCTGACTTCACATTATTATATTGTTGCCGGTTTATCCACGCGCCACATTGGTCCTTGCGCCACTCGGATGTATCTTGCTCCAGCATCCCTCGTCCTTTTTCCCAGACTGCCTGTACCAGATTCTCATCAATAGTCATTAGTCTTCTCCTTCACAAAAGGTTTTCTTAATATGGGGGACCGTAAGGATTCCTTCGTAAATGAGTAACATCCCTGATTTCGTTACATCTGGAACGTCACGCCATAATCAATTGGCTCCAAATCACGTTCCCGAAGCTCATAGGTGCCGAAACGATTGGCATGATGCGTCCGATATGGACTAAACGCAGCGGCCAATTCTGGCGTCAACTTCATCCCTTCCGCTTCCAGTTCCTTGAATGCCTGCGTCATTGTATGGCAGTTGTGGAAAATCATCAGATTGGCAATCAGGTGATTGTATTTGATTATCTTCAACTGATCCTCGCGCACATTTTCCTCGATGTGACCTGGTCAAGTAAAACCGGACACCTCAGTTAAGCAACTTTCATCGTTTTTGCTGCTTCTGCTTCATATTGGTTTGGGCTTTTGTAATCCAGGTATGAATGCAGTCTTTGGTTGTTATAAAACACGGCGATATACTGCAAAATGTCCTGCTGTGCTTCATAGCGGGTTTGGTAATGCCGCCATTGGCAGCGTTCCTGCTTGAGGCTACCAAAGAAGCTTTCCGCAACTGCATTATCCCAACAATTTCCCAGGCGACTCATGCTGCCAATAAAACCATATGCTTTCAGTAGGTTGCGGTATGCTTTGCTGGCATACTGCGACCCACGATCTGAATGCACGATCAGGCCAGACGGTGGCCGACGCAACCAGATAGCCATTCGCAATGCATCACAAACCAGTGTTGCTTTCATCCGTAAGCTCATGCTCCAACCCACCACCTTTCTGGAGAACAAATCGATGACAACCGCCAGATACAGCCAGCCTTCCTGAGTCCAAATGTAGGTAATGTCGCAAACATAGACTTGATCCGGTCTGGCAACCGTAAATTGCCGATTCAATTGGTTCTCAAACACTGGCAACGGGTGATTGCTGTCCGTCGTCACCTTGTATTTCTTCCGGTGTCTCACTTGTATCCCGGCTTCCTGCATTAGTCTTCTTGCCTTCCAGCGACTAACCCGATAGCCCAAGGCATTTAGCGCTCGTTTCATCCTGCGACTGCCATAGGTGTAATCGCATGATTTTGCAATATTCTGCACAGCATCAAGCAGTTGCCTGTGGTGCAGATCATCCGGGCAGTTGCGGCGGCGTTGTTCATAGTCATAGTAAGCACTGCGACTCACACCCAATAGCCGGCACATCAGGCCGACCGGGCAGGTCTTTTTCTTTTGGGTGATGAACGAATACTTCACTTCGTTTCTTTCGCGAAAAAGACCGCCGCCTCCTTTAATATTTATCGCTCAAGCTTTAATTGTTTGTTTTCTATCTTAAGTCGCCGAATTTCTTCCTGATCCGGCGTCAGTTTCCCATTACCCCGGAATGCCTGGCCATTATTATCCGCCTCGTTCTCCTTGATCCATCGCCCAAGCATGTTAGCCCTGATCTCCAGGCTTCTGGCCGCTTCTGCTATCGTAAATCCCTGATCCAGAACCAGACTGATTGCATCCAGTTTGAATTCCTTTGTATATTGTTTCCTCGTTTCCATTTCTTCCTCCAATTAAGATTATTTTCTCTTAACTGGAGTGTCCGGGTCTATTAGACCACATCACGTAATGTTCTGATCAGTAAGCATAGCTTTAGCGGCTGGAATGTTTTTATCGGATAGAGCCGGTGGCCGCACTCCCTGCTTCTTGCCTCTAGCTTTTGATGCCGCAAGTCCGGCCCTAGTGCGTTTCAAAATTCCAGTATTGTGGCCGTCGGAAGCGTTTTTTGGCGCAGATTGCCCCATATATAGCTTGTTTCTTGGCAGGCAATGGCGGTAAGTATATTCAGCGTAAATGGGGTGCCTTGTAAAGTAAAGCGGTTTCATTCCCCTTATGGAACTCTGTCTTAAACTAAAGCATATCGGCTTTCGTAGTATGATGTTATATCCTTCGTTAACGTATGGCGACCAAACTCCCGCCTGAAATGAGTGCTTCTTACCCTAAACAGTATCGGAATGGAAAGAAGAGATGCATTTTGCTCTGCTATTTAAAATTCCTTTCTATAAATACTTAAAATGATTGAAAGTTATTGATATTTAGCTATATCCTGTTAGATTGTCAACCACTCCTTAAACCACTTATAGAGCGCCCCCATGAACAAGACTGAACTGATTGAAGCTGTTGCTACTCGCTCCAAAACCACCAAAACTGAAACAACTGCCATGCTGAACGGATTGCTTGAAGTTATTCAAGAAACCATGGCAAGCGGCAACGATGTTCAGTTAGTGGGGTTTGGTACTTTTTCAGTGGCAGAACGTGCAGGTCGTGAAGGCCGCAATCCAGCGACCGGTGAAACCATCACAATCCCTGCCAAAAAGGTCGTTAAATTCAAGCCAGGTAAAGCTCTATCTGATGCTGCAACAGCTAAATCAGCAGGGACTAAACAGACTGCAAAAAAAGAATAATACGATCAGGTAAGTTTTGATTAAAAGAATCCAGGGAATCATCAAGGGAGAACGATTCCCTGGCGAAGGTGATATGAAAAAGTCATACTGTAGGTTTGTTAATGGCTACAATTAATTCATCGACCAGATCAAATAAAACTTGAACGGCTAGTGATCCATCAATCGAACCAATCTTGGCCAGCGATCATGTATCCAGACATATTCAAGTGGTGCATCGATAGTCACCACATAAACCCGAATTTCTTTGTCTCTTTCTGCCAATAATCCTTGAATCATCATCCGCTTATCCAGTTCTATCCAATGGGATTGATTGTCATGGTCTTTTTCCATGAACTGGTCAGCGGCAATTAGAACTGGTCTCGGGTGCCAAGGCTTCCATTTACCACTTTTGATGGAATTCAGTCGCGCCCAGCCGCCATTCGGAAATTTACCGATGGCTTCATCTTTGCGTCTGCCCCACGTTATCCAGGTAACACGCCCCTCTCGTAGCCGCACAGGCAAGCGTACATCCGGTTGCGCGAAACAAATCTTCTGATCCTGGTATTCAATACCACCGCACATAGGGAACCTCTGCTGCCTAAGTACATAGATTGCTGCAAGAAAAGGAAATTAACCCATTTAGACGACAGCTTCCAGACCGCGCTTTTGCACAAGATGTAGCAACTTAAGAGCGGTACCTGTTGGCCGTTTCTGTCCGATCTCCCATTTTTGTACTGTCGAAACACTTGTATTTAGTATGGCAGCAAACACCGCCTGACTGACTCGTGTGGCTTCACGAATTTGTTTTATCTGCTCCGGTCCCAACGGTTCAATAGGCGGCAAGCACAATCGATCGAATTCACGTAGCGTAACCTGATCCAACACGCCAGCCTTATGTAAACCCTTGGCCGTGTCATGTACAGCCTCAAGAATGGTTGATTTAGTCTTGCGCATCGCAATTAACCTCCATTAATTCTCCCGCATGTTGTGCTTGATCGAGCGCCTGCGCGGTTAGTGACAGCAGGTGAGCAGCCAGCAGCTTTAGCGCTACCTCTTCATCTTTGTCGATGTTGCTTCGCTCGTTCTTTGGGAAACCAAATAAGAATATCCAACGATATCCAACGGTTTCCTTTGTTGGTGGCAACCAATGTGCGAAAGCCGCTTCTCTTTCCTTGCCCTAATCGCGCAATTCGTTTTTTTAGCAATCCATTGCCGAGGTCGGCGTCATGCAGTCCCTCAGTAATCTCATGCACAGCGGCGCAAAGACTGAGCGAGGTTAATCCTTGTTTGTTTGCCCAACGATCAAACCATCGTGTCTTGTAAACGATCATTCTGTACCTACCCTAAATAAAATATAGCACTTGGTGATATATCTGACAAGCTGAAACCTATAACATTGTCGTTTTTAATTGGAACAGATAAACCGAAAATCCTCTGTTAATCACAAAAAGATGTTGCCCTAAATGTTGCCCAAACCATGCCAAAACATGCCAACTTATGCTTATTCTTAGGCAACATTACAATTTTAACTGATTGATAAATATTATTTTATTTATTTAAACTGCGGGTTCGAATCCCGCCTTCTCCGCCACACTTATATTCCAAGTGTTTCCTAAGATTGCCAATCCATTCTATAAATACAATGTACTTGCATAACCTTTGCCAATCCCTGGCAATCATTACGTATTATTTACACAGGCAATTACACAGTTAGATTAACAGTTCCTTGGTAGTCGATTAAAGTAGATAAAACCGATTGGCTGTCCTGTTCAATTTTATAATCGACAATGTCATCAGCCCGGGTTTTTCCGCGGTTAATTATCATTAACGGTTTACCATCCTGTTTTGCCATTTTGCAGAAACGAAAACTGGAGTACACCATAAGCGACGAACCGACGACCAATACACCTTGGCATTGTTCATATAACTGCGCAGTGGCGAGATTGGTTTGTTTGGGTACTGTACCACCAAAAAAAACGACGTCGGGCATCAAGATGCCGTCACATGCAAAACAATCTACCGGTGTTAGTCGCTCGACAATCTCGTCTTCCACAGAAGCATCGCCATCGGGTGCTAACGCTGCGGTGAGTGGCGCTAAAAATGGATTACGCTCAAGCAGACGAATCTGTAGCTGCCGTCGTGTTTCATATTGCCCACAGCTTAAACAACGTACCCGATCAAGCCGTCCATGCAGGTCAATCACATTTTTCTGCCCCGCGCTTTGATGCAATCGGTCAACATTTTGAGTGATAAGACCGGCGATGTAACCGCGTCGCTCCAATTCTGCAAGCGCATAGTGCACAGCATTGGGCTGCGCACGTTCAACCGGCGGCCAGCCCACCGCGCTTCGAGCCCAATAGCGTTTCCGCTTGTCCTGATACTGGACAAACTCGTGGTGCTTGATCGGCTCGCTACGCAGCCAGTTCCCATTGTCATCACGATAAGTCGGAATTCCGGAATTCAGGCTGACCCCGGCGCCCGTAATGACCAGCCACTGCTTGTGGTGGTCGAGAATTGATTGCAGTGCGTCAATTGACATCAAAGAAGCAGTCTCTCCATGTTTCCTATACTTTGCTCCCACAATGTGTCCACATGGAAACCAAACTCCTCCGGAGGCGGCAAATTTTCAATGCCGATTGACAATTCAGGCAGTCCGAATCAATTGAATAGCTAGGCGGGCGGTATTCCTAAACTGATCAGGATGGATCATGGTCAGGATCATTGTTTTTCTTCCCCAGGAACCAATTCAGTGGCGGAATCTTTTTTAATGTCATGCCCAATAATTCCAAAAAGGACTTTTCAGAAAGGCGGTCATCGTTGCGCAACTGGAAAGCTCCGAGAGTTACAAATAAAATCACCATGCCAACAACTGCAAACAAGGCTTCCCAGAAATCAACCAATTTCAGTAACACCAGCATTATTCCAGCCAGAATTACCAATACAGCGGCATAGGAATAAATATTGCCTGCAGTATTAGAATCCGTAACTGGTTGTTGATTTATAATGTTAATGGTATGGGAAACTGGCGCGTGTTCTTTTTGCGAAGATTCTGTTTTCAAAGCAATATCATCCTCGTTAAAAACGCCTTCAAGTAACTTCTGAACAGGAACGTATTCAAAGCTTTTCCCGCATTCAGCTTTGGCATTTGCACCCTTCTTTTCTTTGTTTTCCATGAGTCGCTTAAAATCATGTTCGAATGGATCGACTGATTTTTCGCATTCACAGCAGTTGCACGGCACTTTCTGGAAAACTTTCAAGGAAGGGAACGAACGACGATGAATGATTTCGAGTTGTTGCCGGATGTCCCGCAGTACATTTTTCCGGTCTTCTGCTGATTTGCCCTGCACTTCCATTTTAATGATCTGCCGGCCCTGGGCTTTATCTTCGACGAACTGCACTTGCGCACGGCAATGGTCTTTCTGGATGACCATGCCATTTTCCCAGACAACTTTCATTGTTCCCCGGGTTTCGATATCCTCATTCAACCTGACAATCAACCGCCCGATGATACCTTTGGGCATAAACGGATAATGATAGATATAGCGCAGCGTTTCCGGTGTTTCCATCCATTCAAGACCGGCGGGCTTTAACTCCGGCAAGAGCTGTGGCGCGATAAATATTTTTTTGCGGTTCTCGGTTGCTTCAAAACAGACCTCAAGGTTATTTTTCAGCATGAGGTTGAGCAAATTTGCCTGTTCTCCTGCGGTAAATCCCTTTACAGTCCAGACCTGCCGTAACAGCGCTTCGTCAAAACGACCTTGATTGGCATTTTTAACCGCCTCATGTTTCATAATTTCATAAACAGCCTGAACCGCCCATTGCGGGTTTAATATAATGAAATCCGAAAGCTGGATGTCTTCCCGAAAGTGCAATATGATCCCCAGATCATGGAGCAACTGGCTCAAATCGTCTTGCTGCTGCTTCTCGGCGATGCCCTCCTCCTCACATATTTGAGCAAATCTTTCGGCATTGATATGATTGACTGGGCTGGTCGGGCTGGTCGGGCTGGTCGGGCTGGTCGGGTTGATCGGGCTGGACGGGGCGCGTAAATCAATAAGCCGCTGGCGAACATTGTCCCAGAATGCTGGAATAATCAGCGGCAAATGGTCAATCTGACGGCAGAGGATCTCCTGGATGGTCTTCGTCAGCGCTTCAATTCGGCCATCGCCTTTTTTACCAAAATCAACTTCCCGCTTAATGATTTCAAGTTTTCGGTAATCCTGTTTCACGGTTGCCGGATCGTAAGGCATTCTGGCAATCGGGTTGCCCTTTTCATTCAAAATGACCAGCACCGGTAAGGGTTTCTCGGCTTCGGCTTCACAGCCCAATAATTCAATAATTTCCAGCCAATAGGGAAAATTGGCGACTTCACGCCGCCCATCGGCCAGTAAAACATAGAAGGAGCGGCGGGTGAGGAAAAACTGGTGCGTCATGTACTGGATATCCTGCCCGCCAAAGTCCCAAAGGTTGACCAGAAATTCAGCATCGGGCCGGTCAAGGTGCCTGAATGTCCAGCCTTCCCGGATTTGAATGCCGACTGTAGATTTTTGTTCGGGATCGGGAACCGGATGGTCCGGGTTCTGGAGCAGGTTCCAAAGCGTAGTCTTGCCGGTTTCCCCTTCTCCTACGATTAACATTTTCACTTCGAACAATTCCCGGGTGCCCTGTACCAGCAGATCTTTTAAAAAGCGCAACACTGCAGCCTTGCCCTCTTTCATGATTTCCTCCGGAGGCGATTCCAGCGGGTTATCGTCGATATCCAGGTGAGACAAGTGGGCCAGACTGGGCGAAAGCGAAAACACGGTCAATTGATTTTCATTCAGATCGAGCGCTTGCAGACGAACTTCATGCTTTTCCAGCAAGCCCACTACTTCCAGCCATTTAGCGTTATCGATGCCGGCTCCTGCAAGATTGAGCCCGATCAACCGCCCTTCTTCATCAAGCGCATATTTGGGATAATTCCTTTGCGCCCCCATAACGCCTCTTAATGGGTCGATCTGATTTTTTGGAAGATAGAGCTCGAATCCTTGATCAAATAAATTTTCTATTTGTTTAACGACTTCAGGTTTCATGATATCAATTTGTTTTTTGAAAATTGAGCGGCGGAATCTTCGCTAAAAGCCAATATCACCGGCTGCCAATACCTTACAGCTGCCGGAAACAGGGCCACCGCCTGTTCAGCGGAAGCCATCCGGCTTTCCCGTGAGCTGGAGGGGAAGGACCAGCCGGAAACCGAGGTTGCCGCGATAGTCCGGAAGGTACCTGAGCCGGTACGCGGAGCGACAGTTCAACGCATCGTTGAAGGCGCTGCCGCCGCGAAGAACACGGTACTCACCCCGGGGCGCATCAATCCGGGCCGAACCATCCGCTGGCGCACCCGCGTAGTTGGTGTGAAAATCATCCTCGCACCATTCCCATACATTGCCGCTCAAATCGTAAATACCCAGTTCATTGGCAAGCAGCAAGCCGACGTCATGCGTCTCGCCATGGCTATTTTCATCGCACCAGCCAACCTGCTTCAGCTTGTCACTCCCGGCGTAAGTATAACCCTGGCTGTACCTGCCGCCACGCGCCGCATATTCCCATTGCGCCTCTGTCGGCAAGCGGAAGGTTTTGCCGGTCTCAGCGTTCAGTTTTTCAATAAAAACCTGGACATCGTCCCAGGAAACGCGTTCTACCGGCCGCATCTCGCCTTGAAACATGGACGGGGTAATTTTCATAACAGCTTGCCACAAACGCTGCGTGACCGGGTACTGACCGATATAAAAAGAAGAGACTGCAACCTGATGTGCGGGTTTTTCGAAGTCAAATTTACTATCGTTGTCGCCCATCGTAAAGCTGCCGCCTTCGACGAAAACGAGGTCAAAGGACAAACCGGAAGACAGCGTTATTGTTTGAGTGGGCAAATGCATTTTTCAGGTTTCTGTAATAGCCACTCGGGTAATATAACACTGGTATGATAATTTTTTCATTTGCATCATCCGTAGATTATATTAAAAATTCTATTGAGTCCCACCTAAAGCCCTTGACTCGCCGCTGTCACCGGACTGCGCCACTCGGCCGGTCGTTCCTCCCTCCCTCGCTTGCTTGTCCGGTCACAACGACTCGTTTTCTTTTGCTTACGGGAAAGCCGCAATGGCTAACCCACTGACTGGCAGGGAAGGACCAACCGGAAACCGACGCCGCTGCTACAAACGCCCGGATGGTCTCCGTTTCGGTACGTGGGACGGCAACCAAACGCTTCGAAATAGTAGCCGCCGCCACGAAGAACACGGCCCTCACCCCTGGGCATATCTATCCAGGCCGAACCATCCTCCAGAGCGCCCGCGTAGTTGCGGTGATAATCATCCTCGCACCATTCCCATACATTGCCGCTCAGATCGTAAATATCCAGTTCGTTGGCAAGCAGCAAGCCAACGTCATGCGTCTCGCCATTGCTGTTTTCATTGTACCAGCCAACCTGTTTCAGCTTATCACTGCCGGAATAAGTATAACCCTGGCTGTACCGGCCACCACGCGCCGCATATTCCCATTGCGCCTCTGTCGGCAAACGGAAGGTTTTGCCGGTCTCGCTGTTCAGTTTTTCAATAAAAAACTGGGTATCGTCCCATGAAACCTGTTCGACCGGCCGTCTCTCGCCCTGAAACTCGGACGGGTTATTTCCCATCACGGCTTGCCACAGGCGCTGCGTGACCGGGTACTGACCGATATAAAAAGAAGAAACTTCAACCCGATGCGCGGGTTTTTCAAAATCATATTCACTTTCGTTGTCGCCCATCGTAAAGCTGCCGCCTTCGACGAAGACGAGATCGAGATCAGGAAGGGCAGTCTCGTTAACTTTCTGGTGCGCCATGTGGTTTGAGTTCATCGATTCGCAGTGTTGAATTTAGTGAAAAAGCGGCAGAAATGGCGTATAAAAGAAAACTCAAAAGAAAATTCAAAAGAAAAACAGCCGCCAGTAACTGTATTTTATCGTTGTACAGCGTATCGTGCCGCCAGGCAAGATGCAAGATACGTATTTACCGATCTTGTGCGCCCTTCCGCTTGCGAATATATTATTCTTTTTTGACTTGAGGAAAATGACATGTTGGTGACATTTAAAACGGATGTTGGCAATATCGCCATGTTTGGTGATGTTGCGCTGCAGATGATAAAAATGATGGGACACAGCGAAACCATACCTGGCGCTATTCTTGCAGAAGATTTACCACAAGCATTAAGCCGATTAAAGAATGCTTTAGCCAATGAAAAAGCACCGCCGCCAACCGACAAGGATGAAGACGATGATGACAAAGAACCTGCTATAAGCACGACGCATCGCGCCATACCCCTGATTAATTTATTGACTGAAGCAATAGCCGCAGATTGTGACTTGATGTGGGAATAAAATGTCTGTTGATAAATACACTGACGGTGTTTTGATATCTTTGCTTTGCTCTGCTTTGTTTTAAAGATTAAATTAATGGGGTGTCAATCGGCATCAAATATTTTCCAGTATCGGCGTTTATTATGGAAAAAACTAAGCTGCAAAAACTATGGTATAAATATTAGACTGGCAAATTTGGCCGCTGTTTCTTGAAAATAATTGGAAAAATTTCAGCGCTGATTGGCGGGCAGGAGCATTGCCGCTGTTTAATCATGCAGATCATCCGCCAGTACCGCGCGGTCATGCGCCCAGGCGCGCAGTTGACCGATACGCTCGGCCATGACCACAGACAGCGGGCGCGTATGTTCGAGCTCATGCAAAATATCCGATGACGTGAATGTCTGGTCACTAGCGCGAGCTGAGGCTTCAAAAATTGCTGCAATGATTGCCTGCTCAATCTCTGCCCCTGAAAAACTGCTGGCATTCGCGGCCAGTTCACTCAGGTCAAAAGCCACCGGGTCAAACCCCCGTTTTTTTAAGTGAATGGCAAAAATCTGTTCCCGTGCGGCCGCATTCGGAAAATCGACAAAAAAGATTTCATCAAAACGCCCTTTGCGGATGAGCTCGGGTGGCAGTGTTGAAATATCATTGGCCGTTGCAACTATAAACACGGGTTTTGCCGCATTACTGCGTTCAGACAGCCAGGTCAGAAATGTACCCAATATACGGCGTGATACGCCACTATCCTGTTCGCCTGAGCCCGCACCGAGTCCCTTTTCGAGCTCATCGATCCATAATACGCATGGCGCCATCCCTTCTGCAGCTGCCAGCGCAGTACGCAGATTACGCTCGCTTTCTCCATAATATTTGTTATACATCGCACCGAAATCCAACCGCATCAGCGGCACGTTCCATTCGCCGGCAATTGCGCGTGCGGCAAGGCTTTTTCCGCCACCCATCACACCGAGCAGCAATATTCCCTTGGGCCGGTCAAGCGCTGTCGTCCTGGGATCAAGAAAAGGCTTTTCGCGCAGTGTAACCCAATGCTTCATACGCGCAAGTCCACCAATAGCATCAAACTTGAATGACGACTCTTCAAAGCCCAGCACGCCCACACCGCCTAAAGCCTTATGCTTAATTGCCAAAATACGGCGAATATCTTCCTGATTGATCTCACCATCTGCCCGCAGAGCCTGGCGCACCAGACGGCGAACATCCTCAAACTCGAGTCCCAACAGATGCATGATCAGTAAATCAACCGTACGACGGTCGCCGCGGACTTTATCACCATTTTGCGTACGGTACAGCTGGGCTTCATTGACTACAATCGAACGGATATCATCCCTTGTCGGCAACTTTGGGTTGAAATGCGCGGCCAGCCGTAATAATTCCGAAGGGATATCTTCCAGTGTAGGACTGACAAATACCAGTGTTCGCGCGCATTTCGCATGATCCATGGCAATTTCGCGAATCAGGCGCACCGCAACGGCATCGTTGAAACCTGGATGCGCATCGCACAAAACATATACGCCATTCTGTGCGGATTTATCAATATGCCGCAAGCAACTTATTAATTCGTTAGTCTGATAAATAGCTTTACCGTGATCATCACCTGTCTTCGCAACATGCATATCAGCAATTCCCCCGCCGGTTCCAATCACGCGGCCAAGCCCATCGACGATACTCCACCGCATCATCAATTGATTTTCCAGATTGGATGCCTGTGTCAGCAGCTTTAGAATACGCGGTTCTTCATGTGTTTCAATCAAGATGATCGGCACTCTGGCGCGCAATAACGCAGAGAGCTCATTGATTTCGGCAAGCTCATTCATAACGATTTCTGCAATAGGTGAATAATATTCATGCAACGACGCTAAATGGGGAAACCTTGAACAATTACGCTATCAGGCTGGATAAGCCAATGTATCTATGTGCGCCAACATATCGATTTGGATTTATTTTATAAAATATAAAAAATTAACTGTATTGCCATAAATCTTAAACATTATTTGGCTATCCTTAAATTGCAGAAAAGCATCATCTGCAATGATAAAAAAAATTAATATTTATATGAAACCATTAATAAATAGAGGGTACGATGATTAATCCAAAAAAAAATACCGCGAAGAATTATGGATTTACTGCCATAATTCTATGCATGGCACTTTCTTTCCCTGCCACAAGCACAGCAGGCGAAAAATTTGCCGTTAAAAATGATTTTGGCATCAAAGTAGAAAAATTTTTGCACGCGCATTCAAAAGAATATTTTGGCGTTCTCAAACCGTTGCAAGAATCTGCACCGCCAACGGAAGGCCCATACAGAACAAAAGGACAACTTGCTTCAGACCAGGTTCTGTTGGCAGAAGGCTTAACGGCTTATTATGTTACAAGGAATGCTGCTAATGCTACGGACATGATGGTTCTTTGGCCAACAGACAATCCGACACATTTGATAACCTGTGTCGAAGGTGGCAGAGAGCTTCTGGATTCTGGTAAGTACAATCCTTCAGTTCAACGCATTCATTTAAAAACTGGCGCGGTTGAAACACTGTTGCGCGGCATGAATGGGTGTGATGGCATACGCTCTACCGCATGGAATACAATTTTAGCTACTGAAGAAGATGATGATGGCAAAGCGTATGAAATTGCTGAGCCCCTGACGATTACTGAAAATACGGTTGATGATCGTGCAACTGGTGCAATCTCAGGCCCAAATGCAGCCAATATCGTTATCCGTCATGCATTGCCGACCATGGCATGGGAAGGCTTGACGATTCTCGAGTCAGGAATTGTATATGGCGGAGATGAATTACGTCCGGGAACTGCGGAACCTGATATTGATGGTGGCGCAATTTACAAGTTTATTCCAGAAATGCCATGGAATGGCATTTCTGGAATCGAAAACTCACCTTTTGCATCTGGTGCGGTTTATGCAATGCAGGTTTCTTGCAGAAATGACAGGCAACAGTTCGGTCAAGGCTGTGAAATAGGCATGGCATCCTGGGTCGGCCCGCTTGATCCCCTTAATGCTCGTTCAGAAGCAGTGACGTATCAGGCAACCGGTTATTATCGCCCTGAAGACATGCATAGAGATCCTGTATATGTTGTACCTGCCGGATACGACTCAGCAGTGCGGTTCTGCTGGACAAATACCGGTAATGAAGATGCGACAAATTATGCTGAAGTAATGTGCGCCATCGATCTTGAACCACAGACAGTTGCTGTTGCCGACGGTGAAGATCGACTGGTTTCTGTCAATCGCTTTGTAGAAGGCGATACTGATTTTAATTCTTTTGATAATCTGGCATTCCAGCCGATTACCGGCAATCTATATGTGATAGAGGATCATCCTAACGGTGATATCTTTGCTTGCCTGCCGGATGGCGCAGACAGAGATATCAAAACAGATGGTTGCGTTAAGATTTTGTCTGTAAAAGATAGTTCTGCAGAACCGACCGGCTTTTTGTTTACTGCAGATGGAAAAACGGCTTATGTTTCAATCCAGCACTCAAACGATGAAAATATGCCGGAATACGACGGTTACCCGACGGATGATATCATAGAAATTGTAGGCTTCGGGAGCAAAGGTCACGATAGGGGCCATAAGGGCGATGACAAAGACGATCGTAACGGTCGTAACGAAGCCAACTCTTTTAGTGATTTCCTCGGCGATTTTTTTGGCGATGACCAAGACGGCCAACCAAGGTCACAATAACTAATTATTAGTCACGTTTAACAAAATGAACAAGATTCGCGCCCAAGTGCGGATCTTGTTTTTTTATGAAAAGAATAAAATTAATTATCTACAATTTCCAGGCCTCTTACGAATCGCACTTTCCAAAGCAACTTCCAGAACGGCCAAATGATTCGGTCTGCGTTAGTCGATTAAACTGTTTTTCAATCAACTGAAACAGGTGTGGGAAAGTAAGGAGTGTGGCAAAAAACACGGCAAGCACACTTCTGTGGGGTACATAATACGATTGCAGGCAATGCATATGTACAACAATCCAGTTGTTTACAAATTGGCTATTAACATATTTCTTCAACTTATAATCTATAGCCGGCCTCATCCCGAATCACAATTACCGAGAATAGCTGAAAGTAATTCAACTTTCCCATGCACTCTCTTTACTGGGCAAGTTCATAATCATGGAGGTTACAATGGAAAATTCAATAAATAACAGCAGTATTTTTAAAACGCTGACTCTGATTGCTGCGGGGTTAATGATTTCCCCATCAGCATTTTCTGATAGTTCCGCAGTACAAATTAGTGCTAAAAATATCACGACTGGTGCGGCGAACAATCAGTTGATAGCAGTCGATGGTTCATATGCCACCAAACAGTTAAGACAGAGCCAAAGCGAGGGGTTCTATCCCCCTGAAAACCCTGAAGCTCATTTGATTAAGCGGGTTGAAGGCAGAGAAATAATGCAAAGTATCGACAGGTTGGTTGCTCATCGCTTTTCAAAATCTGTTACCGACTGCGAAGTGAATTTTAATGACCCGGAAGCGCTTAGTCAGTTTCCGGATGCGGCAATCAGCACATTTGCGCCCGAACCTTGGTGGAATCAGGAATGTGATGCTGATAATCTAGCCTTTGTGCGTCCATTTAATCTCGATCATTTTCATCTCGATTTTGAGAATGCCACGTGTTATGAGTTGGGATGGCCGGGTGAAATGCAGGAAGATGGTAGCTGTGAAATTTTCGAGAACCCTGAGCAGCAACCAAGAAGACTGCACACAATGCTTACGAATGACATCATTGAATTAACAGTACTTGATAATGGCGGAAACAAAGTAACCTTTGATTTTAAGCGCATCCGCATTGTCGGCAATGAATCTGTTCGCGTATGTTATAAACCCGAACAGGAAATTAATGGTCCATGGATCGTACAGTCACCCGGTGAAGGGACGGGTCCTGGCATTTGGTCCTGTTGGAATAATATGTCCACAGGATATTGGGATGTTTCTACATGGGCCGGAAATGTCACAGCAGTTCGTTTAATTGGTGTTGATGGTATACCTAATTTTATGGTGGACGACATTCGGATAGGCATATATTAAATCAGTTTGAAATACGAAGCCACCTTACCCAAACGACAATTTTTTTATCATAACGATTCAAAGCACCGGCTTTTTGCCAGTGCTTTGAATTAGCCTCTCGTCTGCTCAACAATAAATGCCTTTATCGCTTCAACATCGGCATCCTTGACCACAAACCGCTGCGGAAAATCCTCGAGATTTTCTAATCCTTTAGGCCGTGGCGGTTCCTGCCCGATGGCTTCCTGTATGCTCTCAGAGAATTTGGTCGGCTGCGCGGTTTCCATGCAGATTAGCGGCGCATCGCTGTCACGCAGGGCCTGACCGACTTTCAATCCATCGGCGGTATGCGTGTCGACCAGCACCTGATATTTTTGATAGATTTCCCGTATCGTTTCAATACGGGCGGCATGATTGCTGCTGCCGGAAACAAATCCGAAGTCTTTTATTTTTTCAAACTGAGACGTTCCAGACAGATCAAACGCCTGCCCTTTATCGACGGCTGACCATAATTCGGCGACTTTACTGGCGTCTCTGCCGGTCAGATCGAAAATAAAACGTTCAAAGTTGGATGCTTTGGAAATATCCATCGACGGGCTGCTGGTATGCTTTGTTTCAATGGTTGTGCGTGGACGGTAAGCGCCTGTCCGGAAAAATTCATCAAGCACGTCGTTTTCATTGGTCGCGAGGATCAGTTGTTTGACCGGCAGCCCCATCATACGCGCAACATGGCCCGCACAAATATTGCCGAAATTGCCCGAGGGCACTGCAAACGAAACCTGCTCGTCATTCGACTGCGTCGCGGCAAAATAACCTTTGAAATAATAAACAATCTGCGCAACTACCCGCGCCCAGTTGATTGAATTGACCGTTCCGATACGATATTTCTGCTTGAACGCATGATCGTTACTGACCGCTTTGACGATATCCTGGCAGTCATCGAATACACCGCGTATGGCAATATTAAATATATTTTCATCCTGCAGCGAGAACATCTGCGCAGTCTGGAAACGGCTCATTTTTCCATGTGGCGACAGCATAAATACGCGGATGCCCTTTTTTCCGCGCATGGCATACTCCGCGCTGGAACCGGTATCACCCGATGTTGCGCCGAGAATATTGAGTTCTTCACCTGTTTTTGCCAGCGTGTACTCAAACAGATTACCCAGCAGCTGCATGGCAATGTCCTTGAATGCCAGGGTCGGGCCGTTGGACAAAGCAAGAATATGAAAACCGGGTTCGAGCGTTTTGAGCGGGGTAATGTCATCACTGCCGAATATTTCTGCGGTATAGGTACGTTCAATGATTGCGCACAAATCTTCGGTTGGAATATCATCGATAAAGCGCGACAGGATTTCAAATGCCAATGCCTGATAGCCCATGCCGCGCCATTGTTGCAACTCATCAGCAGAAATTCTTGGGTACGCTTCGGGAATGGCAAGCCCGCCGTCGGGCGACAAACCGCTTAACAGAATATCGGAAAAAGGTTTCGGCGGCATGCCGCCACGGGTTGAAATATAACGCATATCGGTAAATTTAAAACCAAAATAAAAATTGGACGTTTCTCAGAGGCTCTTGCAAGACTGATTAATCTTGTTAGTCGTTTAATTCTTCTATTCGTATACGCGTCACCTGGCCCGTCACTACCGGCAGCGCTTCAATTTTTTGAATCGCAGCATTGGTATTTTTTTCAGCAGTTTTATGCGTTAGCATGATAACTTTCACCAAATCACCCTCACCGACGCTTTCTTTTTGAACAACCGCACTGATTGAGATATCACAGTCAGCCAGAATGCGCGTAATTTCAGCCAGAACGCCGGGTTTATCCACCACCTGCAACCGCAGATAACAGGCTGTCTCCACTTCTTTCATCGACAAGATTGGCGTATCCGACAACAAATCCGGTTGGAAAGAGAGTGTCGGCACGCGATGCATCGGATCGGCAGTCTGCATGCGCGTGACATCAACCAGATCGGCAATGACTGAACTGGCTGTTGGCTCAGCGCCTGCTCCGGCACCATAATACA
Source organism: Burkholderiales bacterium (assembly GCA_024235795.1). Classification (GTDB taxonomy): domain Bacteria; phylum Pseudomonadota; class Gammaproteobacteria; order Burkholderiales; family Nitrosomonadaceae; genus Nitrosomonas. The sequence continues at coordinate 507,270 of JACKLR010000002.1, read as the reverse complement.
GTGTTGCGCCCACAGCATCTCCTTTAACTACGACCGCATTCATTACCCCTTCCACATTCGCGATCAAGCGACGTTCCGGTATTAAAGCAGGGTGCACACGCAGTTCTATTCCCTTTGCAGCCCGCCTTGTGATGCCCAACAGTTTAATACGATAACCCAATTCTTCGGCATAGCTGATATCTTCCTGGGTCAACTTGGTAATCCCCTCGATATAGGCTTTATCAAATTGCACAGGCGTGCCAAACGCAATTGCGGACATGATGGTAATTTTATGCGCAGCATCTATCCCTTCAATATCATAGGTGGGATCCGCTTCGGCATAACCCAGTTTTTGCGCCTGTTCCAGAACCGGTGCGAAAGGCAATGATTTTTCACGCATTTCAGACAGGATAAAGTTGGCTGTCCCGTTAATAATACCTGCAATCCATTCAATCCGGTTGGCTGTCAGGCTTTCCCGCAGCGCTTTGATGATTGGAATGCCACCTGCCACAGCCGCTTCAAATGCAACAATTACCCCTTTCTCCCGCGCCGCAGCAAAAATTTCAGTCCCATGATTGGCCAGTAAGGCCTTGTTGGCAGTGACGACATGCTTGCCCTGCGCTATGGCACCGAGAATAAGATCCTTGGCAATGGTTGTTCCGCCAATCAGTTCAACAATTATATCGATTTCCGGGTTAGAAACGACATCTTGCGCATTATCCGTCACAACCACATCACTGTCGGCAAAGCTGCGCGCTCTATCCAGATCACGGTCCGCTATCATGCTAACGACGATGCCACGCCCTGCACGACGTGTAATTTCTTCCTGATTCCGTTTAAGCACAGTATATGTGCCGCCACCGACAGTACCAATACCAAGTAAGCCAACTTTTATGGGTTTCATCATTTCAGTTTTAAAAAATGTATTGAATTAATAATAGGATTGTATCAATGGATTAAACTGCTAATCTGCATTCACAGGACGATCAGGTTGAATGCCGTTTACGGTAGCGATGCAGAAAATGCGCGACACGTCCGATAGCTTCTTTCAGGTCATCCGTATTCGGTAGAAAAACCACACGGAAATGATCGGGATTCATCCAGTTGAAACCACTTCCCTGTACCAGCAAGACTTTCTCCTCAAGCAATAAATCCAATACCAGCTGCTGATCGTCGACAACCGGATAAATTTTGGGATCTAGCTTTGGGAACAAATACATGGCTGCCTGTGGTTTATAGCAACTCACCCCTGGAATTTCAGTAAGCAACTCCCAGGCAACATCGCGCTGCCGTTTGAGACGACCGGTCGGCATGGTCAGATCATAAATACTCTGATAGCCGCCAAGCGCAGTCTGTATGCCAAATTGTGATGGCACATTGGCGCACAGCCGCATCGACGCCAGCATGTTCAACCCGGCGATGTAATCCGATGCATGGTTTTTCTCGCCGGAGACGATAGCCCAGCCCGACCGAAAACCCGCGGCACGGTAATTCTTGGACAAGCCGTTAAATGTAATAAACAGAACATCATCTGCCAGCGACGCGATCGAGGTATGGGTCGCGCCATCATAGAGAATTTTGTCATAAATTTCGTCTGAATAAATAATCAGTTGATGCTGGCGCGCAATTTCAATCAGTTCTAACAACAATTCCTTGGGATAAAGCGCACCAGTCGGGTTATTAGGGTTAATGATAACTATCGCACGCGTGCGATGATTAATTTTTGAACGGATATCATCCAGATCAGGCAACCAGCCGGCCTGCTCATCACAAATATAATGTTTTGCAATCCCCCCTGAAAGCACTACGGCTGCTGTCCATAATGGATAGTCCGGCATCGGTATCAGCACTTCATCGCCATTATCCAGCAATGCCTGCATGGCAATAACCACCAGCTCCGAAACACCATTACCGATAAAAATATCATCCATCTGCACATTGGGAATCTTTTTTTCCTGAGAGTAATGCATGATGGCTTTTCGTGCTGCAAAAAGGCCTTTGGAATCGCAATAACCCGATGCTTCCGATAAATTGTGAATTACATCCTGCAGAATTTCCTCAGGCACTTCAAACCCGAATGTGGCAGGATTACCAATATTAAGTTTGATAATATGGTGGCCGTCTTCCTCCATGCGCCGGGCACGCTCGAGTACCGGCCCACGAATGTCATAACACACATTGGCTAATTTGCTGGATTTAGTTATTGGTCGCATGTTGGCGTGTCGTGTTTATCGACGCTTGGTTTTCAAACGATGACCGTAGCGCTGTATCAATCAAAATAGCCCGACATTATATACGTAATAAGTGCAAGACAAAATCCAAACATCGCGTTTGGTGTGGCGTTAAGCATTCGACAACGCCGAATACATTATGCGCCAGAACTCTTTAAAATTCGCCGCATGATTTCCGTCGTCGAGATACCGGACGTATAGTCGAGCTCCTGCACCATTTCCGGAGGAAGCAAAGCGCATTGCTGATACTTATCAGCGCGCTCTTTTTCGTTGGCACAGGCAAAAGTATAAAGATCGAAGCCATGCCGCTGCATGAACTCCACCGTTGCGTTAACAGGGCTGTCGGTAATCACGGTATCTACATACTTACAGGCGGCCACAGCAGCGACGCGTTCTTCCTGCTTCATCACCGGCAGCTTTCCCTTGTTTTCCAGTACCCGCTGATCCGAAACCACACATACAGTCAAATGAGTGCCCAGTGACCGCGCAGCCTTCAGAAAATTAACATGTCCGACATGAAACAGATCAGCAACCATACGTGTATAAATCCGTCGCTGCGGTCTATTCCCAGGCCAAGTCGGTATATCATGGCCTGTACGCGTTAGAATGCGTTCCAGCCACTGCCTGCTGCGTAATGCCAGAATATCATCGGGATCTTTTAACGCAATCTGGTGTGCATAACTCCATGCTTTGACCAGATTTCCGGACAACCAGCGTTTGGCAAGCCGGTGATATGCGTAGCAACGTACCAACAGCGTAAATTTTTCCAGATTCAATGCTGATATCACCGTGTCCCAGAGTGGATTTGGCGTGCGCCAATCACCGTAAAACGCCGTGAGAATTTTTTCCGGTTGTTCGGGATACCAGATTTTGCCTTGCAAAGTATTCCGCTGCATCAAGTCAAATGCCGGAAAAACTGAAACGCGCTGGTAGTCGGATGAATAATCGGGCAGCGAAAAACCACCGACAATTTTCCGGTCATTACTGTGTTCCAGTCCACAAACATCGAGCGTTATCCCGGATTCCTCATGAACGTAGTCACGATAATTCCGGTATACAAAGCTCATCGGCACTGGCGACCAGCCACTTTTTTCCAGCGTCTGGCAACACGTGTCAAAAGAAGTCATCCACACAGCGACGTCGATGTCCTTGTCGAATTCAATCAGCTTGTTCTCGCGTTCAAGACCCAGCAATGTGCCAGCAAACGGAAACGCCTGGATTTTCTGCTGTGCAAGCATGGCACAGGTTGACCATAACAACTGTTCCGCATATCCTGAACTAAATACGTTATTTCCGGCTTCATGTTTTCTATAATCTTCGCGTGCTGCAGGCGCTTTACCGGAACGCGCCAGTGCCATTAAGTGGTTTATTGCGCGATCAAAATAGTCACGAGAGGATTCCAAATCGAGCAGAAAAAAATATGAAGTACCCAACAAATGCGCCCAGTGTGCCTTACGTGCATCGTTGTCAGCATGCGAGTACATTAATTTCGCATACGCCGGTATTTCTGCGGCGCGGTTTGTGCGCATCGCCCATGAGCACCAAAGCTTAGCCACTTCGGCAGACAATGGATATTGTTTTTTTAATGCCGTGAGCCGGTTTCCGGCTTCATTTAAATTACCGTTGATAATGTTCTGCTTTGCCTGTATCAAGGCATCTCTATCATTATTATTCATCACTAAAAGGCTTGAATTTTGTTTATAATTTGATAATATTGAGAATTAATATCATTATTATTTGCATTATTAAATAAAATTGCAATGCATAATTAATATTGAAAATATTGTTAATAATATTCTTTTTCTTTGATGGAGGTTTAATATGGCAGTCGAAGTAATAAATCGCCCGAACATCGGCTCTTCAGGTCTAGTTGAAATTATCGACGGCATCGAATTTGAGGGATTCGGCTCAGGCGGATTCGGTGAAGATGACTTTCTTCACATTGGCGATGAACTGGACAATTTCATTCAGGCCGATTTCGGCAATGACGAGCTCGAAGGAAATGACGGTAATGACATATTAAAAGGGGGCGCTGGAAACGATATTGTTGATGGAGACTCCGGCAACGACGACCTGGATGGACAAGGCGGCACGGACAAATTATTTGGCGGCGCCGGTGACGATATCTTACGTGCTGGTGATGGTCATGACCAGCTGTCTGGCGGACCGGGCAATGACACATTTGGCGTTTACAATTTGGGGCATTTCCGTGTGCATGATTTTACCCCGGGAGAGGACCGGTTGTTCTTCGATACCACAGCAGTTGGCATTGACAGTCTTGACAAGCTTGCTCCATTTGTTACTGCCGTTAACCAAAGTGAAACAAGTCTCAAGATCGAATTCGGCCCCAATCTCTCAATTGATCTTGTCGGTGTGCAGCTCAGTGAGCTATCACCGAATATGATCGTTTTCGAGATATAGCGTTTGAGGATTTTGACAAGACAATTGCGAAGCCCGGAAAAGTAACAAAACAACAAATCGGGTTTCGCGGCTGTGGACTTCCTCTGTTTCAAAAACCGCACTGCTTCAGAAAACCGCGTTATCGACAGCGCATTGCTTTGTCGACACCGGTATAAGCACCTGCCGGTCTGTCTGAAAAATACCCGCTTCCGTAACAACATACTGCATTGCAATATCATGCAATTGCGGATGCACATTGTCCAGTCGCTGTAACTCAAAGGCAACACCGATCGTTCGTGGTGACGTGACATACGTGGCCAGCGTGCGGTCGAAATAACCGCTGCCATAACCAAGCCGGTACCCTTGCCCGTCGAAACCAACCATGGGAATAATCAGAGCGTCCGGCTGGATACATGGTGTCCCATGTGGTACCGGGATATTATAGGCGCCCGTTTTCATTGGCGCGCCCGGCCACCACTCGCGAAAACAAAGTGGTTTGTCTTTGTCGACGACTTCAGGCAACGCCAGGATTGCTCCTGATTCCATAAAATACCGCACCGCATCCCTCGGATCATATTCACCGCGAAATGGCCAGTAAAGGCCTATTTTCATTTTTTTCAGCCCTGGAAAGCCCTGTTGCAAATAGGCAGAAATTGCTTGACTCCATTGCTGATGCAGCACATCGGATGCCGCAATACGATCCGTAATGATTTGTTCACGCTTTTTTTTTCGCCAAATCTGCCAGTTTTCCATGATCATTGTTTCTTAGAATAAAAAATGCCTTTTAATCAATTTCTTGACAGGCGCTGGTATGGCCAGTTCAAGTGCTACGTCAGGTTGCGCCCAAATTATCGAATCCGGCATAGTTTCTGTTCTGTCCACGTCCAGAAGAAAAGGCGTTATCGACAATTTAAAGTGCGTGAAAACATGCAACAACCGCGGCAATTCCACTGGCCGGGCTTTGTTCACCCTAAATGCGCTTTTATCTTCCAACCTGTTTTCCGGAAAGCACCACAAACCGCCCCAAATACCTTTGTCTGGCCTTTTTTCTAACAGCAGTTGCCGGTTGCCACGATAAATCATAAAAACAGTTTCTTTTACAGGCAATTGTTTTTTAGGACTTGGCGCAGGGATCAGTGCAATACGGTTTTCATTAAATGCAGCACATGATTTCTGCAATGGACATCGGCTGCAAAACGGTTTGCGACGAACGCACACTGCAGACCCCAGATCCATAAGTGCCTGCGTATAGGCCTTGATCCGACCCGGAGCACCATTTCCGGGCAGTGATTTTTCAGCCAGATTCCATAACCTCTTCAAGGTATCAGGCTCACCCGGATAGCGTTCGATTCCAAAATAGCGCGTAAAGACGCGCTTAACATTTCCATCCAGAATTGCTTCACGCTTGCCATAGGCAAAAACGGCTATCGCTGCTGCAGTCGAGCGTCCAATACCGGGTAATTGCTGTATCTCTTCACGCAGCTGGGGAAACACACCTTGATGGTTTTGCATGATTTTGCAAGCAGTCTGATGCAAGTGGCGCGCTCGCGCGTAGTACCCCAATCCGCTCCAGCATGCCAGCACCTCATCAATGGGTGCCTGCGCCAGACTGTTTATATCCGGAAATCGTTTTATGAACCGACGATAGTACGGAATGACAGTTTTGACTTGCGTTTGCTGCAGCATAATCTCCGATAACCACACAGTATAGGGGTCATCATTCACTTGCCAGGGCAAATGATGGCGTCCGTATTTTTTCTGCCATGGAATCAATAATTCTGCAATCTGTGACATGGAAATCTGCACTAATGAACCGGCTTGTTCACATCAAAATGATGTTGCCCCGGCTTTATCGATAATTGTATTCCTGAAACACGTATATCCCGGACTAACAATTGGCCAATATGTATAGCCCCGTTCAGGTCTAATTGCTCCAGCATGGAAAAATCCGGTAATGCAATACTATTTGCGGTCAATTCGGTTCGTTGTTTATCGGTATCCGCCTGAGATGTTAATGGCTGCAACGGAAGCAATGTATCCAGATTAACGTGATCGAGTTGAATATTGAATAACAAGCTTTTTTCGGAAAATCCCTGCAAATGCATTTCGGCGTCAAGATGACTGTCCACCAGCATTCCTTGGAACTCCATATGCAACAACTCTGATACCAAGTCCAAATCAATTCGACCAGCCAAATGACCCTGGACAGGTTTTTCATACTCAGAATGAGAAAATGAAATGCGCGTTTCAAAATCAGGAAAAGTCAATTTTCGGTTATTTAACTGACCTGTAAATGCGGTATCTAAAACGATCTCGACGGCGTGCTCGTTTTGCATTGAATTCAGTTCGGCATGCAGATGCTTACTGTAAAATTGACCGTCTGACCGATGCAATCCGGCAACTGAAATAAAGGCATTTAAAGGTTTGTCCGATTCCAACCCTTGAATAGACGCAGTAATGGTATCGCTGAAGAACTTCTGATCATTAAATACAATATTGTTCGCATCTATTCGAATATCAAAAGTCGCCGGGTGTGCTTGGCTGTCACTGCTAACACTCTCAATTTCGGTCCGGGCAAATTGGCTTTTCAAATTGATCTGCTTAATTGTCTCGGCAGTTATCCGGGCGGCTGTCAGATTCAGGTTATCCACTACAACTGTTTGTTCCGTCATCTCATCCTGTAGAACAAGATGACCCATTGCAATTTCTCCCTTCCCGATATCAAATGAAAAAGCTAACGGTTCGGTATCCTCTTTTAATAAATCGTCAATATTCATACGGCCATCTTGATATCGAATCAGTCGCGCATTCAGCCCTTTAACCCGGACATGATCGACAATAACCTGTTTGTACAACAATGACCAGAGTGACAGTGACAAATGAACTTGATCAATCGATGCAAATTGATCCTCATTCTGATATTCACTCAATCTCAGGTCATTCATCCGAATATCGATATGCGGATAAAAAACGAGCTGTAAATCTCCGGTTATTTTAAAAGAACGTTGCGTGTTTTCTTTAACCCAGTATTGAATGGCTGGTTTAAACCTATTTGAATCAAGATTCACCACTATAAGTATCGCGCAACCTAACAGAAAAGCTATCGATGCCAGAAAAATCAGACCGATATTAATAAAACGCTTAAATGAACCGGAAATCACGCTTTAATTTTTATGCCTGGCAGATTTCAGTTAAAAAACAACTTCAGTGAATTTTGCATTGGGCGTCAGCACCTGCATTTTAGATAATTCCATCAAGTCGATTTGCTGTTTTGATCCGCTATCGAGCACAAGACATTCACGCTTATCGGCAGATTGAACAATATCGACCGCTTTTCCTTCTATTGTTTGTTCGTTTTTCAAAATCAGTTTGACCTGATAGCCATACATACAAGCCACTTCAACGAAGTCATGCAATTCACATGAAATAACATTTTTATCCACAATTATAGATTCCTTTAATAACGAAATAGCAAGGCATATAATATATAGTTGACACTGTAAAATGAACAGCATTTCAATCCATTGCGAAATGCATCCATTTTGCTTATTTTAAAAATCCTGTTTAAAGGAGGTCTTATGCATCGTAAATTAATCATTGTAACAGCTGCAAGCATACTGCTCAGCAGTTGTGCAAACATGTCTGAAACACAGCGTGGCACTGCGCAAGGTTCATTAGCGGGCGCCGCTGCGGGGGCACTGATCGGCGGCCTGGCCGGCGACGGCAAAGGTGCTGCAATTGGAGCAGCCGCTGGTGCAGCCGCTGGAGCGGCGGGTGGATATTTCTGGTCCAAAAGAATGGAAGAGCAAAAACGACAGATGGAAGCGGCGACAGAAGGCACTGGTGTTCAGGTATCCCAGACAGCCGACAATCGACTCAAACTGGATATACCCAGCGACATTACCTTCGACACGGGCCGTGCACAAATCAAGCCAGCGATGCAACCGATTCTGGACAGTTTTGCAGCAACCCTGATGCAAAACCAGAACACTCAGGTAACCATTGTCGGACACACGGACAGCTCAGGCTCAGATACCATTAACAATCCGTTGTCAATAAATCGCGCGACAAGCACGCGGGATTATCTGGTACAGCGTGGCGTGCCTTATCATCGCATCCAGATTGATGGGCGAGGTTCCTACGAACCGATCGCATCCAATGATACCCCCGCAGGCAGGACCATGAATCGCCGTGTGGAAATTTTTGTTGCCGAGTCTAATCCGCAGGAAAATCAACAAAATCAACAGTATCAACAATATTGATAAGTCGAATTTTCAGATCGATTAACAGCCCAGTAGCAGCATCAGTTTGTTTCTCACACGAAAACAAACTGATGCCGTTTTTAGCACCGCTTACTCAAATTTGTAATCCAATCCTTCTTCAGCAATTTCAGCTGCACGCAGAATCGCCTTAGCTTTATTCTGTGTTTCTATCCACTCGTTCCTGGGAACAGAATCGGCAACAATCCCTGCACCAGCCTGTACATGCAGCTTACCGTCTTTGATTATGGCGGTGCGTATGGCTATCGCCAGGTCCATGTCTCCATTAAAACCCAGATAACCCACCGCACCGGCATAAACACTGCGTTTCGAAATTTCAAGCTCGTCGATAATTTCCATGGCGCGAACTTTAGGCGCACCACTGACAGTCCCTGCAGGGAATGTTGCGCGCAACACATCCATCGCATTAAGTCCCGGCTTTATCTTTCCCTCCACGTTGGAAACAATATGCATGACATGAGAATAATTCTCAATCTGCATATTCTCTGTCACCTTGACACTCCCGGTTTGTGACACACGACCGATATCATTGCGCCCAAGATCCATCAACATCACATGCTCAGCCCTTTCTTTGGGATCAGCCAACAGGTCAGCCGCGTACTCGGCGTCCTGCTGTGGATTCATTCCACGCGGACGCGTACCGGCAATAGGTCTTACTGTAACGTCTTCATCTTCCAACCGCACCAGAATTTCCGGCGAAGCACCGACCACATGAAAACCCCCAAAATGGTAATAAAACATATAAGGTGAAGGATTCAAGCTGCGTAAGGCGCGATACAGCGCAAGTGTTGACGCGTGGTACGGTTTGCTGGTGCGCTGTGACAAAACTACCTGCATAATATCGCCGTCATAAATATATTGTTTGGCACGTTCAACGGCTGATAAAAAATCTTCCTCGCAAAACTCGGATACCGCTTCGGCCTTTTTAACAGCCCGCTCTGTAGGAATCTCTATCGGCTGACGTAATTTTTCCAATAACTGTTCCAAGCGTTTTTTTCCTGCCCTATACGCGCCTTCAACTGACGGATCGACATAAACAATGAGATAGAGCTTACCGGAAAGATTATCGACGACAGCAAGTTCTTCCGAAAGCAATAACAAGATATCCGGGGTATTCAGGACATCAGGCCGTGCAGTGCCTGCCAATTTGTGTTCGATATAACGCACGGTATCATACGAGAAATAGCCCACCAGTCCACCGCAGAATCGCGGCAGTCCTTTATAAGGCGCCGCTTTAAACTGTGTCATGTAATCATTAATAAAAGTCAGCGGATCATCGACTTCCTGTTCCTCAATGTTTTGATCGTTAGTCACGCGAACTTGGTTTCCATAGACTTCAATACGCGTGGTCGCGGGTAAACCTACAAAAGAATAGCGGCCAAAACGCTCCCCACCCTGTACAGATTCCAGCAAATAGGAATACGGCCTGTTTGCCAGTTTTAGATAAACTGAAAGCGGAGTATCCAGATCGGCAAACGTATTAATTACGACAGGAATACGGTTATAGCCTTGCTCGGCAAGGCTATTGAATTCGCTTTCAGTCATCCAGAGGCTCCTTACAGAAAATGGTTAAGAACAGGTTCAATTCAGGATGCTTTATTGCATTGGCGCCAGTGAACATATTACCAAGCAGGCGTTATTTAGTTTACGAAGCAGCTTTAATGATTAATTGTGACGCCTCGACGAGTGATGGCACAATTGCATCACAATCCAGGTCACGCACATCGCGGCCTTCGTTATAGCCATAGGGCACACAGAACACATGGCACCCGGCAGCACGGGCAGCCGTTGTATCGTTAAGCGAATCACCGACCAATACCGCCTCGTGCGGTTGCACTTTAAAATGCTGACAGATATGAATCAATGGCATTGGATCAGGTTTTCTTTTTGGCAAACTATCACCGGACAAAATAATTTCAAAGCAATCATGAAATCCGACGGCTCGCAGCAATGGCAAGGTGAACGCTTCGGATTTATTGGTAATACAAGCCAGATGAAAGCCACCCTGTCTAAGCCTTTCAATGCCCTCTTCTACACCTGGAAAAGGCTTCGTATTGACATGCACATTCTCGGCATAATGCTTTTTATATATAGGCAATGCTTTTTCAAGCAATTCCGGATCGGGCTCACCCGCTAAATCGCCTGTCAGGGCCCGTTTAACAAGTCTCTGAATACCTTTACCAATATATGATTTAATCGTTGCAACCGATAGCACAGGCCTGTCCAGTTCCCGCAACATCAGGTTAGCAGCCAGCGCCAGATCTTCGGCGGTGTCCAAAAGAGTTCCATCCAGATCAATCATTACGACTTTGGCGGCCAATGGAAAATTTAGTTTATTAACAGTGGTATTTGCGTAAGAAAATAACAGTTTATTCATAGAGCAGTGACAAGTGTGATTCGGATACAAGTTGCATTGTGATTTTATGGCGCATGAACTACACCTTGTCCAGTTCTGCACGCAAGGCAGAAACAATAGTGTCATAACGATGTGGATCGCTGTCTTTACCAGCATGGTAGATTGCGGAACCTGCGACAAAAGTATCGGCGCCCGCACGCGCTATTTCGGCAATATTATCCACTTTAACGCCGCCATCAATTTCCAGCATGATTTCTTTATTGCCGCTCTCATCAATACGCTTTCGCACCGCTCTGAGCTTGTTCAGCGCTTCAGGAATAAATTGCTGTCCACCAAAACCCGGATTTACCGACATGATAAGGATCAAATCGAGCTTATCCAATACATGGTCCAGGTAATGCAGCGGTGTGGCCGGATTAAACACCAATCCTGCAAGACAACCCTGTTCCTTTATCAGTCCTATCGTCCTGTCGATATGCGCAGATGCTTCGGGATGAAAGGAAATAATATTGGCGCCAGCTTTAGCAAAATCAGGAACAATACGATCCACAGGTTCTACCATCAGGTGAACATCAATCATCGCATCCGTAAGCGGCCGGATAGCTTCACATACAAGCGGACCAATAGTCAGATTTGGAACATAATGATTATCCATAACATCAAAATGTATAATATCAGCGCCAGATTCAATGACATTGGTAATTTCCTCACCAAGTTTGGCAAAATTAGCTGATAGAATACTTGGAGCAATACGGTACATACAATAACCTCTTAAATAAAATCAAATAGCGTATTTTAACCGCAAATGATCTTGCCGCGTTAATATGAAGTAAATTGACTGCCTGAACGCTTTATTTTGTACTTGATACACCCAGAAAAATAGTGTGCAATTAGCTTTATGTCAGAAAAAAAATATGAAATTAATGTCAGTGTACGCACGGCTTATTTACCGGACCAATCGGATGAAGAAACCGATCAGTATGTTTTCGCATATACTATTACCATAGCCAATAAAGGCACAGTCGCGACACAATTGATCAGCCGCCACTGGATTATCACGAATGGCGATGGCACCATACAAGAAGTACGTGGATTAGGTGTTGTCGGCGAACAACCCTTACTCAAGCCGGGTGACACCTTCGAATATACCAGCGGCACAGTCATTTCAGCTTCGGTAGGTTCAATGAAAGGCAGTTACCAGATGGCGGCAGAGGACGGCATTCACTTTGATGTACCCATTCCCGAGTTTATCCTGACCGTCCCACGTATCCTGCATTAACGAAATATAAAACCAGAACCGGTTAATTTACGGCTATTAAAGGGTTAATAGCTTTACCAGCGCTACACCCGTTCGACGTACTCACCTGTATCGGTATTGACTTTAATTTTATCGCCAACATTGACAAATTGGGGCACAGTCACTTTCAGGCCGGTTTCCAGGACTGCCGGTTTGCCGCCGCTTGCGACCGTTTGCCCTTTTAACATGACTTCCGTTTCAGCCACCTCCAGCACAACATTACCGGGCAGTTCAACACCAATAGGATTCTCGTTATAAAAATTGATCTGAACATCGGTATTAGGCAGCAAATAAGGAACTTGTGTTTCCAGATCGTCACCAGATATGGAAAGTTGTTCAAAAGACTCATTATCCATAAAAATATAGGAATCACCTTCTGAATAGAGGTATTGCATCTGGCGCGGCTCTACATGTGCCTTTTCCACCTTGTCTTCCGAACGGAAACGTTCATTTAACTTTGTACCATCACTGACGCATTTCATTTCCAGTTGTACAAAGGCGCCTCCTTTACCCGGTTTAACATGATTTTTCTTGTACACTTTCCAGAGTTTATTCTGATATTCAACCAAGTTGCCAACACGTACTTCAAATGCAGAAATTTTCATAATAGTTTTTTAAAATAAGCTGATAAATCGGTGATCCAAAGTAATTATTATAACAGTAGCACTCCTCGATTGAATCCGGGAATAATTAACCCAGACTTTCCATTAGCAATTTGATACTGTTAACCGCGAACAGCCATACACACCAGCACCTACACCTGAACCGAATACTTCGTCGCTATGGGTACCAGCTTGCCTGGATTCTTTTTTAGGCGCAGAATAAAACTCTTGGCGCTGCATTAAACGAACGTAGCATGCAATATGCCCGCAAATTTTACAGAGTGCTGAGTACATTTATGTAAGTTTTGTGTAAATAACTCAATTAAAGACAGGAGCTATCATGGTACATCATTTCCGCCGTTCTGCTTTATCCGTCTCAATTGCTGTTTCGTTATTTTTCGCAAGTTTCACCAGTAACATCGTACAAGCCTGCAGTGGTGACAACCCTATGGTGGGTGGCATGTGTGTGTTTGCAGGGAATTTCGAGCCCCGTGGATGGGCGTTTGCTAATGGCCAGTTACTATCCATAGCCCAGAACCAGACGCTATACTCGATTCTTGGAACCACTTACGGCGGTGACGGCAGAAGTACGTTTGCTTTGCCGGATACAAGAGGACGCTCGGTTATCGGTGCCGGACATGGACCAGGATTGTCAAATTACCCACTTGGTTTAATGGGCGGGCTTGAGACAGTTACGCTCAACCAGGCACAACTACCGCTCATTACACCAACGGCAATTGTCAACGCACAAAGCGGCGATGGTAACAGTACCGATCCGACTAACGGTGTCTGGGCTGTACTCAGCCGCCAGAATATTTATTCCAGTGCTACTCCGAATGTAGCCATGAATACAGCGGCTGTTACCATAAATTCATTCGGCGGGGGGCAAAGTCATGAAAACCGTTCACCATTTATTGCGATGAACTGGATCATTGCACTCCAGGGCATCTACCCCTCACGTAATTAGTTGTTCACTTTATCATGAGTCAAAAGCTGCCGCTTCGAAGCGACAGCTTTTACACCTATAAATGTCTGAATAGTGGATTCATTAAACGCTTTACCTGTATTACAGATGTATCAAAAAATGCATAAACTTTTCAAACTTACCCTAAGTTTTTTTATTGGATTGGCATGGATTCCCGTTTTATTCGCCCAGCAACCTATCGATACCCGCCTAGAACTGGCCGAAGCCCAGCGGTGGCTGACAGAAGGCAAATACCAGAAAGCTTATGATGCCTTTCATCTACTTGCAGAGACACATCAAAATCCGTTAGCGCAATTCAGCCTGGGGCTTTTTCACCAAAAGGGATGGGGAATGGCAGATGATCAGAAAACAGCCTGTCATTGGTTTGAAAAAGCAGCCGAAGGCGACATTCCCACTGCCAGTCATTTTTATGCCGCTTGCTTGCAAAATGGGACGCACCAACCCGTTGATTATGCCGCAGCCATACAGTGGTATCAGAAAGCAGCCGATCTGGGACATATCATCTCCCTGTGTTCAATAGCCGAGTTAACCATGCAAGGCAAAGGTGTGCCCAAAGATCCGCAAGGCGCATTAAAGCTATGCCAGCAGGCTGCTGCAGCCGGCTCAATCCCGGCTCAACTCAAAATGGGGCAATTTTTTTTACAGGGTGACAAAACAATTCACGACCTGCACCAAGCAACCGTCTGGTTCAACTATGCTGCTGAAAAAGGTTCGCTGGAAGCATTTCATCAGCTGGGCATAATAAATCTAAATTACCTTAACAATCATCAGCATGCATTACACTGGTTTGAATCAGCCGCAAGCCAGGGTTTTGTACCCGCATACTTTCCGACAGCACAGCTGTATTTCAACGCCCCGCTATCGGAAGAAACGCAGATGCCAACTGCCGATAACCTTGCAAAAGCTTATCTATGGTTATCCGCCACGCACCAGTTGTCAACAAGCAAAAATGAGCTCAGAGACACGACAAAAATGCTGGGAATAGTGGAGCAAATTATGCCGGCAAGCTGGAAAAACGATCTTGACCAAAAAATCTCACAGCATCTGTCTGCATTCCATCAACACTAAAAAACCCCGTGGCTATGCAACGGGGTCTGAGTATAGTGGACAATTGTAAAATTAAACAGGTGTCAGCGGATTATTAAAAATCAAACGTCCACTCCTGAGTCCAGTCGTCATCGGCATCTTTGAATGCACCGACATAATCGACGGGATTGAAGAAAGAATCGTTGACAGGTGTGCCGCCGAGCGTTAAAGGCGAACCTGCTGCCGGCAGAAAGCCATTTAACAGCGGATCTTCCTGACTGTTACCGGATTGCGATGTGAACCAGTCCGCGACTGAAAAGGTCGCACCATCACCATCCGCAAGATTGTTGCCGCAACTGACAAAGGAATTGACCATGGTCAGTTCACCGGAAAGATTACCCGGCACGCCTGCGTTCAGGAACGTCGCCTCGCCGTCGATACGAACGCAGTCAGAAAAACCGGTAATCACAGAATTCCAGATATTCGCACCGGTACCGCGGCGCAGCAGGATGCCTTGCGTGCCTGCCGATCCGCCAATAATAGTCATGTTGGATAACACTGGTTTTGCCCGGGGTTCTATGTCATTGTTGACTTCATTGTTGTCCGCTTCAATACCGCGGTCACCATCGTTGGAAGCCTGTTTGATCAAGACAAACTGCGCCTTGCCGGTCCAGCCGCTGCCCCAATCGAGACTGTCGTCACCGTTATTGGTTAACACCATATGTTTCATTTGCGCTGTGCCGCCAAACATTTCAACGCCATCATCGAGTCCCTGATGCACGTGGATAAATTCGAGCACGGTACCAGCGCCGACGCCATTGAGCGTCAGACCATTGAGCTCTTCGTTTGGACGCACGGCAAAGCCGGCAAACAGGATCTGGGTATATTTGACCACCCCGCTGTTGTCGTTTGGATTGTTGCCACCAAAGGATTCGGAAGTAACCGCTTCAAACGGTATTTCACAAGGGTTCACGCCTGCATTACAGCCGTTGACCGGCGCATTACCGGCGATCACCAGGCCGCCCCACTCGCCAGCCGCCTGCTGCGACGCACCGCTCATGACAATCGGATTATCCGGCGTGCCTTCCGCCATGATTTTAGAACCGCGTCTGATCCACAGGTAATCAGCACCCTGCTGTCCGAAAATTTGCGTACCCGGATTAATCGTCAATGTCGCGCTGTTGGTATTGTCACCGCCAATAAACACGCCCCCGGATATTATCCACTGGATGTTTTTTGTTAGCGTGATGTCCTGATTGTAATCACCGCTCAGGATGCAAGACCCTTCAACAGGACCCTGCGTTGAAAAGCCCGGACAGCCCTGGAAACTGTTATTGACCAGTTGTTCGACTGAAAAGCGGTTTGTTCCAGGTATCAGTTTCAATTTTGCATAAAATTCATCCGCACCCACCCCAATTGACGGCACGTGCAATGCTGTCGTTGCAAAATCAAAAACGACGCGCTCTTGTCCCTTTGTTGCAGGAATCGGATTGGCCGAAATCAATTTCAGCGCATTGCCGTCAATCTGCAATTGCACATTAAAAAATGTCGATGATGCGCCATTTAATACCTCCACGACAGGCATATCGACGATTCCTGTTGCGGGGTTGAAAGCAGCCGATGCTGCCTGAACATTCGATGTCATCATACCAAACATCATTGCCGGCAAGATGGATAACGCGAGTTTGCTGTTCTTTAGCCTTACCATTTTTCTCTCCAAGTTAAGTATTTATGAAACTTTTGGTAAGGCAAATTTACCAACCTAATATGACATTCATGTTACATCATGATGTATGATTTATATGTGCCATGCCTGTTCAAAACCCACTCATTAAGGGAAAAGAATCATGCCGATTACACTGAATCACACCATTATTCCAACACATGAGAAAGAGGAAAGCGCCCGGTTTTATGCGCGCATATTCGGCTTTGAATATATCGGGCCATTCGCATCCTTCATTGTTGTGCGTGTCAACGATTCGCTATGCCTTGATTTCGCCCACAGAGACCAGTTTGAATCGCACCACTATGCGTTCAAAGTCTCAGAAGAAGAATTTGATCAAATCTTTGCGCGCATCAAGGCGGAACACATCAAATATGGCAGTGGACCCTACGACCCCGAGAATATGGACATCAACCACAACTACGGCGGCAGAGGCGTATATTTCCGCGATGGGAACGGCCATCTGCTCGAAATGCTGACGAAAGATTATGAAATGAATTGAAAACGAATGACGGGGTTATCAAAATTGCCTGAGCAAACTGAAAAGAATTCTTTAGAACAAAGAATAAAAACTTAATTCATACAACCGAATGCTATTTTAAGTATATAAAAGGCACAATTTCCAACTGATTCGATATTTTAATATTCAAACACTACCTCAGGAAATCCAAAACCCGCTCAAATCATTTTTATTGATCTTGCTTCCCAAAATAGTAACAACATTTGATTTGACTGAAGTAGAATGAACCGGATTTGATAATTATCCATACTGATCGGATAATGGAATGAGTGAAATACTTCCCTGAGGAAGCATGAAAATAGCGCGTTTAATGATTCATTACCTTCAGGATTTGCCTGCTGACCTGATTCCCTTGGTCGAACAAATCGCAGGACTGGCGACTGATCTGCGCTGGACTTGGAGTCATGCGGGCGATACGGTATGGGAAGCCATGGATCCCACACTATGGGAGCAGAGCGAAAATCCACTGGTCGTTTTGCAGAACCTGTCACGCGAACGCCTGGAAGAACTCAACCGGAACGCACAGTTCAAGCATCACCTGGAAAACCTGGCCAAAGCGCGTAACAGCTACTGCGACTGCTGCGGTTGGTTCGGCGAAGTACATGCGGAATCACCGTTAAAAGGAATCGCTTATTTCAGCATGGAATTTGGCCTCGGTGAAGCACTGCCATTATATGCGGGCGGTCTTGGGGTACTTGCGGGCGACTATCTCAAGGCAGCGAGTGACCTCGCCGTGCCAGTCACCGCAATCGGCCTGCTCTATCAGGAAGGTTATTTCCGGCAGGTGCTCGATGAAGCGAAGTGGCAGCAGGAAGTTTATCCCTACAACGATTCCAGCACGATGCCGTTGCGTCCGGTACTGGCACATAATGGCGCCTGGCTGTCCATCCCCATCGAACTGCCGGGGCGTATTGCGCGCCTGCATGTCTGGGAAGTACAAGTGGGCCGCGTTCGTTTGTATCTGCTTGATAGCAATGACCCCCTGAACAGTCCGCTCGACCGCGGTATTACCAGCAAGTTGTACGGCGGCGGCGAGGAAATGCGCCTGGTACAGGAAATTGCGCTGGGCATAGGCGGCTGGCGATTGATTCAGGCATTGGGACTCGAAATTGACATCTGCCACCTGAATGAAGGCCATGCGGCATTTGTCACTCTGGAACGTGCACGTTGTTTTAAGGAGAAAAATCAGGTGAGTTTCTGGCAGGCGCTCTGGACGACCCGACCAGGTAATCTGTTCACTACCCACACGCCGGTGGCAGCTGGTTTTGATACTTTTCCACGCGATTTGCTTGCCAAATATGGTCTCATTTATGCTGAAGCATTGGGGGTAGCACCTTCGGAACTAATTGCTCTTGGCCGCCGTAATGGAAGTAACAACAAGGAACCCTTCAATATGGCTTATCTGGCGGCGCGCACCTGTGCCTGGATCAATGGCGTGAGCCGCCTGCACCGCACGGTAAGCCAGAACATTTTCCAGAGTCTGTATCCATCCTGGCCACAATGTGAGGTACCTGTAACTTATGTAACCAATGGCGTGCACGTGCCGTCGTGGGATTCACCCTGGGCAGACGAAATCTGGACGCGTTCTTGCGGAAAAGATCGATGGCTGAGCACTGAAGAAACACTGGCATCCACAATTGCAACGCTTGACGATGATGAATTATGGAATTTTTGCGGACAGGAACGCGCCGACCTGGTGCATCACGCGCGCCAAAGGCTTCGCAGGCAATTTGGACACCGCTTCACAGCGGCAAAAGCTGTTCAACAGGTGGATCAGATTCTTGATCCCAATATACTCACACTTGGGTTTGCCCGCCGATTTACCGCTTACAAGCGCCCTAACCTGCTGCTGCATGACCCCGAGCGTTTCATGCGCTTGCTGCTCAACCCGGAACGTCCCGTGCAGATTGTCGTTGCCGGCAAGGCGCATCCAGACGATACTGAGGGCAAACGCTTTATTCAGCAATGGGCGCAATTTGCCGCACGCCCGGAGGTTCGTAATCGCGTGGTATTTCTCGAAGACTATGATATTGCGCTCGCACAAGAAATGGTGCAAGGCATTGACCTGTGGATTAACACCCCGCGCCGCTTCTGGGAGGCAAGCGGTACCAGCGGCATGAAAGTTCTGGTCAACGGCGGTTTGAACCTTTCCGAACTGGACGGATGGTGGGCTGAGGCATACTCGCCGGAAGTTGGGTGGGCTCTTGGTGACGACATGGCACATGATGAACCGGACTGGAATCATACAGAGGCAGAACAATTGTACCGTCTTCTGGAAGAAGAGATTGTGCCGATGTTCTATGACCGCGATGCAACAGGCATTCCCCGCGCCTGGGTTGCCAGAGTGCGCGCCAGTATGTCAAAGCTTGCACCGCAATTCAGTACCAACCGCATGGTGCGCGAATATGTCGAGAAACTGTACATTCCCGCAGCTATTGCCTTTCAATACCGATCCGCCCATAGTGGAGAAATCGGCAAAAAACTGCACTGCTGGAATGAAGCATTGATCCAGTACTGGAATGATGTCCATTTGAGTAATCTATCCATATCTGAGGAAAATAACGGCTGGACATTCGAACTACAGGTTTATCTCGGAGAGATTTTCCCTGATTCTGTACAAGTACAGATTTACGCTGACCCGCTGGAAATAAATACCGCCCCCGTCTGTCTGAGCATGCAGCAAACCGCCAGCATTCCCGGCACCGTTAATGGCTATGTGTATCAATGCAGCGTAAGTTCAACACGCCCTTATCAAGATTTTACACCGCGCGTTGTGGCATATCAGCCCGGCGTGCAGATACCAGCTGAAAACAACCTGATCCTGTGGTGGTCGGGCGAGAAATTGCTGGCTAAAAACCGTGTTTAGGCATTTGATGATAAATAGAGTAAAGTGTATTATCTGTGCCCGCTCAAATTTGATTTGCCAGCTTTCCTGGTTATAGATCAATTCCTTTCTGCGCCATTATTCCTGCCCGGAATGCATGCTTGACATCATGCATTTCAGTGACCGTATCCGCCGCTTCACAAAGTGCTTCTGGTGCGGCGCGTCCAGTTATAACAACATGCTGCATGAGCGGGCGGCTTCTTAAATCTGTCAGCACCGTATCCATATCCAGCCAACCGTAGTTGAGCGGAAAAGTCAGCTCATCAATGACTACCAAATTGATTTCTGGATCATGCAGCATCTTCCGTACAACCTGCCAACCCTGGCGGGCTGCTTCTCTATCCCGTTCTAGATTTTGTGTATCCCATGTAAAACCTTCTCCGAGAACATACCAGACAACATTTTTCTGTCGCCGAAAAAAAGCTTCTTCGCCGGTATCCGAACGGCCTTTAATAAACTGTGCAACACCCACACACATGTTATGCCCTAAAGCGCGCGCAACCATGCCAAACGCCGAACTTGATTTGCCTTTGCCGTTGCCGGTTAGCACCAGCAACAAGCCTTTTTTCTGGTCAGCGTGTGCAATTGCAGCATCGACAACTTCCTTCTTGCGCTGCATGCGCTTACGGTACCGCGCAGCTTTTTCGGCTTCTTTTGAAACAGCCATACGCTATCCGGCAGCGTTGCTGCGCATATTGTATTGCTGATAAATCAAAACGAAAGCGGCGTGGATCACCATGGCGATACCGGTATAAAACAAAAATGACTCGATATACAGTGGAAAATAGTACAGCGAGCGTCCGACAAATTCTAACCATGCGGTATCCGCAAATCGGCCCGAAAAGAAATAAAAACCGCCGCTGGAAAACAATTCACAGAGTGTCAATCCGACCAGGATGCTCAACGAGAGCGGTTTCAAGGTACTCCAGCTGAATTGATAACGCCCGACATACCACCGCCCTGCCAGCCATAACGAAGCATACGCCGGCAACAGGAAGACATATGCGGGAGTCAAACAGAAATTGCTGGCCCCACCCCAGGTATAGGCGGCAAAATCAAGCCACCAGCTCAGTGCCAGAAAACCCGGCAGAGACCAGAATGTTCGTAAATAAACTCCGGCAAGAAAGAATATAGCCCACGACGCACCCGGCAGGTTATGCATAGCGGCAAAATGATGACTGCGCGTAATAATCATCAGTAACACCAGCATGAATGCAATCAGCAACTGATTCCGAGTGGATAAAGTCAATGCAGTCGATAATGAAAACATGTGTTAACTCCTCGTTAAGGTTGATACCGTAAAGTGGCGAAAAAATTGCGTCCCGGCTGGTTAAAGAAAGCAGCTGTCTCATAATGTTCATTGAACAGGTTCTCGATACGCCCTTGCAACCGCCAGTGTTTGCTCAGTTCATATTCCGCACGTAAGTCAAATTTGACGTAGCTGTCGAGTTTCAATTCACGCGTATTTCCCAAATCGTCAAAGCGTTCACCCTCGGCCAGAAACATTGCACCGAACCTGTACTTGCCAAACTGGCGGTCTGCATCGAGACGAAACGACTGTTCCGCACGTCTGGGTAATATATTACCGTTATTTGCACCCGATGAGCGATTTTCCGGATCCAGGAACGTCAGATTGCCGTTGAGCAACCAGCCCATGATCTGCGTGCTGAGCACCGCCTCCAGTCCCTGAATAAGCGCTTCATCAATATTGTCAACCAAATTGTCGGCGATGTTAAATGCGATCAGATCGTTTACCCGGGTTTCGAAAACATTCAGCGACCAGTTGCCCCAGTCTGTTCTTCCGCGTATACCGAATTCAAGGCTGCGCGATTTTTCAGGATTTAATTTATCATTACCTGACGGAGGAAAGTAAAGTTCATTAAACGTCGGCGCTTTAAATGCCGTTCCGAAATTCGCCGTCAACCGTATTTTTTCTGTAATCTTATACCCCGCCCCAACACCACCGGTCAGGAATGTCCCAAACTGATCGTTTAAATCGATACGGCCGGACAGTTGGCTGTTAAATGAAGCAACCGTCGCCTGATGCTGCGCAAAGGTACCCCAATTGGTCCGTGAAGTAGTCGTAAAATCTATTGACGGGTCAGTCGGGTCTATTATTGAATCGCCAGCATCGTCATTCTGATAATCCATACCGATTGTCAACAAATGATCTTTATGCAGCGTTAAATCATTGAGTATTGAAATGGTATCGCGTATGGTATTAAATCGTGATGTCAGATCATGGCCGTTAAAACTGTCCAGATAATCTTTGCTGCGTCCGGCAATGACGTTTAGCCGCCAGAAATCAACTGGCGAATATTTCAGTGTGCCGCCAAAAACCTGCTGCATGAGCTCTGATTTATTCGGCGAAATAAACCCGGAAAACGGGTCGCTTGCGTCGAACTCAGTTCTGCCTTCCGACTGCATAAAGTTAGCGCCGATTTCTAGTCCGTTTTTAAACCGGTAACCGGCATTTGCTGAACCCGACACATTGCGATAACCATCACGGTCGGGATCAGGGTTACTTGAAAAACACCCTGCAAAATCCGATCCGGTGCAAGAATTAAAACCTTTTGTCCCCCTGCCGCTCGCCGTCAGATTAAACCAGCCTTGTTTGCTGCTGCCAGACAATCCTACAGAACCGTTCATAGAGCCATAGCTGCCGCCGCCAAAACTGAATATCGGTCTAAAACCACGCTTGCCGTCACCCTTTCGTGTAAAAATCTGGATAACACCACCAACCGCCTCGGAACCATACAGACTCGAACGCGGACCACGAACGATTTCTATACGTTCAATCTGTTCAACCGGAATATTTTCAAACGGCGTTGTGCCTGAAGTCGCCGAACCCACCTTGATGCCGTCAATCAGAACCAGGATATGATCGGTCTCAGTCCCACGCATCTGCATAAACGTACTTTTCCCGGGACCACCATTATTGACAATATTGATACCAGGTGCACCTCGTAACAAATCATGGATTGATCGCGCCTGCTGGCGTTCTATATCGTCACGCGAAATAACCGTCATTGAAGCCAGTTGAGCATCGGCGGTTTGCGCTGTGCGTGTTGCCGTGACAGTAATTGGTTCTTTTTGGTGAACCGGGGAACCATTCCCGGCCAAAACCGGCGTTATTGGTATGCTGGAATACCCCAGCGCAATGATTGACGCAATTGCCGATAAACGGCTTTGATAAAACATTTTATTCCTCCGCGCCGCCCGCGCGATATTCGTTTAGAAGAGTTGCAGAGGAAACTGAAATAAAAGAATCGGCCAGAGAAAAAATGCCGGATATCGCCCTCCGCAACACCATTGGTATCACTTCAGGCCGGTCTCCGGACTCATGAGCGGAAATCAATCCAGACTTGCGCCTTCCCATGCAATTTTACGACACAGTGGCATCATGCAAATCTACAAGAATAAGGTATAACCTTTTTTTGACTCATCTACCGTTGCGGGGGCAGTGCTGGCTTTGTTTCATTTAATTAAATAACCTAATAAAGGCTATTTAAAATCGTCATGACCCGTCATGAATGTGACAAGCTAAAGACAATTCGACGCACCAGCTTCCCGTTTAACCTCCTGGATTATCCAGAAAGGCACCTGAGGTAAGGATGCGCAGGCTACAGAATCAGGTTCAGCGTGTCAAGTTTTATGAAAAAAAGCTTTAATGAAAGGGCTCAAAAACTATTTCTATGGCTATGTCATCATTGACTGTTGGTAGTTATTCAATCTCAAGGCAGTCGATAAAATTGACTGAGGCGATAATGCTTCGGTTTGACGCTCAATCATTCTTCTCCACCCGAGATAATTCTCCAGATATCGCGTGGCAACACCATGGAATTGGCGCATCCATTGTTTGAGACGACTGCCATAAGCGTTGACATTTTGTACATGGTAAACCTTTCCGATGACTCTGATTCCGGCACTTAAATTGACCGGCCGGTGTATGATGCCAAGCTCTCTAGCTGCAGCAGCTAATGCTTTTTCTCCATCGGAACACAATATCGCATCTGTAGCAATTAATGGTTTTAACGCCGCACTCAGATTTTCTTTGTCTATCTTTTTCAGCACAAAATCAGCCGTGCAGCCCGTCCGATCACGGCAAATTAAAACCGGAGTCTGCTCGGAAGACAGCCCTCGCTTTGTAGCCTTGCCGCCTCGCTTACGCGCCGCACGTGGCATTCCTCTTTTCTTGCCTTTGAACGATTCCAAAAAGAAAGCTTCATCGGCTTCTGCTATTCCAGTCAGGCTTGTGGCTTTTTGCTCATTCGACAATGCTAGAAAACGATGACGCCATCTGAATGATGTGTTTCGATGGACGGAGCATATGTGTGCACTTTTGCGTATGCTTTGGTTATCTGCCATCTGCTGCGTATAAGACAACCACTTTCCTTTGTGTCTTAAACGGGCCAATGGCGTTCCCGTTAGCGCATTAAAAGTAGCTTTGCATTCACCACAGCGATAACGCTGTAATCCTGCTGACAATCCCCAGCGAATGATTTTCGTGCTACTGCCACATTTGGGGCAAGACGATCCTGTATCCATGCGCTTCTCAATTAGTGCGATGACTGTTTGAATGTCATCGTGGCGATGCAATTGTTCTTCAATTTCCTTTTTCTGTTGCGGTGTCAGTTTGTCCAATTCTGCCAGCAATTCCTTAAATGCTTTAGACTCCATATTCAGTTTTATCACAATGATTTTTAACGCTTATATTATACAGCAACACTTAAAGGTGACATAGCCATTTCTATTGATACATTCAGATATAAAAAAACAACTGAGCAGCGGTTCTTAATCAAAAAGAACAAAACCATTTATCACAGTAGCTTTCCGATAAAATTCAATCTTCAAACAAAGAAACTCAAATCCAGTTCAAGCGGCGTTCCGACAATTGATGCGAATTCACTGGTATTAAGTTCAAGCTGTGATGCTGCCGCGAACAAATGGCCTTGTGTTGGAAAGGTATTGCCTGGGCCAACCAGAGCACTGATTTGGTTTACCTGCTCTTGCGAGGGCGTAACACCGGCAATCGTTTGAAAAAGATGTGTAATCAGCGTAGCATTGGAAATACCGGGTGCCGCAGTATCGATTATGGTCTGTGCCAATGTTGCTGCATTGGGTGCGGTTTTTTCTTTGGCAACCCATTGGCTAAGCAATGGCTGTGATGGCGCAGCATCCAAAGCGGCCTGCAACAAAGCGTAGGTATTATATGTTGCATCACCCACCTGTGTATCGAGCGCAAACAAGTCATTTCCGAATAACGCAAACTCAATATCCACAAGCACATCGTTGCCGTCTGGGCCTGTCACGGTATGGCCGCTGGCAGTATTGATCAGGCTGTATTGTGCAAATGCACCGCTGAAAATTGCAGTATCGAATCCATTGCCGCCGTTTAATACATCGTCGCCTAATCCGCCGGAAACGTTATCGTTGCCGTTGCCCAACTCAAATATTTCGTTAAATTCTTTCCCCTGTACAAGTGGATCATCACCATCCGTACCCAGTGTCGTGAGCGCCAAACCGGAACCGGAAAAATTCACCGCCTGTAGATTGCTGATAAAGAGACCGGAATCATAAATCTGATCACCGGTATCGCCAATCGCGATTTTAATGGTATTAACACCGGGATTGACCGGCGCGATGATGTTCAACAGATTGGATATGCCGTCATATTCCAGCGGGATAATGGTGTTCTCATTATTGCGGAAATTGCCTGCGGCCAGATTGGTATCGAGAATACTTAAAGGTTGGCTGGTCTGATTATTGAATAATGCATAATTTTTACCATTGATATAAACACCTGCAATATCCACAAAATCAGTATTTGAAAACTCAGGAAATTCGTCCGAGCCGAATATAAGATCAAACTTGATGTTGTTCAGTGCAGGATCTTCGACATTGAACTGAAATTCAAGTACAGTGGCATCCTGTACTTCCCCTGCTTGAGGAAAGGCCGCTTGCACTGATGTATTCAAATCGGAGTCATTCTCAGAAGGTTCAAGTTCTTTACTGAAGCTTAGTTCAGTATTGGTTTCCGGTGGATCGGAATCACCTGAGGTCAGAAACAGTCCTGCACCAATACCTAAAGTAGCAATACTGCCGTCATAAAATGAAAGAGATGCTTTTTCAATAGTCAATACTTGAAAAGTCGTTGTATCGATTATTACAGTTTCAGTTGCTATTCCAAACTTGAGCTGAACAGAATCGACATTCACTGTAATCCCCGACGAAGGTGTCAGGAGCGCAGATATCAGGGTAGATAGCGGTTGATTTTCTGGATCATACACAGTAAATGCAGGCATATTTATTTACTCCATCAAGCTTTAATACAATTCAAACAAGCTTATTGTTAAAACAATGCTACGTCAATGATTCTGATCAAATATTCATGGAATTCACAACTAGTTGCAAAATTATAAACAAACAGAAAACACTTTTTAGTTAATTATTTTGCAACCGCATAATTTTCCGTCGGTCACGTTTTGTGGGCCTTCCCTTGGTATAAAAGGGTTTGGGTTGCGCTTTTAAACGTTCAGCGATAACTTCACGCTGCTGGCGGCTTTCATCAGTTTCATGATAAAGCTGCTGAGCAATTGTTGCTGAACCTCGTTTATTGCTTAACGCCAATACTTTAACTTCATATTGATAATTTCCAGTCCGGATAATCAAAATGTCATTTATGGTCAATGTTTTGGCTGGTTTTATCCGGGTTCCGTTTAAAATAACTCTACCGCGTTCAATGGCTTCTGCCGCCAAAGAACGTGTTTTAAAAAAACGGGCAGCAAAAAGCCATTTATCTATGCGAAATTTTTCTGTCGTATTTTCACTTTGCATGCAAATTTTATTCAGAAGATAAAGTTTCAATCATGATCTGATTTGCCAACGTCTTATGAACAGGACACTGATTCGCAATCTCTAACAGGCGTTTTTGTTGTTGATCATCCAGCCGTCCCTTTAACTGAATCTTACGTGTAATTTTATCAACAAGCACCTCTTGTTTATCACATGCTGCACAATCTTCAGCATGCACCCGGCTATGACTTAATTCTATTTGTATTTCCTGCAATTCCAATTTTTTATGGTTGGCATACATGCGCAATGTCATGGAAGTGCAGCTGCCTAAAGCAGCCAGCAATAATTCATAGGGATTAACGCCCAAGTCTGCACCACCCAATTTTATGGGTTCATCACTAATCAATCTGTGATTCGTTGTCAAAATTTCGCGTGTAAATTTTTTGTCGACTTCTCTAACGATTACTGTGCCATCTTTGATTGCCAGCGCAGTTGCTTTTTGGCGACTATCAGCTTCACTTTTGTCGTCCAGGTATCGGCCCGCCCATGCAGATAATACCGAGGCAACATATTTCCCATCATCTAATTGCGATAAAAGATGATCTGCACGATCGAGTGAAATAAAACTTTTAGGATGTCGGGCAGCCGTATAGATGCGCGCTGCCTCATCGATTGGCACTACTTGATCCAGCGGTGAATGAAAAATCAACAATGCTTTTTTCAGCTGCTTGATATGCTCCAATGAATTATAGTTTTCCAAATCATCTATAAACTGCTTTTGTATTGTAAAGCGCCGACCACCTAGCTGAACACGTGCAATTTTATTGTTCAAGATTTCTTGATGCGCTTCTGGAAATAGATTTTTGACATGCCCTGCTGTAGCTGGAGCGCTGATCGTTACTACAGCCTTGACGCTTTTAATTTGCTGTGCGACTGCCAAAACCGCAGCACCGCCCAAGCTATGGCCGATTAATAGATCAGGCGACCGATAATCCTGTTCCAGATACATCGCTGCCTCTATAATATCCTGAATATTTGAAGAGAAATTAGTATTGGAAAAATCACCTGTGCTGCTCCCAAGCCCAGTAAAATCAAAGCGCAATACTGCAATTCCTTTTTCAGCCAATGCACGGGAAATATACGTAGCGGCCATACTGTCCTTGGAGCATGTAAAGCAGTGCGCGAAAATTGCATAAAATTTTACCTCATGCTCAGGCATCTCTAGCAAACCAGATAATGCCTCACCATTTTTATTCTTAAAAACTGCTTTCATACTCGCCATTGTATCTCTCTTTTTTAAAAGTCAGCAAAATATAAGAGGGCACCTCTAAAATCCGTATTTTGCTGCATGATTTCATTCTTCACAAAAAATAATTCGATACGTATCAATCCTATACTATACTGCATCAACATTTTCGCTATTGTCTTGCACTTCGAATTTTAGTGATACTCAATAGGGTTTTATGGCAAATAAAAACAAAAAAACACGGCAGAGTCTGCCGTGTTTTTAGTCAATAAACGAACTGCTAAATTTATTGCGACTTTCTAATTCATTTAACAACTCACATTTGATAGTTTACTGTCACTATGCTGCAGTTGTGCCTTCTTGTTCTGGCTTCTTACGGCTACGCAAGAAAAAGAAAGCAGCAAATGCGACAATTGCTACATATGGCAGTACATCTGTAAACCAGTTTATAGGAAGGCCCTCACCCACAGAGAACGGAAAAACTGAGACCCATTCCTGATCATTACCAGTTACGGTCACCACACCCGCAAACATCCCTTTTTCTGGAAATGTATGATCAATCAAAATAGAGGCATTCGGATATACTTGAGGCGGCAGGTGATAGATTGTCATTTTCTCTAAATCCTCACCCGATACCTTTTCCAAATCCTTTGATGTGGTACGGGTAGTGATATTAAGGGAGTCCGTACTGCGCACAATCCGCACTTCTGTCTCAAATGGACGAAGTTCATCATTAATATAATCCAAGGCAACGACTGTTTTGCCAATCTCCGGGATATCTTCGCAAAATTCTTCTTCCTGAGACAATGGCTGATAACCTGTAAAGTGAATGGTATATGGGCCGACTGTCAGAATACATAAATCATCGGCCAGCGCCAATCCACCGTGCGCATGCACTTGTCCTGAAAATATAATTCCAGATGCAACTACTATTGATATGAATAATTGTTTTATCGTTTTAATACTCATTCTATATTCCCCTGCAAAAATATTATTATAAATCTTTATTAAGAATAATGTTTACAAAGATTTCTTTTTTGTAGTCATCCAGTTTTTAAAGCGCTTGGATTTGAATAATTTGTAACCAACCAAAGTCAGCAACACCAATCCAACTGCAGGGCCAATTGTTGCCCTGAATACATCCGCATAGTTGACCATCTCAACACGCAAATGGTAAAGATACTTTAACGGCTGAACACCATCGGCAGTTATTACCAAAAGATGTTTCCCCTGCTCCAATACTTGCTGCGTGTTAATTACACCATCGGCATATACGGATGCCCTTATATTTGCCAGTACTTCGCCGTCTTCTTCTCTGCTGCCTCGAACCAGTTTCACCCCTATCGGCATTTCACGCAATATCGGGTCAACCAGATCCACGACAAGCACCGTATTGCCCGTCGCAGGTATGTCCGTACAATAATGCCCAGCTTCGTCAACCTGCGGCTGGTAAACACTTAAATGAATCATGTTCTCACCTATACGGCGCATGCAACTGTCATCTTCCAGTTCCTCTGCTCCATGCCCAAATACCGCGCCTGTATACAATGCCGCAACGAATGCTATCACTGCCGCACCCATTTTCATGGCTCGCTTCAACACATCTGTTTCCTCCTCATCAGAATACTTCTCCCGCCCTTGATGAACTTCTGTATCCTGCTTTTCTCTTGTTTGTCTCTTTCCCTGCATTTTCTATGCGGGTGCCCCGAGTGTATTGCGTCTCTTTTCTTAATAAAAAAGCCGGTACACCGGCTGTCATGCGACAGTGGTGTACCGGCGTTGTTGCTAGTCTACTTTTTAGAGTCTCGTAAAGACTGGGATTACCGCTCCAGCAATACTGTTGATGTAACGATTGCCTTCTTCATCCCACGTCATCAGCAATCCACCAAAACGACTTTCCGGGTCACCCAACAAAGCCATTAGACGCTGTACTTCCCATAATGCGTCTTTCGCTTCCAGTTTGACCTCGCGTGTCTCGCCTGGTTCAATCGCTGCATCATTATCCAATGTCAAACCAGTCGCAACCAGCTCTCTTGGATAATCAGGATCAAGATGCTCACGGCCCAGCGCGTTTACAAAACGTACACCCGCTGTCGTGAACTCACCAATGTTGATCGCCGTATCACCATTGTTGGTGATGTCCATGGTAATACGTAACGCACGTCCTGGTACGTCGTAGTTAGCATGGGTAATTCTGATCGCTACTGGATTTGGCTCGATCGGCAGTGGATCTATCTTGGACTCACCAGCCTGAATCGGAATCGTGTATGGATAGGTGCTTTCCGTATAACGATAGCCACCCCATACCAATGTACAGGTCAGTATCGCTACTGCCCACGCTACCTTACGATCCATTGGATCAAGCAGCAGGTCGTCTCCATACGCCAATAATACACGGCTACGTGGCAAGAACATCGGACGCGCTACATAGTAACCAATCCAGAATATGCCCAGACCCGTCCAAACAAGATGCCAGAAAATACCATTGGCAAAGTTGAATGTCTCTGTGTCAATGGTCTCGCCTGTCAGTGTCTTGATAGGGTTGGTGAAGTCATCCCAGCTACCTGTAATGTTCATCCAGGACGCAGGACCCGCAATCGGACCAGCTTCTTTCACGTTTACCATCGCGTGCATGTGATGACGGCCAGGTATACGTGCTTTCAGCTTAACTTCAAATTCATAGTCACGACCAATTACCAGTGGCCCTGAAATGAACATCGGCTCGCCGTTCAGCTTGGTGCTCAAACGTACAAACACCGGACTTGGGCTTCCAACGTTGAAAAACGCACGCTCCGGCTTACCCACCGCACGCGGCCAGTCTTCCGCCAGGTGAAACTTACCTGACATCGTCGCAATGTCGTTCACTTTGGTGACCTTAGGCTCCCATCTCATGTCGTACCATTGGATCGAACGCATACGCAAGAATGGCTCTTGTGAACGTTCACCATGCGCCGCTACCGGGGTCACGTCTATCGCTACTGTCAATGCCAGTGTCGCAGCACCAACCGCCGCGCCATAAAGCCCCATGACGCCCAGCTTAAAGATGTTTTTTATTTTCATTATTTGATCCTCTCTGCAAATCCTGGTTCACCATATGCCGTTACGTCCATCTTCATGGAAATACGGCCTCTTTCGCCTTTAACATAGTAAAACGCGGTGCAATAGATTTTGCCAAGGTACCACCATACGCAGAACATCAACATGGATACAAAGGCCGAGAAGAACGCCGCAATCACCGTGGTATGTCCACCAAATGTCCTCAGCGAACCCTGCTCAATCAACCGCACATATTCCGGTGTACCAGTACGTACATACAAGAATCCTGTGTAGTCAGCTACTGAAAGCAATACGCCTTCCACTACCACTGGCAAGTGGGTTGGACCAAAAATAGGCCAGTTGCCCGGATAGAAGAACAAGCCCCAGAATCCACCACCAATCAATGCAGTTATCAACCAGTTACCTGTCAACAATAAAATCGTGTCAAGCATCAATGCCCCTGGAATCATTGTCGATGGCAATACAAAGTTGATCGGGTAGTGTGACCACCAGTAAAAACCCCAGTAACGGGTTAACCATTCACCTACTAACAGGCAAACAATACATAACGTCGCACCATACGGTAAACGGTAGTTTACCCACAGATAATACATCAATGCTGCACAATACATAACACCCACAATCGGTGTCACTACCGGCCACCACTGGCGATCTTTCCAATCCAACCAGAAATCCCAGTCACCTGCCAATAGCATAAAGTGCATGTGGAATGTACCGACCAGAAGTATACATAGAATTGGAAAATACACCGCATCAATGTATCTGGACATCCTGACCGCTTCCGGCGGCATCTTCGCCGCCGCTATAATTTCGTCTGTTCTGCTCACTAGACTCTCCCTTCGTTTGTTTCGTGTGATATTAATGTTAATAACATGACGATTCCTTTACTCTCTTTTACTACCTCTCCTCGTGCACGGATGCCTTCTTATTGACTCCCTTATCCGCATCCCTCACTCCAGAGCATCGCCCAAGCACAAACTTGCCCGGGCGATGTATAGTCTAGCTTAGATTAAGGAACAATCCGGTTGTTTAGAATTTCTTTGCTTTGACCATTCCAGATCACGTCTGTCAGGTTAGAGTAACGGGTCACAATCTGTGCCGCGATACCACCTGAGAACAAACCTGCCCAGCCCAGAATCACAAAGCCCCAGTGCAATGGCGCGCTGAACAGCTCTTCCATGAACCAGAATGCATGTCCCCATTCGTTCAATCCAACGTTCGGCAGAATCATCAGCGGACCGGCAATCGCCATGACCAGCGGAAATGATGTGCCGCGGCTGTACAGTGGCAGACGTGTCATCGCGTACAGGTATGTCGCTACGCCGCATACAATGTACATCGGGAATGAACCGTAAAACACCACTACGTGACTTGGCGTGAAGCTCGTGTCACGAATGATCACCTGGTGCCACGATGCATCCTGCTCCGTGAAGAAGCTGCCACCCCAGTAAACACCAAACAGATAAACACCCAGCCACATCAACCAGTAGAAGTAACGTTTGACTTCCAGTTTAGGATCCAGGTTGTCCAATTGCTCTTTGGTGTCGCGGGTCTTC
Organism: Burkholderiales bacterium; assembly: GCA_024235795.1. Classification (GTDB taxonomy): domain Bacteria; phylum Pseudomonadota; class Gammaproteobacteria; order Burkholderiales; family Nitrosomonadaceae; genus Nitrosomonas. The sequence goes on along the minus strand of JACKLR010000002.1, from coordinate 474,333 downwards.
AGTAACCAGCCCCAGGTCACCAGTGCAAACAATGGCATCAGGGTCATGTGGACACGCCACAGCCCCATCCATACACGGTCAAATTCCGGCTCCATTGAGTCCATACCATGTGAATACGCAAATGTACGCTGATACCAAATCCAGAATATCGCTACCGCCAGCATAATGCCCATGCCCAACTTGTAGTACTTGGAGTCGTACCACAATGACATGTCATAGTCAGCACTCGCCGCACTACTCGTTCCCATCGTTGTTGCCATCTTTATTCCTCCTTACTTACTTGTTAATTATTACTACTTCTCTCTTGTCCTTAATACTAATTAATTAGTACTGCTCTTTTTACAACAACTCTTAAACACCTTATATCGCTTCTCGAGCTGCAGATCAAAGGCTAGTCGACCTTACACTATAAAGTCAAGTCATTTGTCATAAAATCTCCACATAAGGTATGGGGATTTACGCTATATTAATAGATAATATTTCCGTTATCAATATCTCGAAGCAACCTTTATTATCAAATTTTCGATTTAAGTTATTTTTCAGATTGAGAATTTTATTTTTATTCTCGCAATCGCTTTGTTTTTAAGGTTAATTCTGTTTTTTTAGTTTAATCAATATTTCCAAGCCCGCCAACCTTTTAGCATTGGAAAATACAGACCGAGGCGAATGGGTCGCGCATCAATTCTTTGAAACAACTCCGCATAATTATTCAGTTGATGGCTATAACGCTCTTGTTCTCTATCCAGGAACAACTGAATACCCGATCCTTCATGGCTGCTTGTTTTATAATCGATAATCCATCTGGTCTTTTGCGCATCACAAAAGGTCCTATCTATAACATAATCCACGACATTATCATCAATGACTCCGGACAGCCTTACTTCATTCTGAGCTTCCTGATGCTCTCCAAGAATCCATCGACCACAGTTATCCGTAATACTATTGATCAGCGCGGTTATAACGCCATCAACCGCCTTCTCTAATATTTCATCTTCATGCGTTAATCCATTTTTCATCAGTCCATATGCAATCTTTCTTCGCATGGAATGTATCCTTTGGACATCCCATCCTTTCAGTTTTTCTTCAGCTATTTGCTGCAGCCAGCGATGCGCAATACTGCCAACATGTTTGGCGACTTCACTTGCCCACGAAAACTCAATATCTTCATTCAAATGTGTTACAAAATCTGTTGACTTCCAGTCTACCGGTTCAGGTGCTGTCGGCGGTAACCAGTCTGATACTAATCTCGAAACAGATTGATCAATCAGATGCGCTTTATGTTTCTCGTCTGCGTCTACACACTGACCAGATTGTAATCCAGGCAACTTATTTTGCCTTGCCGTATCTACAAAAACTTGTTCAATTGCCGGCCAGAGTCTTCTCAGTAAACTGCCAGTTCTGGGTTGTTGAACTATCAACTCACCATCTTCTTCGCTTATATGGGTATGCCCAAGCAAATGTAGAAACTTTTTGGCACGTGTTGCTGCAACATACAGTAACCGTTCAGCTTCAAAATCTTCTTTCGCCCGCTCAAGAGAATCCAGCCATATGTTGATAGAATCATTTTTTTTCCCAGTTTCCTGGATTGGCGCCAAAAACAAATCTGCTTCCCGAATGGCAAACCCACCTTTAGCAGCATCTCTATCACGGCGGGGCAACTCCATCCATTTGAGTAGCTGCTTTTCTCTGTTTTTTGGTGAGAAACCAAGTCCCGGCAACAGTACGGTATCAAATTCGAGTCCTTTGGATTTATGAATAGTCATGATCTGAAGGCTTTTATCCGCGCCAAAGTCCGTGGATGCATAAAGCTTGGTTAGCGTTCCTTCAAAAAAAGCAAAATCCCGAATATTGCCTGCTATCTCATGTTTCTCAAGGTAATCAAAATATGTCATTGCATCTTTGAACGAATTAATATCGTGCCTTTTCCGAATGCCTTGCTCATCCTGATTTTCATTTAGAGAAATACTTTTTTGGTTTATACCGATACAACCAGGCCCACCAAGTGCCTGCCAAGCAGCTTCCACTGTTGCGCGCAGCGACTGCCGGTAACGATGTTGTATACATTGCTTGAGCACCTTGCTTATCCGTTGCACCCGTTCGACACCATCACGTGATAGCGTATGCCAACAATGATCGTCACTGATCATTTCCCAAACAGTTTTTATTTTTGGCATCACTTGATCAAAATGATCAGTTTTCTGCTCTGACACTAAAGCCTGTAAATCATCAAGCCGCAAACCACACCATGGCGCGCGCAAAACAGCTAACCAGGCCAGACGATCAGCAGGATTTAACAGCGCCCGGGTCAACATTAACAGATCGGTCACGACAGATTTCCGATTGAGCGCATCAATTTCCACGGCATGAAAACTTAGATCAGCCGATTGCAGGCATGCAACGATTTCATTCAAATGACTGCGATTCCTTACCAGGACAGCGATTGAATCCGCCGGATTCCTCTGCCTGGACTGCATGATCACCTCCACCACATTCATTGCTTCTGTAGAACGGTCTTTGTCAAAAGCAGGATGAATCGTAACTGCAGGACCATCAAGATCTGCAGATACCGCTATGGATGGGGAATATGCTACAGCGCCAGTAGCAACATCCTCAAAATCCGGCATAACTTGACTGAAGGTATTATTGACCCAATTGACGATGCCGCGTTGCGAACGGAAATTACTGCTCAACGTGATGGGTTGCAAATCAACATGTGCTATTCCGCTTTGACGTGCCTGCAAAAACAACCCGACTTCTGCTTCCCGAAAGCGGTATATCGATTGCATTGGGTCGCCTACAACAAACAGACTTCTACCCTCACCAGGCTCCCATGCTGCCACCAATTTTTCAATCAGTTGATACTGGCTGATGGAAGTATCCTGAAATTCATCGATTAACAAATGCCTTATGCGATAATCCAGCGCCAGTGCCAAATCTGTGGGTTGCTCGGGCTCACCCAGCGCCACAAGTGCACTTTGTGATACTTCTGTAAAATCCACCTGTCCGGTTAACTGAAATATTATTTTCAGTTGCGCCACTGCCTGGGGTAACAGCCGCGTTATCGCACCCAGTATTTCCCACTGATTTTCTGTATAAACAGGCAATGGCAATTGCCGGATTTCCAGCAACGCGCGATAAAAAAGGTCATTTGCTTTAAGCTGTATAATGAACTGTGTTATACGGACTTTCCATTCTCTGGCTTTTTCTTTTTCAATCTTTGTCTTTCCTGCAGGGAAGCCCTGTCTCGCATCGATTTTGTCGCGCCATTCACCGTCTGCCTTGAGTAGCAATTCAGCAATACCACACCAGGCTTCAACGGTATCCGGCAACCTGTCCAGGCCATCACAAACGGTAATCGCAGAAGCTTTTTGTTCGGCTAACAGATTAGCCGCAGCATAGCGCACTAACACAAGCAGCTCATTATGTAATTCTTGGGGAAGCAGACTGAAAACTCGATCGACAGCAATTCTGCGTACATTATTAAGAGACGCTTCGAGTTCTCCTCTGGTTGTGCCATGGATATGGCGCAACCAGTGATCCCGTCGTGCCAGCATTGCAGCAAGCAGACTCTCAAGGCGTGCCAGATCGTTATCGAGGTATTCAAGCATCAGCTCAATATCATCAGCAATTTCATGCTGTTGATCAAGCAACCCAACTGTTGCACGTGCGGCTTCCAGATATAGCATCTGTGCATTCTCGGTTGTTTCTGGTTGAGAGCCGAATTTTGACAATATCGGCATCTGCAGCGTTAATGCAGCACATAACGAATCGATGGTTTGTATTCGCAATCGCATCGGATTATCGATAATACCCCACCCGGCTTGCCGATCACGCCGCAGGGCTGCAACTGCAAGCTTATGCGTTAATTGTTCAAATGAATTTTCAGGAATGACTACATTGGAACTAGCTGATTCCAGCGCTTTCAGAATTCGCTCACGCATTTCTGCGGCAGCTTTACGGGTAAACGTAATCGCCACGATTTCTTCTGGATTATCGACACAGGTCAAGAGTCTAAGGTAACGCTGAATCAGCAGTCCGGTTTTACCTGAACCGGCAGGCGCCTGGACAATAAACGAAAATGCCGGGTCAATAGCGCGCAATCGCTCATCTGCGTCCGGTATTTGTTGAGAGTCAGTCATTTTCAATGTCCTGATCTTCGGTGACATACCTGAGACGCTCATGAATACGGCAAAATGATTGCATTTCACAATACTGGCAGGTTAACGGATAATGTTTTGGCAGCACGCTGGAATCACCACTTAAAAAGCCTGAAGCAAGCTGCGTCAAATCCTGTTTCCATGTTGCGACAAGTTCTTTCCATGTCTGGAAATGTGTGCACGATTTTGTCTGGTTAAACGCACGCTCGCCCGGCAATATATTCGGTTCGCTGAGAATTGCTGAAAAACCCATTTGCCCCTTTTTTATCGACGCAAATGCAATACCCGCCGCATTCAACGCAATCGATTCGATCATCACAAGGTACAACGGCAATTGCGGTTCATCGGGACGTTCACCCAGCATCGTTTCAATTTTGAATTTGCGCGTTTTGTAGTCAATAATGAGCAGTTGCCCGTTTTGCAACCGATCAAGCCGGTCCAGCCGACCCTGTAATTTCAATTCACCGATCTGAATCGTGTGACTTTCCTCTGTCGCAATAACACTAAAGTTGTCACGTTTTTTTTCTTCATCAAACCATGCCAACATCAAGTGTTTAAGGCGTCGGTGCTCTATAGCGGCAAAACGTTCTGATAATGCAAAAGACCGCGATCCTTTAATCTCTGAAATCGCCTGGTCTACTGCAGATGTCAATATTTCCTCCACCTCAACGCGCGGCATCGTATCGAGCGCGTCTTTCGTTTTCAGTTGCCGCCATATCAAACACAAAGCACGATGCATCAGTTTTCCACGTTCCGCGGCATTGAGCCCCGTATGCGGCTCTTCTTTGTCTTTTACCTTCATACGATGACGCGCCCAGGCAAGAAACGGGCATGCCGCATAATCCTTTATGACCGCAACACCGCCTGTGACCGCTTGTTCGGTCACAGGTGTTACATGATTGTCCATAATGCGTTCAAGACATGCTGCCTCGACAATTAAATCACTATGTTTTTTAAACTGCGGCAAATCGAAAGCACCATCTGGAATTGCCCTGATCATGGGACTGGGCATTATTTCCTGCGCATCAGGACCATCCCCAAATCGGGGATAACTCAAGACAACTTCATTTGCGCTGGACAACCAGCCGTCTGTTAATTGGCGTGAATGCTTAAATGCTTCAGTTATTGAACCCATTGGAATGCGTGCGTTCTTCTGAACACCATATGGCAGAAAAGGATTCGGACGCGGTTGAATTGGCCACTGTTCATCCGACAATCCCATGACCCATAAATGATCAAACACCATGCCCGCCGCTTCCTTTACATCCAGTACTTGTATGGGCACACGCGGTGTTTCCGGCTGGAACAATGTACTGGCGGCCATATATTTCAGTCTGCTTACAGCGTCAGCAAAATGTGTTGTAGCGATTACACAATCCAGAGCTGCAAAATCGGCAACGACCTCATGCCATTTTTTTAACGTCTGATACTCGGTAGAATCGAGTGTTCTTTCTCCGGGAAACCCAATAATCTGCAACACATGCGAAAAGTGTTGTGCATAAACTGCATGGTGACTGTGACGTGGAAAATCATGCTGACAACAAGAAAGCAGCGCAGATAAATTGTTGGCAAGGACCGGACTTCGAATCTCACGGCTTTCGTTATTATGATTGCCTTCACGGTTAAACTGATGCACAAGTGTTACCAGTTGCGCCAGCGTGACAAATGGCGGCGTATTCGGTCTCATTCGCATGACCAGCAAGGCGCGTTGAATCATTTCTGACTCACCGCCGCCCAGAAAAGGAGAACGCAACAAATCACCTGCATGGTTATAAGTCAGTCCTTGCGTTATCAATTCCAGAACCGATAAAGCGGTATCAACCAACGGATAAGCACTGAGCGGCAAACCCAGTGAAATATTGAATGGTCGATGCTGTTGTGACGATTGTACTTGCGGCAACGCTGCATGAACATCTGGTTGCATCACCTCACCAAAAATGCGCCGCACAGCGTTTCGATTCTTTACCAAGGCAGGTACCACTACGGCAATCGACGCAGTTGGGTGCGCTTCTAGACGTGATCTTGCCCATAACGCTGCCCGGAATATTTCCTCAAAACGATCAACGCAACCAAGTCGACTGGGTTTACAAGCTGCCTCACTTGATCGCCCCTGGGATATAGCCGGAGACTGCACGCTTATGACCTCACACCCAGACGCCTGGAGTCTATGTAAAAAAGTAATTTGTTGTGGTGTCAGAATCTCAAAACCATAACAATACAAAAAGCCTGGTTTCTTGATGGGTGTCTTGTCATACAAATCTGCAATTATGTCTGCAAGACACGCTGGATCCATCTGATGATTCTTTGCCAGAAACGCTTTATAGCTGTCTGCCCACGCGAGAAAAACACTGCAGTCTTTATCCGGAAAAGCATTTTTGATTTCTGATGACAACTGCCATGCATGCAACAACTGCCAGGCCTCATAAGCAAGGCGTGCTGTCTGCGTGATATTTAACAACCCTTTCCCCACCTCGGAAGACCGGATTATTTCTTGCCACAACAAATGCGCCTGAGTGGAAGTTAATAACAGGGGAATTTCTAGACTGGAATAAAGTGCTTCCAGATATGTACGTTCAAGAAATGATGTGAATGGAAGGATATCTGCTGTATGCCAGACTTCCTTTTGCTGATCGGTTTGGTACTGGTTGAAACTATCTTTAAGCGCCCGGGCAAGTCTTCGGCTGGGGGTTACAACCGTTGCCGTATTTGTTGCTGCCGATTCACTGGCATCCAGACGCTTAAAAAGTTTGCTGAATGGGAGTTGCTGAAATTGATTTTTGTCATGCGGCATAAAGGGTCTCTTCAGTACCGCAACTCAGGCTAACGCAACAATTGATCCCGCTTTTCTGTGACACCAGCCCATTCATCCGCATCAGCCAATGGATCTTTCTTTTCAATTATCGGCCGCCACTCTTTTGACAGTTCCGCATTCAAGGCAATGAACTCGGTCTGCGAATCAGGCACGTCATCTTCCGCGTAAATCGCTTCCACCGGGCATTCTGCAACACATAATGTGCAATCGATACATTCATCCGGATCAATCACCAGAAAATTGGGGCCTTCACGGAAACAGTCAACCGGGCAAACATCAACACAATCCGTGTATTTGCATTTAATACAATTTTCAGTTACTACATAAGCCATTAATTTTTCCCTTGCATGACACTTATAGAATCCGATATTTTAGCAGAGTTTTATTCTTCACTGCTATTGCTACACAATCTGAAAATAAAAATAGTTGTTGTCCGTCTGTCTTGACAGTATGTGCAATGACTTCAGATTATTATCATTCAAGCTAAAATACGATTATTTGCCTGTCACACTGTATGGCACTGTGTATGCCACTACTTTATCCTGTTCGGCAGGATCGTTACGGGCAACGATGGCGCGCGCGGGTTTGGATTGGCTCAGATTCGTGGCGTCATGGGGAACATCCGGCGGAACAAACAAAAACTCACCGCTCGTACTAACGACTTGATTCTCAAGATTCGTTCCCCATCGCGTGAGAACTTCGCCTTCCAGAACGTATATGCCGGTTTCGTAACCCACATGAATATGCGGTTCAGCTTTTGCGCCCGGAGGTATAACGACAACATGCATTGATAGCCCTGTGGCGCCAACGGTCTGCCCGGAAATGCCGAGAAAATACGGCAATTTTTGCAAAGTCGTCACTTCCTGATCCGGCCGGATTGCTTGGACCGCTTGTATCTTTTGTTTGTCCGTTGTCAATTACAATTCCTCCTTCGTATGCCTGTCGGAAATTTTTCAAATAATACATCAACTGTTACCGGTCTATCTTTTGAGGTTGTCCAGATGAAAATCATTCAGATACAACACCAATAAACTTATTGCGATTGAAACCAGATAGCTTAAAGTCGGCACTCCGGGAAAAAGATAAAGATCCAACAGACCCCAGACACCGCGCCACAGCATGATGATTGCCACCACAATGATGATCGAATTAAACGTAGTACGCTTATTTATCAGATTGTTCAGCAGCGTTTTTTGCTGCAGCTCATTCTGCTGTTCTGACATAGATTAATACTCCACACTTGTTGTTCTTATGGACAAAGGTTAATGCAAAACGAATCGCAACAAAAGTCCTGCAAACCTGAACAAGCCAAAAAGGCCTTATGTTTTCCTGTTTTTTTCTTTTGCCAACCGAACGACTTTTCCGACAATCGTGAAATGCAGATTATAAAAAGCCGCGATTTGTGAATAACTGTATTCGCCGGTCGCGTGTATTGCCGCTATGGCTTCTTCCCGACCGGGGTAAGATTTGGCTATGGACTTAGAGGCAGCGCAGGCGGATGGCGCCGGGCTTTAGATATATTCTCATCTTCAGGATAGACCGTTAACCTTTTTTTGCATTTTCTGGACAAATTGATCGTCGCCTAGAAACACTTTCCGGCTTAAATGCCGCCAGATGGATATCTGTGCTATCCCTTGGCCCCAAATTGTGTGTAGCGTTTCAGTGCTGTTGTACGTCTTCTTGAAAATGCGCCAACAACTGTAGTTTCGGCAATCAACTGACTATTCAGATCTTAGCAAGAGACCGTGGTTCCGCTTGGCGTCGGCTTAGTTGTACGCAATCCATGTGCATTATAGGCAAGAGGGCCGATACTGGTGCCCGAGTTTGTGACCGTTTCCAGACGCATCAAGTACTACAGATGTACCATCGAGCGCTTTCATCCGGTTTGAATTTTGGAAGTACTTTTTGGGTATTTTTTGACAGCAACACCTGTTGTATCTGATTTACGACAACAAATGCATTGTACTAAAAAAACGATATGCTCATATACATGAATGCTCACGTCATTCATTCACTGTAACAAATTTTGTCGATCCGCAATACCCGTTGTCTCTGATTTGCGACAACAAAAACATTTATTATTCATAGTGTTGTAAAAAGCGGGGTCATTTATACAAAAATAAGCGACACTCAGGCCACTGTTGCTCGCTTAACACTCTGTTTTATAGAATTAATCAGTCTGGCATGAAATTTGCTAATTTTATTGGTATGAGCGATTTATTAAAAGTCATAACCAACGTATCAAAGAATCACCTTGGAAAATGACGTCAATTTGTTTTACAGATAAGTCACACAACTTTTCTTGTTAAAAAATCTACCTTTAAAGACCATCCATAAATTTAGGCAGGAGTAAATTTATTTTATGTCACAGGCAAATATTTACGAACAACTTATGCTGGAACTGATTAATGCCGAGCGCAGCAAAACTGGTGCTCAACCACTTGCTTTTAACGGCGATCTGAATGAATCGTCCGAAACTCACAGTTCGTGGATGATTTCAACGGATACTTTTTCGCATACGGGCGCCGGAGGGTCCAGTCCGGGTGATCGAATGACCGCCGCGGGTTATAATTTTTCAGGCTCATGGACCTGGGGTGAAAATATCGCGTGGATGAGTACGCGTGCACCTACCGGCCTGGCAGACGAAGTGCAACAGCTACATACGATGCTCATGAATTCCTCAGGTCATCGTGCAAATATACTGAATGATTCCTTTCGGGAAATCGGTGTCGGATTCGAAATCGGTGAATTTCAAAATTTTGAAGGTGCGTTTGCAACGCAAAATTTCGCCCGTACTGCATCAAACGCTTTCCTGACCGGGGTTGCTTTCGACGATCAGGACGGCGACCGGTTTTATGATATCAATGAAGGGCTCGGCAATATTACCATCACGGCCAAAAATAACGCCACTGGTGTGGTGAGCACAACTTCAACAAATCAGGCAGGCGGATATACGCTGGAATTAACAGCAGGAAATTATACGGTCAGCTTTGGTGGCACTGGTGGTACTGGCATTTCTACAACCAGTCAGGTAGTTAACATCGACAGCCATAACCTGAAACTGGATTTAATTGATCCGGCAGCCAGCAATAACGACCCTGCTCCCCAACCAGAACCCGAGCCGGCTCCACAACCCGATCCAGCACCGCAACCCACTCCGGAACCTGCTCCCGAACCAATCCCAGAACCGGCACCGGAATTGAACACAATTACCGGCACATCACGATCCGACAGATTGACCGGCACGGCCAACAACGATGAAATTCTTGGATTCCGTGGCAATGATATCATGTTTGGCAAAGCCGGAAATGACGTAATCAAAGGCGGCAGAGGGACAGATTTCTTATTTGGCGGCGAAGATGCAGACATACTAACCGGTGGGTCCGGACGGGATTATTTTATACTCGATGCACCTTTTGCCGATGCGGTTGACGTCATAACCGACTTCAAGCATGGGTATGACAAGATCATTCTTGATGATGCCATTTTTAGCGCGCTCAACAGCGGCAGATTGAATGCTGCGGCATTCACTACAGGCACTGAAGCCCGGGATGCAACAGATATGATCATCTATGATACAGAATCCGGTGCGCTTTATTATGATACAGATGCCACAAGCGTAACGGAAGCAGTACAATTTGCGCAGTTATCACCAGGACTGAACCTCACATATGTCGATTTTGTTGTGATCTGATAACTTGCGCCTCGCACGCTTCCTGAAGACGAGCAAGGTAGCCTGAATCTTCTTGTTTTTGTAAATTCAATCGTTAATAGGTTAAATGGACTAAAGCGAGTCTTAGCAAAAACAAAACACGGGCATAAATGGCAACTCCTCCCGGTATGGCTCCCTCTCTTATTAACCCTCACTTTCTTCAAATTGAACCAGTTATATGCATGTGCATTTGATGAATTAAATTTGCTACAGATTTTGTCGTAAAGAACACATCATTGATAGTCTTTAGATAACCATAATGCAATCCAATCAAAAATTACGTGTTCTAATTGTTGACGACTCAATTTCCGTGCGCAGCGTATTACGTACTCTATTAAATGAAAATGGCTATAACGTTGTTGGCGAGCAGGGCAGTGGCTCAAAATTGCTGAATTCAATCAAGCATTTGATGCCACATATTATTTGCCTCGATTATTATTTACCAGGTACTGATGGACTCTCTCTCCTTAAAAAGATTCAGGATGTGTATCCGCATATCGCAGTTGTCATGATTACCGGAAGCAATGACCAAAAACTGGAACATGCGGCAGCTGATGCCGGCTCGGCCGGATTTTTACATAAACCATTCACTCAGGAACAGATTATCAAGGCACTGCAAAAAGTTGCGTATGCGCAGCGATTGCTACTGGTGGCCGAAAAAAAACGCAATCCATTTGCAGAAAAACCCTCGCGTGCCACTGCCGTGGTAGCGGATGACAGCGTAACGTTGCGTCGTTTATTGTCAGCAATTCTGGCGCACATGGGGGTTGAAGTAGTTGCAGAAGCGTGCGACGGTAAACAGGCGATAGAATTAGTTTGCGAACATCGTCCCGATATTGTTTGCCTGGATTACGAGATGCCCGTAATGAATGGACTGGAAGCATTAAAAATCATACACAAACAAACACCGACAATAAAGGCAGTGATGGTAACCTCCACCGCCAGTCGAGATAAATTTATTCAAGCGACACAAGCCGGAGCAAAAAGCTACATCCTCAAACCTTATCATCCAGACAAAGTTACACATGCCATTTCAAAGCTATTAGCAAGTTAAGAATGAGTATAACTTGCTGAGTTAAGATTGATCAAATAAGTGACCACGAGCGAATGTAATGGTTTTACTTAGTCGAGCCTTAAATATTCCCAAGTATTTGATATCAATCATAAATATATTGATTTACGCTGTTCAAATCGACCAGAAAATGCTAAAATAAGCGTTTGTTTCTGGTCGAAATGGTGATTTATCGATGCTCACACCCAGTAAAACTTTTCATCAACCCAGTTTGTTTGAAACAGATCTGTTGTTACAGCTTGACCCCTCTGATCCGCTGCTCAAACTATCAACCGTTATTCCCTCGCATACCTTTGACGAAGCGTTTAGCATTCATTACACCGAGGACATAGGTGCGCCCAGCAAACCCATTCGCCTGATGGTTGGATTGTTGATCCTCAAGCAACTGGAGAACTTGAGCGATGAGTCGGTGGTATTGCAGTGGAAGCGCAATCTCTACTACCAGGCTTTTTGTGGCATGCAAGAATTCCAGCGGAAATTGCCTTGCCACAGTACGGAGCTGGTGCATTTTCGCAAGCGCATTGGCGCTGAAGGTGTTGAACGGATATTTCGGATGAGTGTTGGTTTGCATGGCAAAGCGGCGCTAGAAGCTGCGGTTCATATTGACACCACGGTACAGGAAAAGAACATCACCTATCCGACAGACAGCAAGCTTGCGATTAGAATTATTAATCGTCTGAACAAGCTAGCCAAAGTGCATGGTATTTTTCAACGGCGCACGTTTGTTAAGGAAGTCAAATTATTACGGTTGGACATCCGGCATTTCCGCCATGTCAAGAAAAGAGCCAAGGCCAAGCGTGCGTTAAAGCGCCTCAGAACCATTGCGGGCATTTTGATACGGGAGCTCAGAAGGAAGCTGCCGCAGTACTGCTTGTTTGATTGCTACCAACAGGATTTTCTGCTGTATGAGCGTATTTTGAAACAACAACCCAAAGACACAAACAAAATCTACTCATTACATGAGCCGCAGGTCTACTGTGTCGCCAAGGGAAAAGACCACAAACAATACGAATATGGCAGCAAGGCATCAATCGCCTGTACGGCGCGAAGCAATATCATCGTCGGTGTTGTCAGCCATGAACAAAACCAGCATGACAGCCATACGTTGCCGGAAATACTCAAGCATGTTGAAACATCGCGTGGCAAAACAGTCAAACAAGCAGTGTGTGACCGTGGCTACCGCGGCAAAAGCGAAGTGAACGGAACGAAAATCATTCTACCGGGAAAAGCGCTCAAACGAGACACGCATTACCAAAGAAACAAGAAGCGAAAACAATGCAGAAGACGTGCTGCGATTGAACCCATCATCGGCCACTTGAAATCGGACTATCGAATGGCAAGAAACTATTTAAAAGGCGCCATCGGTGATCAGATCAACCTGCTGATGGCTGCTTGCGCCTGGAATCTGAAACAATGGCTGTTGGCCATTTTTTGGCTGTTTTTTGCAGCAAAACATAAGGCAAAAATAAGCACTGCCACCGGAGATTCCTGAAGAAAAAGTTTGCAGGCAAGATAAAGAATACCTGGGTGAAATTTTGTGTAGATAATTTCTCAAAATATCCTTTTTCAGGGTCGACTACTTAGCCAAGAATAAGTCAAGTTGAGGGTGCTCAGAATTTTGTGTCAGTTTGCAAGCACAGGGTCAGGCTTATATTCTATACCCATATATTTTTCCCTGAAAATTTCTTCTTTCTTTCCTGTATGGCGTAAACTTATCAAGGCTACCATTTAAACCCCAGTCAACCGCCGCAACGCTTCCTCATATTTTTCCATTGTCTGACGAATGACATTTTCGGGCAACTTGGGTGCTGGCGGTTTTTTGTTCCAATTTTGCATCTCCAGCCAGTCGCGCACAAACTGTTTGTCGTAACTCGGCGGACTGATGCCGGTTTGGTATTGGTCGACCGGCCAGAAACGGGATGAATCGGGTGTCAGGACTTCATCGATCAGATACAATTCACCCGCATCGTCGAGTCCGAACTCGAATTTGGTATCGGCGATAATGATTCCCCGCTGTACAGCATAATCAGCCGCTTCGGTATACAACTGCACCGCTTTTTCCTTGACTCTGGCGGTCAGGTCCTTGCCAATTTGCTGTTCGACTTCGGACAACGCGATATTCTCATCGTGCAGGCCGACCTGCGCCTTGGTCGATGGGGTAAAAATCGCGCCACCGGGTATTTTTTCGGCCTGCTGTAATCCCGGCGGCAATTGAATACCGCAAACCGCACCCGTCGCCTGATAGTCCTTCCATCCTGAGCCGACGATATAACCGCGAACGATCGCTTCAACCGGCAGCGGTTTGAGTCTGCGAATGACAAAGGCGCGGCCCTGAACCTGGTCGCGTTCGTTTTCAGCGACGACAGATTCGGGCGTAATGCCGGTTAAATGATTGGGTATGATATGCGCCAGTTTTTCGAACCAGAATGCCGACAGCGCGGTCAGCAACTTGCCTTTGCCCGGTATCGGGTCGGGCAGGATGACATCGAATGCCGACAGACGGTCAGTTTGCACGATCAGCAGCCTGTCATCATCGACGGCGTAGATATCGCGCACTTTACCGCGGTGCACAAAAGTCAGACTTTTAATGTTCGTTTCAAATAATGCAGATTCTTTTTCCATTTTATTTAATTGGATTCCAAAAGCTGTTTGATAGCACTTGCTCTCGCCAGCGCTTCGTCTGCAGTCACATCAAGCACTGTAAAATGACCCATTTTACGCCCTTGCCGCGCCGCTTTTTTGCCGTACAAATGAAGCTTGGCCGAAGGCTGCCTGAGTACTTGGGACCAATCCGGCTCTCCCCTCCGCCACACATCGCCAAGCAGGTTGACCATGACACAGGGTTGATGCAAATTGGTATTACCCAGCGGCAAATGACACAATGCACGCACCTGCTGTTCAAACTGCGATGTCACGCACGCGTCAATGGAAAAATGTCCGCTGTTATGCGGGCGCGGTGCAATTTCATTGATCAACAGCTGGCCATCCTGCAGAACAAAAAACTCGACACAAAGCACTCCCCGGTAATTCAAGGCGTCCGCCACGTTTCCGGCAACATCAAACGCGTTTTCGGCAAGCGTTTCAGGAATCCGGGCTGGTATTATGCTGATATCGAGAATGCCGTTAACATGCTGATTCTCCACAATCGGAAAGCATGTCACATTGCCATCATGTCCTCTTCCCAATACAACAGAGACTTCGCATTTCAAGGACAATTTTTTTTCCAGCACACAGGATACTGACCCGAGATCAGAAAATGCCGTCTTCAATTCTGTCGCATGATTTACATGCCGCTGGCCTTTACCATCGTAGCCAAACTGGCTGACTTTCAGTATTCCCGGAAACAGGTCTTGCATCGCTTCGATATCCGTGCCCTGTTCAATGACTGCAAACGGCGCTACCGGAAAACCTCTCGATTGCAAGAACTGTTTCTCAGAAATCCTGTTTTGCGCAATCGCGACGCTGTGCGCATCCGGGCTGACGCTACAATAAGAGGCCAGTTTTGCAAGCGCTTCGGCCGGAATGTTTTCAAATTCGGTTGTGACTGCAGCGCACTGCTCGCCCATTTGCTGCAAGGCAGCCTGATCGGCATAATCGGCGCAGATAAACTGATCGGCTATCCGGCCTGCCGGGCTGTCGGGGTCTGAATCCAGAACGGTGACCTGATAACCCATTTGATGCGCTGCGATGGCAAACATTCTGCCAAGCTGACCACCGCCCAATAAACCCAGCATCGAACCAGGAAAAATCGGTTTCATTGGGTTGATAGTGTTAACTTGCCCGATTGAACTCATTCCGGCAGTTGCATAGCGGCAGCACTTTTTGTCTGTTGCTCACGGAAAGAATCCAATCGTTTTTTTATTTGGAGATCAGTATTTGCCAGAATTGCGACCGCAAACAATGCAGCATTCACGGCACCTGCCTCGCCAATCGCAAAAGTCGCTACCGGAATACCTTTGGGCATTTGCACAATCGACAGCAAGGAATCCAGCCCTTTTAAGTAGCGGGAATTGACCGGAACCCCGAGCACCGGCACAGTGGTTTTGGCGGCTATCATCCCCGGCAGATGCGCCGCGCCTCCGGCACCGGCGATAATACATTGTATGCCCCGCTTACTGGCAGTCTCGGCAAATTCAAACATGACATCAGGCGTGCGGTGTGCTGAAACCACGCGCGCTTCATGCGGAATATTGAAATCCTTCAGAATAGCTACTGCATGCTGCATGACACTCCAGTCGCTGTTGCTGCCCATAACAACGCTGATCAACGGATTTTTCATTTAAACAGGATTAAAAAAGATTTTGGAAAATGTTAAAAAAAGAAGCTGCTTCTGCTCATATTCAGACATGGAAAATACTTTCTTGTGCCTAGCTTGTTTATAATACGTGGTTCAGGTTATATAATTTTAAACCATATCTCAATACAAAAGCGCACAAACAATGAATTTTCAACGAGGCAGACAAAAGGAAGAACCGGAAATCAATCTGGTTCCCATGATTGATGTTTTGCTGGTGATACTGATTTTTCTGGTGGTTACCACAACCTATTCAAAGTTTGCCGAACTTGAAATCACATTGCCCGAAGCCAGCACGGAAGAAGTCGATAAAAATATTGAACGCCCTCAGGCTATTGATATTACCGTCAATGCAATGGGAGAATACACAATCAATTTAACGCCGGTCAAATCGGTGAGTATTGAATACCTGCGCGACACACTGCGCGATGCCGCCAAAGATCAGCAAGACCCACTGATTATTATCAACGCTGATGCAAAAGCAACGCATCAGTCGGTGATCACAGTTATGGAAGCCGCCCGTCTTGCCGGTTACAATAAAATAACATTTGTTTCAGAAATCAAGCCTGGAAATTAAAATTTCGGCAAAATCAGGATCAAAAATCCTGCAATATAATATGAAAAACTTCGTCACCCATTTATTCAACCATTTCAGAAAGGAGACTTGCATGTCACTTAATCTTGATAATTTTTCCAGCACTGCAGTGTCGGGCTCGCAATTTGTATTAGCACCGCTTCCCTATGCGGATAATGCTTTGGAACCCGTCATTTCTGCAAACACACTCAGTTTTCACTATGGCAAGCATCATAAAACCTATGTCGACAATCTGAACAATCTCGTCAAGGATACAGAACTTGAAGGCCAGTCGCTTGAGCACATTATCCGCGCAGTCGCCGGCAAGGCGGACAAAGCGGGCATCTTCAATAATGCCGCGCAAGTCTGGAATCATATGTTTTACTGGCATAGCCTTAGCCCCAATGGCGGCGGCGAACCACCCGCAGACCTTAAACAAAGAATCGAGCAATCATTCGGCAGTGTGGACGCCTGCAAAAAAGAATTTGCAAGCGCCGCCATGACACAATTCGGCAGCGGCTGGGCCTGGCTGGTGCAAGACGGCGATAAAATTGCTATCGCCAAAACCGGCAATGCCGAATCGCCCATCACGCAAAATGTGAGACCGCTTGTAACCATTGACGTGTGGGAACATGCCTACTATCTGGATTATCAGAATCGTCGCGTGGATTATGTCAATACAATTCTGGATAAACTGATCAACTGGGAATTTGCGCGAGCAAATCTTGGATGATCACACACAATTACAGCATTTATGACTGATATCACCATCGCGCTTTCAAAAGGGCGAATTTTTGACGATACTGCCCCGTTACTCGAAGCCGCCGGAATTATTCCCCAGGATAATCCGGAGTCTTCACGCAAGCTTATTCTGGCCACCAACCGCGCCAACGTGCGGTTGGTGATTGTACGCGCATCCGATGTGCCAACCTATGTTCAGTATGGCGCTGCTGATCTGGGCATTGCAGGCAAAGATGTCTTGCTTGAACATGGCGGCAGTGGGTTGTACCAGCCGCTGGATTTAAACATTGCGCGGTGTCGCATGATGGTTGCCGTAGCTGAAGGATTTGACTACGAATCTGCTGTTCGCCAGGGCGCGCGGTTAAGAATCGCCACCAAATATCTGCAGACAACACGCGAACACTTTGCCGACAAAGGTGTGCATGTTGACCTGATCAAGCTTTACGGTTCCATGGAGCTTGCACCGCTGGTCGGCCTGGCGGACGCCATCGTCGACCTTGTTTCGACGGGCAGCACGTTAAAGGCCAATAACCTGCGTGCAGTCGAAGAAATCATGCCGATTTCTTCAAGGCTGATCATTAATCAGGCGGCATTGAAACTGAAACGCAAAACGATTCAACCCATTTTGAACGCATTTGCAAGTGCGATCAAACACTGAACTAGTGCATCCCGCCGCATTTTTACTTATCCGGACATCTATTCATGGTTCAAATAAAACGACTCAACTCGGCTGACAGCAGTTTCGATCAGACCCTGCAACAACTGCTGGCATTTGAAAATGCAATGGACGAATCGATAGACGCCACCGTTGCGCAGATTCTGGCTGAAATCAAAGCCCGCGGTAACGAGGCGCTGATTGAATACACCAATCGTTTTGATCAAGTAAACGTGCATTCAATGACGGAACTGGAATTAACTCAGGAGCGTTTGCAGCGCGCCCTGTCGTCTTTACCGGTTGAGCAACGCCAGGCGCTTGAAGATGCCGCTGAACGCATCAAAACCTACCATGAAAAACAGGTTTCCGAATCCTGGCATTATCATGAACCGGACAACACGATGCTTGGTCAAAAGGTCACCGCTTTGGATCGCGTTGGACTCTATGTTCCCGGCGGCAAGGCATCCTACCCGTCCTCAGTGCTGATGAACGCCATTCCTGCGAAGGTCGCCGGTGTCAAGGAACTCTTCATGGTGGTGCCAACGCCACGTGGCGAAAAAAATGACATGGTGCTGGCCGCTGCTGCAATCAGTCAGGTTGACCGCGTATACACTATAGGCGGTGCACAGGCGGTCGGCGCACTGGCTTATGGCACCGAAACTATTCCGCAGGTCGATAAAATAGTCGGCCCAGGCAATGCTTATGTCGCGGCTGCAAAGCGGCGCGTCTTTGGTATTGTCGGGATTGACATGGTCGCAGGCCCATCTGAAATCCTGGTAATCTGTGACGGAAAAACCAATCCAGACTGGATTGCGATGGATTTATTCTCTCAAGCCGAGCACGACGAAATGGCACAATCCATTGTGTTGTCGCCGGATGCCGCTTTTTTGAACAAAGTCATGCAAAGTATCGATCAACAGATCGAGACCATGCCCCGCAAGGAAGTCATTCGCACTTCTCTGGAAAACCGGGGCGCCATTATTCAGGTTCAGGATCTCGATGAAGCATGTGCGATTGCCAATAAAATCTCCCCCGAACATCTGGAACTTTCAGTGGACGATCCTGAGTTATGGGTTGAAAAAATAAGACATGCCGGCGCCATATTTATGGGTCGACACACCTGTGAAGCATTGGGAGACTACTGCGCCGGTCCGAATCATGTGTTGCCAACTTCACGTACTGCACGCTTTTCATCGCCGCTCGGTGTTTATGATTTCCAGAAACGCAGCAGCCTCATTCAAGTTTCCGCGCAAGGCGCTGCAAAACTAGGCAGAATCGCGTCCATTTTGGCAAACGGCGAAGGATTGCCGGCACATGCCAAATCTGCAGAATATCGCTACAATCGCTAGCAAACACTACCCGAACAATCAAATGGTTTTTCCATTTCGCTGAAACGCTTCAGATAACAGAACATGCAGCGGATAACATCAACCGAGCATACTTATGTCAAACAACTGGTTAAGCTGCAAAAATCAGCCCGGTTTAGAAAAAAATCGGGGGTCACAATTCTGGACGGCATACACCTCGTACAATCATATCTTTCTGCTTATCATGCACCTTCAGGACTAAAAAGCCTTGTCATCAGTGAATCCGGACAGAAAAACAAGGAAATCACGGTAATACAGGAAGCTTGCAGCCGGCATCACGAAACACAGTTTTATTTCGTGACCGACAGCCTCTTTCAAAAAATTTCTTCCGTAAAAACACCTACCGGCATACTCGCGTGCGTCACTATTCCAGAGACGGATTATCAACCCATTCTCAGGGACAATTACTCAGGTTTTTGTATTTTGCTGGAAACAATTCAGGATCCCGGTAATTTAGGCACCATAATCCGCTGCGCCGCAGCAGCCGATATTGCCGATATTTTTTTATCACAGGATTGTGTTGATGCCTGGTCACCCAAAGTGCTGCGCGCCGCTATGGGTGCACATTTCTTTCTAAACATTTATGCTGATTGTAATCTGGTAGAAGTTGCCAATTGTATTAAAGGCCAGGTATTAGCCACTTCACCCCATGCATCCAAAACGCTTTACCAGATGAATTTAAATAACGCTGTCACTTTTATTTTCGGAAATGAAGGCACGGGTTTATCAAATGAAATCCTGCAGGCGGCTGATGAAATCATTTCTATTCCAATGCCTGGAAAAACCGAATCGCTTAACGCCGCTGCCGCCGCAGCGATTTGCCTGTTTGAAAAAGTTCGTCAGGACCAACAGGCTTATCACCCGGAATCATAGTTCTTCAAAACAGATCAGCTGGAAACCCGATTGAAACTTACAATCGTTGCGGTGTATCATAATTGGTTTCGCTCATACACAAATGGAGAGATAATGAGATTTATTGTTGTAACAATCATAATTGTAATATGTGGTCTGCTTTTTTATCCCTTGAATGTACTGGCGTTACATCATGAAGAAAGTCGCCCCGTTGCAGCCGGCAAAGAATACCCAAATGATGAAGGTAAGGTTTTAGAGATTCTGGACACAACGGGATATACCTATATGGAATTGGAAAATGGCGACAGACGTTTCTGGATTGCAGCACCAACGACAAAAGTCAATCCAGGTGATCATATTCGCTTTGTGGAAAGCATGTCGATGGAGAACTTCACCAGCAAGACTTTAAATCGCACTTTTAGACGCGTAATTTTTGTATCGTCCACCATGATCAAAAAATAAATTTACTCAATCTCAGCCGTTCCGATAAACAATTGGTTCTTTAGTCGTTTGATTTCATCCCGGCAAGTTGCGGCCTGCTCAAATTCCAGGTTCTTGGCAGCCTTCAACATTTGCTTTTCGAGACGTTGAATTTCCTGGCTGATCTGGCGTTCATCCATTGACTTATACTGTGCCTCTATTTCGCTGGCTTTAAGTTTTCTCTGGGCCGTATCAAGACTGTAGACGCCATCAATCAAATCCTTGATGCGCTTGTGTACAGACCGCGGCGTAATCTGATGCCGCTGATTGAATGCAAGTTGTCTTTCACGCCTGCGATTGGTCTCATCAATCGCAACACGCATCGAGCGGGTTATCCGGTCTGCATAAAGAATAGCAGTCCCGTTAATATGACGGGCTGCCCTGCCTATGGTCTGGATTAAAGATCGTTCGGAACGCAAAAAACCTTCCTTATCCGCATCGAGTATCGCAACCAGTGAGACTTCCGGGATATCCAGTCCCTCGCGCAACAGATTAATACCCACCAGTACATCGAACTCGCCCAGCCTCAAGTCACGAATAATTTCAACACGCTCAACGGTATCAATGTCCGAATGCAGATAGCGCACTTTAATTTGATGATCAGAAAAATAATCGGTTAAATCCTCAGACATGCGCTTGGTCAATGTCGTCACCAGCACACGTTCATTTTTGGCAACACGCAGATTCACTTCTGACATTAAGTCATCCACTTGAGTTGTAACCGGACGGACTTCTATAACCGGGTCAACCAGCCCTGTCGGCCGCACCACTTGTTCAACCGTTTGCCCGCTGTGCTGATGTTCGTAATCTGCCGGCGTTGCGGAAATAAAGATGGTCTGTGGCATCATTTTCTCAAATTCCTCGAACTTAAGCGGACGGTTATCCAGTGCGGAAGGCAAGCGAAAACCGTACTGAACCAAATTTTCCTTACGGGAGCGGTCGCCTTTATACATGCCGCCTATTTGCGGTACTGTCACATGACTCTCGTCAATAAACATCAATGCATTTTTTGGCAGATAGTCTATTAATGTGGGCGGTGGTTCTCCGGGCTTTTTTCCAGAAAGATGACGTGAATAGTTTTCAATTCCTTTGCAGAAACCCAACTCATTGAGCATTTCTAGATCAAAACGGGTACGCTGTTCAAGACGCTGCGCTTCGACCAAATGATGATCCTGGTAGAAATAGTCCAACCGTTCCCGTAGCTCGGCTTTAATGGTTTCCATGGCGCGTAAGGTTGTACTTCTCGGCGTTACATAATGACTCGAAGGATATACGGTAAAACGCGACAATTTCTGCAATACGCGGCCGGTCAATGGATCAAATAAAGATAAATCATCGACTTCGTCATCGAATAATGATATCCGTATGGCTGCTTCAGAACTTTCAGCCGGATAAACATCCAGCACATCTCCCCTGACACGAAACATTCCGCGTGTGAATTCGATTTCATTGCGTTCATACTGCATCTCGGTCAGGCGCTTGATAATTTCGCGCTGCGAGTATTTTTCATTTACTCGCAAATGCAGAATCATGCCATGATAATCGACAGGGTCGCCGATACCGTAAATACACGAGACTGTCGCCACGATTACAGTATCTTCGCGCTCCAACAAAGACTTTGTCGCTGACAAACGCATTTGTTCGATATGCGCATTAATACTGGAATCTTTTTCGATAAACAGATCCCGAGACGGCACATAAGCTTCAGGTTGATAATAATCGTAATAGGAAACAAAATATTCAACAGCATTTTCCGGAAAAAATTCACGCATTTCTGCATAAAGCTGCGCGGCTAGCGTTTTATTCGGCGCAATCAGAATCGCCGGGCGGCCCAGCCGTGCAATTACATTTGCAATGGTAAACGTTTTACCCGAACCGGTTACACCCAACAAAGTTTGATAAGCAAGTCCATCATTAATACCCTCAATCAATTGTGCAATTGCAGTTGGCTGATCTCCAGCGGGTTCAAATGACTGATGTAATTTATATAAACTATTGGGGAAGGTTTCAATCACAGGTATAATTTTAGGTCTGAATCATCTTTTGATCAGCATATTCTAACATGCTGGTCTGCATATTTTAGAGTGAGGAATCTGTTGTGGAACTATCTAACCGCGTACAAACCATAAAACCTTCTCCAACTCTTGCTGTCACGTCTAGGGCGGCACAGTTAAAGGCGGAAGGTAAAGACATAATCGGTTTAGGCGCAGGCGAACCAGATTTCGATACACCGCAACATATCAAAGATGCAGCTATTGACGCCATAAATAAAGGACTGACAAAATACACTGCGGTTGGTGGAACTCCTGGTCTGAAGAAAGCCATTATCGCCAAGTTCAAACGTGAAAATAACTTTGAATATGAAGCCAAGCAGATTCTGGTTTCGTGTGGCGGCAAGCAAAGCTTTTTTAACCTCGCTCTAGCCACGCTCAACCCTGGAGACGAAGTTATTATTCCCGCTCCTTACTGGGTATCTTATCCTGATATCGTCATGATCGCTGAAGGCAAGCCGGTTTTTATTGATGCCGGCATCGAGCAAGGCTTCAAAATTACAGCGGAGCAACTCGAAAAAGCGATTACACCCAATACTAAAATGTTCGTTATTAACAGCCCCAGCAATCCTACGGGTGCTGTATATACACTGGATGAGCTTAAAGCGTTAGGAGAAGTTTTAAAAAAACATCCGCAGATTCTGATTGCCACTGATGACATGTACGAACATATACTGTTATCTGACAATCAATTCGTCAATATTTTAAACGCCTGTCCTGATTTATATTCTCGAACAATTGTTCTAAATGGTGTATCCAAAGCTTATTCGATGACTGGATGGCGAATTGGTTATTGCGGTGGCCCCGTTGAAATAATTACCGCAATGGAAAATATTCAGTCTCAAAGCACTTCAAACCCAAGCTCTGTTTCACAAGCAGCTGCCGAAATGGCGCTTAATGGTGATCAGTCCTGCATCAAACCGATGATAACTGCTTTCATTGCGCGTAACAATTTTGTCACCACTCAACTGAATCAGTGTAACGGCATTCAATGTTTAAAATCGGAAGGCGCTTTTTACGCTTTTGCAGACGCACGTAAAGCGATTGAAAATTTATATTCGAAAGGAAATATCCAGCGCAAAAACGACTTGGCTTTCAGTGAATACCTGTTGGAAAAATCTGGTGTTGCGGTTGTCCCAGGCTCTGCATTCGGCAGTGAAGGTTATATGCGTTTATCCTTCGCTACCTCTATGGAAAATTTAGAAAAAGCACTTGACCGCATAAAACGGGATTTGGACAAGTAGGCTCCGCATTTAGTTTACAAATCAGAATTAATGCATCCTCGCTTCAGCAGCTTTTTTTGTTTTACCTGCTCTTGATGGAATATTGCAAAGTCCACAGACGTGATTGGAATGAATATCAAGTGAATGCACCAAAAACTTTCCACCACATTGCACACAAGGTGTTATGCACAGTACTTCACTGTCAACAAAACGAATCAATGTCCACGCACGCGTAAGGCTTAATACTTGTTCGAGCTTGTTTGCCTCTATGTGTTCCAGATATAACTTGTAGCTTTTTATTAACGCATCAATTCCACTGGTATCAGAATTAGCCGTTATAAAATTATAGATATTGATGAATAACGAGGAATGCATGTTTGGCTGCCAACTCATGAACCAGTCCTCAGAATACGGCAACATTCCTTTAGGTGGTGATACTCCCCTGATTTCTTTATAGAGCTTTACCAGCCTTTCACGACTCAAGTTGGAATTTACTTCCAGTACCTGTAAACGTGCACCTAATCTGATTAACTCAGATGCCAACTGAATCTGCTTCGCTTCAGTTAGTATGCTTCGATTACGCATTTTGTTTTCCTTTAAAAAGGCAAAAATTTATGAAATTGCCTCGGCGGGTTGCCCTGCCATCAATATTGCAGCATGCGACTGTGATACTGCACTATTATCATCACGATTATTACCTGAAAGCAATTCAGCAATTAAAGCATCATTAAACCGAAAACGACAGAGCAAACTATTTGAAGAAGCCATTTTCAACAGTTGACTTGTCGTTAGTTTCTCAATAATCTCAGCTACATCCTGATTGATCCCCAGACGATACATTGCCGCAACTTTATCTTCACGTATCAATTGTTGGGCCAGCAACAAATAACCTAAATTGATTTCTCTAATTTCGTCCAGAAGCTGTTTTGTCTCCATTTTAAACTCTCCTGTTTAAAAAAACTCAACAAATAATACAATACAACGAATAGGTGATAATTTACAATCTTGGTTGGATATAAGTAAATGGAAACAAAACTAAACATGGTTAGGAAACACTCCTATCATGCTATAAGAGTTTTGCCTACACGACTTAACAAAGCATAATTACTGAATAGATTATATAAAATAGTTAAAGCTATTTATTAGAAAACAACCTGGGCCTTTTACTTATATTACACTATATTATATGGAATTGATTATTGTGGCTAGCTGATACTGCGAATTGATACTGAGAAATATTGAAAACTCAATACTATGAGAAGGTTAAGCAAGTGTTCCAGTTTTTCGCTGTTCTAGTAGTTTAAGGAAATTTTCCGCATTGACCGGCTTACTGATAATATTTCCCTGCGCATAGTTACAATGTACTTCATACAAAAATTTCAGCTGTTCCTGTGTTTCTACTTTTCCAGCCATGACTGACAAACCCAGATTATCGGCCAGCGCTTTAATTGCAGTAACAACAGAGAAATTTTCTGAATCAGGATCAAGGTTTGAAGTCAATGTTGTATCTAACTTAAGAATTTTGATTGGTAGTTTTTTTAAGCTTGCGATCGAAGAACCACCAGTGCCATAATTATCGACCGTAAATTGCACACCCTGATCACCTAGTTCTCTTATACTATTCATACTGATTTCGGGTTGTTGTAAAAACGATTCGTTTATTGCTAATTCCAGATAATCAGGTGAAAATTCGATTTCACTAAGTACATCTTGGATATATTTTACAAACTGATTCTGATCAAGTTCGATGGATGAAAGGCGTAGAGCAACGGATAGTCCATCATGTCCCATTTCATGCCATAGCTTAGTTTGTATACATGCTTGCTTGATCATCCATTTTCCAATGTCGAGAGCCAATCCATTCTCACAAGCAAGTGAATAAAATTTATTTGGCGACAACATGCCAAATTCAGGGTGATTCCATCGTAATAAAGCCTCTGTCCCTGTTAGATCGCCCGTTTCGAGATTAATAATAGGCTGATAATATAGTACCAGTTGATTATCAATAATCGCTTTTCGTAATGCTTCTCCTTGCACTAAATGCCTTGTCGAGATTTCCCCAACCTTATTCATAAAATAACGACAACTGTTAAGCCATTTATCTTGGGATTCAGATAGCGTATTTTCCGCATTTGATAATAGTATGGAAATATTGTTGCCATGCGTTGGATACACACTGACACCAATATTTAACGTAACATAAAATTCGAGATTATTGATCATAATAGGTGTTGACACCATTCTCATGACCCGGTCTGCAAACTTCTGTATATCTTCTAAGTTATTGACATCACTATTAAAAAATGCAAATTTATTACTTTCAATTCGGGTCAATAAACATTTGCTATTCGTATACACTGACATCCGATACGAAAGTTGTTGAATCAGCATATCACCAACATGATATCCATAGGTGCTATTAATATAAGGAAGGCGGCCTATTTTTATAAAATAAATTGCCGCCAGCTTATGAACATCATTTTGTTTGGATAAAATACCCGTTACTTTTTCACAAAATAAATTACGTTTGGGAAAACCAGTTAAATCATCGTAGTAAGCAAGGCGATAAATTTTGCTCTCTGCCTGTAATTTTGCTCGCCTAGTTTCTACATCTTTCAACTCTCTTTCGATTGCGAGCACAAGCCGCGTAACATGACTCCTATATACATAATCATGAACACCATAATGAATTGCTGAAATAGCTTTTTCATCGCTGATTTCATCAGAATAGATAATAAAAGGTATATCGCGACCAACCTGTTTCCAAACCTCCAGCGCACCCATAAAGTTGAAGGAATATTCTACATGGTTGCAAATCAACACATGCCAGTCGCACTCATAAAACGCAGCCCGAATTTCTTGAACATCCGTTATTGCATTATAGCTGATTTTGATATTATGCTTCTTCAGATCCTCAATCAAAAGCGCAGCATCTGTTTCTGAATATCCGACTAACAATAATCTTAAATTATTTGGCAGCATGATTTGTTTTAAAGTATTTATCCATCTTGCTTTTCTACGTCTTAAAAAAGAACAAACTTTAATAATCCCCAGTGTGCTTGGAAGATCCGAATCGACTATAAAATGCCATCCAGCATTATTAGCTTGACACTTCCTATCGTAGGTTTTGCGCTAACAAGCCGGCGTTTCCGCCGATTGCCGCAAGATTATCAGTCACTGTTTGTTCAACAGCAAAGCGACGCAAATAGTCTGGTCCACCCGCTTTTGGGCCTGTTCCGGACAAACCCATACCACCAAATGGCTGCGTTCCCACCACGGCACCAATCATATTACGATTGATATAAATATTTCCAACGCTTACTTGTTGCTGGATATTTTTTATTGTGTTCCGAATACGGCTGTGAATGCCTAGGGTTAAACCATAACCAGCTACATTAATAGCATCAATGACCGCTTTCAAATCGCCGGATGGATAACGAACAAGATGAAGTACCGGCCCAAACACTTCCTGTTTCAATTGATGCATTGCATTAATTTCAATCAGCGTAGGTGGAAAATAATTACCCGTAGAAAGATTTGCATCAGAAGACTCTAAAGTCGGTTGATAAATCACCCCTCCTTGGGCACGCATGTTTTCAATATGTAACTGGATTTGCTGTTTGGCGTGACGGGTAATAACCGGACCTACATCAATAGAAAAATCATCTGGGCGGCCGAGCCTTAATTGCCGTATTGAACCTATCAGCAGTTCAACGATTTTGTCCGCCGTCTCCTGTGGCACAAATAAAATACGCAAAGCAGAACAGCGCTGCCCAGCACTGTTGAATGCAGACAAAATAGCATCCTGCACCAACTGCTCCTTATGCGCCGAAGTATCGGCAATCAACACGTTTTGCCCGCCAGTTTCAGCGATAAACGGCACTATAGCCGGATGGCCGGCAAGTTTCCTGTTGATCCATTGCGCAGTTTCCGTTGAACCTGTAAAAGCAACACCAGCAATACGAGTATCTCTCAACAGTTCTATACCGATTTCGGAACCTTTGCCAGACAGAAAATGCAATACCGATTCTGGAACGCCAGCTTCGTGAAGAATGCGTACGCAAGCCATAGCTGTCAATGCCGTTCTTTCTGCTGGTTTGGCGATAACCGTATTACCAGCAGCCAATGCAGCAGCAATTTGCCCTGTAAAAATCGCAATCGGAAAATTCCATGGACTGATGCATACAAAAGCCCCGCGCCCAAAATACCTAAGTATATTTTTCTCTCCAGTGGGCCCTGGCAGATTGATCGGCTGCTCAAACAAATCTAATGCAGAAGCAGCATAATAACGGCAAAAATCAACCGCTTCACGCACTTCAGCCAATGCATCCTTAATGGTACGACCACCTTCACGTACACATATTGACACGAGTTCCATGCGCCGCTGTTCCATCAAATCAGCTGCTTTCAACAGGTAATCTGCCCGTTTCCTGACTGGATACAAACGCCAGTTGGTAAAAGCTGATACTGCTGCATCCACTGCATCAGTCACAGCTTTGCGATCACTAAGTATTATTTCTCCGACAATTTCATTGTCATCATAGGGCGCAAAAATCGTTTTCTTCTCGCCGCTATAACCCTTGCCATTAATCAATGGTACAGCTTGGCGATACCATCCAGAAGAATCTGTCAGATTCTGCTGAATCTCTTGCCGTACTATTGGATCAGCCAGATTTATTCCCTGCGAATTGCGTCGTTGTTCACCATAAAGCGCTTCGGGTAATGGCAGTCCCGTTGGGATGCTATGTTTCCATATTGCAGTCGGATCTCTGATTACTTCATCCACAGCAAAACGCGGGTTTTCTACTTGATAAATAAACGAGGCGTTCGCTCCATTTTCCAACAAGCGTCGCACCAGATAAGGCAGCAAATCTTCATAACTGCCAACAGGAGCATATATGCGGCATGCGTATGATTGTTGAGATTGCTCTAAAACTGTCTGATAAAGCGCTTCACCCATACCATGAAGACGCTGGAATTCGTAACTTAAACGGTTGTCTGCCATCTGTATAATCGCAGCAACGGTATGTGCGTTATGTGTTGCGAATTGAGGATAAAAACAATCAGGGCTGTTTAACAACAATTGGGCGCATACAAAGTAACTGATATCTGTGGCTGATTTGCGCGTAAATACCGGGTAACCCTCCAACCCGTTTTCCTGAGCGCGCTTTATTTCACTATCCCAGTAAGCGCCCTTGACCAACCGTACAGGAATCTTACGCTGTTTATACTTGGCGAGCGCAGCAAGCCAGCGAATAACAAAAGTCGCCCGCTTTTGATATGCTTGTACAGCCAACCCCAAGCCTGGCCAGCCATCCAATTCAGCGCAGGAAAAAACCGCCTCGAAAATGTCTAGTGACAAATCCAGGCGTTCGCTTTCTTCGGCATCAATGGTTAAACTAATTCCCGTTTCTCGTGCTTGAACAACAAGTTTCAACAGTTTTGCTGTCAGTTCTGGTACTGCATATTGATGTTGAAAATACTCGTACCGTGGATATAACGCGGATAGTTTAACGGAAATATTCGGTCTGGCATAAAAATCGTCGTTCTTACTGACGCTTCCGGTTCTGCGCTTTATCGCCAATTGTTTAATCGCATGCATATATGCGACAAAATAACGTTCAGCATCTGCAGCAGTTATCGCAGCTTCTCCCAGCATGTCAAAAGAATAGCGTGTCGCTGTATCGACCCTGTCCTCATTCGAAATAGCGGATTTTTTAATCGCATGTTCAATTGTCTCAGCCATCACAAACTGTGCACCAAGTAAATGCATCGCCTGCTTCAATGCACTACGTATCACAGGCTGTCCTAAACGTATAAGGAGATTGTCAAACATTGACTGAAAGTTTGAACGATGATTCAACACCATTTGTTGCTGATGGAGTTTAAAGGAACCAGAAATTACCAATGCATCTGTTACCAGATTGACTATCAATGAATCACTGTGTTGTACATGCTGATGCCAATCTGCCGCACATAATCTATCAGCTAGAAAACGATCCTGTGTATCACGATCCGGAATACGCAACAACGCTTCCGCGATACTCATTAAAACAATACCCTCATCACTATTGAGCTGATATTCCTGCAAAAATGCTTGTATTAACGAATGCTTCACAGGTTTCTGAAATTGCTGCGTTTTATTTCTTCGCAACTGCTGAAGCAAACTACGCGCATGATTAGTTACCACAGCCGGTTGATAGTCTGTTAGCTGCTTCAATAAATCCTGCACAAGCTTTTCTTCATTGGCAAGGTAGACGGTATTGATGGCTTGCCGAATGGAAAACAGAGAATCTATATCCATAGGAATCACCAGAACATTGCTTAAACATTTATAAATTATTCTGAGTTTAGCGTATTCAATTTCATCCAGTCGAAAGATTTTCTATTCCGAACAAAATAACAATATTGTGCTTTCAGCGATATTGGCGTCACTTCTGTTCGAATACAGCAATCATATGTAATCGCTTAGAAATAACAGACGGAGGTGGACACAATTCAACAAAGCAAGACAACGCCCGTTACGTCAGCGTTATCTATAGTATCTGCGAATCCTGTTGATCTTGTTGTTATCGGGCAATGCTCAGTGCTGATATGTGCGTCTATTGCTGATTTGTGAGTGGCTGAAACACAGCCAACGCTGCTAGATTGGCTTATGCTTTCTGAATCTGATCAATGAAAACGTTATTCACTGACGCCATAAGCATGTTTGCAATATTTTTCGAGAGTTTGAGTTGAAAATGTGAGCCAAACCGAAAGCAGTTCAAACATGACAAACTGGCTGCACCGCTGGTAACGTTAAAATAAACCACAGCGGATTAATGTATACAACAACTCCTGAATAGTAAACCACTCCAAAAACCTGTAAAAGCGAAAAATTAAATAAAAATTAATTGCGAATAAATTGCCAATCTAAATCAGCAGTTTGGCAACAGAGAATATACGGCACTTAATCTTGAACTTCTCTTCTTAGTGCACTCCGCTCACTTTTTCTGTCCAGTTAACGCTTAGGGCCTATCAATTTCCATAATTTCGACCAACGTATTAAATACCCATCCCCGTGTATTGTTATCAGTTTGAACCATTAGCCAATTTCCCTGATAGGCATTTGCAGTTAGTACAGTTCCTTGTTGCAACACATCGATAATTGCTTTATCTCTGCTAGGCTCACGGCGCAAGTTAGCTTCAGTTATTGTCTGCAACATAATCGGAGTGTTGAATCTTATCGTAGTACGATTAGGTTGTTCGCGTTCCTGATCAGAAATCATATTGATAAATTCGAGTGCCTGTGACGCGTAATAAGTCGCTGTTGCATAGTCATCTCGCTGATAATTGGCAACAGCCATCTCCAATAATCGTTGAGCTTGCGCTTGAAGTTCCTCATCAGCAGACGAATTCGATTGTTGCTCGATATAAGCCACAGCAACCTCAGCTTCCGAGATCAAGGAAGCTGAACTCGACTTCGTTGCAAGACGATGTAGTTTGACCTGAGTATGGGCTATTTCTTTACTTGATGCTTGAATAACTTGGGCTTGATCTTCCTCACGATTACTTTTTTGCTTGATCAACACGTCTCTTTCCGCTAACTGTTTCTCCAATTGTTCAATTCTTTTTTGCATGCTTTCAAACTGCTGTTGATGCAAGTGTAAAGGAATCTGTTCTTCAACTTGTACTGTTTCCGACACAGGCGTTTCTTTTATAGTAATACAACCAGACAAAAAAACACCCACTATGAAAAGTATGACAATTATTGACCTAAGATTATTCATTGATTGCATATGATACGAGGTTGGAGGCTGGAGGCTGGAGCCTGTAGTGAGGTTATAGCAAGATGTACGAGCACACTCATAGCAGATCACTTAAGAATATAAACAACTTGAAAATCAAGTGGACATTTAATAGATAGCAAAATTATAAAACCACATTTAGTCTTACATCAAGAGATCAAACCGGTATCTTCATCTTTATGACATATCAGACATATATAAGACTCTAGACTAGCAGAGATTAATAATATTTGACGAATTGCCAGTTCCTGAACCAGCTCATCTGGTTTTTTCTTCCAGCGCCATTCAGACTCTTTTAAATGTAGCTCAAAATTAACATAGCATTGCAAAAATGCACATTTCTGATTTTAACGGTTTAATACAACTTCCAAAACAAATTTACTGCCGATATAGGCAAGTAGCAGCATGACAAAGCCAACCAATGTCCACCGGATTGCAATTCTGCCACGCCATCCATAAAATTGTCGCCCAATCAACAAGGCTGCAAATGTTCCCCAAGAGATGAAACCAAAAAGCGTCTTATGCGAAAATGTCAATGACTGACCAAAAACTTCTTTAGAAAATACGACACCACTTAGCAACGTTAATGATAATAGTATAAATCCAACCCAAATAATACCAAACAACAGCTTCTCCATTGCCAGCAGGGGGGGCAAATTGGATAATAGTGAATGTGTTGCCGGATGGTGTAACTGATATTCGACAATCGTCATCAACACTGCATGTAAAGCGGCAATCGTCAAAAGACTATATGCAGACATCGCAACAATCAGATGCGCCTTAAATGCCGGCAACTCGGTATTTTCCAGTGGCTTTAACGAGGGAAAGACCAGTGGCAGCACAACGGCAATTGCGGCAGCCGCCGCAATCGGAGCCAGTAGTGTTTGCAAACCTTGGTAACGGCTAAAAAATCCTGAAAACCAATAAATAAACGCTGTTAACCACACAATCAATGAAACCGCACTACCGACCCCCAGATTTAACCCCGTCCCGGCAAGAATCGTCTGATAAAGGGTTAAAGCATGCAGCATTAACGGAACAAGCATGGCGTAATGAATTTTACGCACAACAAAAGAAGCTTTTTTTTCATCTATTCTTTTTGGTAACGCTGGTTGCTCGTGCAAATTATGCCATATCAACCAACCCACCAGGATATAAAGCAAAAAAGCCGCAAGATAAGTTAAAATGTCAATCATCGAAGTGATCTTAAAAATATAGATTACTGTTAAGTCTACATGGCGCTTTTACAAATTCAAAGTTTTCATCTGCATATTTCGTAAATTTTGCCAAAAAAACAATATCAATATCCATTTATTTTACTGAGGTTTCTAGTATGTTTGAGAATCTAACTGGTCGGCTTTCTGATGTCATTAAAACGCTCAAAGGAGAGGCCAGACTCACTGAAAGCAATATTCAAAAAGCGCTGCGCGAAGTTCGCTTGGCTCTGCTTGAAGCAGATGCTGCTTTACCCGTTGTGAAGGAATTCATAGCGCGCGTCAAGGAGAAAGCCATAGGTCACGAAGTCATGAGCAGTCTTACGCCTGGGCAAGCATTTGTAGGTGTTGTACATCAAGAGCTCATAGCCATCATGGGCGGAGAAATGGAAGGCCTCAATCTTTCTACTACCCCCCCCGCGGTCATTCTAATGGCCGGTCTACAGGGTGCAGGCAAAACAACCAGTAGTGGAAAACTTGCAAAATGGCTCATGGAACAAAAAAAGAAAAAAGTTATGCTGGTTTCCTGTGACATTTACCGCCCTGCAGCTATTCATCAGTTGGAATTACTGGCCAACCAGGTCGGTGCAGATTTTTTCCCGGTTCAGGAAGGACAACAACCTAGTGAAATTGGGACAGCCGCTCTAGATTTTGCACGCAAGCATCATCACGATGTTCTGATTGTGGATACCGCGGGCAGATTGGGTATTGACGAAGCAATGATGCAAGAAATCAGTGAACTTGAGACACTGCTCAAACCAATTGAAACGCTTTTTGTCGTTGATGCCATGCAAGGCCAGGATGCTGTCAATACTGCCAAAGCCTTTTCCGATGCATTACCACTTACCGGTGTTGTTCTAACCAAGTTAGACGGCGATGCGCGAGGGGGTGCCGCCTTATCTGTCAAGCATATCACCGGAAAGCCCATCAAATTCACAGGTGTTGCGGAGAAACTAACCGGCTTGGAAGCATTTTATCCGGATCGTATGGCATCACGAATTTTAGGCATGGGCGATGTCCTTGGCTTGATTGAAGAAGCGCAACGGAGCACTGACGAACGTGAAGCCAAAAAACTTATGCAGAAGGTCAAATCAGGAAAGGGATTTGATTTGAACGACTTCAA
Organism: Burkholderiales bacterium; assembly: GCA_024235795.1. Lineage (GTDB taxonomy): Bacteria > Pseudomonadota > Gammaproteobacteria > Burkholderiales > Nitrosomonadaceae > Nitrosomonas. Next base: position 440,219 of record JACKLR010000002.1, on the reverse strand, counting down.
AGCACAATTTCAACAAATGAAAAAAATGGGCGGCATGAGCGCCATGCTTGATAAATTGCCCGCTCAATTGAGCCAGGCTGCACAAAACGTCAATGTGGATGATAAGGTTATCAATCGAACCGAAGCCATTATTAACTCCATGACGCAACAAGAGCGTGTCAAACCTGAGATTCTAAAGGCTTCGCGTAAGCGGCGTATTGCATCAGGCGCTGGTGTTTCAGTACAGGAAGTTAACCGCCTTTTGTCGCAATTTGAACAGGCGAGAAAAATGATGAAAATGATGAACAAAGGCGGTATGGCAAAAATGATGCGTGGGCTAAAAGGAATGTTTCCCCGGATGCGGTAACACCTGGCTAACTGTGGTGATTATCAGGATTAGTTTAGTGCGCAGCTGGCACACGTTCAAGCCCGACAATCTGGCTGCCTGCGTCTATTTCTCTACTTGAAAACCAGCCAACGCTCATCTCCAACACATATTTAGCCGGCCTGGAAGAATAATGCGCTTTGAGAGAATAAGGTTGCATATCTGCAATATTGATGATGAATCCATTTTCATCAATAAAAGCAACACTTAACGGTATCATTGTGTTCTTCATCCACATACCATAATAGGCACTTTCTGGAAACACAAATAACATCCCGGCATTTTCATCGAGTGCGCCGCGAAACATTAACCCGCGTTCGCGTGAATGCTGTGTGTTCGCCACCTCCGCCGAAAACTTATGATGGGATATTTGCAACGAAATTCGTGGCAAACTCGATGCAACCGTATCAATGGGCTGCAGCAAGAAGAATATCAGTAGATAATGGATTAATGTATTTAAACGTGACATTAATGTTTACCGGTACTCCCGAAACCATTTTCTCCACGCAGACTTTTATCAAAAACATCCACAACATTAAAATCGACCTGCACAACCGGTACCACAATCAGCTGCGCAATACGTTCCATCGGATTTAATTCAAAAGATGCTTGTCCCCGGTTCCAGCAGGAAACGAAGATTTGTCCTTGATAATCCGAGTCAATTAGGCCGACCAAATTTCCTAAAACAATGCCGTGCTTATGCCCCAGTCCAGAACGCGGCAACACTATTGCCGCCAATCCAGGATCTGCAATATGTATCGCTATACCACTTGGAATCAAAATTGTTTGTCCCACCGCAATAGTTTCAGTCTTGTCAATACAGGCTCTCAAATCCAACCCAGCAGAACCTGGTGTCGCATACGATGGCAGTTGTTTGTATAAGCGTTTATCTAAAATTTTTAAATCTATTGTTGTCATAGCATTAACTGATTAATTGTCACGCTGTTGTCCATATAAAAATGCAATATGCTTGATCAATTGCTTTGCCTGAAAATGTTTGGACGCTTTCTCAAGAATATGCTTTCCAGTATCGTCGAACAGTACTAATGTGGTTTCATCTGATCCCATTGCTTCTTGCACCCAATTGGCGACCAGCAACGGCAGTTTCTTTTTTTGTCGTTTAAGCGCTGCATTTTCTTCTAAATTGTCTGCTTCAGCTGCAAAACCGACGCAAAACGGCGGTTTTGGCAATCGAGTAACGTGCTGCAAAATATCTGGATTAGGTACCAGCTCAAGCACCAATTTTTGATCAGTTTTTTTGAGTTTTTTCTGATTAACCGCAGCAGCTCGATAATCCGCCACAGCAGCAACGCTGATAAAAATATCCATTTTGTCAATTGCTTCAATGACAGCACTCATCATTTCCTTCGCGCTCAGCACATTAATCAACCGTTTTACTGCAGGAGGCTTCAAACAGGTCGGTCCAGTTATCAGCGTGACCTTTGCATCCTCATCCAATGCAGCCTGGGCAATTGCGTACCCCATCTTTCCGGAGCTGATATTCGTTATACCACGGACCACATCAATAGCTTCATAAGTCGGGCCGGCGGTAATCAAAACATTCTTACCGCGTAACAGGCCAGCATATAATTTTTCTTTGACAATTGCCAACAATTCTGCGGCTTCAAGCATGCGTCCCAAACCCACCTCACCGCAAGCCTGCTCACCGCTTGCCGGACCGAGTATCTGCACACCATCGCGTTGCAGACAATCGACATTACGTTGTGTTGCCGGATTTTGCCACATCTGCCGATTCATCGCGGGAGCAATCATCAACGGACAATCACGCGCTAAACATAGTGTCGTTAGCAAGTCGTTTGCCAGGCCACCAGCCAATTTGGCGATTACATCAGCACTTGCCGGAGCGATCAAAATCATGTCTGCATTCCTGGATAGATGTATATGCGCCATGTTATTTGCTGCATTCGCTTCCCACAATTCGGTAAATACCGGCTGCCCAGTCAGCGACTGAAAAGTAACCGGACCAACAAAACGGCTTGCGGATTCAGTCATCACAGTCTGCACAACACACCCTTCCTGTGTCATCAAGCGCGCAAGTTCGGCCGCCTTGTATGCCGCCACACCACCCGACACCCCGAGCAATATACGCTTTCCAGTTAAAGATAATGCATTAGTATTTTCAACCATCTTGTTCAGAAAAGCCTTTTTCCTATTAACGAATACAAGACAACATCGAATTTCAAATAATTACGTAAGTGACATGATATATAAATTCCAACTCAATCATAATGAATTTATAACCGTAATATCTAGAATCCTAGATTTAAATTTTCTATTATGGCAATCACCGACTGGCCTGTCACCGAACGTCCCCGAGAAAAGCTGCTAAGAATAGGTGCTAGAAACCTATCTGATACAGAATTACTTGCAATTTTCCTGCGTACGGGTACTTCAGGCAACAGCGCTGTTGATCTCGCCAGAAATCTGCTCAATCATTACGGCAGTCTTACAAGCCTTTTTTCAGCGGATCAGTCAGCGTTGTGTAATTTTCCGGGAATTGGAATAGCTAAATATACACAATTGCAAGCAATTCTTGAAATGTCAAGACGTACGCTTGGTGAAAAACTAGAACAAGGCAATGCCATGAATACGCCACAGCTTGTTCGGGAATTTTTACGTTTAAGCCTTTCCAGTAAACAACATGAAGTCTTTATCGCAATCTTCCTTGATGCTAGAAATCACATGATTTCAACCGAAGAACTCTTTAACGGAACCCTTACTCAGGCAAGCGTATATCCACGCGAGGTCGTTAAACGCGCATTGCACCATAATGCTGCCGCTATCATTTTCGCACATAATCACCCTTCCGGAATTGCCGAACCCAGTCAGGCTGACAAAGATCTGACACATATATTAAAGAAAGCGCTTGATTTAATGGATATAAAGGTTCTTGATCATTTCATTATCGGTAAAAATAAAATTATGTCTTTTGCTGAGCAAAATTTAATTTAACAAACCATTTAAAGTTTGACAAATTACCACACATTTTCTTAACTCATTTTGTTGATATCTACAATTCGTGCTAATTATATATACAGGACAATCGTGCTTAAAAATACTTGAAAACAGAAACAAGTTGAGGTATTAGCTCTATCATTTTGATTTTAAATGACAGACAAACCAACAGCTTCAATCATTCATCATTTTTCAAGTATTGAAGATCCAAGAGTAGACAGACAAAAGAAGCATCAACTCCAAGATATATTTTTTATTTCACTTTGTGCGGTTATTTGTGGAGCGGACAATTGGGTGGCTATAGAAGAATTTGGTAAAGCCAAAGAAGCATGGTTTACCGAATTACTCGGTCTGCAACATGGAATACCCTCTCATGACACCTTCGGTGAAGTTTTCATGGTGATAGACACCGAGCAATTTAGCGAATGCTTTTCCAACTGGGTTTGTGATTTAGCGCGTTTGACTGATGGAGAGATCATTGCTATTGACGGCAAATGTATAAGGCGTAGCATTGACAGGGCCTCAAAAAAGGCAGCAATCCATATGGTTAGCGCATGGGCGCAGCGTAATAGCCTGGTTTTGGGTCAGGTTCAAGTGGATGACAAATCCAATGAAATTACGGCCATTCCCAAACTGCTCTCTCGCTTGGATATTACAGGAACCGTGATCACAATTGATGCGATGGGTTGCCAGAAGAAGATAGCCCGGCAGATTATTCAGCAAGACGCAGATTATGTTTTGAGCCTGAAAGGCAACCAAGGAAGCTTGCATGAAGATGTTGCCACATATTTTGCATCGTCACTGTCTCCAGAAGCCGCAAAGGTAACAGTTGATGGTGGACATGGGCGCATTGAGACACGAACTGTTCGTGCAATAGATGAGATAGCATGGTTAAAAGAACGACATTCCTGGCCGGGGCTGCAGAGCATCATTGAGGTCACAGCAACAAGAGAATCAGAAAATAAAATATCCAAGGAAACGCGTTATTTCATTAGCAGTCTAAGCGCCAGCAATCCTATCAAGCTGGAGCATGCTGTTCGCGCTCACTGGGCTATCGAAAACAATTTACACTGGGTTCTTGATATCGCCTTTGACGAAGACAGTAATCGAACACGCAAAGGCCATAGCGCGGCTAATCTTGCTATTATCAGACATATTGCTCTGAATCTGATAAAAAAAGAAAAAATGTCAAAGGTCGGTGTAAAAACAAAACGATTAAAGGCGGGCTGGGATAATGATTATTTGCTAAAAATTATTGGGGCAATTTAAGCCCGATTGCCCTGATTATATATATTTGAGAATAAAACCGGAATCGGGATATAATGAGGGTTTTGTAATTTCGGGGTATACCAACATGGCACGAGTATGTGAAGTGACGGGCAAAAAACCGTTGACTGGAAATAATGTGTCTCACGCTAACAACAAGACCAAAAGGCGTTTCTTGCCAAATTTACAGAAACGGAAATTTTGGCTGGAAAGTGAAAACCGCTGGATCAGCCTGCGTCTATCAAATGCTGCATTACGCACAATCGATAAAAAAGGAATTGATGTTGTAATCGCTGAAATGCGTTCACAAGGTAAAAGCATTTAGATTTTCACATTCTATTGAGTTCAGATATAAGGAATTAACCAATGCGCGAGAAAATTAAGCTTGAATCTTCTGCAGGTACAGGACATTTTTATACAACGACTAAAAATAAACGTGCAAATCCGGAGAAACTTGAAATCACCAAATACGATCCGGTAGCACGCAAGCATGTCAAATACAAGGAAACAAAACTAAAGTAACTGTAACCGATACTATTAACAGTATTAATTTTATTTCTTTAGCATATAAAAAAACCCGTATACAATACGGGTTTTTTTATTTCAACAGATTTAAAGCACTATAGCGTTTATAAGATTAAGCGTAACACCTCAGTCGTTGAGAAAACGAACGAAGTACCTCGATGCCGCTCTCTTCAGCACGCCTACACCAATCTTCCAGCTGCTTCACAAGTTCATCTTTTGATGCCGTTGAACGCTGCCAGATTGCCATTAACTCTTCTCGCATGTTATATACCGTATCCAGTGTTTTGGTATTACTCAACACTTGGCTCAGTGTTTCACGTTCATGCTCCTGCAATGTTTTAGCGTCAGCCAGAAGCCAGCGCTTTAACGTCGATTTATCAATATCATAATGTACTATCGACTCTTTTAAATGCACCATTTCCGCAGCAAAGGTCGCTTTCAGGGATTTGGAATACTTGGCCAGTACTTCATAGCGATGCGAAATAACCGCGTGCAATGTATCCAGATCACATTGTGTTTTAGCTTTATTAAGGCGCAGTTTGGGTGCAACCTTCTTGACTTTCGCCAATCCCATCATTTCCAGAAGTCGGATATATAACCAACCAATGTCAAATTCATACCATTTATTGGACAACCGCGCTGATGTTGCATAAGCATGGTGGTTATTGTGTAATTCTTCTCCGCCTATCAGAATCCCCCATGGCACTATGTTACGGCTGGCGTCTTCAGCCTGAAAATTACGGTATCCCCAGAAATGCCCAACACCATTAATCACACCCGCAGCAAAAATTGGCGTCCACATCATTTGTATCGCCCAAATGGTTAAACCGATAGGACCGAACAAAATAACATTGATAATAAGCATTAAGGCAATGCCCTTTGCACTGTGTTTACTATAAATATTGCGCTCCACCCAATCATCTGGCGTACCGTATCCATAACGTTCTAGTGTCTCTTTATTTTTAGACTCAATTCGATACAGTTCCGCGCCTTCTGTTAAAACTTTCTTGATACCATAAATTATCGGACTATGCGGGTCATCAGGTGTTTCGCATTTAGCATGATGTTTACGATGAACGGCAGTCCATTCTTTGGTGACCATTCCGGATGTCAGCCAAAGCCAGAAACGAAAAAAATGACTGGGAATGGGGTGCAGATCCAATGCTCTATGCGCTGAATGGCGGTGCAAATAAATTGTGATACTGGCAATCGTGATATGCGTCAAAACCAAAGTCACCACGACATATCCCCACCATGGCATATCTACAACACCTGATATTAAATTAAGAAAATCTGAAATCATATAGCGATTATCCTTCTAAAAGCTTGAAATTCGTTTATGCAAACTCGAAGCGACATATATAAGCTTAATATTATAATCTCCAAATGATTCATTAGCCGGAAGCTCATAGTATGCCGATTAAATATTTCACTGAGTCAATAGACCCACTTTACATTCACTTTATAGTTTTAATTCTCACCAACTAAACTTCAATTGAAAAAAAGTTCTGGACTCATATCTTAACACTTTAGTGACCTTGATTGTAAACAATTATGACTGGAATTTTTTGTACAGTCATTGAAAAACTTCAATAGAAACAGGCATTACAAACATTGACAAATATTAATTTTATGATTTGTTTCAGAAGTGTATTAGCGTAGCACAGTCACTGCAGTACTCAGTTAACAAAAAGTAACATATTTTGATTTTATTTATTATCTGACATTGAGCAAATGCCATCCACCGGGTGCAAGATCTCTCAATGTATAATGACCAATTGCATATCGAATCAATCTTAAGGTCGGATGCCCCACCGCAGCTGTCATTCGCCGTACCTGACGATTCTTGCCCTCATTGAGCGTTAATTCTATCCATGACGTCGGAATGTGTTTGCGAAAACGCACGGGCGGGGTCCTGGGCCAGAGACACTCTGGTGCGTCAATCAATCTGGCCTCAGCTGGTTGTGTCATATAGTTTTTAATTGTTACCCCACGACATAGATGTTTCAGTGCTGCTGGCGTCGGAATCCCTTCAACTTGAACCCAGTACGTTTTCGGCAATTTATACTTTGGATGACTGATTTTGTTTTGTAACCGCCCATCATCCGTTAATAACAGCAATCCTTCACTATCAGCATCAAGCCGACCGGCTGCGTAAAACTGTGACAAGGTAATATAATCCTTCAACGATGCCTGTCCCGCTTCAGAAGTAAACTGGCAAATAACACCGTAAGGTTTATTAAAAAGTATCAGGCGTGCCATTAATAAAAACATTTAGCCCTGAAAGTTACCGAACCTGAATCTCATAACATTTCTGGATATTTAATCGTTCGTAATTGAACTATGCCTCCATCTTTTTTCTTTTGATAGCTGAGCCACCAAACCGCATCCTTTTTGAAAAACATATCCGGCAACAATGCACGGCGTTCCAGGGTTGACAGATGCACCTCAACCACAACTGTAGTACCTTTGTATAAAGGCAATTAGCGGCAACCAGCACTTGATTTACACTCACACCCGGGACCAATTTCATAGCCAATTTCAAAATCATATTTCAAGGCAATCGCCGTTTGTTGTGCGCTTAATGCTGGACTTACCAAAAGCAGAGCATCCTCAGGCAACTGAGGCGCCAAATCAGGAACACCCTCTTCAGCTTGTGCATGACACCATATGGTGAATTCCATACTATGTTAGTTCAATATTTTTGATCAACTAAAACCGGAACAGCGAATCAGGTGAATGCCTGGACTGTAATATCATGACTGTTTTCCGTCTTGATTTTTCTCCATTCCTGATCAGAACTTGATTTTGCGGCACTTCAAAACACTCAGCCAAATATTTCAGCAATGCTGCATTAGCCTTACCTTCGATGGGTGCAGCAGCAAGTTTTATTTTCAGCGCGTCACCGTGTAACCCAATGGCCTCAGTACGCTTTGCGCCAGGCTGAACATGTAGCGTTAAAACATAATTACGCGCATCATCACATCGAAACCAATTCATCGTCAAGTTAATCAAGCATTGATTTGACTTCCATTTGGACACCCGCCACAATCATGAGTAACAGCTGGATAATAATCAGTACAAATAATGGCGAAAGATCAACATTGGCAATAGGCGGAATGCGGCGGCGAAAAATAGATAGAAATGGCTGCGTAAATGTATTGAGCAAAGGCGCCAGCGGACTATATGGATTGACCCATGAAATAATCGCCTGGGCAATAATCATAAACAACACGATGTACAACGTCATCTTAATGATTGCGACCATGCCCAATAATCCCATGACTCCCGCAGCTGTAGCCATATTCGCACCGAAGTCAAAACCTTGATAAAGATAGATAGTGGTTAGAATAATGCACTCTGCCAGCCATGCCAGTACCAGCGTTGACATATCCAGGCCTTTCCATCCCGGAATAAAACGGCGTGCAGGCCGCACAACAAAATCAGTAACCGCAATCAAAAACTGCGCGATATTGTTGTAATACGGCACACGCAACAACTGAAAATAAAACCGTAACAACAATGCTAGGGAAAAAAGACCCAAAATAGTATCTAGAAGGAAAATCATAATCTGGTTAGTCATAAGCTATTCCCTAAATAGTGTTACAATGGCTACAGTTCAAATCGTTTTCGGTTTTAAAATCATAACTTACTGAATTCATCACTCATCTCCCGTGAACGATTGTTTGCTGCGCGTATGGCCTCGATGATTCTATTTTTGACTTCGCTAGCCTCCATTGACTCAATCGCCCGTTGTGTGGTTCCACCTTTTGACGTCACCCTTGCACGCAAAACTGCCGCATCTTCATCGCTTTCATTTGCAAGTTTAATGGCTCCCTGAAATGTTTGCAGGCTCAGCTGCCTCGCTTCATTCTGAGTTAAACCTAATTCTATCCCTGCCTGCTGCATTGATTCAATAAAATAAAATATATAGGCCGGACCACTGCCGGAAATCGCGGTCACCGTATGCAGCATTTCTTCATCGTTCACCCAAATTACCGAACCCACTGCTTTCATAATTGCTTCGGCAATCTGTCTGTCCTGCTCACTGGTATCAGGAGTCGCATAAAGCCCGGTTACGCCGGCGCCTACCAGCGACGGCGTATTGGGCATTGCACGGATAACCCGACTATAACCACCCAGCCATCGCGTGATATCCGTAATCCGTATGCCCGCAGCAATGGAAATTACAAGATGCCCATCCAATAAACTGGTCAGTTGTTGCGTGAGTTCATGTAATTGTTGTGGTTTTACCGCAAGCACAATAACATTGCACGCATCGTCTGTTTTGCTGGGTGCAACACCATTTTTCAGATCGGCCACGGCCATGATGTCAAACATTTCGTTAATCTTGGCGCGACTTTCTTCACTAATGTCAACTACGCCAATTTGATGTGTCTTATAACCCTGTGTTAACAATCCGTTGATCAACGCGGAAGCCATGTTTCCACCGCCAACAAATGTAATATTCATTATTCTGTTTATTTTCTGGTTATTATTCATTGACTTATCTTAAATATAAGTCACTACATAGGCTTTCAGTGCACATTGTCTCATACTTGGACGTTACTGACGCTGACAAGCTGGACAATAAAAGCTGGATCGCTGGTTTTGTTTTATTTGTTTAATATGCGTACCGCACTTTTTACAAGCCATTCCGACGCGACCGTAAACCCAGTATTGCTGCTGGAAATAACCCGGGTTGCCATCACTTCCAACAAAATTGCGCAAGCTGCTCCCTCCCGCCTCAATTGCTTTTTCCAGCACTGATTTTATATTCTTCACGAGCCTCTCATACCGGGAAAGACCGATTCTTCCGGCAGCCGTTCGTGGATTAATCCCGGCATGAAATAACGCTTCATTTGCATAAATATTGCCAACACCAACAACAATCCGATTATTCATTAGCAAAGTCTTGATACTTGATTTTCGTCCCCGTGAATTTTCGTATAATCGCGTTGCGCAAAAATCCTCGCTTAGTGGTTCAGGTCCTAGCTGAATAAATAATGGGTGCTGCTTTATACTACCAGGTTGCCATAAAACGGCGCCAAAACGACGCGGATCCCTGAACCGTAATAAAGTCTGATTGTCTATGATCAAATCAAAGTGATCATGCTTGCCTGGCGCATCAACGAATTTGACTGATTGAATCGATTTCTGGTCATTAACGCGCAGCAATCGTAAACTCCCTGACATACCGAGATGGAGAATCAAAGTACCTGTTTCGCAGTCGAACAAAAGATACTTTGCACGCCTTGAAACTGACACTATCAATTTACCTTGAAGTTGTTCATGCAGCCTATCGGGTATCGGCCAGCGTAACTTTGGATGACGGATTGTAATGCCGGTAATACGATGCCCCTCCAGATAAGGCGCAATTCCCAGCCGCGTAACTTCTACCTCGGGTAATTCCGGCATGAAATGGATATTTTTATTGCAGATTATATCAAACGTTAATAATTATTCCGGCTCGATAATAGACGGATCCAGCAGCTGACGCGCTATCGGATGGGGAAAGAAGTAAGCAACCTGTTCACCTGGCCGATAAAACACTGTACCGGATTCATTGTCAATCACGTTTAAAATCATTTCGCGTCCGTCCAGAAAGCTGATTTTTACTGTAAACTGTTTATCCGAATAATCCCGCAGATCGGTCAGCAATTCGGTTGCTTGAATGAACCGCCAATTTTCCGCCCAACGCGCCAGCAATTGATTATTCAGGCTGCCGATTACTTCCGAATCCACATGCCACACGTCATTCTGTTTATTAACCGTCAGATCATCCAACTCAAACCTGACCGGTATGTCATCATCGGCCAGAAGTCTTGGACTGACCAAATCCATGGGACTCGCTGGCACCCAAATCGCATATCGCGGCGAAACCAAATACACATGTTCATTGATAGCCAAATACTGTTCGTTTGTTACTGGCGCCAATCCTCCAAAAGCAAAATGATCGTCATCGATATACAATTCGATGACGGGATGATCCAAATTAAAGCTTTCGGTATCTCTGAGCGGAAAACGCTGCCGGCTATGCGCCGACAAAACATTCAACATTTTGCCGACCAGTTCTTCATCGGCTCTGGCAGAAAACGGCGCAACCATATGCCAGCCACTACTCGCAGTTCGTTCCAACGTAATTTCCTGTCCCTGCCGAATAATCCGAATCATTTGGACTGTTTCTGGCGTGCGTATAGAAATCTGAAGTGTCTCACCATTTTCCGACTGGAACTGAGGCTTCAAATAAAGAAAAACCGCCAGCCCAATGACGGTAACCAGCATGATCAAGTTCAGCTGTGAATGATAGGTCATGTTTTATTTGACACCTTCGTAACACTTTTCCGGCGCCACCAGATGACAACACCGCTCAACAGAAAGATTCCCGGCAAGATGAATAAAAAAACAACCACGGTTACAGTTAATGCTGTTTCGGTGAGTATCAAATGGCTATCCACTGTTGGACGCGGTTGAATGACGATCATTTCTTCATCACCAACCAGCCAGTTAACGATATTAATCCCAAAATCCAGGTTATTGCCATTCCCAAGATACGTATTGGCCAGGAAATGGCCGTTCCCGATGACGATCACACGTTGCTCGCGGTCATTAACATAGCGGGACATTGCAACTGCAACAGTAATCGGACCTGCGACATCTTCATCCTGATCAAATATAAATGCCTCATCAAGTGAACCTTTTTCCACCCAGCCGTTTTGTGCAACTTCTACCAACGGTATAGTGCGCCATACCTCATTTTCTTGAAACGAAATTTGACGCGCATATGGAAAAACCGTTATGTAGTTGAACCCGTTTGTAATTTCGTGTTGTCCGTAGCTTGTGCCCAGTGCGAACGTCATCGGCGCCTTTAATTGCTCGGCCTGCGGATCAACAATAACACCAGGCGTCATAATCAGTTGTAATTTCTCAGTCAACGGCAACAGTCCCCGCAATGATTCCTGGTCAACCAACCACAATAAATTACCGCCCTCATCAATATAATCCAGCAGTATACTCACTTCCCCCGGCAGCAAATCTGTTTGCGGTGACGCAATTAGCAGCATCTCTGCCTCAGCGGAAATTTGGGATTCAATGGCCAGATTAAGCGGCTGACTGATAAATCCATTTATGCGCAGTTGCCGGCCGAAATCCCCCAAATCATAATTGGCCGGGCCATTCAGATTTCGTTCCCCATGACCGCTTAACGCCATAATCAGCTTTTCCTGCGGGCGCGCCAGGCGCATAAGCACTTGTGTAAACGCCTGTTCATTAATCGTTGTCAAATTCGCCTGTTTTTGCTGAAAATTGACCACCATCTCCCCATTGACTGTCACACCGGCTTCGCGGGCCTGATTCGGATATTCCGTTGGATCGACAAACGCCAGTGTAAGATCCGGTTTAATACGCTGATATAATTGAACAAAATTATGGATAATTTCCCGCACATCTCCAAATTGTGCATGCTGTTCAGTGGCATACGCTGTTACCTGAATTGGGCCATCCATTTTTTCCAAAATGTCGATACTGGTTTGACTCAAACTGTTTCGATTATTCTGACTAACATCCCATTGCATGCGCGTTTCAAATGCAAAAAAGCCTAGCAACAGACATAATAATAGCAATAACAGCACAAATACACCCTGATTTACCTTTTGGTGAAACCGAAATTTTTTACTCACCTGCGTCATCAATGCAGCTCCACAGTGTCGCAGTACCAAATTCTCTAGCCATGTAATCGTTCTCCGTCTAAGTGACGGATAGTCAGCAATAAAAACAGCGTCGTAAATAATATGAAATAGGCAATACTGAACGTATCGACCAAACCATTATTGAATTGCTCAAAATGCCTGAAGATTGATACAACCTGCATCCATTCTTCGTAATCACTGGCAACGAGATCAATTACCCAGAAACCCATTAACACACCCAACACGCCAACTGCTGCAATGACCGGCTGCGCTGTCAAGCTGGAAACGTAAAGCCCCAGCGCAACAAAACAACACACCATTAGAAACAGCCCCGCTGCACCGCTAATTAACAAACCGAAATCCAGGGTGCCGCCGACCAGTAATGAAGCGGACAATACAACAGTCAGCACAATAACGCCCAACAAGAAAAACATAAGACCCAGAAATTTTCCTATAACAATCTCCGCCACTGATATGGGTGCAGAAATCAGCAACGTGAGCGTATGATTTTTACGTTCCTCCGCCAATTGCCGCATTGTCAGTAACGGGATAATCATCAACAGCAGAATAGCAGCCAGGCCAAATACGGGGGATACAATTATTTCGGTAAAACCAGGCGGGTTTGCAATCTGCATCAACTGTGGCTGGACTTGTAAAAAGGCATCGAGACGACCGAGAAAAACCCATGTCAATAGAATCTGTACCACCGTCAACAGCACCCATGCCAAAGGTGAGCAAAACAACATGCGTAATTCTTTCCTTGCGATGGTAAAAATCATGACAATAGCCTGTTAATGTGTTTTTTGAGCGCGTTGTGTCAATTGAGAGAACACAGTTTCCAGATCGACCTCTCCCTGCTTCAAATCAAGCAATGTTTTATTCAAGACAATTTGCCCTTCATGCATGATATACACCCGGTCACAAACACTTTCAACTTCGGATAATAAATGTGTCGACAAAATAATACTGCACGATTTTCTTAAATCATGGATTAATCCGCGTATTTCGCGCATCTGGTTTGGATCCAAACCCACTGTCGGTTCATCCAGAATGATAATATCTGGTTCATGAATAATCGCCTGCGCAATTCCAACACGTTGCTGCAGGCCCTTTGACAGGGTGCCGATCAATTGTTTGCCGCGATCAGACAAGCCGCAACGTTTTTTACTGTTTTCCAGCATCAGCGATATGCGCTGTTTTTCCACATGGTGAAGACGCGCGACAAATTGCAAATATTCATCAACAGTCATATCGAGATACAATGGCGGCATCTCGGGCAAATAACCCAGGTGGGCTTTGGCTCTCCGGGGATTATCCAAAAGATCAGTACCACATATCTTGATACTGCCCGCACTCGGTGCCAGATTACCGGTTATCATGCGCAGGGTTGTCGTTTTGCCCGCACCATTCGGGCCCAACAATCCAAGCACTTCTCCTTTTTTTAATTGCAGCGTAATATCATTTACAGCCTTATGACGGCCATAATGACGCCGCAAATGTTCTGCCGAAAGTGTAAAACGTTCTGTCTGATCATTCATGGTAATTCCCCCGACATGGAAAACGTTCCAATCCATCCAAACTGTTTCTTTTCACTATTGCACTACTCAAAATCCAATAATTGAAATAAATAAAATTCGGCTTGGTAGCACAGCACGAATAATGCACTGATAACATGTAGACACAACATGTTTTTAAGTGCTAGGCACTGGCAATATGCATACTTTGACAGACTCATTATTCTATAGCACAAAATCCACACAGAAATACAGTTTTTTTAATCATGGTGATAGACGCGCTTTGATACAAAGCATTTTAAATCATTGTTTCCCAAAGTTTGTCTTATTTTGATCAGCAGTTAAACAATACAAGGCACTGTATGATTATTGCGACACAATTGCACCTACCCCAGCTATTTATCGCCTATCCAAAACACCTAGCCATGATAATAATTTTGTTATATTTCAGCATACTATTACAATGTGTTGCAAATAAGCAACATACACATTTGACAAATAACTGAATATAAACTCATAATCGCACCAGCACATCATACGTGGGAAGAATATTAATGGTGGGACGGCCTTTTGTTATTTGTTTTTACTGATAACAAAAATTCTAACTCTGAAGTTTTCACTTAAAAGGATATCAGCATGAATAAATTGTCAGCCAAGAAAAAACTGATAGGAATGGTTTTACTGCCAGCGTTCCTTTCCGGCACAGCTATAGCGCAGGTAACACCGATAGATCGATACGAGAATAATGATATTGAAAAAGCCGAAGGTTATGGCGTGGAAGATGAAAATGGTGTTGTCTGGCGCAGTTCGCACGATCTAGGCAATCACTGCTGGCGCACAGGATACTGGAACGAAGAAGAGCACAAAATTATTGAGGGTTGCGATGGCTATGAGAAAGTAGCAGAAGCTGAACCTGCTCCACCGCCAGCACCGGTAGCACCTCCTGAAAAATTGACCTTTTCGGCTGATGCACTGTTTGATTTCGACAGTGCTGAGTTGAAACCAAATGGTAAAGTCGCGTTGGATGAGTTTGCACGTGGCCTGGAAGGTGTCAATTACGATGTTATCGTCGCAGTAGGTCATGCTGACAGAATCGGTTCACCGGAATATAACCAAAAACTGTCAGTACGTCGCGCCAATTCTGTTAAAGCCTATCTGGTATCAAAAGGAATTGAAGACAACCGCATCTTTACCGATGGCAAAGGCGAGTCACAACCTGTTACCGGTGACACATGCCAAGGCAAATCCGGTCAGGCGCTTAAAGAATGCCTAAGACCTGATCGCCGCGTAGAAGTTGAAGTTGCCGGCACACGCTAAAAACACAGGCTAAGAACACAGCTCAAAAAAAACTCTTCGTTTCATGAAACTTTTAAGCCCTGTCCACACAGGGCTTTTTTATGCGCTATCCTTATGCAAGACACAACCCATATCGATGTTCTGATAGAAGCACGCTGGGTTATTCCTGTCGATAATCATCGATCTGTTCTCAACAATCATGCGATTGCTATTCATCAAGGCAAAATAATTGACATTCTGCCAATTCATCAGGCACAGTCAAAATTCAATCCGGAAAAAGCCTTTTTTTTGCATAATCATGCATTAATTCCGGGGCTTGTTAATTTACATACCCATGCCGCAATGATTCTGCTGCGCGGACTTGCCGATGACTTGCC
This sequence comes from Burkholderiales bacterium, assembly GCA_024235795.1. GTDB lineage: Bacteria > Pseudomonadota > Gammaproteobacteria > Burkholderiales > Nitrosomonadaceae > Nitrosomonas. The sequence goes on along the minus strand of JACKLR010000002.1, from coordinate 424,213 downwards.
GCTCATGGAATGGCTAAACCAGCATATCTGGCCAACCGAAACCCGACATGTAAATGAATCCTTTGTACGCGACGGCACCCACCTTGCCTGCGCTGAAATGCTGAGAAGCGGCATAACGTGCTTCAATGACATGTATTTTTTTCCAGAAGCCAGTGCTCAGGCAGTACTTGATGTTGGCATGCGCGCCGCGATCGGCATGATTGCCATTGATTTCCCAACTGCCTACGCCAGTGATGCCGACGATTATCTTGCCAAAGGCATTGCTTTGCGCGATACACTGCATCCCAATCCGTTGCTGTCATTTTGTTTTGCGCCACATGCACCCTACACCGTCGGTGATAAAGCACTCACCGACATCCTGACTTATGCCGAACAGCTTGAATCACCCATACATATACATCTGCACGAAACCACTGACGAAATCTCCATCGGTCTGAAAACTTACGGCAAACGCCCCATTGAGCACTTACATCAACTTGGCATGCTTGGCCCCAGTTTGATAGCGGTGCATATGGCGCATTTAACCGATCAAGAAATTGAACTGTTAAAACAGCATGGCTGCCATATTGCGCACTGCCCTTCATCCAATCTAAAACTTGCCAGCGGCTTTGCGCCCATCACAACCTTGCTGGACAATGGCATTAACGTTGGACTCGGCACCGACAGCGCAGCGAGTAATAATCGGCTTGATATTCTTGAAGAAATGCGGCTTGCTGCCTTACTGGCCAAAGCCTACAGTAAACGGGCAGATGCCCTGCCCGCCCACCAGGCACTCGAAATGGCCACAATCAACGGCGCCCGCGCACTTGGCATAGACGCAATAACCGGCTCGCTTGAACCGGGCAAAGCCGCAGACATTACAGCCCTGGATTTCTCAGATCTGCATTTATTGCCCTGTTATGACCCGGTATCACACCTGGTATATGCAGCCGGACGCGATCAGGTGAGTCATGTCTGGGTAAATGGTAAAATACTGCTGGAAAATAAACAATTGATCACTTTGGACAGTACAGCGCTATATAATCGTGCTGCATACTGGGAAGAATGCATCAAATCCACACATAATTTAACCGACAACAATCAACCTGGGAAATCGCAATGAAAGACGACGGTATAAATGCAGATCCTTTGGAACTGGAAAAATTCAGCCAGCTGGCGCACCGTTGGTGGGATCCTAACAGTGAGTTCAAACCACTGCATGAGATCAACCCACTGCGCATGAACTACATTGATGAACTAGCGGGACTTGAAGGCAAGAAAGTTCTTGATGTGGGTTGTGGCGGCGGCATTCTGTCTGAAGGTATGGCTTCTCGTGGCGCAGTCGTCACCGGAATCGACTTAAGCGACAAAGCCCTAAAAGTCGCCAAATTGCACCTGCTGGAAAGTGGTCAGCAAGTTGAATATCGCAAAATCACAACCGAGTCGCTCGCCAAGGAACAACCGCAGCACTACGACATTGTCACCTGTATGGAAATGCTCGAGCATGTGCCAGACCCGATGAGCATCATCCGCTCCTGTGCAAAGCTGACCAAACCCGGCGGCTGGGTGTTTTTTTCGACCATTAATCGCAACCCGAAATCCTATTTATTCGCGATCATTGGCGCGGAATATATCCTCAAACTGCTGCCGCGCGGCACACATGAATATGCCAACTTCATCAAGCCCTCCGAGCTCGCCCGAATGGCGCGTAACGCCGGACTCACTGATGAAAAACTGATCGGCATGACCTATAATCCATTCACCAAAGTTTATGCACTGGGATCAGACACGGATGTTAACTACATCATGGCTTATCGTACCTGACGTTGCCGGTTGCTCCCCCATCTATCATGATCAGTACAATATTTTTTGACTTTGACGGCACCCTCGCCGATACCGCACCCGATCTGGGTCATGCACTTAACCGTCAGCGCATAAAACGAGGCCTGCCGCCGTTGCCCATAGAACAAATCCGCCCACTGGCTTCCGCAGGTGCGCGCGGGTTGCTTGGACTTGGATTCAATATCGGACCTGAAGATGAAAGCTATCTTGAAATGCGCGATGAATTTCTCGAATTTTATACCCGGCGGCTCTGTCATGACACCTGTCTGTTTCCCGGCATAGGCGCGCTGCTTGATCAACTGGATCAACACAGGCTCGCCTGGGGAATCGTCACCAACAAACCGTCCCGCTTCACCCATCCACTCATTGAACAACTGGGCTTAAAAGAACGAGTCGCCTGCGTAGTCTGCGGCGATGAAACCACAAAAACCAAACCGCACCCCGAGCCGCTGCTGGTCGCCTGCGAGAAAATCAATGTCGACCCAACTGAATGCATTTATCTGGGCGATGACTTGCGGGACGTCAAGGCAAGCCTTGCCGCCGGTATGGACCCCGTCATCGCGCGCTACGGCTATCTCGGAACGGATCAACCGCCCGAAAACTGGGGTGCAAGTCATATCATTGATCATCCGCAAGACCTGCTCGCTTATATCCAGAACAGGTGTTAGAATATTGTTACAAAACGGGGTTGAACTTTGAACAACAACCCTGATCTTATCAGTACCACAAAGAATTCGGGGACGATCTGGCTTCGACGTGGGTTGCAAAGCAGCGTAGGGCATACCGAGGATCAGATTACCTCGTAAATCCATCTGAAAACAATAGTCGCAAACGACGAAAATTACGCTTTAGCCGCTTAATGGCTAGCCTCTGCACCGGTGGGCCTCAACGCCGGGTCTGGCAACAGACAGCAGAGTCACTAACGAGGATCGCGTACTGCAGGGTTACTTTGTAGCACGTTAAACTTAAGGTAACTCGCCTGTCATCAGCCTGCCGGTTGGCGGTTGCCAGGTCAAATCAAATAACATGGCTAAGTATGTAGAACTGCCTGTAGAGGGCTTGCGGACGCGGGTTCGATTCCCGCCGTCTCCACCATTAATTCTTTTATTATCAATGTGTTATCATTTGAACATTGCCCATAAATTAGCATAAATGGGCATGTTTTGGCATAGAATGGGCAACTTTTTGGGCAACATTTAGCAACGTTTTATGCACAGTTTTTGTGCACATTTATGAATCGATTTTGCCTGTTTTTTTCAAAAAAAAATAAATCATATTGCTGCAAAAATTGCACTGCTTTAATGCATGTGCGTTCAAAATCTGGGATGATTATCAATTTATAGTTGATATCACCTATGCGCACGCACAAATGGCAATTCGCATCCAGATTCCGCTACCATGCATTTGGCTGGAATTCAAAACTGCCGATTCAACGGATAAAGGAAGCCTTATCTGAAATCAAATTGCTTACTCGAAAAGATCCCATTCTTGCAGCAGAAGGCGCAGTAATGTTACTGGAAAAACTGTCGCCGGCATTGGAACAGGTGGACAGCTCATCGGGTGCGATAGGCACTGCCGTCAATCGCGCAATCGATACGCTGGTTCCAATTATCGCAAAAGCAGATGTTGACATTAAAGTTCGAAAACGTTGGCTTGACCGGCTTTGGGCTGCATTTCAGGATGATGAAATTCCGTATCTCGAATGTTTAGGCGACTACTGGGGTGAATTATGCGTGACCAAGGAATTGGCATCTTCCTAGGGCGATGAATTGCTACCCTTTCTCGAGAATAACTGGAGTTCTGCATCGACTGGTCATGGGTTTTTTAAAGGTACAAGTGTCTGCCTGTCTTCATTATATTCAGCAGGCCGATACGATGAACTGCTTAAGCTTGTTGACAACGCGCCCTATAAATTATGGCACGATCGTCAATGGGGTGTTAAAGCACTGGTTGCCATGAACAAAAAAGCGGAAGCGATTCAGTATGCTGAGGCATCGCGCGGACGAAATGAACCCGGCTGGCTGATTGCGCAAGACTGTGAAGCTATTCTACTTTCATCCGGCATGTTTGAAGAAGCCTATCGTCGTTATGCCATTGAAGCCAATCAAACTACGACCAATCTTGCCACGTTTCGCGCAATTGTAAAAAAGTATCCCAACAAACCAGTTGAAGAAATCCTACGAGACTTGATCGCCAGCACGCCCGGTTCAGAAGGCAAATGGTTTGCAGCCGCAAAGAGCGCCGGTTTATTCAATTTGGCCATTGAACTGGTCACATCCAGTCCAACTACTGATCCCCGCACGCTAATCCGGGCCGCTCAAGATTTCCGCGATGAAAACCCCGTCTTTGCTGTTGAATCAGGACTGGCTGCGTTGAAATGGCTATCGCTTGGTTATGGTTATGAAATCACGAGCGCTGATGTACTTGGCGCTTATTCGGCTGTCATGGAGGCTGCCCCGAACACGGGTATGTCCATTCATCAAGTCAAAGAAAAAATCCGAGAAATCACTTCTGGAACACAACCTGGTAAACAGTTTGTAAAATCAATCCTTGATCGTCTATTTGTCACTTTCAGAGTAGCTCAATTGGGATTTAAATTTGATACCCACATTCCCAAAGAATAATCCCATCAACCACACCCATGATTGCCTTAAATGGACGCCTCTCGTTCTGGCAAGAGATATCGTGGTGGTTGCAAAAAAGAATGGCACCCAATATGCCTGATTATGATGTTTGGTGTTGCAAAATTAATCCAGGAAATACGGGTCGCAACAATTCTTCGGATAAGTCAAAACCTACTTTAAAATTGAAAAAGAAGAGTGCTTAATGAAACTAGACAATATATCAATTTTTTTTGAATAAGATATTGATTTTATGATCAACAGATACTATATACTTTGGAACTGATATGTATAGAAATGAATATTGAATAGATAAAAAGAGGACAAGCGATGGAGGTTATTACGGGTGCGATACTAGCAGGAACTTTATACGACATGTTAAAAAGTGGCATTTCCCTCACTGCGAGTAATATCAAGGAAAAATTACAAGGCTGGTTAATCAAAGATACTGTTGCGATTGAGATAGAAAAGGAATTAAATAAATTACAAATTTCAAATGATATGAGCCAATCTGAGATTTTAAAAAAAATTTCTGTATCAAGTGAGCTTGTTGAGTTAATAAAAGAAATAAAACCAAATACCACCATCGTGCAATCTCATAGTGGAACTGGTGACAATATTGCCGGAAACAAAATCATTAACCATTAGTGGCTAGCAAATATCCTTTTGTCAAATAAAAACAACCAATCTGTAACCCCTATACAGAACCATAGTGGTTCCGGCGATAATGTTTCTGGGGATAAAATTAGCTTACAGGCTATATCGCCTTCTGAGATCCAAAACTCTTTAAGGAAAATACTAACTAATTTAAGACACAAACAATTTACGCAGGCAAAGAATCAATTTGAAGCATTAGAAGCAACATCTAACTTAAATGCTGAAGCTTTAAGTATCTTACAAATAATTTCAATATTGATTAAATTAGCTGAAGGTGAAGTCACGGATGATGGCGCAGGGATTTTAAGGAGCTATTTTAAAATAAAACATGATGAGTTTTGTACAGATATTTCACTTTCTGCACAGCTACGCCTGGATGTAAAAAATGAATGTTTTGAAGATGCTCGAGAACGTTATGTGTCAGCAGATACTTGCGGTATTTATACAAAAGAAGCGTTTTATGAACTTATTGCTGATACAACTGAGATAGAAGCTTTTTTTCGAACTGAAAAGCTTCGTTTAGATGAAATTGAACTTTGTGGCCTCGTAAGAGGAGCGTTACGATTAAAGAATCCTGAGCAAGCATTAGAGATTTCTGAGTTTTTGCATAGCCTCTCACCCACATTTAATAGCAAAACTTTTATAACCTTATCTAAAGCATGTTCAATAGAATCAAAAATTGGCAATGACCATTACTGGCGCATAGCAGCAACTTTGCGATCTGAAATTTTAGAGCTTTGTGATGAAGTTATTGTTTTATTGAATGAGTCCAATGGAAATGATATTAGAGTCATAGGGTTATCAGCCTCACTTCTAAATTTTGTTTTTGGGGAGTATAAACCGCTTGCAGATGCGTGTTGGAAGAATATTTCCGAAATAGAACAACAACTGCCAGAGATAGCATCCCAAATTCGTCTTTTGTACGATAGAAGTACTGAAAGATTGAGCGGCCATATTTATAAAGTTGCAAGAGCTCGTGCAGAGTCTTCATATAAAAAAGAAATCATTGCTGAAATTACAAAGAAACATGAAATCACTGTAGATGATTCTGCTTTACTAGGCAATATAAGTGACGCAAAGAGTCTTCGCGATTGGATAAGTAATGGAGGCACTATATCCAGTGATAACCAGTTAGAAAAAGATTTTTCTCTGCTTGAATTAAATACTTTGGCTTGTGGTAACAAACTTAAATCTAAAGATAATTTAAGGCTTCTTGTTGATGATTTTATAAAAAAACATAAAACTGAAATCCCTAATCTGATTCCTACCAGGTTACTTCAGTTAGCCGAAAAACTTTTAGATTTAGACCTTCCTTTTCAGGCCTGTAAACTGCTAAAACAACATGTGCCGATCACAGATTTTTGGATGTCACCCACACTCTGCTGTTATTTAAAAGCATTGTTGAATAGTCACCAAATGATGACGCTGGATGAGCTTATGTCTACAATCAGCCCAAAAGATTGGAATGTAGATTTGTGGCGTATTAAAGCTATACAACAAGATAGCTTGTCTCGCTATGATGATGCTATTGAAGCAATGGAAATTGCCGTGCAAATGGCACCTTCGTCTTCATATGGTTGGTACGTATTGATCAATTTGTATAAAAAGCGTGAGGATAAAAAAACTATCATTGCTAGTATTCTCGAACGCATACCAGCAGAAACCTTTTCCCAGCCTTCTCAATATGGTTTTAATTTGCTGTCTGAAATGGCTATAAACGGTAATTTTAAAAGAGCCGAAAGAATTTTAGTTGATTGGTTTATAAAAGACCCAGAAGGTTGTTCTATTCCTTTTACTAATGCTTACTTAGCATTAATTACCAATAAAAAAGAAATTTCTAATCTATCAAATAGTATCGGACAATGTTTTGGTGGAATTCATTGCTCCATAGATGGAAAAGAGACTATCAAGCTGCTTGTTGATGATGATTTGGCTATACATAATAATCTGCTTGGCATCTCTTCACCTCAAGGAGAATTATTGTCGAGAATGGTTGTTGGTGATGTTGAGCAATTAAACATGTTTGAAATTAATTTAATTGAACGACTTCCTCCTCTGATAGCCGCTTTCCGTATAGCATTTGCCTTAAGACAGGCGAAAAATGATGGTCGAGACTGTTTTCATTCATTTCAATTACCTGAAGATCCAGATGAAATGTTTGAAACCCTTAAACGTAAATTGCTGTCATCAGATATAAGAAATCAAGATCTGATTTCTAATCCACAAATCCCATTGTTTTTCAAAGGGCACCATCAGTTTTCATCTTCTCCAGTTAAGTCGGCACTATTTCATTTAACTGAAAAGCGGTCTGTCAAGCACCCATTACCTGGATTAGGTGTAGAGTTTCCTGAAAAATTGATTTTGGATGTCTATTCCATTATTTATCTGGCTTTAACAGGACTAGTAAAAGGAATATCTCGTTCGCCTACAAAATTAATTATTACTAATGAGACAAAATGTTTTTTTAATGAGTGGTTAAATGAAATCAACCGTGATGATTTTTTCTCAATTGGTGTAACTCGGGATGGGAGTTTATATCGTCAAACAGCCGAAGATATAAAGAAACAGACAATTGAAATCCAAGCCGCAATAAATTCAATTCTCACTCAATCTGAGGTCATAGTCCCCAAATCAATTGATTTGACGGATAAGATTCTTTTAATAAAGGATTTTGTCGATTTGTCTGTGTTATCCAGCATTAAGTTATCCATATCCAATGATATTCCATGGCTCTGTATTGATGAGGCTTTCGCGCAGATTTCAAAAGAATCTGGATATAAAACAGTTAATGCTAATCATTTCTTTGGTTGTATTGGTGAAGAGCTGTTGCTAGACCAAAAAAAACAAGGACTCTACTTACATGTGTCGGCGGCATTACCTTATCCTTTAACTAACGAAGACGTACTCCAATTAAGCCGATCGAAAGATGATAGAGATCATTATTGCTTAGCTGAGATACTGAAAATGTATCCAAATGCTTTCGCAGATACAGGTTCGGCAATACTTTTTTTAGGTCAAATTTTAATTTCCATTTTAATTAATGCTTATAACAAAAAAGAAATACTAAATGGTTTGCGAGAAGAGAATCCAAGAGATTCTGGTCAGACTGAGCGTGTTTTTTATGCGTGTTGTTTTGTCTCAATGCAATGTAAAGATGGGCAGGAGGCAGAAAAAAAATTGGGTTACTTTTTGGGTTATTTATTATTTCTATTCCAGGATGTCCATTCAATCAATAAATTGATAAAAATTATGGCATCCAAATTTATTGCTGGGCATTTTTTATGTCTAAGTGCTGTTAATTTATATGTAGACGAGATTGTCAGCAAAATTAAATCTTCATATCAATCAAATAATGATGAGCACGGAATTTTGCCAAGCAATACTGACAACTAAGAAGCCTGCGGTGTTCGTAAGGCAAATAGTTATGAACTAATATGTAGTAGAAAATAGGGTGATAGTTCAGTCTTGATCTGACACTTGACTTGTAAATATATACGATCAAATTTTCAACACATTTTTTCTCTTTAATGTGTCAACCTGATTCAAATGCGCTTTTTCCCCATCATACTTAACAACCACATCTTTCCCAGCAACAGGTTTGCCATTGATTGTATTTAATCGATGCACAATAAAATCTTTCCCGGTTTGTTGGTAAAAAACTTCGTTTTCTTTGTCGATGTATAAAATCTTACCTTCGTACTGTTTTTTATCTTCGGGTTTCTGAGCCAGGTAAATATTGTAAATGCCGGGCTTGATGCCTTCTTCCACTTTCTTGATGGTTCCGGTTGTCTCCCACTCATTATTGACCAGTGCTTGAATGATTCTTTGGCCGTTCATTACAATCATGCGAAGTTTTCGAGTTGTCATTTTTTATTTTCTGTTCTTTATTTGATTTTAGGAGCTTGAGTGCGTAAATTAGTTTTCAACCTGCTTCCTGATTGGCAAGTTCGTCTAGGATTTTGAACAGATCAAAGTTTGTTGATCTCTCTGCGCCATATAAAAAAGCGATCAATTGCAATGCACCGCTGCCTTTGGCTGAAAAGCGCCCATCCTGTAACGCACTGATAGTGTACTGAATCATATTCGGGCAGTTTCTACCTTCTTCAAAATAATCTTTGACCTTGGTTGTCAGCAGTTTTTTATCGTCCCTGGACAATTCGCGAATCAAGTCCTGCGGTTTACGGTTGTCTTTTTTGATCAGGTGATAAATCGAGTCGAGCAATGATACGGGGGCGTCCTGTTTTTTTGCATGTTGATCCGTTGTGGCATCTGATTTCCCTTCAGCTTGCTGTGCCTGGTCATCCGAATCAATGGCGCCTTGCTTTTTCAGCTCCAGGAACTTGCTAAAATGTTTTACATCCAGCCGTGATATTTCTTCCGGTGCACTCAAGTTGAGCCAGTTGATGATTTCTTCTTTGTTTGCTTTGTAAAGCCGCGTTAGGTCATAGATGGCGGTTACATCGGTGCAGCGTCCTGACCGGTAGATTTCATTGATTGGGTCAGGCAGATCAAGCAGTGCGGCATGTGTGGTGATATACGGATTGGTTTTGCCAAGTTGTCTGGCAATATCAGATTTGGTTTTACCGGCAGCCAGTTGTCGCCCAATAAAATCGGCAATTTCTCTTGATGTCAGGTTATCGCGCTGCAGGTTCTCAATCACCTGATCGGCTTCGCTGTAATCGGTATCGATAAATACCGGAATGGTTTTTAATCCCGCATTGATACTGGCACGATAGCGCCTGGCGCCATGATTAATGATATAGGTTCCTGGTTTGTCCGGATTGGGGCGCACCGATATCGGTGATTTCACGCCTCTTAATTTTACGGTTTCCGTCAATTCGCGCAGTGTATCCTGATTAAACTCCTTTCTCGGTTGATGTATGTCTTCAATAATCAGGTCAATATCGATTTCGGTTGCTCCCGTTGGTGTTGTTGGTGTTGTTGGTGTTGCTGGTTTTGATGGAACTGCTGGTGTTGCAGTTTTTTTAGCGGATCCTCTCTTTTTGTCTGCCATAGAATGTACGCTTTTATTCTTAGTTCTGATTGTAGTGTGCTGTAAACGCTTTTGACGCACATTCAATCCCTTTGGTGATGCAGTAAGTGCCGTTGGAATCATGTGCAATTGAATAGGTATTGGTTAATCGCTAATGATTTAATTTCTTGTATAGCGAAATTATATCGTAAAACATTGCCATTTCCTCCCCTGATAGCATTGTTTAAAAAATTCCATATTCCTGCTTAACTTTTTTCTTCTTATTTTCCGGTTGTTTTTTTATTGTTCTGTTTTTGGTGTTTGCTGGTTTAAAATAACAGCATTAAAGCCGTAAAACAATGATAAATGTCACTTAAGCAGCTTAAACCATAAAATAAGCGCGGTTATTATATGTATAACTTTACCCTGATCACAAATATTTTGCGTATTCTCGATGAAAAAGGCATGACCAAGTCGGAACTGGCCAAGAAAGCAGGTGTATCGATTGCTTTCTTCACTGACCTGACCAATGACAAAGCCAATCCGTCGCTCAGGATCATCGAAGCCATTGCCGAAGCCTTGGAAACACCATTACCAATGCTGCTCGACAGTTCTGATTTGGAACTTGCCGATCTTGAAGCACTCGCCAAACGAAAACCCGGCAAACTGCCCAAAGGCTTTGTCTGGAAAGGCGGCGTGTTAAGTGAATATGAGGCGTATCAAGTCGATCAGTGGGATAAAAAGAATCGTGCGTTTCTGACCAAAGAAGCCAAAAAGAACAGAATAAAGTCAAAGCAATAATTCAAGTACAAATAAAAGTCAAAACTAAAAATCGGGAAATAACAAAAAAATTTAAAAAAGTCTTGCACGAATTTTAGTTTCGTTATATTGTTATATTCAATCTGTACCATATGGTGTGAATATGACAATGCAAAACACATCAGTATCACCATTATCCGATTCTCAAAATACGCCAATATCGGCCATGGCAGCGATGTCGGTCAAGGAACGCGCCAAACGCAAGCTTGAACGCGATGCCCGTAAAATCATATCTGCGCTGCAAGACCCGGATACGGTGGAAATCATGGTCAATGCCGACGGACGTATCTGGCAGGAGAAGCTCGGTCAAAAGATTACCTGTATCGGCAATCTTCAGGCTGCGCAGGCCGAAGCGGTTATCAAGACCGTTGCCGGATATCACGGTAAGGAAGTCACCCGGTTCAATCCGATTATCGAAGGCGAATTCCCTCTCGACAATTCCCGCTTTGCCGGACAACTGCCGCCAGTCGTTACCTCCCCGACTTTCGCCATCCGTAAAAAAGCCGTTGCCATTTTTACACTGGATCAATATGTCGAAAATGGTGTGCTGTCATCCAAACACTGCAATGTGATCAAACAAGCCGTGCGAGATCATCGCAATATCCTGGTGATAGGCGGTACTGGCTCAGGCAAGACGACACTGATCAACGCGATTATTTTTGAGATGGTACTCAACGATCCGGATGAACGCATTTTTATCTTGGAAGATACCGGTGAAATTCAATGCGCGGCACAGAATTTTGTGCAGTATCACACCACGCTGGATGTCGACATGACGCAGTTACTCAAGACCACACTGCGCATGCGCCCAGATCGCATACTTGTTGGTGAAGTTCGAGGCGCCGAGGCACTTGATTTGCTTGACGCCTGGAACACCGGCCATGAAGGCGGTGCTGCGACTTTACATGCGAATGATGCTTTGTCGGGACTGACAAGGCTTGAATCACTCATATCACGTAACAATCATGCACCGGCTGAAATCAAGCCGCTGATTGCTGAGGCGGTCGATGTAGTGATTCATATCGCACGCACAAAGCATGGCAGACAGGTGCACGAAATACTCGAAGTCTACGGTTTTAAAAGAGGCAATTACCAGACCCGGCGATTGTAATACTGTTTGAGGAGTTAATCATGAAGCTGAATCAGAACAACCATAACACCTTATTGTTTTACGCACTGTTGACTCTCATGTTTCTGGGTTTACTCCTGTTCGCCAACAACACTCTGGCAGCCGTTGGCGCCGGTGGCGCATTACCGTATGAATCGTGGCTGGTAAATCTGCGTAATTCCGTAACCGGCCCGGTTGCCTTTACTTTGTCCATCGTCGGGATTGTTGTAGCTGGTGGCATTTTAATCTTTGGTGGTGAATTGAACGCGTTCTTTCGCACGCTGATTTTTATCGTGCTGGTGATGGCGCTGCTGGTCGGTGCCAACAACATCATGACCAATCTGTTCCAGGGTGCCGTGATTCCGGTTGATGAGGTTTATGAAATAAATCGCGCAGATTCTCTGACAGCCTGAGCAACAAAGCAATAAAACAGCACAACTGTTTGCAAGTGTAGCAGCAATAAAAGTCGCCTGAACTGTATCAGGCAGTGATGAATTCCTGTATCCAGGAGGTATGACATGGCGTTACGAACCATACCGATCAGACAATCTGGCAACCGTCCAAATCTCTTCATGGGCGGTGACCGGGAACTGGTGATGTTCTCGATCTTGATTGCAGCCACATCCATTTTTGCAGCAATGGAAATCAAGACCACGTTATTCGGTATTGCACTGTGGATCTTCGCATTGTTTGCATTGCGCTTGATGGCCAAACACGATCCGCAATTACGGCATGTGTATCTACGCCAACTGCGCTACAAAAAATATTATCCGGCACGAAGCACGCCATTTACCATCAACCCGCCGCATATGGAAAAGCAGTTCCAATGATTACCGCCATAACCATATTAATTGCTGTGCTGGGTGCGTTACTGTTGTTGATACTGTTTATGCGCATCCGTGAAACGGAGCAGGCATTCAAACTCGACAAGCATCGCTCAAAGGATACCGGCTTTGCCGATTTGCTGGTTTATGCCGCCGTAGTTGAAGAAGGTATCATTGTCGGCAAAAACGGCGCACTCATGGCAGCCTGGCAGTTCTGTGGTGCTGATACCGCGAGCAGTACGGATATAGAGCGCGAACAGGTGTCATTACACATCAATCAGGCGTTATCACGCTTGGGTAACGGCTGGATGATCCATGTGGATGCTATTCGTAAACCCGCACTTGGGTATTCAGACAAAGGACTATCGAATTATCCCGATCCAGTAACGGCAGCGATTGACCAGGAACGCCGCGAATTGTTCGAGCGGATCGGTGAATTATACGAGAGCTGCTTTGTTGTCACGTTAACTTTCCTGCCACCCATGCTCGCCCAGCGCAAGTTCGTCGAGCTCATGTTTGATGACGACACCGATAATCCAGATTTCAAATCACGCACCAGCAGTTTGTTGCAGTATTTCGAGCGCGAATGCGCCAACTTTGAATCACGTTTATCCTCCACATTTGAATTGACGCGCCTACAAAGCAGACAGCAGGTTAATGAAGATGGCAGCACTATTAAACTTGATGATTTCCTGTCGTGGCTGCAACTGTGCATTACCGGCAACGATCAGCCGATGGTGTTACCCAATAATTCGATGTATCTCGACACCATCCTAGGTGGTCAGGAAATGTGGGGCGGTGTTGTGCCCAAAGTCGGACGCAATTTCATACAAACGGTATCGGTTGAAGGCTTTCCGCTGGAGTCAACGCCCGGCATGCTCAATATCCTGTCGGAGTTGCCCGGTGTCTACCGCTGGTCGTCACGCTATATTTTTATGGATACGCATGAAGCGGTTGCACATCTCGATCAATACCGCAAGAAGTGGAAACAAAAGATACGCGGTTTCTTCGATCAGGTCTTCAACCTGCAAAGCAGCCATGTGGATGAGGATGCACTCAATATGACTGAAGATGCGCAATCGGCAATTGCGGAAACCAACAGCGGGTTTGTCGCACAGGGCTACTATACCAGTGTCGTTGTTTTAATGATGGAAGACCGTGCCGCTTTGGAAGAAGCCGCACGTAAAGTGGAAAAAGCCATCAACCATTTAGGTTTCGCTGCAAGGATTGAAACCATTAATACCATGGAAGCGTATCTCGGCAGTCTGCCGGGACATGGTGTTGAGAATGTACGCCGCCCGTTGATCAACACCATGAATCTTGCCGACCTGCTGCCGGTCAATACCATCTGGACAGGCAAGTCAAATGCACCATGCCCAATGTATCCGTCAAATTCTCCCCCATTGATGCATTGTGTTACACAGGGTGCTACCCCTTTCAGGCTGAATCTGCATGTGCGCGATCTCGGCCACACGTTTATGTTCGGTCCAACCGGTGCAGGCAAGTCTACTCATCTGGCACTCATAGCAGCACAACTTCGCCGCTATAAAAACATGTCGGTTTATTGTTTCGACAAAGGATTATCGATGTATCCGTTAACCAAAGCCGTTGGTGGTCAGCATTTTACTGTGGCCGGTGATGATGAATCGCTCGCATTCTGTCCGTTACAGTTTCTTGAATCCAAGGGAGACCGCGCCTGGGCGCTCGAATGGATTTGTACCATAGTGGAATTAAACGGTATCACCGTGTCACCGCAACAGCGTAACGAAATCAGCTTGGCAATTACCAACATGCATCAAAGCGGTTCACATACATTGTCCGACTTTCTGGTCACCATCCAGAATGAGGCTATACGCGAAGCACTCAAGCAATACACCATTGACGGCATGATGGGCCATTTACTCGATGCCGAAGAAGACGGACTGCATTTATCGAGCTTCACGACATTTGAGATCGAAGAACTCATGAATCTCGGTGAGAAATATGCACTACCCACATTACTGTATTTGTTCCGCAGAATTGAGCGCAGCTTGCAGGGCCAACCTTCCGCCATCCTGCTTGATGAAGCGTGGCTTATGCTCGGTCATCCGGTATTTCGCGCCAAGATTCGTGAATGGCTCAAAGTGATGCGCAAGAACAATTGTCTGGTATTGATGGCAACGCAAAGTTTATCGGATGCCGCCAACAGCGGAATTTTGGATGTCATTGTCGAATCGACTGCCACAAAAATCTTCCTGCCCAACGTATTCGCCCGTGATGAAGAAGCGGCAGCATTGTACCGGCGCATGGGTTTGAATACTCGCCAGATTGAAATTCTGGCCACCGCAATACCCAAACAGCATTACTACACCGTATCGGAAAACGGCAGACGCTTGTATGAACTCGCACTTGGGCCGCTGGCGTTGGCATTTGTCGGCTCGACCGACAAGGAATCAATTGCCACGATTAAAAATCTCTGTGCCAAATACGGTGATGGCTGGGTGAATCAATGGCTGGCAATGAAAGGACTCAAACTATCGGATTATGGGGTGGCTGCATGAGTACCATCAGTGATTTAACTGCAAAAATTAAAAAACGCCGGTTCAGTCTGACAGATAAAGCTGGTGAACAAATCCGTAAGGATGATGAGATCGATTCATCAACCTTTATAGAAGGCGGTCGCCGTAACGGTGAATCCGAAAATCCGTATCTGTCCGCTCGGCGTACCTGGAACGATCATATGCGCTCTGTTCAGTCATCACGCAATATGTGGCAGATGCTGGCCATTCTGTGTTTGATGATTGCACTGGCCGGTGTTGGCGGCATGATTTATATCGGCAGCCAATCAAAGTTTATTCCGTATGTGGTTCAGGTCAACAAGCTCGGTGAAGCGATAGCGGTCTCTCGTGCCGATGTCGCAGCAGTTGCCGATCAGCGTGTGGTGCATGCTTCACTCGCTTCCTTCATTAACGATGTCAGGATGGTGACGCCGGATATTGCCTTGCAGCGCAAAGCCATCTTCAGGGCGTATGCCATGCTCAAAACCAACGACCCGGCAATGGCCAAAGCGAATGAATGGTTTAACGGTACCGAATCAAGCAGTCCGTTCAAACGTGCGGAAACACAAACCGTAAGTGTTGAAATCATTTCCGTTATTCCGCAATCGCCAGAAACCTGGCAGGTTGACTGGCTGGAAAAGGTTTATGACCGGCAGGGTCACCCACTGGAAGCACCATTCAAAATGCGTGCACTGTTAAGAGTCTATCACCGGCCACCGACACAAAGCACAACCGAAGAACAGATCAGAAACAATCCGCTCGGTATTTACATCCAGGACTTCTCCTGGTCGCGGCAATCGTAATGAGGTTCCATCATGAAACGCATAATCAGCTTAGCCACCATTTTTTTACTCATTACAACAAGTACTGCTTCCGTTCTCGCCAGCAACCTGACTGAAGCGTATTTCAGCGGCAAGAATCCGCAATTAACACAGCAGGAACGCGAAGCCATTGCAATGGCTAAGAAATGGCAGGCAAACAGCGCCCAAGGTATCAAACCGGTTGCAGGTTCTGACGGTTCAATCCGTTTCCTGTTCGGCGCGCAACAACCGAGTATTGTCTGTGCAGTATTGCAGGTCTGTGATATTGAATTACAACCCGGCGAACAGGTCAACTCCATTCATTTGGGCGATCAGGCAAGATGGCTGATAGAACCTGCCATTACCGGGCAAGGTTCCAATGAAGTGCAGCACTTGATCGTCAAGCCAATGGATGTGGGACTGGAAACTTCACTTGTCGTCACGACCAATCGCAGAACCTACCACATACGGCTGCGTTCACACCGGCGTGAATTCATGCCACGCGTCGGTTTCATTTATCCGGAAGATGCATTGGCTAAATGGGATGCGATCAAAGCGCAGGAAAACCGCGCGATGGAAATCCGGCAATCACGCGTAATACCGGAAACCGGTGAATATCTCGGCAATCTCGATTTTTCATATTCGGTTTCCGGCAATGCCGTCTGGAAACCGGTGCGCGTGTATAACGACGGCCAAAAAACCATCATCCAAATGCCCAAGGTCATGGCGCAGACAGAAGCGCCGACGTTATTGCTGTTAAACCGTGAAGGTGGTTTGTTCAAAAAAGACGACACGGTCATGGTCAATTACCGGTTGCAGGGTGACCGCTACATCGTCGATGCGGTATTTGACAAGGCAATCCTGGTTGCCGGTGTTGGTAACAATCAGAACCGCATTACGATTACACGGGGGAATTGATTATGTTGCCACGATTGCATGTAATTAAACCCAGTAAATGTTTCGTCATCAAACCTGTTCTGATCTGCACAGTTATTTTGCTACTGCTGGGTGGTTGCGCAATGACACAACCGTATGGCAGTTTTATCCAGAATCCGTCACCGGCATTCGATCAGTACAGCGAAGTAAT
Source organism: Burkholderiales bacterium (assembly GCA_024235795.1). Classification (GTDB taxonomy): domain Bacteria; phylum Pseudomonadota; class Gammaproteobacteria; order Burkholderiales; family Nitrosomonadaceae; genus Nitrosomonas. Next base: position 406,967 of record JACKLR010000002.1, on the reverse strand, counting down.
GGCGGCTGATGTGACAGATCAGATTGGACGGCTTTATCCGGCAGCATCCACGCAGTTTAATTTACGTCATAACGCCAATGATGCATTCGGTCAGGCGTTGATTGATAAGCTGCGCAGTGATGGATTTGCCGTTCTCGAAAACGTCAGCCCGGCAAATTCCTTTTTGGCTGCAATTCAATCACCTGAAGATTCTGAGAATGCCAGCAACACACCGATCAGTGGGGAAGCAATCCAACATAACGGTTTGGCACTCGGTTACATCATTGACCAATCGGGTGATTTGTATCATGTCAGCATCATGATTGAAGATCAGCAACTGACTCGCGCATTTATTGCCCAGTCCGGACAGATTCAACCGGCGGGATTATGGGTGCGCAAGGAATAAACGGTAACGGAAAGCCTGGGATATAGATATCATGACAAATCATTCCAAACTGCTGTCACCCGAATCATCGCCCGATGTGGTTTCCAAGAGCATTGGCGTGCGCCGTGTCAACAATCTGCCGCTGTACATCTTTGGCGCCATCATGCTGATATTCATGCTGCTCATGGGCATTGTGGCGATGAATCGCGCAACTGACCGTAACAGCGCCTATGATTTTGATAGTAATCATGATGCCCAGTCGAGCAGTAATTTTGCGAGTTTGATTGCCAAGGACTACATCGGCGGCATTATCGAACCTAAAGTGCAGACGCAAACGGCGGATATACCGGATGATCGGTTTATCAAAGACTGGCGCGAGGCAATTATCATTGAGCGGCCAGTCGACCTGGATTTGCCGCCAGCACCGCCACCATTGGATCATTCCAATGCTTCACGCGATGCCGAACTCGAGCATATCCGTTTGCTCAAACGTCAACAGCTTGAAGAAGCAATCAAAGCCAAAACCAGTGTCAATGTGATTGCACCCAGAAGTACGGCTTCCGCACCGCAATATACCAATACCGGCAGCACACCATCACGCGAGGAAGCACTTCTTGAAATGGCCAGAGTGCGCCAACAGATCGATGCAAACCTGCGTGAAGACCCAACCGCTGCGTATCATGCACGCCTCGCTCATCTGCGACAAGGGCAAGGCGGCTTGGGTGCTGGTATCGGTGATGACTATGACGATACAGCACCGATGCTGTTGAATGATCCGGTAACCGGCAATGCGAATGATTATGCGCGTTTTGATTCAGCCGATGGTGATGAACGTTGGAAGCTCGATAGCGACGTTAAAAAACCGCAATCGCCTTACATCCTGCAAACCGGTTTTGTGATACCGGCAACGCTGATATCCGGGATCAATTCAAGCCTGCCGGGACAAATCATGGCACAGGTGAGTCAGAACATCTTTGACTCGCCGGTCGGCAAGTACCGCTTGATCCCACAAGGATCAAGACTGGTCGGAACATATTCAAGTGAAGTCGAGTTCGGTCAGGCACGTGTGCTCGTTGCCTGGCAGCGCATTATCTTCCCGGATGGCAAGACGATGGATATCGGTGCCATGCCTGGAGCAGATGGTATCGGTTATGCCGGATTCAAAGATCAAGTGAATAACCATTATCTGCGCATCTTCGGTTCAGCCCTGATCATGTCCGCGATTGTTGCTGGCACTGCCTACAGCCAGCGTGATGCAGGCGGTGCGTTCGGGCGGCAGAATGCAGGCAGTATCATGAGCCAGTCGCTCGGCCAGCAACTGGGATTGGTGACCGCCAATCTGATCCGCAAAAACATGAATATCTCGCCAACCCTTGAAATCAGGCCGGGATACCGGTTCAACATCATCGTGACCAAAGACATGGTGTTCAGCAAGCCTTACCAATCGTTTGACTATGCAAGGAGTAATCACCCATGACAACCATCAGATGGCATTTCAATCTATTCACGCATTGGAAAAAAATAGCAGGAATCGTTGCAGTTCTTTTTGCAATGTTTAGCACTAACACCAACGCGAGTGGCATTCCCGTTATCGATGCTGCAAATATGACACAAACCACAATCACCGCGATAGAAAGTGTATCGCAGACGTTAAAACAGATACAACAGTATCAGACACAACTGCAGCAATACGAAAACATGATTCGCAATACGCTCGCGCCACCGGCTTATGTCTGGGCGCAGGCACAATATACGATGAATAAGCTCATGCATATGACCAACACAATCCGCTATTACGGCCAGCAATACGGCGGACTGGATGGCTACCTGCAACGATTCCGAAATGTGAATTACTACCGTAGTTCACCGTGTTTCAATCTTGATGGTAATTGTACCGAATCGGCATGGAGCATATTAAAACAGGGACAGGATGCCAGCACCGATGCACAAAAGAGCGCGAACGATGCCGTACTGCGCGGTCTCGATCATCATTCGCAACAGATTCCACTGGATGCTGCACAATTGCAAATCTTGCAACAACGCACCCAAACTGCTGAAGGACAAATGGAAGCATTGCAATATGCCAATCAGCTTGCCGCTCATCAGGCCAATCAGTTACTGCAAATCCGCCATTTACTTATCGCGCAACACAATGCCATCAACGCCCAGAACCAGGCCAAAGTCGATCAGGAAGCCATGTGGCAGGCTGCGCGTGAGACAGCAACAAAACGATTGAGCCCACAAACACTACCGGCTGGAAGAAACTGGTTGGTCAAAGATGCATTTTAATTTCTCATTTCAAGGAGAGTGTCATGAAAAATATTCACAAAATTAGCTTGGTGGTTTGTTTGTTTTCTTTGATAGCGCTGCCTGGTTGCTCTAAGGATGGAGACGGCCAGCTTGAGTTGAAAGAACCGAAGAAAGAATTGAGTGAAATGCCTCAAGGCAAAGATTGGTTATCTGATCCGAATTTGTTTCTTAACCATGAAGATAACACTGAGTAACTGTTATAAACATTATAAAGAGATAGTGTAATGTCAAAAAATCCAGGCGTGGCTTTAGTAATTGCTTTTGTGTTGTTAGGGTTTTCTTCTGCGGCGTTTGCGGAATTGGCCTATATCGATCCGGTGACCAGTCAGAGTGTGCTTGATCAGGTTGTCGAAAAGTTTCACGGCAAGGTTAAAACCTGGCAAAACGTCATTCAGGGTGCAGCCGAGCGCTTATTTTGGACACTGGTTTTGATTTCGATGGTGTGGACATTCGGTATGATGCTGTTACGCAGAGCCGATATCGGTGAGTTTTTTGCGGAATTCACACGGTTTATCATTTTTACCGGATTCTTTTTCTGGTTGCTGACCAATGCGGTATCCGGGCATAACATTGCAGGAACCATCATCAGTTCAATGCAGCAATTAGGAAACAGTGCTGCAGGGTTACCGGGAAACACTAGTCACACTAGCGTTATGAATATCGGCATTTTAATCTGGAACCAGGCAACCAGTAATCTAACTGTTTTGCAACCAATCGATAGTTTGATAGCACTTATCGTTTCGCTAGCAATTCTTGTCATTATTGCAGTAATTGCTGTCAATATGCTGCTTTTATTGATTTCTGCATGGGTATTGTTATATGCCGGAATTTTCCTATTAGGCTTTGGTGGTGCCCGATGGACAACAGACATTGCTATCAATTATTTTAAAACAGTTCTCGGTGTCGGTATCCAGTTACTAGTCATGTTGCTTATAGTGGGCATAGGCAGCGATCTATTATCCAGTTTTTATTCCAAAATGGGCAAGAATGTGTTGAATTATGAAGAACTCGCAGTCATGTTGATTTTTACTATAGCCCTGTGGGTGCTGATTTCCAAACTGCCTCCGCTGATTTCAGGAATCGTAACCGGCAGCAGTATCGGCTCCACTGCTGGAATTGGCGGCTACAGCGCCGGTGGTCTGGTAGCGGCGGCTGGAACGACTGCGGCGATAACCGCTTACGGTGTATCTGCGCTACGTAGAAACAGTCCTATCAAGGGAATTGAACCATTGATGAATGCAGTTAAAGCGGGTCAGAATGCCGAGAGTAGCGACAATTACATTTCCAGAGGAGGCCGATAAATGAATAAGGTTCTTGCATTTTTAATGTTGATGATCTTGTTTGCCGCCCCTGTACAGGCTAAGGATTCTTGCAATACCGTGCTGTGCATGGCCGGAATGCTGCAAGGCTCCGGTGTTGTTTCCGGTTGTAAAGGTTTTGTTCAGGATTACTTCGATATCATCAAGTTCAACAGTCATGGCGGCATCAGCCTGAACAAAACTTTTAGCGCACGTGGCAAGTTTCTGGGCAAATGTACGACAGCAGGAAACTGGCCGCATATGATTAACAACCAATATGGCAGACAACTGGGGTTTTAACATGTTCTTGAAGAAATCGGTTTTAATTGTTCTAATAACAGTGCTGTTGGCTGGCTGCGCCAGCATGACAGATTCACAAAGAAGGACTGCACAAGGCACGGCGGCTGGCACCGGTATCGGTGCTGCCGCTGGCGCCATCATCGGTGCGATTGCCGGTGATCCTGCGCTGGGCGCGGGCATTGGCGCAGGCGTTGGCGCATTGGGCGGTTATGTCTGGTCATCGCATATGGAAAAACAACGCCAGCAAATGGAACAGGTGACTGAAGGAACCGGTATTGAAGTCACCCAGACACCTGGCAATGAACTCAAGATGAACGTACCGGGAGACTTTTCGTTTGACACGGGGCGGGCCGACATCAAACCGGAAATGCGCCCTGTCTTGAACAGTCTGGTCGCTGGAATGATGAGCAATCCTGCAGCTCAAGCCAGAATCATCGGCCATACCGATAGTACCGGCAGCGACGCAGTCAATAACCCGTTATCCATCAATCGTGCAGCCAGTACCCGTAATTATTTGGTAAGCCAGGGCATAGCTGCGAACCGTATTCACATTGATGGACGAGGCGAGTACGAGCCAATTGCATCGAACGATACAGCTGAAGGCCGCGCGCGAAACCGGCGTGTGGAAATCTACATGTTTGAGGTATCTCAAGCACAAACACCGCAATCACAGTATCCGCAACAACCGATACAACAGACACCGCCGCAATATCCACAGCAACAACCGGTTAATTATCCATCACAACCCAGATATTACTGAAATGGTTGATTTGCCGCCAGAACTACAGGAACGCGTCGTTTGTTCCATTATTGCTGCGGTGAAATATGAAGTACCGGCCAACATTCTGTTAGCCATCGCAGAAAAAGAAGGCGGCAAGCCCGGTCAATGGGTAGAAAATAGTAATGGCACTCACGATGTTGGTGTCATGCAGTTCAATACCGCGTATCTTCAGGATTTATCAAAATATGGTATTACCACCGATCATGTTGCACAGGCCGGATGTTATTCCTACGACCTGGCCGCCTGGCGTATTCGTCAACATATCAAAAATGATAGAGGTGATATATGGACAAAGGCAGCAAATTATCATTCAAGAACACCAGAATATAATGCACGGTATCGCGCCGACCTAATTGCTAAAGCTGTTAAATGGGCTGATTGGTTGGGAGAGCGTTTTTATATGAAAAGAGAACCGTAATATGTATCGCCTTATTGTTATGAACGGATTTAGAGTCCTGCAGAAATATGATAAAGAATGGAAAACAACTGGCTTAATCAGAAAAGTTGAAGTCGGTATAAAACCTGGGATTTACAATCTATTCCTATTGGAATCAGTACAAGAGAAACAATCCTATGAGGGACTACTACCTTTTATAGATAAAAAAGAAAATATTATTTGGACGAGTTATTTAGATGAAAGGATGTAGGGTATATGCGTATAAATTTTAGAAAGTGTTTTGGCCTATTTAACACTAAATAAAATGCATCAAATCTTTTGTCTGGAGGATTTTTATAGCGCTGCAACTGGTACGCCTTATATTTTTCAGTTTGGCCACCGTTGCCAATAGAGATTTTCTCATCAGATGTTATTCATAATAATCTACTATTCAATTCTTTGTAATAATGAAATTTCGGAGGAATCCAGCTAGAAAAACATAGGAAGTTAAAATAGTTTTCCTTGTTAGCCTGTTAGGTAGCTTGCTAATCAACAATTAATAATAAAAGGCCTTAACCTTAAGTAAATATAAACCTTTTTGAAACAAATAACTTGACCAGGGCAATCGGGCTTAAATTGCCCCAATAATTTTTAGCAAATAATCATTATCCCAGCCCGCCTTTAATCGTTTTGTTTTTACACCGACCTTTGACATTTTTTCTTTTTTTATCAGATTCAGAGCAATATGTCTGATAATAGCAAGATTAGCTGCGCTATGGCCTTTGCGTGTTCGATTACTGTCTTCGTCAAAGGCGATATCAAGAACCCAGTGTAAATTGTTTTCGATAGCCCAGTGAGCGCGAACAGCATGCTCCAGCTTAATAGGATTATTGGCGCTTAGACTGCTAATGAAATAACGCGTTTCCTTGGATATTTTATTTTCTGATTCTCTTGTTGCTGTGACCTCAATGATGCTCTGCAGCCCCGGCCAGGAATGTCGTTCTTTTAACCATGCTATCTCATCCATTACACGAACAGTTCGTGTCTCAATGCGCCCATGTCCACCATCAACAGTTACCTTTGCGGCTTCTGGAGATAGTGACGATGCAAAATATGTGACAACATCTTCATGCAAGCTTCCTTGGTTGCCTTTCAGGCTCAAAACATAATCTGCGTCTTGCCGGATAATCTGCCGGGCTATCTTCTTCTGGCAACCCATCGCATCAATTGTGATCACGGTTCCTGTAATATCCAAGCGAGAGAGCAGTTTGGGAATAGCCGTAATTTCATTGGATTTGTCATCCACTTGAACCTGACCCAAAACCAGGCTATTACGCTGCGCCCAGGCGCTAACCATATGGATTGCAGCCTTTTTTGAGGCCCTGTCAATGCTACGCCTTATACATTTGCCATCAATAGCAATGATCTCTCCATCAGTCAGATGGGCTAAATCACAAACCCAATTGGAAAAGCATTCACTAAATTGCTCGGTGTCTATCACCATGAAAACTTCACCGAAGGTATCATGAGAGGGTATTCCGTGTTGCAGACCAAGTAATTCGGTAAACCATGCTTCTTTGGCTTTACCAAATTCTTCTATAGCCACCCAATTGTCCGCTCCACAAATAACCGCGCAAAGTGAAATAAAAAATATATCCTGGAGTTGATGCTTCTTTTGTCTGTCTACTCTTGGATCTTCAACACTTGAAAAATGATGAATGATTGAAGCTGTTGGTTTGTCTATCATTTGAAATCAAAATGATAGAGCTAATACCTCAACTTGTTTCTGTTTTCAAGTGTTTTTAAGCACGATTGCCCTGATAACTTGACTTCGCTTTGCGCTTAATAGTATTGTGAGAAGTATGCGTGCCTTTAAGAAGATAATATTAATCCTTACTATGCTATGGCTTCCTGTAGAAGGTACCATGGCGGCTGTTATAGCCTTGTGCGCAAATCTGAAAGAAATACAATCAATAGAATTTTCTGAACAAAATAGAGCGACTGCTATTAATGAAAAAAATTCTTTCCTGAAATGCAGTCAGGATAAACATTCAACCGACAAAACCTATCAGAATGGAAATTCTGATATTGATCAGCATAGTCAAAATACATACAATTCACCGCCTCAAACTGCAATCAGTGATTGGCTGTCGAATTTCCAATGTAATGATCTTCTCTGCAAGATCAGTTATTCAACGTTGGTACTAGAGGGTGTTGTTTTGATGACATTGGATCATCCAACCATTCTCCTATCTTCAACTTCAGGTTTTGTTTCTAATATTCCCGAACAATTGTACCGTCCTCCTATTTTTTGATTCTCACCACTCATATATTCATACTGCCCTGATTCAGGAAAAGTGAATATTTGTCGAGCTACGGAGTAGCCAATCTTAAGCGTTATAGCTTAATCGTTGATAGCAATCCGGTGGTATTTGTATACCAAGCTACATAACTCTGTTTGTCTGACTTCTGGGGTTGCCATGTCGGTAAAGTTTTGCGACATACTGGCTATTCCTGCGCCATGGCGAACAATGTTACAACTGATACACGTTATCAGAATTTAGAACGGAAGATCTCATGATGATCAATTGTATTCGGATAATTGCGATGATTGCGATTATCCTTCCATTCCATGCATACGGGGAAATGTACGATCTCAGCGCAATCCCACGAGCGCAAACAGCATCCGAATTCAAACTGAATGTGTACGGAGCGAATGACAATCACGACACCATACCGGTTCTTTCGACACTGATCGCGGAAGCACTCGAAAACAATCCGGAAATCATAGCCGCACAACGCGAACACGATGCCGCACGGCATCGCATTGCACCCGCTGCAGCACTAGACGATCCGATGCTAGAAGCTGGCGTGATCAATCTGCCTCTGGCATCATCGCCATTCAATCGCGATGACATGACCATGAAAATGATCGGTCTTTCTCAGCGACTGCCATTCCCCGGCAAGCGCGGTTTGCGCAAGGATGTTGCGACACAGGATGCGCAAGGCATCGCCCACGGATACCGGGAAACCGTCAATCGCGTCATCCGTACCGTCAAACTGGCATATTACGAGTTGGGTCTGACGCATGAAACCATCCGGTTGGTCGAGAAAAACAAATCGATACTCGAGGATTTTCTTCACATCGCCGAAGATCATTATACGCTTGGGATGGGCAGCCAGGCCGATGTCCTGAAAGCACAAACGCAAATTTCCAGAATGCAGGATGAATTGCTCAGGCTTGGACGCGATCTGCCTGCAATCGAGGCGGAACTGATCCGCGCCCTGGGGCGCAACGGCATGCGGGATTTGCCCGAAATCAGTCTCGCGCCGTTGCAGGAAACAGCATTGAATTCAGAATCATTACTGGAAACCGCACTTGAACAACGGCCGCAACTCAAGGCCCTGCAAAGCATTATCGCTCGCTCCGAGAAAGAAGTGGACCTGGCGCGCAAGGATTATTATCCGGATCTCGACGTTAGGCTCTCCTACGGTCAGCGTGATGGTATGTCGAATGGCATCGGTCGCCCGGATATGGTCGGATTCAGCGTTGCCATCAATCTGCCGGTCTGGCGTGACAGCAAGCTGGCACCGCGTGTCGCCGAGTCACTGGCGTTGCGTGACCAGGCCGTCAGCCTGTACCAGGCTCAGCACAACGAGATTACCGCTGGCTTGCGTCAGCAACTTGCCACAGCAGATCAAAATATGAAGTCAATCCGGCTTTATCAGACGGCCATCCTGCCGCAAGCATTGCTCACCGTCGAATCGGCGCTGGCAGCCTACCGCGTCAATCGTGTCGATTTTTTAACCTTGCTTGATAGCCAGATGACGGTGTTTGAATATGAAATCAACCTGATCACCGCAGTTACAAACTATAACAAAGCAAGCGCGGAAATTGATTTCATCACGGGAAGACTTCCTGATGAACTGAGCGCAAGTGGAGAGAATCATGAACACAACTAAAATGCTTGCCATCCTCATGCTGGCTATCACTGCACTTGTCACCGGTTACTGGTGGGGCAGTTCCGTCGGATCACTGTCCACAACCGGTGCCAATGAGATTGCACAAGCCGAACGTAAAATCCTATATTATCGCAACCCGATGGGGCTCCCTGACACTTCGCCAATTCCAAAAAAAGATTCCATGGGTATGGATTATATCCCGGTTTATGAAGGCGAAGAACCACAAACTGACAGTGCCGCAATACAAATCAGCACCGAAAGAATCCAGAAACTCGGTGTTAGAACCGAACCGGCCGCTTACCGGGTCATCAACCGGAAAGTGCAGGCACTGGCAACCATACAACCCAACGAACGATTACTGCATACCGTCACCCCAAAATTTGAAGGCTGGATACAGAAGCTCCATGCCAATACAACCGGTCAATCCATTAAAAAAGGTGAAGTATTAATGGAAGTCTATAGCCCCGAACTGATCACCGCGCAGCATGAATACCTGATTGCCGCTAAGGGCATGCACTGGTCGCGGGAAAGCGATCCGGAAGTCCAGGCGCGCATGCAACGCCTGTCTGAGAATGCCTTGCAAAAACTATACAACTGGGATATTTCAGAAATCGACTTGCGTCAATTACAGCGAGAAGGCACAAGCATTTCCTATTTCCCATTGCGATCCACAATCAATGGCATTGTAATTGAGAAAAATGTTACTCCTGGAAAACGCTTTATGCCAGGTGAAGTGATGTATGAAATAGTCGATCTGTCGCAAGTCTGGGTACTCGCGGAAGTCTTCGAACAGGATTTGCGCATGATTCACATCAATCAAACCGCAACGATCACCGTTGACGCCTATCCGGGCAGTTTTTTTAGTGGCAAGATTACCTTCATTTACCCTACGGTTACACCAGAAACTCGAACAACCAAAGTTCGCATTGAACTTGCTAACGAAAAAGCACTGCTCAAACCGGAAATGTACGCACGGGTCGAGTTTTCATCGGTGCATGGCACACGCAAAGTGTTAGCTATACCGAATTCCGCAATACTTAATGCAGGCACACAAAAACGGGTATTCGTCGCACTTGGCGCTGGTCGGTTCGAACCACGAACCATAGAAACCGGTATGCAGACTGACGATTACACAGAAGTTTTGTCAGGACTTGAAGCAGGAGAAGCCGTGGTGACCCGCGCAAATTTCCTGATTGATGCTGAAAGCAATCTTAAAGCCGCATATTCTAGTTTTAACCAATCAAAATTGGATTCTCAAACCAATGCGAATAATGGAGCCGCTAAAATTCCAGCCAAACGGTACCATGCCAAAGGTATTATTCAATCAATTGACTGGACAGACCAAACAGTAACGATTGCACACGACCCGATAATGAGTCTTGGTTGGCCAGCGATGATCATGGATTTCAAGGTTATCGAATCTGTTGAACTGCACTCCTTGAAACCCGATCAATCAATAGATTTTACTCTGATTGAAAATGTATCCAACGAATATGTCATAGAGCATATACACCAGCGTGCTGACAATAGCATCAAAAACGGACATGGCGGACACTGACATGTTGAGCAAAATTATTGAATGGTCGGCACGTAACGTTTTCCTGGTATTGCTGTCCACGGTCATGATCGTCGGCCTGTGCAGTTATGCCGTCAAGCAAACGCCGCTGGATGCCATTCCCGATCTTTCCGATGTACAGATTATTATCTATACCGAATATCCAGGCCAGGCGCCTCAGGTTGTCGAAGACCAGATCACTTATCCGCTCAGCACAGCCATGCTCGCGGTGCCCAAATCCAAGGTCGTGCGTGGCCTGTCGGTATTCGGCGCTTCCTTTATCTATGTCATTTTCGAAGACGATACCGATATCTACTGGGCGCGAACACGCGTTCTGGAATATCTCAATTTCGCATCCAGTCAGATGCCTAGCGGCGTCACCCCGACACTGGGACCGGATGCAACCGGTGTCGGCTGGGTCTATCAATACATTGTGCAATCGGCGCAACACACGCTTGAGGAATTGCGCACCATCCAGGACTGGTTTGTTCGCTACCAGCTGACCAAGGCGCAAGGCGTAGCCGAAGTCGCCAGTGTGGGCGGGTTTGTCAAAACCTACCAGGTCACCGTAAAACCCCATAAGTTGCAATCCTACGGCATCCCGATCAATCGGGTGGCGCAGGTAATTCGCGCCAGTAACCGCGATGTCGGCGGTCGCGTTATCGAAATGGCGGAAACCGAATATATCATCCGGGGTCGCGGTTATTTACGCGGCATAGCCGATATCGAGAACCTGGTGCTCAAGGCGCGGGATGGCACACCGGTTTTGATCCGCGATATCGCTCACGTTGAACTGGTGCCGGACGAACGGCGCGGCATCGCTGAACTGAACGGCGAAGGCGAAGTGGTTTCAGGCATTGCCGTGGCGCGCTATGGCGAAAATGCGCTCGAAGTCATTGACAACCTGAAACACAAAATCGCTGAAATCTCCACCGGACTACCGGACGGCGTATCGTTGCAAACGGTCTACGACCGCTCCGATCTCATCAAGCGCGCCATCGACAACCTGAAACAGGTCTTGCTGGAAGAAAGCATTATCGTGGCGCTGGTCTGCATCATTTTCCTGATGCACGTCAGAAGCGCACTGGTCGCCATTATCATGCTGCCGGTCGGCATGTTGATCGCGATGGGCGCGATGCATGTCATGGGAATCAATTCCAACATCATGAGCCTCGGCGGCATCGCCATTGCCATCGGCACCATGGTCGATGCTGCGATTGTGATGATAGAGAATGCGCACAAGCATCTCGAACGCGCATCACCGGATACGCCTCGCACGCAATTGATTATCGACGCCTGCCGCGAAGTCGGCCCAGCATTGTTTTTCAGTTTGCTGATCATTACCGTGTCGTTTCTGCCGGTTTTCACGCTGGAAGCGCAGGAAGGGCGCATGTTCGCCCCGCTGGCCTACACCAAAACCTTTGCCATGGCCGGCGCCGCCATGTTGTCGATCACATTGGTGCCGGTGCTGATGCTGCTGTTTATCCGCGGCAAGATCACGCCGGAGAAAATGAACCCGGTCAATCGTTTTTTGATCTGGGCTTACCGGCCGATCATCGCCTGGGTAATGCGCTGGAAAAAGCTGACCATCGCAACAGCACTGGTTACGCTGATCGTTTCTATCTACCCGGCGATGAAGCTCGGTGGCGAATTCATGCCGACCTTGAACGAAGGCAGCTTGCTGTATATGCCGATCACCCTGCCATCGATTTCTGTCACTCAGGCTGCAGAACTCATGCAAACACAGAATAAAATCATCAAAAGTTTTCCGGAGGTGGAATCGGTACTCGGCAAAGCCGGACGCGCGAATACCGCAACCGACCCGGCACCGCTAGAAATGTTTGAAACCATCATCAACCTGAAACCCGAAAACGCGTGGCGCGACGGCATGACCGTCGACAAACTCATCGCCGAAATGGATGCCGCACTTCAGATACCGGGTGTCAGCAACGCCTGGACCATGCCGATCAAGAACCGCATCGACATGCTCGCCACCGGCATCCGCACGCCTATCGGCATCAAAGTGTTTGGCAACGATCTCAAGGAAATCGAAGAACTCGCCCGGCAAATCGAATCGGTGATTAAAACCGTACCCGGCACCACCAGTGCCTATGCGGAACGATCCACCGGCGGTTATTATCTCGATATCGAACCCGATCGCCTGGCGTTGGCCCGTTACGGCCTGGAAATTGGCGACTTCCTGGAAATCATCTCGCTCGCACTGGGCGGCGAAATGCTCACCACCACGGTTGAAGGCCGCGAGCGTTTCGGCGTGAGCATCCGTTACCCGCGTGAACTGCGTGAAGATCCGCTGGCGATGGCCACGCATATTCTAATGCCGCTGCCGGATGGTGGCGTTATTCCGTTGGGCCAGGTGGCAACCATCAAAACGGTCAAGGCGCCACCCAGTATTCGTACCGAGAATGCCTTGTTGTCCGTCTATATTTTCGTCGACATTCGCGACCGTGACATCGACAGCTATGTCGCCGATGCCCAGCAGGCGGTCAACGAGCAGATCAGGTTTCCCCCCGGTTATTACGCCACCTGGAGCGGCCAGTTTGAGTATATGCAACGCGCCAAGGAAAAATTGAAATTGGTGATTCCGCTCACCCTGGTGATCATCTTCCTGCTGCTGTATCTCAACTTCAAACGACTGACCGAAACGCTGATCGTCATGCTTTCGGTACCATTCGCCCTAGTCGGCGGCGTCTGGCTCATGTGGCTGCTCGGCTACAACCTCAGCGTTGCAGTTGGTGTGGGATTTATTGCGTTAATTGGTGTAGCCGCCGAAACAGGTGTCATTATGCTAGTTTATCTCGATCAGGCCTGGAAAAAAATCAAAACCCGATGCACTACCGATAACCAGAAACCATCGTTATCCGATCTATATGCAGCGGTTATGGAAGGCGCCGTAGAACGTGTACGGCCCAAAATTATGACCGTGGTCGCCATCATTGCCGGTTTGTTGCCGATTATGTGGAGCACCGGTACAGGGTCAGAAGTCATGCGCCGCATCGCCGCGCCTATGGTTGGCGGCATGGTTTCCTCCACACTGCTGACGCTGATCGTTATTCCGGCACTTTATGCACTGACCAAAGAATGGGAATTACGCCGAGACATCAAAAACAAGGAGGAACCCGCCAAGAAAAGTCAATCCACTTAGTTTAGGAATAGGTATTTGTTTCAAATTTATATAATCAATCCTTGGAGTTAACACATGAAAACGATTACTCTCATCGCTACTTTATCCATTTTCTTTTTATTAACATCGTGCGCCCAGATGAATTCTCATCCGATGGACATGACACAGGCTATTCAGAGTGCTAAGAAATCCTCAGATCACGAAGCGCTGGCAAATCATTATGATGCTGTTGCTGATGAAATGCGGTCAAAAGCACAAGAACATCAAAACAAACTTGAGTCATATAGGAAAAATACTTATCGTTATGGCAAGCAAGCACAAATGTTGCAGGATCATTGTCGAAACTTGATTCGCCTATACGAACAAGCAGGGGACGAAAACAAGGCTATAGCTGAAACGCATCGAAAAATGGCTGAAGAACTGAAATGATTATATAAAATCAAGTTTTTTACTTCCGAGAATAGTCAAAAAATTAAGCTTTGCAGATTTTACAAGAAGGTATGCGCAACTCGAATTGAAATCAACCTTACTAAAAACTGCAAAGCTCTAGACTAACTCATTAATGATATATCTTGAAGATGAATGATCTAACTGAGGGATATCAAAAGCAGGATTTTATGATTATGAGATTCTTTAAATTATCCTACTGTTATTTGTATATAATCCTGTTTATAGGAATAACTCTATTTTCTAATCAATGTGTTGCCGGTAAAACGTCAGCCGATCTGGATGTATTTATCCAGGAAGCCCTGATTAATAACCCTGATATCCGTGCCAGCTTTCAGCGTTGGGAATCCGCCAAAGCAGTAATCCCCCAAGTACAGACACTGCCCGACCCGAAAGTAGCGATAGGCTATCGAGACGCTGCGCGTCAGGATGTGATGTATGGTCTTAGTCAGGAAATCCCCTTTCCCGGTAAATTGAGTCTTAAGGGCGAGGTTGCCTCACGCCGATCCGATCGCATCGAGCAAGACTATCAGGCAACAAAATTGGCGGTGGTTGCCAGTCTGAAGGAGGTATTTTACGACCTTCACTTCGTTCATGACTCAATCCGCATTTTGCAGCAAACCAAGTTATTGCTGCAGGAATTCGAAAAAACGGCCAATGCGCGTTATTCAGTCGGGCAAGCTGCGCAACAGGATGTTTTGCGCGCCCAAACTGAGATATCACGCTTGCTGGCACGTCTGGCCACGCTGAATCAGCGTCGTCAATCACTGCATGCGGACATCAACCGTATTCTGAACAGGCCTCCCAGCGGTTCATTAGGCGTTCCTGAAGAAGTCCAATTTACACCGATGCGATATACGCTGGAAGAGTTGAACGAACTGCTGGATATGACTTCCCCCTTACTACAAGGCCGACAAAGAACCGTTGAACAAGGCAATCAGGCCATAGCTCTGGCTAAACGGGAATACTATCCAGACTTTGAAGTCAGTGGCCTGGGGTTTCGTGATCCGGTGATGGACACGAATGGCTATCAGGTGATGCTGAACGTAAAAATCCCGATCTATTACGCGACCAAGCAGCGGGAAGGTGTGAATGAGGCCATAGCGAGTCGTGAAGCTGTATCCCAGGATTTGCAGGCACTTCGACAGGAACTCTTGGCGCGCATCAGGGACAACGTGGCAAAAGCCGAACGTGCCGAAGAACTCATCAAACTGTTAAGAGACGCCATCATCCCCCAGTCACGTTTGACGCTGGCTTCAGCCCAGGCCAGCTATGCAGTCGGAAAAGTGGATTTCTTGACGTTGTTGAACAGCTTGCTCGTTTTACAGGAAAATGAATTGGAATTCCATAATGAAATGGTCGAGCATAAAAAAGCCCTTGCCCGCCTCGAAGGTATCATCGGAGTAGTGCCATGAACGATAAAACATCGCCAATTCACCGCGGATTGATCATTTTCGCCACGGTAGCCACGTTAATCATTATTTTTCTGTTCTTGTATTTTAATCAACCCGGGTTTGAAGAAAAACACACTTCCGCTAGCAATACGATGCATCATGACATTGAACATTCCGGTCAGATGAACATGAGCGAAGAAAATCAGATGCATGAGCATACTGGAACTGCAGGCACTAGCGGAAATGCCATGAATTCTCATAATACGATGTTTATTAGCCCCAAAAGACTGCAATCGATTGGTGTACTTTTTGAACCTGCAGAACGACGATCCGTTGAACATGTGATTCATACCGTAGGTCGTGTGGAAGTGGATGAAAGACTGCTTTCCCGCGTCACGATTAAAATGGAAGGCTGGGTAGATGAGCTGTTCGTCAATTATACCGGCGAACATGTCAAGAAAGGACAAAAATTATTTACGCTATATAGTCCAGAATTGTTAGCCACACTGGAGGAATATCTGATCGCGCTTAATAGTAGCCGAACGCTGGGTAAAAGCGAGTTTCCGGAAGTTGCCGAAGGAGCCCGTGCCTTGCTCGAATCGTCACGCCGCAGATTATTATTATGGGATATTAAACCTCATCATATAGCAGACCTGGAGCGCACCGGTAAAGTATTGACCACTTTGCCCATCCACGCGCCGCAAACAGGAACAGTGATCAAAAAAACAGCAGTTGAAGGATTACATACGAAACCAGGCGATGAGCTGTACACCATTGCTGATCTTTCCAGAATCTGGATTTTTGGTGATATCTATGAGTATGAAATGCCGCTTGTAGCGGTTGGTCAGGCTGCTACCGTAACGTTATCCTATATGCCGGATATGCAGATGCAGGCACGTATTACTTTTATATATCCCACTGTTGATCCACAAACACGAACTGTCAAGGTGCGCTTTGAACTTGACAATCCCGGCGAACGACTAAAGCCTGGCATGTATACCAACCTGGAACTCAAGATTCCATTAGGCGAGAGGCTTGTCGTACCCAAAAATGCGGTACTGGATTCAGGTGAACGGCAAATCATTTTTATCCACCTGGGTAACGGACATCTTGAATGGCGCGAGGTTAAAATCGGCCAACGAAGCGATGATTGGGTGGAAATTCTGGAAGGACTGCAAGAAGGAGAACATGTCGTAACTTCAGCGAATTTCCTGATCGATTCCGAAAGCCAGTTGAAATCTGCCATTGGCGGCATGCCAGGCATGAAACACTGAGGCAACAAACATGATCGAAAGGCTTATCGAATTTTGCGCAAAGAACCGATTTATAGTTTTTCTGCTGGTATTCGGCGCGGCTACTGCCGGTCTTTGGGCTATGAAAGAGACGCCTGTCGACGCCTTGCCGGATTTATCTGATACGCAAGTGATCATTTATACACCGTGGATGGGACGATCGCCGGATTTGGTGGAAGACCAGATTACTTACCCCATTGTTACTGCTTTGCTGTCCGCGCCCAATGTGACGGTCGTAAGGGGGTTTTCCGATTTTGGCTTTTCCTATGTTTATGTGTTGTTCAAGGACGGCACCGATATTTACTGGGCACGATCCCGGGTACTGGAATACATGAATCAGTTATCGGGAAAGTTGCCTGAAGGTGTAGCGCCCCAACTTGGGCCGGATGCGACAGCGGTTGGCTGGGTGTTTCAATATGCTTTGGTGGATGAAAGCGGCCAACATGATTTGGCTTCGCTACGTTCATTCCAGGATTGGTATCTGCGCTATTGGCTGGCAGCGGTGGACGGTGTGGCAGAAGTCGCCAGCATCGGCGGTTTCGTACGCCAGTATCAGATCAATCTGGATGCCACCAAAGTGCTGGCTTACAAACTTAATCTGAACGAAATCATCGACAATGTGCGAATGAGCAACCTGGATGTCGGTGGGCGGGTCGTTGAGTTTAGCGGTATTGAATACATGATCCGTGGTCGTGGTTACATCAAGTCCGTCAATGATATCGAAAAAATTGTAGTCGGCACAGATGCACATGGCACCCCCGTATTGTTGCGCGATGTGGCCACGGTCAGCCTCGGGCCAGAAATGCGCCGTGGGTTGGCCGAACTGAACGGCCAGGGCGAGACTGTGGGTGGTGTAGTAATCATGCGTTATGGCGAGGATACGCCTGCCGTAATTGAAAGGATTAAAGCCAAAATCAAGGAAATCGAACCGTCATTGCCCGAAGGTGTCAAGATTGTTACGGTTTATGACCGCAGCAACCTGATCCATCAATCCATTGCGACTGCAACTGATAATCTGATCGAAGAACTGATTATTGTCAGCGTGCTCATTATTGGATTTCTGCTGCATTTGCGCTCTGCACTGATTCCGATCATCACGCTGCCGCTGGCGATATTGATCGCTTTTATTCCGTTATATTATCTCGAAGTCGGCCTGAATATCATGGCAATCGGCGGCATCATTGTCGCAATTGGCGATATGGTGGATGCATCCATCATTATGGTGGACAACGCTCATAAACGTCTCGAAGAATGGGAACGAAACGGGCGCAAGGGAGACCGCGAGCGTATTTTGATCGATTCAGCCAAGGAAGTCGGCCCGCCTATTTTTGCCTCGCTGCTGGTTATTGCCATTGCTTTCATGCCTGTCTTCGTACTGGAAGCGCAGGAAGGTCGATTATTTACGCCACTGGCGATAACCAAAACGCTGGCTATAGCCATGAGTGCCGTGCTTGCCGTGACATTAATACCGGCGCTGCTGTCGTTGTGCATACGCGGGAGGATTATCCAGGAACAGCGCCATCCGGTTACCCGATTGCTGCAAAAAATATACGCGCCGTTTTTGTCCATCGCGTTGCGTTACCGCAAAAGCCTCATCGTCCTTTCCGTATTATTAATCGCAAGTATTGTAATTCCCCTGCAGCGTATGGGTTCAGAATTTATGCCGCCGCTTTACGAAGGCACAATTCTTTATATGCCAACCACGCTGCCGGGTATTTCAGTGACGGAATCGGGAAAACTGCTGCAGCAAATGGATCAGATACTGAAATCTTTTCCGGAGGTTGAGTTCGTGTTCGGCAAGGCCGGTCGTGCGGATACTTCAACCGATCCGGCGCCATTCAGCATGATGGAAGTAATTGTTGAACTGAAACCCAAAGAACAATGGCGAGACGGTTTAACCTATGAAGGCCTGATCGCAGAAATGGACCAGGCCTTGCAACTTCCGGGTGTAACTAATGCTTGGACAATGCCTATCAAGGCGCGTCTTGATATGCTGACTACCGGTGTACGCACACCAGTGGGCATTAAAATCTTTGGGCCGGATTTGAAGACGATTGAAATGATCGGCAGAGACATTGAAATGGTCGCAAAAGAAGTGGCCGGAACCCGCAGCGTTTATGCGGAACGTGTTTCGGGTGGCTTTTACCTGGATTTCACCATTAACCGCGATGAGATTGCCCGCTACGGTCTTACTATCATGGATGTCAGCAGAATTATTGAATCAGGCATTGGCGGGGAAAGCATTACCACAACCATAGAAGGACGAGAACGCTATCCGGTCAACCTGCGTTACCTGCGTGAACAGCGGGATGATCTGGACAGGCTGGGACGCATGACAGTCAGCACACCCACAGGTGCTCAGGTGCCTCTAGCGCAGCTGGTGGATTTGCGTATGACCAGAGGCCCGGCCATGATCCGTGATGAAGACGGCATGTTATCAGGCTATGTGTTTGTGGATATGGCTGATCGAGACGTGGGCAGTTATGTGGAAGATTTAAAACAGGTCATTCGTGAGAAAGTTGAACTTCCCGCCGGTTATACGCTGGCCTGGTCTGGACAATATGAGTTCATGGAACGCGTCAAAGACAGGCTCAAAATATTCGTGCCCTTGACCCTAGCCATTATTTTTCTGCTTTATTATTTTACTTTCCGTTCCGTTGCCGAAACACTCATTCTGATGCTGGGCATACCGCTCTCACTGGTAGGCGGATTCTGGTACTTATCTCTACTCAATTACAACATGAGTATTGCGGTATGGGTTGGTTTAATTGCGCTGGCTGGGGTTGCTGCCGAAACCAGTGCAATGATGCTTTCCTATCTGGATGAAGCCTGCAGGCGGCGTAAATCATCGGGGCAGCTGAAAACATTGCAGGATCTGATTGAAACGGTACAACAAGGCGCACAAGAACGTATTCGCCCGATGGCAATGGCTGGACTGGCTAACATACTCGGCCTGATTCCGGTGATGTGGGCAACTGGTGTTGGCGCTGACGTAATGAAGCGGCTAGCTGCACCAATGATCGGTGGTGTTGGTTCCGCCATGCTGTTGACACTGTTTGTGATTCCGGCAATCTATGTCGTTTGGCGCTGGCACAGCGATATTAAGTATGAGACAAAAAAACATAGTAACAGCATGGATTAATATCAGATAGAAAACGCTAAATGAATTGGCGGCAAAAATCTAAATATTTAACAAATTATAGGTTTTATACAGAAAACGATTTCATTATATTAGAAGACTTATTGTCATGAAGAAACGTTTATCCTATATTCCTGCATTTCATTTCCGCTGGTTGACTCGTTGGTATGATCCGATGATGCAACAATTCTTTCCTGAGGAAGCAATAAAAAATGCATTGATTCATCAAGCGAATATTCAGCCCGATCAAGTTATTCTGGATGTGGGTTGTGGTACGGGAACACTTACGCTATTGATCAAACAGGCCCAACCAGATGCAAGTGTTTATGGAATCGATATCGATCCACTAATATTGGACATCGCACGAAAAAAGGTAGAGCAGGCGAAACAAACCATCGCCCTTCAAATAGGTACAGCAACTTGTCTACCTTACCCTGACAAAAGTTTCGATCGTGTGTTTGCCAGCCTGATACTTCATCATCTAACAAAGCAGGATAAACAACGAGTACTCGGAGAAGCATTCCGCGTTCTCAAGCCTGGCGGTGAACTGCATGTGGCGGATATATGTAAACCGAATGATTCGATTATGTGGCTAATTTCTCTAATAGTGCGCTGGGTAGAAGAGGCTCATGACAATATTTTGGGTCTTTTGCCGCTATTTGTAACGAACGTTGGGTTCCATCCTGTGGAAGAAACGGCTCGATATCGCACAGTTTTTGGGCCTATAGCTTTATATCGCGCCTGCAAGCCAAAGAGAGATGGACTGTGAAATTATTGTTATCAACTTTTAGCACCTGATAATTTTTGGACATGGAATTTTAGGAAATGCATATGGAATTTCTGAAAAACTTCTGCTGGTAATGTAAGGAGAGTTTCCGTCATGAATAAATGGCATAATCAATCAGTAACTAAACTCGTTCCCTCTCTTGCAACCGATGAAGAGCACGGTCTAACGGATGCTGAGGCTGCCAAACGACTCGCTCAGTATGGGGCTAATAAGCTTCGGAAGGGCAGGCGGTTTTCAGCATTTGCAATTTTTCTAAGTCAATTCAAGAGCCTTGTTATCTGGGTGCTGATTGGTGCTGCCAGTATATCTGTAGCTCTGGGCGAAACAATAGACGGCATTGCCATTCTCGCAATTGTCATACTGAATGCAGTTATCGGTTTTATCCAGGAATTCCGCGCCGAAAAAGCTGCTGCCGCATTGGCGAATCTTGCAGCACCCCATTGCCGTGTGGTGCGCAATGGACATAGTACGGTCATTGCTGCAACAGAGGTTGTCCCTGGTGATATCTTGATACTGGAAGGTGGAGATCTGGTAGCTGCGGATGCGCGCCTGATACAGGCTGCAGTACTACGTACCAATGAAGCACCGCTTACCGGTGAATCGCAGGTAGTGGACAAATTCACTGATGATCTGCCCGAAGAAACACCATTGGCTGAGCAGAAGAATATGGTTTTTCTTGGCACCAGCGTAACCGGTGGTTCCGGTCGCGCGATAGTGGTGAATACTGGCATGGATACACAACTTGGTCATATTGCCAAACTGCTGGAAAGTGCCGAAAGTGGAGAAACACCTTTGCAAAAACGGCTTGACCGGGTAGCGCGCCTTTTATTATGGGCTTGTTTAGGTATTGTTGTATTGATTTTTTTCCTGGGATTATTGCGAGGTATTCCGCCGTTTGAGCTTTTTTTGAGTGCGGTAAGCCTTGCAGTTGCGGCTATTCCAGAAGGATTGCCGGCGGTAGTGACAGTTGCGCTTGCATTAGGCGTGCAACGCATGGTGCAACGTAATGCTTTGGTGCGGCATATGGCAGCCGTCGAAACGCTGGGGTGTGCTGAGGTGATCTGTACCGACAAGACGGGTACGCTGACGATGGGAGAAATGACTGCTCGCAAGCTGATTACAGCGGAAAGTCATTACCGCATTACCGGTGGCGGTTATGTCACAGAAGGAGCTTTTTTTGTTGGAAATTCTAAAATTTTACCTTCCGAAAGCGAAGAACTGTTTGCATTGTTGCGCGCATCAGTAGCGTGCAACGACAGTGAACTAACCACAAAGGATGACCGACTTTCAGTTATTGGAGATCCAACCGAAGGCGCTTTGCTAGTCGCAGCAGCTAAAGGTGATATTAAGCGTGAAACCATCGAAACTGAAATGCCGCGTCTAGCCACCATACCATTTGATTCGGATCGCAAACGCATGACTGTTATTCGCAGGCTCGAGAACCGTTCCTGGGCGTATGTCAAAGGTGCACCAGAAGTCATACTCAACCGGTGCACTTTAATCCGGACAAATCAAGGTGTCAGAAAATTGTCTGAAAGCGAGCGTACTCGTCTGCTTCAGGCAAACACATCGCTGGCTCATGATGCATTGCGTGTGCTGGCTGTCGCCGAACGCTCCCTGGATGACTTCAGTTTCGAAGAAAGCATAGCTGTTAACGATGCCGAAATTGAAAAAGAGCTTGTCTTTCTGGGTTTTGTGGGCTTGCAAGACCCACCACGTGCCGAGGCAAAAGAAGCAGTAGCCAAGTGCAAACGCGCTGGCATCAAAACCGTCATGATAACAGGAGATCATCCCGATACCGCATCTGCAATCGGTACTGAATTGGGCATTCTGGGTAAAAATGATACCGTTCTTGTCGGTAACGAGCTCGATAAACTTGATGACAAAGCACTGGTGGAACGTGTCGAGCAGGTTTCAGTATATGCACGTGTTACTGCTGAGCACAAGCTTCGCATTGTACGCGCCTGGAAGACACGTGGGGCTGTTGTCGCAATGACTGGAGACGGGGTTAACGATGCGCCCGCGCTTAAAGAAGCTTCCATCGGCATTGCTATGGGGATCACCGGTACAGAAGTGACCAAGGAAGCTGCCGACATGATTATTACCGATGATAATTTCGCTTCTATCGTAGCCGCAGTGGAGGAAGGGCGTGGTATTTATGACAACATCGTCAAAACACTGGCCTACTTGTTGAGCGGCAATACCGGCGAATTGATTGTGATGCTGGTTGCGATACTGCTAGGGTGGCCATTGCCGCTTCTGGCATTGCATATTTTATGGATCAACTTGGTGACAGATGGTTTTCCAGCACTTGCGCTGGCGACGGACCCGGTTGACCGCGATGTGCTCAATCGCCCACCGCGGCGATCGAAACAGATGTTGTTTGATAAAGAATTCATTAAACTGACTCTGTTTACTGGCTTTCTTATTGCTAGTGTTACTCTCGGCGTATTCGCCTATGAACTATTCTATGCCAATAACAGTCTTGAGCAGGCTCGAAATGCCGCGTTTACCACTTTGGTGGTCGCTGAACTGTTGCGTGCATTTGCAGCACGGAGCGAACAATATACCATTTGGCAATTAGGCTTGTTTTCCAATCTGCGTTTGTTTCTGGTAGTTGCGGTCAGTTTCGCCATGCTTCTGGCTATACATCATGTTCCAGTGTTTCAAACATTGTTTCAGATAGAACCACTTTCCTTTGATCAGTGTATTGGTTGGATTGCAGTAGGATTTTTACCGTTGATTATTCTTCAGTTGAGGAAAGTCATACGTTATCGACATAAAACACATTGAAAAGATTTACTGTGAAAAACGACCCAGTTAAAGAAATGAAAAAACATTCAAAAACATTTTGTCAGCATTGCGGAAAATTGATCGCAAAACAACCTTATGTGTCTATGGGTAAGACCTATTGTTCTGAACATTGCCAGCTTAAAACCAATGATGTTTGTGCCGGACGAAATGAAATGTTTAATCTCTTGGTGGAAACACTTGTGGATGCACTGGATTTGCGGGAGCATGAAACAGGGCTGCATTCCAAGCGCGTAGCTTGTCATACTCTGGTACTCGCGCGTCGCTTTATTTCAGATATGGACAGATTACAGCAAATATATTGGGGGGCTCTGTTGCATGATATCGGAAAAATAGGTGTTCCCGATGCTATTTTATTGAAACCTGGCCCTTTGACAGCATCTGAATGGAATGAATTAAGAATGCACCCAGAAAGAGGCTATCAACTTATTTCACAAATACCAGGCCTGACAGAAGCGGCTGACATTATACTCTGTCATGAAGAACGTTATGATGGCGAAGGTTATCCGCGAGGCCTGCAAGGCGATCAGATACCGTTGGGTGCGCGTTTATTTATGGTAATCGATACCCTTGACGCAATAACCTCAGATCGTGCTTACCGGAAAGGAGCTTCTTTTGATGTGGCGAAGGCAGAAATTCTAGACATGAAAGGTAGTCAATTTGATCCTGAAGCGGTTGATGCTTTTAGTGCTGAAGAAGAAATATTACGGGAAATGGTTGCAGTAAAATGCCAAAGGGCATTTTCAGTGCTGTAATATGAAGACTTACCCAGAAATTACTTGCATAATAGAAACGAATGTCGTGTTTTGTATCTTTGCAATGCCAATCAGCATCCAATATTTTCCAGTGTCAGCGTCTACTATGAAAGAAATTAAACTGTAGGAACAATGGCATAAATATTATATTGTTAAGCGTACTTGCTTTTTTTGAAAATAACTCAATGAGGTGCTCAGACCACCGCGTGACTCACGCATGGCTTCATGATCCTGCTGTTTTTTTGCCGCGCAATGTTGATGAACCCGAACGATACTTTTATCAATCATCAGGTATTTCAAATCTGGATCATAGGCGATCGCATTCTAACATCCGAACCAAATGGCCTTTATGTGACCAGCAGTTATAACGCACATAGACTAGATGCCAGTACCAAAATGTTCGGGTAAGTTCCGCTAGGGAGAACCGGTTCTGGCAATCCACAACACTGCCTACAAAAATAGACGGTTACTTTTAGCCGTGACGTCAAAATCTTTTGATTCCCCAGGCAATAATTCCTTTATACGATTCAATTGGTCATATCTTAACAGCATGCGATTCATGATCTCATCTCTGACGAAATATCAGAATACAATAATTTGGTATGTAATGTTAAACTTATTTGAGAACAACTCCTAGGGACGCGAAATTATTTTTTCAATCAAAAGTAATTAAAATGGTAGTAATACTGGCTGAATCACTATCATCGTAATCAACCCGAAACAAACCTATAAGATATTTTATCTTGCAAATATAAACGCGAATCATTATCATTAACGTTTCTTTCTATGATTTTTCCATAGGAGTAAATTAATTTAGCCAGCCACTGTGTTTGTGCACATTTAGCCAGCCAACATATAAAGTCTTGGGCGATACTGAACCTGATTTCATAATGATTTATGGATAACTGTCGTCTTTTTTCAATTAAAAAAGGTTGGTTTATGAAGGATGAGATGATTTTTAAAAAAAGATTTGATTGGAAGTATGTTATTGGTGTTGTGCTGCTTTGTTTGATCAGTTTTTCAGTTCTAGCTGCTGATCGCATTTACTGGATAGCAGCAGATGAAGTGCAGTGGGATTATGCTCCTTCTTTTCCGATCAATCCTATGACGGGAAATGAATTTACAGAGGATGAACGGGTGTTTGTGGAAGAAGGAATTGGTCGACGCTATTTGAAATCCGTTTACCGCGAATATACAGAAGGGTTTGGCGCTCTAAAACAGCGCAGGCCAGAAGAAGAACATCTGGGTATTCTGGGGCCGATTATCCGGGCTGAAGTGGGCGATAGGATCGTCGTTCATTTTAGAAACAATACACGTTTTCCAGCCAGTATTCATCCGCATGGCGTACGTTACAGCAAAGCGAATGAAGGTGTGCCGCATACCCATGATGCAAGCGGTATTGTTGCACCGGGAGATACTTATACCTATCACTGGGATGTTCCTAACCGGTCTGGGCCAGGCCCCAATGACCCATCATCGATTGTCTGGATTTATCACGGTCATGTCGATGAACCGGCGGATACCAACGCGGGTCTGATCGGTCCGATTGTGATTACCAGGAAAGGACATACACGGCACAACGAAACGATGCTTCCAATCGATGTCGATCGTGAGTTTTTTTCCTTGTTTACGGTGTTTGACGAGAATGCCAGTCCATATCTGGAATCGAACCTGTCGACTTGCAGCGGACTCTGTGATCCAAACGATGAGGCTTTTCAAGAGAGTAACTTGATGCATGGCATCAATGGACTGGTTTACAACAATAATCAAGGTTATGTGATGCGCAAAGCCCAGCGCGTACGATGGCACATCATGGGAATGGGAACTGAGGTCGATCTGCATTCACCGCACTGGCATGGCACGACGTTATTGCATAATGGAAATCGGCTGGATGTTACCGAAGTCTTGCCGGCTGCAACCAAAACGCTCGACATGATAGCCGATGTTTCTGGCCAATGGATGTTTCATTGTCATGTCAACGATCACATCAGCGCCGGTATGATGTCTACTTTTTTTGTAGAGTAGTCTCAACGTAATTAATGGACGATAAAAATTTATTATAGCCATCAATCCTGGTTGAACTAATAGAATCAAAAAAATATGGTATGTAAAATCAACTGATTGTTGTTAACTCCTTTACTTGATGTTTCAGTTTCAGGTAATGCTGTTTGAGTTTTGTACGCGCATCGCCACAGGGACTAAAAAATTATGCAAGTTAACGGATCTATATCGGCTGGGAAAACAGTGATTTGCTTAGTTATCGTTGTCGAAAAGTCAAAAACGACAATTTCTATCAAGCTGCATCGGAGGGCAAGCTGCAGTGCCATAAGAACAAAACACACAGCAATCGCCTTGTTTTGGCTTTAGAATTTCTCTACAGCCTTTACATTCATAAAAATACTGGCAAGAAGTCGTAGGCATTTCTTCAGTTTCTTCGTGATTACACAAGGGGCAGGTGATTGTGGAATGGGCTTCAAAGTTTTGTCTCATCGCTTTGCTCTTAAATAGTGTGGCTCGACTGTCGGCTAATAAAAGCTGTAGCATTTAAAAAGAATAGCGGATTGTACCCAACATGATAGGCGAACGCCATGTATGTTTAAAGCCCTCCATATATATAAATAATACTATCAGAGATTTTTGCAAAAGTCTCTGATAGTAATTTCTCATCATTGATTAAGAAAGATAAATTTTTCAAGTATTGGGGGTTTTGCAAAGGTCTTATATAATTTTTTAACTGGCTATTTATGATTGTTACTGTTGAAAAACTTTG
This sequence comes from Burkholderiales bacterium, assembly GCA_024235795.1. Taxonomy (GTDB): domain Bacteria; phylum Pseudomonadota; class Gammaproteobacteria; order Burkholderiales; family Nitrosomonadaceae; genus Nitrosomonas. Next base: position 379,483 of record JACKLR010000002.1, on the reverse strand, counting down.
TTCTGAGGGATAATTCATTTATCATCAATTTTTAAGGTGTAACCGCCATGATGATAAGCCTACTACCCGAACAAAATAGTTTGTTCTATGATTTCTGCCTAAAAACGCATATTCCGAATAATCACTTTCTTCGTCACATTAACCAATTTTTCAATGACGAAGAAGAAGGATAAATTTTTCTTCAGTAGAATAGTGGCGTCGGGTTGCTCGTCTGATATCACGAACTGTTCTCTCAGTACTGAGTTTTTGATTGACTTCTTTTGTCATCATCACTCCTCTTTCATTAGTAGTAACGATGAACTAAAACCGTCTCTTAGGCAATCAGGCAATCCTATCTAACTTGCGTTGACTGGATATAATTTAGGTATGAAATATTTTTAGTGTTTGCTTCAAGATAGCATAAAGCAGTTAATTTTTTCAAAACGCAAAACGCAAAACGCAAAACGCAAAACGCAAAACGCAAAACGCAAAACGCAAAACGCAAAACGCAAAACGCAAAACGCAAAACGCAAAACGCAAAACGCAACTAAACTGGTTTTTGTTTTATCAGATCAGAAAAAAACTGATTTTTCGGACTCATGCAATATTCGGAGTAGGATAAAATGAACCGTGAGACATATCTTGTGACTGATCATATAGTATCCATCAAGGTAAGTGAAAAGTGATGTCGCGGGTAAGAGATGGGTGCCATGTAACCCACAAATTGGAGCAAAGGCTGGAGGCAAAAGTGAAAATAACTTTTTTAGGCGGAACCGGTACCGTTACCGGTTCAAAATACTTATTGGAATCTAGTTGTTTAGCTGGGCCTATTCTCATTGATTGTGGCCTGTTTCAAGGACTAAAAAATCTGCGCCTCAAAAATCGGGAACCACTACCGTTTGACCCAGAAAGGTTATCGGCTGTAATTTTAACGCATGCCCATTTAGACCATAGTGGTTATATACCACTTCTGGTGAGAAATGGATTTAATGGGCCGATTTATTGTAGCGAGGCTACATTTGAATTATGCAAGATTCTGTTACCGGACTCAGGCTATCTTCAAGAAGAAGAAGCCAAATACTATAACAAAAAGGGAATTTCTAAACATAGGCCTGCACTTCCACTTTACACGCAGGAAGAGGCGGAAAAATCGCTTTCATTGTTTCAAACCATCAAATATCACAATGTAATTTACTTATCGAATGATGCGACATTCGAACTCTTCGTTGCTGGACATATTCTTGGGGCATCGACTGTTCGAATTAATTTGGAATCTACATCGATCGCTTTTTCAGGCGACCTGGGCAGGCCTAACGATATCGTAATGGAAGCACCGGAGCCTCCACCAGAGGCTGACTATTTGGTTGTTGAATCAACATATGGAAACCGTAGGCATGACACGCTCAATCCAGTAAACCTAGTTGAAAGAGTAATTAACGAAGCCTGGAAAAATCAAGGAGTGGTAATTATCCCCGCTTTTGCAGTTGGGAGAGCTCAGACTATGCTCTACATATTAGCTGACTTAAAAAGACAGGGAAAACTTCCGGACATTCCAGTTTATCTCAATAGCCCTATGGCGACCAATGTTACCCATGTATTTTGCCAATTCCGGAAGGAACATCGATTAACTGATCAGCAGTGCCAGGAGACTTGCGAGATTGCAACCTATATCCGCTCTCCTGAAGAAAGCAAAGCGCTGAATAGCAGTACCGGACCTATGATCATTATTTCTGCCAGTGGAATGGCGACTGGTGGAAGAGTTATTCATCACTTAAAAGCCTTTGTCGGTGATCCAAAAAATACAATTTTATTTACAGGTTACCAAGCTGCAGGAACGAGGGGCGCTGCAATGGTTGCAGGTACCGAGGAAATCAAAATACATGGCCAATATTATCCCGTAAAAGCAAAAATATTGAACATTGACGCCTTCTCAGCACATGCTGATTGCACCGAAATTTTAAACTGGTTACGTTTAATTAAGAGAAGACCTAAAAGAATTTTTGTCACGCACGGAGAGCCTTTGGCTTCGGACACGCTTCGTCAGAAAATTGAAGAACAACTGCACTGGAATGTTGATGTTCCGTTTCTGGGTGAAACGAAGGAATTAAAATGAAATGGAGTAAGTGGTTCTATAATTTGTTCTTAAATTCAAAATTGTATCTAAAACTATTCGTACTTTTAAGCTCTGTCAATTATGGTGCAAATATCTAAGCAGCAAATCGAAGAAGTCTATCAAAGGAATGCAAAAATGTATGATTTCGCTGTAAAGTTTATTTATCCATTAATTGGTCTGAAAATAGCTGAATATAGAAAAAGAGCAGTTGACTACCTCAATCTGAAAGAAGGCGATTTCGTATTAGACCTTGGGTGTGGAACCGGCCTTTGTTTCTCATTACTTATCTGAGAAGATTGGTCGAAAAGGAAAGCTATTGGGAGTAGATGTAAGTTCTAACATGCTTTCTTTAGCTGAAAAGAGAGTAAAAGCTGCAGGCTGGTCAAATGTGATGCTAATTCATTCAGATATTAAAAAAATATATAAGGTGCTAGGGGTTGTCGTCATGAGTTATGAACAATTCTGTTTGCTTTTCGGGCAAAAGGATCAAGTTTTGTTCCGCAAGACATGCCAAGGCATATTCAAGGAACAAAAACGCCGACAATTTTGTTCGAAAAACAAACCCGAAGGGCGCGACAGATTTTTGCGCCTATTCATTCAAAGCACTTGAACATAGCTACGGCTATGTCCTGCATACTTTTCACAAACATTCATCAAAAATCTGCTCGCGCAGAAATGCATATAACTCATGACGACAACCCCTAATAAAGTATGGCTGCAATTGTTACATGAAGGTATTCGTGCTGCTCGCTGTACCGTCGAACGCTTGATGAAGAAACTTGGAATACAAGGCGTCAGGCGTGGCAAAAAATGTTGGACAACCATTGCAGATAATTTGCTTGACCGACCAACAGATAAGGTTAATCGGCAATTTGTAGCGAATCACCCCAATCAGTTGTGGGTGGCAGACAGCACGTTTGTCGCGACTTGGACAGAATTTGTTACAGTCTCGGCTTTTATAACAGACGTGTTTGCACAGCGTATCGTTGGTTGGCTCAATTTATCATTGTTGACACAATCAACATATTACAACTTTCTTAATGCTCGTGTGACGTTTCACCTTTCTTCATTTCTGCGATTAAGTAATAAGCATTGTTCCAGGCAACCAGGGTATTTTTTGGTAGCGGTTTCAGTAGATTTATCTCCACCCATCCTTCATGAAAGGCACTTGTTCTGATTTCTACAGGGGTAAACTCCCACTCTGTTTTTCCATCTTCTTGGTGTTCTTCCGCCATAAAAATGTAAGACTTACCTTCCTCTGTGATAATAGCTTCTTCTGGCAGTGCTATTACTGACATACTTTCCGTATAAATTTTTCCATTGATATACATCCCTGGAATAAGAAAAAATTCTTTTTGATCGATCTCGGCATGTACGTGGACTATTCTAGGGTTTAGTTCAAAGTTTTTTCCTACTGAAAAAATTTTGGCAGATAAAGTTTTGCCCGGAACCGATTCCACTGTAAATGATACCTTTTGACCTTCTCTTACCTTATATACATCTTTTTCAAAAACCATCAGATCGACATGCACATGATCAATATTTATGATCCTGAGTATTTCTGCCTGTGCATTTACAAACTGACCTATCTGTACCAATACTTTTTTAATATTGCCGTCAATAGGACTTACCACCGGTACAGTTTGATAGATGTTTCCATCTCTAACTTTTCTCACATTAATGCTTAATTGCTTCAGCTGTGCTTCAAGACCTTTTACTTCACCTTTAATAGACCAATAATCGGCTTGCGTTTGTTGAAAAGTCTTTCCTGAACTTACTCCTTCATCATAAAGCTTTTTTTGACGCTCGAATTCTTTTTCCAGATATTGCATTTGGTTATAGGTTCTTATGTAAGCGGTTTGGAGGTTCGTTAGATTAGGGTGTGAAAGGTAAGCCAGTACTTGACCTTTTTTTACTTTCTCTCCTTCTATTACTTTAATGGCTGTTACATTGGCCCCTAAAATAGCAGTCACTATGGCTTTATGCTGGGGAAACACTGCCAACCTGCCATTGACATCTACTACTCCTGATAGAGAACGTGTGGGCAGAGTATCTACTTTGATACCGAGGCTATTAAACTTTAACGCTGATAGATGTACCGTACCCAGCCCTTCTTCGTCATGTTCCTCATGGGCATGTTCTTTATGGGCGTTTCCTTTCGGCGATTCTTGATTTTTACCTTCTCCTAAATCACTGTTGCCTGTTAATTTGTCGCCACAACCGGTATAGAAAAATATTGTTAATAACAGGGCAAGTAGGTACAGGAAGTGTTTTTTCATTGTCATTTACTCTTTATCTGTTTGGACTTCGTATTAGTTCGATGTTTTTAAGAAGTATTCAAGCTGGTAGCGACTGCTCAAATAATTGCCGAAGGCGTTCCATGAGTCGACTTCAATTCGTATCGCCTCTCTCATGTTTTGTAAAAACGTTACATAGTCTATGGCACCTTCCTCATAAGCAAAAACTGCTCCGGTTTGCTGCTCCTTTGCCATAGGAAGCGCCGTATCCCGGTAGTATTGCCACGAGTTCATCCACTTAAAATACTGTTCACGTATGTTTTGATAAGCCGCGTTTAGCTCCATTTGGGTCTGTTGCAGATTTTGGGTGGCAATTGTGCGTTGGATTTTCGCCGATTGCGCTCTACCCAGTTCCGGGCCAAAAAACAAAGGTATCTGAATACCTGCCTGAAACTGATAAAACCCCGACTGACCGGCAATTTCTTGCTGGCTATACTGCAAACTAAATTTGGGTAAAAATTGTGCGTGTCTCTCTTTGATGGCAGCATCCGCTACATTTACCTGCTGTTTGGATACATTGAGTGCAGGATGACTATCCAGAGAATCCGCAACAAAGTTTAGTGGATTATCGAGCTGGTCCACAGGAATATCTGGCACGGTGAACAAGGTATCGTCGACAAACCATAGATTCAATTGTTGAAGCGAACTCAAGTAGTCGCGATAAGCCTGTTCTTTTTGTATCTGTACTTGGTTGCCCTGGTTTGATGTCGCCAGGTATTCCAGCTTGGAGGTTGCTTCTACTTCAAGCCTTATGCGGGCAGCGCGTTCAATATCCGCAAAAATAGAGCTCAATCGCTTGTAAACCAGAAAATTATTTTTAGCGACATATGCCATCGCCCAGGCTCGGCTTACTTCTCGCTCTATTTCTATCATAGACAGGTTAAGCATATTCTCAGCCAGTGTAATCTGCTCTTTTTGAAGCCGTAACCTAGGAACAATACCAAACACATCGATTTGTCGCTGCTGAATACCTTGTGATTGAACACCGCTTGAATCATTGCCTGCTTCTTCTTTTCCAGTGAAAAACGTGGTTCTGCCAAGATCCCAAGCGGTTTTCTTCAGGGCTTCTTGGCTTTCAATTTCTAGTCTAGCTGATTGTACCCTAGGATAATTTCTGACAGCCCGCTCCCTGGCTTGCTCCAAAGTAATCGTTTGCAGGTTGTCTATTGGCTGTGATTGCGCTTTCACCGTAGAGATAGCGCCAAGCAGAACACCCGCCAGCCCACCGCATACAATTAATACAAGCAATTTGTTTGTGTTTGTGTTGGGGCGCTTAAGGATTTTCTTGTTATTACTTCGGCTCTCCACAAAAGCGTAAAGTACCGGAAGCACCACAAGGGTAAACAGAGCGGAGGAGAACAAGCCGCCAATTACTACGGTAGCCAATGGATGTTGCACTTCAGCACCTGCCGTTACGGATAATGCCATTGGCAAAAAGCCGAGAATGTCCGTAGAGTCTGCAAGTAAGATAGGCCTGAGTCTTTCTTTGGTTCCGATAAGGATTCGTTTCTTGATGCTGGTCATCCCTTCTTTTTTCAACGTGTTGAATCGATCAAGTAGCACTAAATCATCCAGCACAGCGATGCCGAATACCACAATAAAACCGACTCCTGCTGAAATACTAAAGGGCATATCCCGTAACCAAAGGGCGAATACACCGCCGATTGCCGCTAAAGGAACGCCAGTAAAGATTATGATCGATTGGGAAACTGACTTCAGGGCAAAATATAGCAATACGAAAATCAAGAACAGAACAATTGGCACTACAATGGCTAAATTGCTCTTAGCTTTTTGCAGGTTTTCAAACTCTCCACCGTATGTAATGTAATAGCCGGGTGGCAAATCTAGTTCAGCATCCAGTTTCTGCTGAATATCCAGTACTACGGATTCCATATCACGCCCCCTGACGTTCATTCCCACATAAGTCCTTCGGGACGTATTGTCGCGGGATATTTGCATGGGGCCTGGGGCATAGTTGATATCGGCGACTTCATTAAGCGGAACCTGAGTACCATCAGGCAGATCAATAAAAAGGGCACGCAAATCTTCAATACTTTTCTGGTGAGCTTCATCAAAACGCACGACCATTTCAAAGCGTTTCTCTCCTTCAAAAATCACTCCGGTCACACCGCCGGCAAATGCCGAGCTTACATATTGATTCAACTGCTCAATATTCACTCCGTACTGAGCGATTTTTTCGCGGTTATAGCGCACGGTAATTTGAGGCAGACCGGAAGTCCTTTCGGGATTTACATCCCCCGCACCTGGAACAGTCCGAATGATTTTGACCATCTCATCTACTTTTTGCGCTAGCACATCAAGATCATCACCATATAACTTCACGGCTACATCTTCCCGAACACCCGTTAATAGCTCATTGAAACGCAGCTCGATCGGCTGGCTGAAAACCAGGTTGACTCCCGTCAGATTGTTATCAAGCTTTTCTTTGATTTTCTCAATAAGTCCATCTTTTGAAGCAGCAGAAGTCCATTTATCCATGTCTTTCTCCAGAATAATGAACATATCGGCTATATCTATCGGCATTGGATCTGTGGGAATTTCTGCTACACCAATCCTGGCTAAAACGGTTTTTATTTCCGGGAAATTTTCCAGCAAAATGTTTTCTATTTTAATAGAAACATCAATGGCCTCACTGAGGCTACTACCAGGCCTAATGAGTGCCTGCATGGCAATGTCGCCTTCATCTAGCTGCGGGATAAATTCGCCACCCAACCTGGAAAAAGTAAAGCCGGCAGCACCCAGCAGCATAATCGTCATAATAACGACAAGCATTTTGTGCTGTAATGCACTTTTGAGTAATGGCAGATAAGCGCGATGGAATCCACTTACAATCGTATCACCGACTTTCTCAATGCGCCTTTCAAACTTTCCAAACCAGTTTTTTTTGTTTTTTATCGGTTTTAAAAACAGGGCAGACATCATGGGAACATAAGTCAGGCAAAGGATAATGCTTCCCAGCATGGCAAATCCAAAGGTGTAAGCCATAGGGTGGAACATTTTGCCCTCTATTCCAGTAAGAGTCAGAATGGGAATAAACACTATTAATATAATCAATTGACCGAAAAATGCAGTATTCATCATAGAACTACCCGCTTTATAGGCAATTTCGTCCATGACGTCCTGATCTATGTCGAATTTTCCAGCTTTAATTTGTTTTTGAATTTCATATACGGTGCGCTCTACTATGATTACTGTGCCGTCAACAATAATCCCGAAGTCAATAGCCCCCAGACTTATCAGATTGGCCCACACATCAAATTGCTTCATCATGATAAAGGCAAAAAGCAAAGACAAAGGAATGGCAGTAGCCGTGATGATGCCACCCCTTAAACTTCCCAAAAGTATGACCAGGACAAAAATTACAATGAGCGCCCCTTCTGTGAGGTTTTGGGTTACTGTGCTAGTTGTCCGTTCTATAAGCGCGCTTCTGTCGAGAAAAGGTTTGATTTCCAAGCCTTCAGGCAATGATTTTTGAACCTCGACGATGCGCTTCTGCACATTCTGGATAACAGCATTGGGATTTGATCCTCTTAACATCAGAATCATACCGCCTACAGCTTCCCGGCCATCCTGTGTGAAAGCGCCATAGCGTACCTGGTGACCAAAATGGACTCTTTCTGCGACGTCTCCGATTAAGATAGGTATGCCATTCTCATTTTTAATAACAATATTTCGTATGTCATCGAGTGTACGTACCAGGCCTTCTCCACGGATAAAATTGGCTATATTGTTTTTTTCAATATAGGCGCCACCTGTATTGGCATTATTGCGCTGTAGCGCCAATAATACTTCAGCAATGGAGATATTGTTGGCATTGAGCTTTTTAGGATTGATCGCTATTTCATATTGTTTAATTTTTCCACCAAAGGAATTTATCCCGACGACGCCGTCCACCAATGCCAATTGTCGTCTTACGATCCAGTCTTGGATGGTGCGCAGTTCTGTCGGAGAGTACGTTGTCTCGTACCCCGGCTTAGGCATCAGGGTATATTGGTAAATTTCACCCAGTCCAGTTGTTATAGGCCCCATTGACGGGCTGCCAAAATTTTCAGGTATTTGTCGCCTTACTTCAATAAGCTTTTCCTGTACTAATTGTCGCGGCAAATAGGTGCCAATATGGTCTTCAAAGACGATGGTAACTACCGAAAGGCCAAAGCGGGAAATTGAACGGATCTCCGTAACACCCGGCAGGTTGGCCATTGCCAGTTCCACGGGAAAAGTTACAAACTGTTCTATGTCTTCTGTGCCCAGATTTTGTGAAACAGTGATTACTTGCACCTGATTATTGGTGATGTCCGGTACCGAACCAAGATTTACCGTGAACATTGAATATATCCCTACACCTATCAGGGCAAGGGTTAGCAAACCCACGATGAGTTTATTTTTTATAGAAAAATAAATTATGCTATTAATCATATCTCTGTTTAATTCATAGATGGAAAGTGAAGGGTCTTCAGATCCTAATGGTTAGCCAAGGTCTGCTATATCCCATAAGTTCGCTATGTTTTATTCAAGTAGTAAGTTTTGAGTGCACTACAATAAAAAAATAGCTAGGGGAAACGACAAAACTAGAATTAATGACGAACCCGAACTAGCCCAGCATGAAGCTAAGCTATAGGTTTCACCATGTCAGCGCCAAATACTGCATCAAGCTAGTGTTGGCTTAGGGCGACATCCATGGCGAACGTATCCATCATGTCTGCTTTGAGATGACAATTACGGATAGCCCAAACATTCCTATATTGAATGCTGGCAATTCAAGCAGTCTAGTCTAATCTAATGTTCTAACTGGGAAAGATACTTCGAGGAGGACGAAACGGTGAATCTGGAATAGATTTTGTAATTTGGAAACTTATAGTTTCAGATAAAATCTCTTTACCAGCTACAGTTGGTATTAGCAGCAGTTCTGCATGGAGAAGGGGGTGATATACGGTACTAAAGCAAATGTGTACTGAATGATTTAAATTCTTCTCATCAGAAAATTCGTTATACGAATGTTCTGCATGTGTTGTTTTTTCTGTTGAGTGTGTGTGTTGATGGTTATGACCAAGTTCATGCATAAATACTTCGCCATGAAATGCCGAGGCAACGCCGTTTGTCAATAAACTGACAAATAGCACAAAAACTATAGAATTAATGTTAATAAACCTATTCATATGATCTATTGTATCCTTGATAAGATATATTGTGGTCAAAAATTTCCGGTCACCAAGTTAAGTCTTTTTTTAGAATCCACTCGCGTTTGTTGGAAAGCATCAATTACACGCTTGAGTTTAGGATTCAAGTCGTAAAATACGGCGTGCACCGTTAAGTACGATCAAGCCAATAATTAGGCCAATCACGAGGTCGGGATAAGGAGAACTTGTCAGTGCCACCAGAAAACCCGCTAATATCACCCCAAGGTTGGCGATAACATCATTGGCAGAGAAGATCCAACTGGCCTTCATATGTGCCCCGCCCTCTTTGTTTTTAGAAATCAGCATTAAACAGATGATGTTTGCTATCAAAGCCACTAACCCAAAGCTCATCATGAGTGTCGAAACCGGTTCGCTTCCAAAAATAAAACGTCGCAACACTTCACTCAATGCACCTAACGCCAAAATCACTTGTATCAAGCCGGACAGATGAGCCACTCGAAGCTTCAATCGAACACTGCGACCTACGGCGTAAAGTGCCAGGCCATAAACAATCGCGTCAGCAAACATATCGAGGGAATCCGCTATCAATGCGGTCGATTGCGCAAGCCAGCCGATAAATAATTCAATGACAAACATTGTTGCATTAATGGCGAGTAACCATTTGAGAATCATGGTTTCCTTTTTATCCATCGTTTTTATAGATTCTATAGCCGGTAAAAAATTGCATCGACCTTTCGATTCGGTATATCGAATTCAAGCGTAATGTTGGCCTAATATTTGCCAGAAACATACGATCTAAGGGCTCTTCAGAAGGATATTCAATCTTTGTTACGATAAATTCGCGGATATAATTGCTGCCAACATTCTTGCTTTTTATTGAATATAGAGGGATTTTGTCTTCCGATCTGTTTGTATTTTGCTGATTGCAACTATCTGCCATAAAAATATCCTTGCTCTGTAAGTAAAAAACAGTTTAAAGTCTCTAGTTACTATAGAGTCAATATATTGAGGAAATTAAATTGAAGATTGGTGAATTAGCGAAATTAACCGGCTGTTCTATACAAACGATACGTTACTATGAAAAAGAGGGGCTGTTGAAAGCCATTAAGCGTAGTGAGGGAAGATATCGCCTGTACGATAACCACGCAATCAAGCAGTTAATATTTATCAAGCACTGTCGAAGCCTAGGTATTACACTGTCAGAAATCCGGCAACTAATCTATTTAAGAGACTCTCCAGAAACAACATGCAATAATGTAAACGCACTGGTTGATAGACATAACAAACAAGTTGATTTACGTATTAAAGAATTAAAAGAACTTAAAAGGCAGCTTTATATTTTGCGCCGAAAATGCACAATTGGTCGTTCCGTTAAAGACTGCGGCATTCTTCTAGAGTTATCCCAATAATGAGCCTGCTCTGGTTCTGTTGCATTGAATCAGAGGAGAAAGGGTGTTGTGTTTTCCAGATTGGATACATCAATGTCAGATTTCAAATGGTGCGAGCTGCTATCTGGCAATGTGATTATGGGCTGTGTTTGTTGGTACAGTTAATATGTGATCTGCTACCGCAATTTGCTATAAATGCTAAATGATGGTGGAATGAAGCCTTTTAAAGTTGTTTTGTGCGAATTACTTTTTTTAAACATCAACAAGAGATTGCATAGTCCATAACAGTGCGAGTCTCGGCAATGAGCTTGTAGAAGGGTTGATTTATTGAAATATCGCCCTTATTGCTAAGATACAAAGTTATACACATTACGATTGTAAAAAAGCCGCCGCAAATTTTGATTTTATCCTGCTTCATTTTTTCTAGCGGCTACGTCTTCGACGACTTTTGTGTATTGTCATGTCTGCTTTAGTTATTTTGTTTTTCAGATCATACAAACTGTTATCTTCCGTAATCAACGCTCTGTCTTTTCTATACAGTGCACTGATTTCATCACTGGTACCGGTTGCAATAACGATTTTTTCTCTGAGGGAACGGTAATCGCTATTTTCATGGTTGGCGCTGATGCCAATAACATCACGTAAAATTCCCATTTCGCAGGCTTTCAAAAATACGGGGTGATTGAAGTGTTTGTCAGGCGTAATCACAAATACTGAACTGACACCGGAGTTACGTGTAAATTTCTGCAGTCTTGCCAGTAATATTCTTGGTGATCGTTCCAGAATCGATGCAGGCAATTCGCTGATCAATTGAACGGCACCGGTAGCATTGGTGCCAATCAGACTAAAATATTGATCTTTGTGCTTCAACGCCATGCCAATTCTTGCCAGATCATCGGGAGTAGCGATGTTTTCCAGCAGGTAATCATGTTGTTTGTAGGCGTCATTTTGATAACCACCGGCCTGATTGCTCATCCAGTTGAAGAAGCTGACTTCAAGTTTTGGATTGATAACGCTGTACTGGCTGGTGTTGATAATGACGTGACCTTTAAACCCCGGAACAAGGGATGCCAGTTGTGCGGTAAATTGTTCATCATGCCGGGATGCGGTGGCATTTCGTGAAGTGGGGACAGACGCGCCATACAAGCATCACTGCATGCGGTTACATCCATCCCCCTTCCCGAACCGGACGTGCGAGTTTCCTCGCATCCGGCTCTCCATTCGATGATCAATGACTCGTTTCTGAGCTATGAATTTGCTGGTGATGACGATGACATAAAGTTACCAAGTCTTTTACAGCCCAGGATTTTAGTCCTTTCTTGTGATGAACTTGGATGTCGTCCTGATCTTTGCAAGCAGTGCATGCAAAGCCATCACGTTTGAGTACTTTCAGGCGACGATAATGCCAATCTTCAGGAAATGGCCGATCATGACTCATACCATTACGTGTAGTTCGGTAGATTTCAGGATCGGGCCCTTTGAAGGCCGGAAGAGATTCATTTTCAGGCGCATGGCTTAGGTATGGATGATCGAAACCATTCCTTCCTTTGGCTCTGTAACGAGAACGTTTCAACTCTTTGGGTGACGGTAACCATTGATGTAATTCAATGCCTATCGTATTGGCAACCCATCGTTGCCGCCCCATTATGGCGCGCGTTTTTGTATTGATGAGGTGCATTTTCCTGCTACCTTTGTATTTGGCTAATAGCCATTTATGGTAGCGATGCCATGTATACCGACTGACCGCTTCCAGATCGGTGTGCAGTGAGGTATGTTTGTAATATTCGCACCAACCGCGTACAACCTGATTAAGTTGCGTCATTTTGGTCACTTCATCGTACAAAATTTGTTGTCGCGTCGTGAGGGACTTAATTTTCGTTTTTACCTGTTTCATGCTCTTTTGGGTTGGCCTAAGATGCACCACCCAACGACCTTCGGGATTATTCCTACGGATATTAAATCCGAGAAAGTTATATCCTTTGTTGACATGCGTGATCAGCGTCTTTTCTTCTGACAAAGTGAGTTTGAGCTCACCCTCCAGAAAGTCTTTGATCTCCGCTTTAGCCTGTCGCACTCCAGCAATGCCGTCATTAGAAACAACGACAAAGTCATCTGCATAACGTACCATGACGTAATTGCCACGACCTGATTCTCTCAATTTCTGCTTCTTACTGGCCGAAATTTGCCATTTTCTTACCGCCCACTTGTCAAACTCATTCAGATATAAGTTGGCTAACAAAGGCGATATAATTCCACCTTGTGGCACACCCTCACGTGTATGAGCAAATAGTTGGTTTTCCATGACACCGGCCTTGAGAAATTGACAGATTAGCGTCAGCAGTTTCTTGTCTGCGATTCGTTTCTTGAGTAACTTCAGTAGTATTCGATGGTTAACCGTATCGAAATAACTTTTGAGATCACCTTCGATAACGTAGTAGTATTTCATGTGAGTGTTAGCTAATGGCATGAGTACTGCTATCGCATCCATAGTACAGCGTCCTTTACGGAAGCCGAATGAATAGGGTTGAAAGTCGCTCTCGAAAATTGGATCCAACATCATCCTGATGCCTTCTTGTACGATACGATCTCGCAGAGCTGGAATGCCCAATGGTCGTTTCTTACCGTTGGCTTTAGGGATGTGAACACGTTTAACTGGAAGCGGTTGATAACTCCCGTTCTTCAGTTGCGCTATGATAGTAGCCATTTGGCTGTCATAGTTCTGTTTGAAGTAATTGCGGGTATTTCCATCAACTCCGTCCGTTCTGCTGCCTGGTCGGGACAAAACTGTGTAAGCTGCGTGATGCATCCATTTCTCCCAATGGAGAAAATCGTACAATCTGTCAAATCGATACGATGTGTCATCTATAGCTTTCTTTGCAAGTGTTTGTTGTTTTTGGGCGATCATAGAAATAACATTACCGTTTTTCTCCTGCTTATTTCACTTTAAACAAACGTTTCATCGAACTGCCTTCCTTCGCCATTGGATTGGTTTTCCCAATATCAGACTACTACGAAGGCTCCGCCCTTTCTATTGCATATGGGTTCAGGCTCCCTAATCTCGTCGCCGAGATAGCTATAGAAAGTTCCCAAGTTCACATACGTAACGTCAACACCTTGCCGTAGACTCTGACTGTACCCCTTGCACAACTCTTTGTTGCGCTCACTACCGGGATATTGACCGGTTGGTCCTGGAGTGATCAATATCTGCCCATCAGAAACACTTTCTATCCTACCGAGATAGAAAGTCCGATAGTTCTGTCCTATCCCTACCTTTATATCGGACAGTCCAACCTGCGAGGCGTCAAACATCAGTTTCTCTCGTAGTCATAGCAAGATTCTGGCTAGCAGCTCTCGGCGTCATAGGGAACGCGTCAGCCACATTGTCGAGAAGGCTTCACACACTGGCCTGCCTAAAGGACATTGCATGCTTCTCTGGCCACCGGTAAACTCCATTTTACCGGGCAACAATTGTTGCGTTTTACGTATGCGCTTCTTGGCGCACCAGATGGGTGATTATGCAGAAGCCAGTAGCCATCGGCTTGTACTTTGAACCGTGTATTGTTTACCCAGTTGCCCAGATGATGTTCAGTGCCATTAATCTTGTCCAGATAAACCGATGATGGTAATCGTGAGCTGATGGCCGTGTGGTGGATGATGCGATTTCTGCGTGTATAAAATATGCGCAGTGTTTCAAAGCGCGGATCGCGAAGAATCTGCGCCATCACGGCAAGTTCATGGGCGGATTTAATTTGCCGGTTTAAGAGCGTGGTTCCACCCTGTTCTTTAAAGTCTTTCGGGAAATTACAACCCAGTATCGCGCCACCTGCCCATCGAGCCTGAGATTCGAGCAGTTCGATATAGGCGTTTCTGCCGGTTTCTTTTTGTGCTTCGCTGGTATCGGGACGAGTTTCAATGTTGTCATAGAGATCACTTGTATTGGGTCTGGGTGAATTTACAGGAATGGCTTGTTGATTAGCACGCATGATTAATCCTCCTGTCAGTATTAAACCAATGCACGTTTTTGTGATTTTGCTTTTATTTCGGGTTGTGGCTGGTTTTGGGTTTTACCCTGTTGAAGCTGGGATTGGTGTTTTTGAATCGTATGCTTCTGAATCGTATTAAGCTGAATCGCTTTTTCAATTCCAGCACCAACCTGCCGCTTGACAGCGTTCATGCCCAATGCGCTTTTATTGGCCAGATCGTTAAAATCGCTGAGTTTCTGCGATGCCTGTTCATTGAGTGCGAAGACCGGAAACACCGTAACACCGTTAACTGATTGTGCAGCTTCCTGCGCTTTTTCCCTGCCGGTGTTTTTGCCGTTGAGGGCGATCAGGTGCAGATCGTCATCACCGGCGATAACAATGGGTTTGTTGGGATACTTGTCATGCAACAGTTTTGTAACCGGTATGAGATTGCCTGAATCAAATGCCGCCACAACCGGACAATTCATAGCCTGTGACACGGTATCGGCAGTGGAATAACCTTCAGCGATGATGATGGCTTTGGCGTTATCCAGTGCTGTTAATGCCGCTAATCCTTCGCTGTTCCCATCCACCACATGAAAGTGACCTTCCTTCTGACTGCCCGCCACAAACAATTTGGTGCCGTTCGGTTGAATCGTCTGTGCACTCCAGATGTTTCCATTCACATCATAAATCGGCAGCAACAGATCATCGGCGACAAATACAAGACTGTCGGGATGTTCATCACGTACCGTTTTGACCTCCTGCCGATCCTGGCAAATCTTGATGATAGAATCTTTGGGCAGGCCATCAGCATTTTGTGGCACGATTTTTAATCCGTTTGGCCTTGCGTTTTTATCCTGCAAATAAGGATGATCAGTATTGGCAGACGGTGCAATGGCCAATAGTTCTTTGATGGCTTGTGCAACTTTGGCATACTGCACTTGTTGTTCGGCTTTGCGCGCCTGTTGTTTAATAGCCACCTGTGCAGCAAAAGCAGCCTTTTGTGATTCGGTTAACGAATAACCTTTTGCTCTCCAGCGTATATCAACTTTGGTACGGTGATTATTAAAATATCCGGCAGGATGACCATCCATATGCACCACATAAAAACCGGATTTTTCACCAGGCCGGTCGCCTTCAACCTTGATGCGGTGTGACAGTCCGTCCATGATCGGATGATTGCCGTCCACAATACAACCGTTATCACGAAGCACAGTAGCAAATTCAGTTTGTGCATTGATGGCAGGGTTTTGCTGTGCCGGTACATTTTCCGGCAACCAGCGCTGCAATGCACGGATATCTGCGTTTTCACCGACATACCATGCTTTGGCTACCTTATCCCAACGCGCACCGGCAGCTTTGGCCTGGTCTTTTTCGCTATACGGTACGACCAGGTATTGGCGTGATGCATGTGATGTATGGTCACTTTCTTTAATACTATGTTGGTTTTGACTTTTTTGAATCGACTCGTTCGTATTTTGTTGAACGGTATTGGTTTGACCGGTTTCCATAGCCTGCCTCCTTTTGTTAAAGTCTGCATCGTTTTGCATGGCCAGCATTTCAGCGTGTTTGCGTTGTTCTTTGGCCGCGTCAATTTCTTCCTCGGTGCTGTGCGGATTGTTACAAATCCGCAATTCATCAATGCGGGCAAGTTTTACACCCTTTTCATATTCGTTGCGCTCGGCCATGGCATCGATTAATGCAAGTTTTTGCGCTGTATTGATGGCTTGTTGTTCCACATCGAAGTCCGCCATCCAAACCCAGGTCTGATCGTTACGCTGCGCATAAACACCCCAGAATTCAGGATCAACACCTAATTCTTTTGCCGCTACAACATGGTTTTTACCGTTATCATTCGTCTCAATTACGTTGCCTTGAATCTGCACACGTCCGTTCCAGTCGGCGGGAATGGCAAATCCCAGTTTGTCTTGCGATACTTCTTCAAACTCGAGATTGTCGATGCTTAAGTTCCTGCAGAATTTCAGTGCATCGGCGACCAGATACATCGCGTTTTGTTGTTGTGTAGGCAAGTGTTCGAGTAGTTTTTGTAGTTGCCGACTGTTGAGCTGTGCCACCGTGGCAAGATCGGGTGCGAGATTGGCGGTATATGTTGCAATGTTTTGTCTGATCTCATCCATTTTGATGGCCTCCTGTTCAACCAATTCCTGTTGTCTTGCAAATGCCAGTACATAGTCCTGGATTTTTTCCGCATCTGCTGCAGCACGGAATATTTCTGTGGGATCTTCTTCCAAAGCTTTAATCCATGATGCGACGTACGCGACATGTTGACCGGGATCATGACCGATACCGAGTTCATGCCCAAGTAACATACTCGCAATCTCGGCACGCAATTCTTCGCGTGCATAGCCTTCACTGCCAAAGGGATGTGCCAGATCACGGTTCAGACGTGATTCATGTCCCGTCCAGTGACCAAGTTCATGCAGTGCTGTCGCGTAATAGCGATCCGGTGTTTCAAACTGGTGTCTGTGCGGCAGGTGTATGCGGTCGGTTACTGGCCGGTAAAACGCCCGGTCATATTCACCATGTTCAATAGTGGCACTGGATGCTTGCAGTATCAGTTCTACACGCTCTATCGGATTCCAAGTTGGTGGTTCGATAGTCAGTTCTGGCAGGTTGTCGATCTGTTCGGCATTGAATACGGAAGCATAAAACACACGCGGACGTTCTAACTTAACCGTTTCTTTGACATGCTTGCCGTCACTATTAAACACCGGATTGCCGTTATCGTCTTTTTTGATACGCTCATCGGTAAACTTCCAGTATTGAATCCAGGTGCTTTTCTCACCTTTTCGTACCTGAGCGCCCAAACCGGTAGCCTGTTTGTACGTTAACCAGCGTGGATCGGCATAATCCTGGCTCATCAGATACAAGGCATTAATGCCACGGTAGCGTTTTTGGGTGGTAGGATTATGCGGGAACGACAGCAACGGATCGCCCGGCTGCCAGGGTTTTTGCCATGGTGCCGTGCCTTGTTTTAATTGTGTGATCAAACTCTCGGCAACCTGCTCATGGTAGGCTTTTCTGGATTTGTCCATGTTATTGCCCTCCAGCAACGGAATCCGGTTGATCGATACTGCTATCCAGCGCTTCAAATTCACTCAAGGCGTCTTCCTCAAATGCGCCGAGCAGTTCCGCTTCATCGGGATCAAATTCCGCCTGGAATCCAAGTGTTTGTGCATCAGTCAGCTTTTGCGCTATCAACTGACGTTTCATCTCCTGGTCGCTCAGACCGGTATCTGAGATATCCAGGTTTATGTCATCATCTGCAGGATTATTCATGGCAATCACTCCTCTTGAAGATTGAAGGTAATAACGGGGCGTACTACATGCACAATCTGTGCATGGTTGATAACGCCAAAGTAGCGTGCATCAAATGAGTGGGGATTCAGGTCGGATAACAACAAATACTCGGATTCACCGAGTGCCGCATTAAAATGGTGTTGTGGCAATACAGTACCAAAGGTATCGGTGGATAGCGGTGTGCTGTTCAGTAACCATTGGCCATTAACCGTAATTCCGGTTTCATCAATCAAAACCGTATCACCGGCTACTGCATGGACACGTTTGAGCAGTTGGCCGGTACCGCCAGGACAATTACCTGCATTGATATAGCCTCTGGCGACAGCCCATTCAAACACATCGCTTTGCGGCGGACAGAATGCAACGTATGCGCCTTTTAAAACCGGTTCATCAACAATCCTGTACAAACCAACCGGTAGGCTTGGAGTGGTGTTGATATAAAACCCGCCAAACCGCAAGACAATGCTCAGCACAAACAGACCGATACTGAGTATCAGCACACCGATAGCCAGGATTTTGAGCGGCTTGTTCATCATCATAGTCTTGAAGTTCCAGCGCCAGTATCAGTGCCAGTGCCAGAATCAGCACCGGCACCATCAAAAGAGCTGGTCACCCGGTCGCTTGATATTGGCGGATCAACTTTGGCGCGCGCGGCAAATGTTTCATCCTGGAAGTACAACGGTTGTACGCCATAAATCGCAGGATATCCGGCAACATAGATAATCATGTCGCCCGGTTTGGTAATTCTGCCGTTTGCATCTTTGGTTGCACCCGGCAGGCGCATGCATTCGTCCGGTGTTAGTAAAGCACGCTGTGTCTCCTGTAGTGTGCGTGTGACATGGCCATGCATCATCGATGACCGTCTACCGCTCGTGGTGATCTGTTCTTTAATTACCGTAGTCTGGCCGGTGAGTTTGGATAAGTGTTCTGCGGTTTCTATACGGTTGGGCGCAAACGCGGTCTGGATATGACAGTTCGAGGTAATCGCTTCATCGTGGCCGTATCCCGATTCACGGCTTTTAAGCTGGTTGATATCCTGGCAGATTAGATACGCCTTGATACCGTAACCCGCAATAAACGCCAAAGATTCCTGGAAGATTTCCAATTTACCCAAACTTGGAAATTCATCGAGCATGAGCAACAACCGATGCTTGTAGTGCGTAACCGGTTCACCATTTTGAAATGCCATCTGACCAGCCAGTTTCCTAACGATCATATTGATCAGGATGCGAATTAGCGGACGCAGTCGCGATTTATCGTTCGGGTGTGAAACAATATAAAGACTGACAGGGTTACTCTGGTGCATCAGATCACGGATACAGAAATCCGAATCACTGATATTGTTTGCAACAATCGGATCGCGATACAAAGCCAAATACGATTTTGCGGTTGATAACACGGAACCGGCTTCTTCTTCAGGCCGGTCCAGCATATCCTTGGCACTGGCTGCGATAACCGGATGTGCGTTACCATTTTCCGGCATGATCATTTCCATCCAGAGTTCACGGATATCGCGGTCAGGATCGGACAACAATGCATCGACAGCGGGTAGTGTTGCAGGTGTGCCTTCATGCTCCGACTTGTACAGCACATGCAGAATCAATCCAACCAATAGCGCATGCGCCGTCTTTTGCCAGTGGGTTTCCAGTCCCTTGCCATCAGGATCGACGATCAGGTTTACGAGATTTTGCACATCGGCTACTTCTGTGCCGCTGCCAATAATGATTTCATCGAGCGGATTCCAGCGACAGCTAGAAACAGATGCCGGATCGAAACGCAACACGTTATTGTTGGCATAGTGCTTGCGCCACCCGGATGTTAACGCCCAGAGTTCGCCTTTGAGGTCAGTAATGACAGCACTTTGTGTCCACGACAGCAAGGTCGGAATGACCAGGCTCACACCTTTACCCGAGCGGGTCGGCGCAAAACACAATACATGCTCTGGACCGCTGTGTTTTAGATAGTGCGTTTTGCCGGATTTATCACGCCAAGCGCCGACATAAACCGCTTCACCGCTTTTGTTCTTTCTGGAAGATAACAGTCCGGCCGCTTCGATATCCTTTTTGTCTGCCCATCGTGCTGAACCATACAGATTACGGTTGGCCCGCGAAGAATTAGCGAGCATCATCTTGACGATCAACACCAGTATCAATCCGACACTGGAAAACAGGATTCCGTAACCGGCAGCCAAATCGAAGATGCCTGGATGTTTGTCATACCATTGAATACTCCAGATCACAATCGACCAGGGCGCATAAATTTGATTAAAATGCGATCCGAGCTGATCCTGATAATTGAACTGGTGTGCAAAATACTGTGTTGCCACCTGAAACCCGCCAATCAAAAAAACGATTGCGAGCAAGCGTATGATCAACGCATCTTTCTTTTCGTTTTTGTTTTCCTGGAAACCGGGATTGTATTTGTTCATCACAGACTCCTTTGAAGCGTTGAAGTTTTGGATCGTTTCTGGAATACAATTTGTTTCATCAATTGACTGCTGTACCGCTCAAGTTCCGGATCATCAAATGTGATGCGAATTCTGTTTTGTGCCGCCGTCCGAACAACCGCAGATTTGAATGTATCTGTTCCATGAACCGACAGGTGATTGCCGTACTTGTTGATGGCAACTTGCAGCACGTCAACCAAAGAATCATCCAAAGCACTTTGAGAGACAAACAACCGCTTGCCATCATCACGAACAGCCGTGTTACCAACTTTGTAGATCACGGTTCCATCTTTGGCTATGGACTCAATTTCATATTTTCTGGACTGGTCGTTATTGTATTTGTTTCCAGTAATATGATCACCCATAACTGCACCACTTCTGCTTTCTCTTTTACTTCTGGCGCGTAATACTGAAAGCGCTTCGACATTGCCGTTTTTAACTTCAACCGTCAGCCAATCCAGCCATGACATTCTGCGGGAATCTGTTTTCAATCGTGCATAGGCTTTGCGGTAATCACGCTTGATTTCATCCAGTGTTGTTTTGAATTGAAGACTGACGGTTGCATACAAGGCTTTCTTGCCAAGCGGCCCGGCCTGTACATATTTGATGATGCCGCGCTTACTTCTGGCTTCCTGTTTGGCGCGTTCAATCAACAGGTCGCGTTGTTTCCGTAATTTAAGCCACTGTTCATTACGCCGAGAAGATGCACTGGCTTGTTGTTGCTGGTAACGTTCATATAATCTGGAAGTATCAACTTTGTTGTGCAGCGGTTTGGGTTGATAGTGTTTAGCTTTTGCTTCTGTTGTTTGGGTGCTTTGATTATTTGTTTGTGGTGTATCTATAGCCGGTTCAAAAGCACCCAGCCGTTTGATCAAATTCGGTTTCGATAAAGACCGGTCAACCGAACTCGCTTTAACAGCAACACCATTGCTGGAAACAAACACCAAGCCGTTGCCACGTTCTTTGATTTCAAGACCATGGTCTTGCAGAACCTGATGCAAATCCTGCCAGGTATCAGCTTGTTTGATGTCATCAAGGCACTCGCGCCGTATCCAGCCAAGCAAGCTCTCAATACCCGCATTGGATTCGATGTCCTGAATGATACGTGAGGATTTATCTAGCTTGGTTTCGTGATTAACTTTTGTCAGTCCGTATTCCTGTTCTATCTGCTCACACAGTGTTGCGACTTTTTTATAGTCGTAATAAGGATTGTGGATCGTCAGTTTGCGCGGATGAATCTTGTTGATCGCAATATGGATGTGCAGGTTATTAGTGTCGTCATGCACGACACTGATGCGTTGATGTTCACCAAACCCCAATGCATCACAAAACCGTTCTTCTATTTCATTCAGTTGGACATTGGATAACCGCTCGCCTTCCGGGAAACTCAACACCAGGTGACAGGTTTTATCAGATTTGGCGCGCTTGTTCATTTCCTGCGTATTTTGGATTTCAAGCAATGCTGCTGTCATTTCATCGGTGTAGCAGTTGGTAACCGCAATCTGTCCGATACGCTCGGTTTTGCCTTGCGGATCGGTCAGATACTTTACCAAAGCAGAGAAGTTGCTTTTGCGTATCGATTTGATAGGGATGATTTTAGCGATCATGGTGTTTAAGCGGCTTAAGTAATTTGGTTATTCCGAATATCACTTCCTGAGTTTGATAATTTCATTGAGCATCGCGCTTTGTGTTTCCCGGATTGTGTCCAGCGTCATATGTAACTGTGATTTGCCGATGTATTTTGTGCGGCTGTCATTGGTGAGCCACAGTTTGATCAATCCGCCAAGTCTCCCCAGGTCGGCGTTGATTTTAAGCAGCGCATCTACCTGCCGGTTATCGATAACGCTGGGTACGGTATAACCCATACCTAGATTGCGTAGATACTCGGCAATAGTTAATCCGGCTTCGATGGCTTTTGCTTTGATCATTATTTCCTCCTCCGGCAATACAGGAACTCTGAGGCGCTTATCCCGTTTTGTACTTTTTGCGTACTTTGTTCCTTCATTAGCATCTACAGTCTTCTGTTTTTCACTACCTGTTTGGCGCTCTATAACTGTCATTTCCGCTTACCTCGTAGAGCAAGATCAACGTTGAGCAAAGTATTTGCGAATAAAGTTTGCGTGGAGATGGCCATCTCCACATATCTTGCCCTGTTGTGTTAGTTTTTTAAAATATACTACCACTATATTATAAGTTTGCAAACAGTTAATTTTCGTTATATTATAATTTCAACACCTTTAAAAATGCTTTCAAGAAGCTTCTTTCAAGTAAAAGAAAGTGTTTTTGAAACAAAAAGAAAGGATAAAAAAGCAAAAGAAACGGAAAGAAACAAAATGAAACTAAAAGCAACTTCAAGGCAAGTAAAAGATACTTGAAAATGGAGTGGGAAATTTTTTTAGAAAAAAATAAAAAAACTCAAAAAAAAATCATTGCCGCCAAAGAATAATTTGATATGGGGAAGATTGTGATGACCAAAACCTTATCAGAACGTATCGCGCTATTTACAGACAAGTACAAAAATACCGGCAAAAAGTTTTTGCCGGTGTTTATCGCATTGAAGCCGGATATAGAACAAGCATTACAGGATGGCTGGACGGTGTACCAGGTATGGGACACGTTATATGACGAGGGAAAGATTAAATGCTCTTATCAATGGTTCAGAACGTTGGTGAACCGTCACATCACTAATGACAGCAAACAAAAACAACACAAATCATCTGCCAAAACAGCAACCACCGATCAGGAAGGATTTCGTTTTAATTCTGCAACCGAAAAAGAGGAGCTTATCTGATGGCTAAGATACACATGATTCTGCAAGGTAAAGGCGGCGTTGGTAAATCGTTTATCTCATCGACATTGGCACAACACAGAATCGCCAAAGGCAAAAATCCGTTGTGCATTGATACCGATCCGGTCAATGCCACGTTTTACGGTTTCAAGAAACTCAATGTTAAGCAGATTAATGTCATGAACAACGACGAGATCGATCCCAGGAAGTTTGACGATCTGATCGAACTCATCGCCAACACAGAAACCGATGTCATTATCGATAATGGCGCGAGTACTTTTGTGCCGATGTCGCACTACCTGATCAGCAATCAGATTCCGGCATTGTTGCTGGATATGGGGCATGAACTGGTTGTTCATACCGTAATTACCGGCAGCCAGGCATTACTCGACACACTGAACGGTTTTGTACATCTCGTGAAACAGTTTCCAAAGGAAGCATTGTTTGTGGTCTGGCTTAATCCTTATTGGGGCGAGATCACCATGAACGGCAAACAATTTGAGGAAATGAAAGCGTACCTTGATAACAAGGCGCGGGTATCGGCCATCATTAGAATTCCACACTACAAACCGGAGACTTTCGGCAAGGATTTGACTGAAATCCTGCAATCGAAATTCACGTTTGATGAAGCACTCAAAAACAGCGCGCTACCGGTGATGGTACGCCAGCGGTTAACCATCATCAGAAGACAGTTGTTTACTACTCTGGAAAACGTGGCTGCGGTATTGTCATGAACAACGACAGGCTGGATGCATTGATTAAACGGATTGCGTCAGAACACGACATTGTTCTGACCAAAGATGATCCTGTGCTAATGATGCACACACTGAATGAAGTATTGCTGGAACAGAATGAAAAAGCGCATGCTGAACTGCTGAGCAAATATGAAGCGATCTTGCAGGAAAGTTTTAACCAATGGCATTCATATGCCAGTAAAAAAGCCAATGCGCTGATTAACACACAACAAAACCATTTCAGCAAAAACAATGATCAGTTGATAGATCAGAGCATGCAATTGATCAGCGAAAAAATCAGAATCGAAATTAATCATGAAATCCATGAGATAAACAGAATTTCCAGGCAGGCGGCCATCATGAATTTGCTGGCTGCCTGTCTGGTGTTGGTTTCAGCGATATTGGTTCTTGTGATCTTGGGTTAACAACAAAATTTTAATTTAAAAAAAACAATATGTACTGAGAAAACTTTTTACTGGCAGAAACACAGATGACCGGCGCAAACTACGTAACCATTAAAAAATTCTGCGAAGAAACAGGCTATACACCGGAAGCGATAAACTCTAAAATTTATCGTGGAGATTGGTTACGTGGTAAAGAATTTATCAAAGCACCGGACGGCAGAATTTTAATCAGTATCAGCGGGTATCACAAATGGGCAGAAACAAATATCCAGGCGTCACAGCAGGTAGCACAACGTCGATTGCCATCAGCTTCTACTATCAAGGACAAAAATGCCGCGAACGGATCAAGTTGCAGCCCACTCCCGCTAACCTGAAACGCGCCGCCAACCACCGTGCCGCTATTTTGTTGGCTATCGAGAACGGTACTTTTGATTATTCTGTAACATTCCCGAATTCAAAGAATGCTCATAAATTTGCTCCAACGCAATACACAGTAAGAACATACCTGAATGAATGGTTGGCTAATAAAAAACCGACCATTAAAGCAAGCACGTATCATGATTACTATAAAACCATTACACATATGGTAATACCTCAGTTTGAGGGGAAATTACTACACCATTTAACACGCGCCGATATTCGTTCTTGGGTCTCAGGAATGACATGCTCTAACAAGCGTATTGCCAATATCTTAAGCCCATTGAGGGCTGCACTCCAAGATGCAAAGCATGACGGACTGATACATGACAATCCTCTCTACGGCTGGACTTACAAACGAAATGATCCACCAGTCAAGAAGCTGACAATTGACCCATTCACCGCTGAAGAACAAGCAGCAATTATTAAATTTGCCAGCGGACAAATACGCAACCAATGCATAGTGTTTTTCTGGACTGGTATGCGCACGTCAGAGTTAATTGCTCTGGAATGGTCAGATATCGACTGGGAGCGAAAAAAAATCAGGATAAATAAAGCAATTACACAAGCATCTCAATCTGAAGAAACAACCAAAACCGCAACCGGTCGCCGCGAAATTGACATGAAACAACACGTTGAAAAAGCGCTGATTGATCAAAAGCAATACACGCTATTACGTGGCGGAAAAATATTTTATAACCCGCGCACAAACGAACCGTGGTTGGGAGATCAGGCAATTAGAAAAACCGCCTGGACACCTCTGCTAAAAAAAGCCGGGGTGCGCTACAGAAATCCGTATCAAACGAGACATACTTTTGCATCAATGATGCTGTCAGCCGGTGAAAATATTAGCTGGGTATCAGCCCAGATGGGGCACTCAAATATCTTGATAACTGCCAAAACTTATGCGCGATGGATAAGCACAAACGAACAGCACGGCGATAAGGCATTTGAAATATTTGGACAACATTTGGGCAACATTGAAAACTGATATATTTAGAAACAAATAGTTACATAGTGCGGACGCTGGTTCGATTCCCGCCGTCTCCACCATTTAAATATCCAACACCATCCAAATAAATCCATAAACCCGCGTAACAGCGGGTTTTTTTATTGCTTTAATAGTTCAGCCAGATACAATTTTATCTATTGACATCCAGGGGTAAGTGGGGGGGGCAATACTGGGGATAACTCAGTTGTTCCTGTAAGGAATTGCCCCCATGTTCCTTTCTGATTCAACGATTCGTAATGCTAAATCCAACACAAAAATGCTATTTGATAAACGGGGATTCTATTTGAAAATCTCCCCTGCTGGTGGCGCGGCACAAAATGATGCAACGATGGGCTGATTATCTGGACAAACTAACAAACGGCGCAGAAATCATTAAACTCAACCAGAATGCTTAAAACTATTGC
This sequence comes from Burkholderiales bacterium, assembly GCA_024235795.1. GTDB lineage: Bacteria > Pseudomonadota > Gammaproteobacteria > Burkholderiales > Nitrosomonadaceae > Nitrosomonas. Next base: position 353,056 of record JACKLR010000002.1, on the reverse strand, counting down.
GGATATACACAACCTCACGCACCCAAACCCCTTCCAGCAACATCCGCATTTTCATTAATATGCTGAATAAGGCCGATAACTGTCTTGCTCATATCCTCACCAAAAACCCCGATCAAACCTTGGTCATGGATATAGGTGAACGGAGCATCAAACATTACTTTTGGCGCCATAATGCCATTTTTGACCAGATACTCGACGACTTCATTCAGAAATGTAATTTGATCAGGGTGTAGAGGTGCTTTATCTAAAAATTCTGCAAATGCAGCCTTGGCCGCATTACGATCCAGGCCAACGACGGATCGAACGAGTATGCCTAGCGGTTGATCGCCATAGATTTTTTGGTATTCTTCCTTTGGAATTGGGCCATTTTCAGCAAACAGGATGGTTTCAAGCGCGGTAATATCCGTTTTTGAAATCGGCTGATTGTTCTTCAGGCGCTTGATGGTGACATGATCCTGGTGATCGCGGACAAAGCGTTGCACCCGCTGACGATAATCTTTAAGTTGGGTATCCGGTTTTACAATAGCGTGTTCGGTGCCTTCGTCGGTAATATTATCTTCAAAGTCGGTATAAACGTCTTTCAGTCCCTCTTCCGGGTCGACAAAATGCACCAGGTTTCTGAGTTTTACCCGCACGTCTTCCAGCATGATCAAAGTCACGCCCACCCACCATTGATCGGTCTGCAATTCCTGGATCAGCGTTATTTGCGCGCTAACCATCGGGATAGTCGACTTGTTTTCAAGCCCTTTGGCGATTTCACGCACTTTTAGCTGATAATTTTGCTGCGCCGGGTTATTTGCCAAAATCGCCTGCTGCAAATTCAGGATGAGCAAATCAAACCTTCGGGCGAATTCATCATCCTCGTCCTGCGTCGGCAGGCCGCTCAACTTTTTGGCAATGACCGTTACAGCCTGGTCATCCAGTTTCTGCCAGTTGTCACGGACGGCATAGGTTTCCACGTCTTCGCGGCATTTGCGAACAATGAAATTGTCCAGATTCATCGAGGCAACGGTTTGGTACAACTGGTCTTTCAATTGTTCCCCGTACCCGCCAACTGCTTTGTCTTCAGGCTGTCCGTTTTGCAATGCAACCGCCAAATCCAAACGTCGCTTGAAAATCTTCTGCTTGACCGATTCCTGCACGCCAGACTCATAACCCGCAGGATGCGCATCGAAGAATTCCAGGTTCTGACAATAATCAAACACAACAAATTCTGTCTTGTGCTGACCGGGGCCAAACAAATCCTCACACAAGCGCGTGCCGCGCCCGATCATTTGCCAGAATTTGGTCTTGGAGCGCACCAGTTTAAAAAACACCAGGTTAACTACTTCCGGCACGTCAATGCCGGTGTCGAGCATATCGACAGAAACCGCAATCTGCGGATATTTGTCCTTGATGCTGAACTCGTCAATCAGGCTTTGCGCATAATTCACCGAAAAATCGATTTTCTGGCAAAACTTGCCCGCCAGTTGCGGGTAGTTTTTATCAAACTGCTCGACGATAAAATCGGCATGCCGGGTATTCTTGGCGAAAATAATCGTCTTGCCGAGCTTGTCGCCGCCTTCCACCTTGATGCCGTGTTCCATCAGGTGCATCAGCACCTTGTTCACCGTGTCCGTATTAAACAGCCACTGGTTCAAGGCCGACGAGCTGATTTCTTCTTTCAGCGCCCCCGTCTCGGCGTCATAGAACTGCTCCTGCAATTCATATTCCTCTTGCTCCTCGGGTGACAACTCATGGTATTTAATCCCTTCACGCTGAAACTTCAGCGGCACGGAGATTGCACGCGGCGGCACCAGGTATTCATCATCCACCGCCTGATCCAGCTCATACGCATACGTCGGTTGATGGTCATCGAGTTCAAACAAGCGGTAGGTATTACGATCCACTTCGCCGCGTGGCGTGGCCGTCAAACCCAGCAACAACGCATCAAAATAATCGAAAATCGCGCCATACTTTTGATAAACCGAACGATGCGCTTCATCGATGATCACCAGGTCAAAATGCGCCACGCTGAAAATCCCGGCGACTTCCTTGCGCGTTCCGTCAATGCAGTTCAACATGGTGGGGTAAGTCGAAAAAAGCACCCGCGCGTCTTCCTGCTTTTTGTCCAGCAAACTGGCAACCGAGACATGTGGCAAGTGTTTGTTAAATTCCCGCTTGGCCTGCCGGACCAGCGCCCGTCTATCGGCCAGGAACAAAATGCGCCGCGCCCAGTTGGCGCGCATCAACATGTCAACCAGCGCAATCGACAGGCGCGTTTTACCGGTGCCGGTCGCCATCACGATCAGACTCTTGCGCTTGCGATGCTCGCCAAACTGTTCCATCACCCGTGCGGCGGCTTCCTGTTGATAATAGCGCCCGGTGATTTCCTTCTTGGGCTGCATCACACGCAAATCCTGTCGACTGCTGCGCTGGTTGATGTGCCATTGCAGTTCATCGCGGGTTGCGAAGCCTTGCACTTCCCGGGGCGGGTAAAACAAATCATCCCACAGCCAGGTTTTATAACCGTTGGAATAATAAATCAGCGGACGCTGCCCGTGGTGTTGTTCCAGGCAGTCGGCATACAGCTCGGCCTGGTGTTTGCCTGCTCTCGGGTCTTTGCGGGTTTTCTTGGCTTCCACCAGGGCCAGCGGCTTGCCGTCGGCACCCCACAACACATAATCCACATAACCGGTGCCGGTACGCTCGCCATTTGCCGTCGGCATGCAGTTGGTGACTTCATATTCCTCGGAATCCTCGACCTTGGGGTTCCACCCGGCTTCGCGCAGCATCACATCAATCATCAGCTCGCGGGTTTGCGCCTCGGTGTATTCATTGCTGGCTATGGTCTTCTGATTAGCCTGCTTGACCTGCTGTAACTGCGCCAATTGCTCACGCATCGCGGCCAGTTGCGCTTGCGTCCGGGTGAGTTTTTCCTGCGCCCGTGCCGCCGCCAGTGCCGCTGCCTCGTCGCGTGCTTTTAACGTGGCTTGCAGTTCATCCAGTTGTAGCGTTGTCAGTGGCGCGGTTTGGGGTTCAGTCTCGGTTTTGCTCTCAGTTCTGGAATCAGGCACCCATTCAACCTGAAATGCCTGCAGCTTGATACTCTCTCGGGTATAAACCCGCGACAACCAGCCCAGAAAACTGTGCAGCGCAATCGTTGCCTTCAAACTTTCCTGTGACGAGATGGTTTGATCGCCATGCACCGCCAGATTGCCCAACCGGTGAATAAACTTGATATCGTGAAACAACCCCTGCCGGATATTGCCGGCAAACGTCGGCTCATGAATCATCGCCGCCAGGCTTTTTTCATACGGTTGTTTTAAGGCGGTATCATTGGCAAACAACCATTTGAGTGACAGTTCCAGCGTACGGCGGGCATAAATGGCTGCCGCACGCGGATCACGCAATGCATAACATTCCACCTGCCGGGCATCGTCCAGCAGGAAGGCCCAGTGTTCAGCTAAAAAGGAAAAATTGCCTTTTTCATCCATAAATAACTTGATTACAAATGATCTTCGCGCCCGTTTATAACATGATGCTATTTGTTTTTAAAAAATAATACTGATTTCTTCGTTTCCTTCTACTTGAATTTTTCTACATTGGGAACGACAATACACAAAGCGACCTGTTAACTTATCCCAAAGGTGAGTTATTCCTTCAAGGACTGGTCGTTCCGAATTTTCATGGCCAGTGTTTGATAATAAAATTTCCACTGGCCTTAATTTTTTCCACGCTCCCAAAACTTCCTGCTCGTGTTATTTTTTGTCATTTATGAAGCCTCGTCTATATGGAATTGATTGGTTTGGTTAATTCGCCACGAAAAGCTTGTTGTGTTAAAGCATTAGATAATTCATCTGTCTTCTTTTGTACATTTCTATAGAAGGCTATTTTATTTCTACATCTTTCAACCAATGATGCGTATTTTTTTTGTTCTTCAATAGGTGGAATTAATATATTGATGGCCTGATATTCTTTAGCATTTATATTAGCCATTCCAACAATGTTTTTACACATATTCCGCAACAACTTTTTTCCGTAAAATGAATTTAAAAACCCAGATATGTACTCAGGTTTTGCTAATGAATTAACTTTTGATCTAATTAAATATCCAGCAAAAACATATGAACTTTCTTCACGGAATACTGCTGTTTTTCCAACAAGTTCTTTACTATTGGTTCTATTAAAAAGAATGTCACCGGGTTCGGCTGTATATTTTTTTAAGTCCTTTTCATCCATATCAATATATTTAAGGTCGTTTAGCTTCCAGCCCCCTTCGTAGGTTATATTATTCATTCTTAAGATTGGATATTTTCCTTCTACACCTGCTTTTGCACTTGTTCCGTAATTAACACTATCAAGTAAATCACCAATTTTCCCCATTTTATATTTCTTTGGATTCGTCACCGGATCACCAAACATGTCCCAAAAGACAGATCGGAGGAGTTGGTCGGTGAGGTCGATGGCTTGCTGGCGTTTGCGGCGGATGGTATCGGCCTTGTCCAGTATCGCTGCGATGCGTTTTTGTTCTTCCAGGGGTGGGAGGGGGATTTGAAGCCGCTTAACAAACTTAAAGTGCCTGCTATAGCCAGCGTCTTCTGGTAACTTTGCTTGTTTTAAGACATAGTATAAGTATTTCTCGTCAAGCACGCCTGCTATAGGTTTAAGCACTTTGACGCCATCAGCCCCAAGTGCGAAAGGCTGGTCAACAAACTTCACTTCTCGCGTGTGATCCCCAAATATTACAACCGGCAATTCTTCTTTGCATTGCAACGATACGTCATCTACATAGCCACCAATGAATTCTTTACCTTGGTCAATTACAGGCAGAGCACCTTCTTGAAGATATTCTTTTTGCATAATCTTAGCATTACCAGACGTAACATCCTTCACAACGTCTGTTAAAGGCACATTTGGCCAAGTCACAACATCCCCCGCAATGCTTTCAAATCCTGCTGAATCTCGGCTTCCAGCGCTTCCAGTTGATCCAGAATCACCTGCGGCGGGTCGTATTCCACTTCCTGGTATTCGGTTTCCTTGTAGCGGTTGATCGACAGGTCGTATTTATTGGCGGCGATGTCGGCTTTGTCGACGGTGAAGGCTTTGGCTTTTTTGTCTGAAAAATCCCCATTTCCTGCTAGATAGGACTGGTATTGTTCGATGATATCGGGGATGTCGTTGGCGGCAACCGGTTCGCGTTTGTCGTCTAGGCTGAAGCCGTCGGCCTGCATGTCGTAGAACCACACCTTGTCAGTGCCGCCGGAATCGGTGCGGGTAAAAACCAGCACCGCCGTGGACACCCCGGCATACGGTTTGAACACGCCGGACGGCATGGAGATGATGGCGTCCAGTTTTTGCTCTTCCACCAGTGTTTTGCGCAGTTCCTGATGCGCGTTGCTGGAGCCGAACAACACACCATCAGGTACGATGCAGGCGCAACGGCCACCGGGTTTGAGTTGCTTCAGGAACAGGCTGATGAACAGCAGTTCGGTCTTTTTGGTTTTGCAGACTTGCAGCAAGTCCTTGGCAGTGCCATCGTAATCCAGCGAACCTTTAAACGGCGGGTTGGCCAGGATCAACGTGTACGCATTGCGGTGACCGGCATGGTCTTCACTTAACGAATCTCGGTTTTCAATTGATGGGTTGTCAATGCCGTGCAGCGTCATGTTCATCGCGCCGATACGCAGCATCGACGAATCAAAGTCCGACCCGTGGAACATATGATGATGGAAATGTTCCTTGAGTGCTTTATCCAGCAATATGTCCTTGTGGTGATGTTCCAGATATTCGGCGGCGGCCACCAGATAGCCGCAAGTGCCACAGGCCGGATCGCAAATGATGTCCTTGGGTGTGGGCGCGGTCAGCGCGACCATCATTTTGATGATATGCCGGGGCGTGCGGAACTGTCCGTTCTGCCCCGCCGTGGCGATTTTGGACAGCATGTATTCGTACAGATCGCCCTTGGTATCCCGGTCTTCCATCGGAATGGCGTCGATCATGTTGACGACTTTATCCAGCAGTGCAGGATTGGGAATGATAAACACGGCATCCTGCATAAAGCGGGTGTAAGCACTCCCCGCCCGGCCATTGAGCGACTTGATGAACGGAAACACCTCATCCTTGAACACATTAAACTTGCGTTCCGGCTCGAAATCCTTGAACCGCGACCAGCGCAAATGATCCTGACCGGGCTCAAAAACGGGATTTTCAACATCCCCACCCAACAGGTTGGCCTGCGCTTCCCTGGCGGTATGCAGATCATCCAGGCGCTTGGCGAATAACAAATAGGTGATTTGCTCGATCACCGATAACGGATTGGACACCCCGCCTGACCAGAAGGTATTCCACAGTTGGTCGACTTTGTTTCTGATTTCGCCGGTGATCATGACACACTCATAGACTTAAACGCTTGTTTTTAATTCTTCTCAATATTCGGAGCATTTGGCGTATTCCTTCCATTTTTCGGAAAGATGAAGTGTCGTATTAACCAATGCCCACCTACCCAATCAAATGATTGCCCTACGGACGCATTATCATACAAATCGCATAATATTTGAAAATACGATGTCAATTTACCGATTGTTGCCGGAATGTGATTTTTCGCACAGACCATGATTCAAAAGATGAGGACAATAGTAAGCGAAATGCACTTAAATCGCTTTATCTCAAGCAATGCCGACCAAAGTACAATAATTTTAGAAAAGAATAGCTTATATCATTACAGCCTAAATTTTGTAATGATGAATTATATGAATAAAACAGAAGATTATAAGAATGCAGGGTACTACGTATTTATACGTATATTTTTCTTCTAACAGTTTTGATATTCTCAGCCTAAAAATCTGTATGTTTTAGTTATTTTTTCAGGCAAGAAGCTTTAATAAAATCGATTATAGAAAGTTTTTTTCATTTTATAACAATATATTAAGTAGCAGAGTAACAAAAAAATTTATTAAAAATTTTGGTTTAGCGGGCGCTAATCCAAATTTTAGAAATAACGTTAATGCGTGAACAATAATTCTACACATCATCGTCATCTTATTTTTTATATAGACAAAATGAATACCATACGACATCAAAGGTTTGATTTGGAGCTGCTACAGCAAACCGCTTACAGATACAGATTAGCAGATAGCGTCCAGAATTTATCACATCAGAAAAATATTTCCGTTTTTTCATGGTGGATATCCTTCCGGACAATCCCTATGATCCTGCTCTGCACGGGACTCGCGTTGATTCCTGCCGATTACGCCAAAGCAGCAGGAACCAACTTTTTTTCAGCCACGCAGGTAGATGTTATACCTATGGGATCAAACCGGCTCGTTCGTGCCGTGAATGACAATGGCGATATTGCGGGGACAGTCAGGAAAGAAGATCATCGCGGCCCGAGTGGAATTGTCTGGCGAAAAGACGGACTCACTGAAGTCATAAACAATGACAAACAGGCCCGTAAAAAACCAGCCGGAATCCTGGGGGAAGAAGAAGCAAAATTACGAAAAGGTGAAGATTACAGCACCGCTTCCGCCATCAACAATAATCTTCAGGTTGTAGGCTCAATGAATACCACCACAGGAATGCAGGCTTACCGCACCGATGCGCAGGGCAATCCTGTTCTCCTGGAATTGCCTCTCGGCGATACCGGCAGCGCGGCATTGGCCATTAACCTTGCTGGCAAGACGACTGGGTGGTCGAGTGGACCTGATGGAATCAGAGCCGTCATCTGGAGTCCTGCAGGCGAGGCCCAAATACTGCCGAGACTGCCCGGCAGCAAATCATGCCGGGGTCAGGCGATTAACAATAGCGGAGACATCGCAGGTGTATGTGATACTGTCTCCGGTTTGCGGGCGGTACTGTGGGGCGGCGGGTCCGACAAAACAGCGTTTGATCTGGGCACGCTTCCCGGCGACTCCTGGAGTGAAGCGTCGGGTATTAATAATCGAGGAGACATTGTCGGGGCTTCCGGTCTGACGGGCGGAGACCACCATGCTGTCATTTGGCCCAAGGGTGGCGCTATCGAGGAACTTGGCACGCTCACTGGCCATACATCAAGCAAGGCACTGGCGATTAATAATACAGGTGAAGTAGTTGGTATATCAGAATATAACAGTAATGGACATATATCCGATGAACGCGCATTCATGTGGACAGAGCAAAGAGGCATGGAGGATCTGAACGACCTGGTGTTGTCAAGCTCCGATTTTGTGCTCTCACATGCAATTGCGATCAGTCCCCGGGGATTGATCACGGCAGTCGGCCGTCATTTAGACCCTGATGCTGAAGGGCATGCCCATGGCACTCATGAGCTCCCGCTTCAGGTTTTCCGCCTGAGCCCGCAACAATTAGGGAGGGCTAAATAATGGCTAAACGGAATTTAATACATGCGATCGCCGCCATTGCCGTGGCAGGTGTGTTTTTTACCGCAACAGCAAAAGCAGCGCCCGAGATCGAGGGACAATGGGAAGTGTTCTCACCACTGCCTTACTTCCCAATCCATGTCAATCTGTTACCGACGGGTAAGATCATGATGTGGCCAGGAGACGGTGTTGGTATATCGGGAGACGATCCCAAACTCTGGGATCCAGCAAACCCTGGTGTCCATATTAGTCCACCCTTCCCTTCTCGTAGAAACGATCAGATCACCAATCCAGCCCCTACAGTTCAACTCGCGAAAGCAGGCTACGATCTTTTCTGTGTCGGACACACGTTACTGCCCGACGGCAGACTGCTGGTGACTGGCGGACATATCTCTAATTTCGTGGGACTGCCAAAAACGTCTATATACGACCACACACTGGACCAATGGTTTCCCCAGCCCGACATGAACGCTGGCCGTTGGTATCCAACAAACACCGTTCTGGCCAATGGCGATGTTTTGACGATTTCCGGTGACATTGATACCACCGTTGGCACCAATCCACTGCCGCAGGTATTCGAAGTATCGACCGGAACCTGGCGCGATCTCACCAGCGCTCAACTTCAATTAGACGATTATCCCCGGATGTTCCTGGCGCCGAATGGCAAGGTATTCTATTCCATGGCCTCGGCAGTATCTCGCTATCTGGATACCGCGGGAACGGGCGCATGGAGTTACGTCGCGTCTAGAAGCGGCGGATTCCGCGATTACGGATCCGCTGTAATGTACGCACCAGGTAAAGTACTTGTGATGGGCGGCGGGCAAGCCCCTCCAAAAAATACGGCTGAGGTCATCGATCTCAATAAGGCGTCACCAAGCTGGCGCGCCGTTGATTCTATGCAATTTGGCCGGAGACACCTCAACGCAACGCTATTGCCTGACGGCACGGTGCTGGTCACAGGCGGCACCTCTGCGCCCGGCTTTAACGATGAAAGCGGTCACGTGGATGCGGCGGAACTGTGGGATCCCGTAACCGAACAATGGACCACGCTCGCCAGCAGTTTCGGAATTCCCCGCGTGTATCATTCTACAGCGCTGCTGTTACCGGATGGCCGGATCTTTACCACGGGCGGCAATAACTACCCGTATGTCGAGATATTCTCGCCTCCTTATCTTTTCAAAGGTGCCAGACCAACGATTACTTCGGCGCCATCCAGCATTTCTTATGGAAATACATTCTCAATTAACACCCCGGATGCCGCCTCAATCTCCAAAGTTACCTTACTCAAACTTGGATCGGTAACTCACGCCTTCAATCAAGGCCAGGTCATTAACGAACTGAGTTTTACACAGACCGCAGGGGGACTTGATATCACAGCCCCTTCAAGTCCAAATGTCGCGCCGCCGGGCTACTACATGCTCTTCATTCTGAATGATAACGGCGTTCCGTCTATTGCCAAGTTCGTCAATATCGGCCCCGGTACCAGCCCGACAGTTTCTGTTACCGCGCCACAAAACGGTACTACAGTTAGTGGTTCTTCTGTTGTGCTCTCTGCCAATGCTTCTGACAATATCGGCGTTGTCGGCGTACAGTTCAAGCTTGACGGCGCTAATATCGGCGCTGAAGTCACCGCAAAACCCTACACGCTCACATGGGACAGCACGACCGCAGCCGAGGGTACGCACATCATTACAGCCGTCGCACGAGACGGGGATGGAAACACGACAACCAGTACGGGCGTGAATGTAACCGTCAACAACACCACACTTCTGCCCGATGTTGTTGTCACGCAGCTCTCCTATGCCAATGGTATCTTCACGAGCACGGTGAAAAATCTGGGTAGCGCAGCGACCCCTGCAGGCGTGGCAGTCGCTGTAGGATATTCGGTAGACGGCAAATACAAAACCTGGGGTGGTATAAATGGCCCGCTGGCTGTTGGCGCGTCTGTTACGATCGGCACCAATGGCGCACCATACATCATTCCCGACGGGACCCACACGATAACGGCCAAGGTTGACGACGTGAACCGGTTTCCTGAGTTGAACGAAAATAACAACCAGCATTCCACGCAGGTTCAGATTGTCGGCGGCATCATCGACACCGAAGCACCAACTGTCTCCATAACTGCCCCGGCCGCGGGTGCCACTGTTTCAGGTACTGCTGTTACACTCTCTGCCAACGCGACTGATAATGGCAGCATAGCCAGCGTACGCTTCAGGATCTCCGGCTCTTATGATCCCCCGGATATCACAGCGGCACCTTACACGCTTACGTGGGACAGCACGGCTGTTACAAATGGCCCACATACGATCACGGCAACCGCAACTGATGCTGCCGGGAATTCGACAGATACAACCATCAATGTAATCGTCAACAACGGAGGAACGAATCCCACTGTTTCCATAACTTCCCCGACCGAGGGTGCCACTGTTACAGGTTCTACAGTTTCCGTTTCCGCCGTGGCATCTGACAACATCGGGGTGTCAGGCGTGCAGTTCAAGCTTGATGGCATCGATCTTGGCGCTGAAGTCACCACAGAACCTTACACTATTACGTGGGACAGTACGACCGCAGTCGATGGTCCGCATATCATTTCAGCCGTGGCACGGGATACGGATGGAAACACGACAACCAGCACAGACGTGAATGTGACCGTGGACAACACTACTGCAACACCTTTACCCGATGTTGTTGTCACGCAGCTCTCCTATGCTAATGGCATCTTCACGAGCACGGTGGAAAATCAGGGTAGCGCAGCGACTCCGGCTGGCGTGGTGGTTGCCGTGGGATATTCAGTGAACGGCAAATACAAAACCTGGGGCGGCATACAAGGACCACTGGCCGCAGGCGCATCCGTCACGATTGGCACCAATGGTGCGCCTTTCGTCATTCCTGACGGAACTCACACGATAAGGGGCTGGGTTGACGACGTAAACCGGTTTGCCGAGTCGAACGAGAACAACAACCAGCTTATCCAGTCGATCACTGTCGGCGGAACTGGCAGTACTGGCCCCACCATTTCGGTAACCGCCCCAACCGAGGGTATTACTGTTGCAGGTTCTTCGGTTACGATTTCTGCCGATGCATCTGACGACACCGGCGTAGCCGGCGTACAGTTCAAGCTCGATGGCGTCGATCTTGGCGCTGAAGTTACCGCAGCACCCTACACGCTCACGTGGGATAGTACGACCGCACCGAATGGCGCACATACAATCTCAGCCGTGGCACGGGATACGGACGGAAACACAACAACCAGTACGATCGTAAATGTAATAGTCAACAACAGTACCGCAACGCCGTTGCCTGATGTTGTTGTCACACAGTTCTCCTATGCCAACGGTATCTTCACAAGCACGGTGGAAAATCAGGGCAACGCAGCAACCCCAGCGGGCGTAGCTGTCGCCGTGGGATATTCAGTGGACGGCAAATATAAAACGTGGGGAGGCATACAAGGGCCGCTGGCCGCAGGTGCATCAGTCACGATTGGTACCAATGGCAAGCCCTATGTTATTCCAAGCGGAACTCACACGATAAGAGCTTATGTTGATGACGTCGACCGGTTCCCTGAGTCGAACGAAAATAACAACCAACTTATTCAATCAATCACAATTCCGTGAATTTAAGACTGAACGACAGCCAGCTAACGCTGGCTGTCGTTCACCCAGTCCGAAAATTGCACGAACCTCAAGAATACCAACACCTTTCTGATCTGATGACAAAATAGCAGCGCCAGGGCAATCGGGCTTAAATTGCCCCAATAATCTTTAGCAAATAATCATTATCCCAGCCCGCCTTTAATCGTTTTGTTTTTACACCGACCTTTGACATTTTTTCTTTTTTTATCAGATTCAGAGCAATATGTCTGATAATAGCAAGATTAGCCGCGCTATGGCCTTTGCGTGTTCGATTACTGTCTTCGTCAAAGGCGATATCAAGAACCCAGTGTAAATTGTTTTCGATAGCCCAGTGAGCGCGAACAGCATGCTCCAGCTTGATAGGATTGCTGGCGCTTAGACTGCTAATGAAATAACGCGTTTCCTTGGATATTTTATTTTCTGATTCTCTTGTTGCTGTGACCTCAATGATGCTCTGCAGCCCCGGCCAGGAATGTCGTTCTTTTAACCATGCTATCTCATCTATTGCACGAACAGTTCGTGTCTCAATGCGCCCATGTCCACCATCAACTGTTACCTTTGCGGCTTCTGGAGACAGTGACGATGCAAAATATGTGGCAACATCTTCATGCAAGCTTCCTTGGTTGCCTTTCAGGCTCAAAACATAATCTGCGTCTTGCTGAATAATCTGCCGGGCTATCTTCTTCTGGCAACCCATCGCATCAATTGTGATCACGGTTCCTGTAATATCCAAGCGAGAGAGCAGTTTGGGAATGGCCGTAATTTCATTGGATTTGTCATCCACTTGAACCTGACCCAAAACCAGGCTATTACGCTGCGCCCATGCGCTAACCATATGGATTGCTGCCTTTTTTGAGGCCCTGTCAATGCTACGCCTTATACATTTGCCGTCAATAGCAATGATCTCTCCATCAGTCAAACGCGCTAAATCACAAACCCAGTTGGAAAAGCATTCGCTAAATTGCTCGGTGTCTATCACCATGAAAACTTCACCGAAGGTGTCATGAGAGGGCATTCCATGTTGCAGACCGAGTAATTCGGTAAACCATGCTTCTTTGGCTTTACCAAATTCTTCTATAGCCACCCAATTGTCCGCTCCACAAATAACCGCACAAAGTGAAATAAAAAATATATCTTGGAGTTGATGCTTCTTTTGTCTGTCTACTCTTGGATCTTCAATACTTGAAAAATGATGAATGATTGAAGCTGTTGGTTTGTCTGTCATTTAAAATCAAAATGATAGAGCTAATACCTCAACTTGTTTCTGTTTTCAAGTATTTTTAAGCACGATTGCCCTGATAGCAGCGCTATTTCCTCTTGCTTTTTTTAAGCATCACATGTATAAGTATAGAGAGTTTTTATTATTCATTTATATTTGATACCACGCCAAAACAGCCAATCTGTGGGACACAAGCCCTAAAGAGCCTCCTAACCTGTTGATCCAAAGCGTTTAAATAAAGACGACTCCGTCAAACTACATGGTACGGGCAAAGTAGATTACGGCTATTCACCATTAACGCCAAAGGCAAATATTCATAACAATTAAGCAGTAAAACGGTTTAAAACAAACCACAGGATATGAATTATTTCCCGCTAAGACGGCACATTTGAATTGCTGGATAGCAGAGCAGCCTAAGCCACTCTGTCTAAACTCACTTCGTTATTAACTAAGCACATTTACACTTATTCAAATGAGCGGTTGATGAGGCTTATCTTAAAAAGAGAAATCATGAAACATTTTAATTTATTAGGGCTTCCTGAGGCCCTTAATCAAGCACTGCTTCACATGCAGTTTAGCAAACCTACCCCCATTCAGGCTCAAACCATTCCACATGCGCTGGGTGGGCGTGATATTTTGGGATCAGCTCAGACAGGAACAGGCAAGACAGCCGCCTTTGGTATTCCACTTGTTGCCCGATTGTTATCAAATTCGCGTGGATCAGCATTAGTGATGACGCCAACACGAGAACTGGCCACGCAAGTCATAAGCCAATTGCAGGCAATGCTCGGCAAAAGAAGCCAGATCAAAACAGCGCTGCTGATTGGTGGCGAGTCCATGCCCAACCAGTTAAAACAACTTCGTAACAGACCGCGATTGCTGGTTGGAACACCCGGACGCATAAACGACCACCTTCAACAAGGAAATCTTATGCTGCATGATACAGATATTCTGGTACTGGATGAAACAGATCGCATGCTGGATATGGGCTTTACAAGCCAGATTGAAAAAATTCTGAAGTTTATGCCCAAGAAACGCCAAACAATGTTGTTTTCAGCCACCTTGCCAAACAATATTGTCAAAATTTCCGAGAAATATCTCAATAATCCAGTGCATGTAGCAGTAGATAGCGCGCTTTCCCCTGCAAAAAAGATCCAGCATGATGTACTACGCGTCTCCGAGGGGGGGAAGTATCGAAGTCTGTTATCCGAGCTGGATGTGCGCAAAGGTTCTGTGATTGTATTTGTCAAAACCAAATATGCTACTGAGAAAATGGCGAAAGAACTTTCTAAAGCAGGCCATGATGCTGATGCTATTCATGGCGATCTTCGTCAAAATAAACGAGAGAGTGTCCTTTCGAATTTCAGGAATCAAAAATACCGCATACTCGTAGCTACAGATGTGGCAGCACGAGGACTGGATATTCCGCATATCGAGCATGTCATCAACTATGACCTGCCGCATTGTGCAGAAGATTATATTCATCGTATTGGCAGAACGGCTCGCGCTGGCGCGGAAGGTTCCGCCATGTGTCTGATAACACCAGAAAATATCGAAAAATGGAATATCATTAACCGACTGATGAACCCCAACGCGCCTAATGAGAAAACAAATGAACATAGATACAAAAGAAAGCGCTCAGGGAAGTCATCTGGCTTAAAAAGCAACGGCAAAAAGTTCAATAGATGTATCAATAGAGAAGCTGCCTGAGCCGGAACTATAGTCAAAACTGGTGTAAGGGTAGAAATTCTTCAGTATTTCAGGTTCGTTTCAAATAAGACAGCATCAAACTGCTGTTTAATTTAATGCCAGAGCAGGAGCAATGATGAATGCTGGCAAGGCCAACAATTTCCCTTGTTAGTATGCATTGAAAATAGTGGCTGCTTAAAATCTTTTAACAGCCACATGCGCACCACTGCCATCTGTTTTGTTTGATACAGATTTAATATTTTATAAATTATTTTAGGAAGCGAAGCGTCTGAATAAATATCCTAGCGAGCGATAACAACATAGAACGCAAACGTAAAACACCCATTTACTGTATGTAAACCTCGTTTCTAGTTTGTTTTTGCTTTGATCTGATCTCACTATCTAATTTATTTGGCACTTCCTTAATTTTAAGACATCGTCAATGACGATAGATGTTGTCAACTGTTTTTATCAGCTGGGAGGTACTTTAATGGCTAAAGAAGAACTTATTGAATTGGAAGGAAAAGTAACTAATGTTTTACGTAACCAATGTTATCGAGTTGAACTGGATAATGGCAAAGAAATTCAAGCTTATACATCTGGTAAAATGCGTCGTTTTCGGATACGTATAGTGCTTGGTGACAAGGTAAAATTGGAAATGTCTCCTTACGATCTAACCAAAGGTCGTATCAACTATCGTATAAAATAGGGTGAAGGGTACCTCCATATTTTTGGACAATTATCTTGGAAGCTATTTTTTATTTATCAACCCGCCTTTGGCAGTCGAATTAATTTTTAATAGACTTGATTTGTCGCTGCCTTCAAGGCCTGATATTACCAAATCCAAACCAGTTACCAGATTTATCCATTCTGGCGAGCCAATTTTAAACCGGTATCAACACTTTCGGCAGCCCTGCCCGGCTATTCCGGCGTGCTATAAATATAGCGCTCAAGCTGATGAATAATAAATTGGTGTTCCGAAATAGCGTCTTTGACCAAATCACCGATGGAAATTATGCCGATGACCTGACCGTTTTCCAGCACGGGCAAGTGGCGCACACGCTTTTCGGTGATCAGCGCCATGCAGTCTTTATTGGAAAAGTCAGGGCTGACATAGGCTACCTGATGGGTCATCACCTCTTTTACCTGTATGTCTTTTACGGGTTTATTCAGCAGGTACGATTTACGGGAAAAATCTCTTTCTGTCAGAATGCCAACCAGTTTGTTGTTATCCATTACCAGCAGCGCGCCAATGTTATTTGCCGCCATTAACTGCATGGCGGTGAATAATGATTCCTCCGGTCCGACAGTCGCTACTTCGTTGCCTTTTTCTTGCAATAATTGATGTACCGTTTTCATGACAATTTTCCTTTTTCAAATTATTAAACCAGTGCAGGCATGATTTTTTTATTCCAATATCAGTGTGAAATCGTTGAATAGTAAACACATCCAGCGCTCAATCAAAGAAACCAGAAAAATCAGGAACAGGAAGACTTCTTTTGAAAGCAGGCTTCTTTTTCCCTGGAACGCTGTTTGTTGGTCTCCGTGTAATTGTTTTTATGATGCATATACATTCTGACAAGGTTTTTGCATAAAAGATCGGGAAAAATGGGAGGATTACCCTATCAGCATAGCATGAAAAACAACACCTGCACTTGTGCCTGCGGCCGGACCACAGCGATTCATAGCGCTATGCAGGCGCATAATCCGTTTCGCGCTCTGGATATCCTCTCCGGGGGTCAAGATTGATGACGCGAACAAAATCTGCCCCGTCTTCTGTCAGACAGCTGTCGGCACGGAAACCAATCTATGACACTCAGATCTGCCAAATGGACAAATCCGTCACCGGAGCCCGCTTGGAGCAGTCCGGAATAACCATCGACCCGTATCTTCAATGGTTATTTGTCCGGCTGGTCAGTTTAACCCTATCGTTCATGACACCATCCAGGCCGCCATAGACATTCAGCGTGCTGATTGACAAACAGGGACCAGCGCTCACGCATCCGTTTCCCAAGATCGGTATAATTCCTGGCTAAAATATCACGTTATCGATGGATATCCGGAGTTAAAACTAAGAGCAACCGGCCCGCTCTCAAGCCATGGAAAAACATGCTGCGTATTGAAAATTCATTGAAAATTTCCGAAAGGATATTCTCTGGAGGCGGGGGTCGGAATCGAACCGGCGTAGACGGCTTTGCAGGCCGCTGCATAACCACTCTGCCACCCCGCCTTTGAATATGCGCACGGCAAAACCAACTTCTCGCCTGCATGCAAAGTGTAGGAATTGAGGATTCTATATAAAATGGAGCGGGAAACGAGGCTCGAACTCGCGACCCCAACCTTGGCAAGGTTGTGCTCTACCACTGAGCTATTCCCGCGTTAAGTACAATCAGAAGTTTTCTTTTTGACAAAAGCTAACGCCCAAGAGACAAGGCGAAGATTATAGAGATCTTGTGTCTTTTGTCAAGCTATCTGCCAGCCATGTTCCAGGAGCATCTTCATTCGGATTCAGGTTGCAATCCGATAACTTCAACTTCATCGATACTATGGATAGTCGCACCCATTGAACTAATCGTTTCTGAAACAATATCAAATTGAATATGATCACCATCAATAACAACAATTGTTGTTTCGGTCTGTTCATCCACCTCCAGGACAGAATATTTAATATGACAATCAGGGCAATGTTCGGCCAGGACGCTGGCAAATTCGAGCCCATTGGGCTGATGCGGCTTGAGTACATCAAGCACCATACGTTTTACTTTTACCATAGTTGCAGATCAGTTTAGTTATTAGCGTTAACAGTGTCTATCAACAATTATTTAATCGCAACCAAATTTCATGTACATTTCCTTCAAACCCATTGATCCGATCAGGCAGCGCAAATACTGTAACTCGGCAGTAATTGATGAAGCACATGGAAGCGGTGCGCCTGCAGGGCATCATGAAACAACTTCCAGTTGCTGGTCATAAAGGCATCTGAATATTCGAATTTTTCAAATTTATCATCTTTGGACTTGGTTGTTCCCAGCGCAAGATGCTTCCATGAGCCTTCCCCCTTTTCAACGTAGGTTAACGTTTCGGGTTGAAAACTGAAATAGCCGCTTGCAATGTGCTGCAACCACTTCAAATGGCGTTTTTTGCTATTTTCATCCTGTAATGTACGCAGTAAATGCTCAATTTTATTTTTGTCGTTTTCCGGCAGTCCCGCAACCTGCGCATGGGCATCACCGGCTAAAAAACGTTTCATGGCTTGATACATGTTCTCGCACGCGTCCATGAAAATGCGCGTGTTATCTTTTTCCACCGTTTTGTTATTATGATCCACATACTGCCATTTAAGATAGGGCCTGTCAGGATAAGAAAGTGCGGCGCCATGACCTAATGGCAGGGTATCCCCGACCAGCTTGCTAGCTTTCAAGTCAAACAGGTCGCCAAAAAATATTTTCATTCTGTTTACAAGCGCACTGCCAGGATTGTCCACATCATCCAGATTGCTGATATCGTTAACTTTATGATTAATTCCCGCAAACCCCTGATGCGCCCAGGTATCCGCATAAACGTGCATGGTGATACCCAGCCTGTGCAGTGCATAAGCGCTGTGTTTATGATTTATGCAGTCTTCGACCATATCCTGCGCAACGGGACTATTTGGCCGACAAATAATTCGTTCAACAAAATCACCTGCAGGGCTTTGCCCGGCCGGCAGTCCGCCATTGCCAGGCAGAAAATGAAACGGAACCCAGACCACATGGTTAGCCAGATCGACAAAATTTCTATAGTCTGCTGTTTTGTGCGCGGAACTGATATGCCGGTACAAGGCGCCATTGGTAAAACGGATCACACCTGAGTTTGTCGCGTCATCAACATATTGCGCTGAATAAGCAACAATATCTGCCTCAGTGTGTTTGAAGCCAGCCAAACGCGCCAACACATAGGTTGCAGCATGATGAAAGTCAATTTGCATAGCCTTGCCCTCCCCTTTCTTTATCAGATTATTTGATAAAATGGTCGACACATGCTTTTTTCTCAGCCGATGTCATATAACTGGCACGCTGATAACCTGGGGTTATTCCCAGTTTCTCCAGCTTGCCGATCCATAATGGATTATAGGGCATTAATTCACATGATTTGACACCATGCCGATCAAGAAACGCAGCAATACCCTTAAGATTTTGTTCCGTTGCAGTAATATCAGGAATCAAAGGAATTCTTGGGATAACCGGTATGCTGGCTTCCGCGATCAATCGTGAAAAATTCTCGAGGATCCGCTGACTGGATCGCCCACAGTACTGTTTGCTCTCCACTGCATCGATCAGTTTAATATCGAAATAAATCAAATCCAGCCAGGGCAACATTTTCTCTTTAAAGGCCTGATACTGGAAAAAACCGCCTGTCTCCAGCGCTGTATGGATACCCTCGCGCTTTAATGCCTGTAACAAGCGACTGGCAAAATCCATCTGCAACGTTGGCTCACCACCCGATAATGTGACACCGCCACCGGTTGAAATGAAAAAAGGCTTATCCTGGCGCAAACGATACATCAGTTCATCGACGCTGTACCAGGTGCCAATCACATCGCCATGCACATCCGGTTCCGGTAAAAATTTTTTTCCTTCAGGATTCTGGCACCAAACACAGGAAAGCGGACAACCCTTAAAAAAAACAGTCGTGCGGATTCCTGGCCCATCCTCACTGCTATCGCGTTTGATATCGAAAATCAGTCCTTTATCGTTCATGCGCATCCATAAGTAGCGCCTGAACGCTTTTACCGATGGCGCCAAATTTAAACATGTGACCAAAGTTTCCCGTAATTTGAACCAGATTCTCAAGCAGCAACTGCACGACATCGACGTCCGGGCGTTCGGCCAGTCCAAGTATAGCTTTTGCATCCTTGAATCGAATCACCAGATCCACTTTGTCCGGATCCTGTTCGATCCGATCCGCTTTTGATTCACTCAACACTACGGTATCTACAATTGCACAGGGATTAAACCGCTTACCGAAGGGCGTATCGATATACAACGCGGCCGGATCCGGACAAAAACGAATCAACACATTCATATCATCTGCCGGTTTTCGCGTACGAATCAGGATTTTTCCCTGATAATAACGAATACCGCCGGGTGCATAGGGATCCTTGATGACAAAATTTTCCTGAAAAAATTCTTGCGCCTGCTGCGCTTTACTGTCACTCAAGCCTTCGTTGATCAAAAAACCAAACCCGAGTTTAATCAGCGCAGCCATACCATTGGCAAGAATCTTGCCTTCCGCGCGGCTCAATAATCCGGTCAGTTCATCATTACGCTCACCCAAATGAAGACCGGTTTTCAAAATAGTGTGTATGCCTTGCGGCATTGCAGGAAGCGTCGCGTGCATATCAGGCTCCTATTTTTTCAAGAGTTGCGTGCTGTTCGACACCGCTTTTCATATCAAAATTGGCGCGATCGATTATTTCCTTCCGCATTTGCGGACTCAGCGTCACATAATACGCCGAATATCCCGCCACACGTATCATCAAATCCTTATAAGGCGCCAATGCTTGCTGCTCTGCTTCCCCGGCACCCGCTTCGCTTGCCGCCGTCGCAGCTTTGTCGGCAGCAATGAAATCTTCAATGGATGTCACACACAACTGCACCAGAACTCCATCCTGATCCATGAATGTTTTCATATGGGTCGCGAACAAATCCGTATCTTCGTTGAAATAGTCTTTGCCACGCGGCGTCAGACTGAGATTGTAGGTATACCCATTCAGTACCGTATCCGGGTTAACACTGGCAACTGACAGCATATGATCGAGCAGCATAACCGGTTCGCCGTTAGGCTTGATAATACCCGGACACGGCGTAATGCCACTGGCAAAAGGCGCGTTGTCATGACGGCCATTTGGCGTTGCCTTGTACAACAAGCCAAAACCGGCATGATTGGTCATGCTCCAGTAACCTGTTAAATACCGCCCGCCGCGATGCGTGCGATATTTGAAAAATATACCCTGAATCATTTTGGTCAGTAAACGCGTATATTTCACCGCCATTGCGTTATTAAAAATACCGCCAGGCGTCTCATCGACACCCGCGCCATATTTTGGCGCAACCCGGATCATTTGCATGCATTCCTGCAGACGCTCAGGTTTCAGTGCCACAGGTGTCTGCTGTGTACTGCTGGAAAAATGTTTTTTAATCAGATCAATGAATGTTCTGAGAAAATTCTGGCGTTCATTGACTGGAAGCCGTTGCGGCTCGAAATTTGCATCCAGAACAGCGATCAACTCATCAGCTGTCATTTTGCCACTGAAAACCAGTGCATCAATCACGCAGAACGAATCGATGACATCAGCAAGCCCGATAACGGCAACGCCTGAAGAATTATATTTGGCGCCACCGGAAGACACATCGCGGAATTTGGCGCCATGGCCGTCCGGAATATTCGTTGGCCCGTCGAATAACCCCGACAACAATGGCGATGGACGCACCTTTTCCAGCGTACGGCCAAGGTAATTATTAAACTGAACACAATGCCGCGCCATTTCATCCAGTTGAAAACGGAAGCTGTCGATAAATTCCTCCATTGAATCCATTTCTCCGAGCGGCCGTGTCGTATAGTCCGGTTTGCCGTAGAATAGATTCGGATCATGTTTACCGATGCCGTCACTGCGGTGCTTGCCGCCAAACATGGCCAGTTCAAGTACCGCCGGCAATACCAGCAATGTTGACCCGGTATGACCATAATGCTTGTGATCGGCATTTTGCTCAATGCAGCCGATGGATGCATAATCATGTGCATCCGTTAAGGCTTCGCCCATGGTGACATGGTCATGACGGGCATAATAGTTCGCCATGCTGTGTATTACCGGCACATCGCCATGCAAGGCGGGAGTTGCACGGGTAATCAGGTTGACTTGGCAAATACGTTTGAGATAGGACGATACTTGATCGGGCCCGAGCGGCGAGCCATCCGCTGCGCGATGGTGAACATCCTTATGATAACGCGCATGAACATTGGGATCGCGTATGGACAGCATTTCCGTGGCTTTGAGAATGATATAAGTCATATCATTGACCGCATCCACGGTCTTTCCGTCGACATAATGGGTGCCGCCCACAGTGAGCGCCTGATTTGATCCACTGCCCGCAAAAAGCACTTCGGCCGTTTCCGGAGACAAGGGTACATGATCCGAACAGCGCAAAAAGAAGTGGCACATTAATTCAACCGCATGCCTGGTATAGGCAGCCTTAGCCGCCTCATCCGGTTGCTGCCGCCAGTCGTTCAAATAGTAGTCATTCAAAGTCTGATCGAGCCGTCCGGGAGACAAACCAAAGTTGGTGTTTTCCTGCAGCAGGAGGTGATAACATATCCAGACTGCTGTCAATGCCTCTGCAAGCGTTTCAGCGGGTTTTGCCGGAATCTTTCGGCAAATTCTGGCCAATTCATCATTTCCGGCCTGTTCTGACGCGTCCGCAAGATGCGCTGCATACTGCTTGACGCCTTCATAAACAGTAATGACCGCTTCGGCAAATTCCTGCTGCGCCGCAGTTAGCCCGCCCGTGCCCGCATCCTCGATATCTTTCTGCAACTGTGTAATCAATCCATCCAGACCGTACTTTAATACGCGGCCAAAGTCCGGCGTGGTATGGGAAACTGCGGTTGCCTTGTCGGTCAGATAGAACGCAACACGTTCAAACAGTTCCTGACATTTCGGCGTTTCACCGGCACGCTTTTTTAACGGTGGATCAATAGATGGTTGATCGCCAACCATGCCGCCATCAACGGTATCTCTTTGATCATTGGCGTAATCAACCGTGTCATAATCGGAATAACGCGCCACTTCCTGAACCGTGCGCCGCTCAAGCCAGAAAGGAAAAATTTCCTCATTTAACCGTTTAGCGACTTCCGGTTTGATTTTGAAAGGATTTTGCGCTCTTGTTGCTATTGTTTCCAGTTCCGGCCAGATACAGTAACCGCTCATATCCATATGCACCACCGGACCGACAAAGCTTGTGGTCGTCTGCCCCGGCAATAAGTCCGTTTTTCTGACTATCGGTGTTTTATGACTGAATATATATTTCAACGCCTGCGCGCGCCGTGTTGTCGGGGGTAACGCTTCATTTTCCGGCTTGCGAACGAATTCGGTGAGCAAACGCGGCAATTCGTCACAGACTTCAGGTATCCATTCCGGATCAAACAGTTGATTACGCCACGACTGAATCACGGGAAAATCACTGAGTTTGATATGACCCAGCGTCAAATCATTCAATGTCTTTATTTTGTCGGGGGAATCATTGGGTATAGGAAAATTGACAATGCTGTCATCCAAGGCCGTGGTATCCACCGTGCCATGTTCAAGATCAATCTGTATGCCGCCCCGATTCAGATTTGCTGTTTGCATCGTGCAATCCCTCCTGTCTGATTATTGCAGCGTATCTAATCCAATTGCCAGCCTATGGTGCTGCCATGCGTTGTCGAGTAGCAAAAAATAACCAAACAACTGGTATTTATACATTTCCGGATCAACCGAAGAATGAAATGGTACATTCAAC
The DNA here is from genome assembly GCA_024235795.1 of Burkholderiales bacterium. Taxonomy (GTDB): domain Bacteria; phylum Pseudomonadota; class Gammaproteobacteria; order Burkholderiales; family Nitrosomonadaceae; genus Nitrosomonas. The sequence goes on along the minus strand of JACKLR010000002.1, from coordinate 329,640 downwards.
GCCGTCGAATAAATTAACTGTCCTAAATAAAGACCATCCGCTATTTCAACAAGTTCATCGAGACAGAAACCAATCGGCGTTGGCCCGCCTATCATTGGAAAACGATAATGGAACTGGAAAACTGTTTTCTTTTTTGTGGCGCCGTTGTTCATTGCCAAAATCGATTCCCTGCCATCCGCGCCCAGAAAAATATAGCCCTGCCGCACAAATGGCGTCGGTCCTTGTTCTGCAGCCGCCAGCAGGGAAGCATCGGGAACGCGATAATTCATATCCACAATGCGCATCAACGGATCGGCGGCGACAATGCGTTTGTCCTGAATATTGCTCCCGTCAACCCAATGCGTCGCGGCCTCGTGTTCCCAGAATGCTTTATCTTCATCCGACATACCCCGATCCCAGGCGCCGCGCTTGAGATGTTGTGCATAAACGCCTTCAGCATCCCAAAAGTGTGCTTTATTCTTTTCCACAAGACTATAATGCGGCCTGCTGGCCAAAAAAGACTTGAGTTCATGAACACGCTCAGGATAACGATCAGCCAGATCACTACTTTCATCCAGCAGCATGCTCAGTTTGCGCCCCGAAATCTTTTCAAAAGATTTGCCGGCCCATGGAAAAATAAATTTTCCGATAGTGTGCCATGTCATATTGAGCAGATTGGGCAGAGAATGGTTATCCAGTATATTGGCCAGCGAACTTGGGAAAAGCCCTGCATCCTCATAACGATCATGCATATCCGGCATGAATGTTTCCGCAAACCCGCAGTGCAGATTGAGCGTGGCGCCATGATAGTAGTCAAATCCGGTCGTATGCGCAGGCTCGCCATACCAGTTGTTTGTTTCTTTACTGTCCAGGCGGCAGTTATATCCCTTTTCACCGCTGCCCTGAAATAAACCGTTTTTAACAGTCGGGGCTACGCCACGGCGAAACAGTGCATTAAGTTTTTCAAAATGTTTTAGCTGATCCTGTGGATTGCTTTGCACGGAAATCTCGTGGCTGATGCGCTGCAGCATCTGCAGTATGGACTCCCCATCCATGCGCGTGTCTTCTACAAAATCATCCTGCTCGCCCAAAGGCGAGGCTTCGAGGATAAACGTTGTAAATTTACGCGCCAACCCCGGATTCTGTTTCCAATCTACGGCCCAATCGGAAATTTCCGGCCATTGCTTATTGTGTTCAGCAGCTACAGCCGGCTTGCGGAAATCAGCGGCCGTGACCGGCTGATCATAACCCAACTCGTGAAAACCGATTTCACCTTTACGGGGACGCAACTGCGAAAAAGCATTATCCGCATAAAATGCTTTTGCGTAATCGGGGTCAACCATCAAAAAGAAACCATTATTTTGATAGCCGTAATACTGTGCGTCGTCCTCCTGACCCATTCCAACAAGGCGTTTTAATTTCTCCCAGAAGCCGCGTTCCGGGTAATTCTCGCCGATCGACATGACCTCATCATTGGGCAGTGTTATGCTGCCAAGACTGTAATGACGTGTCGCAAAAACCAACTGACCGAGATAAATACCGTCATCAATACGCACGATTTCATCTATCAGACGCGTCATCGGATAACTCGGCTTCAATTCAGGCCAGCGGTAATTCAGCTGGTACACCGCCTTGCCGTTCATTTCGGGCACCACTGATTGACTCGGGTTACAGAGAAAATACCCACCCGTTTTACTATAGGGAATTGCTTTTTCCTTCGCCAGATTTTCAGGTAAAAGCTGACCATCAAACCCTTCTGCCGCAGGATTCATCGGGCGGTCTTTCAGATGCCATAATTGCGTCAGCGCGGGAAGGCCAATCGCCTGGATAATATTTGGATCCGGCGGTTCACGAAAGTAATTGCGGCCAATACGCGTCGTTTCAGAATCAAATGCATTGACCATCTGCGAATGATTATCTGTTTTTTCAACAACAACTTCACGTGAAACGGGTTCAAATGTCTTGCCCATCCACAAACCGGTATCCGCATAAGTCGCATTCCACGCCGTTGCCATCCATTCTATATTGGCGATAATGGATCGTTGATTTGCTCCTGTTTCACCGATATTTTTGAAGTAATCGCTATCCCTAATAGAAACAGGAATACCAATCATTGGGCCATTGAGTACTTCAGCTTTTCCACATTTGAACAATGTTTCAAGCTTCCCATGAATGTCAGGCCAAACATGTTTTTGATTGTTATCAGCGAGAACACGCTGATAGTGCGCCAGCATTGAAAAGAAATCACCCTTGCAATCCTGCGCCAGAATACTGTTTAACGCATTCTCAAGGTTTTGACCTTCGTCACTTGAATTGCTTGGGAAATACTTTTTGTTGAGAAAGGGTGCCATAAAAAACCCTCCTTTTGCTTGATCATTGCATATTCAATTATGAATTGCAAGCAAACAACTGCGCTAAAATTTATGTAGGCGAAATAGGGATAATTTAAATTAAATTTCAGAGCAATACGTTTAATTCTTCTCGTTAATTTCCTTCTCGTTACAAAAAAGCACATCGTGCAAACAGTATGGATATAGAATATACCTTTTAAACACCGCAACACCGCCTGATAGGAAATCACGATTATTTGATCACAATCACATTTAGGCAGACATAATTATTTTCAATCGATATGAATATATTTGGGCAGCACCGCCGGAAATTTCTCAAGTATGGCCTGGTCAGCGGATTAGGTATTTTCTTCTCTGGTCACTGGTCGTCTGTGCCCAGCCAAGCAGCTTCATTGATTCATGCAGCCAGAGACGGACTGCTGCCGCCCGATGCTAATGGCATGCGTTTACCCAAAGGATTCAGTTCCCGCATTGTTGCGCGCTCCGGCCAAACACTTTTCGGGTATAAATGGCATGCTGCACCTGATGGCGGTGCTACATTTGCTGTAGCGGAGGATGGCGGCTGGATTTATGTTTCCAATTGCGAACTCAAAAACAAGGAAGGTGGTGTCGGTGCGTTGCGTTTCGATCGACACGGTGAAATCGTTGACGCTTATTCCATCTTGAGCAATACCAGCCGTAATTGCGCAGGCGGTCACACGCCCTGGAAAACCTGGTTATCATGCGAAGAGGTTAATAAGGGCCAGGTGTGGGAATGCGATCCTTTTGGTAAAATACCGCCACGCCTGAGACCTGCACTCGGTGCATTTAGACATGAAGCGGTTGCAGTCGATCTTCAGATGAAGCAATTATATTTGACCGAAGATGAACCTGACGGCCGTCTGTATCGATATACAACCAGTACATTCGATACCGCAGGCAATCCGGATTTAAATGATGGCTATTTGGAAGTTGCCGAGGTTATCAATGACCGTATTGGTAAAGTTCGCTGGCATTCTTTACCCGATCCACTCGCAACTTCTATACCGACACGTTATCAGGTTAAACACAGTACGCCGTTCGACGGTGGCGAAGGCATCTGGTATCACCAAGGAATCGTTTACTTTACCACCAAAGGCGACAACCGTATTTGGTCTTACGATACCCGGAATATGCAACTGCGTATTGTTTATAATGCAGCCTATTATTTATTTCCTGCTTTGACCGGCGTGGATAATATTACAGCCAACGCGGCAGGAGAACTGCTTGTTGCCGAAGACGGTGGTAATATGCAAATTGTTGTAGTCAGCCAGGATGAAATCCTGCCGCTGTTACAAGTCGTCAATCAAGATCAATCCGAGATCACCGGCCCGGCTTTTAGCCCAGATGGATCGCGGTTGTACTTCAGCTCACAACGTGGCGCTTCAGGCATGCACGAAGATGGTATAACTTTTGAAGTCTCCGGCCCGTTCTGACTTATTGATTGCATGCAATTAGATTTAATAAATCACGCTGATTATCTACTAGGAATAAATCCATATGCTCGATAACGGTCGACTCTTATCCCGTTTATTCTGGATTATATTGGCAGCCGTGCTGTTGCTCATATTTTTACGCATTGTTCCCGACTTTTTTGTCTCGGAATTTTTTGTACCGAACAACAAACGAGAATATGCCGAACCTCGTATTGTTGAAGCGCGCGGCAATCTGGCAGAAGATGAACAAAGCACCATTACACTATTTGAGAACTCGCGTGATTCAGTTGTGTTCATCACCACTCGGCAACGCGTCATGGATGCATGGACACGCAATATTTTTTCTGTTCCCAGCGGCACGGGATCCGGTTTTATCTGGGATGATAATGGCCATATCATCACCAATTTTCATGTGATTAAAGGCGCCAGCGAAGCAATGGTTCGCCTGGCGGATGGCCGGGATTACAAAGCCGCTTTAGTTGGAGCAAGTCCTGCTCATGATATTGCGGTACTGAGAATTGGCCTCGGTTTCCAACGCCCGGCGCCCGTTCCGCTCGGTTCCAGCCGTGATCTCAAAGTTGGGCAAAAGGTATTTGCTATCGGCAATCCTTTTGGCCTGGACTGGACGTTAACAACAGGTATTGTCTCAGCACTTGATCGTTCACTACCGGGTGAAGGTGGTCGTACTATCGATAACTTGATTCAAACCGATGCAGCAATTAATCCTGGAAATTCGGGCGGACCGTTACTGGATTCAGCGGGCCGTCTGATCGGAATTAACACAGCCATTTACAGTCCGAGCGGCGCGAGCGCCGGTATCGGATTTGCAGTACCCGTTGACACAGTCAACCGTGTTGTGCCGCAACTTATCACTCGCGGCAAATATATTCGTCCGGCATTGGGAATTACGGTCGACGGCAAATTTAATGACCACCTGACAGGCATGATTGATGTAGACGGCGTCGTCATACTCGGCGTTAGCCGTGGTTCTGCCGCTGATTCAGCCGGTCTCAAGGGTGCACACATTTCATCCAATGGTGAAATTACCCCACGCGATATTATTATTGCCATCGATAACAAGCCGGTCGATTCAGTCGAAAAACTGTTGTCGATCATTGACGGGTATCGCGTGGGTGATACGATACAGGTCAGAATACTTCGCAATGAACAGGAAATCGAAATTCCAGTCACATTGCAACCGGGAGAATAAACGCATTTATTACACGCCAAGCATAATCGTTGCGCCTTAACGCATTCCTATACCATGAACATGACCACAAAAATTCTCATCTGGATGGTTGCAGGACTGGTACTCGGAAGCCTGATTAACAACTTTGCACACGATATTGAATTTGTTCAGAATTATCTTGTAAATGGCCTTTTTCATGTTGTTGGTGCCATTTTTATCAATCTTTTGAAAATGCTTGTAGTTCCCCTCGTCACATTCTCGCTAATTTGCGGTGTCTGTGGAATTGGCGACGTTAACAAACTTGGCCGCGTCGGAATCAAAGCATTTGCCCTATTTCTTATATCTACAGCCCTGGCAATTTCTTTGTCGATTCTAGTGGCCTATTACGCTGGCCCAGGCAAAGACTTTAATTTGGCACAAGCGCCATCAAGCGAATTCTCCACACCTGAAGCCCCACCGCTTACACAAGTATTTATCAATCTGGTTCCAAGTAATCCAGTTGCCGCCTTTGCTGAAGGCAATATGCTGCAGATTATCTTTTTTACGATTCTGTTTGCCATCTGCCTGCTAATGATCGGTGAGCGTGGACGCAATATAATTGACGGCGTCGAAAGACTTAACGACGTTATGATGCAAGTTGTCAATGTTGTAATGGCTATCGCACCTTATGGCGTCTTTGCATTAATGGCTAAAACCTTTGCAGCGCAGGGCATTGGTTTGATCATGCCCATGATTGGTTATTTTGGAGTCGTTGTCGCGGTTTTAATTTTTCATGCAACAGGGACGTTGATGGTTCTGTTAAAACTGTTGGGAAAACTCAGTCCCCTTAAATTCCTAAAAAAAGTACGTACCGCACAGATTTTTGCCTTCAGCACCTCGAGCTCTAACGCCACCATTCCCGTAACACTGAGAACCGTTGAAAAACGTATGGGTGTTGATAATTCCACCGCCTCATTTGTCGTACCCTTCGGCGCGACCATAAACATGGACGGCACCGCCATAATGCAGGGTGTTGCAACAGTCTTTATTGCCAATGTATATGGCATAGAACTGGGCATCAACGGTTATTTGACGGTTATCGGCATGGCTGTACTGGCTTCAATCGGAACCGCCGGTGTGCCAGGTGTGGGCTTGATCATGCTGGCCATGGTCTTTAATCAGGTCGGACTTCCTGTAGAAGGGATTGCATTGATTATGGGCGTGGACCGTCTGCTGGATATGATGCGTACTGCCGTCAATGTCACCGGGGACGCAGTTGTTACACTTATTGTTGCACGCAGTGAAAACAGTTTGTCGCTTGATGTTTTCGATGACCCCTACGCTGGCATTCTGGAGCCGGTTCAACTACCGCATAGTGCCTCACAAGATAAATTATAACTTTTGAAAACGTTATTCTTGTATCGTTGGATCTGTGATAAATCCGATTCTGGCTATGCCCGCATTAGCAGCTTTACTCATAACCCGCGCTACATGTTCATAATGTGCCTGCTTATCAGCCTTGATATGTAATTCTGTTTTCGGTTCCTGCGCAACAGTTGCGGCAAACCGATCTGACAATTGATCGAGCATCACCGGCTCCCCGTTCCAAAACAGACTGCCGTCAGTTCGTATAGCCATCTCGACATGTTCTGGCTGAGTAATATTGGGAATGCTTTCTGCTTTAGGCAAATCGATTTTTACTGAATGTGTCAGCAACGGCGCAGTAATAATAAAAATAATCAACAAAACCAGCATGACATCTACGAGTGGCACCACATTGATTTCAGCCATTGGTGCTTGCTGTCCACTGCTGTTCATACTACCAAACGCCATTACTGTCCTCTCCCTTCAAGGTTTGAATAAGTTGTTGCTGGAGCGATAGTTTGCGGGATTGGCGACGAATGCGATGATTGCCTTTCCGTGCCACCACCGCCATTAGCACTACCATAACCAACTGTTATCAAAACAAAAAGATCATGTGCAAATGCATCAAGACGCGCGAGCCAGATACGATTGCGTCGCACAAATGCGTTATAAGCCAAAACTGCGGGAATCGCGACCGCAAGTCCTAACGCCGTCATAATCAATGCTTCACCCACCGGACCGGCAACCTTATCCAGCGTACCTTGTCCAGACAAGCCAATTTGTATCAAAGCATGATAAATACCCCATACGGTACCGAATAAGCCGATATAGGGAGCCGCAGAACCAGCCGATGCGATGAGCGTCAGTCCATTTTCAACGCGTGTTGCCTCCTGATCGATACCGTTACGCAATGCGCGTGTCAGAAATTCACTGGTTCCACCTGCGGCAGCAAGCTTTTGCGAATCATGCATTTGGGAATCATCTGCTGCATCAATTCCCAGTTTGGCCAGTTCCGCGAATGCATTATTCGGTGTAGTTGCGTTTAATGATTTTCTCACTTCATCAAGCGATTCAACACTCCAGAAATGATTCAGAAATGCTGTTGCTCTTTTTTTTGCTATAAAATTGGCAATGCTTTTTGTAATAATGAGGTACCAGCTTGCAACTGAGAGAGAGATAAGCAAAACCAGCACACTGATTCCCACTTCATCGATTTGAGCGAGAAAATGAGAAAAACCAAGTCCTTGTTCCATTGAATTAATTTCCTTGCAGTACAAAATTGAAGGGTTGCAGCGCAACTGCGCGAACCGGTTGGCCGTTACGCATTGATGGCCTGCATTGCCAACTTTTCACAGCCTCCAAAGCCGCATTGTCCAAACGTTCATAACCACTACTATCAATCACATGCGCATCATCGATATGACCAGTTTCATCCAGTTCGACACGCAACACCAATTTACCTTCTTCACCCATGCGACGGGAGATGGCGGGATATGCGGGAGCAGTCAATTTCGGGCATGAAACGGACAGTTCGGAAGAAAGTGTTACCGGCCCCGTATCCATTTGTCTCGGCGGAACTTCAGTCACTGGCTCGGGAATACTTTCCTGCTCTATAATTGGTTCTTGCACAGGTTCAGGTTCTGGCAGCACTATCGGTTCCTGTTTGGGTAATACCGGTGCTTTTGTAGCCAGTTTCTTAATTTCCGGTTTTGGTTCGGGTTTTTTGACTGGCCTCAATTTTGCTGGCGTTGGTTCCTGCCTGACTACGGGTGCCTGCTGAGGAGCAGGCTGAGAAATAATTTCAGCAAACAATGTAACCATTTGTTCTGGTGGCGGTAGCATGCGTTGATTCCACAGCCCATAAATCAAAACACCATGAACAATCAATACAACAAACAATCCTGGCAACGAAATAAAATTCTGCTTTGATCCTAAATAATCAATATTTTTATGTGACAGTGATTGCATTACAGATAATCTAAACCAGTACCAACAACCTTTTTCCGATTTCAAAACGTGGGTGAACGGTAAATCTGCCGAAAAGATTCGTATAGCAACTTTTAACCAGCTTATCAGATTGCCTGGCGACCATTAACCAATTATTAATATTCAGCGCGCCATCCTTCTAAATAAAATACATAAACATTCATCGAGCTGACGATGACCAAGCAAAGCCAGTAAAGCCAATCCACCAAACCACGAATAATAAAACAAACGATAATAATTATCAATAAAACCTAGATTGCCATATCAATGCCTGGGCACTGAACCCACGTAAGATCAATTAAAAATCAAGTCCAAAGAAAGATCAGAGATTAATCGAGCGCCGCAAGTGTTGAATCGAGTATTTCTTCAAGTTGATCTATTTCAACCTGAGCATGGATCATCGTTCTGATTCCGGCTATGCTGCTCATTAAAAAATTAGCCAATGCGCTGGAAGTCTTATTCTTAGTAATGACACCTTTTGATTGACCTTTTTTGATAGCAAGCTGTAGCAACTGATTTAACTTCGTCGTTACGTTGGATAATATTTTTGAAACAGCGGCGTTCCGGTCATTAAATTCGTATAGGGTATTTGTTACAAAACACCCTATATACCGTTCCTTACTTTTACGAACCGTTTCAACCAATCCATGCAGAAATTTTTCAATAAAGTCTCTGCCCGTTGAGGATTGCTGTATGCTTTCCTCTATCAGTGCCACCTGCCTATCGCAATACCGATTGAGACAACGCTCGAACAATTGTTGTTTATTACCAAACATATGATAAAAACTGCTTTTAGCAATATTTGTCGCATTTAAAATATCATCCAAAGATGTTGCCTCGTACCCGTTAGCCCAGAATAAATTCATCGCTATTTCCAATATTTCATCAGGGTCATAACCGAGCGGCCTGCCTTTTTTGCGTATCATTTTTTGTTGTTTCTTTACTATAACTTCACTAGCCCTCATATCACTCATTTGATTCTCTATTGATTTAAAATTACAAAAACAAAATATTCAAGGGTATTGAATTACTAATGTTCTTCCAATACCATTTGCCCATTAAAAACTACTAGTGTGTGCTAACGCCACCCGCCTTAATACCAAGTACCAAGGTAATAACATCATGACATATTCTTTCCCCGGATTCTGGCGGCGACTCGTAAGCCTGCTCTATGAATTTCTAATTCTGTTGGCCATTATCTTTATTGCCAGTTTTATTTTTCATCTCATTTTTCGAGATGCTGATGCCTTTTATTTCATTCCACTATACCAATTTTATTTGCTTGTTGTCATGGGCTACTACTTTATCTGGTTCTGGACACATGGTGGACAGACCCTGGCAATGCAGACCTGGAAAATGCGAGTGGTTACTGTGGATGGAAACCTTCTGAGTAAACGCAAAGCCATTACTCGTTACTTGATCGCCGTCATTGGTATTTTATGCTTTGGTGTCGGAATCATATGGGCATTTATTGATCGCGACCATCAGTATCTTCATGATAGATTAGCCGGAACACGTATTATCAAAGTTGACAGTTGACAGTTGACATCTTTATAACTCGCTTCGGATTTTAGTTTTGAGTTTTTTCACGCCGGTCTTTGCTTTGTGCCCTGTTAACTTAACTACATACTGCAAACATGAAACCATCAATTAAAAATGCAATCAACTTTTACTCATTTATCCTTTTTAAATTTCAATAGCGGCTAACAATATCACAAGAGAGCAACGTGCAAAATTTAAAAATTAAGCTGAATTACTGGTCCGAATGGCCAAAAAATGAAAGTAACCTATCCATAGGTAATACAGTTGAATTGTTAAGAACCAAAAAGATCAACAAATGAAAATGCTACATGAAACTTTATCACAAACCTGGCGGAGCATATAGAGTTCATTAGTTCCCTGGCAGGGCAATCGTGCTTAAAAATACTTGAAAACAGAAACAAGTTGAGGTATTAGCTCTATCATTTTGATTTTAAATGACAGACAAACCAACAGCTTCAATCATTCATCATTTTTCAAGTATTGAAGATCCAAGAGTAGACAGACAAAAGAAGCATCAACTCCAAGATATATTTTTTATTTCACTTTGTGCGGTTATTTGTGGAGCGGACAATTGGGTGGCTATCACTGCTGTCCCGCTAACTGACAAATGAAGAGGCCCGATTCAACCAAAATTGTTACAATAGGATTTACGATAACTTATTGAATAAGATTGGAGAATCAGGCCATGGCACATTGTAATACAATCCTTTCCCAAATTCTAAAATTTGTTTCGAGACATGAATTTGAGTCTTTGGCAAACCACCATCATGCGGGGCGATCTTTTCGTACCGCTACCCGTTGGTCCCAGTTTGTAGTCATGGTGATGGCACAGTTATCTGGCCGTATCAGTTTGCGTGATATCGTAGGGAACGTGAATGCGCAAGCACACCGTCTGTATCATCTTGGCAGCGCAAAGCTAACACGCTCGAACCTTGCGCGCATGAATGAAAACAAGCCCTATAGCTTGTATGAGGCGTTGTTTGGAAAGTTGTTGCGCCATTGTCAACATCTAACGCCAGGCCATCGATTCCGCTTCAAGAACACGCTTTATTCACTGGATGCATCGACCATTGATTTGTGCCTGTCTGTTTTTCCTTGGGCTGATTTTCGAGCTACGAAAGGGGCTATCAAATTGCATGTCGGCCTCAATCACAGCGGTTATTTGCCTGAATTTACCGTAATCACAGAAGGAAAAACGACTGATATTGAAGTTGGGCGCACACTGGCATTTCCAACTGGCAGTATCGTGGCAATGGATAGAGGCTACATGGATTACGCTTGGTTTAACCAGTTGACAAACAAAGGCATATATTTTGTTACCCGCCTTAAATCAAATGCCCGCTATAAAGTGATTGAGCACCACGCTGTACAGAAAAACAAAGGAATAATCAGCGATCAGACGATAATGTTTACCGCTAATAATGCCGTGAAAAAATGTCCGATTCCATTACGCCGCATCGTCTATCGAGATATCGATACCGGCAAGCAATATATTTTTCTGACGAATCATTTCAAACTGGCGGCCAAAACCATTGCCGATGTCTATAAGGCGCGCTGGCAGGTGGAGCTTTTCTTCAAATGGATCAAACAGAACCTTAAAATCAAATCGTTTGTCGGAACCAGCAAAAATGCAGTTATGACTCAAATCTGGATCGCATTATGTGTCTATTTGCTGATCGCGTTTATCAAATTTCAGTCAAAGATTCATATCAGTATGCAACAAATACTACGATTGTTGCAGCTCAATCTTTTTGAAAAACGTGATCTCATGGCTCTTTTGCGAGGCGATCCTCCTGATAGCCGCTTCAAATATGATAACCAACCAACTTTGTTTTGATTGGAAAGTTAACGGGACAGCAGTGGGTGGCTATAGAAGAATTTGGTAAAGCCAAAGAAGCATGGTTTACCGAATTACTCGGTCTGCAACATGGAATACCCTCTCATGACACCTTCGGTGAAGTTTTCATGGTGATAGACACCGAGCAATTTAGCGAATGCTTTTCCAACTGGGTTTGTGATTTAGCGCGTTTGACTGATGGAGAGATCATTGCTATTGACGGCAAATGTATAAGGCGTAGCATTGACAGGGCCTCAAAAAAGGCAGCAATCCATATGGTTAGCGCATGGGCGCAGCGTAATAGCCTAGTTTTGGGTCAGGTTCAAGTGGATGACAAATCCAATGAAATTACGGCCATTCCCAAACTGCTCTCTCGCTTGGATATTACAGGAACCGTGATCACAATTGATGCGATGGGTTGCCAGAAGAAGATAGCCCGGCAGATTATTCAGCAAGACGCAGATTATGTTTTGAGCCTGAAAGGCAACCAAGGAAGCTTGCATGAAGATGTTGCCACATATTTTGCATCGTCACTGTCTCCAGAAGCCGCAAAGGTAACAGTTGATGGTGGACATGGGCGCATTGAGACACGAACTGTTCGTGCAATAGATGAGATAGCATGGTTAAAAGAACGACATTCCTGGCCGGGGCTGCAGAGCATCATTGAGGTCACAGCAACAAGAGAATCAGAAAATAAAATATCCAAGGAAACGCGTTATTTCATTAGCAGTCTAAGCGCCAGCAATCCTATCAAGCTGGAGCATGCTGTTCGCGCTCACTGGGCTATCGAAAACAATTTACACTGGGTTCTTGATATCGCCTTTGACGAAGACAGTAATCGAACACGCAAAGGCCATAGCGCAGCTAATCTTGCTATTATCAGACATATTGCTCTGAATCTGATAAAAAAAGAAAAAATGTCAAAGGTCGGTGTAAAAACAAAACGATTAAAGGCGGGCTGGGATAATGATTATTTGCTAAAAATTATTGGGGCAATTTAAGCCCGATTGCCCTGAGTTCCCTGGTTATCAGAGGAACTAGAACTATCACTCAAAAAATCAGCCTCAATGACAAATACCAAACTTTTTTCGGTTAGCACGTGATAATTTTGTAAGAGACTCAAGAAAGAAACCTTTTATAGTTCACAGACCATTATGCTAGAATTGTTATTTCGACAAGATTTGATAAATTAAGCATATTTTTTAAAACTTAAAATTACAAAAAAGTTGAACTATGACGTAAGTATGTGTAATTAGTATTTCATAGTACCTGATAAGAGGGGATATCAGCGATATGCGTTCATTAATTTTTCCAAAACTCACTCATTTAAAATTACCCGATAATGTCTATAGCAATTACATTTATTGGTTTTTTTTATTTTTCACATCAATAGTTATTTTTTTATTTGATCTTTATACACCCTTGGGTGTAGCCGCAGGGACACCGTATGCGCTAATCGTCTTTGCAAGTTTATGGTTTAAAAGTAATTGGAGCACCTATATAGCAACAGTTACAGGAATACTACTCACATTTTTTGGTTTTGCTCTAGCACCAGGTATTGTTGCTCCTATAGATGTAGTGCTGACTAACCGAATTTTGGCTCTGATGGTCATAACAGTAACAGCATACATGGTACTAAAAATAAAAAAAGTTAATCATGAGCTGTATACATTGATAAACGAAACCAATATCGACCCTTTAACGCAGTGCAAAAACAATCGGGCATTCGAGGAAGAGACAAAAACAGAAATTAACAGAAGCATACGCTACAGACGAAACTTGTCATTAGCTATTTTTGATATCACGAATTCCAATTTATTAAACAAAATTGAAAAACCAAATGTTCACATCAATAATCAACATATCAAAATCTTATCCGATGAAATAAGAAAATCCATAAGGAGTTCCGACCAACTTTACAGGGTTGACCAACACCGTTTCGTGGTTTTGTATGCCGAAACCGACATTCGCAAAGCAAAAGACGCAAGTGAGGCGTTATGCAAAAAAGTCTCCAAAATGAACCAGCAAGGCATTCAACAAGAATTGGTTATCAATGGAGGCATTACTATGCTTAACGACAAAGATAACATTCAGAAACTATATAAACGTGCAGAGAATGCGCTATCGATAGCCAAAGGAAATGGATACAATCAAGTAGCAACCCTGCCAGAAATAAATGACATAGAAAAAGCACATGTTCCCGCCATTTTATGTCGACCAAGGTCGGGTTAAAATCAAAAGCTGTAAAAAAGCATAAAAACGACGTGATAGGATAACTAACAAGACATGAAAGTTGCCTGTCACGTACTCCCAGCGTATTTTTGATTGGTTTTCTTATATAATTCAAATCTCATAAGATCAAATAAAGCTTTAGTGCTTTAATATATCCATGAGTTTGATTAATAAACCTATGGCCAACAAGTCAAATGGCCGCTCATTGTCGCCACGTGTATCCCGACTTTTAAGAGAGTCTGGCTGGTTAATTCTTGTTGGCGCCGCATTTTATCTTATTCTAATCTTTTACACTTATGACCGCGGGGATCCAGGCTGGTCACATAGCGGCGATTATGACCATATTCAGAATGCGGGTGGAAATATTGGCGCATGGCTTGCCGACCTGTTGTTATACCTATTTGGCGTATCGGCATGGTGGTGGGTAGCTTTTTTCTTTGCCGCTGTTTCCTGGGGCTACCGACGCATTGACGTTGCTGGCATTTTTGATCGTCATTCAATAATCCTTTCAATCGGTGGATTCCTAATATTGCAGGTTGCAAGCAGTGGGCTTGAGTCACTTCGATTCTATTCGTTAAACGTCGCTTTGCCTTATCAGTCAGGTGGCATTTTAGGTGAAAGCATAGGCTACTATTTATCTCAGCTACTTGGGTTTACTGGCGCAACTATGACCCTTTTGATTTTAATTGCTATCGGTTTTAGTCAATTTACGGGTTTATCGTGGGTGCGCTTTGTCGAAAAAATCGGCGAAGTCATTGAAAATAGCATTCTATGGATTCAGACGCGCTGGCTTAACAGACAAATCAAACAGACGAAATGGACAGACGAATACGAGCCCAAAGCGTTGGTTACTTCAGACACAAGCCAAACGCATACTAATACACCCATCCATATAGAACCTCCTGCGACCAATATCGCCAAATCAGAGCGCGCCACAAAGGAAAAGCAGGAAAAGCAAAAAAGCTTGTTTCCGAATTTAACGGAGTCTCACCTGCCACCACTGCACTTGCTTGATGAGCCTGAAAAAGATATAGAAATTATATCCAAAGACGTTCTTGAATCGACATCACGTTTGATAGAAAGCAAGCTCAAAGAATTTGGTGTTGTTGTAAAGGTCGTTTC
Organism: Burkholderiales bacterium; assembly: GCA_024235795.1. Lineage (GTDB taxonomy): Bacteria > Pseudomonadota > Gammaproteobacteria > Burkholderiales > Nitrosomonadaceae > Nitrosomonas. The sequence continues at coordinate 314,604 of JACKLR010000002.1, read as the reverse complement.
AGCGTATCCCGGGCCTGTCATTACGCGCTATGAGATCGAGCCCGCCATTGGCGTCAAGGGCAATCAAATTATCAATCTGATTAAAGACCTCGCGCGTGCACTTTCAGTTGCGCGCATCCGTGTGGTTGAAACAATTCCGGGAAAAACAACGATGGGGTTGGAAATTCCTAATCCGAAGCGGCAAACGGTTCGTCTTATCGAAATTATCAGTTCACAAGCTTACGCTGACACAGCATCGCCATTGACGATAGCGTTAGGAAAAGACATCAGCGGACGCCCTGTTGTCTCCGATCTCGCGAAAATGCCGCACGCTTTGGTTGCTGGCACCACAGGATCAGGAAAATCTGTCGCCATCAATGCTGTTATTTTAAGCTTGGTGTATAAAAGCACACCTGAACAGGTTCGTTTGATTCTGGTTGACCCTAAAATGCTGGAGCTATCCGTATATGAAGGCATACCCCACCTGTTAACGCCTGTTGTTACTGACATGAGTGAAGCAGCCAATGCGCTACGCTGGTCTGTGGTCGAGATGGAGCGCCGTTACAAGCTGATGTCATCATTAGGCGTGCGCAACCTGAACGGATTCAATCAAAAAGTGCGTGAAGCGGCCAAAAAAGAAGAACCATTATTCAATCCATTATCTGCAGACGAAACACCTGAGTTACTTGAAGAATTGCCGCTGATAGTAGTAATCATTGACGAACTGGCTGATTTGATGATGGTAGCAGGCAAAAAGGTTGAACATTTAATTGCCAGACTTGCTCAGAAAGCTCGAGCAGCGGGAATTCATCTGTTACTGGCAACGCAGCGCCCATCAGTAGATGTCATAACCGGATTGATCAAGGCGAATATTCCGACACGGGTAGCCTTCCAGGTTTCCAGTAAAATTGATTCGCGCACCATTCTCGATCAGATGGGTGCAGAGACTTTACTAGGCCAGGGTGATATGCTTTATTTACCCCCCGGCAGCGGTTATCCACAGCGTATTCATGGCGCCTATGTCGCAGATCATGAGGTCCATAATGTTGTTGAATATCTTAAAGAACACGGCGAGCCCTGTTATGTAGAAGAAATCCTGAGAACAAGCGAAGAGGAAAGCAGCGGTGATTTCCAGAACGAAGCCAGAAAACAGACCAGCGCAGAAAGTGACCCACTGTATGACGAAGCAGTCCAAATCGTTGTCAAAACCCGTCGCGCATCCATTTCACTGGTACAAAGAAATCTTCGCATTGGTTATAATCGGGCTGCACGTTTAATCGAAGAAATGGAACGCGCAGGTTTGGTATCCTCGATGCAAAGTAACGGCAACCGAGAAGTGCTCGTTCCAGCGCGCAGCGAATAGACTGAATATTAAGGCTGTGCTTTATTTTGTATCTATTAGTTCATTTTTATAAAGAAAGTATGACCCTCACAATAAACCGAACTGTTTGTTTCTTTAATTTTTATCTGGCAGCCCTGCTACTCGCAATGCCCGTTTTTGCCTGCGCCTCCGCAATCGATAATCTCAAATCTTTTATACAGGAAACGCAAACGGTACGTGCGAATTTCTCCCAGACTTTGCTCGACAAAAACGCCCGGAGCATACAAAAATCAAGTGGCACATTAGAGTTTGAGCGTCCAGACAAATTCCGCTGGATATACCAAAAACCCTATGAACAATCGATTATTGGCGACGGCAAGCAGGTCTGGTTTTACGATCACGATTTAAACCAAGTGACTGTCCGCCAGTTTAACATCGCAATCGGCAGTAGTCCCGCCGCACTGCTAGCCGGCAACATTGCGATCGAAGATAACTTTGAACTGAATAATTTAGGCCCGCAGGATGACATTGAATGGATGGAAGCCATTCCAAAAAGTAAAGACAGCGCCTTCGAGTTTATACAGCTGGGCTTTTCTCTCAATGGTGATTTGCAATATATGGCTTTGAGAGATAATTTTGGTCAGACCACGTATTTAACTTTTTCTAATTTAATAAAGAATCCTAGCCTGCCTGAGGGGTTTTTTAAATTTATGCCGCCTGATGGTGTGGACGTCATCGGTGAGTGACCTCTTTACGAATCAAAAACCCAAATCGCCGCTAGCCGAGCGACTGCGCCCCAAAGTCCTTAGCGATATTATTGGACAACAGCATTTATTAGGAAAAGGAAAACCCCTGCAATTGGCAATTGAGTCAGGGAATCCGCATTCCATGATTTTATGGGGACCTCCCGGGACTGGCAAAACAACGCTGGCAAGAATCATGACTCACGTTTTTAATGCGGAGTTTATCGCACTATCGGCGGTATTATCAGGTATCAAGGATATCCGCAGTGCCATTGAAAAGGCGCAACTCGTTTTACAACAGAACGGTCGTCATACCATACTTTTTGTTGATGAAGTGCATCGTTTCAACAAATCGCAGCAGGATGCTTTTTTACCGCATGTCGAACAAGGTTTATTTACTTTTATCGGCGCAACTACTGAGAATCCGTCATTTGAGGTTAACAGCGCATTATTATCACGTGCCCAGGTATACACCTTAACCGCTTTAACGGAAGATGATTTAAATCAAATATTTAATCGCGCTTTGAAAATCATTTCCAGCACAAGACAATTTACCGATAATGCACGCCAATTAATCATAGCTTTTGCTGATGGCGATGCACGGCGCATGCTGAATATACTTGATCAAATGATTATTGCGGCTGACACTCAAAACATGGCCTTAATTGATACAGACGATGTGCAAAATGCATTATCACGCAGCACCCGCCTTTTTGATAAAGGGGGCGATGCGTTTTATGATCAAATTTCAGCACTGCATAAATCGGTTCGCGGCTCATCGCCAGATGCAGCACTTTATTGGTTGTGCCGCATGCTGGACAGCGGAACAGACCCGCTATATATCGGGCGCCGCCTGGTACGCATGGCGGTGGAAGACATCGGCACAGCCGATCCCCGGGCTCTGCAAATCACATTGAATGCATGTGAAAGCTATGAAAGACTGGGAAGCCCCGAGGGTGAGCTATCTTTGGCGCAGGCAACTTTATATTTATCCTGTGCGCCGAAAAGTAATGCAGTTTATCTGGCATATAAAAAAGCACGGGCATTTATTGCAAAAGACAAGTCCAGACCGGTACCACTGCATTTACGCAATGCGCCCACACAACTGATGAAAAAAATGGGTTATGGGCACGATTATCGGTATGCTCACGATTATCCTGAAGGCTATGTTGCAGGCGAAAACTACTTTCCCGATGATATGCCCGATATTAATTTTTATCACCCAACGCTCAGCGGATTAGAAAGCAAGATCCAGGAAAAACTGAATTATCTGCGCAGTCTGGATCAAAAGGCCAGAAAACAAAAATTCTCTGAACAAAAGGGTTAACCGGGCATAAGGTTATTAACAACTCATAGATTAAATCTCCAATACAATATCATTTATAGAAAATTTCACCCGGAGTTTGCATGCTAGATATCCAACTATTACGCACCGATTTGAACCAAGTCACCCGAAAACTGAACACCAGAAATTATCATTTTCCAGTCGACCGGTTCAACCATTTGGAAGCCAGGCGAAAAAAAATTCAAACGCAAACCCAAGAACTTCAAGCCAGACGTAACACAGCTTCAAAACAAATCGGACTGGCTAAAAGCAAAGGGGAAGACACTTCAGCCATCCTGACCGAAGTTGCCCAACTCGGTGACGAACTTAAACAATTCCAGGACAATCTGGAACAAATCCAATCCGAGTTACAAAAAATTATGCTTGATGTTCCTAATCTTCCGCATAACAGTGTGCCAGAAGGCACTGGAGAAGAGGATAATCAGGAAATTCGACGTTGGGGAAAAATTCCTGCGTTTGAATTTGAGGCAAAAGACCATGTCGCTATTGGAGAGGGATTGAATCTGCTGGATTTTGAATCGGCAGCCAAACTAAGCGGCGCGCGCTTTAGCTTGATGAAAGATGGCCTTGCGCGCCTGCATCGTGCTATTGCACAATTTATGCTGGATACGCATATACAGGAACATGGGTATACGGAAACCTATACGCCGTATCTGGTCAACCGTGACAGTCTGCAAGGAACCGGTCAGCTACCCAAATTTGAAGAAGACCTTTTTGTCGTCAATGCCGGTGGAAAAACCTTCACCGAGAATAATCAAACACCCGATTACTATCTAATCCCAACGGCAGAAGTATCTCTTACCAATATTGTCCGTAACGAAATTGTAGCGCTTAAATCGCTGCCTTTAAAATTTGTCGCACATACCCCCTGCTTTCGTTCAGAAGCCGGCAGCTACGGCAAGGATACCCGCGGTTTAATTCGTCAACACCAGTTTGACAAGGTTGAACTGGTTCACATCGTCCACCCTGATGAATCCTACACAGCGCTTGAAGAATTAATCAGCAACGCCGAAAAAATCCTGCAAGAACTGGACTTACCTTACCGGGTCATGACACTGTGTACAGGTGATATGGGTTTTTCAGCTGCAAAAACCTATGATATTGAAGTCTGGTTACCCGCACAAAAGACGTATAGAGAAATCTCTTCCTGCAGCAATTGTGAATCATTCCAGGCCAGACGCATGCAGGCACGCTTCCGTAATAAAAACGGCAAGCCAGAATTGCTACATACGTTAAATGGTTCAGGTCTGGCGGTCGGCAGAACGCTGGTCGCTATACTCGAAAATTATCAAAACGCTGATGGCAGCGTAACGGTTCCCGAAAGACTGCGGCCTTATATGAATGGTCTTGACCAATTGAGGATTGCAGGAGGACAATGATGGGATTACAACATTATTTTTTAAAATTGACAGGGTAAAATCATGCAAACTGAAAATGGCGAAGCTTCCACTAACAACGCTACGAATAATAACGCAACAACAGATATAAATAATGATCTGAGCAAACTGGAAAGAGACATTCATGATGCACTTGTTGAGGGCGTCAATATTCAGGAAACAGTCCATAATTTGACGCTAAAAGCAATGAAGGCAGACCGTCTCGATATCGACTCCATACGACGCATCGTAACTGCTGTGGTCAATGGCGTTCAGGAAGGCGCGCAACAAAAATTCATAAACGCCGCGAATCAAACACAAACTGCAAAATCGCAGGTTTCAGATGCAATTTCTGGGCTCGACTCAGCACTCGCGCGATTAGCTGAAGCTTCAAAACTGGCTATTCAAGAAGCCGCTGGACGCGCACAAAAATTTTCTGATAAAGAACTGGTCCGCACGCGTTCAGACCTGGAAAGCCTTGAAAGCTTGTTTCTTGACACCTTGCAGAATACAGCTTCGGCAGCCAAGGGCGTCATCTCCGAAATACTTCACGATGTCACAAATCACGCAAAAAATAACGGCACCATTGTCGGTACGCAATTAAAAGAAACGCTGGGTATTTTTGCTCAGCAAGCAGCCTCTGTTAGCCACGCACAAATTGAAGCCGGAGCGCATCTTGCGCAAGCGACTGCTGGTTTTATCCACAAAATTGCTACGGGTGTTCTCTCCGGCATAAAGGATCATACACAAGGCAAAAAATAAGAAGATTAATCAGTTACGTTTTCACCACCCAAAGCATGAACCAGATCAGGCAAGAACTGGCTTATCTCACCCGTCATAAGCACGAAATCACTGTCAAACAGATCGTCTGCATCTGTTGTGTCTGCCGATTCCTTAATGATATCCAATGGCGCAATACGCCTGATCTGAAGATTGTCATGCAAAATAAATGAAATTTTGTTCGCCCAGGTCATGGCGAGACGTGTTACTTTTTTGCCAGCTTTTATATGTCTGGTTGTTTCATCAGGGTTCAACACATGATGCGTGTAACGAACAGTGGATTTTTCGTTGTCCATGCCCTGTAGTTCACAATCACGATCAATCGTAAAAACAGCAGGCGGTTCATCGCCAGAAAGCCAGCGCGTCATCATTGTTGATGGAGAAATATTCGTCACAAGCGGTACCAGTCTTATTTCCCCCACAGTTTTTATCAGCAATGCTATCACCGCTTCTGCCCGTTTTAGGTTGGCTGAATCGATGACCAGCATTCCCGCATCCAAGTTGATCCAGGCATAAGTAATATGTTGTTGAACAAATGCGCGCGGCATCAACTCAATCAATACCGCTTCCTTGATATCCCTGGCCTGTTTTTTTCCGGCTTTATGCCCTTGATGTTGCTCTATAGTTTCAATCCGATTCTTGGCATATTGATTAACCACCGCACCCGGTAATATTTTTTTTTCAACACCATAGGCGATCAATACATGTTGGCCACAAACATGCACAAACTGATTGCCATTATCCCTGGGCTTAACCCAGCCAACACTTTGCATCTCCATTTGCAGACAGTTTTGCAACAGATTCCTGGAAAGCGCATCATCGAGTTGCTCGGGATCAATTTTCCCGCTGGTTATGCTGTAAACAAGCAAGTTTTTAAACCACATATTTTGTTAAACCAATAATTGGATAGCTTCTTTAGATAAAATTTATCAATAAAATGAAATACTATAAAATAGTATCCTGAGTTTTTCATGCGAATGTTTCGTTATTGCCCATTACTCGCAAACGATATCCCAACAATAAAAATGACATGAAAAAAATCTATACCGCAAACAATCTCTTGGAAGCACAAATTGTGCTTGATATGCTGGAACATGCGATGATTCCAGCGAAATTATTTAACCAGTATGCACAGGGTGGTACGGGCGATATCCCATTTACGCATGCCTACCCTGAGGTTTGGATCATACGCGATGCAGATTATGAACGTGGCCGCAAAATTGTTCAACAGTATGAAGCCATCCCACAAACCACGACAGTAGTTCATTGCCCCGTCTGTGGAGAAGAAAATCCGTCAAATTTTCAGTTGTGCTGGCATTGCGGCGGCGGCCTTGAAACCGTAACTGCAGATACTGTTACAACTGTTGCATCTCAAAAAAACAGGTTAAAATGACTAAACACACGTATATTCTGGATTTCGATGATCGCGTTTTTGCAATGAAGAGAATTAGGAGATACCATCAACCTTGGTCAGTTGCTTAACCCAGTCCCCCAACACGAAAAATTCCATGCGGATTCTTAGCAACATTTACATACGTGTCCCCAATAAGATGCCTCTGTCCATGAAATCGGTCATGATTTCATATCCGCCATTGATGACAGTATCAGGTTGTGAATGGTCTAATTCAGCAGCAATTTGCGTTAATAAAGTATGGCCATTCCGGCTTTCATTATCGATCATAAGTTGCATCAAACGCGCAGTAACAGGATTTGCTTCGATAAAATGTATTTCGTCGCGTTTATCACGATAGACTATCAAATGTGTCGTCATTGCATCGTGTGTCAACGGTTTAAACTCGGCACTGATCTTATGAACTGGAAAGCGATAGCTCAGCAGCCATGCCAAAGACGACACGACAGGAATTTCTGTCAATACGTTGCACTCAGCACTAAGGTTTGAGTGATCGATTTTTTCATCCAGAATCGATAGCGCTAGCTCCACCCATTCGTAGTGGGCGAGTTCCAGCATGAATGGAGGGTCTTCAGAATCAAGGCTTCGTTCGTGTTCGAGATATTTCAGAAATTCACGCGGCATTTCAGGAAACAACGGTGTGCTTGATCGATGGCGCGCAAAATAGTCACGTATCATGGCATGCCAGCGCTCATCCGGCATGATACTGCGTAATACGGGATAGGTATTGGCCATAAAGCCTTCCACATTATTGTAGAACAGCTCGCAATAGATTTTCATACGGCGTTCGTCAATATCGTTCGGGCAATGATTTTGTCCAGGGTCACGGACATATGCAGCAAATGCATATTGCTGTCGTACGAAATCTGGTCTATCAGCCGTGTTGTAGGTGTTCATGCAAGGTATGATACTGTTGCCATTTTGACTGCAAATTTTGAATATGATTAACTTCCAATACCAATTCATGCAATGGAGGAATATTAAAATCTCTTTCCAGTAACGTTGGAATAACACCAAACCACTGGTAGGTTTTTTCGAGTAATGACCAGACGGGATCAATGACATCTGCGCCGTGAGTATCAACGATCAGATCTTCTGCTTCGTTGTAATGTCCCGCCACATGGATATAGCGTATACGCTGAGCAGGAACTTGCTGCAGAAAAGATTCAGCATCATAACAGTGATTGATACTGTTTACATAAATGTTATTAACATCTAATAATAAATCACAGTCTGCTTCTTCCAGTACGGCATTCAAAAAATCAATTTCTGACATTTGCTGACCGGGCGCTGCATAATATGAAACATTTTCAATGGCAATACGCTGCTCGAGAATATCCTGCACATGTTTGATACGACTTACAACATACTGAACAGCTTCTGCAGTAAATGGAATAGGCAACAAGTCGTAGAGATGCCCGTCATCGCTGCAATAACTCAGATGTTCACTGTAACAGCGAATTTGGTGTGCTTTCAAAAAACGTTTAAGTCGGTGCAGAAAAGCTTCGTCAAGTGGCGCAGGACCGCCTATGGATAGCGACAATCCATGACAGATAAATGGATATCGTTCAGTAAAGGTGTGTAGTCTCTTGCCATAGAAACCACCCACTCCGATCCAGTTTTCGGGTGCAATCTCCCAAAAATCTATGGCATTTTCCGGGTGGTCTGCAACTGCACGTACCAGTGCACGTCGCAGACCAAGCCCGGCACCATGAACAGGATAATTTAAGTTGTTCATGATTAACTATTGCAAAAAGATTAATTATTTACTGCCACCACATTTACCTTCACCGCATTTACCTTCTTTTACATCTTTCTTAGTGCCACAGCTGCCTTCCATATTTTTTTTCATGTCACTGCCACACTTGCCTTCGCCACATTTGCCTTCTTTATCAGATTTTTTGCCGCCACACTTGCCTTCGCCGTATTTGCCTTCTTTATCAGATTTATCTCCACCACCACCATAGGCTAACTGCATATAACCACTGGATAATTCACTCATCGCAAATGGGTTTGTATTTAATTCTGTCTCTGCTGAGGCATTGCCAGCTGCCAGCGTGGTTACAAAAGCAGTGCCAACAGCAAGTGAAATAGGCTTAAATGTTTTTTTTGACATCATTTTCTCCATAACAAATTAAAAGAATACTTGAGTCGATAATAAGCGTGAACCATTACAAAATAGTTTATAATTTTTGTCCGGTTCTCACCAATTTAATTACTACAAGCACTTAGCTAACCGGCGCTAAGACTCTGAATTAATAATCATAACAAAACAATCATTGATTCAAAAAATTTTCTTACGGGTACAACATTACATAAACTCGCTTTTTTTGCAAGCTGCTCTCTGTTACACTCAGCCCTTCAAAAAACACTATTGGAAACATTTGTATTCGGTTTTAAGCGGATAAGGGATGAATAAGAAAAATCATTTATATACTATACGCTAGAATTTTTTTCCAGAAAATAAGGCCTGTACAAGAAATTAAAAGGAATAGGTCATTTAACTAATCTAATACAACTATTAAAAAAGCCAGATCTTTGAGGAGCAATGAATGTTTGATAAACGCAATCAGTTAGTTTTTTATGCCAACATACTGATTATTGTATTTGGTATCACAGTGATACTGTTTAGTGATTTCATGTTGGTTGGCGCTTTGTTTATAGTCGGTGCAGCGCTATTAATTTACGAACAAATACAACAAAATAAAGGTGCTTTCAGTATTTCAGGTGTGGAAAAAATACTCACCGTAAAAGATACCTGTGGTACCAAAGCCACGCTGATACAAAAACAAAACACAGCGGCATGTCATACGGAAAATAGCTTTTACTGGTTTAAAAACATCAGCCCCGCCGGCTTAATGGGTAATTTCAGCATTAATGGACAATTCCCCATCGAACAGAAAAAAGACACCGATAACAAATATCAAGTCTGTATGGCATTACCGAAAAACCCTAAAGCCACCAATGGAATAGATACTACACTGTCATATGATTGTACGAACGCATTCGGCCGCATAGAAGGCGCTCTCTCACATGTCGTTGATGATGAAACCGATCAATTAAAACTTGTTGTGCAATTGCCTCAAGGTCGGCCGATTTCTTCTGCGCACGCATACTGCATACATGATGGCAACAAAGAGGCGCTATTACCGCCTGTTGTTACCGGTGAAACCAGAATTGAAACTGAAATCAAAGAACCGAAGCTGGGTGCAGAATATCGTCTGGAGTGGGTTTGGCCCGAAGCAAATCTAATTAGAAAGATCACATGTTATCTCAAATAACATAATTCCTTGAGGAAAATTGCAACAACTGAAATTTTCCTCAAGGTTTCATATGTTTACCCTACACTGATCATGTTTTACAGGTTTCTTTGGAAATTTCTTTTTGTTTAACGCGAAAAACCCCAACATCAACTGAAATCACAGTCACGCGCTGACCAGCGGCAATCCATTGCTCTTTTGCTTCAGGTGAAATTTCAACACGCCAGTCCACCCCTGAATAACGGGTTTTACCGGGAGTCTGTAAATCTATATCCTGCGACAATACGAATTCAAGGCCGATTATATCACTGCTGCGGTCTTTATCTGGCGTCTTCCCGCCCTGCAAACGTTTCAACGGTTTCCATAATACAACGGTAATAACACCAGAACTTATACCGAAGCTCGACAATCCGGCCAGCCAGATCTGAGGCAATAATCCTAATTGCATCAATAAACCGGTTACCAGAGCGCCCAATCCCGCAAACAATAGCACACCAGTAGCCATCCCCAGGAACATCACCTCGATTATCAGTATGGCAAATCCGCACACTATCCAGAATTCGGCTTGATGCTGGTTTAAATAATCAATGAGCATATCTTTTCCTGGGGGTTCTTTTTAGGCTGTCAGAATTACACTTACAGCCAATTATTTATCACCTGCCGACGATTTATTCCCGTTCAGCGCACTGATAATCGTCATCGCTTCCGCAACGATATTTGCAGTTTGTGTTTGACCATCCGGCAATAAAATGACAGAAGATTCCTTGGCGATCGCTTTTTTGGCGTCGATCGCATCACCAGCCAGTTCAAGCTGTATCGCACGCTGTCCTTCTACCGTATTGGCAACTTCACCGACAATTTTCAATGCCTTGGCTTTAGCCTCAGCAACCGCCAGTATGGCTTGCGCTTCACCTTGTGCATTAAGTATCTGTTCAGCCTTTTCTGCTTCAGCATTTAATACCTGAGCCTGCTTTTCGCCTTCAGCAATATTAATGGCTGACTGGCGTTGTCCCTCAGATTCAAGAATAGCCGCCCGCTTTTCGCGTTCCGCCTTCATTTGTCGTTCCATTGCATCGAGTACTGAACGTGGCGGCTCAATATCCTTGATTTCGTACCGCAGAACTTGAACGCCCCATGGTCCCGCGGCATCATTAATGGATGTCACAATATTGGTATTTAAACTTTCACGTTCCTCGAATGTCTTATCGAGATCCATTTGACCAATCTGACTGCGCATGGTCGTCTGGGCAAGCTGTGTGACCGCATAGATATAGTCATCAACGCCATAGGAGGCCTTATACGGATCAAGCACTTTCAGATACAGTACACCGTCTACAACCAATGAAATATTATCTTTAGTAATGGCGCTTTGACTGGGCACATCGGTGGCCTGCTCCTTTAATGTACGCCGATAAGCGACGCGATCAAAAAATGGTATCAGCATATTCAGACCTGCTTCCATAGTTTTATTATATTTTCCGAATCGCTCGACAATATATGCTGTGTTCTGCGGAACAAAAATAACTGCACTTTTAATCAGAATAATTGTTAAGATTGCCAATGCAACCCAGAAACTGAAGAAAATGTCCAGCGTCGGTTCTACATATTCCATAAACAGCTCCCACTATGGTTATTGAACGCCCACAACTCATTTCAGCAGGCTGGATATAGTCTATCGTAGAAATTTTTTGAGTCATCGTCGGAATTAGCCCTAGAATTAGTACTTTTTGTCTAATATACAATGCCCATAAGCATAAAAAAGATCTTCATACGATTCATCATTCATCACTTATCTCTGACAAATAACCGACTGTGAACTTACTTCGCGCACTGGCTGCTGTCAGCAGCATGACTTTTATTTCCCGTATTCTCGGGTTTCTGCGAGATGTCATTATTGCACGTATTTTTGGTGCGGGAATGGCGTCAGACGCCTTTTTTGTGGCTTTTCGTATTCCCAATCTTTTGCGGCGCTTGTTTGCCGAAGGCGCTTTTTCCCAAGCTTTCGTACCCATTCTGGCCGAATATAAAAATACGCGCTCTGCTGAAGAAACAAGACAACTGGTTGATCATATCACTACGTTGTTGAGCCTTGCTCTATTCATCGTAACGCTGATTGGCATTATCGCTGCGCCATTGATAATTTATGCAAGCGCACCTGGTTTTTCAAGTGATCCAGAGAAATTCAATTTAACCGTTGAATTATTGCAAATCACATTTCCGTACATTTTTTTTATTTCATTGGTTTCGCTAGCTGGCGGTATTTTAAATACATACGGAAAATTTTATGTACCGGCATTAACACCAGCGCTGTTAAATGTATCGTTTATTGCCTGTGCACTTTGGCTCACGCCTTATGTGGATCCCCCTGTCCTGGCGCTGGCATGGGCGGTATTTATTGGCGGCGTATTGCAATTGTGCTTTCAGATTCCTTATCTGTTACGCCTGAAGCTCATGCCAAGAATACGCTTTAAAACACATGACCAAGGTGCATGGCGCGTTCTCAAATTAATGGGACCGGCTGTATTTGGTGTATCCGTTGGCCAAATCAGTATGCTGATTAATACGATCTTTGCTTCCCTGCTGATAACCGGAAGTGTTTCCTGGCTTTATTACGCAGATCGTCTGATGGAATTTCCCGCAGGTCTTTTAGGCGTAGCATTGGGCACAATATTATTGCCATCACTGGCAAAACACTATAGCAGCCACAGCACGGAAGCGTATTCACGGCTTTTAGACTGGGGGTTGCGTTTGACGGTATTGTTGACCTTGCCCGCAGCGCTTGCCTTGGCTTTATTGTCAACACCACTGATAACCACACTTTTTCATTATGGCGCGTTTACAGACCATGATGTTTTTATGACACGCGACGCACTCATAGCCTATAGCCTGGGTCTGATCGGCCTTATTCTGGTTAAGGTGTTGGCACCCGGTTTTTACGCCCGGCAAAATATCAAAACCCCGGTAAAAATCGCCATCGTCACCTTAATCGCCACTCAATTGATGAACCTTGCCTTCATCATTCCGCTCAAGCACGCCGGATTGGCACTTGCGATCGGACTCGGCGCCTGTCTTAATGCGGGCTTGCTGTATTACAAACTGCGCAGTCAGAATATTTATCAGCCGCAACCTGGTTGGCGCGTATTTATTCTGAAAATTTTGGCAGCTTTGCTAGTCATGGGAACTATTCTGTGGGTTTTCTCAGGTACAGACGCATCATGGCTTGCTGATACGGCGGCAGTGCGTGCCAGCCGATTAGGTGCAGTTATTGTAGTCGGCGCCAGCAGTTATTTCGCCACACTCTGGATGCTCGGTTTCCGACTTAGGGATTTTTCCAAACAGCAGTTTGATGAAAAACCGGAATAATTCTTATCACAGTTGATTAACGGCCTTTTTGTTATGTTCAATCAACGCATACGCTGAATGATTGTGAATTGATTCAAAATTTTCTGATTCAACGATATAGGCATCAATCCGGCTATCATTATTCAATGTATCTGCAACATCCCTGACGATATCCTCGACAAATTTTGGATTGTCGTAGGCTTTCTCAGTCACATATTTCTCATCCGGGCGTTTGAGCAGTCCATAAAGTTCGCAAGAGGCTTTATCTTCAGCGATTTTAATAAGCTCCTCAATCCAGACAAAGCTGTTTGTTTGCGCTGTTATTGTGACATGTGAGCGCTGATTATGCGCACCGTAATCAGATATTTTCTTGGAGCATGGACACAAACTTGTAATCGGTACAACGACTTTGACCGTAAAAAAATATTCGTTGTTTTTGATTTCACCGATAAATGTAACCTCATAATCCAGCAAACTTTTTACACCGGAAACAGGCGCAGCTTTATTGATAAAATAAGGAAACGTCATTTCTATATGACCGGAATCACTTTCCAGTTTCTCCACCATTTCCTGCAAAATGGTTTTGAACGATTCCACTGAAATTTCGCGTTCGTGGCTATTGAGAATCTCCACAAACCGTGACATGTGCGTCCCTTTGAACTTATGCGGCAAATTAACGTACATGTTGAACATCGCCACGGTGTGCTGCATGCCGTCATCCTTATCTGCAACGACAACAGGATGGCGAATCGCTTTAATGCCTACCCGGTCAATCGCAATACGGCGCGTATCATGTGTACTTTGCACATCAGCGATGGGCAAATCTATTTCTTTATTCATTTCATATCCCATCAAGCGAGATTGTATAAGTTATACTGACAATAAGTTAAACAAATTATCAGCTGTAATTTGTTTTTTTGTCTGGCATAGTCGATATTGAGTAATCAGGATAAATATTCCTGAACAGACTGAATAATACCTTCTTTGTTTAATCCACAGTCAACCAGCATTTGTGCATGATCTCCTTGCTCCAGATAAGTATCCGGCAAACCAAGCTGCAGAATCCTGGCAAAGATTTTTTGCTTGCTCAGGGATTCCATAACTGCGCTTCCAGCACCACCCATAATTGTGTTTTCTTCAACAGTGACTAATAGATCGTGATTTGCAGCCAAAGTTGCAACTAATGCATCATCAAGCGGTTTAACGAAACGCATATCAGCCACTGTGGCATTTAATTCATTTGCTGCAGCCATGCACGGTGTCAACATACTGCCAAAAGCAAGGAAGGCAATTTTCTCTCCATCACGCCGGACAACACCGCGGCCAATTGGCAGTTCGGTCATTTCTGCTTGAATTTCAACGCCTGGTCCAGTTCCACGTGGATATCTGACTGCGGTCGGCACATTCATTTTGAACGCCGTATAAAGCATTTGACGGCACTCATTTTCATCCGACGGCGCCATAACAATCATGTTGGGAATACAGCGCAAATACGACAAGTCGAAGCTTCCTGCGTGTGTTGGCCCGTCCGCACCAACCAGTCCGGCACGATCAATTGCAAACAGTACAGGCAAATTCTGAATGTCAACATCATGAATTAACTGATCATATGCGCGCTGTAAAAAAGTGGAATAAATGGCAACCACAGGTTTCAAACCATTACATGCTGCACCTGCTGCGAATGTTACGGCATGCTGCTCTGCAATACCGACATCAAAATAGCGGTCGGGATATTCTTGAGAAAATTTCACCAAACCAGAACCTTCACGCATTGCCGGTGTGATACCGATCAAACGTGTATCCTTGGCAGCCATATCACACAGCCAATCACCAAACACCTGAGTATAGGATGGCTTACTCGATGGCTTGGAGATGATGCCTGCTTCTGGATCAAACTTGCTTACGCCGTGATACAAAATCGGATCTTCTTCCGCAACCTTGTAACCAGCTCCCTTACGGGTTACGACATGAAGAAACTGTGGTCCTTCGAGATTTTTGATATTCCTCAGTGTTGTGACCAGGACTTTAAGATCATGCCCATCAATTGGGCCGATATAATTAAAACCGAATTCTTCGAATAGCGTGCCCTCCGGGGTTACCATTCCCTTCATATGTTCTTCTGCACGCTTAGCCAGTTCCAGCATTGGCGGCACAACGCCCAGCATTTTTTCGCCCGCACGACGCGCAGTCGCATAAAAACGGCCTGACATAAGCTTAGCGAGATAATTGTTCAGCGCACCCACCGGCTTGGATATGGACATATCGTTATCATTCAAGATAACCAATAAATTGGCGTCCATGACACCCGCATTATTCAGTGCCTCAAACGCCATGCCGGCACTCATCGCGCCGTCACCAATAATGGCTATGGCGCGACGGTCATTCTTCTCTAACCGCGCTGCTACCGCCATTCCCAGTGCAGCACTGATGGAAGTACTCGAATGTGCGGTACCGAACGCATCGTATTCGCTTTCGTCTCTTTTGGGAAATCCTGAAATACCGCCATGCATGCGCAATTTTTTCATAGCATCACGTCTGCCCGTCAGTATTTTATGCGCATACGTCTGATGACCGACATCCCAGATCAGCTGGTCATGCGGTGTGTTAAATACATAATGCAAGGCAATCGTTAATTCGACAGTGCCCAGATTAGAAGACAAATGACCACCGGTTTTAGAAACGGATTCAATCAGAAAATTGCGCAACTCCTTTGCAAACTCAGGTAAATCTTTAAGATCTAACTGACGTAATTGAGCGGGGAAGCTAATGTTATCTAACAATGGGTACATTCAGAATTAAGATTTGTTATCGATAAAAAAACTAGAATTTACGTTTAATAATGAAATCGGTCACTTGACGCAATCGCATGGCTGCATCACCAAATTCATTCAATATCCGGTCGGCATCATGCTGCAGTTTCTCTGCCAGTTCACGTGCTTCACGAATACCCAGAATACTGACATAGGTAGGTTTATTATTTTCGGCGTCTTTACCCGCCGTCTTGCCGAGTGTTGCTGTAGTTGCTTCAGCATCCAATAAATCGTCAACAACCTGGAATGCCAGTCCAACATATTTTGCAAAATGATCAAGTTTCTCCAATTGTGTCTGATTCAAATGGTTACTGCAATGCGCACCGAGCATCACTGCAGCACGAATCAATGCACCGGTTTTATGGATATGCATAAATTCCAATTCAGGCAGTGTGAGTGTCTTACCGACATTATCCAGATCAAACGCCTGCCCCCCCGCCATTCCCCTGGAACCCGAAGCCTTTGCAAGCTGTTTAATCATGCTTAACTGCGTTTCGGGGTCATCAGCCAGCTTCATCTCTGAAAGCAGCTCAAAAGCCAGCGTCTGCAAACTGTCTCCCGTCAGCAAAGCTGTTGCTTCGTCGAATTCGACATGGCATGTTGGTTTTCCCCGTCGAAGCACATCATTGTCCATACAAGGCATATCATCATGCACCAAAGAGTATGCATGAATAAGCTCAACAGCTGCGCCAACCACAGCAGCACGTCCAACATCGGCCTGAGCGAGTTCTCCGGCCGCAAAGGCCAGCAAGGGGCGCACACGTTTACCTCCGCCCAAGACGGCGTACCGCATCGCCTGGTGAAGTCGATAAGGCACACAGTCAATACCGGGTAGTCTTGAATCAAGAAAATCTTCGATTGCCGCCTGACATTGACTCGTCCAGCTTTGAAAATCAGCGGTCATGCGTATCGGATATTGTGTAGTTTTTCAACAAATCGGCCTCGAGTATACGTACTTGCTGCTGCGCATCCTGCAGTTGCTTTTGGCAGTACTGCAACAGTTCAGCACCGCGTTTATAGGCAGTAAGCGAAGCTTCCAGCGTCATCTGCCCCGCTTCCATTTCTGCAACAATCTTTTCCAACTCGACGGACGCTTCTTCAAAACTTTCTGGCTGAGTTGATGTAGAAACTTTAGACGTTTTTGCCATAAAACTCTGACAGCATTGACTGAAAAAATAAATTAATATGCAAAATAATAAACCATGCAAAATAACGCAACTCGCTATTCAGCGTCAATTTTATTTTAACATGGATGACTCAAAAGTTTGGATATTCAAGATCCCGTAGTTCAAGTTCAAACCATTTCCCTGGATTAATAACGCGTATCCACTAAACCTCTCGGATCACTCGCCACTTGGGATTGCTGTGTTCTTTTATCATAAAAAATCAATTGCATATTGCCCCATTTTCGTTTCATGGCCCGCACTTCATGCCCCATGGACTGCAACGCAGTTATCCAGCCAGAATCAAACGCATCCGGTTCGATTTGTATAAAATCAGGTAGATATTGATGATGAAAACGCGGCTTTGCGACAAGTTTTTCACCATCTATCTGAGTATTATTCACGTAATCCAGTATTACCAGTAAAAGCATACTGATAATACGTGAACCACCCGGTGTACCAACAATTAAAATACCATTGTTATTTTCTACAAAAGTCGGTGACATGCTGGATAATGGGCGTTTGCCGGCTGCAATTGTGTTTGCCCGGGAACCGTACAAACCAAAAACATTGGGTATATGTTCACCCATTGCAAAATCATCCATCTCGTTGTTTAACAACACGCCCGTATTTCCAGCCACGAATCCGGAACCAAAAAATGTATTGATACTCATCGTGGCTGCAACACGGTTACCCGCCTTGTCGATTATTGAGAAATGTGTGGTTTCCTTGCCTTCCTTGAAGCCGGATTGTTCCTCCACCACGCTTTTTCCTGCACGATCAGGATCTATTAACGCTGCTTGTTTACGCGCATAGGCTTTACTTATTAATCTTTCAACCGGCACTTGAACAAAATCACCATCTCCAAGTAACTCAACACGATCCTTATAGGTCAAACGCAGAACTTCAGCAATCAAGTGTGCCTGGTTGTATCCGTTTTTTTCATGCAAAGACAGAAATTCAAGTATATTCAGTGCTTGTGCGAGCGTTAAACCACCGGCTGACGGTAATGACGCAGTGGTGATTTGTGCATTTCGATAATTAAACCGGACAGGTGTGCGTTCAACCACCTTATAGTCGTTTAAATCCTGTTCAATCCACACACCCCCAGCTTTTTTGACTGATTGTATTAACGCTTTTGCAACGGCACCCTGATAAAAACCCTGGTGTCCGGATTTCGCAATCGCCGCTAAAGTGGTTGCAAGTTGTGGTTGACGAAACAATTGACCAGCGACTGGTGGTTTTCCATCGGGCAGAAAAATTTTTGCTGTATCGGCATACAACGCCAGTTTCTTCTTATGATATTGCAGTGACTGCACAAAACGTTGGTCTATTTTAAAACCATTCCTTGCCAATCGGATCGCAGGATCAAGGTTTTGCGCCAAATCGAGTTGCCCATACTTTTTTGTCAAATGCACAAGCGCCGCTGGTGTTCCTGGTATTCCCGCAGCCAGAGGACCATTTAGTGATTTACCAGGCACCGGCTGACCATTCTCATCCAGATACATTTTCTCCGATGCACCGGCCGGTGCAACCTCGCGTCCATCTATCATGATATCACGGCCGGTTTTTACATCATGCAACAACCAGAACCCACCGCCGCCAAGGCCTGACGCATAGGGTTCCACTACAGCCAAAACAGCGCTGACAGCAGCGGCTGCATCAAACGCATTTCCACCCTGATCCAGAATGGCATAGCCCGCCGAAGTCGCCAAAGGGTGCGCGGAAACCACAGCTGCCGAATCATTTGCGGCGCCCTGACTTGAAAAGCTAATCAAGACAAAAAACAAACAAAGACTTCTGAAATGCACCAGTTTTTTTAAAAGGGCTTGGGTCATAAACTTTTCTATACCAGGGTTATTTGCGTAAAAGCAGGTCAAATCGTACCAGGAATTTCAAACACTCGTACTTCAATTATATTGATACATGGCCTTGACTATGGCAAGATTTAGCAATTGATCAGTAAGCACATCGGCTAAAATGCAGTCAAAAAGAAAAGAAAAACATGAATAATCGAAATGTTCGCTTGCTGAATAACAGTAAGTACGTTTTATTACTAAAGTTTAATGTGAGGTTACCTTGGACGACTTTTTAACACAAATTTCCAAATACCTAGAAAACGTTCCACTCTGGCCCTTTTTATTATTTGGGGTTATAGCTATCGTTGCCTTAGCTGTAGAAATCGTCAATCGGAAACGCCGTGAAGACGCTATCGAATGTTTTCGTCACACGATTGAAACGGAATTAGCCAGCATGTACCCGAAACATATCCGCTGGCCGGAAAATATTAATCATTATCTTTGCTCCCGTTTACCCGAAATGCATCATAACTTCGAGGTATTAAAAATTTTTATTCCGCAGAAACTATTGCGTGACTACAATATTGCATGGAATAAATACTGCGATTTTTGTCGCGATATTACCGACGAAAAATGTGCCGCGAGTGAACAGTCAGCAAAAAACTCAACAGGTGCGGGCTCATCCAACGCTAATGAGTCCGACCTTGAGGCAGAATTTCATAAACTCGTTTCTGACTTACTTGCTTATACCAAACTTTAGCCCTATACAGACCGCTGAGCATTCCCTGAAAAAAGATCCGATTTCACTGTCAAGTTATTCAAATCAACAATCTGGCACTCTATCTATCTAATATTGTTAGGTACCACGTTACCGTGGTGTTATGCAACAAAGCGCAGTACACAAGAAAGGATTTTTTTACGAACCCCCATTCAACCGCGCTATAAATAACTACCGTTTTTATAGTGCACTCAGTCACCCGCCGGTCCGTTCAGCAGGTAACGCATCTGACTTATCGATCTATCGTCCTCAAGGCAAGTCTGAATATGGAATATTTCGTTATAAGGCAGCTGACAAAGGTCTGTTGCAAGTCGGTGGTTCGCATGGTACTGAGACGGTCTGGCCGGATCAATTCGAAATTGCGTGGGCCAAAATGGGTGATAAAGGTCAGCTGGTTCTTTTTCTACATGACGACCAACCAATCGGGCGCAATGGGAGGAGGTTCAAGGACAGGTTTCGCGTTTCTGCGAAACCTTTTCCATAGACATGCTAGGCATGGGCGAAAGCAATAAACCACGACTTTATGGTTGCAAAACATAACGATCGTTCGCACGCATTGATTCAGATGGATCCAATCGCCTTCGACGGTTATCCTGTCAATGAAATACAGGCAATTGGCCGCACTTCAGAAATTCCCAATACACCTGAAGGGGATGTTCAATTTGGCATGTTGTTTTCAGCTTTTGATCAAACCCTGGTGCAAATTCTTAAGTTTAAGGTCTCTGATCCAGCGAAATACAATCAATATAGTCTGCGCTACCTGATCTTTCCCTATATCGACGTTGATTATGAACGTAACGGCGCAAATGATGGCGTAACCGACGCGTCCGTTCAACGACGATGCGATTAAAGTTACATAACCTGCGTGTATTATCGGATCGCGCAGCGATTCTCAGCCCGGCTTTACTGTTGCCTTATCATCCTCAATATAACCCGAGAGGTGTGGAATACCAGAAAATCACCGTGTCAACATTGATTATGTGGGGTGAATTTGACAATATGATGCCAGCCGCACAGACACAACGGTTTGCCCATGTCATCGGGACCAGTGATGTGCAGATCACCTATATTCCGCGTGCTGGTCATTTTCCTGCGACCGATAATCCAGACTTTGTAACTGACACGATCATCAATTTCATCCGCCGTGTTCTGGGCCATAATGCTTTAGCGGATGCCTACATCGGCAACCATGGCATCTTGGAAAGGCGATGAACGACAGATGATTCAGGAACTGCGGCGCTTACACGGCATTACAATTTCTGATTAATACTTCATCTGGTATTTTCAAATATGATAATGAACTAAAACCATTGCACTTGAATCAAAATTGATTGGTCGGTCCAATTACGGATTCATCTATAGTAACATCTCCCTAGCCGGCCAAATGAATCAATTCAATGAATTTCTTTTTCCAGATTTCAAGACATTACGTATAACAAGCTAACACATGATTTAAACGGTTTTTTGGGCCCATGAAAACACCAAATGACAAACTGGATCCCCATACATGGTTGAACGAACATGGCAGTTATCTGTACAGCTATGCGTTATTGAAAGTAAAAAATAAGCATACTGCAGAAGATCTGGTGCAAGAAACGCTTCTTGCTGCATTAGCAGCGAAAAGTAGTTTTTCGTACCAATCGACTATCCGAACCTGGCTAGTCGGTATTCTCAAGCATAAGCTTGTTGACCATTATCGTAAGCAAAGACGCATGATAGCATTTGAAGATTTGACCAATGAAGAAGATAATTTTTTAGACAACTACTTTACCGCAAATTCCCGCTGGATAGATAAACCCGAGGTATTCCAGAACCCCGAATCCGCTTTCCAACAACAAGAATTCTGGAAAGTGCTTCAGGAATGCTTGTCCGGATTAAATTCCCGACAGGCTGAGATTTTTCTTGCAAAAGAAATTTATGGCATGAGCAATGATGAAATCTGTAAGTGTTTTTCACTCACCCCGACCAATGGATGGGTAATTTTGCATCGTGCCCGACTAGCTTTGATTAAATGCCTGAAAAAGAACTGGACAGACTGATTGCTGGAAAAATAGAATGTTGAATTGCAAAAAGGCCAGCCAACTGGCATCTAGGGCAATGGATGAAAAATTGCCTTTCTGGAAAAATCTTACATTTAAATTCCACTTGCTGCTTTGCCGTAATTGCAAAAATTTCACCGACCAACTTGAATTTCTGCGGGAAGCATCCCGCCGCTTAACCGTTAGCAAGGAATTCGAATTATCAGCAGAGGCAAAACACCGCATTATCAATAAGCTGCTGGAAAATTAGCCAATTTGCATTTAGTCCCTAAATGCAAATTGGCTATCGAAACCCAGACAATAATCAATAGCTGGTTTGATTAAAACAGAATTTATTGAAACATTAATTGTTTAGCGATTTCTTTTCCTAAGCCATAAGGCCGTTGGCCAGCTCATACAACTCACTTTGGCATTCCAGCACTTTGTGTAATTCCCTGTCCGCATCTGATTCACTGATGCCTAAATCTTTCAGCAGTGAAGATGTTTCAATGTGCATACAGGAATCAGGTATTCCGCCTTTTTGTAACAAGCGATTAGCGGTTGCAACAAGCTTCACATAAAGCGCATGCTTACCTGCACAATCCGGGAAATGGTGCTTGGCTGCCATCATGATAACTTCCTCCGGCAGCTTCCATGCTTTTAACAGATACAAACCAATGAGATCATGGGTAATGCCAAAATTCTGTATCTCAAGCACTCTGATATCCTGGTGAGGATCCTGAATAACCATTTCATTCAGACTGACAAATTCTTTGGGGCAGAAATGCGCAAACAACAGGTAACCAAAGTTATGAAGCAATCCGCCCAGATAAGCAAGCCCGGAATTGATAAATTGTTTTTTTGCCATGCACTTACTGAGTTCACGGCATAACTGGGCACACTCCAATGCCTGACTCCAAAGGCGGACACGACCTAGCGGGCCATAATTAGGGATTTTAAGACTGCCCGATGAAGCAACACCCAAAGTAACATTGAGCGCAGTTGTATAGCCAAGCACCAGTGAAACAGCGTGTGTCACGGAAGTAATGCGTTCGCCATAGCCAAAAATAGCCATGCGTGCATATTTCATGACAAAAGCTGCCAGAGCGGGATCATGCTCAATCAGCTGAACCAATTCCTCTAAATTGGCGTCCGGTTTATTGCGCAGCACTAAAATTTTTTGAGCCGTTTCAGGCAGCGGCGGAATCAATTCAGTCTGTTGTAACGTTTTTCGAAGATTTGTATTGATTTCATGTTTATCATGCACATTTAAAGCTTTCATCTCACTATCCTGAATTCTGAATTAACTGGACTTTCGATATCCGGTAAAAACCATTCTCAACATGCAAAATCCATGTTTCGGATATAGCTTTATCGTAAAGAATGCTTAATTCTTTAGCAGGTTGTTGTCATTGATCTTACCGTAAGCAAGATTCACAATAAATTACAAAAAGAAACACAACGTATAAGGCGAAAACAACCTGTTCGCTTCGTTTTTAGCGAAATCCGTTTTCTTTCTCCGATACTCAGAACACTGTCAACATGACAACCCAAAGCAGTCGACTTATCCACAATTGCATAGTATGGTAGAGTAATGATTTGTCCACACAATCTTTAACGCGTTAGACAAGAAACCTGAATATTGCTCCAGTTGCTGGAATTTAAACGCCGAATTGTTTTGAATTGAGCGTGCTCGCGACCGCAGACGCAGTTATTCTGCGACTAAGAGAGCATGTACGTTCAATTTAAAACAAGGCAAGTTAAAAACCAGCAAGTTGTGTGTTGTGGGGGCAAATTGTACTTTTTCATCATTTAACGAAACGTAATCATAATGGCGATTACAAGCTAAAACCTAACGTACCGGTGCAATATTCAGGTTAACATTGTCGCAATTTTATCCCTCGCCAATAACCCTTAACATGCAACCAATACTCGACATTGCTGGAAAGCTGGGACTACCCCAGAAAGCACTGAATTGCTACGGCCAGCATATGGCAAAGCTCCAATTGGACACACTGCCAAAGAAAGGCACCAGGCCAAAGGGAAAAATTATTCTGGTTTCGGCGATTAACCCGACCCGCAGTGGCGAAGGAAAAACAACGGTTGCAATTGGACTGGCACAGGGAATGGCCAGCATAGGCAAACATGTTTCACTTGCATTACGCGAACCCTCTCTAGGCCCGGTCTTTGGCGTAAAAGGTGGCGGCACCGGTGGCGGCCGCTGCCAGCTCGAACCATCGGCCCGTATCAATATGCACTTCACCGGGGACATGCATGCCATCGGCGCAGCGCATAATCTGCTGGCCGCTTTGCTGGACAATACCGTTCATTTTCGCAGCGAGCTTGACCTGGAACATCGCCAGATTTTTTGGCGCCGTGTGCTGGATATGAATGACCGCGCCCTGCGCCAGACGGTCATTGGACTAGGAGGACGCTTCAATGGCGTACCGCGCGAAACAGGCTTTGATATTACCGCAGCTTCTGAAGTCATGGCCATACTCTGTCTTTGCGAAGATCTGGTAGATCTCAAAACACGGCTGGGACAAATTCTGGTCGGGTTCGACCGGTCCGGTGATCCGGTAACGGCACACAGTCTGCAGGCGACAGGCGCAATGGCCGCTTTGCTTCAGGATGCGTTTCTGCCAAACCTGGTGCAATCCTCTGAAGGCGTTCCAGCTTTTGTGCATGGCGGGCCGTTTGGCAACATCGCGCACGGCTGCAACAGTGTGATGGCCACCAGCGCTGCAGCAACCTATGCCGACTATGCAGTAACAGAAGCCGGTTTTGGTTTCGACCTGGGTGCGGAAAAATTCTTTGACCTGAAATGCCGCAGCTCCGGCCTGTGGCCCAGCGCCGTGGTGCTGGTGGTTACGGTGCGCGCCCTGCGCATACACGGCGGCGAAGATCCCAATTTGTCAGGCGATATCAGCGAAATCGAACGCGGACTGGCACACCTCGATCATCATGTCCACAGCGTGTGCGCATTTGGTTTCGAACCCGTCATCGCAATCAATTGTTTTGCGAATGACAGCGAACAGGAACTGACTGTCATTGAACGCTGGTGTAATCAACGCGAACTGAATATCGCACGCTTTACCGGATTCACGGATGGCGGCGCGGGTGCTGAACATCTGGCGCATGCCGTCGTCCGTGCGGCCGCGCAGCCACAACCCAAGACACGTTTTCTTTATGCGCTGGAATCCGAACCCGAGGCGAAAATTACCGCAGTGGCCCGTACGATTTACGGCGCCAGCGAAGTCGAGTTCAGCCGTACCGCCAGAAAGGATCTGGAACGCATCAGCACACTGGGTTATGGCCGTCTTCCGGTCTGCATTGCAAAAACTCATTTGTCACTCAGCGGCGATCCCGCGCTGGTGGGACACCCCCGGGGTTTTGCGCTGCCGGTTGAATCGGTGCGCATCGCCGCGGGCGCGGGTTATCTGCTGGTGCTGACCGGCGATATTGTCACTATGCCCGGATTGCCGCGCGAACCGGCTGCTCATCGTATTGATCTGACCGATGACGGAGAAATTACCGGGATTTGACGGACAATCTCTGAAAACACACGATCAGCTTGTTCGTTCTCCAACAGCCACAACGACTGGCACTATCATTCGGATATAGAGTTTTTGTAACGCTCAATGGCTTCGACAATCAGCCGTCGAGCTTCGCTGGCATCGCGCCAGTCGCCAATTTTTACCCATTTTCCGGGTTCCAGATCCTTGTAATGCTCAAAAAAATGCGCAATCTGGCTGAGGGTAATTTCCGGCAGACTGTCGTAATTGAAAATTTTCTCGTAACGTTTGGTCACATGCGGTGAAGGCACCGCGATGATCTTTTCATCCTGTCCGGAATTATCTTCCATTACCAGCACGCCGATCGGACGCACGTTAATCACGCAGCCCGGCACAAGCGGACGGGTGTTACACACCAGCACGTCGATGGGGTCGCCATCGTCAGACAACGTGCTGGGTACGAATCCGTAGTTGCCCGGATAAGTCATCGGCGTATGCAAGAAACGATCCACTACCAGCGTACCCGAATGCTTGTCGAGCTCATACTTGATGGGATGCCCGCCAATCGGCACTTCTATCAATACATTGACGTCTTCCGGCACGTTGTTGCCGATGGGTATAGCTTCGATACGCATTTACAGTCTGCCTCGTGTTGTAAAATGAGCAATTATAGCGTATTGAAAAAATAAACGCTTTTTATAACGGCAACAAAAACGCCGGCACTCTTAACCACATCCTGGTAATGAATGTTCTGCGGGCAAGACACTTTACCTGCTAATTTGGATTGCATTTATGCTAAAGTCAGTCAAGCAATTTAATGACAAAAGATGAGGCATTACGTCATAAATGAATCCTGGCAACATGGTTATGCGCACGTCAACGGCGTCCGCCTGCACTATGTCACGCGGGGCGAAGGGCCGCTTGTCCTGCTCCTGCACGGTTTCCCGGAATTCTGGTATTCCTGGCGGCATCAGATTCCAGCGCTGGCGCAACATTTTCGCGTCGTCGTGCCCGATCTGCGCGGCTACAACGACAGCGACAAGCCACCCGGTGTGACGAACTACGTTATCGATACGCTCGCTGCCGATGTCATGGCATTAATTCGCGCATTCGGTGAAGAAAAGGCAACCATTGTCGGCCATGACTGGGGTGGCGGAATCGCCTGGGTGTTTGCAGCAGAGTATCCGCAGGCCACTGAAAAACTGATTGTATTGAATTGCCCGCACCCGACCGCGTTTCAACAGCACCTCAAAACCAATTGGCGGCAATTGCGTCGCAGCTGGTACATATTCTTTTTTCAGATTCCGTGGCTGCCGGAATTCGGCATACGCCTGAACCTGCGGTGGTTTGTTAAAAAGGCTTTTCGCGGCATGGCGATTCGGAAGGAAGCATTCTCAGACGATGAACTGCAGCACTATGCCGAAGCACTGCAAAAGCCCGGCGTGCTGACCGCAGCGATCAACTACTATCGCGCGGCATTTCGTGAACGGATACGTCACGGGGAACGGTCATTCGGCCAAATCAAGTGCCCAGCACTGTTAATCTGGGGAGAAGAAGACACCGCCCTGGGCAAAGAACTCACCTACGGGATGGAGCCCTACTTCACTAACCGTTTCGAGATCAAATACATCCCCCAGTGCAGCCATTGGGTGCAGCAGGAACAGCCTGAACTGGTGAATCAATACATGACTGAATTTTTGATGGATGTCGCGGGTGGTGATTAGTCTGACCGCCAAGCTGCCAACAAGCGAAGCGCATTGCACCGTCAAATCACCGTCAGTGGCGCAATGCCCTTCGGGTATTGGCCAACCTTACTATTTTAGGGGATGGCTACAATGCTATCACGTTAATATTTACAAACCGTGATATCCGTTTGCGAAAAATCATTTCCTTTAAACAGCAATGGCTCATTGCTGGATTTTGCTGCTGCATAAGAAAAACAATCCCCAAAATTCAATCCCGCTATATGCCTACCTTTGCCATATTTCTTGAATGCTTGCCGGGCAATTTGTGCTTGTTCCACGTCAACCGCGATCAAAGTTATTCCGGCTTTGGTAAGAAACAAATCAAAATCCCTGACGCCATCATAGCCATAACGGGCTTCCAGAACGATAGACGTTTCAACAAAACTTGCTGCCGATAATCCTTTATCAGATGCTTTGATAATACATTGGATCAGCGCTTTCCTTTCGGGCTCATCACCTAGAATGGCCAGTATCGCAGAGGTATCAATAATCACAATGGGAGGCCATTTTTATCGTAAAGTATTTCGTCCTCGCTGCGTTTGTCCAGGACAGGTAATTTTGCGCAATGCTTGGCTATTTCATTGAGTTCTTCGGCAAGGCCTTCCGTTTCCTTTTGCTGTTTTAATAATTGTAAACGCATTGAGAGTGCTTTCCTGACAGCTTCCGTTTTAGTTTCGCCTGTAAGTTGGGATAATTCATTTGCGAGATGTTCTGTTTCACTGTTGCGAATATTTAGCGCCATGTCTTTATGTGTGTAAATTGGTGTGCATTTCTACACAGTAATGAATATAACAGTATGAGTCAACTCAAATTTGAACCGGCAACCTCAGTTCTTTTCCGGATTTCGCAAGCTCCATCATAAACAATCGAGTCTGACCCTTTTGCTTTCCTTTTGCTTTCAGCTTCTTCTTGATCACTTTTGCGTCTACACCCATACTGTAAAAGTGAAATACATTTTTTGCGATGTCTAATCCAACTACGCTATTATTCATTGTGGACTCCTCTTTTATTCCGTTCTTGATAAGTGGTGCATTATGACACCGTCGAAAAGAGAGGAGTCCATATCATCAACCTACGGGCTGGGGCGCAATATTATGTTTCGTCATCACCTTTGCCCCAGTTACAGTTTTGACAAAGCGTTTGTAAATTGGCAAATTCAGTTTTACCGCCTTTAGAAAAAGGAACAATATGATCAATGTGTAATTGAATATTGGAATCAGTTGCGGGACTTGCTCCACAATACACACATTTAAAATTATCTCTTTGCAATACCCTTAACCTTAACTTTAAAGGGATTGTTCTTTTTTCTTCGGTTGTAATTTGTATCGGAACTTGTTCAATTTCTCCAATACTTTCAATACATTCCTCTGATTCCAGATCAATTCCTTTAAAGTTCTCAAAAAAATGCCGCCAGGCATTTACCCAGCCTTTATATCTTGTTTTGTACGTAGTATAAGAAAACTTAGGTTTTAGTGCTTCCCATTCAGTTTTTGACGGTCTGTGGCCCAAAGTTTCAAAAACCCGTGCCATTTCCACCATAAGTTCACTTTCTAAGATGAAATGACGGGCTTTTTTTGACCTTTTCTTTAACTCAAAACCGGTTTTTGAAAGAGCCTCCTCCCAACTACCAAAGCGTGAAAGCACAGCCGTTCCTTTACATTTTTTTGCGACTTTATCAAATTCATGGCGAGTGAATTTAACTAAGCCATAGTACTTTGCTACTTCTTTTAGCTCACCTATGATTTCTTCATCACTCAATCTGTCAATTCTGTATCTTTCTAGACTCATTGTTTAAGAAACATAACGACTTTGGCTCAGACGGGGCCAAAAGCGCCTCACCAAAAGCCTGAAAGAACACGAAAGGCGATGGTTAGGGCCTACGTGTAAATCGGAACACAACTGCATTTTCCACTTCCCCATTTAGCCCTAGCTCTTTGCGAAGATCACGACGAAGAATTCTCAGCACTTCGTCTATTTGTGCACTGCCACCTGCGGCATGTTGCTCAAGGTAGCATACCGTTACACGAACTTGCTCTGGGGTACCCAGCAACTGGATGTCCGCGACGGCAGATTCAAATGCGAGCATTTGTTCTTCCGTTTTCCCTTCTCGGTTCGCGGCTGACTCAAGACGACGATAGGCTTCCAGCAAGAATTGAATTCGTAGCTCCCTCCGTTTGTTCTGCCGATCACGATAGACATTGAACTGATGACCCACAAACCATCCAAGAACCGCGACTGCAGCTGGAACAACGTATTTCAGTGTTTCGGTGTCGAGCATGGTGAGCCCTAACTTAATATTTAAAATACGACATTTTATCCAATAATCATCCTGTAATGTCCTATAACCTAAGCAAATAGATTATATCGAATTGTATTAAATACAAATAGTAACAAATCATGACAACTGGCTCGAACAGAAACGACATGGTCACTTGCTAAAAAATTCAAAATATTTCTGCTTTTATATATGATCGCCCCGCAACTTAAGTTTGCGCGCAGCACGCACCTCATCCAAACGCCCTACCGGCATCGTATGCGGCGCGGTGTGCAGTATTTCCGGATTATCGGTCGCCTCCCGTTAAGGTGTCTTGCAATACAACATTCATCTGATTCTTTCTGCTCTCTGTTTGATATTGTTGTATTGCAAGAGACAATCCCTTTGCTTGCAATCCAATGATGCAGACTTATAGTGGTCTATCAATGAGTATATCTTGGGGTGTTTCAACATTTATGGGAGCTGGCCTGTCAATCAGTATATCCCCGGGTGTTTCAACATTAATGTGCGTTGGTCTGTTAATCTGTATATCATCCGGTGTTTCAACATTGATGCCGGAGGGTCTGTCAATCAGCACATCTTTGGGCGATTCAACGTTTGGATGAGATGGGCTGTCAATACGTATATCATCGGGTGTTTCAACGATCATATGGGTCGGTTTGTTAATCAGTATTTCAGCTTGCGTATAGACCGGGCCTGAATGATCTGAATCGATGATATCTTGTTCATTTCTTTGATCTCTGTCGTCTGCATATGCGAGCATATTAATCGAAAACAGACTCATGCTAATTACAAAAATTATTTTGATGGTGTTATTGGCGTTAATCATGATCTGTATGGTTAATGCTATCGTCTAAATGGTTTAACGGATGCATGCATTTGTTCATATCTCTCATTTGTAATGAGGTGCCATCATTGCATAATACCTATTGTGCAATAAATTCAAATACTATTCAGATTATTTCTTTGTTGGCCTTTAATCACCGCGCAGCTTGAGCTGACGCGCAGCACGCACCTCATCCAAACGCCCTACCGGCATCGTATGTGGCGCGGTGTGCAGTATTTCCGGATTATCGGTCGCCTCCCGTGCTATTACCTTCAATGCTTCGGCAAACGCATCAAGCGTTTGTTTGTTTTCCGTTTCAGTCGGTTCGATCATGAGGGCTTCGGAAACGATCAGCGGAAAATACGTGGTTGGCGGATGAAAGTCGTAATCGAGCAGCCGTTTGCTGATGTCTACCGCACGCACGCTGCTGCCTTCGATTTTGCCCTGCAAGACAAATTCATGCATGCAGATACGATCATGGGACAGCGGATAGACGCTGCGCAGCAGTTCGCGTAGGTAGTTGGCATTCAGCACAGCATGCAGGGCATTCTGTTTCAGCCCTTCCGCGCCATGCTGCAGGATGTAGGCATATGCTCGAACAAACACGCCGAAACTGCCGAAGTGGCTGTTCATCCGGCCGATGGTTTTTTCTGGCGTAAAAAGCGAAAAACTGAATTGCAATTTCTCCGTGTTATTCGTTTGGCGCACCATCGGTCCGGGTAGATAGTCGGCCAGTTTTTCGCTTACGCCCAGTGGACCGGAACCCGGCCCGCCACCGCCATGTGGCGTGCCGAATGTTTTGTGCAGATTGTAATGCATGATATCGATACCCAGATCGCCCGGCCGCACCACACCGGCGAGCGCGTTCATATTCGCGCCGTCGCCGTAAACCAGCCCGCCGCAGTCGTGCACGCACTGAACAATGGTTTCGATATCGCGCTCGAACAACCCCAGCGTATTGGGGTTCGTAATCATCAGACCCGCAACCGACACGTCGCAAACTGTCCTTAGCGCGGCGAGATCGAGATTGCCGTGTTCGTCGGAGGGAATTTCAAGTGCTTCAAAACCCGCCATGGTGGTTGACGCCGGATTGGTACCGTGCGCCGAGTCGGGTATCAGTATTTGTGTGCGTCCGGTTTCCCCACGGTCGCGAAAATAGGCGCGCATCATTAGCAATGCCGTCAGTTCGCCTTGCGCGCCCGCCGTCGGTTGCAATGAGACGGCTGCAAAACCGCCGATTTCCTTGAGCCACTCCTGCAACTCAAACATCAACGCAAGATTACCCTGTACCGTATCATCCCGCTGCAACGGATGCGACTGCGCAAAGCCTTCCAACCGCGCACAGACTTCGTTGACTTTCGGGTTGTACTTCATGGTACATGAACCCAATGGATAGAACCCGCCGTCGACGCTGAAATTACGTTGCGATAGGTGGATAAAATGCCGTACCACGTCAAGTTCGGACAGTTCGGACAAATGTAAATCCTCGCGCAACAAGTCAACAGGCAGTTCGGTCTCAGGCACATCGCATTCAGGCATCAAATTCGTGCTGCGGCCTGTGGAACTCAATTCATAAACCGTTTTCTCAATGCTGTGTTTATCTGTTTCAGGCATATTCGTTCGCCCTCCCCGCATTCATACTGTGATTTTCGCCAATGCATCAACCAGCCGGTCAATTGCCGCTCTGGTCTTCATCTCGGTCACCGCGATCAACATCTGTTGTTCAAATCCAGAGTAACAGGAACCCAGATCAAAACCGCCGATAATGCCGAAATCTTCCAGCAGAATACGATTGACTTCCTCTGCCGGGCGCGGCAGTTGTACGCTGAATTCCTTGAAAAACGGTTGACCGGGTTTATGCGGATTGATTTCCAACCCTGCCCGTTCGGCAAGTTGCTGCGCAGCGAAATGGCTTTTGTGGTAACACAGCTCGGCTACCCGCCGCAGGCCGGATTTACCCAATGTAGCCAGATATGTCGCTGCTGCCAGCGCCATCAAACCGGCGTTCGTGCAGATATTACTGGTCGCTTTCGCACGCCGGATATGCTGTTCACGCGCCGCAAGCGTCAACACATAGCCGCGTCTGCCGGACTGATCGACCGTTTCGCCCACCAGTCGACCAGGCATCTGACGTACATATTGCATACGCGTCGCAAGAATCCCGAGGTACGGTCCGCCAAATGACAGCGGGATGCCGAGCGGCTGGCCGTCGGCAACAACCACGTCGGCACCGTACGAACCCGGCGATTGAAACAGACCAAGCGCAATGGGATCAGTCACCACAATCAAAAGCGCCCCGGCCTGATGTACCTTCTCAGCAAGTCCGGCAACATCCTCAAACTGTCCCAGAAAATTCGGGTTTTGAATCACCAATGCAGCAACCTGATCGTCAAGCAGCGCTACCAGACTGTCCATATCGCCCGGCGCGGCGTTTTCACCGATCAGCGACGCTTCGCTGCCCAGTAGATAAGTCCGTACCGTTTCCCGGTAATGTGGATTGACCGCGGACGATAGAATGACTTTCTGCCGCTCGTCCGATGCAAGATTGAGCGCCATGCGCACCGCTTCCGCCAGCGCCGTCGCGCCGTCATAGTGACTGGCGTTTGTCACATCCATTTCGGTCAACTGACAGATCATGCTTTGATATTCGAACATGGCCTGCAGCATGCCCTGGCTGGCTTCGGGCTGGTAGGGCGTGTAGGCGGTAAAAAACTCGCCCCGACTAGTGACATAATCCACAGTTGCCGGAATATAGTGATGATATGCGCCTGCGCCCAGAAAACATTCATGACTCGATGCATTCACATTTTGACCGGCCAGTTCGCGCAGGTGTTTTTCCAGTTCCATCTGCGAGAGCGGCAGCGGCAATTTCAAATCGGGGAAACGGACATGTTCCGGAATGTCTGCAAACAGTTCTTCCATGCACGATATGCCCAGCGTATTAAGCATCGCACGGCGTTCCGATTCGGTATGCGGCAAATAACTCATACTTGCTTCACCCCCCCATTAAAGCATTGTCTTCACCAGCCGCCTGCGGCGATAACCGGTAATGACACGAATGTAACCATCGCCTGCCAGTTCACTGTCCAGCGCAGCATCGCCGGTATCAAACCGGAGCACCGGCGTGCGCGCAAGCTTGGCAGGCGTGGCAATCACCATGATATTTTGAGAGCCTATAGCCCGAATGACATCGGGGCTAAGCTGCAAATTCCCCCTGCCTAGCACAAACCCCTGCGCACCAATAGGACTTAAAACCAGTTTACGGGTTTTGAATTCTGCGAGCAAATTGAGAATCTGGCGCTCATTCAGATCGCAACCCACAAGCTTACCCTGGACAACCGCATCGATCCCGAGCAATGTTTTTTTTATTCCCCATCGATTACCGACCGAATTGACTGTACTGCCAGGGCCAAGCAGAACAAGCTCAATTTCATCCCGCTGAAACAGCTCCAGTAAAAATTCCGCGATGGCATTCTTGACTTCCGCATCACTTGCATCTTCGATCAGCGCCTTGGCCGATTGGACATGCATCGGTTCATCGGGCGTTAACACGGTATGAAAAAGCTGCACAATCCATTCGCCCTCCCGATAACGCGCTTCATTGAGATCCAGCACCTCAGCCTGTACCGTTGTGAGGCCACCCCGCAGGAAATTGCACGCAATCTCAGCGGTTCGCGCAGGACTTGTCCCAAAAACACCGGAGTACATCTTGACACCTGACGGAATTCCCAGAATCGGGACTTTAAGGCCAACAATGCTGCATATATCTCTTGCCGTACCGTCTCCGCCACAAAAAAGTATCAGTGCAATATCGTGACCCAGAAAACGTTGCACAGCAAGCCGGGTATCTTCTGCCGTCGATTCGCCAGATGGCGTATAGACAATCTCTATGTCATTTTTGGCAAAACCCGAAGACCGAAGTATATCCTCACCCATCGAGCCGGAGCAGGTCAACCATCGAATCGGCATCAGTTTCAGTTCCGGTTCCGCATTTGCCAACATCCTTGAAAGCGTTCGCATCGCCTCCGCAGCACGTTGCGGTGCTACAGGCTGCGCGCCCAGTTTACGCGCTTCGTCAACAACGCCATCAGTGCCTTTCAGCCCAACCCGTCCTCCCATGCCGGCAATTGGATTGATAAGAAAGCCGATACGTTTCATAGTGAAACGTCAACGATGTCAATTTATTGGATTAACCAAGTATTTATTTCAGGGGTCATTCGCTTCACCACAGGCCTCTTTCCACTCTATCTCTTTCGCACTGCCCGGCTGGATTCTTTCCCATCCCCGCGGTTGATTGTAGGAACGGAGCAAATCCCCCTTTTCCATATTCCAACTGTATAGCGAAAACGCGAGCGTTCTTATTCCTGCTTCTTTACAGTTGTAATTACGCCGCATTTTTTTGGACAAAAAGATGGTTCCCGAGGCTTTTTGTTCAGTGTTATAGTCAAACAAAACCCACATTCTGACCCGCCCCCCTGCTTTTTGCATCGAAGTCAAATCAGCATAAATGATGTAACCACCTTCATCATCACTTTCACCGATTCGAGTCCACTCAGCCAGTGCAGGGGTACTGAAAAGAATAAACGTTAAAATTACTAGTAGTTTTTTCATAATTGCTTAACAAGCTAAGGTTTTAACATATTGGTTTAATAAATACTATTTTACATCCAGCTTATTCCGGCATAATGTCATATCCCTTAAGTGCCATTCTTAAGGCGCAACGATCATTACATGTATACAACCTACAACATACCATGCCATACCATGATTCCTTGTATAAACTCATGTTAACATGCCTGTTGCCTCCAATCTTCCTTATTCAGCCTTTATTTGGATAGACAAAGCTACTTGCTCGCATGCTGTTCACCATCATCTATCGTTGACGTAGATTGCATTTCAAAAACAAGCGGTGTTGTATTTGGAACAGCAGTGTAGGGTACTTGTTCCGCTTTTGGCACAGGCTCAATCCTGTTAATGCGCCAAAGCGCATGACAGGCGATCAAGGCATGAATGATTGCTGTATAAACAAAAAGCGCCAGCGAACCAATGATATCGATACACAATGCAGCAAACAAGGGACCTATAATTGCTCCCAGGCCCATAATGAGAAGAAGCTGTCCACTCACCTCGACAAACACATCCGCGCTCATCTTGTCATTAACATGTGCGATGCACAACGAGTAGAGTGGCAAATTGGCGGCGCCAAAACCGAATGCAAGTATTAGCAGCTTAGACTCGCTGACTGGGTTGATCATGGCGAGCCCGCTCCCAAATACTGCCGCAGCCAAACTGCTGGCGAGAATA
Source organism: Burkholderiales bacterium (assembly GCA_024235795.1). GTDB lineage: Bacteria > Pseudomonadota > Gammaproteobacteria > Burkholderiales > Nitrosomonadaceae > Nitrosomonas. The sequence continues at coordinate 278,814 of JACKLR010000002.1, read as the reverse complement.
ACCCAACGTCTATCTACGAAATCGGACAGCTTTCCAATAGGCCACTGGGCAAGTGCACCACCCAGCACTATCGCAGCCATAAAAATACCGATGGCAGCCACCGAATGTGTCTGTTCCTGCGCATAGACTGGAGCGAGCACCCAAAGCGCGCCATTTGTCATGCCTATCAGAAAACAGGTAACAAACCCAACAGGCGCCGCCTGATAAACAAGCCAAGGGCTAAATTCCACAGCGTCTTTGTGTTCTGGTTCTATGCCTGTTGTCAATGCAACGGGCACTAGTGAAAGTGAAATGACAATCGATACAATAGCAAAAGGTAACAGCGTGGAGGGGTCAAGAACCGTAAAAAGTAATTTTCCTGACAACACAGCAAACCAAACAGTAACCATGTAGCCCGCAAGAATACGCCCACGGGTTTTTTTTGTTGCCAGCTCATTCAACCAGCTTTCTATAATGGTATAGAGACCCGCCATGCAAAAACCAAACACAATGCGTAACAAAATCCATGCCATCGGATCGATAATTAATGCATTGATAAGCGCTGTAGATCCCGTTATGGCAGCAAAAGCCGTAAAAGAACGGATATGGCCATATCGTTTTACGAATCGCGGTATGAATAAACAGCCTAATATAAATCCAAGATAATAAGCAGACCCGAGACTTCCGATACTAAATCTCGGAAACCCTTCTGATATTCCACGTATCGGCTGCACTACGCCGAGCAACGAGCTGCCAACTTCCAACAGAAATGACGCAGACAGAATACAGGTAATGGCAATAACAACCACTCTCATGAAATAACAAAACAGAAAATGAATTCATCAAATTTATGCTACAAAGGTATCATGGCAGTGCGGTGCAATACAAACGGATACCCGTTTTGTTTGTTTACTGAACGGCATTAACAATAACCCAGGAACATCTGATTTCCCTGGTCAAAAACAACCGAACAGATTGATCTTCGAATTGAATTAAATCAAAGCGGCCTTACATTAAAACAAAGACACCAAACACAATAGAAGGCCAATATGTATCTTTCTCTTTCTTTACCCAATCAATTATTTTTGACAGGTTTAGCCAGCCTGTTTCTATTTTTTCTTTCAAACCCAACTATCGCTGAAGATTCTTATGCAGCGAAAAGAACAGCAATGATTCAGGCAATCGAAGCGGATGTACGCGCCGGCTACGGCAACCTAGAAAAAGACGACCTGGATGAAAATATTATTAACGCTCTAGGTAAAGTACCGCGTCATGAATTTGTACCCAAAGGCCTGCAAAGTTCAGCCTATGAGAACAGGCCATTGCCAATTGGCCATGGTCAAACGATCTCGCAGCCTTACATTGTGGCCATTATGACCAACTTATTGAAGGTCGGAAAAAATGATCGTGTCCTGGAAATCGGCACCGGTTCAGGATACCAGATTGCCGTACTCTCCGAGCTCGTTAAAAAGGCATATAGCATAGAAATCATAGCGCCGCTTGGCAAGCAGGCAAAAGCCCGTCTGGAACAACTCGGTTACGAAAATATTGAACTCAAAATCGGCGATGGCTATTATGGCTGGGAAGAACACGCGCCCTTCGATGCCATTATGGTAACGGCGGCTGCCAGCCATATCCCGCCACCCTTGATCAAACAACTTAAACCGGGTGGACGCATGTTGATTCCCGTTGGTTCACGGTTCGCAATTCAGGAATTGCTGTTGATCGAAAAATCAGAACACGGCGAAGTCAGTACACGGCAATTACTGCCTGTTGCATTTGTACCGCTCACTGGAAAACATTAGTTCGTTTCAATGGAATCACGACCACCGTTTTTCACAATCGCAGTGCTGTCGTCTGCCATGCTGGCGTATGAAATATTGCTCATGCGACTGTTTTCCATTATTCAGTGGCATCATTTTGCATATATGATCATCAGTCTGGCGTTGCTCGGTTTTGGCGCCAGCGGCACGTTTATCGCCATCTTCCAGAAGGCTTTCACAAAACGATTTTCGGTTTTTTTTCTTACCAACACCACGCTGTTTGCAATAAGCAGCACGGGGTGCTTTCTTGCAGCACAATCGATACCGTTCAACCCGGATGAAATTCTTTGGGATAAGCAGCAATCGTTGCAATTGTTCGGAATTTATCTATTGCTTGCACTGCCCTTTTTCTTTGCCGCCAATGCTATTGCGCTGACTTTGACCCGTTACCATCAGCGTGTTGCACGTATTTATGCTTTTGATTTGTGTGGCGCCGGGCTCGGCTGCCTGGGCATCATTCTGTTGCTATTTGTTGCCATGCCCCTGCAGGCATTGCTGCTTATCGGCTTGATGGGGCTGGCAGCCACCGCTTTGGGCGCATGGGAATTAAAGGTTAGCGCACGCGGCCGGATTGTTGCCGCATTGATGCTGACAGGTATCGCAATGGCCGCCGTTGATCATCAAAGCGAGTTACGGTTGTCCCCCTACAAGGAATTGACGCAAATGCTGCGCATCCAGGGCACGGAAATTGTTAGCGAGCATTCCAGCCCACTGGGACTGCTCTCGGTCTTGCAAAGCCATACCATACCGCTGCGCCATGCACCCGGGTTAAGCCTGAACGCCACGGGCGAACCACCCGAGCAAATCGGTGTTTTTACCGATGGCGGCGGCATGACGGCCATTACCCGGGAAACCGGCAACCCGGCTGATTACACCTACCTCGATCAAATCACTTCGGCAGCACCCTACCATCTTTTTCAACCCGGACATGTGCTGGTGCTCGGTGCAGGCGGTGGCAGCAGTATTTTGCAGGCACGCTATCATGCAGTACCCCGCATTGATGCGGTGGAACTGAATCCGCAGCTCATCAACCTGCTACGCGACGATTATGCCGACTTTACAGGCAATCTGCTGAACGCTAAAAAGATACGTCTTTATCAGGGAGAAGCCCGCGGATTTGTTAGCGATTCAGGCACACAATATGACCTGATCGAAATCGCGTTACTGGATTCATTTGCAGCGTCTTCGGCTGGTTTGTTCGCATTGAATGAAAGCTATCTGTATACCGTTGAAGCGCTTCAGGACATGCTGAAAAGACTGGAGCCCGACGGCTTTCTGGTCATTACACGCTGGATTAAACTGCCGCCACGCGACAGTCTGAAACTGTTTGCAACAGCCGTTGATGCGTTAAAAAAATCCGGTGTTGAAAATCCGGGTGAACACTTGATGTTTCTGCGCAGCTGGCAAACCGGTACGTTACTGATAAAAAACAACCCGATTGTCCCAGGCGAAATCGAGGCGCTTAAAACATTTGCCCAGGCGCGTTCTTTTGATATTGACTGGTACCCCGGCATTCATCCGGAAGAAACCAACCGATTCAACCGCCTGGCGGACTCTTATTTTTATCAGGCTGCAGAAGCCATACTCGGCGATGCGCGCGAAGCTTTTTTCGAACGCTACAAGTTTGCATTACACCCTGCCACCGATGACCGACCTTACTTTTTCCACTTTTTTAAGTGGTCTGTACTCCCGGAAATATTCTCGCTTCGGGAAAGCGGGGGGGGGTCGCTGCTCGAAGGCGGCTATCTGGTGCTGGCCGCTACGCTTGTTCAGGCAATTGTTGCAAGCATTATTCTGATTTTGCTGCCATTACGCTTCACTGCAAAAAACACACACCCAGAAAGCGCAGTCAGCAAGACCCGGACGGTCATGTATTTTTCTGCAATTGGATTGGCATTTCTGTTTATCGAAATCGCATTTATCCAGAAATTTATTTTGTTTCTCCACCACCCGCTCTATGCCGTCGCACTGGTATTGACAGCTTTTCTTGTTTTTGCCGGACTCGGCAGCGGTTTTTCCCGGCAGCTATTGAATTCAGACAAATCCCGGCTTGCCATCACTTTTTCGATAACGGGAATACTCTTTATCGGTATGCTGTATATGCTGGTGTTGCCGAAAATTTTTGGTTATTTCATGTCATCCGCAATCATGCTCAAAATTCCGTTGACAATACTACTAATCGCCCCGCTGGCCTTTTTTATGGGCATGCCTTTTCCGCTGGCACTGGCAAAATTGAGCGAAATCGCACCTGGCATGATCCCGTGGGCTTGGGGAATTAACGGATGCGCTTCGGTTGTCAGTGCGGTACTGGCAACATTACTTGCTATTTCGATCGGTTTTAATGCTGTGATTGTGCTGGCATTACTGTTGTATGGTGCAGCGTGGCTAAGTTTCCCCGCAAAACAGTCAGCGACAAACTGACTTGCTGGTTTCCCTGAAATATACGCTAATCAACAGACTCAGCAGTCCCCGGCAAAAACTCTGGCGCTGACTGCAACCTTCCAGCCTGAACTTTCTACTGATTTGTGCCCAGCGCTTCCGCATAGAGCGCTTCATGCATGCGAATAACGTTTTCAAGACTGAAAAACTTCATTTTCTCCTGACCGCGTTTACCCATCGCTAAAGCCGCCTCAGGACTATCTGCAATCCAGCCCATTGCTTCAGCAATGGCATCCGTATCACCTACTGAGGTCATGATTCCTGCGTTTTCCTCTAGCAAATCCGCTACCCCGCGAATACGGGTTGAAATGACCGGTATTCCCATACACATTGCCTCTAAAATACTCCGAGGCAAACCTTCACGTTCAGAGGGCAAGAGTAGTGCATGCGCAGCTTTAAGCAGCACGGGCACATCCCGTCTGTAGCCCAGGAAGCGTACTTGTTCGCTTAAACCCAATGCATTGGCCTGTGCAGCAACATCATTTTCCAGAGGACCTACGCCAGCTAATACCAACTTTACATTCGTGCGGTCCAGTTTAGCAAGAGCGTTCAGCGCGTCCCGATGTCGTTTACCCGGATTAAATTCGGCTATCATTAAAATAATTTTATCCGATTCAGCTACATTCAATTCTTTGCGAACGGCCAAAATTTGTTCAGGCAAAATGCCTGTGCCGCTATATTTTTCTCGATCAACCCCTATCCCCGGCATGTATCGCACTTTTTCTGCCGGCACAATCCTAAACCGCTTGGCAGCTTCTTCATCTTCTCTGTTAATTACCACCAGGTAATCGGTCCATCGGCCCGCAGTCTTCTCGAGAATCTTGTAAATTTGATTTTTTATAAAACCACCTTCGCGGTGGAAATGGAAGCCGTGGGCAGTGTAAATTAATTTGGGCTTGCCTTGCTCGCGCAAGTGCCTGAGCGCGTAACGCGTCAGGAACGCCGCTACCGGCGTATGCACATGAACAATATCGTAACCCCCTTTCTCCTGTACCGCTTGAATCGCTTGAGGCGCCTTGATGAAGTTGCGTGGATCGAGCGGGTTACGTGACCATTCCACACGCCAAATCGTGCCGAAAACATCTTCAGTTTTTTCAAAATTGTCGGCATCTGTGGTGGCGTCACTGACCATGGCATCAACCTGCCAGCCCAGGTTCTTAAAGTGCTCACCATAAGGAAGCAGAAACTCACGTAACATACTGGGAACATTTGAAACAATAAGCAGTTTCGGCAACACAACCTTCTCCAAAATATTAGGTTAAGCGTCTCAATTTAATAAACTGAGCAAATACAATCGATTTGATGTGATACAAGACTTACTGAAAGTCTGGAATGGCGCCCGGCGGGAATAATCTCGAGCTCAGAAGATCGAAATTTACCAGAGTACAGCTAGAATAACAAGGCATCCGCATCGGAGTTGAGCTCAACGCTCAGCGATACATAAGGCGCTTTAGTCTAAGAACTGAAAGCGCATAACTACATCTTCGCCCGTATCGACCGACGCGGCTTTGTCACGGTGGATCACTGAGACGAGATGTTTGCCGTAGCCAAGTGAGTTGGAATCAAAACAAAGGGAGTCCGTATCCAGCTCACCGATGAAAAAAACCTGCCATCGGCCAATGATGCCAGAATGTCTGCGAGGGTGTTCAAAATTCTGTGTCAGTTTGCAAATCACCTAACGCGCTTCGCTTGTTGACCACTGAAACCGGTGACCGATCGACACAATTCGTGTCGATGCGCTAACCAGTTTCAGCGGTGACATAAAAATCTGTATTGAATTCATAAATCCAGCTCCGCATCCAAACGGCCTTCAAAATATATCGCAAGCTGGGATAATGTCAAATTCCAGTTTAGGATTGGCATCGTCCATTTTTTGCTGGCGTTTTTGATGCCAACATACAATAATTTCAACAAACTGTTTTCATTAGGAAATCCACCTTTGGTTTTTGTCAGTTTGCGAAATTGGCGATGTACGGCCTCAATGGTGTTGGTTGTATAAATCACACGGCGTATCGGTTCAGGATATTTGAAGTATACCGATAAATTTTCCCATTTGTTGCGCCAGGACTGGATCACGATGGGATACTGTTTTCCCCACTTGGCCTCCAATGCATCAAGCGCATCTTCGGCTGCATCAATGGCTGATGCTTTGTATACCGGCTTCAGATCAGCCATGAACGCTTTTTGATTTTTTGACGCCACATATTTCATTGAATTGCGGATCTGATGAATGATGCACAATTGAACCTCGGTTTCAGGAAATATGCTGTTAATCGCCTCAGGAAAGCCCGTAAGGCCGTCAACGGCGGCAATGAGGATATCCTGTACGCCACGATTATTCAGGTCTGTCAGTACGGAAAGCCAGAATCGGGCGCCTTCGCTTTCCGAAACATACAACCCTAGCACTTCTTTTTTTCCTTCAATGTTTAAGCCGAGTACGGTATAGACTGCCTTGCTGGCATACCGGCCGTCGTCTTTTACTTTGTGATGTATGGCATCCAGCCAAACGAACGGATAGTGACTATCCAATGGCCGTTGCTGCCATTCCCTGAGCTCCGGAACTAGCTTATCTGTGACTGCGCTGATCGTCGCCGTTGAAACATCAATGCCATACAGTTCGGCAATATGCCCAGAAATATCCTGATAGCTGGAACCCAACGCAAATAACGATAAAATCTTGCGTTCGATTTCATCGGTAAGATGGGTCTGATGCTTCTTAACCAACTGGGGTTCAAATGTACCGTTGCGGTCTCTGGGTGTTTCCAGTTGAAAATTGCCTGATGCTGATTTTACAGTCTTTGGCGTCGTGCCATTCTTCCGGTTCTGTTCATCCCCGGATTTTATATGCTGTTCAAGTTCCGCCGCCAATGCAGCTTCTGTGAGTTGTTTGATCAGTGGCGTTAATATGCCATCTTTTCCATTCAAATCGCGCCCTGCCTTCAAGGCTTCCAGGGCTTCTTCAAAATCAAATTGCACTGTAGTCTTGTTCATTCGTCACTCCTATAAAATTTAATAGTAAAGGAATGACACAGAATTTCTAATACTCCCATGTCTGCACCATGAATTTGGAATACCTATTTCGCCAAATCAATTCCGGTACGTGCTATAGTCATCATCTCCTCCCGCTTTTTGATTACTAAAATCTTTATGTGGCACATTACGATGCCGTTGAGTGGGAGGAGTCCATTCCATTGGGCTATTTGTTGTTTCCTCACCATAATAATTTCATGGCACCAACAATAGCTAAAAAGACGAAAACCCACAAAATAATAGGGCCTGATGCCCCACGAAACTTAAAACCCAGACCCTCGAATTCAATTTCTCCTGAATGAATCTCGAGAATGATGACTATACAAAAAGAACGAAAATGGGGTCCATAATCAATGTCTCCTGTTTTTGCTTTTCTTGCGAACAATAGCCCCAATCGTCGTTGGATGCAATTGATAAATCTCCCCGATTTCTCGCTGGCTGTATGCGCCTGTTTTGTAAGCCGCAATAATCGCCGCGTTGCGGTCACTGTATTGCGCCGCAATTTCAGACAAAGGCCTTGCAATCGGCCGCCTTTGCTGCCTGGGTATATTTAAATCGTCTTTTTCCTTCCCAATTCTATTCTGCATTTCAGTGACAAAAGCATCATCCCCCAAATAAATCTGCCCTTTTAAATCCGGCCATATTTCAGGTTGTTGCTGCACGCCTTCCAGGACAAATTGCCGGTATCGCTCCATTGCAATCTTTTTTCGCTTACCGAACAAAGAAAGTATCCAGTCCGTTGTTAACCATTCAGGCTTTGGCGCGTCGCCCACCACTGCCGGATAACTGCTCCACGGCCAGTCTTCAAGCCGTTTGGCCATGCCCTTGGCTCTTAGCGGATTCAATACGACATAGCGGGAAAGTTCGAGTAAATAACGATCTTTATCCACCAGGATCGCCTTGTATCGTCCTTGAAAAAGATGCCCGCTACGTCCATGCCGGCGATTCGATGCCTGCGTATAAACACCATTGAGTTGCCGCATACCTTTTGACAAATTGCCGTCAGGCGTTTCAATGATAAGATGATAATGATTGTCCATCAAACAATACCCATGACACAACCAGTTATAATCAGCAACTATCGCGACCTGACCCTGGTTTTTTGCTGGTTTTTGCGTGACCCTGGTTTTTGCTGCGACTCACACCCAATAGTCGGCACATCGGGCCAACCGGATAGGTCTTCTTATTTTGGGCAATAAACAAATACTTTACTTCGTTTCTTTCGCAAAGAAGACCGCCGCCTCCTTTAATATTTGTTTCTCCAGCCTGAGCTGCTTGACCTCGGATTTCAGTCGCCGAATTTCTTCCTGTTCCGGTGTCAGCTTCCCATTGCCACGGAATGCCTGCCCATCATCACCAGTCTGAAACTCCTTGATCCATCGTCTGAGCATATTGGCGTTAATTTCCAGGCTTCGGGCTGCTTCTGCTATCGTAAATCCCTGATCCAGAACCAGACTGATTGCGTCTAATTTGAATTCCTTCGTATATTGCTTCCTCGTTACCATTTCTTCCTCCAGTTAAGAATATTTTCTCTTAACTGAAGTGTCCGGGTCTATTGAACCACATCAATACACTTATTATTCTTGATTCGCGACCTGAACATCCCTAGTTTCTTCTGACCCTAGTTTCTTCCCTACTAGTTTCTTCTAGTTTTATGACCCTAGTTCCCTTTAGCAATTAGAAAGTCGTTCCAAGATGGGGAAAAAGGAAATTTTTTCACGATAAGAAGTGACAAAAAACACATACAACTTCCTATTACTACTAAATAATTAGCTTTCAATAGCTAATTTTCTAGGAATATAGGAGGATAAGGCAATGGGTACTAAATGTGCAACCTTAATAAACCTAAGTGATATAGAAGTTGGACATGGGTTTTCTAATATATCAAATAACCGACATCAACTAGATCGTTTAAATAAGAAGCAACCGATACTATTTATAACATTATTTTTGTTAACGCTATTTTTAGCGTCAACAAGTAGCAACTCACACGCGGGATTATGTCTTGTTGGAACAGTAAGTGAAGTCGGTACGTGGATAAATCCAGATCAAAATACTAGAGGAATTACAAAAGCAGTTTTTAATGAAGAATGTCGTGATGATAGTAGAACGACATGCAGTGGAGACGTTTGTTCAACTACTTCTGGCGTAAAACTGGTATACACAGCCGAGATATGGGGCGCTTGCCATCCGGATGATTGTTACTGGGGAAAAATTGATGGGGTTTATACAACAGCAAATTGGCTACGTTTTCGCTATGAATTCACTTTTGCTGAAAAAATGGTATGGGCTCAAATCTGGTCAGGTGGAGACAATTGGTTACGCTTAATTGTAGACACTGATTTTGACTCTCCACTAAGAACTGACTATCGCTTTGATGCCTGGATGCAAAGATATTAAAAAATTATCTTGGATTTCTAGAAACTTTCCAGAATATATCTAGCCTAAATATTGCATGAAAGAAGGAGGCAATTCCTCTTAAATCTTTTATAATTCAGTCAAATACCACCGGCAAAGCCGGTGGCTTGAATTTGTGAGCACCTCAAAGGTGCAAATAAATTCATGAGCCGCCCTTGGCGGCTTATCCAAAAATCAACTTCATCTGTTCATACCGCTCATCTTCTTCCTCTTGGTTGCGTATATATGCTTGAACAACATTCTCATCTAACCCAACCGTCGAAACAAAATATCCTCGTGCCCAGAAATGTTCTCCCGTAAAATTCTTTTATCTACCACCAAATTTGCGCGCAATCTGAATCGCGCTCTTTCCTTTTATATATCCCACAACATTTGATAATGCATACTTTGGTGGAATACTCAAGCACATGTGAACGTGATCACTCATCAAGTGCCCTTCTACTATCTCTAATTCCTTGTGTGACGCCAATTCATGAAAAATCTCTCCGAGATGACGTCTCAACACACCAAACACCATTTTCTTACGCCGCTTCGGGATAAATATAATATGATACTTGCAATCCAATCTTGTATGGCTCAGGCTCTGATATTCTTTCATTGTGAATCTTCTTCTCTTGGTAGAGATCAGAAATTCACACTGACCGTAGTAAAGGTCAAACCTCGGTGAGTCCCCCCGGCAGAGCTGGGGGCTTACCTCACTGAGGTATCTAATCTACATAAAAGAGAAGAGTTTCCAGTGACAAATTGTACCCAGAGATCGTTTAATTTTCCCGAAGTAAAAAAACGCGTGGTTGAAGTCAATTTTGAAGGCGGAGATATCACATCGGATGGCGGCGGAGTGTTGTTGCGACAGGCTGATGGGTTGAGTGGGCTGAGCAAAGCTGTAGCAAGCGTATTGGAAGACAATCGCAGACAGACAAGCTGCAAGTGTGACGGATTGAATCTGTTGCGGCAACGGATTTATGAGTTGGCATCGGCATCGGCATCGGGCTATGAGATTTGAATGATCATCAAAAGCTGCGTCATGACTGCGCGATATAAACGGCAGTCGAGCGAACCGAAACACTGGCGAGCAATTCCACGTTATGCCGTTGGGAGAATCACTCAGACAGCCTGGTGGCAATGGCGTATTCACGAAGTGATGGTTGAACAGTTCATTGCCTCATTCGACGATGTACCCTAAGAATTGATTCAGGATTTTGATGCAACCGATGATGCTGTTCACGGTATGCAGGAAGGCCGTTTTTTTCATGGGTACTATGATCATTACTGTTGTATTGCAAGCTAAATTTATGATGGTTTTAAGGTGCAACTGCTTCCGTATATCCGGCTTCCCGTTGGATAGCTTTTTTCCGAGACATGATGGATTTCACGCATAAGACTCAAACCGGGTTGGCGGCTTTGTCCTGTGATCGCCGTGTAGGGAGCCATGAATATGACTGAATAACTTACGCCGGTCAGACCTGTTTGCCACCGGCTCTTTTGCTACGCAATTACCAGTGACTTTTCCTCTCTATACGATGCCGTTGAGAGGGAGAAATCCATTCCATTGGGTTAGATGAGCAACTGGTCAACGCGTTGGGTTTGAAAGATAGAAGCCATTGCAAATGCAATTTAAGAAAACAAAGTTGATTTTATGTTTGTTTATTAACCTGAATTGATTAATCACTAAAGCACCACCAGTGATAAAAAGCACGGCTTTTTACTTTGTATATGGATAGACTTTTTCTATTATGAAAATTTCCGAATACCGTAATTTCTGTTTGACTGATAAAATGAAACCAAACCAGAACAAACACGGAGTTAATGACCGATTTGAAAACTGACCGCAACATAGTGAAAAATCTTAATCCTATGAAGAGAATGCTGAGCCTCATTGTGTTATTTACCTTTCCCGTTATCTTAAACGGCTGCGCCCTGCATTATTATGATAAAAAAACGGGAGCGGAGCATATTTACGGATTTGGGCATATGGTTATGAAAGTTGCGCCGCAGCCGGATGAGCATAAGGCTGTAGTGCTGGGCGCAGACTTGCTGGGATTGGGGTTTGGCCAGAATCGGGATGGCGGTTTTCTGTCTTTTGGCTGGAACAGCCAGCGACGGATCGAGATTTTTGATGACAATACCACCATTGAGCTGGTCTGGCCGGACAGCAGTTTTCTGAATACCCGGATTGGCCATGCATCGCCACAAGCTGACAAAATATTTGATGAATCAAAGGATAAAGCACATGAATAAGATCGTTTTACGAAGCACCCTGATTGTTTTGCCTGTGATTTTAGCCGGATGTGCCATCGGCTTCGATCATACGCTTTTTGTAACCAAGTCCAATGTCGGCGTTGACTTCGACACCAAACCGCCCACCGCGGAAATATCGATTGCCCGGCGTGAACTGGTCATTGCCCCATCATTTGAAGGCGGCCAGACGCCACCTGTGGTCGGGGGATTCAGAACCGGCAACCGCCTGCTGTTCGGCATGGATGTATCGTCTGTATTTGCCGGCGGCGACGCCGCATTCGCCTTGTCCGGCAATGGCCCGAGTGCCGACCACGATGCCCTATTATGTTTGAGCGCGCCTCCCGTTGGAAAGCCGCGCCTGGGACCGATTCCATTGGGTACATACCCTTTGCCGGAAAAAGGCGAAATACGTCCTTTCATTTTTGGAACGGATACCACATTTGGTATTAAAGTCGCCTGGTCGGGCTTGACGGCACAGTTTCCAGACTCACTGAAAATAGGATTTAACCGCAAGGAACTCGCACTGGCGCCTGTATTCGGCAACAACAATGCAAATAATCCGCTTTGTCCTTATGGCGCCGAAATGCCTGCTTTTCTGGCCACGATTGATATTGCTTCCAATACGACAACACTTCAATCTTTCGGCATCGATTATTTACAAAGCTTCTCTACCGGCTCAGCGGCTGTCAAACTGGCGCAAGACCCTTACGTCAGGCAACTGTTGCTGGCACGATTGGATAGAGCCAGTTATGGGCCAGACAAAAACAGTCAATGCATCAGACAATGGCGCGATGAAGATCCAGCACAAAAGACCAAGCGCGCTCAAATCATAAACAACTGGTGGGCCAGTCAAGGACATAATGCCAAAGATTCAGCTTTGCTGATCAATGCAGGAGAAAAACAGTTCGCCGACGCACGCGCTGCATTTATTCGAGATAATAATATTCCTTGTAATGGAGGCCAGTAACATGGCTGAACTAGCTGACATACCCGAAGATCAGGTTTTGCAGGTCATCGAGGATTTTATTCTGGCGGGCAATGAAAAAATTACGGCAGAAAAACAACAAAACGGCAATTGGACGGTCAAAGGAGAATAACCTTTTGGAAAACACTAAGTTACTTCGGTTGGTTGCACCTGACAGAGTCTTTTAAGCCGGATTGAAAGTAAATGCTGTATTATTAATCGTAAAACGGGCGCAAAACTGTATTTCAGGCATTTATGAAAACAATGAACGATTTTTACATACGCTTCCGTTCATATCGTTCAGCACAAATCCTGAAGTAACCGAGTGCTTTTAAAACCCAGAAACATCAAGAGGTAAAAATTATGAATTCCGTGCTTGTTACTGGCCCAACCGGGTTTCTTGGGTACCACGTCATAAAACTACTAAACGAAAGAGGCATTTCTCCACGCGTTTTATTGCCTACCCGGATCGAACCCGACTCGCCGGCAATGCTTGCGCTGAATAGCCAGAATGTCGAAATAGTGAAAGGGAATATCAATGATGCTGATATCCTGAAAGAAGTCTGTAAAGATATCGACACAGTATTCCATTTGTACTTTGCACTTGCTTTGGGTAGCGGCGAAGCATTGGAACGACATTTGCATAATGAAAACGTAATGGGCACGTCTAACTTGGTTGATGCTGCCGCACAAGCAAATGTCTCAAAAATCGTTATCAGCAGTAGCGCCCTGACTATAGGCATGCATTATGACGCCACCCCGTTAGATGAAACCGCGGATTGGGAAGATTACAAGCTCTCACTTTCCTATGCCGCTTCCCGGCGTCACGCCGAACAAGCCGCATTGGCAAAAACAGCACCGGGTGTTCCTGATATTATTGTTGTAAATCCGTCGTTTACACTCGGACCAGAGGATTGGGCTGGCGCTCCCGCAAACAAATTGGTTATGCGGATGAGCAAGCCGGGCTTCCGTTTTACTGCGCCAATCGGCTTTGGCGCTCTTGATGTGAGAGACTATGCTGACGGGGTTCTACGTGCGGCAGAACGTGGAAAATCTGGTCAACGTTATATTCTGAGTGGCAGCAATATCAACGCCGAGCGCCTGATCGAGGAAGTTGCCGGGATTGTTGGTTTTCGACCACCAAAACTACGCATTTCACTGCGTGCTTCATTACTTTATCCGATTATCTTTATAGTAGAGCTTATTAGTAAAATAACCGGAAAACCTCCCAAAGTATCGAGAAATTTACTTGAAATATGGGATCGGTATGCTTGGTATGATACCAGCAAAGCCCAAAATGAATTAGGCTGGCGTCCGCGCCCCTTACAGCAATCACTGCAAGATACAATTGAATGGCATCGCCAGCAAGAAAACTAACTACACTAGGAGCTGTAATATTTCCAGCAACAGGTGAGTCTCATAAATTTTTTAGAATTTTCTGGCTAGCTGTAATCTCGCTCTTGTCTCATCAATTCCGCTACCATCCATAAGCTTTCTGTCTACGAGTACAGACAGTTATTAACTGTTCTTGACCGCCTTTGAATATGTTCTTGTCAAACATTAAACCGGAAATGCATCACATCGCCATCTTTGACAATATATTCCTTTCCTTCCAATCGCATCTTTCCCGCTTCTTTAGCACCCTGTTCACCGTTAAAGGCAACAAAATCGTCATAACTGATCACTTCTGCACGGATAAAGCCTTTTTCAAAATCCGTATGAATCACGCCGGCTGCCTGCGGTGCGGTATCGCCTTTATGTATGGTCCAGGCTCTCACCTCTTTTACGCCTGCCGTAAAATAGGTTTGCAGTCCCAGCAGATCATAGGCGGCTCTCACCAAGCGATTGAGCCCCGGCTCTTCAAGACCGATATCCGCCAGAAAGACTTTCTTGTCTTCATCTGACAAATCCGCAATTTCGGATTCCAGTGCCGCGCATATCGCCACAACCGGCGCGCCTTCATTTGCCGCAAATGCTTTTACTTGATCCAGCAGCGGATTATTTTCGAAGCCACTGTCGTCAACGTTGGCCACATAAATTGCCGGCTTGGCGGTTAAAAGGCACAACGGTTTGAGCAATTGTTGCTGGTCCTTGTCGAGTTCAAGTGAACGTGCCGGTTGCCCCTGATCGAGATGATCGCGCACCATTTCAAGAAAACTACATAATTTTATCGCGTCTTTGTTCCCGGATTTGGCAACCTTGGATTCGCGTAACAGCGCCTTCTCGACAGTCGCTAGATCGGCCAGGATCAGTTCGGTCTGTATCACTTCAATATCAGAGACAGGATCCACTCTGCCTGCGACATGCACGACGTTATCATTGGAAAAACAGCGCACCATATTCACAATGCCGTCCGTTTCACGAATATTCGCCAGAAATTTGTTGCCAAGCCCTTCACCTTTGGATGCGCCGGCAACCAGCCCGGCGATATCGACAAACTCAACGATTGCTGATTGAAGTTTCTGGGGATTAACGATTCCAGCCAATTTTTGCAGACGCGGATCGGGTACTTCCACAATGCCAACATTGGGATCAATAGTGCAAAAAGGATAATTTTCCGCAGCGATACCCGCTTTGGTCAACGCATTAAATAAAGTCGATTTTCCAACATTGGGAAGACCTACAATTCCGCATTTCAGACTCATAATTGTATTCTCATTTGAAATTCATTCTGTTGGTGTATTACAAGCATTAACTGATTATTTGGTATGCAGTTTCAACATTGCAGACTGGAAATCACCTTGCGCTAATAACGGCCAAATTTGCAGGCTTCGATCAATCGCTTCATGAATTAGCGCGACCTCGTCTTTCCTCGGCGGGTGCAATACATACTGAACAACTGCATCACGATCACCGGGATGGCCAATACCAATTCTCAATCGCCAAAAATCCTTGGTGCCGAGTTGAGCAACAATATCTTTTAGGCCATTATGTCCACCGAGCCCGCCGCTCCATTTGAGTTTTGCCACACCGGGTAATAAATCCAGTTCATCATGAACAACCAAAATTTCCTCAGGTGAAATTTTATAAAACCGGCATAACGCCGCAACTGATTGACCGCTCCGGTTCATATAAGTCTGCGGCTCAAGCAACCATAAATCCGTATTCTCCTGAATTATGCGTGCACACAAACCTTGAAAACGTGTTTCCGGTTTAAGTGTTATCTTCAGTTCATCCGCGAGGCAATCTATCCAGTGAAAACCGGCATTATGACGTGTGTTCTCATATTCATTTCCGGGATTACCAAGACCAACGATCAGTTTCATACACATATTCACGATTTACAGCGTTACATAAAACAAAAATCTGCTGGTCAATCAAGGCCAGCAGATTTTTGTTTTATCCAATAGGGCCAGAAGAACACTACTCTTCTTTTTCTTCCTCTTCTCCAGCTTCCTCTGCCGCTCTTTCATCAGCCAACACTGAGCGCGGAATAACAATGGCTGCCACAGCCTGATCATCCCCTTTTGACAGAGCTGTTATTTCGACATTCTCAGGAACCGTTATATCACTTAAATGCAGCGTATGTCCTGCAGCAAGATCAATCAGATCAACCGTGATAAACTCGGGCAAATCTTTTGGCAAACAACTGATATCCACTTCCGTTAAAACATGACTGACGATACCCCCGGATGTTTTAACACCCGGTGCAACTTCAGCATTGATAAAGTGCAATGGCACTTTCATATGAATTTTCTTTTTCTGATCAATACGCTGAAAGTCAATATGCAACACTAACGGTTTATAGGGATGCATCTGCACATCCCGCAACAATACCTGTTCTTTGCTGCCACCAACATTTAAAGTCAAAATCGAAGCATGAAAAGCTTCCATTTTAAGCTTATAGAACATATCGTTATGATCCATTTCAATAGCTTGAGGCTTGTCTTCTCCACCATAAATGATTCCCGGCACCTTCCCGGAACCACGCAGGCGGCGGCTCGCACCCTTTCCCTGCAACGTGCGCTTTTCCGCGCCGACTTCGATTTTCATACTATTTCTCCACAAATGTGATTTGTCCGCGACCAAACAAATCGTTTAAAAAAGCGAAAATTCCGCTACTCCATAAATAATGAGCTGAGCGAGCTTTCATTACTGATACGTACCATTGTCTCAGCCAGCAAACTCGCTATACTCAACTGACAGATTTTTTCGCATGAACTTGAATCTTCTTGCAACGGTATGGTGTCTGTCACCACCAGTTTGTCCAGATTTGAATTTTTAATACGCGCTACGGCATTACCTGACAATACGGGATGCGTCGAATAGGCAATCACTGCTTCAGCACCTTCTTCTTTCAAGGCATCAGCCGCTTTGCAAAGCGTATTCGCTGTATCGACCAGATCGTCGATTATGACACAGGTTCTCCCTTTGACCTCGCCAATAATATTCATTACTTTGGCTTCGTTAGGTTTGGGCCTGCGTTTATCAATAATCGCCAGATCGCACTCCAAGCGCTTCGCCATATGCCGTGCCCTTACCACACCGCCCACATCTGGCGAAACCACGACCAGATTCTGATAATTATGCTTCCACACGTCTCCCAGCAAAATAGGCATGCCGTAAATATTATCGACAGGCATATCAAAAAAACCTTGAATCTGATCCGAATGCAAATCCATTGTCAGCACGCGGTCTACTCCCACCGTCGTCAGCATATTGGCAACAACTTTAGCGGTAATCGGCACTCTCACCGAACGCGGCCGTCTATCTTGACGCGCATAGCCGAAATAGGGAATTGCAGCTGTGATACGGCTTGCCGAAGCGCGCCTTAGTGCATCCACCATGACCAGTATTTCCATTAAGCTGTCATTGGTAGGCGCGCATGTGGACTGCAAGACAAAAACATCTTTGCCACGCACATTCTCAAGGATCTCGACCATAACTTCACCGTCACTAAAGCGTCCGACCGTCGCACGCCCAAGATGAATGTTGAGATGTTTTACTACATCATGCGCCAATTTAGGATTGGCGGTACCGGTAAAAACCATCAAGCTGTCGTAAGACATTGTTATCTGTTTGATATATGTTTGGCTGGAAACTCAGGAACGCCTATCGTTCTTTGATAATACGAAGAAACGAATAACACTGACACTGTGCAAAATCAGTCTATTTAATTTGTTAGCGTTTCTTCAACTCATTGAAAGTTATTTATATTCTGGCATTTCATCAAAATGCCGTCAAATACGAAAAATGAAAAAATACTGGCTGGGGAGGTAGGGATCGAACCTACGAATGCCGGAATCAAAATCCGGTGCCTTACCACTTGGCTACTCCCCAGTTTTATTACTCAGGTTTGTACATCGGATGATATTCCAATCCGCGCGACACAAAACCTGTCATATCAGCTGGAATGCGTTTATGCGCATCATTTGCTTCAGATTCTGATGCAAATTCAGCAAACACACAAGCACCTGATCCACTCATAGCCGCTATTGTAGTATTTTCCAGCTGCTTTAGCCACTTTAAACGCCTTGACACTTCCGGATAAAGACTACAAACCACCTGCTCCAGGTCATTATGACCTTGCCAAATGGAAAAGGGCGGTATTTTGATTGGAATTGTGTTTCGTGTCAATTCCTTATTTGAAAAAATTTCAGCAGTTGACACATGGACTGGCGGGATAAGCACCAAATACCATGCTGCCGGCAACTGTACTGCAGACAATTTTTCACCAATTCCTTCAGCAAATGCGTTTTGTCCGAAAATGAATACTGGAACATCTGCACCTAATTGCAGCCCCAATTCCAGAAGCTTTGCTTTATCCCAATTCAGATTCCATAACTGATTAAGCGCCATCAGTGTAGTAGCCGCATCAGAACTGCCGCCGCCCAGTCCACCACCCATGGGAATCCGTTTCTTTAACGCAATATCGACCCCCATCGTGGTGCCACTCCTAGAACGAAGCAGCTTTGCCGCACGCACGCATAAATCCTGATCTTCTGGAATCCCATCCACTGGTGTAACCAGATTAACCAGGCCATCATCACGCAATGTGAAACTTAGCTCATCCGAAAAATCGAGCAGACGAAAAACAGTCTGCAACAAATGATAACCGTCCTGTCTTCGACCTACAACATGCAGAAAAAGATTCAGCTTGGCAGGGGCAGGGAATGTCAGCGTTGTCATAGGAAACAATTTAATCCCGCGATAGCGTCAAGCGTGTTAGGCTCCAGTCCAGTTATCAATCACCATGCGTATGCCTAAATCCTCAAATTTTAATTCAATAATTCTGGGACGCATTTGGGTTTCTCCAGGCTCTCCGGGTTGATCTGTATACGCTGCAGTGTAGCGTGTAAAAAGTATTTCCCACCCGTCCTGTCGAATTGAAATGACACGGTCATCACTGTCCAAATCCACTGCTGCCGTACTTAATGGCGAATAAAGTCCCTGAATCCAGTATTGCAGTCCATCCAGCGGTAATCGCCACCCCAGGATTTCTAGGGTCAGTTCTTCCACATCACGGGCATGAAAGGCTTCCTGTTTCGAAGTCACAAGACTCACACCATTATCATTCTTTTTGATTTCAGCAACCGCCTGACCCAGTGGCGATAATAATAAAATCGTATCTTCCAGTCTTGTGTGCTGCCAATGTACATTACCGGAAAAACGCTGCTGTTCATTGCGGACCGCCACTCTACCAAGCAGCTCAAAATCTTCAGCCATGGCATTTCTCAAGTCTGCTGTCGGTTCAAAAATTACTGTTCGCGCAACAACGCCTGGCTCCATTTTTAACGTGGCACAACTTGCAAGTATCGGCAAAAAAACAAACAACAACTTCCACCACTGATCTTTTACCTGATAACGGTCAAGCACTAACATTTGACAAGCACCTCAGCCCAATCAATTGAGGTAAATTGGGATTGAAACCAAATTCAAATGAATCACAAAAACAAAATAATCAGCAAAATGGTAGCAGTTATCTTTTATAATCGTTTCAGTATTAGATATTGACACTCTTGTTTTCCTGCTGAAAATCAGGCAGTACAATATTCAATTCCAAAGTTTCCTGATTTTCATCCTGCTCGAATTTAACTGAAATGGCTTCCTGGTCGACATGCACATATTTACGTATGACTTCGAGCAGTTCTTTTTGCAATTGCGGCAGATACGACGGACGATTACGTTCACTACGCTCATGTGCAACCAGAATCTGTAATCTTTCTTTTGCAATTGTTGCCGATTTAGGTTTGGTCGCTCTGAAATAGTCCAATAAACTCATGATCTACCTCCAAAAAGCTTCCTGAAGAATCCCTTCTTGTCATCAATAAACCGATGCGGACGATCTTCTCCAAGATAACGGGCAACAACATCCTCATAAGCCTGTCCAGCCTCGCTTTTTTCATCCAGGATCACCGGTATCCCTGCGTTTGAAGCCGTTAATACCGATTTTGATTCAGGAATAATTCCCAGCAATTGTAGTGATAAGATATCCTGCACATCGTCCAGTCCAAGCATCTCACCTGACCTCACTCGGTTGGGGTCATAGCGTGTCAGCAACAGATACTCTTTAATCGGCTCTTCATCCAGTTCGGCCCGGCGTGATTTACTGGCCAGAATCCCCAGCATGCGATCAGAATCTCTAACCGATGAAACTTCAGGATTCGTGACTACAAATGCGTCATCCGCATAATAAAGCGCAAGATTCGCGCCTTTCTCGATACCCGCTGGCGAATCGCAGACAATATATTTAAAGTCCTTAGATAACTCTTCCAGAATTCTGCCGACGCCTTCCAGTGTTAAAGCATCCTTGTCGCGTGTCTGTGACGCAGGCAGTATATAAAGCAAATTACAGTTTTTATCACGTATCAAAGCCTGATTGAGACTTGCCTCACCATTGATCACATTGATAAAGTCGTAAACAACACGGCGTTCACAACCCATTATCAAATCAAGATTACGTAATCCCACATCAAAATCAATGACAGCCGTCTTGAATCCTCTTCTTGCCAGCCCCATTGCAATCGCTGCACTTGTTGTTGTTTTACCAACACCGCCTTTTCCTGATGTCACAACAATAATTCTCGCCAATTGAGTCTCCTTAGCTAAAATATCCAAGGGGTGTTAACAATTAGTGAAATCTTTCACTAATTGTTAACACCCCCTAGGCAATCTCTTTAATGATTAACGCATGATCCTGCAAATAAACCTGCACCGGCTTTTTTTGTAACTGCTTGGTCATATGTTCGCTTGTTTTGTAATCTCCCGCGATTGAAACAAGCTCCGCTTGCAAATCAAGGCAGAAGATCCTCGCACTTGTATTTCCCTGCACGCCTGCCAATGCCCTGCCGCGCAATGTATTATAGACATGAATATTACCTTCCGCCATTATCTCGGCACCCGCGCTGACCTGAGACATTACCACCAAATCCCCCTGTGCATAAATGCGTTGTCCTGAACGAACAGGTTGAGCAATAATCATAGCTCTGACGGGCACAGCCTGTGGCGCTGACTTTTCCGTGGCATCCAGCGTTTTGGATACAGCGGTTTCCGCGGTTTTTTCCTGTGTACCGACATCTTCAACTGCAGTTGATTCCGCCGAGTGCTTATCAGGGGCCTTTTGTTGATTTTGCTCCTGCACAGCAAGATTGTTTTCTATATCACGTCCTGCGTCGACAGGTATAGACAGCTTTTGGGCCTGTTTGTTCTGCTGTTCATTCCCCCCGCGCAGCCCGATCGGAAACAAACCAATCATGCGCAACATATCAACGATTTCAGCAACATTGACCTCCAAGGCTGATTTATTTAATTCTCGCACATCAATAATCAACGGGGAATTTTTAAAAAAATCTGGTGCCAAACTGATTTTATCTTGCAGGGTTTGTTCTATGGCCGCTATTTCATTGCTGAAAAGAATCAAGATGGGCGTAAAAAAAGTGCTACTCTTGAATTCAAGAACAGACGATGTATTTGACATTTTCATGTAGATTCGTCGACATCTGTTAATCGGTTGTTTGTTGTAATTATACAGATAGATTAGTATAGATAAAATTTATACCGTTACATAACTTTGAATAACTTTGCCATCACTGTCTCCAGCGTACCATTATCGCTTAATTCTATCTGTGTTTGAATGGCACAAAAATTATCTGCACTATTCGCTATTGTACTCCAAATAGCATACAAGCAATGTATATTGGGCAAAATGCGAAAACTATTATAACGCTATTATTTTCTAATAACGTGTATTACCCTATAAAAGACAATCGTATAAGCATTACACTGTCAGCATTTTCCTGACGTTACAGTATTATATTTAATTCCACTTTTTAATTGCATAACAAAGATGATCCGGAAACTGATTTTGTTTATAACTGTCTGTCTGTTAGCAATTCCACTGTTGCTGGGCATTTTTTTGTATATGATCATCGATGACCAACCCCACGTCGAACATCAGATCATGGTCACGCCAGAGCATATCGAACACGCAAAAGAAACATTTGATCAGCACCGTCAACATGCCCAGCAAAATCAGCTTTCAACAATCAGTGTCCGTCCGGACGACATCGATATAGCAGCCAATTATCTGGCCAAACATTTTACAGATGGCCGGGCACGCATAAACATAGCCAATCAGAAAGCGTATGTTCAAACAAGCCTGCCAATACCACTTGAGGCGATAAATGGCTACATCAATCTGGAGGCCACCCTGATCGAAACAGATGCATTGCCCCAGCTAGAATCCGTAAGCATCGGGAGTATTCCAATACCGGATTTTATCAGTCAATTTTTCGTCACTCAAAGTATTCAATGGCTGCAAAGTCACCCAAAATATGGCAAGGGAATAGAAGCGATCAAAAGCGTAAAGATTACACCTGATGCTTTCAATGTATTGTATCAATCGCAAGGCGAATCCACACAGTCCGATCATTTCCCCACTATTCTCAGCAAATTAGAGCAGGAAAAAGTTTATCGCTACTACAAATTGTTGTCACAAAACAAGCGGCAACATGCAGAACAAACACTATCCCAGATTTTGCAATCGCTAATGCAGATGGCCGCACAACACTCTGAAAACAGCATGGCACAAAGGGAAAACCGTGCAGCCATCCTGGCTGCGACATTCTATGTGCTGGGGTTACCGTTAAAATATGTCGTTCCCGAAGCTGCCGATTGGCATGACGCGCATAACCAGATTGTCACACTGGATGGCCGGCAGGATTTTGCGCAGCATTTTATCGTTTCGGCCGCCATTACTGCATATGCGGATACCGCTTTATCTGATGCCATTGGCCTATATAAAGAAATTGAAGACAAACGCAACGGTAGCGGTTTTTCATTCAACGATATTGCAGCAGACCGTGCAGGAACACGATTTGGCGAACGCGCGACGGCGAATCAGAAGGAAGCTGTCCGATTACAGCAGTTGATCGCTCAGGGGTTGGATGATAAGAGTCTCATGCCAACATGGTCAGATCTCCCAGAATTCTTGCCTATGTCTGTCTTCAGAAGACAATATGGCAATTTTGACACGCCTGCCTATTTTCAGATGATGGAAAAAATTGAGCGGCGCGTGGAAGCCCTTGCTTTTTTACAATAACCGACCGACGAAACCCAATGCTGTTTAAAACTCAGCGTTCAAAAACGCGCCCATAACTCTATTTCTTCAGGCGTTTTATCGTTTCCAGTAACACTTCATTATCCGGATCTTTCTCCAAAGCCGAACGCCAGATATCTTCAGCATCTTCATGTGCGCCCTGAACCCACAGTACTTCTCCCAGATGCGCTGCTATTTCAGAATCCTGGCTGATTGAAAATGCGCGATTCAGATAATTCAAGCCATCCATAATATTACCCATACGATAGTAAACCCACCCCAGGCTGTCCATGATATACGGATCATCCGGAGAAAGTTCGACCGCTTTCTTAATCAATCTCAACGCTTCCGGCAAATGCAGGCCGCGCTCGGCAAAACTGTAACCAAGCGCATTATACGCATGCGCATTATCGGGCCGAAGCTTGATCAATTTCCGCAAGTCCTTTTCGAGAATATCAAATTTGCCAATTTTGTCGGCTGCCAGCGCCCGGTCGTAAAGCAGTTCGGGGTAGTCAGGCAGTTTCTCCAGCCCGGCATCGAGAATCTTGAACACTTCCTGATGCGAACCTACCCGGCGCAAAATCTGCGCCTCGGCCAGGATCAAATGTGCAGATTGCTGATCGTTTGAAGCCGGCAACCGTTGAATATGCGAACGCGCATCATCCAAATGTCCTTTTTGTGCGAGTAAATCGGCATAACGAATCTGGGCAGGCAGATAACGTCCGCCTCTTTTTACCTGACGGTAATAATCCATGGCCAGATCTGTTTGTTTCATTTCTTCGTACACTCTGGCCAGATGAAAATGAATGGCATTGGTATCTTCATACCCTAATGCAAGCGCCCTTTTCAGGCTGATTTCAGTCATATCGAAATCATACAGTTCAGTTGAAATCAGGCCGATTGCCACCATGATTTCTGCATCATCCTGATTCTGATCGAACAAAATCCTCAACTGCTCGCGCGCCAGATCTTTCTCGTTCAATTCAACCAGCAGCCGGGTATAGGCGATGCGCACCTCATTCGATTCCGGATATTTTTTCAGGTAATCGCGATAAAAATTAGCGGCATCGATGTTGGACTGCCGCTGCAGCATTCTGCCACTTTGAACAGCGGCTATTTCCCAGTCCGGCCGTAAAGATAGTGCCTCATCCATTTCCACCAACGCCGTATCATATTCACCCGCAAACCAGGCAGCCTGTGATATTGCAAAATGTACTTCCGGTAATTTCGGATACGGCACCGCCAGTTTCTGTATCAGCCGCAGTGTTTCCGCTTTATTCGAATTGCGGGATAACAATTGGTTGAGTTGCATAAAGGCATTGCCGACATTTTCCTGGTCCGAAGCGAGCAATTTTTCCAGATGCGGAAAGGCTGCATCCAGTTTACCCAGATTAACCAGCATAGCCGCCAGTGTCTGGCGCGCATCAAGCGAGTCCGGATCAAATTCAACCCACATGGAAGCCGCCCTTTCCGCAGCAAATGCCTGGCGCGCATGCAATGCAATTTCGCTGGCACGCTTGGCGATACGCGGATCACGTGTTGTTTGCGCCAATTTCAGGTAACGGCTGACCGCAATATCAAGATTGCCACGCTGCAGAGCAGTTTCACCGAGTAAAAAATCAAATAAAATCGGCGCGGTTAATTCCAGCTTCGGCAACTTGGATTCACTGATTTCTTCTTCATCGCCAGCATTTCCGGAATCGCCGGATTCAGCAGTTTTTGCAGGCGCTATGGACTTCCCTGTTTTTTCATCCCCCTGTTGAGAAGGGAACTGCGCACATGCGCCAAGGCCAAGCGTCAATAAGAGAACAAGAATGATGTTTGTTTTCATGGAAAATCCAAGGATACGATTCAAAATTATAAAAAGCGTACAGATATCACCGATTCGAAACCACACATAACCTTTCCACAGCGGTTTTTATTTTAATTGATTCTAACTTACTTTTATACAGCTAGGACTTTTCAATTTGATATTGTCGTGTTCAGTGGGCTTGTCAGTTTACATGGCAAGTCGTTTCTTGCAAAAAAAGCACATTCCCACGTCACTTGTTCTGTTCTAGCCTAACCATGAGAACATATTTGTTTCATGAAAGTTCACTGACAGCTACGGTCGTCAAAACAACAAGTTAGCGCACACCCAAGATCACCTCGACCCTATGCAACTGCCCCTCGCGGCGGTAATGCAATTCGACTGTCTGTCCTGCTTCAAGCGTTTTCAGAATTTCGGAATATGACGCCAGATCGCTGATCGGTTGGCCTGCGAGTTGCACCAGAACATCCCCTGATTGCAGTTGGGCACGATGCGCTGGCGAGTCCGGCAAGACGCTGTCGATACGCACGCCCCCACCCTGATAGGAAAAATCGGGCACAGTGCCCAAGCTGGCGCGGCGTCTGATTTTGGGTTCGTTTGTTTGTTGTACGCTGCGCGCATTAGCGGAGGGTAAAGTCACAGTCAATGGCTCGATACGGTTGGCCAGATATTCTGCGGCCTCCTTGAGAATGGACGCCACCTTGACGAGACCGGCAGAATCGATTTTGTCTATGGTGTCGCCGGGTGCGTGATAGTCTTCATGCGCACTGGCGAAAAACTGCACCGCCGGGATACCGGCTTCGATAAACGCGGCCTGATCGCTCGAGCCAAAATCGTCCATGACCGAATTGACCGGAATACCCGTAACAAACCCCGCACCGCGAAAGATATGCACGAGTTCACGCGCACTGCCGGCACCGAAAACCGTGACCGGATTTTCACCCAGACGGCCCACGGTATCGAGATTGAGCATGGCGGCTATTTTGTCTGCCGGAAATTGTTTTGCATTGCCGACATAATGTCTTGCGCCGAGCAATTCGGCTTCCTCACCGGTAAAGGCGGCAAATACGATACTGCGTTCCGGCTGCCATGTTGCCCCGGCCTGCCGCGCCAGTTCAAGCATAACGGCCACGCCGCTGGCATTATCGTCCGCCCCGTAGTGAATTTTTCCCCGATTCCCTTCGCGCACATCCGGCCAGCCCATGCCAAGATGATCGTAATGCGCACCGATGACCAGACTCTCCGCCGCCAGTTGCGGATTTTTGCCGGGCAACAGACCGATGACATTGCGCAGCGTAATCGTGCCCTTCGGCGCGCCGACATCCTGCTGCCAGACCTGGAAGTAACTGCCGTCATCGCCACCGGGCTGCAAACCCGCCTGCTGAAATTGCTGCGCAATATATTCGGCAGCTTCGTCGAGCTCCGCACTGCCGAGTTCCCGTCCCTTGAACGCTTCACTCGCTAGATGCGCAATATCGGCCATCATCCGGGTTTCCGAAAACACGGGCGGCAGTTGCGCAAGCGCTGCGCGTTTTTGCAATGCGCCCGTCGCCTGCGAATCCACCGAAACACTATCCTGCTGCTGAACAATCCGCGACAACGGCGATGCTATCACCGGCCATTGTCCCTTGTGGATATTGACCAGATCATCGCCCCCATCGTCCTGAAATGCCAGATAACTGTATTTGCGGTAATGCGGCAGTTTTCTGGCCAGTTCAGCCACCGCCTGCGGACTGTCAGCCGCAACCCACAACAGCGTTTCATCCGGATTGGACGGCTGCCGTGCGGTCAACACGACCGAGTGGGCATGCTCAGTGAACGTCTGGCCATTCAACGCCAGCCCCTGTTCGTCAACCTGAACCGAATGATCGGCCAATGCCTTCGCGACATCTCCGGCAAACCGGTTTTGCCAACCCATGATCCAGACGGTCCGGTTTTTGGGCAGTTTGTCCAGTTGACGGTCATGTTTTACTTCAAACGCGCCGGGTTGCGTTTTTTGCCAGTACTCAGCGAGTTGCTCATATGCCTTCAACATTTGCGCATCAGTATCAGCGGGCAACACCAGCAACGGTTTTTCTGCGCCGAACCCCTGCGATAACGCTGCAGGAATCTCACGGCTGTCCAGCCGCCGGAATACATCGAATTGCGGATCGACTTCCACGCGCAAGGGGCGCGCTTCCAAATTCATTTCGAAAGCCTGTGTGCGTTGATTCATCGCCACCTGTGTCTGATACGCCTGCGATTCGTCCTGCAGGTGCACGGCTATCGGGACTTGCAACTGATAAAGCTCGCCGTCCTGCATCTGGCTGAGAACGCCCTTGAGTTTGAAGCCCTGCGGCGTTTTTTCTGTCACGGCTTCCTGAAGCACCAATTGCGGCGCACCGGTGCGTTGCACCCATTGGTCAAACAATGCGGAAAAATCCTGGCCGGTGGCCTCGCTGAATTGCGTCTGCAAATCACCAAAGGCCGCCTGCTTGAATTTAAACTGGGTGTAAAACCGCCGCAGCGCTTTGACAAAATCGTCATCGCCCACCTGTCTGCGCAGCATATGGAAAAACATCATGGTCTTGCCATATCCGACGGCTTCCGAACTCGAACTGTGGCGCGAGACAAAGCGGGATATTGGAAAATCCTTTTCCTTGCCGACAAAATCGGCGTATTTCTGCAACACATCGCGCCGGTATTCCTCACCTTTACCCCGCTGCTCGTTGACCAGATGATCGGCCAGATACGCCGTCAACCCTTCCGCCCAGTTGCCGCTGGCGTAATCGACGAATACGCCGTTGCCCCAGTAGTTGTGCAGAATTTCATGCGGATACGACGAATGCAGAATAAACGGGAAACGAATGACCTTTGGCCCCAGTAAAGTAAACGACGGCATGCCGTATCCGGTTTCCCAGAAATTCTCGACCAGCGCGAATTTGTCATAAGGGTAGGCACCGATCAATTTGTTATACATGCCGATATACTGCGCGGTGGTATCGAGATATTTCTGTGCCAGCGCGGCATCGTCTTCACGCAGATAAACCAGCGCAGTCACTGAACCCGTTGACTGGGTATAACGGTGATACCGCCCCGCTACCAGATAAATATCGTCCTGCGGATTCAGTTCCTGCCAGGTAACTGTTGCACCCGGCTCGTCCCGCTGTTCGCTGATCAGCGACCCTTGACTGACGACATCCCACCCCTCGGGCATGCGGATCGTCATGCGAAACGACACCATCGGGTCTTCAAACTGCGGATACCAGGCGCTCGAATTGGCCAGAAAAACGCCTTCGGATGAAATCACGCCGGGCGTATAACTGAAACTGCGCGCATACTCCTGCCCCGGTCCCTGCACGGCATGATCGATTTTGCCGGTGTAGCGCAGCGTTATCGGTTCAGATCGGGCATCGGGCGTCAATAGATAGTATTTCAGCGGCACGGGTGCGCGTTTTAGTGGGCCTGAGTTTGTAGCAGTAACCCGTCCGCCTTCCACGTCATCGATAGTCAAGTGCGCGTGCAGGCTGAAACGAATGGCGGTTGCGCCATTATTCTGATAGTGTTGCGGCATTTTTATTTGATCAACAACCTTAATTTTGGAAGTTTCCGGCACGATGGTCACATCCATCCGGTGATGGATCGTGTCATTGCCGCCGGATGCAATCAGGCTGAAGCTCAGGCAAATAAAAATAAAGACGGTTATCAGACTAATTTTTATTGTTTTTCGTACATTCATTGACTCAAAATGCTCGGGAAAAATTTTAATCGGGGAGTTGATTGTTTCACTGCAGCGGGTCAAGCCGCTTTATCAACTGCTTTTATGGATTACCTGCTGCCCACTGCCTGGCGCTCACTCGGTGTAGTTATTGCGAAGAATACCGCATATAACACCCCAAATCCAATCGCCTGAAAAAGAACACGTCCCTAGTCATATGCCCGGAAACCAAGCATACGCAAACACGCCATTGAAAATCAGCATTCTTGTTGTTTTACTCACGCTGATCACGCTGTCAGGCTGTCAGCAGCTCAGCAAGCAGGAGCGTTATCCCGACAGCCTGCCAACACCCGAGACACCCTATCAACGCAAGGACTGGCCGCACTGGATCGATGCGGACAAGGACTGTCAGAACACCCGCCAGGAACTGCTCATTGCAACCAGCAAAGTCCCCGTGACATTTAAAAACGCCAAACGCTGCACGGTGAAAACCGGCCTGTGGATCGGCCCATATACCGGCCGGAAATTCACCCGGGCATCCGATGTCGACATCGACCACATCGTACCTTTAGCACATGCGCACCGCCATGGTGCTTCCAACTGGACGCGCACGCAGCGCCGTACTTTCGCCAACGATTTTGACAACCTGCTCGTTGTCGATGACGCCACCAATCAGGCCAAATCCGACAAGGCCCCGCATCAATGGCTACCGCCGAATAAGGATTTCTGGTGCGAATACGGCCGCCGCTGGCAGCATGTCAAGGACAAATACCGGTTGGTTTATAGTAAGGCGGAGCGTATGGCTTTGAAGCTCATGGCGGAGACTTGTTTCCATTAAATATCACGCAATGAATGGCACTTTGCGTATACCCGCCTCACTTTACATTTATCTGGCAATCGGTAGGTTGGCGTGACGCGCGCTTCATTTATTCCGGCATAATCCGGTAATTATTCCGGTTGCCATTCCGGTATAATCCGGTATATATTCGGGCATGATCAAAACTGACACCATTCCGCTTACCCACGAATTGCTGGCCTTGCTATCCGAAATTGACGAGTTCAAGGGCGCATGGCGCGCCCTTGGCACGCTGGCGCCTGATCGGTTGAAGGCTTTGCGCCGCATCGCGACGATTGAGAGCATCGGTTCTTCCACCCGTATTGAAGGAAGCAAGCTCAGCGATCGTGAAGTGGAGCGCCTATTAGGCCGCCTGGAAATCAAGAAGTTTGAAACACGTGATGAGCAGGAGGTTGCCGGTTATGCCGAAGTCATGGAGACGGTTTTCCAGGCCTGGCAGGACATTCCTGTCACCGAAAACCATATCAAGCAACTCCACCGTGACCTTTTGCGCTACAGCGAGAAAGACGAGCGGCATCGCGGTGAATACAAAACCGTGCGCAATGATGTCGGCGCATTTGACGCTGATGGAAAAATGATCGGTGTTGTGTTCGAAACGGCAACGCCTTTTGATACGCCGCGCCGGATGACCGAACTTGTTACGTGGTTGAACGATACCCGCGAAACCGGCAGGCTGCATCCGCTGTTGATGATCGCTGTCTTTACCGTCGTGTTCCTAGAAATTCACCCTTTCCAGGACGGCAATGGCCGTTTGAGCCGTGTACTTACCACGCTGTTGCTGCTGCAGGCCAGATATGCCTATGTGCCTTATAGCTCTCTTGAAAGTGTCATTGAGCATAACAAGGAAAGTTATTATCTGGCTTTGCGTCAGACGCAAGGGACTATCCGCACCGATGACCCGAATTGGCAACCATGGCTGATGTTTTTTATGCGAGCCCTACAGCAACAAAAGCGCCGACTTGCCGCGAAAGTGGAACGAGAGAAAAATGCCTTGTCTGCTTTGTCGGACTTGGCTGTTAAAATCCTGGATTATGTGCAAGATCATGGCCGTGTCACAACCCGTGACATGGTGCGCGAGACAGGGGCGAGCCCGAATACGCTGAAAGCAATCTTTGGTTCACTGGTCGCGAAAGGTTTCCTGGTTCGCCATGGCGGCGGCCGCTCCACATGGTACGGTCAGCCATGATCCATGAACAGCCATCCGGCCCACCGGTACTCAGTACGACAGAATGTGGGATGTGCTGAATAAAATGAAGCGCATCGTTCACGATTTGATGCGCCTTCCCGGCACATCTTACCAACTGCAATGCCTGTCAATAAAGACCAGTCATCCCGTACGTTCCAATCGCTTTACCAGATGATCCGCAATGCCAGCATCTGTTTTTGAATAGCTCAAAAATATATCGTTCATCTTTCAGCACATTTTGCGTACATAATCTGTAATACGCGTTATTATAACCGTTTGAATACACCCTATTAAAATAGTAGGGTGGAAAAGCACAGCGCCTTCCACCATGACAACCGGTGGATGATGCTTTGCTTATCCACCCTACAAAACGATGCTATGAAAATCAAAGATCTGTTTGAAAAATGGCAACTCACCGGCCTGAGAGTCAAAACACCGATTCTGGACATGGACTGGAAGCCGAGCGATCCGGACAAGGACGCGGCATGGGATCTCTATGTGGAACTGCTAACGCGCATCACGACGCAGCCGCTGCCCGACGAAGACGGCGTGGAACAGACCGCGCTCGACAGTGTTTATACGCTGTTTGCGCTCACGCGCCAGACCATCAAGACGCACGGACGCGCCTGCATTGAATTTACCCGTATCGCGGTCATCATACTTAACCAGGTGGTACGGCCGTTTACCGCCAAATGGCACCGCCGCAGCCAGCACGGCGCGTTTTCCTCGCCCGAGCAATGCGCGCAATTCCGCCATGAACTGAACGATTTACAGATCCAGCTCAGGAATTACACCCGACTGCTTGCCGATCTGGCGGATGTGGAAGATTTGACGGAGCTCGAAGCTAATAACCCCTAAGCCTGAGATCGGCGCCGGGATATAAAAAAAGGTGGATGAACACAGTGTCATCCACCTTACAGGTTTATATAACTAGTAATTCCACTGCAACTGGAATCGCAACAGATTCGCATCCTTGACATGAATCAGGTTCTTGACGTTGGTTCTGTCCATATGCGCATACGCGACAACAAATTCAACCTCAGGCCGGATTTGCCATTCAAGGCCGGCCTCAATTTCGTTCAGCCTGACAAATGGCGAGTTGGCCTGGAATTTTTCAGCGCCTCTGTATTTCTGCCACTTCACATAAGGTATCCACGCACCCCACGGGCTGTCGTATTTATACATCGCCTGTACGTAACCGCCATTGATTTTACCCGACTCAATTTGCGTGAAATCGGCGCTCAACTGCGGTGATTTACCCCAGTTCCATTCTGCCTGGAGACCGAATGGCTGCGGATACAAAATCGCATGCAGCCCGATACGTGCATCGCGGTAGCCTTTTTTGTTGAAGGCCGGCGCAGCAAGAATGCCGGCACCCGAATTCGCCGCCACATCCGGCACAAATTTTCCGGTATAGCCAAAGACACCGGCCTCGAAAATCTGACCGTTACTGAACTGGAATGGGTATGTCACCCTGGCGGCGATATGCACGTTATCGTTTTTATCTCTTTCATTAATCCCCTGGCCGGTATACGCGCCAAAGCCGATGACACCGTAGTCACCCGAACCCTTGAGTCCTCTTCTCAGGTAGCTGAAACGCTCTTGAATATGCTTGGGGGTCCAGTAAAAGAATATACCGGTATCCCGTTCATTCCGAACCCCGGTACTCAACGCATCCGCACGCTCGAAAGCCAAGCGGTCGCGGCTCGATTGCAACAATTCAAAGCTGTTTGGTATTTTGGACAAGCCCGGACGGATGCGGAATTCCTTCTTCTTATCGAAATAAATATCACCATACATATCACGCACGGCAACATCACCGCCCGCAAATTCTGTCTGCATATAGAGTTTCAAATGATCGGTAATATCACCCTGGAAGACCAGACGTGCACGGCGGATAAAGAAGTTGGTATCCGGCTCTATGGATTTGTCGCCCGGAGACGTTAAATTCTCCAGATCGCCGCCTAAACCCGCGCTTTGACGGAACTGGGTATAACCGCCGATTCTGAATCTGTCATACCATTTCTTCTCATCCTTGGCGGCGGTTTTTTCTTTTTCAGGTTCAGGGGCGGCGGCAGCCGCCAGTGCCGGTTGAGATTGATCAGCGGCTGCCTGTATCGCCTGCTGCTGTGCTTCCAGCCTGGCCTCCATGGCCTTGAGTTCTTCCATTTTCTGGTCGATTCTTGTCTCAAGCACTCTGGAATCCTCTTTAGCGGCGGATTGCTCAGCGTGCGCTTTTTCAGCCTGCTTTACCGGCTCAAAATCACCGAGCTTCACCCGGTTCTTGCCGGGCGTCGTATACACCTGATTGGTTTCGGGATCGACATAGAGTGTCAAGGCGGATTGCACCTGTGTAGCACTGATCAACAGCAAGGCAGCTGCGATGAATCCGTAACTTAATGTGTTTATTCTTTGCCCGAATTCAGGCAAATACTTTTTTCTCTTTTCTCCAAACAGTCTCATTTTTACTCCATTGAAAACGCTGGAGGAGAGGTTATTACATTAATGTTACAGTTTTATTACATGAGTAATTAAATTCACCGGAAACCGGAATGGGTTGAAATCTGGTTATCGAACGACAGACAATCGATTCGCGAGTATCTCGGTTAACGTTCTTAACACGCCATCCTGCCATTCGGGCAGGTAGAGATTAAATGTCTGTTGCAGCTTTTCCGAATTCAAACGTGAATTAAGCGGACGCAATGCCGGCGTCGGGTAATCTGCGCTGGCAATAGGATACAGATTTCCCGGTGTGGTTTTCAGGGAAACATCTGCAGTTGCAGCCTGTCTGAGAATAAAATTCGCAAAGCCATGCCAGGACGTACAACCTTTTGCCGTCAAATGATAGAGGCCGCTGACAGTCGGGTTGTCTGCATGATTTCTCAAAGACCGAACGATATGCGCCGTAACGTCCGCGATCAGCTCAGCGCCCGTTGGCGCGCCAATCTGGTCGTCGACAATCTGCAAATGATCGCGTTCCTGCGCAAGCTTGAGAATTGTTTTAATAAAATTATTGCCATAGGTGGCGTAAACCCAGCTGGTACGCAAAATGATATGACGGCAATTCGATTCAATGATGTTCTGCTCCCCCGCCAGCTTTGTTTTGCCATAGACATTCAGCGGATTGGCGGATTCGGTCTCTGTACGCGGTTGATCGCCGCTGCCGTCAAAAACATAGTCGGTCGAATAATGGATCAACCATGCGTTCAGACGCCCGGCCTCTTCCGCCAGAACGGCCGGTGCATGCGCATTGATGGTTTGCGCCAACTGGAATTCCTTTTCTGCTTTATCGACGGCGGTATACGCGGCTGCATTGATAATCATGTCCGGTTTGACGATTTGCACCGTTTTCCGAATACCCTCAGGGTCTGCAAGATTGCCGCATATTTCCTGGCTGTCCGTACCCAAAGCAATCAGTTCGCCCGTTGACGCCAGCGGCGCCAGACTGCGCTGCAGTTCCCAGCCAACCTGGCCATTTTTTCCGAATAACAGTATCTTCATTGTCGTTGCTGACCGTAATTTGTTTCAATCCATTCCCGGTATGCACCGGTCTGAACACTGGCTACCCAATCCTGATTGTCCAGATACCATTGCAGCGTTTTGCGGATGCCGGTTTCAAATGTTTCTCCGGGCGTCCAGCCGAGTTCGTGCTCAATCTTTTTGGCATCGATGGCATAACGCCGGTCATGACCGGGCCGGTCTTTTACATAGGCAATCAGGTCGAGATAATTCGTGCCTGAAGACGGGTCCGCCAATTCCTGCAGTAATCCGCAAATCGTTTGCACAATCTCGATATTGGCTTTTTCATTCCAACCGCCGATGTTATACGTCTCTCCGGGCTTCCCAGCCTCCAGTACACGGCATAACGCGCTGCAATGATCGGCAACATAAAGCCAGTCACGTACCTGCCTGCCATCGCCATAAATTGGCAGCGGCTTGCCAGCCAGCGCATTGGCGATCATTAACGGAATCAGTTTTTCAGGAAATTGATAAGGGCCGTAATTATTGGAACAGTTGGTAATCAACACCGGCAAGCCGTAAGTCTTGTGATACGCATTAACCAGATGGTCGCTGGACGCCTTGCTCGCGGAATAAGGGCTGCTGGGTTGATAGCGATGCGTTTCGGTAAACGCGGCTTCATCTCTGTTCAGGGAACCGTATACTTCATCGGTCGACACATGCAAAAAACGGAAACTGTTTTTTGACGATTGATCCAGCGTTTTCCAATGTGCATAAACCGTTTCCAGCAAGCGGAACGTCCCGACAATATTGGTCTGAATAAATGGCACAGGCCCATGAATAGAACGGTCGACATGACTCTCAGCGGCAAAATTGATGACCGCCCTGGGTTGATATTGCGCCATCAGATTTGACATCAGTTCTACATCGCCAATATCACCTTGCACAAAAACATGCCGGATATCATCCATTAATCCGGCCAGGTTCTGCAGATTACCGGCGTAAGTCAGTTTATCCAGATTGATAATGGCCTCATCCGATTGTGCCAGCCAATCCAGAATAAAATTCGACCCGATAAACCCCGCCCCGCCAGTCACTAAAATCATAAAATTATTTTGCTACAATGAAATTTAAAACGTTTTCTGTCCATACTGTTCAGGCCGCCATTCTGGAACAACCCCTTTTTCCTCAGGCCCGGCCTGAAATTCACATTCGATACCGATACCCGGAACCCATACCAGCCGCTCGCCACAATACAGCAGAGGCAATGCAAATCGTTCCCAAGGCAGAATAGCAGCTTCCTGCATCAAATTCTTAAGGCTTCGCCGCGGCCGGTTACAATCGGGAGAAAAACGCTCTCCGCCTTCGCGCAGTTTGATCAATACCGGCGCACGCCTTAATTTTTCTTCACTGATACCCTGGCCCACAATATGTTCAAAGCAAAGGTTTCCGTCCAATGCTTTGAGCTTCAAGCAAGGCTCGCCCTGCCAGCTAATCTGCACAGGCTTTGGCGGTAATTTACGCCTGGGTAAAATATAAATCAATTCCTTGAAAGCGCGGATTTCAGTATCGCCAAACGTCAGATGCAACTGCGCGTCATTTCTGGCAGTACGCAACTGATTCAGAATCTCGTCCAGTTTTACTGTACTGGGAAGTTTTACTGCATGTTGTCGTAGAACATAGCGCAAAAGATTTTTTGCGCGTGGAAGACTTAATTCACGCAGTGCCGCACTGTTCAGATTACCGGAAACAACGCAATGCTTTGCATCTGCTTCAGCCAGTTCATCCAGCAGCTGTGATGCCTCGGCCACGTGCTGGCTTGTCCGTTGCAACGTTTTGGCATAGTTTGGATACCGCTGACGTAAAACCGGTAGAATTTCATGACGCAGAAAATTTCGATCGAAGGTGACGTTGTCATTGCTTTCATCATGAATCCAGTTTAACCGGCGATGCCGGGCGTAAGCCTCAATCGCGCCACGGGAAAACGACAGCAACGGCCTTAAAATCGCAGGTGCTGTCTTGGCAGCTTGTTTGCGCATGACCGGCATAGCACTTAAACCTTTGACGCCCGCGCCGCGGAACAATTGCAACAGCACTGTTTCCGCTTGATCATCCTGATGTTGAGCCAGGATTAAATAATCAGCATGCAGACGGCTAAAAATCCGGTAACGTTCTTCCCGTGCAGCGGCCTCAAGACTCAATCCAGGCGCTTTGTTTATCTTAAGATAGAAAACAGAAACAGGAACGCCGTATGCACTGCACAACTGACAGCAAAAGTGACTCCAACTGACAGCGTGTTTACTGATACCGTGATTCACATGCGCCGCCGACAACCGGAACGACATCTGCCTGGACAACGTTGCCAATACATCCAGTAAAACAACCGAATCCACACCTCCGCTAAGACCCACAGCCAGATGGTTGCCTTGATGAACGTAAGCCTGCAATACCTCACACACATCGTTCAGAAAACGATCCGGATTATTCGATTTTCGCCTCCTTGTATGCGCCATACTTCATCAGTCGTTCCAGGCGTTTTTCTATCAGCGTATCAGCAGAGTGATCTTGCAGTTTTCTGAACGATTCCTGTATGACAGCCTTCACAGATTGCATCATGACCGGATAGTCCCGGTGTGCGCCGCCAATCGGTTCATTGATAATGCTGTCAATCAGGTGAACCGATTTAAGCCGCTCAGCGGTAATCCCCATGATCTCTGCCGCCTCCGGCGCCTTGTCGGCGCTCTTCCATAATATGGACGCACAACCTTCTGGCGAAATAACCGAATACGTGGCAAATTGCAGCATATGGACCATATCCCCAACGGCGATAGCCAATGCGCCGCCCGACCCGCCTTCACCAATCACGATGCAAATGATGGGCACTTTTAACTCAGCCAGAACATAGAGATTCTTGCCGATTGCTTCGGATTGCCCACGCTCTTCTGCATCTATGCCCGGATAGGCACCCGGCGTGTCGATAAAGGTTATCAGCGGTATCGAGAATTTTTCGGCTAATCGCATTAAACGCAACGCCTTACGGTACCCTTCAGGTTTAGGCATACCAAAGTTTCGATGAATTTTTTCACGGGTATCACGTCCTTTCTGATGACCAATTATCATGACGGATTGGCCATTAAAACGCGCCAGTCCGCCAACAATGGCATGGTCATCAGCGAAATTACGGTCACCATGCAGTTCCTCGAAGTCGGTAAAGATATGTTCGACATAATCCAGCGTATAAGGACGTTGCGGGTGCCTTGCAACCTGTGATATCTGCCAGGGCGTCAGCTTCGCGTAAACACTTTTGGTAAGGGCTTCACTTTTTGCCTTTAATCGCTCAATCTCCGCGGAAATATCCAATGCAGAATCACCCTGCGCAAATCGCAGCTCCTCTATTTTCGATTCAAATTCTGCGATACTCTGCTCAAAATCCAGAAAAGTGATTTTCATGTAAACATTAAAATAAATAAAACCTAAAGATGCGATGATACAGGATCTGAACTAAATTCTGCAGGCATGAATTCATTTCTTCTGGTTTTGTCTATTTTTTAGCGTTCTGTTTTTATGTTATCGATAACGATTGGGAGGAGGATAAATGCAAAGAAGAACATTTTTGATAAGTCTGGGGATAGCAGCGGTTTCACCGCTTGCTGTTTTTTATCGCCCGGAGCAGGCACTAGCTGTCAGCAGTCCGGTCATCGTCGAGCGGTTGAAAAAACCGCGCAAGGCATGGCGAGAATTGGTATCACCGGAAGCCTATAAAATCTTATTTGAAGAACACACTGAAGCACCGGGCAGCAGTGAGCTGAACAACGAATACCGTGAAGGTAAATATATCTGCGCGGCCTGTTACTTACCCTTGTTTGAAAGCCAGTATAAATATGATAGTGGAACCGGATGGCCAAGCTTCACGCAACCTGTTTCAGGACACATTGGCACCAAGCGTGACTTCAAATTAATTATTCTCAGAACAGAATATCACTGCGCCCGATGTGGCGGACACCAGGGCCATGTGTTTAGCGATGGCCCCAGACCACGCGGAGAACGATGGTGCAATAATGGACTTGCACTTAAATTTATCGCCAGTCCTGAGCCATTACCCCCATTAAGAGGTTGAAATCCATGATGTCATTTCATCGTTCCAAAATTATCCTTACCCTAATAACAGGTTTTGTGCTTTTGGTTTCGGCATGCCAGCAACCGCAAAACACAGCAAACCGATCAAACAAACAGACGTCTTCAGATGAAAATCTGGACGTTGCCATTTTCGCCGGTGGCTGCTTCTGGTGTACCGAGTCTGATTTTGACAAGTTACCCGGCGTTACCTCGACCACCTCCGGCTATATCGGTGGAACGGTTATCAATCCTACTTATAAACAAGTTGTGACCGGAAAAACCGGGCATGTGGAAGCGGTGAAAATTCAATTCGACAAGACGCTGATCAGTTATGCCGAGTTGTTGGATGCGTTCTGGCCGACTATTGACCCAGTATTTGTAGGCGGTCAGTTTTGCGATATCGGTCCGCAGTACCGGAGCGCTATTTTTTATCTGAATCCCGAGCAAAAAGTGCTTGCAGAAGCGTCAAAACAGGCGCTGGAAGATTCCGGGCGATTTGACCAACCGATCGTCACCGTGATTTTACCGGCGACCGAGTTTTATGCGGCCGAGGATTACCATCAGGATTATTACCTCAAGAATCCATTGCGTTACAGCTATTACCGCAATAACTGCGGGCGCGATGAACGCCTGCAACAGCTTTGGGGGACAGATCATTAACACGCCCATACCTTATATTTCTCTGGGCAACCTTACGCCTGATGAATTTCTACAGGAGTACTGGCAAAAAAAACCGCTGCTGGTGCGCAAGGCCTTGCCCGGTTTTAAAGGATTGCTCACCCGTCAGGAACTCGTTCAACTGGCCAAAAATGATGAAGTACAATCGCGCCTGGCCATCAAAAACAACAGACAATGGGAATTAAAACATGGGCCGCTGACAAACCGGGATTTTTCCCGCTTACCTGAGGGCAAATGGTCATTACTGGTACAGGATGTCAATCATTTTTTGCCTTCGGCCTATGATTTATTACTGAAATTCAGCTTTATTCCCTTTGCCCGCATGGATGATCTGATGGTGAGTTACGCCCCTGCTGGCGGTGGCATCGGGCCTCACTATGACTCCTATGACGTATTCCTGTTGCAAGGGCCTGGCCGCCGGCGCTGGGAAATTGCTGCAGATTATGATCCAAAACTGCTCGCCAACGCGCCCCTTAAAATTCTGCAAAATTTCAAAGCAGAACAAACATGGCTACTGGAACCCGGCGACATGCTCTACCTTCCGCCCAATTATGCACATCACGGCATCGCCGTGGATGCCTGCATGACCTATTCCATAGGGTTTCGCGCACCCAGCCACCTTGAATTGATTATTCATTTCTTGAACTATCTACAGGATAATCTGGAAACTGATAGCAGGTACACAGACGCAGGCTTGAAGCAACAAGCCAATCCATTGGAAATAAGCCGTGAGATGCGGCAGCAGGCACGTGCAATTTTGCAAAAAATCAAATGGAATGCATCAGATGTCGAAGATTTTCTGGGTATCTATTTGACGGAACCCAAGTCGCATATTTTTTTCGACCGTCCCGCGTATCCACTTTCATTCAAAAAATTCATAAAAACGATCCGTGAAAAAAATATTCAACTGAATTTAAAAAGCCGAATGTTGACGAGTCGCCATCAAATCTTCTTGAATGGGGAAACGTACAAAGTCAGCCAACCAGCAAAAAAAAATTTATCCAGACTAATTTATCGTCAAAATCTTTTTTCCAAAAATCATTCGGATGATGAAACTGGAAAAATCCTTTATCAATGGTATGTTAATGGCTATGTAGTTATCACAGATTCCATTTAGCAACATTTGGTTCAGAAAAAATTCCACTCAACTTTTATCAAAAGATACTAGACAGCGCTATTTTAATCTGGTATTAAGTTTATGGTCTTTCAATATGAGAAGGACAGAAGAGCTGTTTAACATAAATTTAATTCGTCATAAATTTTTTAAAAATAGGAGATTTTAAACATGAAATACTCTTTGTTTATTGCAGCATTATTTGCGCTGTTTTTAGTCGGTTGCGGTGGCGGTGAAGGAAAACCAGGTCAATATCCACCAAGCTTGTATGAAGATCCTGAATCAGGTGAAAGACTGGGCGCTCCCGCCGGCAAGCAATAATTGGTTAATTAACCATCAAACGGCTCCTGTTAGTATCAGGAGCCGTTTTTATTCAGGATCAACACCAGGAGTAATTCTCTTCATTACAATTCCGGCACCATGTGAAATGGCATGGGTAATTGAATTCAAGCGTGTCTCACAGAAAGACAGAAAGTAGATCTTTTGACAAAGTCATTGACATTGCAATTATCCCCTGGCAAGCTGAGTAATGCCTGAATGGTCGCCTGCCCGTAACGCTTTATCCACCCACTAGCTAAAAATCGCCCAAATGCGGTGTGCCTTTTGGCAATAGAACGACTATTTCCTGAAGGCACACCTTGCCATGCACACTGAAGCCGGCAATATCAAATTAATAGCGTACTAGGGGCTGTTCTCAATGAGTGAATTATTTCTGTTCACTCATTGAGAACAGCCCCTAGGATACGCGCGGTGAAATTTTGCGGTATCTGGTTTTGCCGAGTCTTGCATTGTTCGTCTTCTCGCATCCAGCGCGCCGTGCGTCCTGCCATATACTGCTAGCAAAAGTGGACTATGGTCACGGGCTAGTAAATATTAAATGACTTATAAAATAAAATAAAAATATATAGTAGTGAAAAGTTTTCTGAAGCATACTCATTTGCAAAGTCATCCTGATAACGTATTCTGGGCTGGCGCGCTGAATGGAATTGTTGTTCTGATTCTATTCATAGCCTTTCTGGGCGGTTATTTTTTTGATACCGCGATCAACTCTTATCTGATGGGCGCAGCTTTTGCGCTTGCATCATTCCTGCTGTTTATATTCTTCCGTTTTCTGTTTACCGGTCTGCAACTTGGCCTCAACAAAATTCCCGTCTCGCTATTTGCAATTCTACTCGCCGCTTTTGCTTCTTTATATCTCATCAGACTAGGCGGATTTTTCTTTCCGGAAGGCGGATTTTTCTTTCCGGAATCGGTATATTATTCTGTAATAAGCTTGGGTGTTATCGCACAGGTTTTTATTTTTGGATCGCTGAATTATTTCATTAACAACAAGCCGCTCAAAAAACCATTCCGGCTGGTCTGGCCCTACGTCATGTTGTTTACCGTGGGACTGGGGATTGATATTTACGGTATTCACTGGATGACATCGAAAGGGGATAATCAGTCTGGTACGGCCTTTCAACAAATTAATGTTTCTCAATTGACCGATATCGAAAACCCATCCTTGACCGGGTATTTTTCTGTCAGGCATTTCACCTATGGCAGTGGTACGGACAAGCAAAGACTCGAATTCCGAAATCATGCCCAATATCGTACAGAACCTGTCGATGCTTCATCGATACTTTATGCCTGGGTAGGATCGAAAGCAAAATGGCGTGAAAAATTCTGGGGATTCGGTCTGGATGAATTTCCGATCAATGGAAGAGTATGGATGCCGGAAGGTGAAGGACCGTTTCCATTAATTCTTATTGTGCATGGCAACAGCAGCATGGAGAAATTCTCGGATCAAGGCTACGCCTATCTGGGAGAATTACTTGCGAGCCGGGGATTCATTGCTGTTTCTGTCGACCAGAATTTTGTTAATGCAACCTGGTCGGGTGATTTCAGAGGTCAGGAAATGCCGGTGCGAGGATGGTTATTACTGAAACATCTGGAACAATGGAGAACCTGGAATCAAGACAAACTTCATGATTTGTTTGGAAAAATCAAAATAGACGAAATTATTTTAATCGGACATAGCAGAGGTGGCGAGGCCGTTGCTATAGCGGCATCGTTTAATGCACTTTCCTTTTTTCCGGATAATGCGAATCTTGAATTTGATTTTAATTTCAACATAATGGGGATCGTCGAGATTGCACCGACAGATGAGCGGTATTTCCGACGAATGACGCTGGAAAATATCAACTATCTAAGTCTGCATGGATCGTATGACAGTGATCAAGCCAGTTTTTTCGGTTTACGCCAGTATCAACGCATAGAATTTACCGACAACAATTACTGGTTCAATGCCGGTTTGTATATACATCGGGCGAACCATAGTCAATTCAATACTGTATGGGGAGAGAAAGACCTCAAGCTGCCCTTTAGCTGGTTACTCGATGTCAATTCGGTCATCGCAGCCGAAGAACAAAGGCAGGTAGCAAAAGTATATATTTCAGCATTTGCAGAAACAGTTTTAAATCTCAGGAAGGAATATTTGCCGATATTCAAAAATGCATCCATTATCCGGGACTGGATGCCGTCAACGATTTATCTCAATAATTTCAAAGATTCAAATAAACTGGTTATCGCCGATTTTGAAGAAGATATCGACTTGACTACAGCAAAATTGGGAAGCATTGAAGCGCTGAATCTAAAAATATGGCGAGAAGAACCGCTGCAGTTTAGGGATATGAACACCCAGGAGAATAACGCTCTGATTCTGGGTTGGGATTCAAGAGCAGATGCCGAGAGGCATAATAAGAGCTACGAAATAATCCTGGATAATCCTATAGATCTTCAGAAAATTGAATCGTTATTGTTATCCATGGCGGCTGGGAACCCTGGAGAACTGGGAGTTAACAATAAAGGAAATTATACTGGAGAAAATGATCTCAATGATGATGGTAAAGCCGAGCTTAACTTTACCATTCAATTGACAGATGCGCAGAATAACCGATTAAGTATTTCTTCCGACGCAATCAAGAAAATTGCCCCGAGGCTGAAAATCAATTTTATGAAATTAAAATCTTTGAACAAATATTGGGGTGACAGCTGGGAACCATCGCTAGAATCATTCGAATACCCATTGACTGATTTTGATGGCGACATGGAGAAATTCGGTAAGCTTCATTCGATAAAGTTTATTTTCAATAAAACGGATCATGGCGTATTAATCATGGATAACTTGGGTTTTTCGCTTACTCAGTCATAAGCAAGCCACTCGGATGGCGCTTGTTTGACTCACACTGTCATATCGATTATCGTATTATAAATCCACGCCAATACACTTGAAGATATCGCGCCCAATATTCGTAACAGTAAACAAAACATCTTGCAAATGAATTATGAAATGGCTCCGGAAGCCAAGCAGTAGCTAGCAGAATATTCCAGTTATACAATGCAAACCGGAAACATCAGACCATGAAAACCACACCCGATCAGGTCTATTATGATTTCATCAAGCGACAAGAGATAGTTTGGCACATGGGAAAATAACTCCTAAGCTATCTGTCCAAAAATTGGGATCCACTTCTGGGTAGTATATTGCTCCTAAAAGATTTATACTAGGCAGGGTAGCATGAATATATCGATCATTAATGAAAGATATTATTGATTAAACTGCTGAGTATTTGGATTTAATTCGATATAGGTTGCTGCTTTGTTCTCGGACTTTTAACTTTTATAAGGAAAATTCAATAATGAAACAAACTCTTCTAGCATTGGTTTTGGCTTCTTTCTTTTTAGCAGCATGCGGTGG
Source organism: Burkholderiales bacterium (assembly GCA_024235795.1). Lineage (GTDB taxonomy): Bacteria > Pseudomonadota > Gammaproteobacteria > Burkholderiales > Nitrosomonadaceae > Nitrosomonas. The sequence continues at coordinate 234,731 of JACKLR010000002.1, read as the reverse complement.
CCCTGGCGGACAAGCGCTGCCCGTCACTGAACAAGAAAACTTTGAAAAAGCTATTGCTGAAGCTGAAAAAAATAAAGAATAAAAGAAAAAAAACCTCATATATTCTTTATATGAAGTCATCATAAAAAACCGCCCGTTGGCGGTTTTTTTATTCCAGGCTAACCCAATGCCAATGACCAATGGATATGCCCGTTAGTGTAGAGGAATCCATCCCATGGGCTAAGCGTTTTATTTTACTTCAACTGTTCATACAATAATTGCAGAATACTATTCTCAACAGTTTGGCTAACAGGCGTATCGTCTTCATTCAATAAGGTAACACGACTGGTACTGGTGCCTATTTCCTTGACGAGAATTCTATATTTAGCTGCCCTGGCATCGACATTATCTTTACTTCTCCAGAACATGATTCCTGACAATAGACCTTCATCATCCCCTTTCTTAAAACTGTCAGCATCGGGGTTAACATACCGAACGAAATAAATACCGTCGATCCGATTACGGTCCTCGACCGTAAAGCCAATACGATCCAGCGCAAGGCCGACACGCCGCCATGATCGATCAAATGCTTCATTGACGATTAGTGTATTACCGGTTTCTCTGTCGATAAATGCTCTTTCCTGAGTACTACCGCCAGAAGCGGCCAATTCTAGTCTGGCTTGTTCTTCTTCTACGCCATAACGCATCATCAAACGGGCCAGCATTTCGGCTTCTAGTTCCGGGTCAGATCGCCGCGGCTGCCAGACAGAGCGATTTGTAGCGCCCCCTTCCAATACTTCATCCATGCCACGGTGGCTAATATAGATTTCTGTCGTTCCCATTTCGGTACGCTCTAGTCGCGTTCGGAATTTATCGCGTTCGGCCGTCGAGTAAATAAAATCCAGAAATTTCGAAAGAACGTTGCGGATCGGATCCTGCGGTATTTTGGCACGGTTCTCAGCCCAGTCCGTTTCCATGATCCCAGCTTCCGGTATTTCCTGTTTGATGAGAAAGCCCAATTCCTGCCAGAATTCTTTGACGACAGGCCAGACAGCCTCGGGCGGTTGCGGAACAACCAGCCAACGCTGTGTGCCTGCTCGCTCAATATGAACGTTTTGCACCGATATTGGCAGCAACGTTGATGTACCGGCAGCAGGCCGAATTCCACTTTCATTGCTATAGGTGGAGAAGGTCGCGCTCCCTGAAGCTGTATCCGGTATGGAATAGCGTTCATCAGTTGTAGGGGTTATCAAATCGGGCGGCACATCCAGTGGTGGCATTTTACCAGCAGATTTATAATCGATTTGTTTATGCTCTGGAAACAAAGTGCACCCCGGAACCATCATTAAAAGCATCATTACGATCAAGGAGATGATTACATTTTGCCGCCGTATTTTTGACATTTTATTCCTTTAAATCCTGTATCTGCGCCAAATGCATGGCTTCCCGGACAAGTTGATGATGCTGATCAGAAAATGGGGTTAACGGCAAACGAATTCCTTTTCCTATAAGTCCCATTTCAGCAACCGTCCATTTAACCGGAATCGGATTCGCCTCAACAAACAGGTCTGTATGCAATCGCATGAGTCTGTTATTAATCTCCCTGGCCGTTTTAAAATCACCGGTTATTGCGGCCTTACACATTTCATGCATTTGTCGGGGCGCAACATTAGCGGTCACGGAAATAACGCCATGCCCGCCAAGCAGCATTAACGCTAATGCACTGATATCATCGCCACTGAATATCAAAAAATCGGCCGGTGCCCGGCGCAGTAAATCGCTTCCACGCCCGATATCCCCTGTTGCATCCTTGATGCCGATAATATTTCGAATTTGCGCCAACCGCAGGGTGGTCTCATTGGCGATATCGGCCACGGTTCTACCCGGCACGTTGTATAGAATGTGTTGAATATCAACCGCCTCAGCAATCGCCTTGAAATGCTGATACAACCCTTCCTGGGTCGGCTTGTTGTAATAGGGCGCTACAGACAGACAAGCATCAACGCCTGAATCTTTTGCATAAACAGACAAATCGATAGCTTCCCGCGTTGAATTTGCACCTGTACCGGCAATAATGGGAATACGACCGGCTGAATGATCAACTGCAGTTTGCATCAACAGATGATGTTCTTCAAAGTCTACAGTTGGCGATTCACCTGTCGTACCGACAACAACAATGCCGTCAGTGCCCTGCTCTATATGAAAGTCGATAAGGGCACGAAAGCTTTCCAGGTCTAATTTGCCATCTTCAAACATCGGTGTCACGATGGCAACCAGGCTACCTTTAAACATGACTATCTATCCAGTGAAAATTGTATATTTTACCTGAAACTGATCATGCAGATATGCTTTCCCGGAATATCACCGATTCTTTGATGCATCCGCCATCCATTATGCCATTGCTTCGCGTGTAAAAATTTATTTTCTCAAAAACAGATTATGCACTGTTATTCTGACCAGACTTGGAAAACTGCATGGCATCGCTCACATAATCAACCATAATTGTATCTTTGGCCGCAAAATGCCCTTCGAGAATTTCCTTGGCCAGCGGATTTTCAATTTGCGCCTGAATCGCCCGTTTAAGTGGGCGCGCACCAAAAACAGGGTCAAAACCGACTTGAGACAACTCGGCAAGCGCAGCCTCGCTAACCCGCAAATGCATATCTAGAGCAGCCAGTCTTTTCTCAAGATACTGTAACTGTATCTGTGCAATCGATTTGATATGCTTCTCATCAAGCGCGTGAAACACGACCACTTCGTCAATACGATTGACAAATTCCGGACGGAAATGTGTCTTGACCTCGCCCATTACCGCATCCTTAATCATCCGGTAATCCTGTCCATGCATTTCCTGAATCATATGCGAACCCAGATTTGAAGTCATGACGATAACCGTATTCTTGAAATCGACTGTTCTGCCCTGACCGTCGGTCATGCGGCCATCGTCGAGCACTTGCAGCAACACATTGAACACATCCGGATGCGCTTTTTCAACCTCATCCAGAAGAATGACTGCATAGGGTTTTCTGCGCACAATTTCCGTCAGATAGCCGCCTTCCTCGTACCCCACATAGCCCGGCGGTGCGCCAATCAAGCGCGCTACGGAATGCTTTTCCATGAACTCGGACATATCCACACGAATCAGGTGGTCTTCAGAATCAAACAGAAAACCGGCCAGCGCCTTGCATAACTCAGTCTTGCCGACACCGGTGGGCCCAAGAAACAAGAACGAGCCATAGGGACGGTTTGGATCGGCCAGACCGGCGCGTGAACGGCGTATCGCGTCCGAAATCAGGCGCACGGCTTCATCCTGACCAACAACCCGCTCATGCAACTTGCTTTCCATAAACAGCAGTTTTTCACGTTCACCCTGCATCATCTTGGAAACCGGGATCCCAGTCGCCCGCGAGACAACTTCCGCAATTTCTTCGGCGCCAACTTGAGTACGCAGTAATTTGAGTTTCTGGGTTTCGGCCTTTTGCTTAGAGTCTTCCTGTGACTTCAATTGTGATTCCAGCTGCGGTAGACGCCCGTACTGCAATTCGGATACTTTCTGCCAATCGCCTTTACGTGTAGCTGCGTCTATCTCCAACTTAACTTTCTCGATTTCCTCTTTGACCTGCTGGGAACCCTGAATCTGGGATTTTTCCGTTTTCCAGATTTCTTCCAAATCAGCGTATTCGCGTTCTTTTTGCGCGATTTCTTCCTCTAACAGCTGAAGCCGTTTAAGTGATGCTTCGTCCTGTTCCTTTTTAATCGCCTCACGCTCAATCTTGAGCTGTATAAGACGCCTGTCGAGTTTGTCCATCGCTTCCGGCTTGGAATCAATTTCCATACGGATACGCGCTGCCGCCTCGTCTATCAGGTCTATTGCCTTGTCAGGGAGAAAACGGTCCGTAATATAACGATTGGATAATTCGGCTGCAGCAACGATAGCTGGATCCGTAATGTCTACCCCATGATGGACTTCATATTTTTCCTGCAAGCCACGCAAAATAGCAATGGTCGCATCCACAGTCGGCTCCTCTACCAGAACTTTCTGGAATCTTCTTTCCAGCGCAGCATCTTTTTCAATATATTTGCGATACTCATCCAGTGTCGTTGCACCTACACAATGCAGTTCGCCACGCGCCAATGCAGGCTTGAGCATATTGCCGGCATCCATGGCGCCTTCAGCCTTACCGGCGCCCACCATGGTATGCAGCTCATCAATAAAGACTATGGTATTGCCTTCATCCTGTGCCAGTTCTTTTAGCACAGATTTCAGTCGTTCTTCGAATTCGCCGCGATATTTGGCACCCGCAAGCAATGCAGCCATATCCAGCGACAACACGCGTTTGTTTTTCAAATTCTCAGGCACTTCGCCGTGAATAATCCGCTGCGCCAGACCTTCCACTATGGCGGTTTTCCCAACACCGGGTTCACCGATTAAAACCGGATTGTTTTTCGTGCGCCGCTGTAATACCTGTATGGCGCGGCGAATTTCATCGTCACGGCCGATGACGGGATCCAGTTTGCCCTGGCGGGCGCGTTCGGTCAGATCAAGCGTATACTTTTTAAGCGCTTCCCGGCTGCTTTCAGCTTCCGCACTATCGACCTGTTCGCCGCCTCGTACAGCAATAATCGCTTGTTCCAATGCTTCGTAACTGGCGCCGTGTTCTTTCAACAATGCGCCGGTTTCGCCCTTGTCCTTGAGCGATGCCAGCAAAAACATTTCCGAAGCAATAAACTGGTCTCCGCGTTTTTGCGCTTCTTTATCTGCCAGATTGAGCAGGTTGGCCAGATTCCGCGACAGATTGACTTCACCGCCAGTTCCTTCAATCTTGGGTAAACGTTGAATGTTTTCTTTCAGGGCATCGCGTAACGGGGCAACGTTTGTCCCACAACGCTGCAATAACGAAACTGTTGCACCATCATCCTGCTGCAGTAATGCGAGCAGCAGGTGGCCGGGTTCAATATAGGCATGATCCTGCCCCACCGCAATACTTTGCGCATCGGCCAGCGCCTGCTGAAATTTTGTAGTTAATTTGTCAAAACGCATTGATTTCTCCCAAAGTAGGTCACTGAACACTACGTGGGGGATTACGTTAAAATTTCAACCCATCCTTATATAGGCGGTTTCCGTCTCATTTCGTCTCGCCTATACAACTGGCTTCTGGATCGTGACTGAAAAACCTGATTTCCGAGACACTCAGCGCCGGTGTAATTTCCGCGTACCAATCAAATGCAGCGAATCTTCAATACTCTGATTGTATGCATGCCACTTGCGGATCAACGCCATAATGACCGACATGAATAGCCCAAACAATACAATGACGACATAAATATGCACTTCAAAATAAATCAACAGCGCATAGAACGATAGCATCATCAGTATGCCCAGATTTTCATTGAAATTCTGTACTGCGATAGAATGGCCTGCCCCCATTAAAATATAACCCCGATGCTGCAATAAGGCATTCATGGGCACAACAAAAAATCCAGCCATACCTCCAATCAAAATTAAGAGAACGACAGCCGTCCACAGATCATGAACAAATATCATAACCATAACCACCAGCCCTGTTGCAAAGCCAAGCGGAAGAACAGACAAGGATTTCTTCAACGACACTGCGCGCGCTGCCATGACTGCACCAATGGCGATTCCCAATGCAACAACACCTTGCAACTGAGCCGCTTTATTCAACGGATAGTCCAATGCCACTTCCGCCCACTTTATGACAATAAACTGCAGTGTCGCACCTGCACCCCAAAATAATGTGGTAACCGCCAATGAAATCTGCCCCAGTTTGTCTGTCCACAGCAATTTCACACAATGGGCAAATTCCTGTATCAGATAAAACGGATTTTTGTTGGGAATACGATGATCTATGCCGGTATTCGGAATAAACAGATTGAAAATTGCTGCGATCAGATAAATTACAGCCACAATGAAAATACTGACTTCTGTCGCTGTATGTACAAAAGGGAAATTTGTCGAAAGCAACGCCTCAGAAACAATCGGCGTAATTAAAATACCCCCCAGCATGGTCCCTAACACAATTGATGCAACGGTTAATCCCTCTATCCAGCCATTTGCTATGACCAGTTTTTCTGGCGGCAGTAGCTCGGTTAATATACCGTATTTGGCCGGGGAATAAGCGGCAGCACCGAGTCCAACCACGGCATATGCAGCCAGCGCAGAATATTGATGCATCGCAAGAAATAATAAGCCACACCCTATAATCTTGATGGAATTACTGATGAACATAACCCGTCCCTTGGGCATGGAATCAGCAAATGCGCCGACAAATGGCGCGAGAATAACGTAAAACAAAACAAAAACAAATTTGAGCAACGGCGTGAGAAAGGCAGGCGCATGCAAATCAATCAATAATGCAATGGCAACAATCAGCAACGCATTATCCGCAAGGGAAGAGAAAAATTGCGCAGCCATGATGGTATAAAAACCGCGGTTCAAATTGTTCCTCTACTAATCTTATTGTTTTTTTAAAATATGTAATAACCTGATCATTAGAAGTGGTTTATACCATGAAACGGTGTGAAGACGTAAAACATAAATATACAAAAATGGAATTACCAACCTGAAAAGTACAATCAATCGATAAAACTGGTAATCTAAAAAAATAGATTCGGAAAGATAATATGGATTATCATAGTGGCTTTTTGTGTCACGATTACCGGGTTGAATCAATTTGATAAATCAAAAAAATCTTTGCCGACACACGCATAATACTGTGGCCTGGTAATATTGAAATCACCGTTTCTAAATTCAGTTAACAAACCAAACTCAATCGCAAATCGGCTTGAATCAATCCATATCCATAAAAACTATTTTTCAAACTTCCCGCGACAAGAAAACATGATGCCACGCCCTATTCAAGCCTATATCGACTTGGCAGCCTTAACACATAACCTGTCAATAACCCGTCAATATGCACCCGATGCACGGATTATGGCCGTTATCAAAGCCAACGCGTACGGGCACGGACTGCTGCATACTGCGCACGCATTAAAAACCGTGGACGGCTTCGCGTTGCTTGAACTGGAAGCGGCAATTTCTCTGCGAGAAGCGGGCTTTGATCATCCCATTTTGCTGCTTGAAGGCTTCTTTTCAACACAGGAACTGGCTTTATTGGAAAAATACAGGCTGAGCGCTGTCGTCCATCATAACGAACAGGTTGCCATGCTATCCAACTGTAAGCATCGCGAACTGAATATTTTTCTAAAAATCAATTCTGGCATGAATCGCTTAGGGTTTCCTCCCGAGCAATTTCCCGATGTTTTTAAAAACCTCTCCAACAATCCAGCCATATCGCAAATTACTGTCATGACACATTTTGCAACCGCTGATGGCGCAATTAACAATGCGCGATTTTGTCATCAATTACAGCTATTTGATCAAATCACCCGAAATACGCTAAGGCCCTGTACACTGGCCAACTCAGCCGCAATCATCCGTTATCCCGAAACACATCGTGACTGGATTCGTCCGGGCTTGATGTTATATGGCGCATCGCCTTTTGCAACGCATACAGCGGCCGATTTTAAATTAAAACCCGTAATGACGCTTGTCAGCAAGATAATTGCTATCCACCATCTTAAAAAAGGAGATATAGTGGGTTACAGTGGCAGTTTTCAAGCTGAAAAACCCATGCAGATCGGGATTGTTGCTTGCGGCTACGCGGATGGCTACCCTCGCCATGCACCGACAGGCACACCGGTATTAGTAAACAATCAGATATGCCGGTTAATCGGAAAAGTATCTATGGATATGCTTGCTGTCGACTTGACTGATTCGAATGATATCAAAGTCAGTAGCCCGGTAACACTATGGGGGCAGGGATTGCCCGTAGAAAAAATTGCAAATTCTGCCGAAACTGTCAGCTATGAGCTGCTTTGTTCGTTGTCAACACGAGTGGAAATGGTCGTATCAAAGAACGATTTTCAGAACCACTCCACTCATCTTCATCTTCAACCAAATTAAAAAACTATTCAACTCTCGCTTTACTGCGTAACTCCTGAACATATGCTGCAAATTCGCGCTGCAGCACACGCTGTTCGATGTTCTGTTTTACTTCATTAAACGGCGGAACATCCATCGGACGGGTATCAATTAACTCAATAACGTGCCAACCAAAAGCAGTATGGACAGGCTCATCAGTCAATTTTCCTTTTTCAAGCCTTGTCAAGGCCTCGGCAAAAGGTCTGACATAAGCTGCAGAAGGACTCCAGTTAAGGTCGCCACCACTCATTTTACTGCCTTCATCGATAGATCTTTCTGCGGCAATTTTGGCAAAATCGCCGCCTTTCCTTAAATTGGCAATAATATCTCTGGCTTCACTTTCGTTTTCCACAAGAATATGACGGGCTTTATATTCCTTGTCGCCCATTTGAACTTTTAACATATCATATTCTCTTTTCAAGGTGTCTTCGCCCACCTTGTTGTTTTCAATATAGTCCGCCTGGAATGCACGTATCAATGCCGCCTGCTTGGCAATTTCAACTTGCGCCATAACATCAGATTTTTTATCAAGCCCTTTCCGCACTGCCTCCTGAGCCAGTATTTCTTCTGTGATCAAATTTTCTCTTAATGCTTTTCTCAATTCGGGGCCATCCTCCTGTCCTTGCATGGCACTCGCCTTGACCATTAAATCGAGACGGGATTGTGGTATGGCAACACCATTAACCGTTGCCATCGTCGCTGATGACTGAGCCTGAACCGCCATGGCTACTAAACCAAAATAACCGATGATTAAAAATTGCGAAAATTTAGTCAAACGCATGAAATTTCCTTTTTGTATAATTTGGATAAATTGTTGCCGGTAAGTATACGCTTTTAAGACAAAAAATACATTACAAAGCTAATTTTTATTCAGGGAACACTTTCTTAAAAGGTTTAACGAAAACACTGCTATAAACACCCGCCGCCACATAGGGATCCGCGTTAGCCCACTTTTTTGCCGCCTCTAATGACTCAAACTCTGCCACGATAAGGCTACCGGAAAAACCTGCCGGCCCTGGTTCCAAGTTATCAATTGCCGGGAAAGGGCCCGCAAGCAGTAAACACCCAGCATCCTGCAAATGCTTTAATCGTTCCAGATGAGCCGGCCGCGCTGCCATCCTGCGCTCAAGACTGTCTGGCACATCTTCACCATGAATTACGTATAACATCTTAATCTCTGTTTATTTTATTTTCAATGTTCTCTTGAAGCGCTCTTTCTGATTCAATGACTTTATCTTTGGATACTGATGGAACCATTATGTTCACGTATTTGCGCAGCATAACAATCTGTAACACTATAAATATCAGCATCAACCCCATCGAACCGAATAACTTGAATGTAACCCAGATATCTACCGAAAAACTGTATGCGATATATAGATTAACACATCCCATAAATATGAAAAAAACTACCCAACTGATATTAAGCTTTTGCCACACCAAAGATGGCAACACAATTTGTTTTCCCAGCATGACACGAATAAGATTCTTGCCAAACACCAGACTGGATACCCATAAAATCATGGCAAACAACCAGTACAGTACGGTCGGTTTCCATTTTATAAATGTTTCATCCTGAAAAAGCAGTGTAGCGCCACCAAATAGGATAATCAGAACCAGACTGATCCACAACATGTTGTCCACTTGGCGATGTCGATACCAGACCCAGCCAATCTGGACAAAAGTCGCCGCTATGGCAACAGCTGTTGCCACAAAAATATCATGGGTTTTAAACGCGATAAAAAACAGTATAACCGGGAATAAATCAAACAAGAATTTCATATCACTGGAATTTAAAAACGCAATCAACCAAGAACCGGGGGCAATTTTGTAACCAGTTCATTTTTTTCCAGGGTTGCCTTACCCAAAAGGGCAAATCCCAGCAAGCTACCCGAGTCATCCTGAAAAAGTGCTTTCACGCCTTCGTCGTCTTTTGCGACCACCCATTTACCCACTTTGTCAGCATCGGGTGGTGACACAATGGTTGGACATGCGGGTGTTTTAACCAGAACGGGCATGGCAGGGTATTTAACGGCTGTCGGATTACCCGCTAAAGTGGCCGCCAAAGCACGCGCGGCATGCGTTATGGGCATTACGAAGGGCAATACTCTGCCAGCCACTTCTGCGCAATCACCCAAGGCATAGATATGCTCATCACTGGTTTGCAGCATTTGATCAACCACAATGCCACGGTTGACATTCAATCCGGCTTCTTGCGCCATCTTGATACGCGGCGCCAATCCTACTGAAGACAGTACAATATCGGTTTCTACTTTTTCACCCGTTGCCAAAAGCAAACTTAACCGATCATCAATTTGTTCAACGGACTGCGTCGACGCATCCAAATGAAAAACCACACCGACAGCCTCCAGTTTTTTTTGCAGATAAACACCGGCTTCTGACGGCAGCAATCGTCCTAAAGGCTGTGATGCGATATCAATTAGATCAACCTGGTAACCTGCTGAAGCCAGATCATTGGCAAATTCACAACCTATCAGCCCCGCTCCAATAATGGCAACCTTTTTTTTATCAATCAAGGCATCACGGAAATGGCGATAATCGTCGACATCATTAACCGTTAAAATTTTTGCTACGCCACTTCCCTGTAAAGGCAGGCATACTTGTTCGGCACCTATGGCTAGTACGAGTTTGCTATAGGATAACTGTTCTTTATTTGCCAGTGTAATTGTATGGCTAACCCTGTCAATTGCTGTGACTTGTGTATGCGGACGTATGGTTATATTTAATTGCGAAGCCATTTGATCGGCATCACTATTGATGATGGAATCGGGTGTTTTTCCTGTTGTCAGCGCATTGGACAGCATCGGTTTGGAGTAAAAACCAGCATGGTCTGTAGAAAGCAGCAAAACAGGCTTATCAGCGGTCAGTTTCCTTAATTCCCGCGCCACTGCATAGCCGGCAAGTCCGCTCCCGATAATGATAACTGGATGATCCATTGCCTAAATCTCCACCATCTCAAAATCTGCTTTATTCACACCACATTCCGGGCAAGTCCAGCTTTCCGGAATATCTTCCCATCGTGTACCAGCCATAATGCCATGCGCGGGATCACCCACTGCTTCATCGTACATGAAGCCACATATGTTACATTGATATTTTTTCATTCTTACATCTCTTAATTTGCGTCCCAAATCATATTTACATCAATAATGAACGAAGGATCTCAATTCGTTATGGATCACTTGCAATTTTTACTACATGAGTTCACTCAGTAAATCCGAGATTCAAAATTTTAATAAAAAAAGCACGCTCAGAAAAATTTTAATCTGAGCGTGCATTGTTTTCCAGACTCACATGAATACTAAGATCGGGAAGCTGCCAACACGATCAACATCTGGTTTTTTTACGATTTATTCTTTTAATTCAATGTCTTCGTTGTTAACCAGACTATCACGACGCTGCAAGTACGCATCGCGGACAAACTCATACTTATCCAATGCAGCCTCTTCCAGTGTCTTGTCAACGTCAAGCAACTGCACACGGGCATCCAGCGCCATCCCCATCGCAACAGGCGTTCTGACCGCCGCATCCAGTACATCGACACTGTTTAGGTAAACAATTGTTGTCACAGGATGCGCAACCAAACTATCCACGCCAATGCCAACTGCATCTCTAACCGTACTCGGCCCCAAAAATGGAATTACAAGATAAGGACCCGTAGCGAGACCATAATGCCCCATCGTCTGACCAAAATCCTCATTTCGTTTATTAAGGTTAATATCGCTTGCTGCACTAATATCACTGGCAATATCAATCGCTCCAAACAAACCAAACGTTGTATTAATCACGAAGCGTGTTGCACTCGCTGCAGCACTTTCAAAATTAAGCTGCAAAATTGAATTTGCAGTAACGATCACATCGTTTGCATTTGAAAAAGCATTGCCCACAACCAGTTGTATAGGTTGAGGCACAAACCGTTTATAATTTCTGGCAACCGGCTCTATAACATTGTCATCGACCATTTCGTTGAAGTCGAACACCGCTCGATTCATCGTCTCAAAAGGATCCGGATTATGCTGACTATTTGTAGAAGCGCATCCGGTTAAAAAAATGCCGGACGACAACAGCAAAGACAGCTGTAAAATGATTTTTAATTTTGCAAGATATGTCATAGTGTTAATTTATTTTTTAGTATTTACCGTGCATGTTGCCATATTTATAAGACAGGTTCAATAACAGATAAATGAATTTTTTCAACTCTAATCCACACATTACTCCGTCTTTAATAATGCTCCAGTTTTTTGCATTAAGAATTCTTTAGCGGCAAAAAAGCGATTCACCGGCTCGATTAAAGCTATCAGTAAACCGCGTTAAAATTGACCTCATCCATTGCCTGCCTACCACGTTAAGTTTATTGTTACAGCCCATTTTACTGTATGATCAAATTTAATATCATTGAAATATCAGGAGACAACACAATGCAATTTATCTACAAAAACAAATGTTTTTTTCTGGTTATTTTTCTTCCATTGATAGTGAATTGCGCACCCATGGTTGCAGTTGGAGTTGGCACTGGCGCTGGCACGTCTGCTATGGTGTCTGAAGACCGCAGAACCAGCGGCATATTCATTGAAGACGAATCAATCGAATTAAAAAGCTCACGGCGCATTTACGAACAACTAGGCAATCAGCTTCAAGTCAACGTAACCAGTTTTAATCGCATTGTTCTGCTCACTGGCGAAGCACCCAATGAAACGGTGAAAGAAGATGCAGGTAGACTAGTCAGGAGCATTGAGAATGTGCGTAATATCATCAATGAAATTACAATTGGCGAAAAAAGCTCATTAGCCTCCCGCAGCAAGGATACTTTCATTACTTCCAAAGTCAAAAGCCGTTTTCTTGCTTCAGGAAAATTTCAGATTAACCATGTCAAAATCGTCACTGAAAAAGGTGTGGTATTTTTGCTCGGCATGGTAAAACGCGAAGAAGCCGATAGCGCCACAGAAATCGCAAGCTCCACTTCAGGTGTTTTAAAAGTCGTCAGAGTTTTTGAATATATCGACTAAGGCTATTCGTCGATTGCGACTAGCGGAAATTTGAAAACAAAAAAATCACATGCAAATAAATTGGCTCTTTCATCGTTAATTGTTGGTAATTAAGCATTTTGATGAATTTAAAGGAAAAAACCATCTATACCTGATATGCATTATTTATAAGCAATTCAAAGCAGAATCAGGCTGTTTCCTATAACGCCAACAATTAAAAGTGATAGAGCCAATAAATTACATGTTGCCTGTTGAATTTTTATCTGCTCTAAACAACATCCTACCGCCCGACCGGCTTTATACTGATCCCGTGGACTGCTATACCTACGCCTACGACAACAGCCGTAAAATTTTTCCGCCTCAGGCTGTAGTCTTTCCACTCAGCACAAGCGAAGTCCAGGCGATAGTTTCCCTGTGCAATCAATACAAAGTACCGCTGGTGCCCCGTGGACGCGGAACAGGCACCGCTGGCGGCAGCATTCCTGAACAGGGTGGAGTCGCCTTGTCATTGGAACGCATGCTCAAAATCATTTCCGTTGACATCGCCAATCGCGTCCTTGTTGCAGAACCAGGCGTGCTAAATCAGACCGTACAAGACACTGCCAGGCCGTATGGTTTTTTCTGGCCACCGGATCCATCGAGCGCCATGTATTCCAGTATCGGCGGCAATATTGCCACCAGCGCCGGGGGCCCGCACGCAGTAAAATACGGCACAACACGCGACCACGTACTGGGACTCAAGGCCGTAACAGCCGCGGGTAAAATCATCAGAACGGGATGTTATACCACCAAAGGTGTTGTCGGTTACGATCTGACACGCCTGCTCATTGGATCGGAAGGCACCCTGGCCGTTATCACAGAAGCCACATTAAAACTCACCGCGTTACCTGGAGCTGTTGCCGGAATAACAGCGTATTTTCAGGATTTAAACAGTTGCACCCGGGCAATTGTACAAATCATGTCACTGCCTCAGCTTCCGAGCGCACTGGAATTTCTGGACGCCGGATCACTTAACCTGATACGTAACCGTTATCCCGATATGCTGCCGCAACAGGCGAATGCCATGCTCATGATCGAAGCAGATGGCTCTGAAAGCGAGCTTGCTGCAACCATTTCCGCCATCCTTAATGCCTGCAAATCGGATGGCCTGATACAAGCCAGACAGGCCGAAAACATCGCGGCACTCTGGAAAGCACGCAAAGCGCTATCGCCCTTGTTACGCGAAATTGCGCCAAAAAAAATTAACGAGGATGTTGTGGTGCCCGTCAATACACTTCCCGAGTTTTTAAATACATTGGCGCAACTCAGTCACCAGTATCAAATCGCCAATGTCAACTTTGGCCATGCCGGCAACGGCAATATCCATGTTAACCTGCTGATCAATCCTGATGACGCCAATGAAGCCGCCCGAGCAGCGCAGTGCCTGGACAAAATTTTTGATCTGGTGATTCGTCTGAATGGCACTTTGTCCGGTGAGCATGGCATTGGCAGCGAAAAGCGCGATTTTATTGCCAAGGAAATTGATCCATCGACACTCGGACTGATGAAGGATATTAAATCGCTGTTCGATCCCAATAATATTCTGAACCCGGGAAAACTTTTTCCTCAAGGGTAATAAGGACATCTCTAAAAATTCATATTTTGTCACAATACTTTGTTGTTCACAAAAAATATCTCCTTACATATCAATCATATGCTGCGTCAATATTTTTTGTTCTTCTATATTTGATTTGTACAGTTCACATCGCTACCGAATCAATGTAAAACCCGTTTCTGCAACTGTGCACACCTCTATTTCGGGCATCCTCATATTTCGCTTTGTCCCGGTAGACCAAGCTGCCATTAACCAAGATTTCTATTACAGGATCACCGATTGCCGGGAGAAAGCTAGTGGCAAAAACCGCTCGCTCCGAGAGATAAACCTCCTTTCCATCCTCGCAGAGCACAGCTTTTGGGGTGATGCTGGCCACCGGGAGAACGTCATCCTGCCACTTTCTTATTTCTGGAAACATGCTAACCGTTACTTCAGCCACACTACCTTGAAGTGGTAGCACTAGCTGCTTAGATAGCACTCTAAAGCCTTTGGGATTATACCCATCTTCATCCGTTACTATCGTGAACCCCATGGCCTTCCAAAACGGAACTGACGACGACGGCTTGCATTCTATTCGGAGAACCATCTCGTCTTGTTCCAATGCAAGTTCAACGCAATGCTGAACGACTAGCCGCCCAAGCCCTTTACCCCGCCACCCATATCGAACTTGGAGAATGCCGGATTGAAGAAGTTGACCCCACTGATATGCAACGGGAATACATTCAAGTTCGTCAATTAAGACAAGAAGCTGACTTTCTTGATGGCACCGCTCGGTCAGATTCCAGTTACAGAGAAAATTGCCATGAACTTCAAGTCTCTCTTCTTCCTGGAGCCATTCGTAAATCTGTCTAAGGTCTTCGTTAGTTGAAGTGCGGATGACAAACCGTCGAAATATGCCGTCAACTTCATGAACTTCAGACTTGGTCAAGAGAATCCTTTAGCAATTAATTATTTAGTTTCTGCTTATTTATCATATGCTAGGAAGAGACGCAATAAATTAATGATATCAATTCAATTTGCTAACTCAATGCATCAATGGGGTCACATGCATCAACACATCAATGTAACACATCAATGAACACATCAATGGGGTCAGACTCGATTGTTTGTTTGATTTGAGCTATACTCTCTCCTGTCCAAATAAATTTAAATGACTAGTGATGGCACGACTTCCAAGATTTGATGTTCCCGGATATGCGCAGCATGTTATCCAACGGGGTAATAATCGCAGTATTATTTTTGTGGGTGAAGCAGATTACGCGTTTTATTTGGAGAAACTGAGTGAGGCTTGCCAAAAATATCAGTGTGACTTGCATGCTTATGTACTAATGACAAATCATGTGCATTTATTGATGACACCACATTTAAAAGGCAGCATTGGTAAAATGATGCAAATGCTGGGAAGATATTATGTGCAATATTTTAATTATCAGTACCACAGAACCGGTACTTTGTGGGAAGGCCGTTATAAAGCAACCGTGTTGGATAGCGAACACTATTTATTAAGTTGTAGCCGGTATATTGAATTAAATCCGGTTCGTGCTGATATGGTCAAGCATCCGGCAGATTATCCTTGGTCCAGTTATCACCACAATGCGTTGGGTATAAGTAGTTCTCTGATCAAGGCGCACACAATTTATAGTACTCTTGGAATGACGCCGACCACCCGCCAATCGGCGTATCGTGCGTTATTTGAACATCAAATTCCAGAGCGAACATTGGACGAAATCAGGTCTGCAACCAATAAAGCCTGGGTGTTAGGAAATGAGCGATTTCTTCAACAAATTGAAGATTTAACAAAAAGACAGGTTCAACCAAAAACACGTGGAGGCGATAGACGTTCAAAAAAGGCTAAGGAAAAGAAGATCAATCGAGTCTGACCCTATTATTCTACTGTTTTATTCTTTTCTTTTGACCCTATTATTCTTTGAGATGAGCCAATTTATCGGTTCACAATAAGCAGACCTACAGGGTGGTTCACAAAAATACTTCCTTGCAAATTAAAAATACAAGTTTTAATATGCAAGAATGATAAAACGTAAAATCTATCAAACAGTCACACAGGCTTTAAAACGGCAAGCCGCTGTAGCCCTTATCGGGCCGCGTCAGGTTGGCAAGACTACACTGGCGCTTGATATCGCCGAAGAAAGGAACACCGTTTATCTTGATCTCGAATCTATGGAAGATCGAGAAAAGATTAGCAATGCCAGCCTGTTTCTTACTCATAACGAAGAAAAGCTGGTTATTCTCGATGAAATTCACCGAATCCCTGAAATCTTCCAAACTTTACGCGGTTTAATTGACCAAGGAAGACGGAAAGGCTTGAAGACTGGTAGATTCCTCATTTTAGGCTCAGCTTCCATTGATTTACTTCGCCAATCTGGAGAAACACTGGCCGGACGGATTGAATATATCGATATGGAGCCGTTAAATGTGCTGGAAACGGGCTCCAAAAATAACCCCGACGCTACAAAGCTTTGGGTGCGCGGCGGTTTCCCCGACAGCTATCTTGCAGACAGTGATGAAGACAGTTATGCCTATCGGCGCAATTTTATCCGCACCTATTTGGAGCGGGACGTGCCGCAATTCGGACCGCGTATTCCAGCGGAAACACTTGAACGCCTGTGGATTATGCTGGCTCATAGTCAGGGACAGTGCCTGAATGCATCCAAATTGGCTGGCAGCCTGTCTACCTCGGCTCCCACCGTTGGCAATTACATAGACTTGCTGGCCGATCTGCTACTGGTAAGGCGTTTACAACCGTTTCATGTCAACACTAAGAAACGCCTGGTCAAAGCCCCGCGTGTTTATGTGCGTGATAGCGGTATTACGCATGCCTTGCTGGGGCTTTCGGATTATAACCAGCTCTCCGGTCATCCGGTGTTCGGGGCGAGCTGGGAAGGATTTGTAATTGAAAATCTCTTATCCGTTGCACCACCTTTAACAAAAGCCAGTTTTTATCGCACTTCTGCTGGTGCGGAAATTGATTTAATACTGGAATTACCCGGCAGTAAAATATGGACAGTTGAAATCAAGAGTGGCCTTACTCCAAAACTGGTTAAGGGCTATCATAGCGCACTTGAAGACATACAACCGGATCGCAGTTTTGTCGTGTATTCGGGGAAAGACCGTTACCCGGTGACGAATAAAACAGAAACCATTGGTTTATATGAGTTGGCGAAGGAGTTAGAGGAATAATGCAGATATTCTCTTCTGAGCATCAATGGGGTCACCCATCATTCTGGTATATTTTTCTCCTGCTTATTTTAGTCTGATCCAGTAGACTATCTGTGTGATGCGGAATACAACAGAGAGGATGTCGAAACTAAAACCGCTGTAAAACTTCAGTAGTAATGTTTTACTAACCTATTTAACATGCGATGAACAGTTCTAAGCCATTCCTTATCCTACAATTACGCCCTGAAGATGTGACCTCTGATAGTGAGTTTGCTTCAATGCTTAAATATGGAGGCTTAGAAGAAAAAAATGTCCATCGCATACGTATCGAAAAAAGCGGCATTCCTGACGACTTGGTGTTAGATAATTATTCAGCCTTGATCGTCGGTGGCAGCCCATTTGATATCAGCAGGCCGGAATCGGATAAATCAGTAATCCAGAAGAAAATCGAACAGGACTTTAATCGTCTGTTTGATAAAATCGTCGACAAAGATTTCCCATTCCTTGGAGCTTGCTCCGGCAATGGTCTGTTGGGTTCATACCTTGGGGCTTCGATATCGACCATGTACGGCGAACCGGTTAGTTGCGTGACCATTCAAATCACTGAAGAAGGCAAAAAAGATGCGCTGCTTTCTGGCTTTCCAGATCAGATTCCGGTATTGCTCGGGCATAAAGAAGCATGCGACACAACCCCTGCTGGTGCTACGCTGTTAATGACGAGCATCGCTTGTCCGGTTCAAATGTTCCGCGTAGGAAAAAACGTGTATGCCACACAGTTTCACCCCGAAGGCGATAGCGAAGGATTTGCACTGCGGATACGCATCTACAAGCACCACGGCTATTTTCAACCCCATGAAGCGGACAAAATTATCGACGCGATTAGCCAGAAAGACACGTCTCATGCACAGATGATCCTGAAGCGATTTGTCAATCGATATGCACGTTAATACCCAGGACCCAGGATTGTTTCCATTTAAAATAATGCCATTTCAACGACACCATCTTCATGGATATTCGATATATTGTGAAACGTTGTCCTATCATTATGGCCAATCGTTGAGAGAAGTCGCGATTACAGGCCAGCGCGATTACATGGCCACGCGATTACAGGGCCAGGTCCATAATCAAGAATTCCTTTTTTTCTAACACCAATCGCACGGGTTAAAGCGCATCTGAATGAATTGGAGTTACTGCCGAAAACCCCAACATGTCTTTAAATCAGGCGAAAAGTGTCAGTTTTCATCCCTATAGAACCAGTCCAATTTCAACATAACGGAACCAGTGAGATTTCACTGTAATAGCGCCATTTGATCTGGCTGTATTGACCGGATTTAGGGTTCGAATTTTGGGCACTGCTGGTTATTCTGTTGATTTTTTATCAGAGGTTAGCCATGAGCAACAGGAGGAACGAAATGTTTGAATATCGTCAAATCATTGTTCGCATGCGTCTCGAAGATTCCGACCTGGCATTGGCCAGAGCTGAGCTGATAGGTCGGCCAAAGCCATGGCGCTGCGGCAAACTGCTTGCAGCACGGTTGGCTGGATAATGGCATTTACCGGATGATGCCGCTTATGCAAAGCAACATCATCCAACACGTTACAAATGTATCGATTAATTATTATTCTTCATCTTCATCGTCAATGGCTTCATCAATGGCTTCGCCGGCATCCTCGGCGGCATCGTCAATGGCATCGGCTGCTTCATCAATTGTTTCTTCTGAACTTTCAACAGCTTCTGATGCAGCATCGGCAGTCGCATCATATGCGTCAGAAACAGTTTCGGTTGTTGATTCTAGAGCGTCTGATACCAGTTCGGCAGCATCGGAAGCCGCCTCTTTAGTCGCCTCAACAGCCTCAGATGCAAATTCACTGACATCTTCTGCTACTTGACTCGCTGTCTCTTGAGCCTTTTCGCAACCAAAAATGAGCACTATTGTTGAAATCAGAAGCACATAAAAAAACTTTCTCATAGCATTTCCTCCATAGGAATGTATATTAATTGAAATTGACCGGATGAATTATGCATACCGTTTGCGCATAAAATTTTGGTTTTTATGTATTGCAGCAATTTATTTTTAAAAGAAATCTGGTGATGACTGCCGAGACATTATTCGTAAAGGGCAAACACATTCGCAGGGCCTTTCTTTTGTTATATGATATTTCTTGAATCAAGCGTACACAAGTTACAATAAAAAACATAACCAATTGACTTAAAACAAAATTTCATTACAACACTATAATCATATCATACTCAGCGCCAACAGAGTTTAATTTCACTTTTAGCCATGCAAGAAAATGCATCATCCCTGTGCCGTTGTCGATTGTGATTTCTAACGACAGCAGGTTGATAGAAATTGGCCTTTCAAACACGCACGTTTTATAATCTGAATAAAAACAAACAAAACCGAGCCAAGACTATCCTTTCAACGTCTTTGACCAAACCTGAACAATAAATAAAAAAGCCTGCAACAAGCATGAATTCAAACCTTAATCACCTGCAACCGTATCCGTTTCAAAAACTGCGTAAATTATTCGATGGCGTGACGCGTAACACAGCATTAGCCGCAATCGACCTGCATATCGGCGAACCCAAACATGCTACGCCGGATTTTATACGACAGGCCGTTATTGACCATCTGGACGGGCTTGCCAATTATCCAACGACACAAGGCACACTGCGATTACGCCAGAGTATTGCAGACTGGATTATGCGTCGCTTTCATATACCCGCAATCAATCCGGATACTGAAGTCATCCCCGTAAACGGCAGCCGTGAAGCACTTTTCTCCTTTGCGCAAACGGTAATTGACACATCTGCAACCGAAAAACCCTTTGTCGTCTGCCCCAACCCGTTTTATCAAATCTATGAAGGCGCAGCATTATTGGCAGGCGCCCTACCGCAGTTTATCAATACAACCCCGGAAAACAACTTCAGACTGGACTTTGCACAACTGCCGGACGATATCTGGTCGCGCACACAGCTTGTTTACGTTTGCACCCCCAACAATCCGACGGGCGGTGTCATGACGCTGGATGAATGGCGCAGGCTGTTTGAATTGTCCGACCGGCACGGCTTTGTCATCGCTGCCGACGAATGCTATTCGGAAATTTATTTCGACGAGAACAAGCCGCCGCTTGGCGCGCTTGACGCAGCACAACAACTCGGACGCGCAGGGTTTCCGCGCCTTGTCGTTTTCAACAGTCTGTCCAAACGCTCCAATGTGCCGGGTTTGCGCTCGGGATTTGTGGCCGGCGACGCACAAATCCTGGGCAAGTATCTGTTATATCGCACTTATCACGGTTGCGCCATGAATCCGGCATCGCAGGCAGCCAGCACCGCCGCCTGGAATGACGAAACGCATGTCATGGAAAACCGGCGCATGTATCTGGAAAAATTCTCCAAAGTTACCGCCATGCTTGCTGAGCCGTCACCGCAACAATCCGCCACTGTAAACATGCCGGATGCCGGTTTTTATCTGTGGTACAAAACGCCTGTCAGCGACACTGAATTCACCAGACTGCTGCATCGCGATTATAATGTTACCGTTTTACCGGGCAGTTATCTGGGCCGGGAATTTCAGGGCATCAATCCGGGCGAAAATTATGTACGTATTGCGCTTGTTGCAACATTGGCAGAATGTATCGAAGCGGGTAATCGTATAAAAAGTCTGTTGGAAAATCTGGCGGACTCGCATTAAGCATATCCAAATTAAAAATCTCAAATCGAACCTAGGAAAAATTATGAAAGAATTACAGAGCACTATTGAAGAAGCATTTGACCGCCGCGCCGAAATCACGCCGCGCAATGTGGGCGCCAATCTCAAGGAATCCGTTGCACAGGTATTAAACATGCTGGATAGTGGCAAACTTCGCGTTGCCGAGAAAATTGACGATAACTGGGTCACGCATCAGTGGATCAAGAAAGCTGTGCTGCTTTCCTTCCGCATTGAGGATAACAGCTTTATCAAAGGCGGATTTTCAAATTATTTTGACAAAGTCCCGTCAAAATTCGCCGATTACAGTTCACGCGATTTTCGTGATGGCGGCTTTCGCGTCGTTCCACCCGCCGCTGTGCGCAAGGGTGCGTTTATTGCCAGCAATGTTGTGCTCATGCCATCCTATGTCAATATCGGCGCCTACGTGGATGAAGGCACGATGGTCGACACTTGGGCAACAGTCGGTTCATGCGCCCAAATTGGCAAAAATGTGCATTTGTCCGGCGGAGTAGGTATTGGCGGCGTTCTCGAACCCGTACAAGCCAACCCTACCGTTATCGAAGATAATTGTTTTATCGGCGCACGCTCGGAAATCGTCGAGGGTGTTATTGTTGGTGAAAATTCTGTGATTTCGATGGGTGTTTATATTGGCCAGAGCACCAAGATTTATAACCGCGAAACTGGGGAAGTTACTTACGGACGCGTTCCACCCGGGTCTGTCGTAGTATCTGGCAGCCTGCCATCGGCTAACAAGGAATACAGCCTTTATTGCGCAGTGATAGTCAAACAGGTCGATGCAAAAACCCGTTCCAAGACTGGAATCAATGAACTACTGCGCGGCATCTGACACGTCACTTAAAATGCATGTGCGTTCAATTAAACCTATTTGATCTGAAAATCTAAAAAACCCCGGTAAACGTTTAGTCTAGCGGGGCTTTTTTTGAATACTTTTTGTGGATGTGTGATGGAGTTCTTATACCTATCTGACAACCACTTGATTATCAACATCCTTGACACCGTCAACCATCCAGGAAATCATGTTGATTTTGGTAATCTGGTTGTTATTTGCAACTGTCCCTGTCAACAGCACATTGCCATCATCAACTTTAATCTCGACATCACTGCCTTGTAAATCCGGATCGGTGTTGACTGCAATGGATATTCTGGCATAAATAAACGAATCATCGTAGGTTATACCTGCCGGTTTTTGAATCCACGACTCATGCGTTCTATCAGCATAATTTTCGCAACCTGCCAGCAAGAACAAACCGATGATCATAAAAAGTATTGGTAGTTTATAACGATAATACATAGACTGAGTTCCTAATGAAGTTATCTTTTAAATGCTTTTACTGATTGCCTCTACTGATTTATTGTCCATTAAAATCTAGTTTTTTACCCATATGATATTGTCAGGATGTTTCGTTGCGCAACGCAATGCACAGGAAAGCTGAATGGCTTGAATGCCAACAGACCCAGCACTCGCAGTAACGCTAAAAAAACAAAGAGAACTTATCATTAATAAAATTGGTGAAATAATAGCAAATATACTACAACATATCATAGCGCCGCTACACAGTTGCAAACAAGAAAATACTGAAAAGCCGGCAGGCGTTAAAAGTCAGACAACAACGGGCAGACTCAATATATTTAACGATGAATCTAGGATAAGGATAGGAACTGAGGAGTAATTTATTGAACACATTGCCGAAATCAAGCTAATGAACCCATGCGTACACACAACAACACACAATGGCCAGCTATGGATTCATTAACTGATAACCAAGCGCTAAACATAGCACCAAAAACCTAATACACTTCATTTCTGTCGCGTATTAATCATCTGATTCCCTTGGACTGGTATCAAAATCAGCGGCATCATACGCTGACGGTGTTGGTCTATCCATCAAATGTCCATCGGGTGTTCTTCTGGGCTCCCCACATGCACTCAATGTAAACGCCGCCAGAACAAGAACTAAAGCTGCATATTTCATATTGTCTCTCCTTTTTAATTATTAAAATAAAATCAGTTCAGGAAACAGTAGCTGATCGCTGATTAATTTTGGATTGTCTCAAAAACCCAAATGAGCATATTGACATTTATCAATATTAACGCCCGCCAACCAATCCTGCTTCGCATCATAACCTAATGAAATATAGATCAATTTTTATTAAAATCATATGTATTTATGAATTTATACACCTGACAAAACAAATCACCTGCCAAACAGTCAAACTCGGCAACTTCATGTGTACGTATTATACTGCGTAACCAGGTCAGTTGTCGCTTTGCCAGTTGCCGCGTTGCCGCGATGCCCATGTCATTCAGCTCCTTAAAATTGATCTGCCGATCCAGGTAAAGCCACGCCTGCCGATAGCCGACACAGCGCATTGACGGCAATTCTGGACTGACATCAAACTGTTTGCGAATAGTTAACACCTCATCGACAAAACCCTGGTGCAGCATATTTTCGAAACGCGTTGCGATACGGTGATGCAGTTGACTGCGGTCTGAAGGCTGCAAAGCCAGCATAATAGTACGATAAGGCAAAACGGTTTTTTTCGGCGCCTTAAGGATTTCAGACATGGGCCGGCGAGTAAGCATGCAGACTTCCAACGCACGCTGAATACGCTGACTGTCGGTGGGTTTTATACGCATGGCGCTTTCCGAATCCAGTTCATTGAGTTTCGCATGCATCGCCGGCCATCCCGAAATTCTGGCTTCATCTTCAATCACAGCGCGCAACGCTTCGTCTGCTTCCGGCAAAACTGAAAGGCCGTTCAGCAATGCCTGAAAATAAAGCATAGTGCCGCCAACCAGCAAGGGAATTCTGCCGCGACCGGTGATGCCATGCATGACATTCAGTGCATCACTGCGAAATCGCGCTGCGGAATAATGCTCAGTTGGGTCAATCAGGTCGATAAGGTGATGCGGCGCCCTGCCCAGCGTCGCCCGGTCGGGCTTGGCGGTGCCGATATCCATAAAACGATACACTTGTGCAGAATCCACACTGACAATCTCAACCGGAAACTGCTCGGCAATCTCCAGCGCAATATGACTTTTCCCGCTGGCCGTTGGCCCCATCAGAAATATGGCGGGCGGCAAATAATTTTTTTCAGGCATGTTTCTTGTTTTGCAGATCGGATCGTCTATTGAGTCGTTTTATTTGGCTATGATTCGAATATCGCTTACACTATTTAGCTATGAAACAACGTACCGTCAACTGCCCGCATTGCGGCAAATCATCACAGTGGAATCAAGACAATCCTTTCCGCCCCTTCTGCTCCGAGCGTTGCAAAACTATGGATCTGGCGCAATGGGCAATGGAATCGTACCGTATACCTGACTCGGAACCGTCCAACGAAGAGCGCGAAGAGAACGAACGGCAAGCGGCTGACAAACAATAATATGTTGTCAAATTCTGCGAGTGCAATTATAGCACCAGCGTGAATCTACAGTTCGCTGATACCGCGCATCATGGCAATACCATGCGCACCCAGTTCCTGAGCAATTGCCAAATCATCCCGCCCCAAACCGCCCAATGCAAATACAGGAAGTGGATAATTACGGATTAGGGCTGCAAACTTGCACCACCCAAGCGCGGCCGTTTCCGGATGGCTTAAAGTTGGCAGAACCGGTCCCAGTACTACAAAATCAAGTCCCAAAATTTCCGCCTGATAGAGCGCCTCGCTATTGTGGCAGGAAGCACCGCACCAGCCTGCTTGAGCATCAGGGCGTTCAGACAAGTTCATTAATTGCGAAGCGGTCAAATGCACGCCATCGGCACCTAACTGACCGGGCAACGCCCTATCGCTGTTCATCAAAACCTGTGCATCCATTTCGTGTGCCCGGGCAATGATTTTATTTGAAAACGCAGACAATGTTTCACTGTCCATATCCTTTTCGCGAATCTGAATCATACGTAGCCCATGGTGTAACGCCTGTTCGATTTGCTGCAAAGAAGCTTCCACACCGATCAGGGACGCCTGTGTAATCGCATAAACCGGCGGCAGCGACAAGGCGCGCAGAACCGGCTCATTTGCCGGCAACATGGGCGAAACCGTCGTCTTTTGCGGCGATTGCCAGGCCAGTTGCTGGTTTTCACGTCCCCAGGGATTTCCGTGCCATTGCAGGATGCGGTAGAAATGTAGACGAACGGTTGCATGCGTATACGTAAAAATACGCGTAATCCAGGGGACGGCCTGTAATACCTGTATACCGAGCTCTTCCTGCAACTCCCGGTCGAGCGCATGTAGCGGCGCTTCATCGGCCTCCACTTTTCCGCCGGGAAATTCCCAGTATCCGGCGTACGGCTTTCCCTCGGGACGGCATGTGAGCAAGAAACTGCCGTCTTGCTGCATAATGACTGCCGCCGCAACCTCTATTATGGCCATTGAGTCAGACTTCATGACTTACGAACATTGGTTTGCGGAACCGCTTGATTGCCGCCGACCCGCAAAATCGCGCGCAAACTGCCAGGCCACTCGCCCGCTGCGCGAACCGCGCCCCAGCGCCCATTGCAGTGCCTGCAAACGTATTTCGGCAGTCATTTTCTCTATGCCAAAATCGGCAAGCCAATGACGCACAATACCCAGATACTGTTCCTGATCGAACGGATAGAAGGATACCCACAAACCAAAACGTTCCGACAAGGAAATTTTTTCTTCGATGGTTTCACTCGGATGCACTTCTTCACCCAGATGGCGGGTATCGAGATTATCCCGCATATACTCAGGCACCATATGGCGCCGGTTCGAAGTCGCATAAATCAGCACATTATCGGAAACTGTGGAAACCGAGCCATCCAGCACGACTTTCAGCGCTTTATATCCCGGTTCATCTTTCTCGAAAGACAGATCATCGCAGAATAAAATAAAGCGTTCAGGTCGGCGATAAATCATTTCCACAATATCGTGCAAATCAACCAGATGCTGTTTCTCAACCTCGATCAGGCGCAATCCGTCATCAGCATAGCGATTCAGCAATGCCTTGATCAAAGATGACTTTCCTGTACCGCGCGCACCTGTCAACAACACATTATTTGCGGAAAAACCCTGCACGAATTGACGGGTATTCTGGTCAATCTGCTGCTTCTGGACCCCGATACCGTGCAAGGCATTCAGCGTAATGCCATGCGGATTTATAACCGGTTGAATAAATCCATGATTGCCTTGTCTTCGCCATCGAAAAGCAACGCCGGATTGCCAGTTTGTTTCAGGCTGATCAACCGGCAACAGCCGCTCCAGGCGGTTCAGCAGTATTTCTGCACGACTGCAAAGTTTTTCCAGCTCATTCATTGGCATATAACGCGTCTCGATGTAACGACTCAGCTTCGATAATCCGAATTAATCTTCACATAATCATAGGAAAAATCACAGGTCCATACGGTAGCAACTGCGCCGCCACGATTCAATACGACCCGCACGGTAATCTCGGACTGTTTCATCACGCGCTGTCCGTCTTCTTCCCGGTATCCCGGCGCTCGGCCGCCTTTTTCGGCGACCAGCACATCATCGAGATAGAGCTGAATGTCATTGACATCAAGATTATCAATACCCGCATACCCGATTGCCGCTAGAATTCTTCCCAGATTTGGATCGGACGCGAAAAACGCGGTTTTGACCAATGGTGAATGTGCAATGGCATACGCAACCTGTTTACATTCCGCTTCATTCACACCCGCTTCTACCTGTACGGCGATGAATTTGGTCGCGCCTTCTCCATCGCGGACAATCATTTGCGCCAGCGAGCGCGCAACCGAAGTAACCGCTTCCTGCAACTGCGCAAACTCAGCGCGCTCTGGCTCGCAGATCTCGGCATTTCCCGCACAGCCGGTTGCAATCAACATCAACGCATCATTGGTCGACGTGTCTCCGTCGACCGTAATGCAATTAAACGAATGATCCGCAACATACCGCACCATTTCCTGCAGCAGCGAATGACTGATCCTGGCGTCTGTCGCAATAAAGCCGAGCATGGTCGCCATATTCGGACGAATCATGCCCGAACCTTTGGCGATACCCGTGATGGTGACTGTTTCACCGTTGAGTTCGATTTGCTTCGACACACCTTTAGGCACTATGTCAGTCGTCATGATCGCCTGTGCTGCAGCAAACCAGTTGTCCGCTTTAAGGTCTGCCACTGCAGCCGGCAAACCGTTGACAATGGCGTCAATCGGCAAAGGTTCCATGATCACCCCGGTCGAAAAAGGCAGAACCTGCTGCGGCTGACAGTCGAGCAAACCAGCCAGCACCTCACATGTTGTCCGGGCATGGTAAAGTCCGGATTGTCCGGTGCCGGCGTTGGCATTTCCGGTATTCACTACCAGCGCATGAATGCAATCGGATGCCAAATGTTCTTTTGCAACAATAACTGGTGCAGCACAAAAACGATTCTGTGTAAAAACACCTGCCACCCGGGCATTGCGATCAAGCGCAATGACCAGCAAATCTCTATGGCGGCTTTTTTTTATACCCGCTTCTGCAATGCCCAGCGTTATACCCGGCACCGGCAATAAATGTTCTGAAGATAAATTGGGAATATTAACAGGCATGGCAATCCATCGATTTACTTGGTGTTAACAAAAGCAGTATGCTACCGCATCTTGACCGGTCTGTTTAATGAATTGCGGTCTGAACACAGAATGTTTCAGAAAAAAAAGATTGTGTAACCAGAGATGCGTTAGCAATTATTTTTGATTGAAGTCTTCTGTTTCTCTCTGCCGCTGGGCATCAATGCGACGATCCAGCCACTGTCCAATATGCTGTAAAATTTCACTTCTGCGCGGTTCTTTCAAGAATAAATGCTGATGATACGGCAAATCAGCCAATAGCAAATGCGCATTATCCGGGTGATTGCGTATTGTTGCATCGATAAACGCCGCACCGCCCCAGGACGCGGTAACGGGATCATGTCCGGAATAAATCAAATAATACGGGACGCTAAATGAAGCCATCCGACGGTGAAATTCGACAATTTCCTTTTCCACCCCTTTGACATACCGCAACAGGGTGCGCCGGATAATCCAGCCATCGGTTCTTAGACGCTGTTTTTCTGCTTCACTGTCTGTGAGGTAGTCCACAACCCACGCAGGCGTCGAAGGTGTCGCAATATTCCGCAAAACCGGCCATGACAACATTTCAAATAAACCATCTAATACAGGCACTGTCACCAGCGACAGTATTTGATTGAACAACAACATCGGCAAAGCTTCATCACCGGGATTCAGAAAATGTGTTTCGGCATGAAATGACAATTTGATCAATGGATTGGCCAGCCAACCGCGCCAGCCAGGCAATTCACTGACTGCAAAACCAGGTCCGAGAAAAACCACACCCTGTATCCGCTCGGCCCATTCTGTATCACTTTGTAACTGCATCAAGTACGTTGCAGTCACCAAAGCACCGAGGCTGTGCGAAATAATAAATACCGGTTTTTCTGATCCGCCTTCAGCATCACATCGCTGTATCGTTTTTTCAAGTGCGCGGCCAAAATCTCGGCGCATGGGATCGAGATCGTATAAATCTGTTTGCGACAAATAAGCCTGACTAACGTCCTGTTTGCCGGCACCTGCAACCAATGCCTTATCCGCCTGTTGCAACACCGGATTAGACAAACCATGCGCATAATAATCGAAACCGGCAACAAGAAATTTCCTGGAAAAATGAAGCGCAACATCGCGGTAACGCCCAATATACTCATTCATGCCATGTACAAGCAAAATGCATGCGGCTGGCTGAACGGATTCCTGCGGCGCAAGAACCCGCAAAATCAAAGGTTCGCTGCTTTCAGAACGGGCAATGCGATGCTCTTCCCCCCAACGCGGATAGGATTCGCTGACAAACTGCTGATGCATACAACCCGATAACGCTGCCAGTATCGTTAACAGCAATACCAGGCCGGCATAACGATGTTTGGGTTGTGCTTTTGTCATGGTACTCAATTGCCTGTTTAAAAGTGCAGCAACCAAACAGTTACCGCACTCAAAACGGTCTGATTATTGATGCAAATGTTCAGGATTATCTGCGGATAACGGTTTAAAGTCGCGACATCGCGTAAACAGGCTCCATTTCACAATAATGAGCAGAATAAAAATCGCAAGAACATGTCTGTACGCAACAGGCGGCCAATTAAATAATTCCGATAATGTGTTCCATGACCATAACCCGGCAATGGAGGCTGCCAAAAACAATCCGATCGTATAAAAAACCTGTTTCAAATGAATGTTTAACATCACCGACTCCTCAATTCAATTTTGCAAGTAAAGATTGCAGCGTTTTAAGGGTAATGTGCACGTCATTTTTTTCCAGATGAGAAAATAACACCTTGATCGTTTCCTCATCTTTACGTAAAACGGATTCAAATAACATGCGCCCGTTCTCGTTGAGCATTATGTGAGGAGAGCGCTTGTGGCGCGGATTTTCCAGGCTTAACACCAATTCCTGATTCAGGAGTGAATTCACGGTGGCCTGGACATGCTGCCGGGACACGTGATATTGCTTCGCGATTTCCGGAACCGAGAGTTTTTTCTCGGGATAAAGAAATTCCATCACCGCCCTGTCCGCAACAGAAATACCAAATGTTTCAAGATTCTCAGCTGATTTCTGGGCAAAAGCGCGAAAAAGCCTGCGTATCAGCCAGATAATCTGGTAAATCTCCTTTTCGGTTCTTTCCGGCATTTATGGACTCTACAAACATAATGACAACTCACTTGTCATTATGTTTTATGACAATTGAGTTGTCAAGTTAAATTAATAAATATATTATCGCGCTGTTCTCGACCCCAAATAAGCACACCGGCTTTTTGCCTGTCAACGCCCCGTCATCCCGTTTCAACAAACGTACTGAATACCCGCATGAAGCACTGTTGATCGGCATCGCCGAATAAAACGAAACGGATATGCTTAACGTTTTTCAGACCTGGGAGAGTGTCAATCGTTGTTTTAATCGCGATGCTGGCGGCTGGCTCCAGTGGGTAGCCGAATATCCCTGTAGAAATTGCCGGAAATGCAATGGATTGAACGCCGTTTTCATCGGCCAGCTGTAACGCGTTTCGATAACAGTCGCCCAAAAGCTTGTCGGATGGCTCGTCAACACCGTAAACTGGCCCAAGACAATGGATGATATAGCGGTTGGGCAGATGATGCGCGCCGGTTATTACCGCTTCTCCTGGCCGAATCGGTGCAAATTGCCGGCATTCTGCTTCAAGTTCCGGACCTGCACCGCGATGAATGGCGCCCGCCACACCACCGCCAGTTCTGAGTTCGACATTCGCTGCGTTGACAATTGCATCCATATCCGGCTGGTCAGCAATATTTCCTTGAACACATTCAATCGTCACGCCATTGTATAAATGCTTCACCATAGCCAATCACTACCTCTGTTATACACCAACGCCGCGCTTAAACGCCGCATACCGTTTCAGCAGCGGTATCAACTGAAAAATATGCCGAATCTCCAAAATAATGCCAACAACCAACATGGCATTCAGTATTTCCTGATTGTTTAAGACGGGATGGAAAGCATTACCCTTCGCGACAAAAATACCGTAAACCCCAAGTCCGATCAGGGTTACTGCAATCATACTGACAAATTGTGTTTTGATAATACTTTTTTTAATTTCAACCAGCTCATTTTCTTTTCGTGTATTCATGGCTTGCCTCAATAAAGGGCATCTCTAAAAATCCATATTTCGTCACAATACGTCGTTGTTCACAAAAAATATTTCCTTACATATCAATTATATGCTGCGTCAATATTTTTTGTTCTCGCCTCGTCTTGTTTAAAACTCTGAATTTTTAGAGTCGCCCTATAGATAGATCAGAAACAGCATTGTTTAAAATAATTGACCACTCAGGTGCTAACGCCCTTTTTCATCCTTATAGGGCGCATTCAAGGTACCCATCACATTTCCATCCTGTGAAAAGATCAGGATCACATTATGGTAACGGGCGTTGAGCGGCATATAAACGAAATCATTTTTCTCATGATCCGTTCTGGCTAAAAACGCATCCAGTTCCTGACGCATTGCTTCATTGTGAGAAATAATCTCGTCGATATTTAGCTGGCCAATAAAAATCCCGCGGCGACTTTCTTTAAAAGGGCGATAAAGCTGAAACTGTTCAAACGGCGCCAGCTGCTTCTCAGTACTCAGCGTCAGTACTTCATGTATTTTTTCGATATCGACAGGGCGATAAGCATGAATTAATACGGGTTTTCCCATACCAAATTGCGCCAGTTGATCCAAATCGATATTTTGCTCATGATAACTTTTGGCTGGCATACTGAAAAACTCGCCATCCCAATGTACAATCGCTACTGGCCGCTCGTTATGCACAGTATAAATACCCCAGGCAAGTACGCTTGCCTGAACAAGCGCAATCGTGCCCAGATCAAAACGGATTTCCCGCTTGGATTTTCTAGGATTAAAAATGATCAGTGTCATCAAAGGGCCAAGAACCAGATCAATAAAGGCAACAATGCGGATACCCTGCCAGCCGCCATCCGCAGTAAAGTAAGGTAATGGATACCATTCAAAAATAATATAATAAGCGAGTATCAGAAAAACGAAGGCGCTGATCGCCAGATGTATTCCTGCCGCTTTAAATTTGGATTTGATCAAAGAAGGCTGTTTTTCCATTGTCATTGTCGCTTCCATAATTACCTCTTAACCTTTTGTATTATTGAACGAATAAATTAAATCTTGATTATAATTGCAGTATTTAAAAATCCTTCCAATAACGACAGCTAGAAATTTGGCTTTAATTGGTAGATTACTTTCTGAAACCAAACAATTTGAATAAAATAAACACCATAACTTGAGCGTCAAAACAATAAAGGAAAAAGCACTATGAATAAACGAATTGCAATCACTATAATGATTATCCTTGCACCTTTCTCGAGCCAGGCGCAGCAAATGAACCTGAATCAGGAACAAATGCAACAGCTCATGCAACAGGCACAGCAAATGCAAGCGTGCATGTCCCGGATTGATCAGACCGCCATGATAGAAATGGGACAAAAAGCGCAAGCCATGGAAGGCAAAATCAAATCCCTATGCCAGGCAAATAAACGCGACGAGGCCCTCAGTACCGCTATAGAATTTGGCCGTTCTATGGCCAATGACGAAAATATCAAGATTGCCAGAGAATGCGGCGAAATGACTAAAGGCATGTTGCCCAGAATGGAATTTCCCACCAGCAAAGAAGATACCAAGAACCGCCATATCTGCGATGGCTATTGAGCAACTTATTTGCATAGTATTATTTGCATGACATACACAACTTCGGTACCCCTGTTCGTGTTTGAAGGAAAATTAAAATCCCGACATTAAGCGCCTGATTCTGGAATGACCAAAGATTACTGGCTGGAAAGGTGGGAACAGGATGAAATTGGTTTTCATCAGGATAGTGTTAACCCGTATTTGCTTGAATACTGGGAAACACTGCAACTTACTGCTGGCAGCCGCGTGTTTGTGCCGCTTTGCGGAAAAACGCGTGACATGTTATGGCTGTGCGCACAGGGACATTCCGTTTTAGGCGTTGAATTGAGTGCGCGCGCCGTACAGGCGTTCTTCAGTGAAAATCAATTGATTCCAAATCATGACGGCTCATCCGATAAACGCTTTGACCATTACGCGGCCAACGGCGTCCATATCCTCCTCGGCGATTTTTTTGATCTGAATAAACAGGATTTAAGTAAAATTCGCGCCGTCTATGATCGTGCGTCTTTGGTTGCACTGCCACCGGAGACACGCCGCCGCTATGCAAACCAACTCTGCAACATCCTGCCGTCCGGAAACAAAATCCTGCTTGTCGGTTTCGACTATCCGCAGTCTGAAATGCAGGGACCGCCCTATGCGGTATCGCCCGAAGAAGTCACCGCACTGTACCAGCCGAATGCCGACGTGCATGTGTTGACACAAATTGACGTACTCGCAGACAATCCGCGTTTCCAGCAGCGCGGATTAACCCGTCTGGTGGAAAGCGTTTATCTATTGACGCTGCATCATCCGGAAAAATCCTGAGTAGAAAATTACCGAGCTTGATCCATTTCATGCGGACGCCAGAGCTGTGCGGCGCCGCGTACGCCGGAACTGTCGCCATGCACGTTCTTCAACACGGGCGTGATGAATTCGTCATTAAACACATAGTGCGCCAGGCGTTCACGCCCTTCGGTATAAAGTCTGTCCACATTCGACAGGCCGCCGCCAAGAACAATGGCATCGGGATCGAGTATATTGACCACCATCGCCAGCGCGCGGCCATACCGGTCAAAAAACCGCTGCATGGCGGCTTCGGCCAATGCATCGCCTTGCGCTGCCAGTTCCACGATATCCCCGGCAGTCAATGCACTGTCTCCGCCATGACGACGATAGTCAGCCGCCAGTCCCGGCCCGGAAATCAGCGTTTCAACACAGCCTTTATGGCCGCAATAGCAATCCGGCCCTTCGCGTTCCAGGATATTATGCCCCCACTCTCCGCCGATATGCTGACAGCCCGCATGCAACTGGCCGTTGAACACCACGCCGCCACCCACCCCAGTGCCCATGATCACACCAAATACAACGCCATAACCTTTTCCCGCGCCGTCGAGCGCTTCGCTTAGGGCAAAGCAGTTGGCATCATTGGCGATACGCAGCGGCCGATTTAACAGCGTCTGCAAGTCCCCTAGCAATGGCTGCCCGTTCAGGCAGACCGTATTGGAGTTTTTCATGCAACCCGTCACCGTAGAAATCGCCCCGGGTGTGCCGATACCCACCGAACAACGCCCGCCAGTCTCGGCTTCAAGCTGTTCAACCAGTTGCGCCACCGCATTCAGAATAGCTCTGTAGCCATCAGCCTGCGGCGTGACCACGCGTTTTTTCAGCAATTCGTTACCGTCATCGTCCAGCACTACGCCTTCTATTTTGGTGCCACCCAGATCAATGCCGATGCGCATACTTGAGTTCCTTTAGTTTTTTATGCACCAATTGACCGGTTTGTATTGCAACCAGCAATGCAATAATTGCAGCAAATAAAAAGGAAGATACCAGAAAGCAATGATTTATCACTGCTCCCACTATTCAAAATTATTTCCCTGCCATAAACATAAAATCCAAAAATCGAAACGATTGAGGTCATTAGACATACAACACCCATCAGCAGAATTACGCGTACTTTTTGTAATGAATGAGCGTTATTCATTGCGCAGCTAACAATTTTTTTATTTCACCCCTTCCTTCAAACTCGCCATGATAAATTGGTTAAGATCGCCATCCAAAACCGCCTGGGTATTGCCGATCTCTACATTCGTTCTCAAATCCTTGATGCGCGACTGGTCGAGCACGTAGGAGCGGATTTGATGCCCCCATCCGATATCCGTTTTGGTATCTTCGATGCTTTGTTTTTCTTCGTTGCGTTTGCGCAGTTCAGCCTCATAGAGTCTGGACTTTAACATCGACATCGCTTCCGCCTTGTTCTTGTGTTGGGAACGGCCGCTCTGGCATTGCACCACAATGCCTGACGGATTATGCGTGATACGCACCGCAGAATCGGTTTTATTGATATGCTGCCCGCCTGCGCCCGAGGCGCGAAAGGTATCGATACGCAAATCCGCAGGATTGATATCCACCTCAAACGACTCATCGACCTCGGGATAAACGAAAATACTGGCAAATGAGGTATGACGGCGGTTGCCCGAGTCAAACGGCGACTTTCTGACCAGTCGGTGTATCCCGGTTTCGGTTCTCAAAAAACCATACGCGTATTCACCGGTTACTTTCAGACTGGCACTTTTAATCCCCGCCACATCGCCCGGCGATTCCTCGAGCACTTCAACCTGTAGCCCTTGCCGTTCGCAGTAGCGCAAATACATGCGCTCCAGCATTGACGCCCAGTCCTGTGCTTCCGTGCCACCCGATCCCGACTGCACATCCACAAAACAGTTGTTCGGATCCATCGGATCGGAGAACATCCGACGAAATTCCAGCTTTGCGACAATCTCCTCCAATGCTTTTGCATCTGCAGCAACACTGTTGAGCGTTTCTTCGTCGGATTCTTCTTTTGCAAGCGCGAATAACTCACGCGCATCGCTCAACTGGTGATCGATGGATTCCAGCGTCAGCACCACATCCTCCAGCGCTTTCTTGTCACGGCCGACCTGCTCCGCCTGCTTGGCATCGTTCCAGATCGCCGGATCTTCAAGCAAGCGGTTTAACTCGTCCAGCTTTAATTTCTTGTTCTCGTAGTCAAAGATACCTCCGCAAGTCATTCCTGCGCGTGTCGAGTTCGTCAAGCTGATCCGCTAATGCATTAATGTGTTCGGCTTCCATTGCACTTGTTCCCGGTAATTATTCTAAAAGATGTATTGTAAAGTAATCTGAGACAAATCTTCACGTCCGCACCATTTAATATGACTGTTTTCATTTCGTGGATGGCATTTATTTATTAAAATACCGGGATGTATTCACTCCATCAATTCTGACTATCAATTTAATGCCGAATTACTTTGCCCTTATCCCGGCTGCCGGATATGGTTCGCGGATGGGAAATCAGCTGCCCAAACAGTATTTAACCCTGGCCGGCAAGCCAATGATTTATCATGCAATCCAGACATTGTGCACGTCGCATCACATTACACGTGTTTTTATTGTGCTGTCACCGAATGACCCTGAATGGCAGAAACATGACTGGGAGGTATTTTCAGACAAGTTGAGTGTTTTTTATTGCGGCGGGGAAACGCGCGCCGACAGTGTACTGAATGGATTAAGCGCCGCTTCCGGACAGTTTTCCCTGCAATCCGATGACTGGATTCTGGTGCATGATGCAGCGCGACCGTTACTCACACACGATCAACTCAATCAACTGATCAGTGAACTTTCAGACGATGCTGTCGGCGGACTGCTCGCAATACCGGTAGCCGATACACTCAAACGCAGCGACACAAGCACCCGTGTCATACACACAGAACCCCGGGGAAATCTGTGGCAGGCGCAAACGCCGCAAATGTTTCGATACGCCATGCTCATGGATGCGCTGAGCAAGGCAAACACTATGAATATCACCGATGACGCCAGCGCTATCGAAGCCATGGGATTTCAACCGAAGCTTGTACACACCAAAGCCTACAACTTCAAAATCACCTATCCCCAGGATCTGGAACTCGCCGAACTCATTCTACAAAAAAAGGAAAAACAATGAACGCCATAAGAATAGGACAAGGCTCCGATGTGCACCAGTTGGTTGAAAACCGGAAATTGATCATTGGCGGCGTCACAATCCCACATGAGAAAGGATTACTGGGTCATTCCGATGCCGACGTGCTGCTTCATGCGCTGTGCGACGCATTGCTGGGCGCTGCTGCATTGGGTGACATCGGAAGACATTTCTCTGACACGGACGCACAATATAAAAACGCCGACAGCCGCGAATTATTGCGCAAAGTAAACCAGTTATTGCGAGAACGCGGTTATGAAATTATCAATATCGATGCAACCATTATCGCGCAGGCGCCAAAAATGGCGCCCCATATGCCAGCCATGATTGCAAATATCGCACAGGATCTTGGCATACCTGAAAGCAGCATCAACATCAAGGCCAAGACTGCCGAACACCTGGGCGCAATCGGGCGCAAGGAAGGCATTATGGCCGAAGCCGTCTGCCTGATTAATCGAACTGATTAAGCGCACTAACCAAGCGAGCCGACCAGCAGTGACGACTGACACCAGGAATAATGCCAATAATAACAAGAACGAAAAATACGCACGCCTTTTTTTCGCCATACAGCCTTCAAAGAAAATACAAAAGACGCTTGGCCAGGTCGTGGAAAAACAGATTCAACACGATGGCGGACGGCTGATAAAACCGGAAAACATCCATCTGACATTATTATTCCTCGGCAAAACAGATATCGATAAAATATCGGCACTTAAAACCGCGGCCGGAAATATAACGGCTAAAACGTTCAACCTGACAATCGGGAAAACCCGGTTCTGGAAACGCAACCAGATCATTTATGCGCACGCAGACATTTATCCGCCGGAGCTCTTTACGTTAGTCGATGCGATAAAAAATGCGGTCCAAAATGCCGGGTTTGAATTTGACAGCCGCGCATTTAAACCCCATATTACCCTTGCCAGAAAAGTGACCCGTCATACGCTGGTTGATTTCCAGCAACCTGTACAATGGCATGTCAAGGAATGGCTGCTGATGCAATCGAGGCAAACTGACCAGGGTATCCGGTATACTTCCCTTGGCCGGTGGCCACTTCACTAGAGTTTCCTATGTTCTTGTTACGTTATTCACAATATTGAAGATCCTTGCTTTCGACACTTCCACTGAATACTGTTCTGTTGCGCTTTTTCTGGATGGAAAAATCATCAAAACAGAAACGCATACCGGACAGGGTCATTCAGAATTATTGCTGCCCATGGTTCAGAAAACCCTCGACGAAGCGGAACTTGAAATAACCGGTATCGATGGCATTGCCTTCGGCGCGGGCCCCGGTTCTTTTACCGGACTCAGAATCGCCTGCGGCGTGGCACAGGGGCTTTCATTTGCCGCAAATTTACCGGTTATTGGCATCAGCACGCTTGAAGCGGTCGCGCAGCAAAGTACACACGATAAAGTCATTGTGGCGCTGGATGCGCGCATGGGCGAAATTTATCACGCCGCGTACATCAGACACCCGGATAACTGGCAGGCCGTCAGCGAACCGATGTTATGCGCGCCGCAACATGCACCGGTAGTGTCCGGCGCACAATGGATCGGCTGCGGCAGTGGATTTGACAAATACGATCGCGTATTATCGGAACGCTACGCACCGGATCTTTTAAAAATCGATTATAACCGCTATCCCCATGCACAGGAAATCGCACAACTTGCTGCCGCCAGACCGCTTGAAGCGTTTAATACCGATCCCGCGCAAGCCGCACCGGTTTATATTCGCAACAAAGTAGCACTCAAGGAAAGCGAGCGATGACTGCAACCACGCAATTGAATCCAAGTGTCAGGGAAATGCGTGAATCGGATTTGACCCGGATCATATTGATCGAACGCGAAATCTTTCTTTTTCCGTGGTCACCGGCAAATTTCGCCGACTCGATTCAATCGGGCTATCTTTGCAGGGTTATGGAAGACAACAACGCCATTCTCGGATACAGCATTATGATGATAGGGCCGGACGAAGCGCATATCCTGACACTCGGCATAAATCCCCGGTGGCAAAATAAAGGTCTGGGCAGAAAGCTGTTAAACTACCTGTTCGAGCTTGCCCGCGAAAACAACGCGAAATCAATGCTGCTCGATGTCCGCGAATCCAATCATGGCGCCGCCAAACTCTATAAACAACTCGGTTTCGAGCAAATCGCTACGCGCAAGGGTTATTACCCGGCCATGTGTGGACGCGAGGATGCGCTGGTGATGCGCTTGATGCTATGAAGGGCACCTCTAAAAATCCATACTTCGTTACAATACTTCGTTGCTCACAAAAAATGTTTCCTTACATATCCATCATATGCTGCGTCAACATTTTCAGTTCCCGCCTCGTCTTGTTTAAAACTATGAATTTTTAAAGGTGCCCTGGTTACAATGAATACACGGCGCAAAATCATTCTGCGAGAACTCGGTCTGACGCCGCTATGGCGTTTGAGAAAGGCCACCGCAACAGTTGATTCATCATTGGAAACAACCGATCCTGCGATAACTCGGCAACATGCTTCGGAACAACCCGGCGAACAGAATTCAGAAATCGGGCAAATGGACTGGGCGCAACTGGCGTCAACGGTTGCCGGTTGTACGGCTTGCGCATTACGACAAACCTGCACCCAAACGGTTTTTGGCGTGGGCGATCAAAACGCGGACTGGCTCTATATCGGCGAAGGCCCCGGTGCGCGAGAAGACGCGCTGGGCGAACCGTTTGTCGGCCAGGCCGGAAAACTGCTCGACAACATGCTGGCTGCCATCGGACTCAAACGCGGGCAAAATGTGTATATCACCAACATCGTCAAATGCCGCCCGCCCAATAACAGAAATCCCAGCGATGAAGAAGCGCGACAGTGCGCCCCGTATCTGACGAGGCAAATTGAATTAATCAAACCAAAACTGATTATCGCGCTGGGCAAAGTCGCCGCGCAAAATCTTTTGAACAGCAACGACAGCATCGCCAACCTGCGCGGCAAAATACATGACTATTCAGGCATTCCATTAATTGTCACGTATCATCCGGCGTATTTATTACGCGCACTGCCTGAAAAAGCCAAGGCATGGAAGGATTTGTGTATGGCGAAAGCATTTATGGAATCGCAATCCTGAGTAACGGTCTGACACCTCAAAAAATTGCCGTGCGGTCATCCGGCTTTGTTGCAAGGTGTCGGTGAGAATTCTAAAGACGTCATTATTTGTCTTTTATAACGCCATGATAACCTGCGCCAACTCGGGGCGGCTTTTTGTGCAACAATGGAGCGCAGTGGAATGTACAAAAAGGTGTGGAGAGTTGGACGTCAGGTTCATCTACTTGTTATGCGAAATTGCTATTCCAGCATTGAACCACGTTTTGATATAGCCAATTGAAAGCAACTCCTTATGTTCTTTAACGTGCCGTAGAAACCACGAAAACATTCCATCCCAAGACTGCAGGTTTCCGGGGACCTTCAAAGCCCACTGCAATTCTTCAAGCAGCCAGTTTGATTTGATGCTGTTGGTAAGCATCGAACAGCACACCCAGTTTTCTTCTGAATCTACGCCACCCCGTGTTATTGGCACAAGATGGTCAATTGTTGGAAACAGCTCCCAATACGCTATGTGGCCTTCATCCATCTTTCCATTCTTATGATATGGAAAGTATTCGGGCAGGTAATGCGACAACAATCTCAGCGCTGGAGGGTGGACCAACTTCGTTCCACGATACCGATCTATAAAGCCATCACGAAGAAACAATTTCGTCATTTGACGCGGCGTATAGTTGCGGCCATTCTTTTTGATCGGAACGAAAGGATAATACTCTCCTATCACTTCTGCGGCCGACCCGACTGCTCCTTCATCTAGCAAGGCACAAGCCATTCTTATCGCTTCCGTTCGATCGATACTCATCGCCTATCACGCATAACTTGCATTAGACGTCCGAAATGACGCAAACCATGATGTCAATAATCAAACATAACATCCCATGTAGCAAGTTATCTCCTTAATTTTTATGGTAATGCACCAATTTAGCTTTCATCATAGCAAACTCTGTTTATCCACAAATG
Source organism: Burkholderiales bacterium (assembly GCA_024235795.1). GTDB lineage: Bacteria > Pseudomonadota > Gammaproteobacteria > Burkholderiales > Nitrosomonadaceae > Nitrosomonas. The sequence continues at coordinate 194,028 of JACKLR010000002.1, read as the reverse complement.
AATCTGGCAGACAAGCCCTGTGCAACACCGTTTTCTATACGTCAGATAGAGTGCTAGAGCCGTGCCGCAAGCCCCCGAAAGTATTAAGAAATAAACGCTATTGATTTGCTCAAACTGACTGCCCAGAGTGATGAAAATATTCATAACAGGCACAATTTTCCAACATTCTGTTTACACACCGTATTCATAAAGACGATCCAAATCTTCATCTGCTGCTTCATTCAACCTATAGCTTGCCACTATTTTTTAACCGCTTCTTTACAGCTTCCCTGATTTCGTCAGGTGTTCGCTCACTATATCCTCGCCCCTCCGCTTTAATGAGCGCATCACGAATGATCTCGATCTCGGAATTCCGGGATTGTTCTCGCCTGATTAAATCACGCAGTAGTTCACTGTCATTACCATAGTGTCCACTGGCTATTTGCGATTTAATCCATTCTTCCTGTTGTTCTGTAACCGTAATGGTTTTTTTAATCATTGCCATCGCTTCATGCCTTTATAGATATATCCGATTTTATCCTAATATATCGGACATTATAGGCAAAAGAGGAAAAGTTGCTAACGCTTTTCCCCATTCATTTTCCAAACCACCAGTAGCATCCCCAGCAAGGCTGAAACCGCGCTGATCGAAAACGTGATTTCAGCGCCGAGGCCATCCCAGGTATAGCCGCTTAACACAGCGCCCAAAGTTCCTCCCATACCGTAGGCAACACTGGTATAAATCGTCTGCCCTTTGGCCTGATGCCGCCCGTGAAAAAAATGATGCACCACCATGATTGCCGCCACGTGGTGTGCGCCATACGTTACCGCATGCAGCACCTGTGCAAATAAAATCACCGCCACCCATTCAACACCCCAGCCAATCATCAGAAAGCGCACAATGGCACACGCAAAACTGAAAACCAGGATTAGCTTCAGACTAAAACGCTGCATCAACCAAGGCATGAGGAAAAACACGCCGATTTCACAAATTACCCCGATTGCCCAGAGCCAACCGACAAACCCTTTGTCATAACCCTGCTCTACCAGATAAATCGAGTAAAACGTGTAATAAACGCCATGCGCAAAAACCATTAATAAACTGGATACCAGAAACGCCAGCACTTCCGGGCGCTGACAAACCTGCCGGATCGAGTCCTGATCCACGCTGTCGCCGATGACCTCGGTTTCCGGTATGCTGCGTGAAAAAACCAGTATTCCCAGTTTTAATGCCAGCACCACCCAAAGCAACCAGATAATTTCAGCGGCATCCAGCAGATAGCCCATACCCACCACCGCCAGAATAAATCCCACCGAACCCCAGGAGCGAATCTGACCGTAGCGGTCGGTTTTATCGCCCAGGTGCGACAATGTCACCGCTTCAATCAACGGCAATGCCGCGCTCCAGCAAAAGCTCATCAGCAGCATCGCCAGAAAAATCCAGGCAAAAGACTGACCGAAGAAAAAACCGATGAAACAGACAAAACCACCCAGCGCGGCAAGTTGCACCACCATCACGCGCCGGCCGGTATGATCCGCCAGCCAGCCCCACGCTGTAGGCGCAAAAATCCGCGTCACCAGCAACAGCGACATCAAAATGCCAATTTGCAGCGCGCTAAAAGAAAGCGACTGGAGATACAGACTCCAGTACGGCACGAACGCGCCAATCACTGCAAAATGAAAAAAATAAAAGCCTGACAGACGCCAGTACGGTAAGGAATGCATCAGATTTCTTTAATCCAGCAGGCTCGGGATTGAAGGACAGTAAAAGAAATAAACAAATGCCCAATTAAAAGAATAAAGTTCGACGGGACTGTTAATTCAGCTTTCTTGCGGGGAAAGGGAACACATTGAAATTATTGCTCCCCCTTCACGGGTATCAAAAGAACACCAACCCATGACCGTAGCCAACCATGCACAATAACATCGGAACCGATAGCGCGGTATTGGTGCGTGAAGCCAGAAGCGCGGTTTTTTTCGCGTTTGCAATGACCTCGGCGCTATGCGTTTTGCCATCCAGGCCGAGAATTTTCTTCTGGTTCGGCCAGATCAGCACCCAGACGTTAAACAGCATAATAGTGCCCAGCCACGAGCCCAAGCCAATTACGGCCATGCCATTCGTTAGCGTGAATGCGTTAATAATGCCGTCAACACCCCCACCGATTTGGGCCAGTGCGCTCATCCCGGTCAACCAGGTGACTGCCGCCGCCATACGGAACCATAACAGTGCTCTGGGTGCAATGTATTTATTGATTGCGGCGGGTTGCGGGCCGTCAGGGTTCGCCAATGCAGCGCTGACGCCAGGAACCTGAACGAAATTAAAGTAATACAGCAGACCAATCCAGCAGACGCCCGCCAGAACATGCAGCCAGACCGTTAAATTTAATCCGCCCAGGCCGTTTCCTAATCCGAAAGCCACAGCAAATGCAAGAATAAAACCGATGGCAATCGTGCCTTTGATTGAGTGAAGTGGATTCATCGTTATTCCTTGAACAAGTAATTTTAAGGCACTTAAGATAGGGGATTTGGGCATTGAATACAAGACCCAATTGTGTTTTGCACGATGCATGGATGTTGTCTATCGATTTAGGAGTAAGCCTTGAGAAAGGTGACGTTCACTACATCTTGCTGAGATTGCGGGCTATTCAATGACATACACTTTTTTTAGCTTTGAGTCTAGACCGAACCTTTCCGTCTACCCGCATGCGTCTAATAATATCAATTCTTGATTATAGACCTGACACTTCCCTGCTTTTCGTCTAATAATATCAATTCTTGATTATAGACCTGACACTTCCCTGCTTTTTCTTCCCTGCTTTTTAGACCTGACACTTCCCTGCTTTTGACACTTCCCTGCTTTCCCCCGTGGATTTCTGAGGTTCAGGAAAAAAATAAATGGTTTGAATAAAGCACACTTTCCATATTATCCATCAGGCAAATAATCTGATGCATCAATTTTTTTCACCATAGGCGAAAATACCGAATGAAATAGTTCAAGTTTTTCTTTCAGCCATGAATGCTGATCTGGCCACAATACTCTTTCTTTGGGATCCCAACTATGTCTCAGAATTATCATTTTTTCCTTTTGTCCCGGCTTTTCTTCCCAGTCTAATTGAGTACCTACAACAGTTTCAATCTCTTTTTTTTCTTCATTGAGCAAGAAAAAATGGGCTTTCGCATTTGGTCCCGTAAGAATTAGCGCAACGCTTATACGATTGTCACGCGTATTTACAAAAGCTGATAAATGAAAATAGCTCCTACCTATTGCAAAGTTTGTCCAATGTTGAGGCAGCGCCTTTTGTGGCCTCATTATTTTTGAATTTTCCAGTAAAAACTCACGAAAAGCTGTCCAGTATTCTAGCTGTAATTTTTTTGCATCGGTTAGATTTTCTAAATATACGTTTGCAGCGCCTCTTGATACTGATTTAGTCCAGTCATTTGGTTTTGAAACAATTTTGAAATTTGGCGCAACGGCTGAGTCCTCAATTTTCCAAAGCTCGATCTCGATACCGAAAAAATTGAAACGATCATCTGTTATCTCATTAAGCCAATCCAACGTTGCTCGATGTTCATCAGTAAATCGTTCAGCAATCCAGGCAATGGTCACCGCATTTAGTCCGGCAGCATAGGTTAAAAGCTGTCCCAAGTGTGTATGATCTGTTTTTTCAAGTTGATTTTCTATGAGTACCCAATGTCCATTTACTGTATCTTTGCATAGAATATCTGCCCGAAATGGTCCCACATCTTTCTCAGTGCCTTCCACCTCGAGTTCAATGCCAATTGCTTCACCTAAAAGTTCAATATTTTCGTCAAGAGCGAGCCAAGGCGTGAAATCAGATGCCTCTGTTTTCCATATTTCTCGAAGATCCACGTTTCTTAATTTACCCAATTTCATCTATCACCCCATTAACACAAGCTCACTGAACACGACAATATCACATGGGGAAGACGGTATCATTAGGTCTTGCAATGCAACATTCACATATTCAACAGATTTGAAGCCACATTCATCCTGTTTCCCACAACACGCAGGTCAGGGCTTAAATTTAAAAACCCCAGCGACCATTAAAAAGTACACTAGCCAAGGTCGCGGATCAAGAAAAGCATTCTTGTTTTTAATGTTGATACGCATTCCACCCCTATTTGACCCCTTTTTTCCAAAGCAGACATTTGTTAAGCAAGTCTATACGGCACTATTTTCTATACGCCAAACAAAAAAATATGGCACTATTAACGAACCGAATAGCGTACCACACTAAATAACCATGAAAATATCGACTGACATCAAGCCGGCAACACAATTAAAATCCCGTGCTGCAAGACCCCGAAAGTTTTGAAAACATGCGCAACGCTATAGGTTTGCTCAAGCTGATTGCTCAGGGTGAAGAAGATATCCAAAGCGGGCGCACGATTTCTCAGGATGAAGTCTTTGCGAATCTGGAGCAGTTAACCGGTTTATCTGATGACACCAGAACTTGAGGTAATTTGGACAAAAACTGCCCATCTGGACCTGGCGGTGATTGCTCCCGACGTAATATTGAGGATATCCTGCTTGACCGCTTAATCCGTTAAAAACTGGTTTATCATGCCACCCTCCACAATGTCCATATAACCATCGGCAAAATCACACAACCCAACGCACCAAAGCAAGCACCAGGGGTCACACCAAAGGGATTACACACCAAAGGCACACCAAAGGGGACTCGATTGCTTTGCCAAATTGCGCTATCCTTGATCCTGACTCAGCAAATGACAACGATAAAAGCATGGCTAGACTTCCACGATATGACGTTCCGGTCAACCCCAGCATGTCATACAGCGCGGCAACAACCGCAGTATTATTTTTTCGGGAGAAGATGATTATCAGTTTTATCTGAAGAAACTGAGCGATGCCTGTCAAAAATATCAGTCTGACTTACATGCTTATGTTTTAATGACCAATCACGTACATTTACTGATGACGCCACATTTAAAAGGCGGAATTGGCAAAGTGATACAAATGCTGGGAAGATATTATGTCCAGTATTTTAACCATCTATACAACCGGACTGGCACGCTGTGGGAAGGTCGGTATAAAGCAACAGTGATGGACAGTGAACACTATTTGTTAACCTGCAGCCGATATATTGAGCTGAATCCGGTGCGTGCCGGCATGGTTGAGCATCCGGCGGACTATCCCTGGTCAAGTTATCACGGCAATGCATTTGGTATTTTTGGTATTAAGAGCGCCCTGATCAGGGAACATCGTGTTTATACCGCTTTAGGTGCAGATGCAGCTGGACGCCAATCAGCTTATCGTGCGTTGTTTGAATATCAGATCCCCGATAGCACTATCAAGGAAATCAGGGCTGCAACAAACAAAGCGTGGGTGTTAGGCAATGACCGATTTCTTCAACAAATTGAAGAATTATCGCAAAGACAGGCCAAACCAAAGCCACGTGGCGGCGATAAGCGATCTAAAAAAAGAAAGCAAGAAATACCGATCAAGCCTGATTCCTTTGTTTCCTGGGGGTAACCATGTCAATTCGATCTTATTTTATGGCAAAGTTTTATGACGCATCGATGAAAAAGATGGAAGAAGCTTGCCTGTCTGAGTGGCGTCAGCAATTATTATCAGATGTTTCTGGCGATGTGCTGGAAATAGGCAGTGGCACAGGTATAAATCTTTCCCATTACCCAAGCTCAGTCAATAAACTCACACTGACAGAACCTGAGCCACATATGCTGAACATGTTAAGGAATAAAATCGACGGTGTTATGAAAGAAAAATGTATCGCAGCAGAATATTCCGCTGATGCATTAAATTTTCCTGATAACTCTTTTGATGCTGTTGTTTCTACTTTGGTTCTGTGCTCTGTCGATTCGGCTAATACGGTGCTTAGTGAAATAAAGCGCGTACTGAAGCCGGACGGTAAATTTTACTTCATCGAGCATGTCATTGCGAAAGACACTCCACACTTAATAAAATGGCAAAAATTATTTCAACCGATTTGGATTTTTATGTGCGGGAACTGCCATTTGACTCGTGATACTGAGACCACTATCGCTGATGCAGGATTTCAATTTCAATCCATCGAAAGACTGAAATCTATAGGCAGCCCAGCAATCGTGTCACCCACGATAAAGGGGATCGCAATCAATGGAAAAATCTGACAAATTATTTAAGTCTGTGGAAGCAAAAACCGCCACGTGGCTTTCTGTCGCTACTGTACTTGATCGTTAGGTGAAATAGAAATATGACAGAAACAATATTTATATCAGAACGTTTGATTAATAATGCGATTTCAATGCTTGAGCTCTATCAGACACAATACACACAGACTGACAAGCTTTGGGGATACTTCGGCACGGTAACACTTGCTGTCCTGGCATTTTCTTTAGGAAGCGAAAAAGCAACAAAATCGATGAAAGAAGCCGGAATAATAATCATTGGCTATTTAGTTTTTTGCTTCGGCAACTATTCTGCTTTATACAAGGCTCAAGCACAATTAATTGAATTTTCAACTTATGCATCAAATGCCGCAAAACTGGCGGGTATTCCATTCAAGCATCTTGCCCCATTCGAACTGGCTTGGCTTACAGGGTTCTACTGGTGTGTTGTCGCAGCCGTCTCCATTGGGATAATCTTAATTACGCGGTGGCGCAGCACATAACTCTCAGATCAGGCTGACCTCGCAAATCAATGCGCCTTTTGTGGTACTCGCAAGCACGCAGAATAAATAACTGCTGCGCAAATTCGCCACCACAGCTTGGCGATAAACACTGTCAAAGGTTCATTGTACTCAATTGTAAAGCAGACAATTTATTTGCCATTGAACCATATATCAACATAGAGAAATAAACGATTGCGTCGACTTGGAAAAACTTTCTGTTGAAGGGTGGTTCTCTTCGGATTTGAAGACAAGATGACGGAATGCTTTGATCGCGATCTTTCCGGGCAAAGCGCTAAATAATTTAATTGGGAGAAATAATTAAATGTCCAAACACCTCAAACTGTTTCCAACATTTTTGCTCATTGCAGGTTTGTTTGTTCCGGCCTTCGCACATGCGCTGACTGTCAACTGCGATGTTACTGTGAATTATACGAATGGCACTACGTCTGAATCCTATCAGAAAAATTTTACCGTTGGATTGGGGCCGAAAGTAACATTTTTCGATGACTTCTCTACCGCTTTAAGACAGAAGGAATTTTCAGCATCCCTCGAAAGGATAGATACAAAACCACATGTCAAAATCAATTATTTCAGCGATGTCGGCGCCATAACCGCTATTGACGTGGATGCATCCTTATTGATTCGCGGCGGCCAAGCCGTCCAATCGACCTCTGGATTTCTGCAATTTACTGATAGTCGCTTAACTCCGCAGAAACACAATACAGGCTACACGCTCTCATGTCATCGTATCATCGAGGACGAAACCCTGTAACCGGAAGAAAGCGATAAGCAATGAATAGCTGCCGGGTATTGCATTCGTGTAAATTTATTAAATTTCAGGACAGTATCACTATGCTTCCCGGTAGCTGACTAACCCTCATGTCAAGCTGCAAAGCAAATATCATGGCTATGTCATCATTGACTGTTGGTAGTTATTCAATCTCAAGGCAGTCGATAAAATTGACTGAGGCGATAATGCTTCGGTTTGACGCTCAATCATTCTTCTCCACCCGAGATAATTCTCCAGATATCGCGTGGCAACACCATGGAATTGGCGCATCCATTGTTTGAGACGACTGCCATAAGCGTTGACATTTTGTACATGGTAAACCTTTCCGATGACTCTGATTCCGGCACTTAAATTGACCGGCCGGTGTATGATGCCAAGCTCTCTAGCTGCAGCAGCTAATGCTTTTTCTCCATCGGAACACAATATCGCATCTGTAGCAATTAATGGTTTTAACGCCGCACTCAGATTTTCTTTGTCTATCTTTTTCAGCACAAAATCAGCCGTGCAGCCCGTCCGATCACGGCAAATTAAAACCGGAGTCTGCTCGGAAGACAGCCCTCGCTTTGTAGCCTTGCCGCCTCGCTTACGCGCCGCACGTGGCATTCCTCTTTTCTTGCCTTTGAACGATTCCAAAAAGAAAGCTTCATCGGCTTCTGCTATTCCAGTCAGGCTTGTGGCTTTTTGCTCATTCGACAATGCTAGAAAACGATGACGCCATCTGAATGATGTGTTTCGATGGACGGAGCATATGTGTGCACTTTTGCGTATGCTTTGGTTATCTGCCATCTGCTGCGTATAAGACAACCACTTTCCTTTGTGTCTTAAACGGGCCAATGGCGTTCCCGTTAGCGCATTAAAAGTAGCTTTGCATTCACCACAGCGATAACGCTGTAATCCTGCTGACAATCCCCAGCGAATGATTTTCGTGCTACTGCCACATTTGGGGCAAGACGATCCTGTATCCATGCGCTTCTCAATTAGTGCGATGACTGTTTGAATGTCATCGTGGCGATGCAATTGTTCTTCAATTTCCTTTTTCTGTTGCGGTGTCAGTTTGTCCAATTCTGCCAGCAATTCCTTAAATGCTTTAGACTCCATATTCAGTTTTATCACAATGATTTTTAACGCTTATATTATACAGCAACACTTAAAGGTGACATAGCCAATATCATACATACAATCGTGCCGGGCATATTTATCAAAGCCGTTAATCAAATCATTCTGAGGAAAAAGGAAAGTTATCTACTTTAACTATTGCGCTATGTTGTGTTGAGTTTTGTACGCACGAACGCGGGAGTGCTGAACAATTGGCATGACTAGCGTAGACAAATTTTTCATGGCAAAAATGAATTTGTCAAAAAAGTTGCAGTGCCCTGTGCGATCCGATAAAAATATCAGTGAAAACCCCTGCGTGCAGAGAAGCACACCGGCAAAACCGCTTTTGTATTATTCCGTTTTAGTGACAGGAATGAAGGCATTGCGACTGTATATCAAACAGATAACTATACAATGAAAGCCATCGCGATTGAATCCACATTCAATCTCTCCGGAAACCGAACCCATTTTTTCTTAATCACCCCACAGATAGGAAAACTATGCGCACTATTCCGGTTATTTTTTGAAAACTATGACCAAAGGGCAATATTTTTAATCAAGAATTTGCAATAAAGTTCATCTCAAACGAGAAATTGAAATTAAGACGATGAAATTTTGAAATCTTTGGTTTTGTTTAGAATCGGAACTAGCGGAGATTGTTATGGAAAAAATAGTGAGTACTAGAAATAATAAAGCGGTGACAAACACACAAATTATTGCCAAGCATTTTGGCCGTAATCACAACGAAGTAATCCACGCCTTACGTTATTTAATGAGTGACTGTGGCACAGCGTTCAGCAAAGAAAACTTTTTCCCACAAGGAGAAAGCGATTTGTACTGGGTAACATCTGCTGGATTTATGGTCATGTCAGTATTGTTTTTAGGTACACGTAATGCGCGCACCAAGATCACATTTATCGACGCGTTTAATAAAGCGCAGAGAGAAATTAACAATAGCTTGTTAATAAAACATGAAAACTTTCCTGTCACCAGCATAGTAAAATATCCACCCGCTCTGGCAGGATAAACCGTTTTAATTTATTACAGCAATACATCTGTACCAGGCCATGGGTTAAGGTCGTCAACAAAAGCACCTTTTTATATTTCTCCCTGGTGGTGATAGCAGTCCATCCGCACGTAATCCAGATACAACTGGAACGATACAGAGTTTCAATGCCGCAGATGTGTTTATGGGCAACTGGACAATTGAGCCTGGAATTGCGAAACAATGCAGACCCATGCTCTCGAAGCAATCGTGCAGTAATCCAATAAAAAAACCACGCACCAACAATGGATACTGATGCGTGGTTTCCTGGTTCGGGAAAGTTTCTCATTCCCGAAGTTGCTGATTCGACTGCATGAGATTTATGGCGCTGTTGCAGTCAATTGATTCGCCGTAAGACCACTCTTCCATTCGTCAGGCAGGTTCTGTACCCAACCATTATAAACATTTGGTACGGCATAAACGCCTTGTCCGCCGGTACCCGCTAACGCTGTTACACCCAATGCATCATCAATTGCTGCACTATTATCTTTTAATAGAATCCTGCCAACAATTGAAGAATTCGCCGGAGTTTCAGTATCTACATCAACCACAATCAGTCTGTTGGAGAATTTACTGGTGACATAGGCATAATAGCCGCCGCCCGCCTTGGCGCCAAAATTGACGCCATGACAACCTGGGTCACAGGGCAGCATTGCGACAACCTTGTTTGTTGCGGTATCAATAATTGTAATCGTACCACCGGCACCAGTATGGGCAGTGACAACAACGCGGCCCGTTGGATCAACCGGTGTCTGGATTGGTAAAACGCCGACAGAAACGACGCCGTCAGCAGGGTTGCCATTTCCAATCCTGTCAAGCCCAATGCCATCGCCTACAGTGACAGGGATGGGGAGAGGGGCATAGTCAGAAATTAAATCAATTTGGGCTTTATGCGCACCATCAAATCCAAATACATTCATTGAATGATCTAGTAGATTGGTAACATAAATACTATCCTGATTCATACCGATTGCAATAGGATGCGGCGCGTGCGCCATTTGGTTTATACCCGTTGCAGGCCTTGCAACAATATTGCCTGTATTTGCATCATAAATTCCAACATCGCCTGTGTTGATGTTAGGCGTCACAATAATACTTCCGTCAGACGCTATCCAGTGACCATGGGGTTTGGCAGGAATCTGTCCACGCCCTTGTGTTGGTGTCCAGAATGATACTTCTGTTCCACCTGCCGGAATCCGGGCAATACCATTTTCACCGTTAATGGCCACAGTAATCTCATCTGTTCCCGGCACGGTCATCACATGCGAAGGTGAATCACCAACCACTATATTATTGAGCATGGCGCCTGTTTTGCGGTCGATAGTAGTCAGTTTGTTATCAAACCATTGTGTCTGATAGATCACTGACTGATCGGCGTTGCTCCAGATATTGTGTGGATGATTCATATTAATACCCGGCAGTGCAATCTTTCTTTTAACAGTCCAGGTTTCAGTATCCAGAACAGTGATCGTGCCCGGTTTGGTTTTGCTGCCGGTTTTCTCAAACTGGGTATCAATCCATACTTCGCCGATACCAGCTGTTCCAGGTGTATGCAGGCCATGTAAATCAGAAACATAATTTTTACTGTTGCCAAAAACGGCTGAAAGGGTGTCATGTAAATTCACTACACCACCGCCGGTGATCTTGACATCAACATTGGGATAGGTAACGTCCCAGGTTGACGCTGGGTCGCCACTGAAATCCATCCAGTTAGATTGTGCAGTCACAATAAAGAATGCATTGAGTAACTGAAGGGCCAGGTTAGAAGCTGTAGGCACCGTTAACCCGGTTACCAGATCAATTGATTCGCCAAGATTGAGCGATCCATCTCCTAAGTAATCCCCATCCACGATCACCGCGCCAAACATATACGGATGAACTTTGCAGGTAAAGACGTAGAGGCCTTCTTTGTCCAGCTTTACAATGCCGCCGCCTCGATACGCTTTGGTTTGGTCAAACGGAATAGCATGTTGATCACCGCTATCAGCATCGCTCGGCCACAGTAAGGTCGTGATGGTATGCACCGCATTGGTATCAGACATAACAAAGTGTACACTGCTGCCGGGTGCCATCACTTCCAAAGAATGAGTTCTGATATTGAGCGGGCCTAGTGGACCAGCCGGATCTACTATGGCATCACCACGCGCACTTCTGAACCATTGGCCCGGTTCATCTGAAATTTCAAAAGTTACCACGCCTGGATCACTCTGGTTAGGACTCAAAAGAATCGCGCCATACGGTGTTGCGCCCGCAACGCTGACACCAGATGTTGCACCGGGCTCATCCACCCGGAACCGTGCAGCCATGCCCGATTCCATATGAGAGACCACATGACAGTGCAAATGCCACATACCCGCACCGACACCGGTACCCGCCTTGACGGTAAACGCATGACTGTCTGCTTTTCCGGCCAGTATTTTAACGTCGATAATACTCGGTGTGGCGCCCTGATTGGCCGGTGCAATTTCGTCAAGCCAGCGGTGCGCATGCAAATGGAACGTATGATCATGACCGATAGACAGTACATGGAAACGCACGACATCGTTCAATGTTGCACCCAGTACAGGGTTAGTCCAAAGCGGTGTCTGTGTGCCGTTAACAATTTCTGCGCCCCAGAATGTGGAACCAACCATGAACATGATATATTCCTTGTCCAGATCGACAGTGTCAGTCGGTGTAATGGTGCCGTCACCGTCTACATAGCTCTGTACAGAACCGTCGGCGGCATTAACCACCAATGCGCCAAAAAGCCCCAGCAGTCCGGAGCCTTCATCGTGGTAGGGATAGGTTCCTGCCTGGTTTGCTGTGAACGAATAGTTTTGAGAGCCTCCACTTGCAGCAGCTTCAGCCGCACCCATCAGTATGCCTGGGATATTGATTCCAACAGGTACACTTGTGTTATTGGTGAGTGAGATATTAACGGTGTCACCCTGCTGCACAAACAATGACGGCCCAGGAATAACAGCTTCTGCCGGATAATTATGGCTTGATCCGACATGACTGATCATTTTGTAGCCTAACTGGCCATTAGGCAATGTCTCGGCTGTGAGATTAATGGTATGCGTGGTTGCTGCCAGGGCAATGCTTGAAAAAAACAATGTAGTCATGAAGCCAATCAACGCCGCCATTGTTTTTCTATTCAATTTAGAAACAATAGAATTCATTTTAATGTCCTTTTATTGAGAATATTTTTGTTAGGGAATGACGTTGAAATCGCCATTCATGCCCAGAGAATTGCTGGAAAAAGTATCGTCTTTATACTGCGAACTTTGTCCAGCCTGGACGGCAAAAACATGTTTCTCAAGTGGACCAATCACTTTCTCACTGATGATTAAATTGGTACCTGGGTCTATCCACCCATAGTTATTCAATTTGAAATTATGGGTATTGGTGCCCAAAGCAATTAAATGAAAGCGGACATTGCTGCCTTGCTGCGCCGAAAGCACGGGGTTATCCCCGAGCGGTGTTTGCTGGCCGGTCTGGTTATTGACTTCTGTTCCCCAGAATGCATCGTCACCAATAAACAAAATGTATTCTTTTTTAATACTGGAAATGGGTACAGTTTTTAGCTGGCCTGCCTTATTCAAGGCCATCGCGCTCGTTTTGTTATTAACAATTAGCGCGCCAAAAAGACCCCTGTCTTCGGCGCCATTCAGCGTGATCATGTTGTGATCGTGATACGCCCATGTGCCAGCAGTGCCGGGTGCCGCATCCCAGTGATACGTGTAGCTCATAACCGGTGTAGCACTCTCGTCTAAAACCTTATTAATATATTCAATGGTGCCATCGTGCTCGATAGTGTAATGCACGCCATGCACATGAACACTGACCTGATCAAGTGTCGTCGAATCACCTGGGTCAAATTTATGCCTCAGGGTAAGCGCGACTTTATCACCTTCATCAATGACAATTGTCGGGCCAGGAATCGTGGGTTCTGCCACATAACGGGATGTAACGTCGGTTTCATTTTCACCCTCTTTTATGATATAGCCGGCCATGCGATACGCAAACAGGTCATTACCACCTTGTTGCGCGCCAGCCGGTATTTTCTCGGCCCATAATTCAATTTCATGTATTTTCCCTGCGCCGTTTGCAAAAACTGCCTGGGTTCCCAACAAGAATATAGAACAAATCAGGATACAGGCAAGCTGATGCCATTTTTGCCTGTTATTAAATACCGGTTTTGCCGGCCTTGGTACATTTTGCGGGCAATACGAGCCCGTTGAATAGAAAGTATCGTACTTCATTATAGTTAGCCCTCTATAAATTAGTCTTTTTGTTTTTTCAAAAATAGGAAGTAAATCGCTTTACCCTACCTTTTCTGAAATTTGCTTGAATATGACAGTAATATTTCTGCCATTAAATTCATTCTAACTACAAGTTGACGGTCAGTAAAGTTAAAAAATATCTAAAATTCTGAGGCTTAGTTTTTATATTTCTGTGAAATCGGTTCAGAATACTGAAAAGAAACGTTTTTTAATGGTATTTTTATATACCAGCCATAATTTAGTGCTTAAACGTTAGCAAATTTTAAATTTTGAGCACTTTAGGGCATGAATGATTTGAAGCAACGATTATGATCCGTAGTAACCAAACTATTTTTGCTAATTCACAATGTTTGTAAAACATAATGTTGCTACGTAAATGCATTCAATCGCTTCTTCGTAGTGAGTTACCCGATTTTATACAGACATTCATTTAATGTTATGTTGTACAACAGCTTACAAAAAATGAACGTTTCTTTGGTTTACCCGGGATTTAGAAATACTGGCAAGGCAACTACGCTGGGTTAGCTGACATTCAATTGTAATCCAGGTGCTTATTTTTTTGTCCACGCTAAAGAACCGGGAAACCACCACGAAAAATCAGACGTTATGCAGCCGATTATCAGACTTTAAAACTTACCTACCGTATTGATCTTTTTGTTGATGCTACTGATCTTTTTTAAAGATCAATGCATTGATCGAAACTATGAAGATTTATGGGAAGTTATTTGCGAGTAATCTACTCTAAATAATCGTTAACCACTAAAAAAATACCAGAAATAGTCACCTTCAAGCAAGGCATTCGGTAAAAAAGGATAACACTCAAAATCAAATGTCCTGGTTTCCAGATGATTTACGCCATATTTTATACGGAATGACACACCGTTCAATTTTCGGAACTGATGAATAATTACTTGCTGTAAGTAATGTCACTTTTTTGCAACATTATTAAACGCGAGGAATCACAATTTTTGATACGTAGATTGTTCAGTCATGTGTATTTTCCCTCGCTCGCCAGGTCAAGAGATTATTTAAAACCAACAGGTTAGAAACATATTAACCCGGCGTCCACAATGATTATTTTTACCATTACCATAATATACAGCAGTTTTCATAGCGTATTTTTCACATTTATAACGTAAGAAATAACTTATTCTAAGCAACTAGTTGTAAATTAAATATAAAACTGATATATACCAAAATTAGACAGGATTAAAAACGTTCGTTTTTTGTAAAAAGCAACACTCAAGCAATTGAACATTGATCCTGTAAAAACATTTGCCGGAGTGGTCTTATTATGTTGAAAATAATTTCAGGCCTGTTATTACTAGTTGCAGCATTCAACTGCGCTGCTCACCAGCCTCATGAGGGCATTCAACATGAGCCCGAAGGTATTAGCGATACCCTAATCAATGTAATCCGACCGACTGAAGATAGAATTGCTGACCTTCTGCAAATTGAAATTGCAACGCAACCACAACAAACGCTACTTCTGCTTTCGACCGAAGTCCCTCCAGCACATGCAATGCGGCTTTCCTGGAAGCCGCAGCAATCATTGGATGGTTTACATTTGCCGACACCTGTACTGGTTGTCAATGGCGCAACAGAGGGGCCGGTGCTGTGTTTGACTGCGGCCATTCACGGGGATGAGTTAAACGGTATTGAAATTGTCCGGCGCATCCTGCACAACCTTGATCCAGAAAACTTGTCTGGCGTGGTTATCGGCGTACCAATTGTTAATCTACAGGGATTCCATCGCTCATCGCGCTATTTGACCGACCGTCGTGATTTGAATCGTTATTTCCCTGGAGATCCGTATGGCAGTTCGGCTGCGCGCATCGCACATTCGTTCTTTCATGAAGTAATCAATCACTGTCATTTTTTAGTCGACCTGCATACCGGTTCCGCCTACCGCACAAATTTGCCACAAATCAGAGGGAATCTGCATCATCCCGAAGTTGCTGCTTTCGCACATTTGTTTGGCATACCTGTAATTTTGCATAGCGAAGGAACTGAGGGCATGTTGCGTCATGCTGCTGTTAATGCCGGGATACCTTCTGTCACGCTGGAAGCGGGAAAATCACAAACACTCCAGGAATCCGCCGTACAATACGGCGTCAAAAGCATACTGACGCTGCTAAACAATCTCAACATGATAGAGAACAAACATGTGCCGGTTGAACTGGAATCCGTTTATTATCAGTCCGCCTGGATACGCGTTGACCACGGCGGTATTTTATCCAGTCATGTTCAGCTTGGAGAAAAGATTACTAAAAACAAAATACTCGGCGTGGTGACTGATCCTATCACGAATAATCGAAGCGAAATCATATCACCGTATAATGGACAGATCATAGGTATGGCCGTTGATCAGGTGGTAATGCCCGGCTTCGCCGGTTTCCATATTGGCATTCAGGAAGTGGAGAAAAAAATCTCCATCGCTGACGATATTTCCAGAAGACCACAAACCAATCCGCTGATCCGTACCGCAGAATCAGAATAGACCCCTAACGTATCTTAAGGTGTAATCAATACAGTCATTCAAAACGCATGTCAGCGATTGACTCTTCTGCTGTTCTATGCTAGAAAAACAGCCTCTGCGCGAACTCAATGTTTAATAACGCGTTCCGTCATTTTATCTTCAGTACCCGATTGCATTGTAGCCGCTGAAGCCGATATTGTCGTCGGAACGGATTGCGGTTTATGTTCAAGCGCAATATCCAGAACCTGGTCAATCCATTTAACTGACTTGATAATCAACTGACTTTTAATATTATCAGGGATATCTACCAGATCCTTGACGTTCTTTTCCGGGATGATCACTTTTTTGATACCACCACGGTGTGCCGCAAGCAATTTTTCCTTGAGTCCACCAATAGGCAGAACTTCACCACGCAATGTAATCTCTCCGGTCATCGCCACATCCGATCTAACAGCAATATCCGTCAGGACAGATACCATAGCCACACAAATACCGATACCAGCACTGGGACCATCTTTAGGGGTAGCGCCTTCCGGCAGATGGATATGTATATCCATCTTCTGATAAAAATCTTCCGGTATACCTAACAGGTGCGACCGGCTACGTACAACCGACAAAGCAGCCTGTATGGATTCCTGCATGACCTCGCCCAGCTTTCCGGTGGTAATGGTTTTTCCTTTTCCAGGCACTGCGACTGCCTCTATAGTCAATAATTCACCACCCACCTCGGTCCAAGCCAATCCGGTAACCTGCCCAACCTGATTTTCTTTTTCGGCTACGCCATATGAAAAGCGGCGCACGCCCAAAAACTTGTCAAGATTTCGCGATGTAACTGAAACCTTTCCTTTTTCTTTATCGAGCAGCAGCATCTTGACTGCTTTCCGGCATATTTTGGAAATTTCTCGCTCCAGCGAACGCACACCCGACTCACGAGTATAAAAACGAATAATATCTCTTAGTGCCGCCTCAGAAAGTACAATTTCACTTTTTTTCAGGCCGTGATTCTTTAATTGCTTTGGTAACAGATATTTTGCCGCAATATTGAGTTTTTCATCCTCGGTATAACCCGACAGCTGGATTACTTCCAGCCGGTCAAGCAATGCTGGCGGGATATTCAATGAATTGGCAGTTGCAACAAACATCACTTCCGACAAATCATATTCAACTTCAACATAATGATCGACGAAGGTATGATTCTGCTCAGGATCGAGTACTTCCAATAGCGCTGAGGAAGGATCTCCACGAAAATCCATTCCCATTTTATCCACCTCGTCCAACAGAAATAATGGATTTTTAACACCCACCTTGGTCATGTTGTGCAGGATTTTTCCAGGCATCGAACCAATATAGGTTTTACGGTGCCCGCGTATTTCAGCCTCGTCCCTGACGCCTCCCAAAGCCATACGCACAAATTTCCGGTTTACTGCGCGTGCAACGGACTGACCCAGCGAGGTTTTACCAACACCCGGCGGTCCGACAAGGCAAAGTATCGGCGCTTTCATTTTGTCAACACGTTGCTGAACGGCCAGATACTCGATGATTCTTTCTTTGACTTTTTCGAGACCATAATGATCCTCATTCAAGATAGCTTCTGCCGCTTCAAGATCCTTGCTGATTTTGCTTCTTTTTTTCCACGGCAAACCAACCAGAGCATCGATGTAATTCCTTACTACAGTCGCTTCTGCAGACATGGGTGACATGAGACGTAATTTCTTCAGCTCTGATTCGGCTTTTTCACGCGCCTCTTTAGGCATCTGCGCAGCCTTGATTTTCCGCTCTATTTCCTCCAGATCGGCACCATCTTCACCTTCACCCAATTCTTTCTGAATGGCTTTAACCTGTTCATTCAGGTAATAATCACGCTGGCTTTTCTCCATCTGGCGCTTGACTCTTCCGCGTATGCGCTTCTCTACCTGAAGGATATCCAATTCTGTTTCCAGCAGGCCCAGCAAATGTTCAAGCCGTTTTGTGACGTCAAATATCTCCAGTACTTCTTGCTTTTGTTCAAGCTTAAGCGGAAGATAAGCAGCAATCGTATCTGCAAGGCGTCCGGCTTCATCAATACCGCCTAATGAAGTGATTATTTCGGGTGGTATTTTTTTGTTGAGTTTTACGTATTGATCAAATTGAGTCATTAGTGCACGCCGCATTGCCTCTGCTTCAGGCTTATCATCCAGCTCTTGATTAATCCGAACGGCTCTTCCATCGAAATGACTTTCAGAATCGACAAATTCAAGTATGCGTGCACGTTGATTCCCTTCTACCAGAACCTTTACCGTACCATCCGGCAATTTGAGCATCTGTAAAATGTTTGCAACACTGCATACATCATACATATCTTCAGGTTCCGGATCATCCTTGGAGGCTATTTTCTGCGCCACCAGCAGAATGTTTTTATTGGACTCCATCGCGAGTTCAAGCGCTTTAATCGACTTTTGTCGCCCTACAAACAATGGAATCACCATATGAGGAAATACAACCACATCCCGAAGCGGAAGAAGTGGCAGTATCAATTGTTCGGAATCATCAACTAAGGAAGTCATATCTGCTTAATTTTCCAAAATTAGGTTGTTACTCTTATAATGAGTATATGGCTGTTCATCAAAATCTCAAGACAAATATACAGTAACACATATCTTTTTACTAAATAAAAAAAACAGCAAGGATTTTTTCTGTTTGTTTTATCGCTTAAAAGAATTTTACATTGACAGGACAGTCCAATTCCCTTGGACCATACCCGTTTGGACATTACGACGTGTCAGAGAATCTGTAAGGAAAAACGAGGAATGATAAAACCAGGAATATTCTTTAATTCTTGATGCAATCAAAAAATGCAAACCGAACAACCCTCGACTTAAAGTCGAGGGGTTTAAACCATTCCGAAAGGGACACTAAAAAATATTCCCTTTAAATGGTTTTATTAGCTGGATGTTTTGGCAACTTTCTGCTGATCCGAGTAAATCAAAATAGGCTTGATATCCTCATTTGCAGCGTTGTAATCAATTACTACTTTGGTAACATTTTCCAAAGACGGCAGATCATACATGATATCCAACAGGATATCCTCCATGATTGAGCGTAAACCACGCGCACCTGTCTTGCGCGACAAGGCTTTTCTGGCTATTGCCCTGAGTGCTGGCTCACGAAATTCCAGATCAACCCCACCTTCCATGTTAAACATTTTCCAGTATTGCTTAACCAAAGCGTTTTTGGGTTCGGTTAATATCTGAACCAAAGCATCTTCATTTAACTCATCAAGGGTTGCAACAACTGGCAGGCGCCCGACAAATTCCGGTATCAATCCAAATTTGACCAGATCTTCCGGCTCAACATCCTGTAAAACTTTATTGATATCTTTTCGCTTTTGGCTCCTGACATCTGCGCCGAATCCAATACCACCCTTCTCGGAACGCGCACGAATAACTTTATCAAGACCATCGAATGCACCACCACAGATGAACAATATATTTGTTGTATCAACTTGAACAAATTCCTGATTAGGATGTTTACGTCCACCCTGTGGCGGTACCATTGCTGTAGTGCCCTCAATCAGTTTCAACAATGCTTGTTGCACACCTTCACCTGAAACATCACGGGTAATTGATGGGTTATCTGACTTGCGTGAGATCTTGTCTATTTCATCAATATAAACAATACCGCGCTGCGCCTTCTCGGCATCATAATTACACTTTTGCAGTAACTTTTGAATGATATTCTCGACGTCCTCACCCACATAGCCTGCTTCAGTCAACGCTGTGGCATCAGCCATGATAAAAGGCACATCCAGCAAGCGTGCTAATGTTTGAGCCAACAATGTTTTACCCGAACCCGTCGGACCAATCAGTAAAATATTGCTCTTGGATAATTCTATATCATCGCCATCACTTACTTTCGCCATATTTTTCAGGCGCTTATAATGATTATAAACAGCAACCGATAAAATCTTCTTCGCGGCATCCTGACCAATGACGTATTGATTGAGTGTCTGATTGATCTCATGGGGTACGGGCAAATTGGATTTAACCAGTTTGGTGGCTTCATCACCCTGCATTTCTTCACGGATGATGTCATTACAAAGCTCTATACACTCATCACAGATAAAAACTGAAGGGCCTGCGATCAATTTTCGCACTTCATGTTGACTTTTACCGCAAAAAGAACAATAAAGCAGTTTTTCGCTATTCGTTTTGTCTGGCATATATGTTTATCCTGTCGTCATAGAGCCGATAAATGGTTAAAAAAAATTTTCACTTTATACATAGTTTAAACAAGGTCATGCAGCTTAATCGGTAGCTTCATCACGATGCGTTAGCACACCATCCACCAGTCCGTAATTGACCGACTCTTCAGCACTCAAAAAATTATCCCGATCGGTATCTTTTTCAATCACTGTCACCGGCTGACCAGTATGTTGCGCCATAATTTCATTCAAACGCGATCTTAAATACAAGATCTCTCTGGCATGGATTTCTATATCAGATGCCTGACCCTGGAAGCCTCCGAGAGGCTGATGGATCATAACGCGCGAATTTGGCAGACAGTACCGTTTTCCTTTTGCGCCGGAAGTCAACAGTAGAGCGCCCATACTCGCAGCCTGTCCGATACATAACGTACTGATATCGGGTTTAATGTATTGCATTGTATCGTAAATAGCAAGCCCGGCTGATACCACACCACCGGGTGAATTAATATAAAAATGAATATCCTTTTCTGCGTTTTCAGATTCAAGAAACAACAGTTGCGCAACGACCAGATTTGCAGTTGTCTCGTTAACAGGACCAACCAGAAAAACAACTCTTTCTTTTAATAAACGTGAATAAATATCATAAGCACGTTCCCCTCGTCCACTTGTTTCTATGACCATCGGGATCAGGCCCAAGTTTCTCGGTGCCATCATATCCTGTTGCCATTCAAATTTTTCTGTCATATCAGGCTATCCCCATTAGCTCGTCAAAAGTCACTGGTTTTTCGACCACTTGCACTTGTTGCAGCACCCATCGCACTACATTCTCCTCCAAAGCGAACGATTCTGCTTCCTGCAAACGTTCCTTGGACGCATAATGCCATTTCACGACCTCTTCCGGATTGTCATAGTTCTGCGCTTTATCTTCTATAATTTCACGTATCTGCTCAGGCGTTGCTTTTAATTTGTGATCTTTTAGCAACTCCGCCAGAATGAGTCCAAGCTTTATTCGATGTTCAGCTTTGTCTTTGAACATTTCTGGTTTCAGCTGCATATCATCTGTATTCATGCCGCGCGAAGTAAAATCCTTATGCGTATTTTCCATTAAACGTTCGATTTCCTTATTGACCAAAGCATTCGGCGCGTCTATTGGCGTGGTATCCATTAAACAGCGCATTGCCTGTTCTTTAAGCCGGGATTTGATCCGTTTGACAACTTCTCGCTCCAAATCATGGCGTATACCATCACGCATTTTATCGACACTGCCATCCTGAATTCCCAGTACCTTGGCAAATTCTTCATCAACTTCCGGCAAAACGGGCAATTCCACCGATTTCAGCTTTATTTCAAATGTGACAGTTTTTCCGGCTACTTCTTTACCGTGATAATCTTCTGGAAAAGTCACATCAAAAGATTTTTCCTCGCCAACATTCATCCCAACCAGTGCCGTTTCAAATTCTTTCATGAATTTCCCATCACCGACAATCAGATAGACATCCTTGGCCTGACCACCTTCAAAATCATTCCCTTCCAGTTTGCCATGATAATCCAGCTTTGCGCGATCTCCTTCCATAACTGCCCGATCTATCGCCTGGTACTGTACCTGCTGTTTACGGATCATTTCGATTGTTTTATCGACATCTTCTGCATTTACCTGAGCCACAGGTTTTTCAATCGTCTGTTGGCTTAAGTCACCCACAACGATATCGGGATAAACTTCAAATTGTGCACTGAATGCGAATTGCTCATGATTATCATTGTCCTGCCTCGTTTCGTAACGTGGATAACCGACAACCTGCAGATTATGTTCCTTGACAGCTTCACTGAATTCTTTATTCAACGCATCTCCAAGGACTTCCTGCTGAACTTCAGCACCATAACGTTGCGATACTAGTTGCAATGGAACCTTGCCGGGACGAAAGCCATGCATTTTGGTTTTTTTCGCCAACTGCTTCAAACGCTTGTTGACTTCATCCTGTATTTGATCCTGTGAAATTGATATGTCTATACGACGCTCTAATGCACCGATATTTTCTACATTTGATCGCATTAAAATTCCTGATTGAATAACAACATGAAAAACTGAATTATGAATGAGGTTACAAAATTATAACCATATTATAGTGTTTGATTATTTTGTTACCCCATTTACGCTAGAACAGGATTGTTAATCTGCAGTTGTTGTAATATCGTACAGCATCCATGGTGCGAAAGGGGGGACTCGAACCCCCACACCTTACGGCGCCAGAACCTAAATCTGGTGCGTCTACCAATTCCGCCACTTTCGCTACACGCTGCATTTACCCGTTGCACAACTTAATAATTATACCCGTTTATCTGCTTATGAGCACTCAGCGCTATGTTTGACAAAGTATAATTTCTCCATTTACTGCTTTACTGTCTGGCCCCATGAGAAATAAGTAATGAGACATTAGAGCTTCAGGTTGAGTCAATGTCGTTTTGGTTTCGCCGGGATGTGTTTTGGCTCGTTGTGGCGTATTTACAACGCCAGGGATTAACGCATTAATGCGCAAATTTGGCCGAGCATTCCATTCGTCCGCTTGCAGCTTTACCAATGCCTCAACGCCTGCCTTGGCAACCGAAAAACCGCCCCAGTACGCTGTCGGATTATGACCTTGCGTACTTGCCGTCATTACGACACTGGCATCCGGTGACGCTTTTAATAACGGTAGACATGCTTTTGTCAGCGCAAACGGCGCAATCAGATTAACCTTCAACAGCGTCTGCCATTGTTCCATTGGCTGATTTTCCATTGGACTCGGTCCATAAAGAAACGCAGCATTATGCAAAATGCCATCCAGACGCTCCAATTGTTCAGCAATTGCCTGAGCCAAAAGCATAAAATCGTTTTCTGTCGCTTTTTCCAAATCCAGTGGATAGATAAGTGGCTGAGCCTTGCCAAGCATCTCAATCTCATCATACACGCGCTCAAGTTTTTCTACTTTTCTGCCATGCAGAATAACCGTCGCGCCATGTTTTGCATACGCAATTGCCGCTGTACGGCCTAACCCTTGCCCTGCGCCAGTCACGAGAATCACACGGTCCTTCAGCAAATCTTCAGATGGCGAATAATCTTTGTATTTATTCATAAGATAAAATGTATCACGTATCGATCATATCAAAAAAGAAGATAGGATATGATTAGCATGGATATTCTATTGATCAGCTCACTTCAGCAATCTGTTTACTTAAAAAAAAGCAACAACCCTCTATTCAAGGGTTGTTGCCTGCGTTAAACCAGAGATATGGTTATGCGTTACGCAATAAGCGTCACAGCGTCATTACATGTCCATGCCGCCCATGCCACCCATGCCACCCATGCCACCCATGCCGGGAGCTGCAGATTCTTCTTTTGGCAATTCAGCAACCATTGCATCGGTTGTCAGTATCAAACTGGCAATAGAAGCTGCATTCTGCAGTGCCGAACGCGTTACTTTGGTTGGATCCAGCACACCGCTTTCTACCATATCGCCATAATCACCGGTAGAAGCGTTATAACCATAGTTACCGCTGCCTTCCATAACTTTGTTGACAACCACGGAAGGCTCGTCGCCAGAATTGGTTACAATCTGGCGCAACGGCTCTTCCAGTGCGCGAATCACAATTTTGATACCAGCATCCTGATCGTGATTATCGCCTTTTAGTTTACTGATAACCGAAATGGTTCGCAGCAGAGCAACGCCACCACCGGGAATCACACCTTCTTCAACCGCTGCGCGTGTCGCATGCAACGCATCTTCTACGCGTGCTTTTTTCTCTTTCATTTCCACTTCAGTCGCCGCGCCGACCTTAATCAATGCAACACCACCAGCGAGTTTAGCTACTCGTTCTTGCAATTTTTCCTTGTCATAGTCGCTGGTCGCGTCTTCGATTTGATTGCGAATCTGCTGAACGCGGCCTTCGATATTAGCCGCATCGCCGGCGCCATCGATAATAGTGGTATTTTCCTTGCCAACTTCAACACGTTTGGCTTGACCCAGATTTTCCAACGTGATTTTTTCCAGTGACAAACCAACTTCTTCAGCAATCACTGTACCGCCTGTGAGAATTGCAATGTCTTCCAGCATGGCTTTACGACGATCACCAAAACCGGGCGCCTTAACAGCACATGTTTTCAGGATACCACGGATATTATTAACCACCAGTGTAGCCAGCGCCTCGCCTTCGATATCTTCAGCGATAATCAGTAACGGCCTACTGGCTTTGGCAACCTGCTCCAGAACAGGCAGCAAATCGCGTATATTGGAAATCTTTTTGTCGTGCAGCAAAATATACGGATTATCCAGCAACGCAATTTGTTTTTCAGCGCTGCTCACGAAATAAGGAGACAGATAACCGCGGTCAAACTGCATCCCTTCAACCACTTCCAGCTCATTTTGCAGGCCGGAACCATCTTCAACAGTAATAACACCTTCCTTGCCAACTTTATCCATTGCGTCAGCGATAATCTGGCCAATTTCGGTATCAGAGTTTGCAGAAATACTGCCGACCTGCGCAATTTCCTTTGCAGTCGCACAGGGTTTGGACATCTTCTTGAGTTCCTCAACCGTCAAACCGACAGCTTTATCGATACCGCGCTTCAGATCCATAGGATTCATACCAGCAGCAACATAACGCATGCCTTCTTTTACAATAGACTGCGCCAAAACGGTAGCCGTCGTAGTACCATCACCGGCTACATCAGAAGTTTTGCTGGAAACTTCCTTGAGCATCTGTGCACCCATGTTTTCAAACTTGTCTTTCAGTTCAATTTCTTTGGCAACTGAAACACCATCCTTGGTAATTGTCGGCGCACCGTAGGCACGATCCAGAACGACATTGCGGCCTTTGGGTCCCAGTGTTACTTTTACGGCATCAGCCAGAATATTAACTCCATCTATCAATTTATGGCGCGCTACATCTCCAAATTTCACTTCTTTTGCTGACATAATTTTCTTTCTCCTAATTCTTTAACATATTGTTTTGGCAAGCTAAATATTCATATTAAATGGAACATCAACCTTCAATCACGCCCATGATATCTTCTTCGCGCATCACTAACAGTTCTTCACCTTCAACTTTAACAGCCTGGCCGGAATACTTGCCGAACAATACTTTGTCGCCCACTTTAACTTCCAATGCACGCACACTGCCATCTTCAGCAACCTTGCCTTTGCCGACGGCAAGAATTTCTCCTTGATCTGGTTTCTCTGTAGCACTGTCTGGAATAACAATACCGGACGCGGTCTTGCGTTCTTCTTCCAGCCGTTTGACAATCACGCGGTCATGTAATGGACGAATTTTCATGCTTTTTCTCCTATTAAAAATTTAATGCTGCAAATTTATGAAATAATTTGTCTATCTATTGATAAGCTATTCTGACAATCCATAAACGGTGTTAGCACTCGCCATCAATGAGTGCTAACAATAATAAGGATTATCATCAATAATTTCAAGAGCAATCACAAGAAAAATTTCACCGGATTTGTAAGCGGGAAGATAAAACCGGAATTTTTACGAAAGCAAAACGGAATTAAAATATACCGTTAAATCAGAATGGAAAGACTTGGAAGTAAAACAGAGATTTAAGACAACAATTAACAGCGGACAATTATTTTGAAACATCGGGACAAATGAATTGATACAAACATTAGCTTCCTATTTCCACTAGACTGTTCCAAATAAAACGCAAACTTTCACACTCGGTTATATAATAGTGATCTAAATATTTTGCATATTCAAAGATATGGATTTTTCCGAATTATTTAATGTTTTTTCAAAAAGACCTGTTCCGAAAACAACTCACGAGAAACCGCTAACGCAATCATTCCGGAACAGAGTTTTGATGCGTTGCAGAGATATATTTGAAAGGACTGATTTCTGGAATGAAATTCATTCAAAATTAACTTATCTTCATGGTAAACCATGTCTTACCAATGACGTTGTGCACTCTCCTAAAGAGGATGCTATACATTTCTTGTTAAGTTGTGACGACATACATTTTCTTGATTTTGTTGAATACATATTTCCAACTCAAGCTTATTTTCACGCCACAAGTCGAGTCAACTTCATTGAAGATTTCAACGAATTTTTTCTGGAAGACCAATTGCCATATGCCGTAACGGATTTTGTATTCACGGATGGACATGATGGTCATTACCCAACATCAACTCTAACCGCTTATCCAAAAGTTATTAGAAAAGACTCAGAAGTATTGTATAACAGCGCGATACAACCGACGCTTCATTTACTTCGCAAATCAAAATTTACTGCCGCAAACAATGAATTTCTCGAAGCATTGGAAGATTTTCGCAAAGCTGATTATGGTGATTGTCTTACTAAATGTGGAAGTGCCTTCGAAAGCGTTTTAAAGGTTATTTGCACTAAAAAAAAGTGGACTCATCAATCGACAGATACTGCTTCCCCTTTGCTTCATACTGTTATTAATAAATCAAATATTGAGCCATTTTTCGAGCAACCACTCTTACTGGTAGCAGTTATTCGAAACAAGCTTAGCAAAGCGCATGGCGCTGGAATAAATTCTCGAAAAGTGAGCAAAGCTAAGGCGGAATACACGATAAATGCAACTGCATCGGCCATACTTCTGTTAGTAACCGAATCTGGATTACGCTGATAAAACTGAACCGGGGGCACCCATGTTTCCCCACATGGCTGTGGACGGTTCTTTTTCATGGAAGCTACCCCTGTTAAAATAGCTATCCATAATTCCAGAGCAAACCATAACGGGTGGATGATTTGCAGCAACATAGTTACTTGAAGACTTTGTTGCTGCCTCTATCGCAAGCCAATCTATATTCATGGTTTGCCTTTTCAATATAGATTTTATGCCAGTGATAGAGTTTGGAGCCTGTATCTAAGCTAATCCTTGCTTTTTCGATGGAATTAAGGTGCTAATCGACACACCTAATGATTCCAGCTTGCTAATTACTGAAGCCTTTTTCTGTTCTAGTGTCAGAATTTCTTGAGCAACGACTTTAATCATTTCGCGCCTTTCTTCTAAGCTTGGGCCGATTTCTTCTTTACGTATCCGGTCATAACCGAATTCAGAAGATTCCATGTTTTCAATAATATTGCGCAATACCGGCTCAATTGAATCAAACAGCAAACAAAAAAATGCCCTGTCATCAAATGGGTATGATTTATTTGGATTGATTATCTGACATGCTGAAAAACCCGGTGTTATACCTCCAATAGCATCTTCAATAGCTTTATATTCAAGCGGCAAGCCAAATTCTTCTTGAATTTTACTTGTCGCGCCCCACGATCGATTACATGCCAGTGCACTTATAGCCGGACGGATAAATTCATCTCTGTAATCTTGACCTTTAGCCGCTAGGAATTGAATAATTGCTTCTTTAAGGTCATTTAATGGCAGGTATGAGTTTTGCAGCCATGCGAGTTTTTCTTGTACCTTTTCTATTTCAGCCATGACTGATTGAAGATCATTTTTTAGTTTTTCTTTAAAATCTTTAATGTTTTCATGTGCTTTCAAAACGTTTTGATATTCATCACTCATGATGCTATTTCCTTTTGCTGTGCTTCATAGAGAATTTAAATTGACTTTGGTTATTGCGTCATTCCCGTACTCATTAAGTCACTGGTCAAGCTGTTGCGATCTTCTTCAAGCTGTTCCAATTCTGCGTCAATTTCGGCAATTCGTTTACGACGCTCTTCAATGGTCATTGAATTTACTGGCCATTTGAATTGATCAATTGCGTCTGAAAACCGTTGTTCAATTTGCTCACCAAATAACCAATAAATAGCACTTACATCAAAAGAAGAACCGTTATGAGCGGTTTCGCCATCAAGGTATGGAAAAGGCTGAAAGGTTCCTGATTTGATGTTTCGTTCCAACTGCGAGAAACTTACATTGAACGGAAAACCGGTTTTCTTTGCGCAGAGTCTTAATCGATTGGGATAATTGGCCGCTCTTTGCCTAATATCCTCACGCACATAAAACATGAAATCTTCTTTTGTCAGTTGCGTTTCTTCAATCAATTCTTTTTCAACAAAAAGCTTCTCAACCCGTTGATCAATTTCATGAATCTGGCTTTTTATGGTGTCGGCCGCATTGCGTAATTTTGAAATTAACCCTTTGACTTCCGTTTTTGAAATCTTTTTATCCATTTGAAATGCACTCTTTGATATTTAATTTACAGCGCTTGAACCCTGTTGGCCGCCAGAGAATGGCTTTATAATCCGCTCAATCACGCCGCCTTCAAGCAGTTTTCTTGCCTCTGACTGGGACAATCCAATTTCTTCGCCTGGCTCGTACCTTACGTTGTTGTGATCCAGTCTACTGATAACTTTATATTTCATTTTCCCGTCTCCTGATCGTCTTTATGGTTAGAAATAATCTTTCGAATATTGCGTTCTGTCATGTCGTATTTCATGGCTAAATTCATGTTACTCATGCCATTGTTATGATCTTCTATGACTGCCTTTCTGCGTTTATCAATCTCTATGATGGACAGCTTGGGTAAATCCAAACTTGAACCCTTGTAATGAAAAATGATCTTTTCCGTTAATTCTTCCCCGACAATAACAGTTAGCCGTTGTCTTGACCGCTCGCTATCGGCGATATACAAACGTGCACCGCCAAAAACCATACATAGCCTTGTAAATGCACAATCTCCAAGCAGACTTAAAATATCTTGTTTTTCATTGCTGAGTTCATGTGGCATGTCTACTTGTACTGTCAATGGGAAATAATTCCCTTTATAGTGCCTAGCGATATGTGATAGGTGAAGGCGGAATGCGTTCCACCAGACTTAAAGATATGGGAATAAACGGGGAAGCAAACCGGCGCCGGATTCGAACCGGATCATGATGGCCTAACGGCCCTCAACCATTCCCATTGGAAACAACCGGCTTGCATTTCTTACAACGGGCGGGAGGCCGGACGTCCCTCCATCCATCGATGCGTAGCATCCAAGCCTGTGGACTCCGAAAATTTCCACAGCTCACCCGTCTAACCGGATTTTATACCCTGCTCCGGCTTACTTCAATGTCGCTTTGCGCGGACTTAGAGCCGCTTTCATCTTTCTGTTGCCGTGCGTCTTTGGCTAAATCTAAAGTTTCAAAGCATTTTTCGAACATGTTATCGCCAAGCATATTCAACAGATAACCAATGCCTTTAAAGGTGAACTCTGACAAGCTTTCCTGATCGGAATTAATCATCAAATCACCTAAAGCTGCAAGCGCGTTACCGGAATCTTCAAAATTGTTGGCTAGCTTATGATAGTTCTCAGGTGTACCGGGAATTTTTTCGTAATCTTGAACAATTTCAATTTCTTCATCGCTATGATTAATCATGATTGTCCCCTGTATTGTGATTAGCAGAATACAGATTTACAACCTTCCCGGAAAGCTCTTCCTCTATTTCGGTGGCGATATAATTCATTATATCAATCAGGTACAGCCCTACTGACTCGCGTTGTACTTTACTGGGTAACTCACTCCCTGAAAGTATTGCGCTGGATGCTTGAGACAACGACTTTAACCATGCTATTTTTTGATGGGTATCAATCAAGATGGGTTTTAAATTATTACACATGGCATTACTCTCCTTTTCTTGTGGTTTAGTTTCCCGCTACCCTGACGCCAATCAGGGAGGCGGGACTGTACGGGTTGGCGTACCGGGAAAAGGCACCGGCGAGCACAAGGCTCCCCGCACAGCCCGCCAAAACTTGGCTAGCATGTGAAATCAACGGACAAAAAATAACCGCTTTATGGCGGCCGTCCGCCTTTTCTTCGGTACGCCAATACCGGCGCGGCTTTTGCCGCGACTTAAGGCCACATTAACGCAGTGAAAATAGTGCGTCAAGTGGTGTTTTTTGCATAGGTGCGTTAAATTTGACCAAAACGCCCTTTAGAGCGATTTTCTTTGTTTTCTGCACCATAGCATTCAAAAAAATTTTCATGAAAAATTAACGCGCGTTTAACGGGGTTTTTGAAGCATTCTCTATGGCTAAAATTTAGCAAAATTCAAAACCGTAGATTTTTTAACAATTGTATTGACTATGAGCCCCAGCACCCTGCATTTGCAGCACCCAACTTGAGCAATTTCAAATCAAGCTTTTCTGCACCCAAAGCACAGGCAATCTTACGCGCTTCAAATATTGTATTATCAAGATAACGCAAGCCACCATCTTGCCGTCCGATCATTAAACAGAATTCCCTCTCTTTTCGACCACCAACGCTTCGTGCTTCCAGAAATGCATCAATGTCATCTTCTCCAGGAATTTCAACAAATACGATTGAACCCCTTACACGTGAACTGATATGCGCTAATTTTGCATTTGTAAAATCTTTATATCCCTTAGTATTGCCAATGAAAGCAAGCGCAACACCGTATTCGTCCGGAAAAATTAATAGTTGTTCCATAACAGACAGCCGAATTAATTGAGCGTGATCAAAAATCAGCAATCCTCCTGGCCTTATTTTGCGCAAAATAAATTCCCGTAATTTTTCCCCTATGGCAGCACGCCCATAATAATCCATTGATTCAACGACACCCTTCAGCAAACCAGTCCAAGTATTCCGGTCACCATCCGCTTGCACATAAACAACATTTTCATCCATACCGGCAGCCCACTTTGCAGTAATACTTTTTCCCGTACCAGATGCACCGTATATCATGGCAATTCCTCTACTGCCATCCTTTCCTTTTGGTTCTCTGGCACGTTCAAAAGCATTTAAAAATTTTTCGGCTGATGGGCTCATAAAGAAATCGCCGTTACGTTCTGCCAGTTCTTCATCTATGCCCGTAAACCATGAAGATAAGGCGCGCGTGGTTTCTTCCGATTTTTTGCCGTTAACCCATGCTTCAAGATGATCCTTTGACACATTTGATTCAATGGCTATTCGGGATAATTTCATGCCAGAATTGCACACATCGGTAAGCCTTGCCTCAATTGTCTCGTTACGCATGGTTGGCTTCTTATTTACATGGGCTGGCAATATTGATGACTTCACGGTTGGTTCATTAAACTGTTTATGTTCT
Organism: Burkholderiales bacterium; assembly: GCA_024235795.1. Lineage (GTDB taxonomy): Bacteria > Pseudomonadota > Gammaproteobacteria > Burkholderiales > Nitrosomonadaceae > Nitrosomonas. The sequence continues at coordinate 162,510 of JACKLR010000002.1, read as the reverse complement.
AGTATTCCCTCTTGATCCATATTCATTTAAAATAATCCCCGCAATTTGTTGTAATAAGTAATATCCGGCGCATACAAGTGGTAGCTTGCTATGCGCCTTTGCTTTTTGTTATAGCCCGATTTTTGTAACTATCCACTAGCCCTCTAGATTGTTCTTTCCTGATTTTTTCAGCCTCCTTCTTAATTTCCTCATGCTCTAATTCTTCAACCGTTTTTTTACCTGGTATATCCATCTCACTTTTAACTATTTCAATGACTTTTGGTTTGGGTAAAGCCTCAACCGATTTTTGTTCGACGTTTTCAGGAATATTTTCTTCAGCCAGTTTCTTGAGAAATGCACGGCTCTCAGTTCCAGACAGCTCTTGAAGTGCTTTGGCTGCTTGTTTTTTGCTTTTCACGTACTTGCTTCTAGCTTGTGTAATTTCTTTTGCGGCCGCCTTGTCATTGAATGAGGTCATTTCTTTTTTGGTAGCTTCACACTTCAATTTATTTCCCTTGTAAACATACACGGTATCGCTCAAATTACGTGGGTTATAGCGTGCATAGTACCCTTTGCCCGGCGCAAGCTTGGCCGTTCCTTCGCTCCAGTAAGAAGCACCTAGAATTGTGAATGTAGCGTTTCGGCGTATGGTTATCGCAACAGATGAGTATGTACAAACACGCAATTGAGCCTCACTGATACGTTTAGCTATGTATCCAGGTTGTTGCATCAGCTCGGTATAGACTTGAAGTGGAGTTCTATTGTCCATGTTATCACCCTGATGTGGCCTCTGGTTATAACTGGATATTTCCTCATCAAGAAATCGTTCAAACAACTCAACCGGAACAGCTTTGTCATCATCCCATTCTTCCGGCCTTGTTTCTGTTGAATTGCCACAAAAAGCCCCCCGAAACTCTGGTAAAGTTTCCAGTCTCCCGGATAATGTCCCAAAAAATCTTTCGATTGGTTTTGCTTGCCCATGTGCCAAGCTTACCCAGCGTATTTCAATCCCCAGGAACGGGAACAGCCCCATGATTTCATCATCTTTTACCTTGCCTCGCCGCCTCCACGGAGCCCCACCGGTTATTTCTTTGGCTGCACCTTCCATGCCGCTATCTGGTTGTACTTCGCGTGGAATAATCCTGTCAGTGGTTTTGAGTGCGTGAAGAAAAGCATCACGCAAAAGATCGGACGTTAAAGAAACTCCTAATGCATAACCAAGCAGAAAACGGCTACGGCTTTCCATATAAGCATACAACCACAAACGATGTTTTTTGTTTTTCTGTCCATATTTACCTTTGCGATCAATGACAATTACATCAGCTTTCTTTCCATCCATAGACCAGATTTCATGTAACGGTTGGTCATATTTTCTGATTGCCGTTGGTGATTTAGCTTTAAGGATTTTTAATTCGCCCCTAAGCGCTGCTTTAAGATCATCCTCTAAATCGTTCCATTGAGATTTTGCTGTGTCATAACTTGGAATCTTGCCCCATCTTTGTTTATCAGCTTCCTGCTTTGTGCGATCCCATGCAGCTTTAACTTTTCGGCCGGGTGAAGACATTTCTTTTATAAACTTTCCCCATGCCTCCAATGGCCATTCAACGCGTTTGGCATTTTCTCCCCGCCATTTTCCAATCAATAACGCTGGCCAGTGCTTTGGTTCATAATCTTTAACGATTTTGAATTTTTCATAAATTGCGGTGCTTTTTATTCCGTATTCTTTCTCTATTTCAATCAATGCATCTTGAAAGTGCTTACCTTCCGACTTCATGATTTGCCATGCTAGACAAGCTTCAGCATCACGATAAGCTTTCTGCTTTAGTTTTTCTGAAGATTCCTCAAAGGACGACCATAAATCTTCTTCCTGTTCTTCAGATAACTTCCGCAAGCTATCGGCATTCACAAGGCATTCATCATTACTTGCATTTCTTATCCAGTATCGCGCTTGCGCTATCGACGGAAGGCTTGATAATGGTATAAGCCAAGAGCCTGTACTATCTTTTTGTGCACCCGTATATTTCCCGTCAACACAATTTTCTCGTATAGTGCGACAAGCTTTAGTTATAAGCTCTGAAACTATGTCAATACCAAGCAGTGGATCACTGAATGACGTCTTTTTTATTGGCATTTATAATCCTCGAAACAATTTACCAGCCTTTAAGCCAAGCTTTACTGCTACATTGTGACTCTTGCCTATTCGCCCTTTTAACTTGCCACTTAGCACATGACGAACAATAGAAGGTGAAAAACCATTTTTTATTGCCCAACTACGGATACTAATTCCTTTAGTTGTGAAATCATCCAATACTTCTTCACGTGTCTTTAATTTCTTTTGTTTCATATCTTCTCCTGTTACCATTTATGCGTTCAATATAATATAAATGAGCACATACGAACATATTGAGCACAAAACGAATCATTGTCAAGGGTTAAATTATGAGTATAGGTTCTCGACTGCGAGAAGAGCGTGAAAAAATTAATATGACTCAGGAAGATTTTGCTATTGCTTGCGGTGTGCGCAGACGTGCTCAATCATCTTATGAATCAGATACGCGGTCTCCCGATGCTAAATATCTTGAGGCAGCCACGAAAATTGGAGTTGACATTTCTTACGTGATTTATGGACAAGAAAACACGTTCCAAAACACATTGAGAAATATGGTTATTGAAGATTTATTCTCTCTAATCTGTTACGAACTTGGTATTTCAGATGAAGACACTCTACTTTTAATTGAAAATTCAGTTTCAATTGCACAAGAAATTTACAAAAAAAATGAAGAAGTAGATGGAATTGCGGCAGATTTAGTTGAACCTGTTAAGAATTTCCTTAAAAAAAACACAAAAATTGCCACTCAATGTGATGATAACTCAATAGATACCAACTTGTTGAAAACTATCATTGAACGACTTGAATTCTCGCTGGAACAGAAAAAAATAAGATTCAAACCTGAGAAAAAGGCCTTAGCAGCAATTACGCTCTATAGATCATTCAAAGCAAGTGGAAAAGTTGATCAACAAATGATCGAAGATTTGATAGATTTAGCATCACAATCCGCCGCATGAATTTCCTCAAAAATATTTGAGTAAATTTACAAAGAATAAGTAACTATGCGGTTGTTAACGGTACGGCGGTAAAAATCCATGATTTTCCAAATCCGCCGCACATTATAGAAATTTTGCGGCAGAAAATTTCTTATTCTTTCGAGAAAAGACCTCGAATTCATCAGAAAGAGGTAATAAACACTTGGTTTGATTCTCAGATTTTCACTTTATTTGGAACTTTCTTTTGATTAGCGTTAAACCACTTATTAACTTGGATTAGCACTGATGTATTTTTTCTATAAAAGATTTATTGTCCTAAAACAACTCAGTCATGGTTTGAAAAACAAAACTGTTCAAAAAAAATTTACTTTTTAATCATTATTCCGCGTTTATATTCTATTTTTTGATAAAAAAGTATCATTTTTTTACATTTTATAAAATGGATGCTTCAGCTATTTTTGAGTGTTAACTTTTTATTTTTATTATTTATTATTATACTTCTCTCATTAACTTCGGAATTCCGGATTCATCACCCCCCTCTCAGGATTTGACTATATCCCTGTGCAACCATTTAAAAACACCAAACTAATTATATGAAAGGAATCTGGTTAGAAAATCAACGCCTGAGGTTACGCGCCGATCTACCCGTGCCTGAACCAGTAACGGGCGAAGCGTTGATCCGGATTATCAGAGCCGGAATCTGCAACACAGATCTTGAGCTGCTCCGAGGCTACTATCCCTACCGAGGCGTGCCAGGGCACGAATTTGTCGGTATCGTCGAAAGCGGCCCCAAAGAATTACTTGGCAAGCGCGTAGTGGGTGAAATCAACACCACCTGCGGTCACTGCCACTATTGCCGCACCGGTCGACCCACACACTGTGAAAACCGCACGGTACTCGGCATTATCAACCGGAACGGGGCTTTCGCCGACTTTATCACTCTGCCGGTTGCCAATCTTCATATTGTGCCGGATACCATTCCCACAAACACTGCAGTTTTCACCGAACCCGTAGCAGCGGCACTGCAAATTCAGGAACAGGTGCAAATAACACTTAATGACCGCGTGCTGGTCGTTGGTGATGGCAAGCTCGGACTTTTGGTCGCGCAAACGCTGGCGTTGACAGGATGCGATCTGTTAGTAGTCGGCCGGCATGCTGAAAAACTTGCCATTCTACAGACTCTAGGTATCGCTACGGCACCAGCTACCGCTATCAGCGAACGCAGCTTCGATCTGACGGTTGAATGCACCGGCAATCCGGCCGGGTTTGATTTTGCGCGGCGCGCCTTGCGGTCACGCGGCACACTGGTGCTGAAAAGCACCTATGCCGGAATGCTAACCATCAATGCCTCAGCGCTGGTTGTCGATGAAATTACGCTAATCGGATCGCGCTGCGGTCCATTCAACTACGCACTGGCCACGCTCGCCGCCGGACAGATACAGGTGGAGCCGATGATCCAAGGCTCCTACAGCCTGAATCAAGCCCTTGACGCATTCAATCACGCGCGCAAAAAAGGCACTCTGAAGATTTTGTTTGAAAACTAAACCCTTCCTTAACGCATTGTCCCGCACCAGACTTTGATTCTGTCATTTGCAGATTCGTCTGATTGGATAGAGGCGGAACATACAGTAGGATTTTGCAGCCATTGCCCTAAATCGCCATTGCCCACAGTTTTTGCTGTTTTTATGTGACGGTTCTTTTGTTAAAATCACTGCCCAAAACGATGTTCTGTACTGTTTGTTTACAAGCCCGCTTTCCTTTCGCGGATACTACGGCCAAAAAACAAAAAGAATAATTTTATAAGATTGCCCTTTCGGGGATTGCTGTTCGCGGCGGAGAAATACTAACAAAATTAAGCCCTTTTTGCTGCCAGGTTTTTTATAATGTGTGGTAATTTCCTGCCTGTAAAATTCTGTTATATATGAACTCCCGATATCAGAATTGCAGATTCTTATCGTTTAAAGCTTATTAAAAAACTATTTATTAATGGAACACCGCTTACCGATTTATGACTGGATTTATGTTAAAACTTTAGCTAAACCGCACAACAAAATGATTATCACTGGAAAATCCATCGGATATTTCGTTGACGTCATTGAACAATGATACTCATTTTCTTAACAATCTTAACACCACATGTTATTAATCATCTTTTCCCGGAAAGCAATTGCACTATTTCTGTTTTTATCTTTGATTTCCAAACTATCATTTTCCGCCAATCAATTAATACTAACAAAAGACCATATAACCGACATCCCGCTGGCCGACCTGATGAATGTAACAATTTCAACAGTTTCACGCAAAGACGAGAAGTTACAACAAACGGCAGCGGCCGTTTTCGTCATTTCCCAAGACGATATCCGTCGATCTAGCGCCAACAGCATTCCCGAATTGCTCCGCATGGCACCCGGGATATCCGTCGCACGTATTGACGCCAACAAATGGTCGGTAACATCAAGGGGGTTTAGCGGTCGATTTGCGGATGATCTGTTGGTCATGATCGACGGCCGCACAGTTTATTCTCCCTTGTTTGCCGGGACATTCTGGGAAACGCTGGATCTGCCTCTGGAGGATATTGAACGAATCGAGGTAATCCGCGGGCCCAGTGGAACCATCTGGGGCGCCAATGCAGCCAATGGTGCCATCCATATCATCACAAAAACCGCCAAAAATACGCAAGGCAAGCTAATCACCGCAGGCGGGGGCACAGAGGAAAGAGGATTTGGCACAGCCCGGTACGGTGGACAAATTGGCGATAATCTGCACTACCGCGTTTACGGCAAGGGTGTTATCAGAGACAACAGCTTCAGCCCAGTAGGCGCTAATGATGACTGGCGCATTGGCACCGCCGGTTTTCGTGCAGACTGGGATATCAACCCTGGCAATGAGATCACCTTTCTTGGCCAATACTACAGCGGCAAGGCTGGCCAGAACGTAACTTTTGTCAATCCGGCGTCCCCTGAAACAGCGCTTACCGGAATTGAAGATGTCAATTTTTCTGGCGGACACGCGCTAATGCGCTGGAAAAACACCACCAATGAGTCAACGAATACCATCTTACAAATCTACTATGACCACACCAAACGTAACGAGCTCTCCTTTCGTGAACTACGGCACACGGTCGACGTGGATTTTCAACAACGCTTCCCATTATCCACTTTCATTCGCCAAGACATCATTTGGGGAGGCGGATACCGCTGGTCGATTGACCATTTGGGCAAAAATTTACCGATTTTCTTTGATTCCTCACGGCGCAACCTAAAAACAGCCAATGTTTTTATTCAAAGTGAAATGTCACTCATCGAGAACCTGTTAACATTCACACCGGGCTTAAAGTATCTGGATCATACCTATACCAATGGTCACTTGCTGCCCAGCGCAAGAGTCCTGTTCACGCCCGGGGACAACCATTCGTTATGGTTTTCCGCCATTCGTTCAGTCCGCCTGCCATCACGGTTTGAACGTGAAGGCAATCAATTCATCCAAAATGGCGCTGAGTTTATCAGACTCATCAGTAATCCGCTGATTGCGGCAGAGACATTATGGTCGTTCGAAACAGGATACAAACATCAGTTCAATCCTTCACTATCAGTTGATATCGCAGGCTTCTATAATGACTACGATCATTCGTCGAGCGAATTGGAGTTAACTTCAACTACGATGCAACTCACCAGTGACCGCGAAACGCGTATTTATGGTTTTGAAATTTTCGGGGAGTGGCGCGCAATGAACGACCTGCGCTTCATGCCGACTTACAGTTATCTGCAAGTTGAAAACCGCGTTCCTGAGGGCCAGGAAGCCGAATCTGGCCAGGACCCGATCCATCAATTCACACTGCGGGCACAATTTGATCTGGCACATAATATTGATGTCGATGCGTTCTTCCGTCATATTCATCGATTACCCGGAATTGAGGTGGATAGTTATCAGGCGCTGGATCTTCGCCTGGCATGGCGGCCTGTTTCCAAAATGGAAATATCAGTGATCGGGCAAAACCTGTTGCAAACGCATCACCAGGAATTTGCGCCAGAACTCATACAAACTATGCCCGTACAAATTCAGCGCGGCATTTTCACCAAACTGACATGGCGTTTCTAAAGCCAGAGCGATAAGAACAGCCGGCCAGGAAACTGAATGAGAGCCATATTCATTAACACAGCGATCAACCTGCTAAGGAAGAACACGCGCTATTCGGGGAAGACATCCCGTGCCCGGTTCATCGCTGTGTATGTGAAGATTTTGCTTTGCTTTATCAGCGCGGCCTATTCGCCAAGCATGCAAGCCAATGAATTATCAGAGCATGTCCTGAAATCAGCATTTCTTTTTAATTTTGCGGGATATACCACCTGGCCTGACAATTATGGCGATTCTTTTAATCTGTGCATCTACGGAAAAGATCCGTTTGGTCAGACGATCGACGCCACGCTGGAAGGAAAAAAAGTCAACAATCAATTGATCGCACTCCACAGAATCAATCACATCAATCATCTCAACCAGTGCCAGCTTGTGTTCATTTCTTTCTCGGAAATCAAAAACCTAAACACCATTCTCGATTCATTGAAAAATAGTCCCGTTTTAACGGTAGCCGATCATCCACATGCAGATCAAAAAGGCGTCAGTATCAATATGGAAATCTTGGAAGACAAAGTTACGTTTACAGTCGATCTGGATTCAACCCGGAAGGCAGGCTTAAGGCTGAGTTCTCAATTGCTGCGCTTTGCCAAGCGGATTTACGGAGAGGGGCAATGATTTTTCACGATAACCAAGACATCTGAAATCGATCAACACCGGAATGGCCAGCGCGTTTCACCGCATAGGATTCATTTCTTCGAACGCGAACGGAAATATTGGGGGTTATCATAAAACTCGCTAAAACCATTACCATCAAACCATCCCGGATACCCCAATAAGGGAATCGGTGACAGATCAGCAGTGACGGATAGTTTCTGCAGCAGAAAATCTGCCAACCATTGATCAATCGCATGCAATTGCTCTGTCAGTGGTCGTCGAAAAAAAAGGGCTTTCACCTGAAAAAAAACACCCTTACCCGTCATCCCAAGATAAGGATTAAGCGCTTTCTCATACAATGCATGCCCGAATACAATAAAGCGCATTGATTTCAGAACGGTTTCCCGTTCCCTCCAGAACACATCTTTCCATTCATGTTGCCTTAATAATTCGATGAGGTGGGATTGGCTGCTCAACACCACCACACCCGATTCATCAAAAAGTGTTGCTGCATCTCTTAACGTGCCCCGTCCTTCGGTTTTACGCTGAAATGCGTGAACCAGCGCCTGATAATGGATGTAGTTCAGCGCTGCCTTGGCATTCGGAAATGTCATCCAGACCAACGCGTTAAAGAAATCATGCCAGTTCTCTGAACGTGTCGCCACCATACCGGTAAGATAGATTCTGGTTTCATACGGTTGCGCAAAATCATTACTGGCGGCATTCTCTTGAGGCACAAAACGAACCGGCATACCGGAATGCGTAACCAAATCGTTATCAGTCTGATGTTTAAGGCTCTCGAGGTCCAGACAAGTAGGCCAGTTTTTAACACTACTGATGGCCTCTGTCAGCGGCTTGAAAGGCTCGAAAGCGGGTGAGAGACGGTCAAAAAGAGGATTCCAGTCCGTCAGCTTCATTAGGGAGGAGTTAGCAACGAGTGAACTGTTGCTGCTGATGCCCATTTTGGGCCTCAGCAAGGCAGAGTGAGCGTAGTGTAATCACTCTATCCATCGAGTTCTTCTATCGTCTTTAACTGCGTAACCAACAAAATACCGACCATGGTTATCACGGCTGCAATCATGCCAACAGTATCAAAATTCATGATTTTCCCATGCGCGGTCATTATCATCATGGAACCGGCCAGCAGCGAACCCATTCCTGCTGAGAACTGTTGAATGGACATATGAAATGTCATAAAACTGCCACGCAAATGCGGCCTGACACATGTGGTAATCAACGCCATTAACGGGATAATGCGGCCCGTGACCAATATCATGAATAGTGTTGTCGCCGTCAGCAGCAAAAACAAGGGCGCTTCTGAAATATGGGTTATCCATAGAATCGGCACGAGCGACAGCACCGCCAGAATACCGAACATCAGCTTTTTACTGTAACGGTCAGTAAAACGGCCAAAAAGATTCGCGGTAAAAAAGCTGAACAATCCACCAAAAAAATAAAGATAAGGCAACTCATGCTCTTGCATACCCGCATTCGTCACCATATAGACACTAATAAAGGGGATAACGAGGTAGCCTGAAAACATCAGCATGGCAATCAACAAAAAAGCAAAAATATGATTCTTGTTCAGAAAAATATTTTTGAACTGATTTGAAAGATCCAGCGAATCAGTTTGATGCAGCGCATGCAAATGCGGCTTAACGGAGGGCAGCAAACGATTAGCTGCCAGCACAATAATTAATCCCATCAAGGCCAGTATGATAAACGGAACACGCCAAGCGATCAGATTGGCAAGAAACAATCCGATAGGCATACCGGCAACTGCTGCAAATGGAAACGCAGACATCACGGTCCCGGTCGCCTTGCCCCGGCGTGATTTGGGAATCAGATCGGCGATAATTGAAAATACAGTTGCACTCATCAGACCGCCGAACATGCCTGCAATCGCCCGGCTGAACAGCAACATCTGATAGTTGACCGACAAAGCACATAACAATGTTGCCAGCGAGAATCCCGCACAAAAGCCAATAAGCACATGCTTACGATCAAAGCGGTCAACCACGAAGGCCACCAGAAAGCTGCAAACTGCCGCACTGAACGTATAGACTGTCACCAACAAACCAAACTGCTGTGGTGTAATGTCAAACAGCCTGAAAAATTCGGGCCCCAGCGGCATGATCATCATGAAGTCCAGAATATGCACAAATTGTACAGCGGCAAGCACCAGCAAAACAGGCCATTCATGGATCGTATCGGAATCGGGTATTGCGCCGCAATCGACAATTTCCGAACCCGCTCCTGCTTCGATTATTGTTGCAGAAGTATCTGTGGTTAAAGGTGTTTTACTGGATTCTGACATCCTGGAACAATCATCCCGAACTAAATAATTGAAGATTTCACACTGAAAAGAATTAAATGCTTACGATGACTAACAGGCCGTTGAAAAACGAATCACCGCGCAATTGCCTCGAAAACTTTCTGCAAAAGCCAGTTAAGCGAACATCGTCACCACTACCACATAATCACCACTGCCAACATTACAGCAATCAGCATGAATTCAGATCGCGCCAGCTCAGGCACTGATATCCAATTTGTGGTGGAAAAAACCCGCCATGTTTGTTGATCGATTCATGTCTGCCACCATGCATTATCTCTGCCATTACGACTATATTCAACAAACATTATCAGAAGACGGCAACCCGCCGGATGTACCGGTCATCTCGCCGGTTCCAGTGATAAATGGTGTGTTTCCGCTGCCGCTTTCTCGGCATGCTCAAATTGCCGGCGGTGCCAATCAATAAACTTTACAGTCTTTATCAAGATATTGCTTCTAGCAAAGCATCCCGAATCACATCCAGTCCCAGATTGCACAATTTTCAAGTATTATAAAGAGTCACAAAGATCAGAAAGAAGGTAAATGGGTTAACATTAAAGGATGATAAAGCACACTGCCCAGTCATCACATTAACATTTGGTCATTCAGTACGCTTAATCAATCAAGACTTACTATAAGAATATTGATCAAAAGCATGATAGCACCCAGTATCAACCAGGTTTTACCGGCTTTCTTGGCATCTGGGTGTGGTTTTCGCATATAAGTGAACCCCATCGCTATGCCGATAATCGGGAAAATCAGCGTACCAATAATAATCCCGATATTCAATCCTGGGGAGACAGCGGGCTTTTCACTTGCCTGTTTCTCCGATTGAAAATCGATATTTGTAAGCCGCGGAGGGCGCGATTGCGATTCATCGCTTATCGACGCGTCATATTCTTCATTACGCGAAACCGTAACCGTATCACTTCCGGTCTCCCTTGACCCCTCTGCCTGCTGCGAGGCGACGTTCTCGTATTGCACATTTACAGCCTTCAACGGTTCAGCGCAATGTGTACAAAAATCAGCTTGTTCAGTATTTTCCGTTCCACATTTAGGACAAAGCATATCAATATCCTCAAAAAAATTGTAAATTATTTTTGCATGAAATACTTCCAGGACTCTATCTCGCTTACTTTAACCTATTATGCGTTGCCATCAAAGATGAAATACTATTTTTTAATGTTCAGAAAGCCACTTCAAACCCTATGCAAACAATGGCAGGTTACCGGGGCTGTATCGTAAAAATCACGGAATTCCGAAATGATTCATCGTAAATCAGATCAAGGTTATCATCCACAGCAAATGTAACCGTATAGGTGCCGGCTGGCAAACCGTCTGTTGCGCTCTCCAGGATGCTGAAAGCAGTAAATTGAACCAATGGTCCGCCATGAACACGCACGGGCGTATCCGAACGAACAAATTGCAATCGGTTATTCAGCCAGTAATCTCCAAACGGCGTTTGCGCGCGTACCCAGTAATCGGCCAGATCACCTTTCTTCCGTCCCGGATCAAGCATCACTGTCAGTGACAAATGATCGCCTGATTGCAGAATAACGGGTTCAGCCGACTGATTGTTCGCCAGAATGGAAACAACGGGTTCTTCCAGCACAAGTGGCGTTAATTCAGGATTAAAAAACCACTGAAAGCTGGTATTGAATGAAATATGGCCTTCCTGTATGGCGACATGTTTGTCATTGAGAAAGAAACCGGAAATCCTGCACGCCGCAAATGAGGCCATATTATCAAAACTAAAAATAATATCGGCTTCATCGGTAATACCCTGGTATTGCAAGATTAAACTATAATCATCCGATGTACCTTCCAGTCTATCCAGACCGCTCATGGCTAGACGAAGTGTCGCGATATCGTCTGCGACCAGGGTACGCCGGGCTTCCCCCGACTCAATACCCTGCTGCATGACAGCCTCGGTATTCTGAAACCCGAGCATAGACGACACCGAGCGATCGCCATTTGCGGGAAATTGATGACCCGCCGGGAGATCGTTCAAATCGAGGCTATAGGTTGTGATATCAAAGACCTTGGCCAGCAAGAACGGATTATTGTTTTCTTTATTAAACCAGTGCAGATTGATGTCATCTCCGCGCAAATCATCTCCTGAACCAATTACGCCGTCTGCGCCGGGATTTAAATCAAACCGGTTATTATCGCCTTTTACCGCGCTTGTGTAATTATTATTATCCCCGACCAGCCCAGACTCGGTGGCTAGATTGGGATGCGAAAGACCGATACAGTGCCCCAGTTCGTGAAGGGCAACCGACTCAAAATCAAACATATGACGCGGCACAATGGAGTCATCCACCTGGATATTCTCTGTCGTTGGCAAGCGTTGATTCCAGGTATTTATGGCATTTTGCACCGGTATTTCCATTTCATCCGCATGAGGCGACGATGGTGAAATACCGACGGTTACAATCAGCTCACCCCCGCCGCCGGTATAACCAGTGGGGTGCGTAATAATATCCACTTCATTGACTTCGCTGACAAATTCAAATACGCCGGCCTCTACTGGTTTTATCAATACCAGCATACCCAACAGCACAATCAACACTGACGGTTTCTGTTTTTTCTGGTCTTCCGACTTCACTACCCGCACACCCAAGCGCATTAAAAATACCTTTCCGGCACAGATTTATTCTCTAGATATTACTGATCAATGTGTTGCAAATCATCCTGGTTTAGAATCGACAGCAGGCTTTTTTGCACTGCGTATAATAATTGAAGAACCTCAATTTGCGGATGATGCGCAGCATCCCATCTCAACCCTGACCAGGTTATCCGTCTGACGGCATTTTCTTCTTCACCCGCGAGCCCCTGCGGCTTATACCTGTTGGGATAAAACTCGAGCACGCTGACGGACTTGTCTGAAACAGTGGTCACGATAGCACGGGACTGTTTCAACAATTGTTGCTCCTTGATCAACGCTTCGCGTAATGATTGCGCATTGAATGTAAGCAATTTCTCGTCGATGAGCAACGTCCATAGTGCATCGATTTTATCCTGCTCCAGCAATGCATGATACTGACCTGACAGTTTCATGGTTTCAGGCACAGAAACAAACGCATCACCATTCCGGTAGATGTGGATCGTGATACCTTGGTCTGGGGATCGGGTTAAATTGTTTTTTTCTGAATAACTGACAAGCAAGTCGTCAGAATTCATTGTCGCCTGATCCTGAAAAGCGCACACCGACTGGCTTAAAAGAAGCATCAGCACGTATTGAACACCTGGCTGCAATCGTTCAAAAACTTTCATGGGTAATAATTTGTCTAAAAAAGTAAGTAAGGTTCTGATATAGTATGTAAGAATATTTGGCATACTACCTAAGTTATCTCAAATTACGCAAACCAAACTTAAGCAAACGGTAAACACATTTTTCGGGTTTGGACTTCGAACAACCTCGAACAATTACTTACTGCGTATTTGACACATCATAACAAGCACGGACACTGGTCATGCTATTGTCCGGCCTTAATGTCAGTCTTTTGGGAGGAGTTGTCATGCATAAAATACAACGCCAGCTTCATACTGATCACCATCATTTGCACAAACTACTCAATTGCCTCAGTCACGAGATTGGCTGTTATGATTTTGATAGTAAACGCGCTCCTGATTTGGCTATTATTCTCAGTGCGTTAGACTATGTGCGCACTTATCCTGACAAGTGGCATCATCCGTCAGAAGACATCATTTTCAATAGACTGCTGAAAAAGAAGGTAAAAGAAAGCAAGCTGATCAAACAGCTTCAGATTGAACACGAAAAAATTATTTTGGAAACGAAAAAAATAAATGAGTTATTCAATAGCGTCGCGGAAGATTGCATCGTGTCGGCAGATGAATTACTCACCGGCGCCAGACAATACATTGCGTTGCAAAAACAGCATCTTGATAAAGAAAATGAATTTGTCTACCCGTTAATGGATACTGAATTTTCCGAAAAAGAATGGCATGAGATAGAAAATGAAGTCAAGATGCAAGACGATCCGCTGTTCAACAATCGTTCCAAAAAAGAATATGATCAACTGTATCGGTACATTCTTGATCTGGAAAAGGAAAAATGCCAGAACATTTAAAACATGATCCCGACTTGGGTATACGATACGCGCGATAAGGACGATGCGGACTTACAGTTTGAATTTGAAAAAGCGAACTGAATACAAGTTAACAAGTCATTAGAGTCAGCCGTTTGCAGTCGCAATAAAGGCTGACTCGGAAACAATCGATTATTCAAACAGCGCGTACAACTTGCCAAAAAGCGCATCAACTACAGGTTGCAGCGGCCCAAGGAAATTTTCCAGCTGCAACATACCGATAATCATAATCAAGGCGCCGCCCGCCACGATTCCGAACCTGATTCCTGAAGTAAAATTCGCGGAAGCCGGCGCTCTTGTATAGGTATCATTTGAAAATGACAAGAAGATTCGCAAAATGCCCAGGACAATACCCGCACCAATACAAGCCAAAAATAATTGCAGCGAACACGCCAACCGGGTTCCAAGATCTTCCTCAGCCAGCTCAATACTGGAAAAACGCAAACAAATAATAATGACGAGCAGTATCACCAGCGAATTCCAGAATCCTCCGAATTTCGCCTTAAATTCACTTTCCATACTCATAGAGTTCTCTCCCTTTCAGAAATAATGTTTTTAGTTAAATAAAAATAAATTTAGCTGTTTAAATGGCGGCCAGAGATAATAATATCAATCTAGCAACCGAAGCATACTACAAGTTTACCGGGCAGTTATAATTCTATGGCGTTTAAAATTATTTGTTAAACAATATGGAACGCCCGTTTAAATCCTGCACGAAGCGTACGTTATTTGTGTAGAAACCTTTAAATTGTTCAAGTTGTGCCTCTGAAATCGTTATCGGATCAGCCAGAAGATACCACTGTACACCTTCTCTGCAAGGTGGAGTCGTTAAAGATCCCGCTAGCGTATAATATTCCAGATTGTCATGATCTTGTTTTGGAAGAAATTCGACAGGGTCGATTTGAATACCTGTGTCTGCATTGCTTTCTCTTCCCACAACGGGTGTATTATCCAGAACGGTTTGGAAAGCCGTATTTTCCTCCCCGAGCTCTATTGCAACTGCGACAACTGCAATTCTGCCATCTTCATTAATGTGTACAAAATGTACCTCGGCAGGAAAATGACGACCACCGACGACATGCTCACTGGGTTCATGAAAATGGAATTGAATTAACGGTAATGTCTCTTCTCCAACCTTCAGTACGCCGGAATAATCGTTTGACGTATTAACCTGTACGGCGTGCCCACTATTGTAGAAAGTTACCGTGTCGGCGCCGTATATAATCGCCAGTTGATTGAGCGGTTTGGAACTGAATTTTGCTGCAGCCAGATCAACCGGTGATTGATGTTGGCCTACACCGCATTCTGCGTAGGGATAGGATAACGGTGCCGGGTGTGCCGGGTCTACAATTGCCCACCAAGCAGCTGGATCGTCATAATTCCAGTGTGGCGGAGCTGAAGTAGTGTTAGTCACATAAAACAGGAAAAACAGCGCAGGTAAAATTCTCAAAATTTTTGAGTTCATGATTAACTCCGAAAAAATGAACGAATTAACAAGTGTGTTTTCGACAGTAATCAATCATTGATGGCTTCTGACTTGCATTTGAATCTTGTTGCGATGCGGTTTGATTTTGCTGTTTATTGGATACGCGTGATTTCAATTGTGACTGCTGCCCTGCATTAGTCACTGACTGGTTTTTCTGAGTGAAATCGACAGCTGATTTGAATCCACCCTCCGATCCAGCAAAACTCGACATACTTACTCCGAGTGCCACGCCAAAAAAAAGTTTAACAAACATAATTTCTCCTCATAACAAAAATTAAGGTCATACTCCGTTAAGTTGTGTGAAGGAATATAACATACCGATTGTCATGAAAACTATACCGAGCCAATGTACCGGATCAACATGCATTACCGGATCCGAGCTTGGAGGACAACACGCTTATACCCTAAAACTTTGTTCGATAATGAGCAACTCAACGGCCTCAACGCAGCCGCATGGTTTAAGTAGTCACTATTAGACTACCAACCCGGCCCACAGCCTGGATACCATTTGTTCATCCCACTTCTAGAATTCAGAATCTCGCTGCTTGTCCATTTCAAACCACATAGACATCTTGTTCACCAAAAAACCACTGCAACGTCTATGTGCGTTAAAATTAAATGCCTTTGATTACATAGCGGGGCTTTCTCATTTTTTGATTCATTAAACATTTCAGAAAAAAGTTATGTCACACATTTTAAATGCCATAGCACATGCAATCCGTGATTTACTTCGGTTTAACATTATTTGGATCATGATGTGGCCGGTACTGCTGGCAAGCACATTATGGATTTTTATCGGCTGGTTTTTCTGGGATACATTCTCGGAAGTAGTTTTTCTAGGCTTCGATGAACTGGGCATTAAGGAATGGCTGGCAAGTCAGGCGCCGGGCTGGCTTGCTTACAGTATTCAATGGTTGATCCATATCATTTTCTTCATACCGCTGGTTATCATCACTACTTTGTTGATCACAGCCATTTTCTCGATGCCTGCATTAATCAATCATGTGGCAAAAAGACATTACCCCACGCTCAAACGCGAAAGCGGCGGCACCGTAACAGGCAGTCTTGTCAACGCGTTCTATGCCGTGTTCATGTACATTCTGATCTGGATCATTACCCTGCCATTATGGGCATTTGGTGCAGCAGGCCTCATTGTTCCGTTTATTGCCGCAGCATTCCTAAATCAGCAGCTGTTTCGCTACGATGCGCTTTCCGAACACGCCAATCATGGTGAAATCAAGCAACTGCTTTCTTCAAGCCGGTTTTCGTTATGGAATCTGGGCTTGTTGACGGGCTTCCTGCAGTATATCCCGGTCGTCAATTTTTTCGCGCCGGTACTCACCGCCCTGGCATTTATCCATTACGAGCTGGCGCGGCTGGAAAAAACCCGCGCGCAAACGGTTATGAAAATCGCAGATGATGATGGTAGCGATTAGGTGATTCGGTAGCCGGGTGCACGGCGCGCAGAATGCAGGCCATATCCATTAGGAGAGACAGACATCCCTATTATTCAAACAGATCATCGGCCTGCAAAACCTTCAAGGCTTCGCGAGCGCAAACCTCGTCAAACCGGATTCCAGGCGCACCGCCCACGCCGATGCCGCCGACAATTTCACCCCCCATTTTTATTGGAAAGCCGCCACCGAGTAAAAGGATACTTTCATTCATGCGGGCAAGACTGTGCAAATCCGGGCTACTGATAATCAGTTCAGCATATTTCTGTGTCGGCCCGCGCAAACTGTTTGCGGTATACGCCTTGCGGCGGCTGCTATCCAGCGTATGCGGCCCGGCGCCATCGGCTTTCAACTGCACTTTGAGCAAACCGGCATTGTCGACAATTGCAACACTGACCTTGAAACCATCGTTCTCACATTGCTTCATCGCCGCCATTGCCGCCCTGACCGACAATTCCGTCGTCAAAACATTCTGCGCAGGCTGATCCTTGGAAAAGGACACACCGGGAAACAGGCAGGAAAACATTAACGCGATCAATAGCGCAATCAGTTGATTTTTTTTGATATTCATGGCTGTATTTCCTTGTCAAATTTTCTGGAAATAGCTATTGTAAAGGCTTATTGAACGAACACAACCCTGATACACTCGGGATAAAAAAGTTTCACCCGGTAAGCACGCACATTTAATCTTTAGCAAATATCTTCAGTCCTGGTGGGATCTTTTAAATTCTTCCTGTGCAAGGTTTTTGCATGATGGGTAAATGACCATTCACAATACAACATTGATCTGACCGCTAGATTACTTGTTCTTGATTATCGACCTGACCCTAATAGCTAAAATAGCTAATAGCGCATGTGACCCTAGTAGCGCATGTTGGCGGATGTTGCAATGCAAGATCTGACCCCATCTCCTTGCGGGGTCGTAAGTTTCCACACAGCAAGAGAGCAGGCCGTAACGCAAGTGAACCTACAAGTAGCCTCGTAAACGAATTGGAGAAGCCGACCCTGTGGTCAGAAGGGGAAGGCCGTTGGATGGGTGCAGTAATAACGGAAGTGGCACTCATTGACTTCCGGGGTAGCAAGGTCGGCATGTTTTTGAAGATTTACCGCCCAGTGCTGGAGACCCGTTGCGGTGGTGTGGAGGCCATCGACTGTGGCGTATAAGGAAACGAAATCGCTGCGTGCCGTAATGGGAGTCGGAGGGGTTCATAGTACTGTTTGAGTTCGTGGGACAACATAACCCCGGATGAGGGAAGGAACCCTGCTTTGTTCATGCAACCAAAGAGTGGAGGAAAAGGGGATTGCGCAATGCTAATAACCCCTGAAGCAATCAGGACACTACAGAGGAAGCTCTACACCAAGGCCAAGCAACAACCAGCCTATCGCTTCTATGCGCTATATGACAAGGTATGGCGGGCAGACACCCTCATGTTTGCCTACCGTCTTGCGCGTGCCAACAAAGGGAGTTTCGGCGTTGATGGGATGAACTTTGAGGACATAGAGCAAAAGATTGGGATAGACAGGTTTTTGTCGGAGCTGGGCCAAGACCTGAAACACAAAACTTACCAACCGAGTCCAGTGCGGCGTGTCATGATTCCTAAAGCGGACGGCAGTCAGCGTCCTTTGGGAATACCGACAATCCGTGACCGGGTAGTTCAGATGGCGGTATGAAATGGTTTAATTAAACAGGACACTTCTAGAGGCAGATTTATAATGTCATTAGAGGTAAAAAATGAATACAAAAACAAAACAACCAAGACCAAAATATACATTAGAATTTAAACAAGATGCGGCAAGATTAGTTAATGAAAAGGGGTATACCCATCAGCAGGTTGTTGAACATTTAGGTGTTTCTTTAAGCGCGATTGGGCGATGGTCTAGAGCAGAAAGAGTGCCTACTGCTCAGTCATCGGGGAAGAACACAACTTTAAGCCTGGCGGATCAAACAGAATTGATTCGATTACGTCGGGAAAACGAGCAGTTACGTATGGAGCGTGAAATCATAAAAAAGGCGGCAGTCTTCTTTGCCAAGGAACTCGAATAAAATACGGGTTTATTCGAGAGCAACAGAAGACGTACCCGGTTACCGTGTTATGTCGCGTGATGGCGGTTAGTTCCAGTGCTTTTTATGCGTGGGCCAAGAAACCTGACGATACTGACAGGATCAGGAAAAGAGAAGCGCTTGAGGACAAGGCGCGCCAGCTTTTCGACGCACATAAACAAACCTATGGTTATCGACGGTTATCCGATGCGTTAGGTAAGGCGGGCATAAAGTCAGGCTATTACCAAGTACGCCACTTAATGACTCGTCTGGGGTTGAAAGCTCGCTATCCCAAGCGCTTTAAAGTGACGACTAACAGCAACCATAACGAGGCGATTTCGACTAATAGCCTTGACCGGCAATTTGATGTCGTTGCCCCAAATCAAGTATGGACAACGGATATCACGTATGTTTGGACGCTGGAAGGCTGGCTCTATGTTGCGGTTGTCATTGATTTATTTTCTAGGCAAATTGTGGGTTGGGCAATTGCTGACCACATGCGAACAGCATTATGTGTGAAAGCGCTACAAATGGCCTTTTGGCGAAAAAAACCGGCGCCTGGCTTACTTCATCACTCGGATCGGGGTAGCCAATACGCTAGCCATGAATACCGTGAACTTTTGTCTGTTATGAAAATGAAACAGAGCATGAGCAGAAAAGGAAATTGTTGGGATAACTCCCCGACTGAGCGATTTTTTCGTAGCCTTAAATATGAGCAATTGAATTACGAAAAATTCAGAACAAAAGAAGAAGCAAAGCTGAGTATTGTTGATTATTTGGTTTTCTACAATGGAAAACGTACACACTCAAAATTAGGTTACCAATCGCCTTTGCAATTTGAGCGTATGTTCTATAGAAAAACTGCCTAAAAAAGTGTCCGGTTTTAGTTGACCATTACAGTAAAGCTCGTTATTGAACCGATATTTGAGGCGGACTTCTGCCTGAATTCCTATGGATTTCGTCCGAAGAAATCTGCTCATGATGCGGTCGACGAGATAGCGGATGCGCTTCATCAGGGCTACAACCAAGTCATTGATGCTGATCTGTCGAAGTATTTTGACAGCATATCCCATGCCAAACTAATGGTCGTGGTATCTGAGCGCATAGTTGACGGTGCGATACTGCATCTAATCAAGCTATGGCTTAAAGCACCGGTCATTGGGGAGGACAGGGATGGCACAAGGAAAAATGTAGGTGGTGGCAAAGCCAACAGCAAAGGCACTCCCCAGGGGGGTGTCATTTCACCGCTATTGGCCAACTGTTACCTGCATATTCTTGATCGGATTTGGGACAGGCGTCAATTGAGAAGAAAACTGCGTGCACACATCGTCCGCTATGCGGACGATTTTGTGGTGTTATGCAGAGGGAAAGTGGATGACTCCATGTTGGTCATACAGTACATCATGGGCCGTCTTGATCTTACGCTTAATGAGACTAAGACACGTATAGTTGATGCCACACAGGAAAGTTTCAACTTCTTGGGTTTTGAAATCAGGGTAAGTAAGGGATTGAAGTCGGGAAAAACGTATCCGCATGTTTGTCCGTCCCCCAAATCTCTTGCTAGAGTCAAAAACCGTTTAAAGCAATTGACCAGACGTGAACGCACGCCAATGCCATTGGAAAACATTATTGGCAGTATGAATGCTGTTCTTCGAGGATGGACAAATTACTTCCACTATCGAAATTCCAGCAAAGCATTGGATCGGGTGAAGACGCACGCAGAAGAGCGCTTGCGTAAGCATCTGATGAAGCGGCACAAGGTCAAAGATCGCGGAACCGGCCTTGGTCGTTTCCCGAGTCAACAGTTTTATACGAAATATGGGCTATACAAGGTTCCGACAACAGCTGGCTGGAAAAAGGCGCATGCCTCGGTGTGAAGAACATCGGAAAGCCGTATGCGGTAGCACCGCATGTACGGTTTGATGAGGAAGGATTGGTGAGGTCAACTATGGAATGGCTATTGAGGCACCGTCAAACGAAAGGGGCGGAAACAGATAGGCGATTTCTAATGGTGATCGGAAGCCAGTCCTTTACTCTACCTAAGATTTTGATCCAGCACACAGCCATTAGGCAAGCCGATTGCCACGCTATGCTGGCGACAACCAACATCAACACTGACACAAATTTGTGGAGCGTTATTCATAATTTTGGGGTCTCCGTATCATTAAGACAAAACCAAAATCATCCATCGGTCTCGTCTACATACAGAGCCACAATCAAAAGATCGGCACCATCCCGTACGACACTCCGGATGATGCAGGAGGACGGGGACGGCATTTCAAGTCTAGCGAGCCAGAATCCCAGCCGCAGACCCCATGAGCCACACCCCCGTCCAATGTCTATACTAACTGCTTGAGATGTGGCTTGTCACCCTGCTAAAAATCAATGGTAGACCCTGACTTTCTGACCCTGACTTTCCCTGGCATGCTTAATGCTTATACTTTAGCGTGTTTTTACAATAACTAATATGCATTTGTGTTTCTGAAAAAACCTGATTTATGACATCTCCAGTGAGATGATCTGGTAAGATATCTTTGCGATCTTTTAAAAGAGCGTCACTTTCATCCATTATCTCACATGACCGCTTCGGCTCGCCATCAATCATGTGGAACAAGCTATTGTAAAAAAGAGCAATCTTTAAATACATTTCTTCTTCAAGCTTAATTTTCTCACTAGAAATTTTTTTCAAAGAGTCAGTTGACAAAGTCGCAAATTTGCGCGCATTTGCATATTCTTTTTTCTCAAAATAAATTAAAGCTAGCTCCAGATTTCTTTGAGCGATGTTTCGAAGTAAATCATACAAAACCGGCGCAAAGGTGCTTAGCTCTTTTTTTCGGTCAATCCGACTCCCGGTGACAAGTTCAACGTAATTTAATTTAATCCCTTTCTGTTCTGCAATACTAATTACTTCTTCGACTTCTGTTAGTACTTGTTCTTCTAAAGCAAGCATCTCAAGTTTGATCTCAATTTTTTCTATGTCGTTATCGGCGTCTATCGATCGTAGGAGCTGATCGTACAATGAAAGAGTGTAATTCTGTAGCCCAAGTTGGCCTGAGCTTTGATTCTGAATATTAGATAATGCAATTGCTTTCTTAAATGTGTTCTTTGCTGAAGTGGAGTTTCCCAATGCGGCATAATACTTTCCAGATAACTCATATGCTTTCATAAGTTGATGTCGTGTAATAAAAGTCATAGAGTCTGTAACGATTGAACCAATCTGCTCTTCCATATCTTCCCCTCCTAGATTCCCAAACTTATAAATCAGCTGTATTTCGCCACCCCAGAAAATTGAAACATGAGTTTTGTCGTTACCCATGATTGTTGGAGGCTTTGAGATTTTAAATTTTTCTATTGGATTTTTTTCGCTGAATTCTCTGTTACTTTGATACTGTTGACTTCTTTCAGACAATAATAAATCCAAATACAATTTCGCTTTCTTAAAGCTGCCGGAGCTTATATAGATTTTTGAAATTTGGCTATAAGCAAAGTATTTGGCGAAATTAGAGGTTTCTCCACCATCAACTAATTTTACACATTCTAAAGCTGCGTGCTCAGCAGTCTCGACATCACCCGCCTGCAGGGCTAGCTCGCTTAGAGTCAAAAACCCCGACATATTCGTTGGATCTAAAAGTGTTGAAGATTGATATGCTTGCAATGCACGTTCAATATCGCCTGCCACCAGAAAAGCCGCCCCCGCTTCTCTAAAATCCTCAGCTGCTTGTTTGTTTATTAACTCAATTAACTTTGATCTGTCTTTTGCTATTTTTAGAAGATCTTCAGCGCCTTCGGTTTCCAATCGCCTGTCACCCGACTCTATCTTTTTTCTTGCGGCTATTTTCAACGGTTCTGCTGATTTTGTTAATCTTGCTAAATCTTTGAGCGGTCCTTCTTCTGTAAGCTGAGCGTCTAATTCTAGTACTTCTGAAATTTTTGCTACAATATTTTCAGGGATATTTTTCACTTCCGATTGTAGTATTTCTTGGTTTGCTATCAGTTGTTTCTGTTCTTTTGAATTCCTCTCATTGGCTGTAAAATCAAACCAAATCGAAAATATTGATAACACGATTCCGAAAAACGCAACTAAACCGATACTTTTGCAGATAACGACATATTTTTTAATGGAAATCCCGATTTTTTTTCCTACCAAAGTAACAATGACAGCTACAATGAAAAGTAATACGTTTGCAAAAAGGTAGATCTTCATTAAACTTCTGGGGCAACGTCCAAAGGTTTCAAAAGAGCTATTTGCAAATGATTAGGAACTAGCATTCTTAGGATTTTTAAACAGTTTGTACTATTAGGAAAAAATGGTCACCCTCTCTTTAAACCCATCTCCCCACCTTCCCACAATTCTTCTCAAATACCTTTCTCAGCCTAGATTTGGAGTTCTGTTAGATAGATCACAGAGGCAATCAGAATGAGAATTCCTAGTGGGTTGCATAAACAAATCATCCAAGAAATTAGTATTAGGAGCAACCTCAGGTTTATAGGAGAGTATAGGAAAATAAACGCTATTTTTTAGTAAATAAAATATACGTTAAACAGGATATCTAGTCAAACTCGCTGTATAACTGTTGGGGTTCGGTCTAGAATCAAAGCTTGAAGAAGGAAAGTTCCTGTCATTGAGTAGTATGCAAGTTCGGTGTCTTGCATTGCAACATTCGAAGGTTTTACCGGCAAAGGGGTCATACCGGCAAAGGGGTCACGTCTTGCAATGCAACAAAATCAATCGAAAAAAAATCGAATAAATGCTGTATTGCAAGGCTTGGAAATTTCTTTTTTCAGGACATTTTCTTCACACAATTACATGCATCTTTTTCTTCGCAACGAGCAAAACATACTACATGCTACATGCTACATGCTGAATTGCGCGGACGACAGAAATATTATCAGCCTCAACTGCTTCCCTACCACACTTTCTGGAATTCCCTACCAAATAGCTTGCAATATAATCATTGCAAAGCATGAACAAAAACACCCGTCAATTTTTTGTCATCTACAGAACAAAAGACATATCCACTGCGCGGTTATATAATCAATCGTTTTTTCACTTTAGAATATAAATTTCTGCCGTTATCATTTCACCCCATGTCGCCACTTTGCTGCAATAACACTGGATACAAGAAGAATTAGCCCGAAAACCGTATGAATACTCCGCTACTGCAACTCAGACATGTTCGGCAACGCTACGGCGAGCAACAAGTGCTCAACGACTTGTCGCTGACATTGCATAAGGGCGAGATCGGTTGCCTGTTGGGTCCGAGCGGTTGCGGGAAGACCACGGCTTTGCGGTGTATTGCCGGATTCGAACCGGTTTCCGGCGGCGAGATTCTGGTCAATGACCACTGCATCAGCAATGCAAAAACATCGTTGCCACCTGAGAAAAGACAGATTGGCATGGTCTTTCAGGATTACGCATTATTTCCACACCTTAATGTCGCGGCTAACATCGGTTTTGGCCTGCATCGGTTACCCCGGTCAGAACGCAAGGTACGCGTTGAAGAATGGTTGCAAATTGTGCAGCTGGAAAACGCCGCCAAAAAATACCCGCATGAACTGTCCGGCGGACAGCAACAGCGCGTCGCATTGGCGCGTGCACTGGCGCCGCGCCCTGCGCTGCTTTTGCTCGATGAACCGTTTTCCAATCTGGATGTGAGTCTGCGCGAACGCTTAAGTCTGGAGGTGCATGATATCCTCAAGAATCAGAATATCACCGCGATTCTTGTAACCCATGACCAGTCTGAAGCATTCGCAATCGCCGACAAGATCGGCGTGATGTTTAACGGGGATATTCATCAATGGGACACCGCCTATAATCTTTATCATCAGCCGGTCGACCGGCTCGTCGCCGATTTTATCGGCCAGGGCA
This sequence comes from Burkholderiales bacterium, assembly GCA_024235795.1. Taxonomy (GTDB): domain Bacteria; phylum Pseudomonadota; class Gammaproteobacteria; order Burkholderiales; family Nitrosomonadaceae; genus Nitrosomonas. Next base: position 137,464 of record JACKLR010000002.1, on the reverse strand, counting down.
TGTTTCTGCCCGGCAAGATTATCGATGCACACCATATTGAAACTGAACTGGGCGCCCTGAAAGGCAATGCGCCATTGGATTGTACTGTCGGCAGTATCGTTGACGTATTGATGCGGCCCGATGATATAGTGCATGACGATACCAGCCTGCAGCAGGCCACAGTCATCCAGAAAGCGTTTAAAGGCGCCGAAATTTTATATACCCTGCAGCTGACAAGTGGCAGCAAAGTGCTTTCGCTGGTCCCAAGTCACCACAATCATGGTCTTGGCGAGAAAATCGGCATCAAAGTCGTTGCCGACCATATTGTCACTTTCAAGCAGAAAACCGGTTAAGGTGGAATGCCTCATCATACCGCACCTTTGCTCGGCACCTGCGCCTGCGATATATTACTGCCTGGCGGAACGCTGTGCGTCAACCAGACGTTACCACCTATCGTCGAACCGCGCCCAATGGTGATGCGTCCCAGTATCGTCGCCCCGGCATAAATCACGACATCATCTTCCACAATCGGATGGCGCAAATTACCTTTGACCAGCGTACCGTTCTCATCCACCGGAAAACGCTTAGCGCCCAGTGTTACCGCCTGATACAAACGCACATTCCGGCCGATAATCGCCGTTTCACCGATAACGACACCGGTGCCATGATCGATAAAAAAGCTGCCGCCAATCTGGGCGCCAGGATGAATTTCAATGCCTGTTGCCGAATGTGCGATTTCTGAAATCATGCGTGCAATCAACGGCACACCCAGATTATGCAATTCATGCGCCAACCGGTAATGGGTAATCGCCATAATACCGGGATAACAGACCAATACTTCGTCAACGTTGCGTGCAGCCGGGTCGCCTTCATAGGCCGCAATAATATCGCTGTCAAGCAACACTCTGATTTCAGGCAGTCGTTTGGCAAATGCCTGTGTAATCGCAATCGATTTTTTCCGGTCTTCCGGACTGAGCGTTTCCAGACCCGAGTTGTAATGCAGTTCATGCTGTATTTGCACCATCAAGTCACGCAATGTCACATTGAGCGTATGACCAACATAATGGTCAATGCCTTCATCCGCCAGATCGGATGACCCCAGACGATTTGGGAACATTGCAGCACTCAGTCCTTCTGCAACTTGCGCCAGTATTTTTCGGGATGGTAGTTTTGGCGGCCTGTCATGGCGTTTCCGGACTTCCAGCGATGCGTTACGCAACGCGCTTAACTTTAAAACAATATCTTCAATCTCCAGATGAGTGCTTCTGACCTGGATATCCCGCGCATTCTTGGTATTGGTCACTTTCTCTAAACCCCTGCTTATCAAACATTCGTAAAAAATGGCGACAATTATTTTGTCAAACAAGAAATGCGAACCATTTCATTTTCTACATGACATTCAATGTACTTGTTGACGCTGAATACGTTATTATAATGGATAGAATGTTAGAGGCTGTTCTCAATTAGTGAGTTTTTCCTGTTGCTCCTGAAATGGTGCCAGCAGTAGCAATTCACTAACTGATAACAACCCCTGGTCATCCGATAGCTTTCTAATTTCACCATGTCATGGCATATAAATCGCTGGCGGCGTAACCGGATACTTCAACAGGAAGAAATTCCGGGAAGCATCTGGCAAAAAATGATCAACATGCGTTGCCTGAACGGTATGAATCCGGATGAATTGCGCCGGTTGCAAGAACTCGTTCTACTGTTTCTGCATGCCAAAGTAATCAATGGCGCGCATGACATTGAAATCACCGACGAAATACGCGTAACAATCGCGATACAGGCTTGTATTCTGATTCTGAATCTTGATTTGGATTATTATGACAGCTGGATTGAAATCATTGTTTATCCAAGTGAATTTATTCTGGATTACGACTATATGGATGATATCGGCGTAGTGCACCATGACCGCAAAATCGTTTCCGGCGAGGCCTGGCTGGCGGGTCCGGTTATTCTTTCATGGCAGCAAATAACGCAGCCAAATTTTAAGTATTCGCACAATGTCATGATCCATGAATTTGCACACAAACTGGATATGCTGCACGAAGGCGCAAACGGCTGTCCGCCTTTGCATGCCAACATGAGCGCGCATACCTGGCATGATGTCTTCAGTCAGGCTTATGCAGCGTTCTGCCATCAGGTCGCATCAGGGCTTGATCTTGTAATTGATTCCTATGCAGCCGAGAGTCCGGCGGAGTTTTTTGCAGTTCTGAGCGAGGTATTTTTTGAGTCCCCGCTAATTGTCAAACAGCACTTCTCGGCCATTTATGAGCAGCTCGCACTGTTTTACCGCCAGGATACGGCTGAACGGTGGACAGGGCGATGAATTCCCTTTGGGTTCCAGAAGCAGTTTTCTTCAAATGCGTGTAATTTTTGCAACATCTTTGATCCGCCGCAAATCCCGAATGACCTGCGCCAAATGGTGACGGTTCCTGACCTGCAAAACAAATCCCATTGCTGTGTAATCTTTTTCACTCTCCATGGCGACATCATCAATATTGGATTCTGTTTTGGCAATCGCTGACGCGATTCTTGCCAGAACACCATGCCTGTTCGCTGCAACAATTTTGATTTTAACCCCGAATGTTCGGGTGATATCCTTGCCCCAAGTCACATCCAGACAATTCTCAGGATTTTTCTGGCTTTGCGTAACGACCGGACAATTATGGGTATGAATAACCAGGCCATGTTCCTTCTTAATCAGTCCGACTATGACGTCCCCAGGTATGGGATGACAGCATTTGGCAAACTGTACGGTTAAACCTTCTGTGCCCAGAATAGTTATGGGGTCATGGGGCACTTGCTCGCTATTGATTGATTCCAGCGGAGAAGTCAAACGTTTTGCAATCACCGCAGGCAACTGCTTACCTAAAGCCAAGTCGGCCAGCAATGCTTCCCTGGATTTGGCACCACTGTCGCGCACCAGTTTTTCCCATTGTGCTTTGTCAATCAGCGCCGGTTCAACATTCAATGCAAGTAACGCCTGATTCAACATGCGTTCACCCAGTTCAACTGATTCATCAAACTGAATGGTCTTAAGAAAATGACGAATATGGGACCGCGCTCTGCCGGTAACCACATAGCTGAGCCAGGATGGATTGGGTTTGGCATAGGGCGCCGTAATGATTTCCACGCGATCGCCATTCTTGAGTTCGCTGCGAAGCGGTGCATTTTCACCATTAATTTTGGCGGCCACGCAGCAATTCCCGATATCAGAGTGAATCGCATAAGCAAAATCAACCGCAGTTGACTGCCTGGGTAAAGTCAGGATTTTCCCCTGCGGCGTGAATACATAGACGTCACCTGGAAACAAATCAAATTTCAGATGCTCAAGGAATTCCTTCGAATCGGCTGAATCGCTCAATATCTCCAACAGGCTTTGCAGCCATTGGTTTGTCTTCATGTTCAAATCGCCCAGATCGGTATCGGTGCTTTTGTACAGCCAGTGTGACGCAACGCCATTTTCCGAAATCCGATGCATTTCCTGCGTGCGAATCTGTGTTTCGATAGGAATACCAAACGGTCCGAGCAAAGTGCTATGCAGCGATTGGTAACCGTTTTGCTTTGGAATAGCGATATAGTCCTTAAATTTTCCTGGAATGGGCCTGTATAAACTATGCAGCGCCCCCAATGCGACATAACAGGACGGAACATCATTGACAATAACCCGGAATCCGTAGATATCAAGCACCTCAGAAAATGTAAGCTGCTTTTCCACCATTTTCTTGTAAATGCTGTAAATATGCTTCTCGCGCCCGTAGACCTGCGCTTCAAGATCGGCGTCTTTTAATTTGTTGCTGATCGCATCCTGAATTTTTCCGACAACTTCACGCCGGTTACCGCGCGCAGCTTTGGTCGCCTTAACAAGTACACGATAACGTAGCGGGTGCAAATAGCGAAAACCCAGCTCCTGTAATTCCTGGTATATCTTATTAAGTCCCAAACGATGGGCGATGGGCGCATAAATCTCAAGCGTTTCGCGTGCAATACTGCGCTGTTTTTCTGACCGCATCACTTGCAATGTCTGCATATTATGCAGTCTGTCGGCCAGCTTTATCAGGATAACCCGCACATCACGCGCCATGGCCAAAAGCATTTTGCGGAAATTCTCGGCTTGCGCCTCGACTTGCGTTTGAAATTGTATTTTATCGAGCTTTGAGACGCCATCGACCAGTTCAGCTACCGGCGCGCCAAATCGCTCACTGATCTCTTCCTTTGAAATATGAGTATCTTCGACGACATCATGCAGCAAAGCTGCCGTCAGTGTCGGCGCATCCATATGAAGCTGTCCTAAAATTCTGGCGACTGCCAGCGGATGAGAAATATACGGTTCACCCGATTTTCTATATTGACCAGAATGGGCGCCCTGGCCAAAGGAATACGCATTTTTCAGCTGAGAAATATCTTCCGGCCTAAGATATTGGGAGGCTTCGGAAAAAAGTAATTCAGCTTCATGCATTGACGCGATTAAATTCAATTAAACAGCCAACCGAACGAGTTGATCGCTTGAAAAAAAGGACAAGACCATGCAGGCGCGTTCACAGTCTCCCTGTCTGTTAAATTACAGGTTTCTGGGATTCAAAATATCCATATCGATTTTACCTTGCGCAAGCTCGCGTAGCGCGATCACCGTCGGCTTATCCCGCGCCGACTCAATCATAGGTGCAGCACCCATTGCCAGTTGCCTTGCACGGGCCGTGGCAGCCAAAGTCATATCAAAACGATTCGGTATTTTTAATAAACAATCATCTACAGTAATACGGGCCATAATTATTCTAATCAGTTAATAAAACAGCAGTTAATAAAAAACGGTCAACCTAGTACGCTATCAATTTGATATTGCCGGGTTCAGAAAATAACAATTTTATGTGAACTGTGCGATCAATGTTTGATATTTTTTGATCTGCCTTTCTCTTTTCATTCGTTCTGCATTCACGATGCAGACTAAATTATTAACCGCATTTTCCAGTTCATCGTTAATAATAACATAGTCAAATTCATTCACATGACTGACTTCTTCACGCACCGCTTCCAGTCGCTTTCGGATTACATCGGTATGATCCTGGTCGCGTGTTATCAGACGCTTCTCCAGTACTTTCCCTGATGGCGGCAGAATAAAAATGCCGATTGCCTGTGCAAAATATCGCCGCACCTGTTCTGCGCCTTGACAATCAATTTCAAGCAAGATGTCCTGGCCCGATACAATCGCCTTATTGATCCATTTCTGCGAAGTGCCATACAAATTGCCATAGACTTCTGCGCTTTCCAAAAATTCCCCTTGAACCTGCATTTCCCTGAAGGTCTGCTCGCTGACAAAATGATAATCACGTCCATTTACTTCTCCGGGACGTGGTTGACGAGAAGTATAAGAGATAGACAAGCTGAGATGAGCGTCTTTACTCAGCAACGCTTTAATGAGACTGGTTTTCCCAGCTCCTGAAGGGGCACTAATAATAAACAAGCAACCTGTCGTCATGACCATTCTCTTCTGTCTTCCAGATTCAAAAAACGTTATCTTGTATTCAACGCAGTTAATACCTGGGCTTTCAATGTCTTAATGAGCCGCATTTCTTCAGATGATACACCTTCAGGCGCTTCCTGTTGGCGATCTGCATAAAAAAAACCTATTCTTTTTGAATTAACAACCAAAGGCAGCACAATAAAACTACGCGCATCCGGCAGCAAGTCGACATGCCATTTGGGCAGTAAATTACGCACCTTCGTAGTAGATGCATCCGAGATAATCAAATCTACATTATTTTTCATTGCCAAATGAAATAAATCCGTAGACGCTGTGATGGGAAAGACAAATGCCTTTTGTCTGGCCGAAAAGTTACTGCCGAGTGAGCTGCGGGCCCGGTATTGGCCGTGTTCCAAATCCCTCAGACACAAGGTGATAAAACGAAAACCCAGGCTGTTATAAAAAGTTTCCAGTACTAGTGTAATCAGGTCGCTAAGTTTATATTTACCCGAAGCCATAACCTCAGTCACATCTTGAATACCTGTAAGTAGTAATTCTGTCGCATTTAAAGGTTTCCCGCTTGGATAACATTGTATCTTACTGTACTCTTGCGCATCTTTATCCTCAAACTCAAAAACCAGTTCCTTAAGCAATTCCTCTTCTTGTTGGCTTTGTAATTCAAATTTTGCAGCACTCATACCGATTTCCTTTTTTTCATGCTGAGAAATCAGTTCTGCATTAATTTCGAGCGTATTTGTTTCTTTACTTGCATCGATAATCAATTTATTCAGTTTGGTTTTATCCAGATTTAACGTCTTACCAAACCGGGTTAATATTGTATTTTCTATATCTATATCCCAGGATTCCGCTGAGCCCAGAACCAGTGGGACGGCTTTATCACTTAACTCAACCGCCTGCTGCATCCATTCTGTTTTATTTTTGGGCAGCTTTAACTCACTGACCGACTGTGTTTTTAATGCTTTGATAATACTGGCCGGTATTTCCCATTCATTCAGAATATTTTCGGCAAAATCATCCAGATTAAAATTGAGCACTTTTTTAGAGGCCTGAGCTGTCGTATGCTTCCCTCGTTTAATTAGCGCCATCATTTCCTGATACTGGTCAGGGTAATATGCGGCTAACAGCAAACGCCCAACATTTTTAAATAACGCCGCCACAGCAATTTCCTCGGCGTCTTTAAAATAACTATAGCGGGCCAATTCACGGCCTACCATGCTGGCGGCCAGCGCACATATTAATTCGTAACGCACATGTCTGGCATTCTTCCCGGCCATTCCATCAACTAGCAGTATTGCCAACGCACAGGCCTTAACGGTATTAAAACCAAGCAGAAAAATAGCCTTGCTGATACTGGTAATCGCCTTATTTGAAACGGTACGAAAAGACACCGAATTGGATAAGCGCAGAATCTTTTGGGTCAAGGAGACATCAGATAACACAAAATAAGCCAGTTTCCGTACCGACTCATCATCTGATGAAGACAATTGTACAATGCGTGATATTGAAGCGCCTAATGCAGGCAGGTCCGAATCATTTCTTACCGCCGATAACAATCCGTCCTCGACAGAGATTTCCTGGTTGTTCTGATCCCCGCTTTCTGCCGAAATTGACTGATCAGACGAGATCTTGGAGAGGTCTTTCTCTTGCATTGCTTTTATCATCATAAGTACCTTGCTGGCCTGCATTAGTCATAAAATAACGCGCATCCGAATTTTGGACAATAGCGATTGTCAGCTTATGCAACTTTTCCTGATGACACGAAGCGCTATTTATAACCTATCTAAACCTAGCACCATTGAATAAAATAAATCTGAAATGGAGTGTAAATTCAGTGAATACCCCGTTTCTCAAAATAGTGTTGATGATAGTCTTCAGCAGGATAAAATTGCTTGACGGGCAATATCTCGGTCACAACAGATGACTGCCAGCGTCCGTTCTGCTGGAGTTTGTCTCTGGATAATTTGGCAGCTGTTGCCTGCTCCTGCGTGAAAAAATAAATGGCGGAACGGTACTGTGTCCCAATATCGACGCCCTGCCGGTCTTTTGTCGTAGGATCATGGCATTGCCAGAACAAGTCAAACAATTCATTGATTGACACTGTTTCCGGGTCATATTCAACCTGCACAACTTCGGCATGACCGGTATTGCCTGAACAAACCATTTCATAGGAAGGATGCGGAACATGACCCCCTGAATAGCCACAGGTTGTCTTAGTCACGCCGTTCACTCGACTAAAAGTCGATTGCACCCCCCAAAAACAGCCGGCTCCAAAAATAATTTTTTCTATCGACATTGAAGCGGTTTATAGATTACTTAATGATTATTTTCTGATATTGCGTATTTCCGTCGTGCACGCACAAAAAACCCCAACGAGGATCAATAAGTCAACAGCGTTTATTACTCTTTAGCGCTGCGAATCATATCGATAATTTCACTGACTATACGCATCGTATTCTGTGGCGTTCCACCTTTTCTACCGGTAGTAAGATATTTCCCCTCAATCACGAATGCGGGTACGCCGGCTAGCTGATATTGACGCATCATCTGATTCGATCGCGCAATTTGATTTTGTGTTGTAAATGAATTGTAAACCTTGACAAATTTTTCTTTATCGACCCCTTGCTTCTCGATCCAATTAAACAAAACGGACTCATCACTTAAATTAACTTTGTCACGATGAATGGCATCATAGATTTTATCGTGCAACGTCTCCATCATGCCCAACGTTTCTATCGAATAAAATATTTTGGCACCCGGGACCCAGTTATCTCTGAATATTGCCGGTACATAACGAAAGTCAACATCATCCGGCTTATTTATTAACCAAGTTTTAACATGTGGATGTACGGTGTAGCAGTGCGGACAACCATACCAGAAAAATTCAATGACTTCGATAAGGTCGCTGTTCTGAGTGGGTTGTGGGTTTTTCAGCACTTCATAGTCTCTCCCCTCAACGACTTCAGCATGGACATACGCCATGTTCAGCACGGTTATTCCTAAAAATACAGTTAAGATTGCAATCAGTCTATTCATAAGAATGCTCACTCTATATCGTTAATTTTGATTTAACCAGTCATGAAACCATCAAAGACAACAGAATCAACGGGCCTTGATAAACTGTGCTTCGATGCCATTTTCACGCAATGTAGTATGCACCTGATCCACGCGAGCTTTTTGCGTAAATGGACCAACCCGTACACGATACCAGATACCTTTCTCGGATAAATCCGCAGATTGCACAGATGCAACAACACCTAACAACGCAAGTCTTGCCTTGAGATTGTCTGCATCTGCAGTGCTACGAAATGAACCGACCTGCAAATAGTATGTATCCGCTGCAATACTAACCGGTTCAACTTGTCTTGTCTCTGCTGCAGGTGGCGGTGGTGAGGACAAGGGTGCAGCCGAAGCAGGTGCAGGCCTTATTAAAGCCTGCTGTTTTTCCACTTCCCTGGGTTGTATTATAGGCTGTGGCGTTTCATACACGGTAAGTGAATCATCTTCACCGGGCAAGATATTATAAAAGTCAAATTGTGCTTTCTCTTCCACTGTTGCGATAGGTGTATTTTCCACTGGCGATTCGGAAACACCAGGTTGCATTTTATTATCGGAATCATCATCTGCCCTGTCATATGCAGAAATCTGTTCTTCTGACAAAAAAGGGCTTGGCACTTGCTCCAGATAGAACCATAAACCTATGGCACTCACTATACCCAGGGTATAGCCAATAAACACCCCCAGCATCAATGACCCTTTGCCACCTTTGGATGACGTGGATTTACGAGATTTATAATCGCGGCTCATGAATATTTAAATCCTCTAAAACAATAAGTTACATTTTTTCTGGCGCGTCGACACCTAATAATTTTAACCCGTTTTTGAGCACATGATGAATCGCCGTAATCAATGCCAGCCGCGCTTCCATCAGTGCAATTTCCGGCACCAGAAAATGCGTTGAATTATAATAACTATGAAATTCACTGGCCAATTCTCTCAGGTAAAAAGCAACCAAATGCGGAGAAAATTCTTTTGCCGCTGCTTCAATCGTATCAGGAAAATCAATCAGCTGCTGCAACAAAGCCAGCTCGTTCTCAATTGTCAGCAAATCCGTATTTGCATCAACCAAAACTGCAGGATCACCGTCCCATTGCGCCAATACGCTACAGATACGCGCATGAGCATACTGTACATAATAAACCGGGTTTTCGTTACTTTGTGATTTTGCCAGATCAAGATCAAAATCGAGATGCTGATCGCTTTTGCGCATGACATAAAAGAAACGCGCCGCATCTTTGCCAACTTCTTGTCGCAACTCCCGTAGTGTGACGAATTCGCCCGAACGGGTTGACATTGGGGCCTTTTTACCGTCCCTGTATAACACCGCAAACTGCACCAATGCGATTTTCAGCTTATCCGGATCCAGCTGCAATGCCTGCAGCGCCCCTTTTACGCGAGAAATGTATCCATGATGATCCGCACCCCAAATGTTTATCACCGTTTCGAAGCCCCGATCGAATTTATTGAGATGATAAGCAATATCCGAAGCAAAATAGGTAAACTGGCCATTTTCTCTTTGCACCACCCGATCCTTTTCATCACCAAAATCAGTAGATCGGAACCAAACAGCGCCATCCTGCCGATAAAGCTGTTTTTTTTCTTCGAGCAATTGCATCGCATGTGCAACCAGTCCATTGTCAAAAAGTGATTGTTCTGAAAACCAGGTATCAAACTCGACCCCAAATTCCATCAAATCATTGCGGAAATCACCTAACTGTTCAGTCAGCACAAGATTATGAATATAGGCGTAATCTTGGCCCAGTATTTTCTTGGCGTTGGCTATCAACTGATCCAGATCTTCATCGGTATTCACCGCTGTTTCATGGGCCGTTTCGGGCAGTCCGTCCAGTAATCTCGCTGGTTCATGAACATAACGATCTGCATGGGCCTGGTAAATAAGTCTGGCCATATCTTTAACATATTCGCCTTGATAGGCATTTTCCGGAAATGGCACATGGACGTCGTTTAAAGCCAGGTATCGCAACCACGTTGAAAGCGCCAGAATATCCATTTGGCGGCCTGCATCATTGACATAATATTCGCGCGTGACCGAATAACCAGCAGCCGAAAGCACATTGGCAAGACTTGCGCCAAAAGCAGCACCACGACCATGCCCGACATGCAGCGGCCCCGTCGGATTCGCCGATACAAATTCCACCTGAATTTTTTTCCCCTTGCCAGCATCATTGAAACCATAAGTGCTTCCTGTTTGCAGGATATGGTAAAGGTAGGCTTGTTTGACAGTGTTTTTGATAAAAAAATTGATAAACCCTGCACCTGCAACCTCAACCTTTTCGAGACTGGGCGATGCTGGCATCGCCTCGATTAACATGGTGGCAATTTCGCGGGGATTTTTATGTAATGGTTTGGCCAACTGCATAGCAAGATTACAGGCATAATCGCCATGACTGGCTTGCTTGGTACGTGTTATTTCAATAGATATCGCTGTATCGCTGGTCATAACTTGGTCAACAGCCTGCTGCATAAGCTGGGACAAATGTATCTTTAAATTTGGAAGTTCCGAAGTATTCATCATGGAAAACGATTTTATTTCTTAATATTGCTAGATTGTTATCGAAAAAATTTCAAATATACTATGACTATCAGCGCTTCTGACAATTAAAAACTATTTTCTCAAAGCGCCTTTGCATTCTGATTGTTTTTGGATTGTTGCCGAAAAGTCTCAAAGAAACAAATACCCGCAGTGACCGCCACGTTGAGACTCGCAACGCTGCCCAGCATGGGAATGCGTACCACCTGGTCACAGTTCTCCCTTGTTAGTCGCCGCATTCCTTTTTCTTCAGACCCGAATACCCAGGCAACCGAACCACTGATATCAAAATCATTAAGATCATGGTCAGCATTATCCGCTGTACCGATTATCCAGATATCTCGCGCTTTAAGCTGACGCATTGTACGCGCCAGATTGGTAACGACAATATAAGGTACAGCATCAGCAGCACCACTGGATACTTTATGCACGGCAGCCGTCAAACCAACGGCGCGATCTTTCGGCGCAATCACGGCATGTACACCAAAAGCATCTGCTACCCGCAAGCACGCACCAAGATTATGCGGATCCTGTATGCCGTCCAGTATCAACAGCCTGGCTGGCTCGTTTAACGTATCCAGCACATCATCAATACCAATATATGAAGCAGCCGAAACAATATTGGCAGCGATACCTTGATGACGCCGGCTGCCCGCCATTTTTTCAAGCCGCTCATTCTCGCAGAATATCAACCGGATATTAAGGGATTTGGCCAGCGTCATCAGACTGCGCATACGCTGATCATCGCGTGCGACATCAATATAGATTTCCTGAATACTGTCAGGACTCTGTCTTAACCGGCTGGTAACTGCATGAAATCCGAAAATCAGACACTTGGAAGGCATTTTTTTCTAAACACAATAAAAATGGAAGCTTATCGTAATCGACTTATTGACGTTGTTTCTTGGAATTTTTAACGGACCGTGGCTTTTTCTTCTGTTTACCGGCTTCTGTTGGTTCATTCAGGATGAAGTCTATTTTACTGGTTTCCAGGTCAACCCGCACCAGTTTGACGCTTAACCGGTCACCGATACGGTATTGTTTGCCGCTGCGCTCACCCAGCAAACGTTGCCGGACTGCGTCAAAATGGAAATAGTCGCTGGGTAATTCCGATATATGAATCAACCCTTCCACATACACATCATCCAGCGCCACAAACAAGCCAAAACCGGTAACACTGCTGATAATACCTTCAAAACATTCACCGATTTTATCGTGCATAAAAAAACACTTCAGCCAGTTTTCTACATCCCGGGTCGCTTCATCGGCACGTCTTTCCGTTTGCGAACAATGGCGTCCCAGGTCATGCCAGTCGCCAGGCTGATATTTTTCCCCATTCAAAACAGCTTTGATCGCACGATGCGTCAACAAATCCGGGTAGCGCCGAATGGGGGAAGTAAAGTGCGTATAAGCATCATAAGACAGCCCGAAATGGCCGCAATTATCCGGACTGTATATCGCCTGCGGCAAGGAACGCAACATGACCATCTGCAAAAGATGCATATCTGGCCTGCCCTTTATTTTATGCAATGTTTTCGCGTAGTCGCTCGCCTTGGGCTTTTTTCTTCCACTGAGCTGAACGCCGACTTCCTTGAGAAATTGACGCAACGCTTCCAGCTTATCCGCCGCAGGCCGTTCATGGACACGGAACAGAGCAGGATGACGATGCTTCAGCAAAAACTCTGCCGCACATACATTCGCTGCGAGCATGCATTCTTCGATTAAACGATGGGCTTCGTTGCGCCGTACCGGCTCAATTTTATCAATTTTGCCCTGATCGTTGAAAAACATCTGCGTTTCAGTGGTCTCAAAATCTATTGCCCCGCGCTTGTTGCGCGCATCAAGCAAAACCTTGAACAGTTCATAGAGGTTTTTCAGATCGGGATAAAGCTTCTCATATTTCCTGACATCTTTACCATCTGGATCCGCCAGCATCGCTGCAACAATCGTATACGTCAACCGTGCATGCGAGCGCATCAGCGCCGGGTAAAATTCATAATCCAGTTTTTCTCCATGACTATCAAAGCGAATTTCACAAACCATGCACAAACGGTTGCGGTTGGGATTGAGTGAGCACAGTTCATTTGAAAGCACCTCTGGCAACATCGGAATCACGCGTTGAGGAAAATAAACTGAATTACCGCGATTAAGCGCTTCCTGATCGAAAACATCGCCGGGTTGAACATAGTGACTCACATCAGCAATCGCAACATATAGCGTATAGCCGTCAGCATCCCGTTCACAATACACCGCATCATCAAAATCACGGGCCGTTTCGCCATCAATGGTAACCAGTGGCAAATGCCTTAAATCAGGACGTTCCGGATGATTTCTGCTCTGCACCCGGGTTGGCAGCTTTGTTGAAAGATGCTCAATTTCCGCAGAAAACACATGCGGCAAATCATGTTTGCGTAACGCGATATCGATCTCCATTCCCGGGTCCGTGTAACCACCCAGAATTTCTACAATATGACCTATGGGTTGCGCATGCTTGCTGGGCTGTTGAATAATTTCGACCATAACAACCTGCCCGGAACCGGCGCCCGATGCGCGATCATTCGGTATTAGAATATCCTGGTTGATCCGCCGGTTCTCGGCTACTACATACAATATACCGTGATCAATATACAGTCGGCCCACAACCTGTTTGTTGATATGCTCGAGCACCTCAACAATGACTGCTTCGCGCCTGCCACGCCTGTCCTGACCGATTTCGCGCACAAGCACACGATCGCCGTGCAGTACTTTATGCATCTCCTTGGCGGACAAAAACAAATCAGGACTATCATCATCGGGTATCAGAAAACCATATCCGTCAGCATGCCCCTGCACTGCACCCTTGACCAGATCCAGTTTTTCCATCACGCAAAAATCACCTTTGCGGTTTCGGAAAATCTGCCCTTCCCGCAACATCGCTGTTAGCCTGCGTGCAAAAGTTTCCTGCTCATGTGCCTCAATTCCCAGCAATTTCTGCAACTGATGCTCAGCCGTTGGAACACCTTGTTTGTTTAAAATCTGGAGAATGAACTCCCGGCTAGGTAATGGATGTACATACCGCGCCTCCTCACGTTCCTGATAGGGATCCTGACTCCTTAGTTTACGGCGCTTCTTAATTGACAAAATAACGATTTCCTATAGAATGTTGTGCTCTTCAATGGTCTGAAAATGCGGATTTCAGACATGACATCGCCCAGATGGCGGAATTGGTAGACGCGCATGGTTCAGGTCCATGTGCCTTCGGGTGTGGAGGTTCGAGTCCTCTTCTGGGCACCAATGCAGTCCACAACCAATCTAATAACAATATTTTATTGTTAACCCCTAAATTCTGTACCAGAATACCAATAAAAAATTTACTGTAAATTATTTGCCTTTATTTTGTGCAAAAATTGGACAACTGCGCAAGATCAGATAAATGGGTTATACCACATTCCACGCCATAAACCTATGAAAGTAAATGTAAGGACCAGGGCAATCGTGCTTAAAAATACTTGAAAATAGAAACAAGTTGAGGTATTAGCTCTATCATTTTGATTTTAAATGACAGACAAACCAACAGCTTCAATCATTCATCATTTTTCAAGTATTGAAGATCCAAGAGTAGACAGACAAAAGAAGCATCAACTCCAAGATATATTTTTTATTTCACTTTGTGCGGTTATTTGTGGAGCGGACAATTGGGTGGCTATAGAAGAATTTGGTAAAGCCAAAGAAGCATGGTTTACCGAATTACTCGGTCTGCAACATGGAATACCCTCTCATGACACCTTCGGTGAAGTTTTCATGGTGATAGACACCGAGCAATTTAGCGAATGCTTTTCCAACTGGGTTTGTGATTTAGCGCGTTTGACTGATGGAGAGATCATTGCTATTGACGGCAAATGTATAAGGCGTAGCATTGACAGGGCCTCAAAAAAGGCAGCAATCCATATGGTTAGCGCATGGGCGCAGCGTAATAGCCTGGTTTTGGGTCAGGTTCAAGTGGATGACAAATCCAATGAAATTACGGCCATTCCCAAACTGCTCTCTCGCTTGGATATTACAGGAACCGTGATCACAATTGATGCGATGGGTTGCCAGAAGAAGATAGCCCGGCAGATTATTCAGCAAGACGCAGATTATGTTTTGAGCCTGAAAGGCAACCAAGGAAGCTTGCATGAAGATGTTGCCACATATTTTGCATCGTCACTGTCTCCAGAAGCCGCAAAGGTAACAGTTGATGGTGGACATGGGCGCATTGAGACACGAACTGTTCGTGCAATAGATGAGATAGCATGGTTAAAAGAACGACATTCCTGGCCGGGGCTGCAGAGCATCATTGAGGTCACAGCAACAAGAGAATCAGAAAATAAAATATCCAAGGAAACGCGTTATTTCATTAGCAGTCTAAGCGCCAGCAATCCTATCAAGCTGGAGCATGCTGTTCGCGCTCACTGGGCTATCGAAAACAATTTACACTGGGTTCTTGATATCGCCTTTGACGAAGACAGTAATCGAACACGCAAAGGCCATAGCGCAGCTAATCTTGCTATTATCAGACATATTGCTCTGAATCTGATAAAAAAAGAAAAAATGTCAAAGGTCGGTGTAAAAACAAAACGATTAAAGGCGGGCTGGGATAATGATTATTTGCTAAAAATTATTGGGGCAATTTAAGCCCGATTGCCCTGATGTAAGGACTAACCTGAATACTGCACCCGAACGTTAGGTTTTAGCCTGCAGTCGCCGATATGATTATCGTTTTGTTAAATTATGAAAAAGTTAGCCCCCGAGACGCAACTTGCTGGTTTTTAATTCACCCTGTCATTCGGTCTGCTGACTGGAAATAATAAACTTTTCACCTTTCATTCTACTTCACAAAGATTTAGCCAATCTCTGAACCGGCACAAGCAACTGATAAAAATGGATATTATTTTCCCCAGAACCTTACCGAACATAACCAACAGGCCTGGAAATTGTTCTCTCAATCAGTCGGTTTCTTTCAAATTTGAACCACAAAAACTTCAGCCACTATCTCATGTGCCGTTATTTGAAAGATGTTAACTATCAAATAACTTTCTGCTGCTTTTAAGCACCCGTTTGACTGAAAACCTTTGCAAGACTCACAAACACTATCACTTTCTGATAAGGAAAATCACAGTGAAGTTTTATCCGAATAGTATCAAAATGGCAATTTACGGCATTGTTTTACTTTGCGGTGGATGGTTAAGCTGGGGAACCCTCCTTACAGAGCATCTATCGCTAACGGTGTCGCACGCCAAGGCAGCGACCAGGCCTGCGTCTTCCCTATTATTAGAAACATCAGCAGACACGTTAATCGACAGGATTATTATCCTCTCCGGGTTACAAAAACAGATTGAAGATATCGGTAGCAAGATACTGCAAGAAATTAAGCAATCACCGGACAGACCCGATGATCCGGCCGTCGCTAGGGAAATGGAAAAAATTGTTATGGAGTCATTCAAATCTGAACATTTCCACCATCGACTTAGGAAAGCGCTCAAGACAGGTTCAACTCTTGAACGCCTTGAAATACTGGCGCAATCGTTCAGCGCGCCGCACATGCGAAAAATTACGGAAATCGAAGGGCGCGAATTTGATCTGAATGCTTTCGAGGGTTTTATTCAAGGCGTGATTCAAAAACCGCTGCCAACAAATCGCTTGCGACTGTTACAAGCATTGGAATCAGTTACTTATACAACACATTTTGCCATTGAACTAACGGCTGGGTTAAAGCGTGCCATGCGGATGGCTATTATCAACGGTGATGATGCAACAATGACGGCGATTGATATTGAACTCAACGCACACAAGAAAAAAACGACCGAAAATATGTACCAGGCTATGATCTTAACAATGGCGTACGTTTATCAAGAACTCGACGATTTGGAACTTGAAGCATACGTCCAGTTTTATCTGACCGAAGAAGGCGAATGGTTTATTACGCAAGCGGTTAACGCGTTGTCCGATACGTTTCGTGACGGATCGTTTCAAATTGAAAAACGTATGTTGGAATTGGTTAACGAAAAAAAACCATACACTGACCCCACACCCTAGAAATCACATAATGTTGAAAATGAAGATTTTTTTGTGAATGACTCAATGTAACCTGTGCGCACGTTATTCATCCAGAATTGCCTGGTCGGGTAACAGCACTTCGGTAAATCCAAATGTACGAAAATCCCTGATACGCATAGGGTAAAGAATGCCTTGCAGGTGATCGCATTCATGCTGTACGACACGGGCATGAAACCCATCCACCTGGCGGTCAATCACATTGCCATATTGATCGAATCCCTGATAGCGCAGGTGCGTATAACGCGGCACCTTGCCGCGCAAACCCGGCACACTCAAACAACCCTCCCAGTCTTCTTCCATTTCGTCAGATAACGGTGTGAGTTGCGGATTGATCAGCACGGTAAAGGGCACTTCACCCGCATCTGGATAACGCTGGTTTTCTTTAAATCCGAAAATTACCACTTGCAGACCGACGCCGATCTGCGGCGCAGCCAGACCGGCGCCATTAAGGAACGTCATGGTGTCTTTCATATCCTGAACCAGCGTTCCAAGTTCGGGCGTGTTAAAGTGCTCTACTCGACTCGCCACTTCCAACAACAAAGGTTCGCCCATTTTAAGTACCGGTTTAATCGCCATAACAATTAACTAAATGTTCGATGATGTTTCTAACATGGACCATTGCCGCTTCCAGGACCACAAAAATTTCTTTTAGCGGAACGGCGGCGATATTTGTACCACGCCCAGCAGCGTGATTAGCAACGACGGCAAGCGTTGCATAATTAAGCCCTAACTCTCTTGCCAATGCGGTTTCCGGCATTCCCGTCATACCCACCATGTCGGCGCCGTCACGTTCCAAACGATTGATTTCAGCAGCCGTCTCAAGCCGCGGTCCCTGTACGGCAGCATATACACCACCGTCGATGACAGATTCTCCAGCCAGTTTGGCTGCTTTAAAAAGCTGTGCACGCGTAGCTGAGCAGTAAGGATATGTGAAATCAATATGAGTCACCGGTTCATCTGTAGTGTTGAAATATGTTGAATCACGCCCATGCGTATAATCGATAATCTGATCAGGAATAACCAGTTTGCCAGGCACCATATCCTCCCGGATTCCACCCACAGCGGCAACCGCGATAACATATTTCGGCTTCAATGTATTCAGGGCCCAAAGGTTGGCGCGATAATTAACCAGATGCGGTGGAATGGTATGGCCATGCCCATGACGCGCAAGAAAGACAATTTCGTAGTCATTTACCTTGCCAAAGGTAAACGGTCCTGAAGGTTCGCCATAGGGAGTTCTTATGATTTGACGATGCGATATTTCCAGGCAGGACAATTGTGTCATACCACTGCCCCCGATAATAGCTAACATCTTTACATTCCCGGTTCAGACTGCAAGGCATAAATCGCTGGCAAGTTTCGCCAGGCGCCATGTATATCCATGCCAAAACCAAAAACATATCGGTTCGGCAAAGTCAATCCAACAAAATCGGCATGAAAAGATTTAGTTTTGCCGATTTCTTTGTCTACCAGCACCGCACTATAAAACGATTGTGCACCGCAAGCGAGTACTTTGTTACGAATCTCATCCAATGTAATACCTTCGTCCAGAATATCATCAATCACCAGAACGGCTCTGTCTCGCAAATCATCTTGCGGAAAAACCATCCAATTCGTCTCGCCGCCACTTGTTTTGTTATGGTAACGCGATACTTGCACGTAATCAAAATTCATTGGAAAGCTTAGTTTTGGCAGCAAATGCCCAGCGAATACCACACCACCTTTCATGACACACAACACCAGCGGATATTGTTCAGATAATGTTTCAGTGATTTCATCGGCCAGGCGTTGCACCGTTTTCTCAATTGTTTCAGGAGAATAAATTAAATCGGCCGTCAGCAAGATCTGCTCTGCTTGTTCTCTAGTCAACATAATTCAGATTAATTGAAGTAATTTTTTAAGTCCAGTCTCATCCAGTAAGGCAATGCCGAGATTAACGGCTTTTTCGTATTTGCTGCCCGGATCATCTCCAATGACAACATAGTCTGTCTTCTTGGAAACACTTCCAGTTACTTTCCCGCCGCACATTTCAATTTTTTCCTTGGCCTCTTCGCGGGTCAAATTAGGCAATTTTCCGGTTAGAACGAATGTTTTACCACTAATGTCATTATTTTTACTGGCTTTATTGATTGTGTCGGTTTGTTCTTCCCAGGATACACCGCTGGCACGCAGTCGTTCAATAACTTCACGATTATGCGCTTCAGCAAAAAAATCCAGGATACTCTGCGCAACGACAGGTCCCACTTCCGGGACTTGCAGCAAACTGTCCATATCGGATTCGATCAGGCGATCCAGGCTACCGAAATGGCGTGCAAGATCCTTGGCGGTTGCTTCACCCACGTTTCGGATACCCAAAGCATAAATAAAACGCGCAAACGTAGTATGTTTACTTTTTTCAATCGCCGCCAGGATATTACCGGCAGATTTTTCGGCCATACGTTCCAAATTGGCAAGCGCAAGCAGTCCCAATTGGTAGAGATCGGCAGGGTTTCTGACAATGGCATTATCAACCAGCTGATTAACCAGTTTCTCACCAAGCCCATCAATATCCATCGCGCGACGTGAAGCAAAATGCAAAATGGACTGTTTGCGCTGCGCCGGACAAAAAAGACCGCCGGTACAGCGAGAAATCGCTTCACCATCCGTGCGAACTGCTTTTGCGCCACAGACCGGGCAATATTGCGGCATGACAAATAGCTGCGTGTTATTCGGGCGTTGCGCCAGAACAACAGAAACGATCTCAGGAATGACATCACCGGCGCGGCGGACAATGACCGTATCGCCAATCCGTACATCTTTACGATGGACTTCATCGGCATTGTGCAAGGTCGCATTGGTTACCGTCACGCCACCGACAAAAACAGGTTCCAACCGCGCAACAGGAGTTAACGCGCCCGTCCTGCCAACCTGGACACTGATATCGAGTAAGCGTGTAATAGCTTCCTGCGCCGGAAATTTATGCGCCAGGGCAAAACGAGGCGCGCGCGCAACAAATCCAAGTCTGTCCTGCTGCACCAATGAATTGACTTTATACACCACGCCGTCAATATCATACGGAAGCTGTTCACGCTGCGCGGCCATTTTTCGGTAATATGCGAGCAATGCCGGGCAACCTTTAACCACTTCGCATTCCCGCGCAACTGGAAAATGAAGCGTTTTAAGAAACTGCAAGATGGCACTATGACTGTCCCGGGGTACCTTCGAGTCTTCACTGGGAGCAATGCCGTAAGCAAAAAACATCAGGCGACGCGTCGCGGTAATGGCCGAGTCAAGCTGACGTAACGAACCGGCAGCCGCGTTTCGCGGATTGGCGAAGGCTTTTTCGCCTTTTTCAAGACACTGCTGATTCAATCGGTTAAAGTCAGCCTTGAGCATAAGTACTTCACCGCGCACTTCGAATAATTCAGGGATTGCTTCAATGGACAAGGACAACGGTATGGCTTTGATGGTACGCAGGTTGAGCGTGATATCTTCACCGGTATAACCGTCTCCACGGGTCGCACCTGTTTTAAGAATGCCTTTTTCATAACGCAGACTGACAGCCAAACCGTCAAATTTGGGTTCAACCGAATATTCTATTTCCTGAACCTCAAGTCCTTCACAAACCCGTCGATTGAACGCCATCACTTCATCTTCTTCAAAGGCGTTATTCAGCGACAGCATCGGTATGTTGTGTGCGACTTGTGCAAACGATTTAAGCGGTGCCGCACCAACACGCTGGGTCGGCGAATCTGGTGTTACCAGTTGCGGATAATCTTGTTCTACTCGCTGTAATTTGCGGAATAATCGATCGTATTCGGCATCTGAAACCGTCGGAGCATCCAACACATAATATTGATAATTGAATTGCTCAATCTGTTGACGTAATTGATCCAATTGCTGCTGGACGGCTTCTATCGTTTGTTTCATTCTCTGTTTGCCGGGCCTTTTCTTGATTGATATTTTCTATTGTAAGATATAAATAGAAAGAAGCTGTGTAAAGATATTTTTGTCGAGTGATGCTTCAGAGTAAATGTCACTCGCATTCTGCTGTATAATTCCAATATGGAATAAAAATTCATGCCAAGGTTGAGCCCTGATATGTCCGATAACAAACTGAAAATTCGTATCCAAATCCAGCAGCCAACGATTCCAGCGGAAACGGGTGAAACTGAAACAACAGAACAATCCATACCAGATATTGACATGCGGAATTTCTTGGAAAAACCACCTTTTGACTGGCGTAAGATATCAGCTGCATTGTTTGTGTTACTTGTTGTAATCTGGATAATCGGTTATCTGTCACTTGGTCAGGTTGATGAAAATACCAATATCGACAGTATCTACTCAAAATCCAGCAATGTAGCCGATCCAAACACAAACTTTAATAATTTTGGCAATGATTCTGTAAAACCGATAACTGAATCACAACAGGACGTTGCTGCGAATGCAGACAATCGAAAAACTTTACCCGATATATCAGACCTGTCCGCTGCTGCTGAATACGCCATGGAAACCGAGTCAAACAGCATGCCTGACACCACGCCCGATTCCAAAACGGGTTTTGAAAAAAAAACCGTTCCACCGGTACCCGCCATGAAACCGGAATCAGTGGAAAATGACAAACCATTGATTACACAACAAAATGACGACACCCCTAAAACTTTACCTTCAACGGAGTCTGATGCAGCCGATCACCCTCAGGTTTTGCGCGCACAATTAACCCATGCGATTAAAAATCGCGAACCAGTTGATAAAATAAACCACGTTCACCTTGAGCAAAACAAGCGCAATAGCATTTATTTTTTTGTTGAGTTGCTCGATCTTGCAGGGCAACAAGTTACCGTCAACTGGTATTATCAGGACCAGCCTGTGACAGAAACAAAACTCCATGTGGGCGGCAAAAACTGGCGCACCTATGCCAGTAAACTATTAAATACAAAAAGTATAGGGCTCTGGCGGGCAGTATTAACAGATAAGAACGGCAAACAACTGTCAGAACGGCACTTTGTTGTAAGCAACCACAGTTAGATGTTACTTCAAAATAATCTTTTCTTGCGTACTTAATCTTTTGAGAACAAGCTGTCGTAACCTATGTCAGAAAAGAACCTAATTGATCTTAAGAAAATTTTGATCAGATTCTAAGGTATAGCCTCTGCATCACTATTGATGACACCACCATATTCAAGGCCGGTTATAGCTGTACTCAATTATCACAATTGTTTCACGATATCCTTGACAGCTTCCAGGGGCGATAACAAAGATGTTTGAATATGAATTTCGGGTGACTCAGGTGGTTCGTACGGGCTATCGATACCGGTAAAATTTTTTAATGCACCGCTACGTGCCTTGGCATAAAGCCCCTTCACATCACGACGCTCGCATTCATTCAGGTTAGTGTCGATAAACACTTCTATAAACTCGCCCGCAGCAAATAATTCACGCGCCATACGACGCTCGCTGCGAAATGGAGAAATAAAACTGACCAGAACTATCAACCCGGCATCAACCATAAGTTTTGCAACCTCTGAGACGCGCCGAATATTCTCAACACGATCGGCTTCGGTAAAACCCAAATCACGGCACAAACCATGCCTAATATTATCACCATCCAGCAAATACGTATGCTTGTTACCCTGGTGCAGGTGTTTTTCCAACAGATTGGCAATAGTCGATTTTCCCGAACCAGACAAACCGGTAAACCAGATACATTTCGGGGTTTGCTGTTTCTGTACAGCTCGGGCAGCCTTGTCTATTTCCAACACTTGCCATTGGAGATTGGTGGCACGACGTAAAACAAAAACCATCATCCCCGACCCAACTGTATCGCCTGTTTGCTGATCAATCAAAACAAACTTTAAATCGTCCTTATTATCTTTGTCCTCGAAGACTAATGGATCGCTTGTATACAGATTGACTCTACCAGATTCATTTGTGTTCAATGTCCGTGCAGCCAATCGTGCACCGGTATTGATATCTGTCCGGTATTTAATCGCAGTTACAGTGGCGGAAACTTCCTTACTAGCCAACCGCATTCGATATTGCCGTCCAGGCATTAGGGATTGTTTACTGACCCAAACAAGATCAGCCTCAAACTGATTGGCAATTTCAGGCGGGTTTTCGGTTAACATCTCAACAGGCATATTCCAAGATTGACAGTGCGGTCACTGTTCCTGACAATTAAACGTTTGCGCTCTATACTTCGCCTTGACATAAACAGACCGTTTTTGTTTGTTGTAGTACCATAAAATTTCACAAGAATTATATCAATCAAGACTCAGTTTTTTCATTTTAATATCTACACAGGCAAGGCAGTTACCTTATTTGTTACTTACCAGCATTCATTAACGCCTCAAGCTGATCAAATATCTACATCCTTACTATTTGTTTACAAACGATTTCTTCCCAGAAAGCCATTTCAGCCCTAACTAATTAATATTCAACAAATGCAACAGAATAATTTGCTCTCAACAACGATACATGCCACTAGACGAGTATCGGATTTCGGAATTTAGCGGCTTACCTTCCAGGTTTGCTATATCGCTTATCTGATCAAATTTAAAATCATATCTTGCCGTCATGATCTTGCAAATGCTAAAAATCCTGTCTGCATAGGGTATGTTAAATGTCGCTCCTGACGGGTATTGTTAGGTCTATGCTGTAATGATACAAGTGTTATAGCCATATTGTAATACAACTGCTTAGTACAACTAATCTAATGCAAAGGCAAAGCCGTTTATTCCCAACAAATGGATTCAAAGATAAAAAATATCCCGAGCCCTACCGACCTTCTCAGTTGTTAAGCTTAGGCACAGGTAATAAATATTATTTTCAATCCCAACTGCCGTAAATCGCCAATTCTTTTCAGTCGCAATATATCATGCAGCGTTGGCTTATCGCAAGCATGACTCCTGCGCCAGCACGGTAAATTTGTTCTAACGTGGTTTAGCTGTATTTTTGGTCATTTTCAAATAATCAAACACCATTCGAACGCTCATCGTCAACTTTCTCATTGTTTCCGCGACTCCCTTTAAGCTGGTTGCTTTGACAATCCCAACAACAAAACGCCGCAGGCGAGTAATATTTTCAGGGCCATATCCGGTACGGATACGGCATCTGTCTTCGTCAAAGCACCAGTCTAAAATGTAATGACAGCTGTTCTCAATACACCAATGCCCCCGATTTGTTTCCAATATTTTAGCGGCAGAGGCATCAAACTCAGCTTGGCTGGTAATGCCGTATACCAACTCTCGTGAGACCTTTTTTGTCTTCTTTTCGGTCGATTCCCGTTCAATAGCAAATGCTTGTCCGACATAAGGAAAGTTCAAGTAGTTGTTGAGTGTGCTGGTTACCCAGATTTTACGGGTTTCTATACGTCCGTGCCCGTAGCTGGTTGTTGTGGCATCAGGTGTCTGACGGTTTTTAAAGTAATACTGCAGATCTTCAAGCAACCTGGGTTGATTGGCTTTGACGGTAAAATGATAATGCGCTTGTTTGTTTTCTACCAGATAACGGGCAAATTGACGTTGTGTAAGCAGCGCGTCTGCAGTAATGACGACACCATCAATGTCGAGTGGATCAAGCAGCGGAGCAGCTATTTTTATTTCATTGGTTTGTTTGGCCGCTGTGCAGTTGTTTGTATTGTATTTTACGACTTTTTTTGGGTGTAACAATGAAGGGTGTTATGGCCGATGGCGCTCATGATATGAATTTGTCTGCCTTCGCTATCAATCGCGCTGCGCATGGTCTTGCCATCTATCGCCAGACTTTCATCGTCAGCGCTGTATTGCTCGCTCCAGTGTTGCAATGCCTGATCCAGTGCATTCGGTTTCACCCTGATCAATGTGTCGCGAATAATGTATTCACTGGGAACATGATAACGTTCCTGCTTATAGTAGCACTGGAAACGGGCGCGGGCATCCTGACTGAGCGATTGTGCCCATTCGGCGATACCTTTATAACCCACCCGGCCACAGAGAATAGCGCCCGTGGCAATGGCCAGTATCGTATCTAACCGATGGCGCCTGCCCTGTGTGCGGCGTGGATCAGGGATGCAATTAAAAAAAGTGGGGAGTGCATTCATTTGATTGGCTGTTAGCATGAGCTTAGGTGTTCCGCATTGATAGACCGGGTTTAAATGCGATTGAGACAGCAGGTGCTGCGCATTGCGTTGCAGCGCATAAACAAAAACCAATTTAGGCGAAGCGTTGGATTGGTAACCTTGGGCATTGATGCGGCGAAACCCCTTTGTGCTGCCCAGCAGTGTCCAGTTGGCCGCCTTGTAAATCGTACCATGGAAATGTTGTGGATCAACGAAGGTTTCAAGTAGCAACAGTGGATGATGAAAGTGCCGCAACCAATCAGCTTGAAGCCTTCTCTGGCACAGCGATAAAATACGGGTTGCCACATTGGGAATGTGCCATTGCGGCAGAATCAAAAATCGACTGTTGTTGGTGACCAAATTTAAACGATCAAATTGATGGCGATATCGCCAGCCAATCCATTGGTCACGTGGCGCACATTTCAAGGCCGCCGATGAAAAACCGAGCAACGCGATCCATTGGGCACGCCAGGTGGCAACATAGTACAATGTTTCGCCAACTGGGCGAGCAGACCCAAGGTAATGATGTCGCTGCATAAGTTTATGATAGTCTGCCTGTTCTTGGTGAGTTACAGGACGAACGACGATTTCTTTAAGCTGCAAAAACTGATCTCAATCGGGTTTTGTTGAGGCTCCTTTATATCAACATTCGTTGAGAATGTCCAGCATTATTTAAATGCACTCGTCACTATTAGCTTTCAGGGGTAGAACAAATTTGCCCTGCCTGCGCCAGCGAGCACCTAACTACTGAGCGAATAATTAATGGGCTATTGTCGAATGTAGTGTATGGAGAATCAAGCGGTGTTGGAAAAAATTGTCGTATTGACTGTTTTAATTTAGGCGTGTATAAACGCAAGTAGTTATGTGAGAAAGCATAATCCATTCTCAATCGAGATGTTCACCTGCATGTATTACATGCAAACCATTTTGTAAATATTTAGCCGTCAAAGCCAATACAAAGTAAATATGAATAAAACTATTCTAGTAACTGGGGGTTTGGGTTACATTGGCAGTCATACCGTCGTAGAGTTGCAAAATAGTAACTACAAAGTGGTCGTGATTGACAATCTGTCAAATTCCATCAAAGAAGTTGCCGAACGAATTGTCTCCATCACTAAACAACCCATACAACTATATGTTGCCGATATTAACGATCATTCATCACTTGAAGCGCTGTTTAAACAAGAAACAATAGAAGGTGTCATTCATTTTGCTGCACACAAAGCAGTTGGCGAATCCGTTCAGAACCCCTTCAAGTATTACAGGAACAACATAGATGGCATGATAACTTTGCATCAGGTCATGCATCAACATCATGTCAAAACGATAGTATTTTCTTCAAGTTGCACTGTTTACGGGGATACCAAATCCTCACCCATTGAAGAGACACATCCAGTAACTGAAGCCATTTCCCCATACGGCACGACCAAGCTTGTGTGCGAACAGATCTTGAAAGATCTATGCAAATATAGCGGTTTTAAAGGAATTATTTTACGTTATTTCAACCCTGTAGGCGCACACCCATCGACGCTTATCGGTGAATTACCGCTTGGCGTACCTGACAACCTCGTCCCGTACATTACCCAGACAGCTGCAGGTATCAGGGAAAAGCTGACAGTTTTTGGCAATGATTACAATACGCCCGATGGAACCAATATCCGCGATTACATTCACGTAGTAGACTTAGCTAAAGCCCACGTCAAAGCCTTGGACTACGCATTTGCCATGGATCAGGATTACGAGATTTTTAATTTAGGGACTGGAAAAGGATATAGTGTACTCGAAGTGATCAAGGCCTTCGAGAAAGTTAGCGGAAAAAATCTACCCTATGTCATGGGCGCAAGACGAGCCGGAGATGTTGAACAGATCTGGGCCGATGCAACAAAAGCTGAAAAATTACTCAAATGGGCCCACCAGTTTGATCTGAACGATATGATGGATAGCGCGTGGAAGTGGCAAGTGGCTTTGAATGATAGCAATCTTGGTAAAATTAAAGATACGACATCTTAATAAAAACATGGCACTGAAAAAATTTTTCATCTACGTGTAAATATCACGCCAATCGAAAACCTATAGCATATAGTGCAAAAAAATCAATACCAATTAAAAATTCCACAATGCACTAGATTCGGATTGGTAACCATATATTAGGTTAGATAAGCAATTTATCACCACAAATACCAAATTGACATAACTAAAAACATAAGCCAACCTAATTAAAACCGCCATTTAGCAGTATGTGGTCTATTACAGTTGTCCTACCAGTCATACAGTCAAGACAGCACAGTTGAACAGCAAGTTGTTGACGCAGAATACCTTACTCGCCGCTTATTTGTTAAATGATGAGCGGTACTTAAATCATATGATACGTAATTTATCGATCAAGTTTAATATTGAAGTGACAATACCTATAGATCCATAGGAAAACAAGTAAATTTTCTACTCAGAAAAATTACACCACAAAAAATGCTGTTGTAAACCTTGAGAGAAGAGTAAACACTGGCAAATGACAAACAATTAGATTTCTTGTTTACATCTTCAAAGAGAAATGTTTGAGCTTACATGTCAAACTTTAGATGATCAAATGTTAATCCGTCTGTCCAGCACTCCAATCATACTCAGTTCTTTAACAACGCTTAACCCTACTCACTTAGGATTTATGGAATAATGACTTTATCGATACAATAATGGAATTGCGCTATGACAATAAAGGCAGAACAACACAGCGTTTTAATTTTAGGATATGGTGAAATGGGCCATGCGATGGAGCATTTACTCTCAGCTTATCATCCACTGCATATCTGGGAAAAATATCCCCAGCCCGGTTTTCAATCAGCCATTCTGGAAGACGCGGTTCCAGCTGCAGATATTGTTATTTTTTGCCTGCCGGTTAACCCGCATCGGGAAATTGTTACGCATATCGCACCCTTACTAAAAAAAACAAGTATCTGTGTCAGTATTGCCAAAGGTCTTGACGAATCAGGGCAAACAGCCGCGCAAATTTTTGCAGATGTTCTGGGCTCCAAAAATTCCTACGCGTTGCTCTATGGCCCCATGATCTCTGAAGAAATTTGCGCAGGGCAATATGCCTTTGCTCAACTCGGTTGTTTAGATCGCTCTGTTTATAACAAAATCCATTCCTGTTTTCAGGATACAGATCTTTTTATCGAGTATACCGCCGATATCCCCGGAATCAGCTGGTCTGTTATTCTGAAGAATGTTTATGCCATGATTTTTGGCATGGCAGACGAATTGCAATTGGGTGATAATACGCGCGGTTTTCTCAGCGTTACCGCTTTGCGCGAGTTAAGCCAAATTGCGCATCAAATGGGTGGAGACGAAAACAGTTCCTATCACCTTGCGGGTTTGGGAGATCTCATCACAACCGCTACCAGCGAGGATTCCCATCATCATACGCTCGGCCGCATGCTGGCCAGAGCTGAAACCGAAAACATAACCGGTGAAGGGGTTCATACCCTTGAAATGGTCTGCAAACACCGATTATTCGACATCGCTGTTTATCCGCTTTTTCAATTGATTCAAAACATTGTCGAACAACCCGTAAATGTCTCTCATAAAATAAATAATTTCATAAAACACACATATATAACACATGAGAAATAAGCATTTAATGTTAAAACCTTTTTCAGATATGATTACTGTTCAGGTGGCATTCAGGTCTCTCCGTTACTATATCCAATCCAAACAAAAGGAAAGTCCATGAATATCATTTTGTCGACTTAAAAAACCCAGGATTCAGACTGAAAGCATTTTATATTCGAAATAAAAAAGAAAAAATGATTTTAATTTGGCATTGATGAAATTTGATATTCCTATATCATGTTGCGACTAACATGCTCAAGAAACAAACTACATTATCTTTCAACCATTCTTTATATTTTTTGCATTTTTTATAAAGGCCTTATGCAGACTATGCAGACCTTTTCATTGCGGTATATATTCTTTATTCTTTTTTTTATTTTTTATTCGACGCTACTATCAGCGCAAGAATCAACAAAACTGAACATCAAGGAGCTGCAACAGTTGGGTTTGCAAGCCAATGGTCTTGTTCAAGCAGCGCGTTCACAAGTTGATATGGCGGAAGCCGGTGTTGTAGCAGCCAGTGCTTATCCCAATCCGAATGTCTCCATCAAAGTTGGACCACAAAGCAAACGCTTGCCTGTGTCAGTAACCGGTCCGGCTGATAACTACCGAGAAGTTAACGTCAGCCAACCCATTGAAAATCCTTTTTTTCGATCAGCACGCATCAACTCGGCCGAAGCACTTGTTGACGCCAGGCAAGCTAATCTGGATCAGGTGCGCGCTGATCTTGCTGCCCAACTACGTGTGCGCGCGTATGAATTGATTTTGCGTCAAGAGCAGGCGCAGATGGAATCAAATATTTACGATCTGATGAAGGAAATTCAGCGTCGTATTCAAGTCAGCGTTGAGGTTGGCGAAACTGCTCGCTTTGAGTTAATCCGAGCAGATACCGAAGTATTAAGCGCCGAAAACCGTATGGAAGCGGCAAAATTAAATGCCGAGCGTGCCCGTGTTGCCTTAATTCAACTGGCAGCCGGTGCTTTGCAAAGTGGTTTTGAAATTGATGCATCGCTCAATGACCCGGTTGAGTTTCCTTCTCTAGAGGCCTTACGGCAGGAAATCATTGAAACCAATCCAGACATCCAACGTCTACAAGCCGAACAGAAAAGTGCGGATTCACGTATCGACCAGGAAAAAGCTTCTGTTTTACCGAGAGTAAATATTTTGTACGAAAATTACCATGACGCTCAATTTTCTACTAATGTGGCAGGAGTAAATCTGGAAATTCCTCTATTTTATAGACGTCGAGGTGAAATCGATACTGCGATTTATGATTCAGCCCGTCTTCGTGACACACTGGAATACCGTCGTTTTGAAATTGGTCAGTTGTTGGAATCGGCCTGGCAAGCAAAAGAAATCGCCCGACGCAGAGTAGAAATGTTCGAAGGCGGTATTGTTACAGAAGCGCAACTTGCATTAAGTATCGCACAAACGGCTTATCGCTTAGGAGAACGCGGTTTTATTGAAGTATTGGATACCCAGCGTGTGTTGCGCGGTGTGCTTGGTGATTTATTGCAAGCCCGCTTTGAATTGCAGTCTGCTGCTGCAGAAATAGATAGACTACGCGCCCATTATCCCAAGGAGCACATCATAGAATGAAACAACCAATCCGCTTAACACTCTGTTCCCTGTTCATTCTTTTTCTGACTGTCGCTTGCAGTAATAGCGAAGATACCGGCAACAAAAATAACAAAGAGTCAACCGAATTGCCGGTTGCTAACGAACCTGACAACGCAAACATTATTACGCTCAGCGAAGCGATGGCAGAAGGGATTAAAACCGAAGCACTCCAATTGACCGGCTTGGCGGATAAAATTCAGGTACCGAGCCATATCAAAGTCAATGAACAACAATTAATACGCGTCGGCGCAAACGTCACGGGACGCATAGTCGAAGTAAACGTTGAATTAGGTGATAGCGTGGATGCCGGCACGGCACTTGCCAAGCTTTCCAGTCCCGAACTCACAAAAGCGCAATTAGAGTATCTTCGCGCACACTCGATGACTGTTTTAAATGAACGCGCGGCAAAGCGCGCAAAATTACTACTCGATGCCGATGTCATCGGCGCTGCCGAATTACAACGCAGAGAAGCTGAACTGCAAGTATCGCGCGCAGAACTCAGCGCGGCGGAAGATCAACTGCGTTTGCTCGGTGTTTATAAAAACGCTGTCAATGACCTGGTCAAACGCGGGCAGATACTCCCCTCTGTCGGCATCTCGTCTCCTAAAAGCGGCACAATCATTGAACGTAAGGTGGTAGCCGGTCAAGTAGTACAGCCATCCGATCGACTCTTTAAAGTCGCAGATTTATCGACAGTCTGGGCGGTTGGTGACGTACCGGAACATATCGCCGGCAATGTGATGGCCGGCCAGCATGTTGAAATTCAAGTGCCCGCACTTGGCAACATTATTTTAGACGCCTTAATCATTTATGTCTCCGATACAGTCAATCCACAAACAAGAACAGTTATGGTAAGAACTGTCGTGGAAAATCAGGATCGCAAACTTAAACCCGGCATGCTGGCATCCATGCGCATCTTAGAAACACCGCAGGAACAACTTGTACTGCCTGAATCTGCAATCGTGCGTGAATTGAACAAAGATTATGTTTATCTAGACAAAGGCAACTACACCTATTTACGCATACCGGTTGAATTGGGGCCTGAGATTGGAAATTTGCGTCCTGTCATATCGGGACTCTCGGTCGGACAACATATTGTAATCGATGGTGCTTTCCATATAGATAGCGAACGCAAGCTCGAGAGAAAGGAATAACTCATGTTGTCATCCATTGTACAAGTCATGCTCAGGCAGCGGCTTCTTGTCGTTATTATTACACTCATTCTGCTCGCTTTTGGTTTACGGGCTGCCACCAAACTTTCAGTCGATGCATTTCCGGATGTCACCAATGTTCAGGTTATCGTAGCCGCACGCGTTGAAGGCCGCAGCGCTGAAGAAATCGAGCGCCTGATCACCATCCCGGTGGAAATTGCCATGACAGGTCTGCCCGGACTGGTGGAGATGCGTTCCCTGAACAAAAGCGGGTTAACCATTATTACGCTTGTATTTACCGATGACACAGATGTTTATTTTGCGCGACAGCTTGTTATGGAACGCTACATTGCTGTAGTGGATCAACTTCCCGAAGGTGTCGTAACAGAACTGGGCCCGGTAACCACTGGACTCGGTGAAATTTACCAATATACGTTGGATCATCCCAATGACGGCACGCGCGAGCTAACCGTGGAAGAATTAATGGATCGCCGTACGATTCAAGATTGGGTTGTGCGGCCCCTGTTACGCTCGATTCAAGGCGTTGCCGGAATAAATTCACTCGGCGGTCACGAAAAACAGTACCAAGTCTATGTCGACCCGGAAAGATTGCGGTATTATGACCTGACGCTGTCGGATGTTGACAGCGCCATGGCTCACAATAATGCAAATGCCAGTGGAAATATCCTGGAACTGCATGCCGAACAATATCTTATTCGAACCAATGGACTGATCTCAACGCTCAATGACATCAGAAACATTGTGCTCAAGGAAATCGATGGCATCCCGGTATTTGTTCGCGATGTCGCTGAAGTGGAATTTGGCGGGCCAGTGCGTCAAGGTGCATTGATCAAAGGGGGTTACACAGAATCTGCTGGCGGAATTGTCATGATGCTAATGGGCGGCAACGCCAAAGAGATTGTGGCGAGAGTTCAGGAAAAAGTCACTGAAATAAACGAAAATAACCTGCTACCCGGCGGCCTGCAAATCGTCCCTTTTTACGATCGCTCGGATTTGGTCGACGCGGCATTATGGACGGTAACCAAGGTACTGATTGAAGGTATTATTCTGGTCATTATCGTGTTGTTTATTTTCCTGGGCGATGTGCGCTCCAGTATGATCGTTGTAGCAACATTGATAGTTGCGCCGCTCATCACCTTCATCATTATGAACCAGCAGGGCATTTCGGCCAATTTGATGTCACTGGGGGGGCTGGCTATCGCCATCGGCCTCATTGTCGACACAACTGTTGTCGTGGTAGAAAACGTCTACCACCGGCTGGGGCATGCCGGTAATTCCTTAAAGGAAAGATTGCAGGTCATACGTGATGCTGTGGTTGAAATCGGCACGCCGCTTATTTTTGGCATCTGTATTATCATACTGGTATTCCTGCCACTGATGACATTGGAAGGTATGGAGGGTAAAACATTCAGCCCGCTGGCCTATACCATCGCCATTGCTTTGGCGGTTTCATTAATTGTTTCACTCACGCTATCCCCGGTACTCTGCGCGTATGGACTGAAGGGCGGCGCCAATCATGACACACCGGTTATCGCATATCTCAAAAAACGCTATCAGAATCTATTGAATAAAGCACTGGCGCACGAAAAAACGACAATTATGGTCGCACTCGGCTTATTGGTTTCTTCATTTATGCTGTTTCCGTTTTTGGGCACTTCGTTCATTCCGATTCTAAAAGAAGGGGCGCTGACGCCTGTCATTATCCGGGCGCCGTCAATTTCCCTGGAGAATTCGATAAAAATAGAATTTGAAGCGATGAAGCGCATCGCTACCGTACCGGGTGTCGAAAGTGCGGTTTCCAGACTTGGGCGCGGCAAAGAACCATCCGATCCGGCGGGACCACATGAATCGGATCCCATCGTCGCGCTGGATCCGGAATCGGGACGGACTCAGGATGAAGTGGATGCCGACATCCGCAAAGTATTGTCAACATTACCGGGTGTCAGCATCGCCATTTCTCAACCGATTGCGCAGCGTGTTGACGAAATGATTACAGGCGAACGTTCGCAGGTCGCGGTAAAAATTTTCGGCGACGACCTGGAACAACTACGCTTATTGTCTGAGCAACTGGCGCGGATCATGAGAACAGTCAGAGGCGCCCGGGACATCCGGGTACAACCGTTATCGGGACAGCAGACCCTGGTGATTGATATTAACCGGGATGCCATTGCGCGATATGGCATTAATGTTGAGGATGTCAATGATTTGATCCGGACCGTTGGCGGCAAAATGGTTTCGACTATTTTCGAGAACGAGCGGCGATTTGAACTGATTATGCGTCTACCACTGGAATATCGTGACAATGTTGATGCGATTAAAGACTTGTTACTGCGTACACCAGAGAAACTCCCCGGGTCAAATGGCGGGATGGTTCCCGGCGGCGCACTGATTCCGTTGGAATCCGTCGCCAATATCCAGGTCGTAGACGGACCGGCACAAATTAACCGGGAGTTCTCCAAGCGCCGTGTTGTGGTTGGCGCCAATGTTCATGAGCGTGACATGGGCGGATTTGTAGAGGAAATACAACAGCGGGTAGCGGAAGAAATAAAACTACCGGAAGGTTATTACTTTGAGTGGGGCGGTCAATTTGAAAATATGGAACGCGCCATGGCGACACTCTCCGTAATCGTGCCTTTAACGATTGCAGCCATTTTCTTCTTATTGTTTATGTTGTTTAATTCGGTCAAATTGGCTTCACTGATTATCATGGTGCTTCCTTTTGCTTCAATTGGAGGAATAACCGGCCTGTTTATTTCCGGAGAGTACTTATCAGTTCCCGCTTCAGTGGGCTTTATTGCATTATGGGGAATCGCCGTATTAAATGGTGTTGTACTGATTTCATTTATCCGCGACCAACGAGAACAGGGTGTTGATGTTCCGACTTCAGTCATACGCGGATGCGAACAACGTTTCCGTCCGGTTTTGATGACCGCAACAGTTGCCATGCTCGGGTTGGTGCCCTTTTTGTTTGCTACCGGCCCAGGCTCAGAAGTACAGCGGCCATTGGCGATTGTTGTAATTGGCGGATTGATCACATCAACGTTATTGACACTGGTTGTTTTACCCACGCTGTATCGCTGGTTTGACGTAAAGCCCAACAGTGACGACGATGAAACACAAGATGATCATCCTAAAAAAACCGAACCACACTCACCATTATCTGAGGAGCATGAAAAAATGGCAGCAACAGTACCCTCGGATCAGACAGACACGACAACAATTGGGACACCTTCCGCAAAAACAACCTGATTGTATTTTTAATCAGAAATCAGAATATTAATGAAGAATTCCTGCGACATTTACCTGGCCAGGAATTCTTCAAAAAATCCTTCTTCGGGTATTCATTCTCCAATACATCCCCATAAAAACATTTAAAAAACCGTTTGTAGAACCGGTCGGAATTATTGGCGACCGGGATTATATTCGCGTTTTTTGCTGAAAAGCATTGCTTCCAGAATCAATTCTTCATAATATCTCCTCAAAATATACAAAAATTTGCCTAATAATAAATCGTAAAACCGCAAAGTATGACCATGATTAAACCAGATAAACAAACGATCGCCGATACACTGACAGTGCGTCCGGTAATGTCATACCGCGATATGAGTGATTTTATTGATGTTCCATGGCATATCTATGCCGATGATCCGATGTGGGTGCCGCCATTGCGCCTGGAACGGCGTTTTCACTTTTCCAAATACAATCCCTTCCTGCAACATAGCGAATGGCAGGCCTGGGTTGCATACCAGAATAATCGGCTGGTCGGAAGAATCAGCGCACAAATCGATACCCTGCATCGAGAACGGTATGGCAACGATACGGGCCATTTTGGCTTATTTGAATGCGTTGATGACGACAAGGTCTGTAACGCATTAATATTGCATGCCGAGTCCTGGCTTGCCGCCAGACAAACGCGTCAAATCACCGGGCCATTCAACTTGTCGATCAATCAGGAATGCGGTATTTTAATTGATGGATTTGAAACACCGCCTGTTGTCATGATGCCGCATACCGCACGCTGGTATCCAAGATTGCTCGAGGAACAGGGTTATCAACCTGTCAAAGACCTGCTCGCCTACTGGATAGCGGCAGATTTTGAAACACCACGCGTTATGCAGCAGCTCATTAAACGCCATGCCGATCAAATTCATATCAGAACAATCAAGCGCAAACAGTTTGCCGAAGAAATGGAAGTGCTGCGCGATATTTTTAACGATGCCTGGTCTGAAAACTGGGGATTTGTCCCCTTTACCGAAGCAGAGTTTGCTGAACTGGGTAACAGTCTCAAATATCTGGTACCGGATGAATACATCCAGATAGCAGAAGTCGATGGACACCCAGCCGCATTCATGGCAGCGCTACCGAATCTGAATGAAGTGTTTGCAGAGCTTAATGGCCGCCTGTTTCCCTTAGGCTGGCTGAAACTGGTCCGGAAACTTAAACAGCATGAAATTCATACCGCACGCATACCGTTGATGGGCGTTCGCCGACAATTCCATAATACACCTTTGGGTATGGCGCTGGCCTGCAGGGTGATTGAAGCACCCAAGAAAATCGGACTTGAACACGGCATAAGTAGCGTAGAATTGTCATGGATACTCGAAGACAACATGCCTATGCGCAATATTCTGAAAAATCTAGGCAGCAAGGAATACAAACGTTACCGTATATATGGAAAAACGCTGTGAGCAATCAACAGGAAACAACGCACCAAAAATTTGCCGCACTGGTACTGGCCGCGGACCGGACGACAAACGATCCAATTACACTGCACACCGGCGCCGCCTGCAAGGCTTTTGCACCGGTTGGGGGAACGCCCATGATTATTCGCGTTCTGGATTCACTTGCTGCCAGTAATCTGGTTGACTCCATTGTATTATGCGGCCCGCCCCGTTCCAGACTGGATGACTGTCCTCCTTTAAAAAGGCGAATTGAATCGGGCGAAGTCAAGTGGCTTCCCAACATGGATACACCGGGCCGCAGCGCCGAGCAGGGATTGCATCATTTGCCTGATGACATGCCTGTTCTGTTGACAACAGCTGACCACGCATTACTCACGCCTCATATCGTTCAAAATTTTTTAACCGAATCGTTAATTACCGATAGCGACGCAACCGTTGGCATCGTGACAGAAAAACAGATGGCTGCGTCATTTCCCGGTTCAAAACGAACAGTCTTCCGGTTGCGTGACGGCGGATTCTGTGGTTGCAACTTGTTCACATTCAAACCAGGCGGACGTGCACTCGTTACGTTCTGGCAACAGGTTGAGGGCATGCGCAAAAAACCATGGCGGTTGATTTCACAAATTGTCGGCCCTGATATTGTATTGTCTTATCTCTTCGGGCGCTTGTCGCTGGAAAAAGCCCTCAACATTCTGGCGGCCAAATCAGGCGTTCGCGTAAAAACCGTTTTGCTGCCCGAAGCACGCGCAGGTATTGATGTTGATAAAGTTGAGGATTTGTTACTCGCCGAATCCATACTCAACAAGGCGCCCGTTCCTTTCTATAAACGCCGGAAACCGCTCAATTGATTTTTCATGGTTGCTTATCCAATGGGATACCGCTTTATTTCTGACAGGATTTGTACATGAAGATTATTGAGCGGTATATTACCCGCGAACTGACCATTCCCTTTCTTGTCGTTATCCTGATTCTTGTAGGTTTATTCGCAAGTTTCAGCAGCGCACGCTTTTTAGCGGGCGCAGTTACTGAAACATTGGGATTGGGCGCGCTGTTCAAGCTGGTCATGCTAAAAACACTCATCGCATTGGAGGTACTGATCCCTGTAGCCCTTTATATTGCCATAATCAGCGGTCTGGGCAGATTAAATAAGGATCATGAACTCAATGTGTTACGTTCTAACGGTATCAGCGGCAAGCGCATCGTCTTCACTGTTTTAATGGTTGCCATACCGGTTGGCATTATCAGCGGCATGCTTTCCGGCTATGTCCGGCCATGGGCTTATTCAGAAAGCTATATTCTAGATGCACAGGCGGAAGCCGAACTCAACACCAACCGCTTTCAGGCTGGGCGGTTTTATGGCAGTGAACGCAGTGGCAGAGTTGTTTATGTGAAAAGTAAAGATGATGCCAACAAGCAAATGAACAATATCTTTCACTATATCAAGACACCTGAGGCCAGTGAAATCATTATCGCCGAAGAAGCGATACAAGTTCAGCCCGCCACCCAAAATGAACGGCCAAATATACAGTTATCAAATGGCTATATTTATCAATTGACGCATACCGCATCCCGGGATGACACGATTGAGTTTGAAAGGCTGACTTATTTTACAGACAGTGAACTCGCACTCAGATACCGGCGGAAAGCCGCGCCCACAAGAACGCTTTGGGAATCCGAGGAACCCTGGGAAATTGCCGAACTGCAATGGCGGCTTTCGCGGCCGATTTCAACAATATTAATGGCCCTGGTCGCGGTAACATTTATTCAAACTGCGCCGCGTCAGGACAAGGCCACAAAAACATACCTGCTTGCTGCAATTGTTTTTGCGGTCTATTACAATCTGAGCGGTCTGGCCAAAAACTGGGTTGAGCAAGGGGTTGTCGGCACCATGCCCGGCGTCTGGTGGCTTTATCTCACCATATTCACCTTGTTGCTGTTATATGCGCTAAAACCTGGCCAGAAATTATTTTCCCTTCGGTAATGCTTATTTTTCGTTACATTTCAATTCAGGTGCTGATTGGCTTAGTGATCGCCACAGCCGTTTTATTGCCTTTGTTCAGTTTCTTTGACCTGCTCGATCAACTGGATGATGTCGGCAAAGGCACCTATCGAACAATTGACGCATTTATGTATACAACTGCGTTATTACCGCGCCGCTTTATCCAAATTGCACCATTTATTTCTTTATTAGGGACGGTTGCAGCGCTTGGCGCATTGGCAGTTCATTCGGAACTGGTCGCGATGCGAGCTGCGGGAATCTCTCCGCTGCAAATCAGTTTGGCGCCGATTGCGGTTGGCATCGCGCTCATTCTGTTGATTGCTGGACTTGAACAGTTTGTCGCGCCACAACTGCAACAAAAAGCCATTTCAAACCGGGCCGTCGCGTTGAATCAAACGGCGGAACTGGGTAAAGGACTCGGTATCTGGACGCGTAACGAGCAAAACATTTTGCGAATTGGTTACATGCTGCACGCCAAAAGAGCGTCAGATATTGAAATCTTACATCTTGATCAATCGGGCTTCTTGTTGGCGCATATACACGCGCAATTCGCTGATATTCGCAGTAACGATGCATGGATTTTGACGAATGTGGTCATACGGAAATTTACCGAAAATAAAATCGAGTTAAAGCGTGCTAAAACGCTGAGCTGGAATTCCTTCTTGAATCCTGAAGACATCGCAACGCTTACAAAACCGCCAGAGAGTCTATCACCAGTGGAACTCGTTCGCCATGTAGATTTTCTGCGCAGCACCGGACAAGATGCCGATTCCTACGCGCTTGCCTTATGGCGCAAAGCAGGCAGCGCACTGCTCACTATCGCAATGTTAATGCTGTCAATTCCGTTTATTTTTGGATCGATTCGTTCAGGCCTGGCCAATAAACTGGTACTGGCCGCCCTGATAGGCGTTGCAGTGTATTTGCTTGACCAGATTTTTGCCAATGCGGGCTTATTATTACGCCTGGAACCCGCCTTCGTAGCGCTCGCGCCCAGTGTGATACTCATCCTGTTGGCCATACTCTGGTTACGAAGAGTTTTTTAAAATTCCGGTTGTTATAATACAATGATCAATTTTAAGGACTTGGAAGTATCGACAAGCCGCTTATCAGAAAAAAGAACAACACCCTCTTCTAAAGAATAAAAAATATGCCAAAGACAACATCCATCTACATTCTAGGCGAAAACAATACCAGGCTGTGGGGGCTCGATGGCCGTGAGCGGTTACACCGCATGATAAAGGCTATCGACAACGTCATGTTGATTGAAAACATCGATTCACTGCCCGATAACGCGCCGCTGTTGATATTGAATGCGCAGTATTTATTTGACGCCAGGGTACTGGCTGCATTAGTCAAAATGCGTGAACCCATGGTGTTATACAGTCATGACAACCAGCATGTTGCCGTCCGCACCCTGGGACATCAGGCGAGACATCTGCTCGCGGTACTGACAAAACAAAGAGCCCAGAGACCGGAGCATATCCTGTCGGGATTGCCACACTGTACACTCGACGATCTCAAAATCGATTTTCAGCAAAACCTGAAAAAGAAAGACCCGCCCTATATCCTGCCCGTTACCGAAAACAACCGCAAATTACTCGAAAAAGAATTATTCTCAGGGTCTTACAAAGGCGTTACCGACCTTGTCACAAAGTGGCTGTGGCCGTTACCCGCTTTCTGGTGCACGCATTGGTGTGTGCGGCGTGGCTGGCAACCCAATCATGTCACGGTACTGAGCGCCGTTTTTGCACTGCTGGCCGGTGTCGCATTCTGGTACGGGTTTTTTGCAATCGGTCTGATCATGGGCTGGTTCATGACGTTTCTGGATACCGTTGACGGCAAACTGGCGCGGGTTACTGTGACTTCGAGCCGTTTTGGCGATGTGCTTGACCATGGTCTCGATATTATCCATCCGCCACTCTGGTATCTGGCATGGGGCATCGGGCTGGCGGGTACGCTGACGCCGATTGCCAATCTGGACTTGCTGATCTGGCTGATGTTTTTCGGCTACATTGGCGGGCGCTTATGCGAAGGCGCTTTTCAGTTGTGGCTCGCACCGTTTGACATGTTTATCTGGCGCAAACTGGATTCCTTTAACCGCCTGATCACCGCGCGGCGCAATCCCTGCCTGATCCTGCTGACTTATGGATGGATTACAGAACAGTCCGATCTCGGCCTGTTACTGGTCGTGGCCTGGCACTTGCTGTCGACCGCAATTCTCACCGGGCGGTTAATTGCCGGGTGGCGTGTCTGGCGCCAGCAAGGGCCACTGCGTTCCTGGCTGCAGGATATCGATCCCGCTCGCGACCGCAATCAACTTGCAGTAAAAATATTTACACGCGCACCGATTGATCCAAAAAGCCTCGAGTCCGTAAAAACCTAGTTAGCCACGGCGCTTCACCATGACGATCGAATCAAAAATTGAACGCCTAAAAACCCGCTCAGGCAAAATAGGATTGTTAATAAATCCATTGAGCGGACAGGTTCGCAAGCGCGAAAAAGCAATCCGGCAAGCACTCGATCAGATCCCGGGCGGCATACGTTGTGAAGCATCGGATGGAGCGGGATTTATCTCTGCAACAGACAACCTGATACAGGCTGATGTCGATCTGCTGGTTATTATTGCAGGCGATGGCACATCGCATGCCATACTGAGTCATCTTTTCGCATTATTGCCGGTTGCACAATGGCCCATTCTCATGATCATACCGGGCGGCACCACAAACATGACGTCGCTCGATCTGGGCATGCAGGGTAAACCGGAAAAGATTCTGCATCGCCTGGCCGACTACCTGCAACAGGCCGACACACCCGAACTGGTCCAGCGGCCGGTGTTATGCATCGAACAAAACGGACAAAACACTATTTATGGCATGTTTTTCGCAGTGGGCCTGGTCGCACGTGGGGTAAAATTTTCGCGCAGCAGTGTCAAACAGATTGGCATAACGGGGGGTATTTTTACATTTCTGATCATGCTGCGTTCACTGTTCGGCATGATTCTTGGCCGCAACCAGACTGAATGGGCGCCCGTCAACATGTCGATGATCAAAGAAGATGGCAAGAAATTTCACGGCACCTATCTTTTCGCATTGATCAGCGCGCTCGACTGCCTGTTGTTAAACATCCGTCCTTACTGGGGCCGGGAAACAGCGCCACTTCATGTCACATGGGTCGATCAACACCGCAAAAAATTGTGGCGATCCGTGTGGCCATTGCTAACCGGGAAAGGCCATTTACTTAAAACACAGGACGGCTATCATAGCCATAACGCAACTACACTCACCATTTATTTAAATGACGAGTATATTGTCGACGGTGAATTATACCGGTCGACCGATCCCGACGAACCTTTACGCATCAGCGCAACACAACCTGTTACATTTCTTGTTCTTTAATAACCCCTGTCATGTCAAATTCAGCACCATCATTAGCCAAAACACCTCCCGAAGAACTGATAGCAGCAGTCGCCGAACAAAGCACGCGCAGCGTTTCACCGGATTACCCGGCTTTTGTGAACGCCTTGCTGGAACGATTCGGCGCATCAGCGGATGCCGTTATTCTTTATGGATCATGCCTGCGCACCGGCGAGCTTGATGAAGGCATTGCCGATCTTTATGTGCTGGTGGACGATTACAAGAATGCTTACACGCAGCGCTATTTAAGTCTTCTGAATGCATGGCTGGCGCCGAATGTGTTTTATCTCGAAGTGTCCCATCAAAACAGGACACTGCGCGCCAAATACGCGGTTATTTCCACATCGGATTTTGAAAAAGGCGCGCAGTACTGGTTTCATTCCTATATCTGGGCGCGCTTTGCACAACCGTCACGGCTGCTTTACGTTCGCGATGACATCACCCGGCACCGGATATACAGCGCATTGGCGCACTCGGTCATCACATTTCTGACACAAGCCGGCAAGGCGTTGGAAAGTAATCCATACACTGTTGAAAGTATCTGGACCCGGTGCCTGATGCTCAGCTACGCCGCCGAAGTACGGCCCGAAGACGAAACCCGCGCCCGCCATCTGGCCACAATGAATCTCAATGATTTTACCCGGCTGACGAAAGCGGCCTGCCCGGCGCTTGACGGAATTTTTATCGATCAACCTGACAGCAACACCTATCTATGCCAGAATACCGTCGAAACCAGCCGGCGCGCGTTAAGGCGCTGGCGCCTGCGCCGCTGGCAGGGCCGTGTTCTGTCAGTACTGCGCCTGTCAAAAGCCACGTTGACTTTCAGAGACTGTCTGGATTATGCCGCCTGGAAAATTGAACGGCATACCGGCGTCCGGCTCGAGATTACGCCCTGGTTACGCCGCCATCCGATCCTCTGGGGTTTTAAAGTCATGTGGCAACTGCTACGCCGCGGCGCCATACGTTAAATGCACCCCCCTAATCCAACCATTCAAACATGTGACGGAGGAACCATGAATCCAAAAACTTTTTTACCAGCACTGGCGCTTTTTCTGCTGCTTGGCGGCTGTTCGACCATGTATTACGAAAGCCTGGAAAAAATCGGCATACCCAAAAGAGATGTCATGGTCTATCGCGTGGAAAAAGCACGTGACACACAGGAAGAAACCAAAGAACAATTCAAGTCGGCCCTGGAGCAATTCACCGCCGCAACCAATTTCCATGGCGGAGACCTGGAAGCGATTTATACCAAGTTGAATGATGAATACGAAGCCAGTGTCAGCAAGGCCGAAGAAGTCAGAGGCCGTATTGAAGACATCGAAGAT
Source organism: Burkholderiales bacterium (assembly GCA_024235795.1). GTDB lineage: Bacteria > Pseudomonadota > Gammaproteobacteria > Burkholderiales > Nitrosomonadaceae > Nitrosomonas. The sequence goes on along the minus strand of JACKLR010000002.1, from coordinate 94,420 downwards.
GTCTCTCAGGCGCTATTTGAAGAATGGGAACAGGAAATCGCCCAGTACAGCAACGCCAATCTGAAACGCAGCAGCCAGAATAAACTGGGCACGACCAAAACACATTACCGCCAGTTAATCACTTCCATGAAAAACGCCGAAGCCAAAATCGAACCGATACTCAGCGTTTTCAGAGACCAGGTCATGTTCCTCAAACACAACCTGAATGCCCAGGCAATCGCTTCGCTAAAAAGCGAGCTCGGCAACATTGAATCGGATGTCTCCGCATTGATAGCTTCCATGGAAAAATCGATCAATGAAGCCAATGCATTCATCAATACCATGGAAAACAAATAATACGATTTATAACAATAAAATGAGATGTCATCCGGTGAACGCCCGGTATCACTGCAATCCATTCGGTATTCGCTGTATTGCCTTGCAGCCGCCTGTTCACCGGTTTTCAGTCTGAAGAGCATCGTTTGATAGTGAAATTGGCGGCGAATACTGGCGACATCAAAAAGAAATCGGCTTGTTTTTCACCTTGCGGTGAACATTTTGGTACAAAACCGGGCACGCTTTCAAGGGAGTGCTTTTTTGTTTTATCAATCAGATGTACAAGCGTCGAATAACTGTCGGAGATAGTCACTCGAGGAGAAAGTTTTATAGCCTGAAAAGGGGCAAAAATGTTATATTGGGCCGGGCCGGGTACCGGCCTGTGCTAGATCGAACCCCTTTCACGTCTTGTTCGCAAGAATATCAATTCTTGATTATAGACCTGACACTTCCCAGTGAGCATAAATGCATTTCATTGATTGACGACATACACACTTAAAATGGAGTATCAAACAAATTCCGTTCCTTGTAACAAGGATCTCCTGTTCCTTATTGAGATACTCCAATAGCTTCTTTTTCTACTTCTAAATTTTTTTCCTTAATTTCCTGTTCTAATACTAAATTCTTATACATTATCTGTGCAAGCGGATCTTCTAATAAAATGTCTTTTCCTCTTCTTTTCGCATTTGCCATTTCTGCCGCCTCACGAATTAGTGCGAGGCCGTGATAGAAAGAGCCTTCATTGAGATAATTTTGAATATCTGCTAATGCCCAACTAACAGGATAAGTAGAAATACATTTACTTATTAATCGATCAGATATTTCTTTACCTCTTGCAATTTGGTGAGTAACAATTGCTCCTATAAGTGTTTCAGAGAGCGCATTTCTAAAAGTAGTTTCATTAAAAATACCACGCACAGCATTGGTACCCGTTGCTGCTGCAGAAAGGGATCTTGCTCCAGCCTCACCCGCTACAGAAGCACCGCCAGTTAAACCGGCTGTGCCGCACCCAAAATCAAATTAAAATTAACTTCTGTTGACTTAATGCCAGCCAAATGTTTTGATATTGAAGAATTCGCTAATTTAAATGCCGTTCCTATTAATTCATTTCGAGCTATTTCTCTTGAACCCAAATCACCAGTAATTACTCCATTCTGTTTTTTTCGAGTGCAGGCAGAAATTTCTGTAGTTGTACCTGCTGCCATCTCATAAAGAATTTTTTCACCAATCTTAAATTTATATGGATTAATTTGCGGTGTTCTTTCTTCAAACAAACGGCGTTGAATCTGTACAGCTATATTAAATGGGCTACAGTCTGGACATCCATTTTCGTATACACGATCAACATCTAAATTAGTAAAGATACTTGCAGGACGATGAACCGATGCACATCCAGACAAAAGAATGGTAACGAATAAAACACAAACAAATTTTTTCCATAGCGTATACATAATGACTATCATTCCATTTGCTATTTAAAAGTTTTTATTTCAAAGTTTTAATCTAACATTAACTAAAGCGTGCTGATTCGAGCTCTTGGTTTCCGCTTTAATGGTGGCACGTTAATCTAACTACAAAGTAGAATTAGTTATTGAAATTTTTCTCTAGTCGTTTTTGAAGTTCTTTATTGTATCCCGTCAGCACAAGTTGGACAAACTAGCCTGATTGCGGGTAGTGTCTCAGTTTGAAATTATTTTTTAAGAAAGAATTTTTTTTCGTTGTTTTTTGATCTTTTGAAAAAATTATTGTCGAATATAATTTACTTGGTTTGATTTTTGTTTTACATTTATCTATCTTGTGAAATAAATCACAATCAATACTACACAATAAATTTTGTATGATATAAAAAGTCTTTATCATGCAAATTAAAGATGGATTCCTGGTTGTTCGAATCACTTTTATAAAAGTGCGCAAATCAAGAATGAAATGGATCAACAAAATGAATCAGAAAATACTCGTAATAGAAATGAAAATTTAATAGATATTCGTTTTTTGATTGTAACAAAGGCATTCGATTTAGTTAATCGTTTGGTTTCCGCTATCATATATATATCTTTAGGTTATTTTGCTTATTTGTCAATTGAATCTCTAGCGGGCAAAACGACTCTAACGAATATTTTCGTTTCGTATTTTTCGGCAAAAGAAAGTGATTATGGCCTGCCATGGGTTTTTGCTTTTTTTATGTTTATTTGGGCAATTCTGGAACGCAAATTACGTAAGAAAAAAACTAATTCATTACAAGGCAGAATAAAAGAACTAGAAAAAATAATAGACCCTAATAGAACCAGTAGCGGACTCATGACAACTGGTGACACAACCCCGAATGATAATAAAATATGACAAATTTATCTATTATAGAAATCTTGGAGTTATTCTTAGCTATGGGTTTGCTAATGTGGTTCTTTAATGGGCCATGGCAATCCATACTTGTAGATATGACTAGGCAAAGGCTTTTTGAGGCGCGTGACAACTTATTCTTGCATGCTGCTGACGGTAGGATTGAATTTGATTCAGAAGCATATTGTACAATTAGGAACCACTTCAATAAATCAATAAGGTTTTGTCATAAGATTAACCTTATTAGCTTGTTAATAGTTAATTTTTCAGAAAACGGTCAGCATACAGATTTGAAGACAAATAATTCTGTATTCAATATTATTACAAATATACAAGATATTGAATTACGCAAAAAGATTGAAGATACACTAATAGAAGCAACATCTTCTGTAATATTACTTATAGTCTTGCGTTCCCCTCTGTTATTTCCGCTGTTTGTGTTAACACTACCTTTTGCTTTGTTACATATTTTGCTTAAGGGGCACTTAAAACAATTTATTGAACGCATTGGGATTATTATCGAACGCGAAATGAAAATGGGTAACACATAGCTATATAGATTACCAGCAACTTTTAACGCGCAATGGGGTCGAACGCGCAATGGGGTCGCGTCTTGCAATCATGCATGCTGTGAGACTCAATATAGGCTGTTTATGCTGAATGAATTTCAACCGATTGCTTTATCAGAGATTCAGCTGGTATACCCAACTCCCGGTGCAGTTTACGGATCATTGTAAGCGTCAGTGATCGCTTACGGTTTAATACTTCATAAACCCGGTTGCTTTTTCCGATCATCGGTTCAAGGTCTTTGACGGTTAAGCCTTTTTGTTCCATTTCAAATTTGATAGCTTCAACGGGATCGGGAAGATCAAGCGGAAAATGTTTATGCTCATAAGCTTCGATCAGCGTGACCAGAACATCCAGTTTTTCACCTTCCGGCGTATTCGGTTCGGCTGACATCAATGATTCAACTTCTTTTAACGCTGAGCGGTAGTCCGAGTCAGTTTTGATCGGTTTGATTTCCATAATGAGTACTTGTATTAAATAGTTTGTGCATCAATTTGGTCATACTGGGCGTGTGCGCCTATAAAACGGATATACACGACACCATAAGCATAGTTGATCCATACAATAATCCTGTATTTATTGCCTGCTATATTAAAAACGACTCTGCCATCTTTGAGAATACTGGCAGTTCTGAAATCTGCTTTAACTTCTGTGGGTGATTTCCAGTTAGCCTTTAATACATGTCTGTACCAGGCAAGTGTGGGTTGAATCGTATCGGTGAAGGATGGATCATTTTCCCAGAACGCTTTCAAGGTCGACAGTGCTATAACTCTCATTAATAAAATAATAGTCCCATCATGGGACTTTGGCAACTATTTTGATTGCACAAGTCGGGTCGCGAATCAAGAAAAAGAGTATTTGTTTCACTCTATGTCAAGATTATTCTGTTTGGAATTTCCGAATGCGTTTTATTTTTACCAACCCGCACAAGATTCAACACAACATGGCAAGAAAGTTAATTTCTCTTCATGGCTTCATGAATATTTATTTTTTAGGAAAACAATAGGGTCGATTGCATTGCCAAATTGCGCTATCCTTGATCCTGACTCAGCAAATGACAACGATAAAAGCATGGCTAGACTTCCACGATATGACGTTCCCGGCCAACCCTATCATGTCATACAGCGCGGCAACAACCGCAGTATTATTTTTGTGGGTGAAGCAGATTGCAAGTTTTATTTGGAGAAACTGGGTAAGGCTTGCCAAGAATATTAGTGTGACTTGCATGCTTATGTACTAATGACCAATCTTGTGCATTTGTTAATGACACTGTAATTAAAAGGTAGCATTGATAAAGTGATGCAAATGCTGGAAAGATACTATGTGCAATATTTTAATTATCAGTACAACAGAACCGGTACTTTGTGGGAAGGTCGTTATAAAGCAACCGTGTTGGATAGCGAACAATGGACAAAATCAGGTCTGCAACCAATTGACCCCGCTAATGACCCTCTATTGACCCTTTGGTCAACTTGGTTTGCTTGCCAGGGCGGCGCTCAGGTCATCTGTGCAGGTTTTTGATCTTTTCGAATCCATCTGATTATCGGGGGTTTTTCTCAGCGCCCTTTAACTGACATTTTTCCTTGGGTACCTTTCTCGTGCATAGTAAAAAGAATCCAAAACCAACATATTCTGTTAATAATCAGATTCAAATTTTGTGAATTTCAGATGATTTCTTAGCCAGATTGACGATCAAACAGCTTCTCGAAATTTTGTTTGTTCATCATAAGTACTGAAAATTTCTAATTCGATCTTTTTTATTTCTGTACTTCATTGAATAAATTTAATCTATTAAATCAAATTTATGAACCAAAATTCTAAAAATAGAATGCAATATTTATATTATTGTGCTTGATAAAAACATAAAATAATGATTGACATTCATGGAATTGAAGATAAGAAGCGAAAGATTGTAGCTTTTATGCAAGCCATGAGAATATGGCAAACCATCGTGCCTTTGTCTACCAGGTACGCGACGCCGCCGAGTTGATACCCCTTGTCACCAACCATTGTATCGAAAACGCATATCATAAAATATGTCCAAGCAATCAACTGGTCCAATTAACTTAATTTCACTTCCCAAAGGAGGTGGAGCCCTAAAAGGTATCGGGGAGAAGTTCTCACCGGATCTTTTCACCGGAACTGGGAATTTTACTATCCCTATAACGCTCCCTGCTGGCCGTAATGGGTTTCAACCTGATTTGAATCTCACTTATAGTACAGGGATGGGGAACGGATATTTTGGCCTAGGTTGGGCGCTCAGTATTCCTGGCATTAGCCGTAAAACATCGAAAGGCGTACCCATTTATGATGACAAAAAGGATGTTTTCATATTGTCTGGTCAAGAGGACCTAGTACCAACCGATCCCGACCGTTACCGACCCAGAACAGAAGGTCTTTTTGCCAGAATTAACCATCTTCGAAACAAGAATAGCGACTATTGGAAGGTAGAAAGCAAAGATGGCCTGGTAACTTTCTACGGCTCGCATCAATCAACAAATCCGGCATTGGATACAGCAACCATTGCTAACCCAAAGAATAGAAATAAGATTTTTTCCTGGAAACTAACAGAAACCAAAGATCCATTTGGAAACCGTATTCTTTACGAATATGAACGCGATACAAGCGATCAATCGGACCGTTCTTGGGATCAACTGTATCTCAAACATATTCGGTACATCGATTACGGTGAAACAAATGTTAGTACTGGTAAATTTCTAGTTTCAGTCACGTTTTTGTACGAAGACCGACCCGACCCATTTTCAGATTACCGTGCCGGCTTTGAGATCCGAACCCGAAAACGCTGCAAACGTATCGAGGTACATATCCATGCCGACAGGGAATATCTGGCCCGATCTTACGAATTCGTTTATCTCGATCAGAGAAATGATTTGACTGATCTGAATGAGAGACTACCATTCAATCGTGTTTCTCTGCTTAGCCAACTCAGGGTCACTGGTAGAAATGGCGAACAAACGGAAGAGCTTCCTCCGCTCGAATTCACTTTTTCACAATTTCAACCCAAAGGTCGCAAATTTTTTCCGCTTACCGGATCACTTCCAGCGCAATCGCTAGCAAATTCGTCACTGGAGATGGTGGATTTATTTGGCAATGGTTTGCCGGATATCGTCGAAATGGACCAAACGGTGCGTTACTGGCGCAACCAGGGAAACGGCTGTTTCGACCTGCCGCGATCGATGCAGGAAGCACCAGCCGGTCTTTCACTAGCCGATGCAGGTGTGCAACTCATCGACGCCGATGGTGATGGCAGGATTGATCTTCTCGCCTCGAGAAATGGTTTTTCGGGTTACTATCCACTTGAATTCACTGGTGAATGGGATAGCAGCTCATTCCGTCGTTACCGATATGCCCCAAGCTTCAACCTAGGCGACCCCGAGGTGCGAATGGTAGATCTTACCGGTGATGGCATCACTGACGCTATCCGTTCCGGTGACCGCTTGGAATGCTATTTCAACGATCCAGCTGAAGGCTGGAACAATACGCGCCGAGTGGAACGCAAAACGCTGAACGCATTTCCAAACATAAATTTTTCCGATTCGCGTGTGAAATGGGCCGATATGTCCGGAGACGGCCTGCAGGATACTGTTCTGGTGTATGACGGTAATGTGGAATATTGGCCAAACAAGGGTCGCGGCAACTGGTCTGACCGGATCCATATGAAAAACAGCCCGCGCTTCCCGTACGGCTATGATCCAAAGCGAATCCTGGTGGGCGATATAGATGGGGACGGACTCGCCGATCTGATTTACATCGATAATCGTAAAGTAATGCTTTGGATCAACCAAGGAGGGAATAGCTGGAGTGATGTCATAGAGATTGAAGGAACACCACCGGTAACAGATATCGATGCTGTGCAGCTGGTCGATCTTTTGGGCTGCGGTGTCAGCGGCATACTGTGGAGCAAGGACGCAAACACCGTAGGATCAGACAATTACTACTTTCTCGATTTTACCGGTGGAAAAAAGCCATATCTTTTGGATGAAATGAACAATCATATGGGTGCTTTAACCCGTATCGAATATCGTCCATCTACCGACTACTACCTGCAAGACCAGAAACACCCCGAAACGCGCTGGAAAACCAGCTTACCTTTTCCGGTACACGTGGTTGCCACAGTGGAAGTGGTCGATGCCTTCTCCAAAGGCCAAATGACTACTGAATACCGCTATCACCACGGCTATTGGGATGGTGGAGAACGTGAATTTCGGGGATTTGGACGCGTAGACCAGCGTGATTCCGAGGCTTTTAGCCGCTATCACACTGCGGTGCTTCATTCCACGGATACTTTTAACACTATTCCTCAAAAATTCTTCTCACCACCAGTCGAAACACGCACCTGGTTTTATTTAGGACCCGTCGGCAAGGAAGCCGGAGACTGGACGGAAGTCGACTTCAGCAACGAGTTTTGGTCCGGTGATCCTCAGATGCTCGATCGCCCATTATCCATGAACAACTTTCTGAGAAGTCTGCCACACAGGGTAAAAAGGAACGCACTGCGTGCTTTGCGAGGCCGGGTACTCCGCACCGAGCTTTACGCCATAGATGGCACACTTCGCGAGGATCACCCCTATACGGTGGCCGAATACTTGCCCGGGGTTACCGCGTTGCCGGTAACCGGTAGTTGGCCGGCAACTCCTGCAGAATGGCAAAAAGACGTGTTCTTCCCTCACGCGTTGGCGCAGCGTGTTACCCAATGGGAGCGCGGTGACGATCCGATGGTCCAGTTCTGTTTTACCGAAAATTATGACGATTATGGGCAGCCGCAAATGCAGATCCAAATCGCCTGCCCGCGCAGTTGGAAAAAAATTACCGACACGCCTCAAGCTGCCTATCTAGCCACGTGCACTAAAACAGAATACGCCAAGCCCGAAGCGTCTGAACACTACATCATGGACCGGGTGGCGAAAACGACTCACTACGAAATTAACAACGACGGAAACCAAATTGTTTTCGCTGTGAAGAACAAAGCTGCTGACAGCAGCGTTTTGAAGATCATTGGTCAGACACTTGTTTATTACGATGGTCTGCCTTACCAAGGGCTGGGGTTTGGCAAGGTCGGCCAATACGGTGCAATGGTGCGGAATGAAACCCTGATCCTAACTCCGGAGATTCTCGATAAGGCTTATCTCAGCATCGGTTCTGCCCCTCATGCGCCTGAGTTACCGCCTTATCTTAACGCTGGCGCGGTGCCAACCTGGAGTTCGCAGTATCCTCAAGAGTTCCGCAACTTGCTCAAAGAACAAGCCGGCTACAAATACTACGCTGGCCATGCCAACGACGAACACGTCCAAGGGTATTTTGCTGTCGTCGGTCAGAAATATGATTTTCATGCGCAGCAATCCGGTGGAAAGGGGCTGCTCACCGCCAGCAAAGACCCGCTAGGGCGCGAGACCAAGATACTTTATGATGCCTCCCGTTTACTGCCGATCCAGGTGACTGACCCGGCGAACCTTACCACCAAAATAGATTACGACTATCGGGTGTTTCAACCTGGAACGGTGGTCGATCCTAACGGTAACCGAACCCGTCATTGCTATACACCGCTGGGATTACTCAGCAGTACCGCAATTCTGGGTAAAGTAAACGAAAATAACGGCGATACGGATCAATCGCCAAGCATAAAATTCGAATACGATTTTCTTGCTTTCGAAAAAAGTTCTTCGAATGTGCGGCAACCGGTCTCAGTGCGCACCATCAAGCGGACACATCATATCAACGAGAGCGGAGTGGATATCATCGAACGGGACAAAACCATCGAAACCATCGAATTTTCCGATGGTTTCGGCAGGCTTTTGCAGACCCGTACTCAAGCGGAAGACATCGTGTTTGGCAATGCCAACTTTGGCGATGTGGGTTTGGATTCCGACCAGTCGGCCCCTAACCAGGATGCGATCGGCCAATCGCCTTGTGCTGGCGGGTTGGTCAATGTTGTCGTCAGCGGCTGGCAAACTTATGATAATAAAGGTCAAGTTGTCGAAAAATATGAGCCTTTTTACGCTTGCGGCTGGACCTATGCCCCGGTAAAAAATGGCCAGAAAGGGCAGAAAGCGTCGCTGTTCTATGATCCGCGCGGACAAGTGATCCGCACGCAAAACCCGGATGGCTCCCTGCAGCGCGTCATTTACGGCATTCCGAACGATTTATCCGATCCTGTACAGATTACGCCAACACCGTGGGAATTGTACACCTATGACGAAAACGACAATGCCGGCCGGACTCATTATAACGACTCACTGAAATTCAAAAATCATTGGGATACACCGGCCAGTGCTGAGTTGGACGCACTGGGACGCACGATCAAGAAGATAGAGCGAAACGGACCGAATCAGACAGACTGGTATGTAACCGAATCCACATACGATGTCGCAGGCAATCTGTTAACGGTTAAAGATGCAATGGGGAGGATAGCCTTTCGTTATCTCTACGATCTAACGCCGGCCAGCGAAGAAGACGAGCAAGACGAAGACCAAGGCGCTCAAGTGCTGCGCATAGAACAACTCGATGCCGGTGTAAGGCGTATCGTTTTCGATGCCGCCGGCAACGAGATCGAGCGCCGTGACAGTAAAGGCGCACTGATCCTGCAAGGCTATGACGCGCTGAATCGTCCGGTCGGGCTATGGGCAAGAGACAATGGGGAAGAGAATATTTCTTTGCGCGAACATCTGATCTACGGCGATAGCGCTGAAGCCGGTTTGACGCAAGAACAGGCCGAGTCTGCTAATTTGCATGGCAAACTCCATCAACATTACGACGAGGCCGGGCGTCTGACTTACGAGGCTTACGACTTTAAAGGCAACATTCTAGAAAAGACCCGGCAAGTCATCAACGATGCAAGCATTTTGGCGGTTTTCAATCCCCCACCATCGAGTTGGGATGTGAAACCCTTCCGAATCAATTGGCAACCCTCCGGTGGAAAGACGCTGAGCAGCTATGCCAGTTCGTTATTGGATGCAAACGCCTACAAGACTTCGTTTAACTATGATGCCTTAAACCGCATCACCACGCTTTACTATCCCCAGGATGTTGATGGCGGTCGCAAGAAACTGACTGCTCAGTACAACCGTGCTGGCGCGCTGGAACGAGTGGAATTGGATAACGTCCCCTATGCACGGTATATCGCTTACAACGCAAAAAGGCAACGCACACTGATCGCTTATGGCAACGGCGTGATGACGCGCTTCGCATACGATTCCGTGACTTTTCGCATGGTCCGTCTACGCACCGAACGTTACAGCATGCCGAATGACCTTGCCTTTCATCCTACGGGCCAGGCACTGCAGGATTTTGGCTACGACTATGACCTTGTCGGAAGTATTTTGCAAGTACACGATCGCACGCCCGGCAGCGGCATCCCCAATTCACTCAACGGAATGGATGCATTGGACAGAACATTTGACTACGACCCGCTATACCGATTGCTTTCGGCGACGGGACGGGAATGCGATACGACACCTGGCGGCAAACCCTGGGACGACGCGCCGAAGTGCCAGGATCCGAATTTGACGCGTAGTTATACAGAAAGCTATGTCTATGATGCAGCTGGCAATATGACACAACTTAAACATGCAGCCGGAACTGGAGTTTTTGTGCGGAGTTATGCGCTGGTACCCGGCATGAATCGCCTGCAATCAATGGCCGTTGGACAAAGCAGTTACGCCTACCAATATGACGTTAACGGCAATATGGTTAGTGAAGGCAATTCACGCCATTTCGAATGGGACCACAATGATCGGATGCGAGTATTCCGCAATCAGGTTAACAGCAGCGAACCCACTGTTTACGTTCAATATTTTTATGATGCCGAAGGCCAGCGGGTAAAGAAGTTAGTGCGAAAGCCAAATGGCAGCTTGGTTACTGCCACCGTTTATATTGACGAGCTATATGAACACCGATGGCGGGTTAACAGTAGCGAGAAGAACGAGAACTCGACGCTGCATGTCATGGACGATGAAAAAAGGATAGCAATGGTACGCGTGGGAAATGTGCTGGAGGCTGGCGATAACAGTCCCGCTGTGCAATATCAATTAGGCGATCATCTTGGCAGCAGCAACTTAGTCTTAAATACGGATGGTAAATGGATAAACCGGGAGGAATTTACGCCTTATGGAGAGACAAGTTTTGGGAGTTTTGCCGGAAAGCGGTATCGGTTTACTGGGAAGGAAAGGGATGAGGAGAATGGTTTTATTTATTTCGGGGCTAGATACTTTTCTCCATACATAATCAATTTTCTTAGTATAGATCCATTGTTAACACGCATTGTAGTTCAAATAGATATTTCTTATATCGAAAAAAATAATGGTTACTTATATGCTAGAAGTAATCCTATGAAATATACAGAATTCTTTGGTTTGAGCCCAAAGAATGAAGGATACTCGCCAGCGCTGGAGGATATAAATTATATTACTTCATTTGTATCTCCAGGCGCCCTGAAACTGAATAATGTAGTTAATAAGCTAGAAGCTGAATATATTACTGCTTTAGCTAAAGCAAGAAGCCCATTGAATCCGAGTACCCTTATGACAGATATACCAAGACGGGAAATAGAAATAACCTTATCAGCATTTAATAAGGCTAAATTGCGCTTGTGGGGCACAGGAATTTTGAAAGCGGGAATTTATGGAGGAGTAAGTTTGGGTTTTAGTTTATTTGGAAATTACTTCAGTCAAAAACGGGAATATGGATATGCAAGCGGATTTAATTTACTCTCTCTAGTGACGACTATTGCATCTGCTAAAGGCGTTGTTTTGGGTGGTGGAGCCCTAAGTCTATCCGCCCAAGGACTGGCAGTTGTGGGAGCCTTTATCGCTGGTTATGCTCTAGGAACGACTTTAGATAAGTGGACCGGCGCTTCTGACACCTTGTCAACTGTCATGGGAAGAGAGGATCGAGCTATATCAAGAATCAGAGTTTCTCGACATCAAGATATGCTACGAAAAATGTACAAAATGAGACTTTTATCCCAAACTCCACTCGCTGCAATGTTAGCAACAAAAATACGCATGGGTTTAGTGAATCCATTTACACCCAACAATGAACATATTCTTTATTCTGCGCATCCTCTTATCAAGGATGCTATTAAGTCAATACGTAATAAATGAAATAAAAGTAGGATAATTAGATATGACTATTTAATTTTATTTTCGGATTAAAAATTAATTAATCTTGAACTTTGCGGATAGTTTTTTAAATAATCCAAGAAAGTATTAATCATAAAATTTCTAATGTTGATTTCAGTTTAATCGACTAGAAATAAGGCGGGGCAAGATGATTATCCAAGGCAAAGAATTATCGATAAATACCCAAACTGAGGACGTTCATATCCTCCAGAACGAACTGCAATTTCTGGGCTATGATCTCCCGCAAGATGAGATATCTCGCAGCTTTTTCGGCTCAGCGACTCACGATGCAGTCCAGGACTTTCAGCGTAAACGCGGACTGCCCCCCAACGGCGTCGTCGATGAGCGCACCGCCCACGCCATCAACGTCGCGGTCGACGCCCAGCGTCCGGTTCCTGATCAATTCGTCGTCAGCGGCCAAATACGCCATCAGGACGGAACGTTTCTTACCGGTTTAATCGTAAAAATTTTCGATAGCGATCAACGTGGTGAAATTCCGCTTGGCGAGGAATCTCTAACCGATGGTCGCGGCACCTATGAAGTTGTCTATCCATCCGAAGTATTGAGGCAGCGTGAGAAACGCCGGGCGGATCTGCTGGTACGAGTCTACACCCCTGAGGGCCTAGTGCTGGCGGAGTCCGACACGATATTTCAAGCAGGCGATCTTGAAACCGTCGATCTTACCGTTGAACCTCGACTCGAGTCTTCGCTTGAACGGGAATTGGAAACTTCTGAGTTCATCTTTCGCCTGCTGAACCAGAATAACGGAGAACCTTTGAAAGGTTATTCCATACAGGTGTTTGATCTCGATGGCGAGGAAGAACCGGTAAACCTCGGCTTTTATATCACCAACCCGCGCGGATTGTTCAATGTTGTCTATACCCTGTCACCGGAAGCCCCCTGGGAGCGACGGCAACTTCGCGTGCAAGTTCTCGATTCGGCAGAGATGGAAACCTATCGAACCGAAATTACAGTGAAACCGGATCAGATAGCAGTTGTGGATATCGAGATACCGGTTCCGGAAATTCCGAAGCCGCCATCGCCTGCACTTGAAGAACTGAACGAGTCCTTGCAATTGCAGTTGCCCGATGAATTGCTTGCAAGACTGAGAGAGGAGAATATTCGGAGTGTCGATGACATTCGCCGGGCTGGCGGCATTAGCGAAATCACAGACCTGCCAGTGGAAATGGGTCATGTTACTGTACGGACGTTGGAATCTCACGCCAGTCTCAGTGTACTGTCCGAAAACGCCGAACTAAATAATCATTTGATCGGTAAGGGCTATTGCAATATCGCCGCCATCGCCAGGACCCCCGAACAGGAATTTGTTGCTGCACTGACGGAAAAGATAGGCGATGAGAAGGCAATCGAGCTTTACCGCAAGGCTTATAACCAAGACATGCTGCTGAGCAACATGGAAACCATGGCACGGACCGAGCAAGCGAACAGGTTCAAGCCGTCATTAAGCGCTGACCTTTCAGGTGTTTCCCGATGCGTATGCGCCGATTGCGAATCGGCTGTGAGTCCGCTAGCCTATCTTGCCGACTTGTTGCAATACGCCGTCAAGAATCTGCGCGTCAATCCGGGGAATAAAAAAATAACCCTAAGCGACTTGGTGCAGCAGTTTTATCAACCCTTCGATAAACTGCCGGCTTCGTGCAAGGAAATGGACAACAAGGTTCGGCAGGTACGGCTTTGTATCGAGGTGTTGCGTGGCTATCTTAAAACCCAGAATCTGCCTGCGGCAGGAGGCGCGTCAGAAAAAAAATTTCAGAAAGCGGAACGCAATTTTCTGATCGATGCTTACGAATCGCTTCTGACGGAACTAGGAACATCGTTCGAAGAAGTCCGCTTGGTACGAAATGCCAATGACAAGACACGCAAAGCGTTTGCATCGAAGTTGGGTATCGACCTTGACAGCAAACGGCCGGATCAGTTGGATCAACTGTTACTCAATATCGATTCTCAGATTAAATCAGAATCGGAAAAACTGACCGCCAATCATCTCGAAATTCTCTTCGGCCTGGTCAGTACGGACATCGACGAAAATCCCCGCAATCCGCTTTCGGATGGCCCGACTATCGGCGACGACAAAGCCCCTCAGATTAAGCGCTGGAATATGAAAGGCGTTGAATGGAATAGAAACACGGACGCCGATGGCTTGATTTATGTAAATCTGACGACGCCGGCAACGGGCAGCTCTGAGGTCATGCTTTATCGGGATAAGGCAATGCAGCAGCTCATGGCATCCGGCACAATATCTACATCAACAGAGGTTGTAAACCTTCTGCCGGAAAATTCTAGCGGCCTTTCCGGCCAGATCGAAATTGATCACACAGTTGACAGCAACAAAATCCGGCTCATCGCTATTCCAAAAGTGTTAAGTTGGCGGCTCGCCTATCTGAGGACTGTTTGGAAAGGAAAAGACTGGTCATCCCAATCTGTTGTCGGTTCGCGCCCGTTAGTCGACCCGGATTTGATCGGCACGAGCGATTTACGAACCGATCTAGCAAATAACCCAGCCTACGATCTCTGGACAAAACGGTCAAATGAACTCAATAAATTCTTGCTTGAACTGAAAACGCTCAAGCAAACTCCTCAATACTCGACAGATAGTGAGAGGTTTCAAGCAATTTTACAGCATGTTGCCGGGAACTCCCTGAAAGCGCTTAAGAAACTAAAAGGCCAGCAAGATCAGGGCGAGTCTATTGCTGCCGAGCTTACCAAACTGGGCCTCACTAACGGTGCATTCAAATATCTGATCAGATTTATGGATTTAACGGAGCAGCATGATCCACAGCTTGAAATATTGGATTCCGAATGGAATGAGGTCTTTAACATTCTGATCGAAGCGCACAAGCGAGGCCTTTTTCAACAGTGGCGTAATGAGGAAAAGAGCAAAAACATCACACTAAGTCCCGATTACTTCAAGCTACGGAACACCGCACTGACCACATATCCGCCACCAAAAACTGTATCGCTCCCCGCTTGGCGAGCTACCCAAACGGATTGGCTCGACTGGGAGGATGAACTTGAATCCCGTATCGACCAACAGGATGACCTGATAGAAGCCTTCGACGATTTGGCCGACAAAACCGAAGTATCGACACTGGAAGACTTCAGGGATGCACTGATTAATGCAACTGCGGCGAATCAATATTTCGATACCCAAGCGAAATGGGTAACCGACTATTTGTTGATCGACGCCAAAGCCGACACCTGCCAGCAAACAACCCGCATCAGCCAGGCCATAGAGACCATGCAAAACCTGTTGTGGTCTCTTAGAACGGGACAATTGGTTGATGAATACAAAGGACTCGATTTTGCGAGCGGAATTAAAGATTATTTCGATCAGGAATGGGAGTGGATAGGTTCGTACACCACTTGGCGCTCTGCCATGATGGTATTTCTCTATCCGGAAAACATCCTTCTCCCGACTCTGCGCAAAAAGCAAACTCCCGCCTTCCAGCAATTGGTCAAAAACTTAAGTAAGAACCGTCAATTAAGTCCTGAGCAAGCCTGCCAAGAGGCCAAGACATACTCCGATTATTTAAGGGATATCTGTACTCTCAAGCTCGAGGCTTCTTGCCATGCGCATACCCGTGTTTCCGAAGGGAAGTGTCGAGATAAAAAAGAAATTGCCCGGCGGACGTTGTTTTACACCTTTGCACAAGGCAGCCATACCAAAACCATCTATTGGTCCGCTTACGATTATGGAAAGGACAACACGGATTATGCCCAGTCTTTTTGGGCTGTAGTACCCGAATTGGATAATGTGACAAAAATTATCGGCGCACATCCTTATAAGAACTCCTCTGATGATGAGGGTTACATCTATCTCTTCGTCGCGTTTTGGGATGAGGGAACCGAAAAACTCGCTTTTATCAGATACGATTTGGAAACGCAGAGCTGGGAAAACGAAATCGTCGAGCTGGAGCTTCCCACCGATATCATCCGCTTCGATGCAGTTTTGAACCAACGGCTGGATAACTGGATACCGCGTCTCGTGATTCGTGACAAAGACAGTGGAAATGTCTATACGCGCCGACTTGCTCCCGATGGCCGGGATTGGGAAGACGACGATTTTATGCCGCTTGTTGGTCAATCAAACGTTTCAGGTAGTTTTGAATACTATGACTCGTTTTTATCTTTATGGGTTAAACAAATTTTAGCGTCGCAACAAGCACACGATAATCAGATTGTCTTGAGTGTAAAGCTGAAAAGCGGTGAGCAGCAGGTCGTTTCTTTCGAGTATAAAAAGAGCAGTTGGTTTAATCCAGATAAAAGTAGCTGGGAATATCTTTGGGGGTGGTTTGTTCAAACTCCGAATGGCTATTACAACTGGCCTCAACTCGGCAAATCCCTGGCGTATGACGAAAAATGGATTGGTAGCTTTCTATGGAAAGATAATACTGAAATTTACGCTTTTTGGAGGGAAGGAACGAAAACTTTTTATCGACGGGTAAAGATCTCTAAACAAGGGTGTTCATTAGTCGGAAATCAAAATACGTACATTACGCAACTAGAAAAAATAGCGATTGATTCAGGTCCGCTGCCAAGCAAGACAAGTAGAAATGTCGCCTATCAATTTCAAAAGAGCTCGGTTATCTATCGCAAGCCGTTCACTCGCAACAATAATGACCAATTAAACATTACTCCTGCACATACTCAAATCGCCCCTGATTTATCTGGCCCGTTTGAAATTGCCGAAAGAAATTCACAAAAAGAGCTTCAGAAACGGCGCAAGAGGATTAATTCAGCCTGGAGTTCCAACAAAGGCGGAGCGAAATTCAATCTGATCTATCTTGAAGAAGCCTATTATTACGTGCCGATGCAGCTTGCCTTGCAACTGCAAAAACAAAAGTATTATATCGCAGCGCTGGATTGGTTCCGGAATGTTTATGATTATACGATTCC
This sequence comes from Burkholderiales bacterium, assembly GCA_024235795.1. Classification (GTDB taxonomy): domain Bacteria; phylum Pseudomonadota; class Gammaproteobacteria; order Burkholderiales; family Nitrosomonadaceae; genus Nitrosomonas. Next base: position 77,147 of record JACKLR010000002.1, on the reverse strand, counting down.
TGAAGACAGTTCTACTGAAAGCCGCAAGATCTATTACTGGCTGAGCGAAGAAGAGTCACTCAAACAGACTTTCGGACGCTATGCGGATTGGCTGCGAGATCCTCTCGACCCGCATCTTATTGCAACCACCCGGCTCAATGCATATACCCGCTTTACGTTACAGTCGATTGTAAATTGCCTACTCGATTACGCTGACACCGAGTTTACCACCGATACCTCTGAATCTATAGCAAAGGCCAGAACCCTCTATAGGAAAGCGCTTAAATTGCTCGAATCCAAGGAACTAGAACAAGATAAAAATGCATGCGAGAAGATCGGTGAACTAATTATTGATATCGAGGATGCTGTGCCAGATTCGTTAAAAAAAATCTGGATTGAGGTTACGCAGTCAATTAAACGCATTAATAATGTTGTGGTCATACAAACCCTTGTGGCGCAGATTCGCGATACTTGGGCGCTTAATGACACATTTGGAAACCGCCTCGCCCGCATACAAGACCAAGTCAATGCCGTCGTCGTGGAACAACCTTATCCGAAGACTCTGAGCGGAGTGTTGATATATGAAAACAATACCATTGACCGTAATCAACGCCAGTTGCTGAGCGATCAAGACATATTCGACGAAATTAGTAAGGTTGGAAAGTACCCTGGTTTCCCAATTGGGCAGGCAATGCTTTCTGAATCAAATGAAATTTGGGATACAACCGACGCCGCTGTGTACAGCATACGGCCGCTGCTTTATTTTTGCATCTCTCACAATCCGTTAGTGAAATCTCTTCAACTGCAGGCACAGTTGAACTTGCACAAACTGCGCACCTGCAGAAACATCGCGGGCTTGAAACGTACCGTCAGCCCATATTCCGCTGCGACGGACCAGATCAGTGGTTTACCACAGATCGGCACCAATGGTAATCTTGTACTTCCCGGCACGATAACGATACAGCCAACGCTTTATCGCTATTCAGCTCTTATTGCGCATGCAAAAGAACTGGTTAATATTGCCCAGCAAATGGAAGCTACCATGCTGGCCGCTATAGAAAAAACCGATTCCGAAGCCTACAACCGACTCAAAGCCAAGCAAGATATAGAGTTGGCGAATTCACAGGTAAAACTTCAGACATTGCGTGTTAAGGAAGCGAAGGATGGCGTGAAGCTGGCTGAATTGCAGAAAGCGAAGTCCCAGATTATGGTTGATGAATACACCAGATTATTGAGTCAAGGGCTAAGCGACCTTGAAGAGACGAGTATGGCAATGCAAATCACGATTGCAGCTACTTACGTACTTGCTTCTGCTGCCGCCTTCGCGAATGTGTTTAGCATGGATCAAGCAAAAGCCTATGAATATACGGCTAAAGCAGCTGAAGCCAGTGCCTCCATCGTAGCGCAGTATGCGAGTTTTGAGCGCCGAGCTGAGGATTGGGAATTCCAGAAGTCTTTGGCTAGCCAGGACGTACTGATTGGGTCAAAGCAAATCGATATTGCCCAAGATCAACTCATGGTGGTGGGCCAGGAACAAACCATCGCCAGGCTGCAGCAGGAACATGCCAAGGACACGCTCGAATTTCTAGCTAATAAGTTTACCAATGCCGAACTTTATGATTGGATGAGCAATATACTGGAAGAAGTTTATGCCGATTTTCTTCAAGCGGCAACCGCAATGGCTAAACTCGCCGAGAACCAACTTGCTTTCGAGCGACAAGCGGCCCCGGCTAGCTACATCCAGAATGATTATTGGGAAGCACCTTCCGAAGCGTTGACTTCGGCGCTGTCAAGTTCCTCAAAAACGACGGATCGCCGTGGCTTAACCGGTGCGGCACGGCTGCTTCAGGATCTTTATAAGCTCGATCAGTATGCCTTTGACACCGACAAACGGAAACTGCAACTGACGAAGACAATCTCTCTGGCTGCGCTGTCACCGGTTGAATTTCAACAGTTCCGCGAAACCGGCACGCTGGCGTTCAAGACCACTATGGCTATGTTCGATCATGATTTCCCCGGCCAATACCTGCGTCTTGTCAAACGCGTGCGCATCTCGGTAAACGCGCTCATTCCGCCAACACAAGGCATTCGTGCCACACTATCCACTCCAGGTCTTTCTCGCGTTGTAATCGGCGGGACCATATTTCAGACGGCGAATATTAAACGAACTCCTGAGCTCATAGCACTTTCATCCGCTCAAAACGCATCTGGTTTGTTTGAACTCCAAGAGCAAACAGAAATGCTCTTACCTTTCGAGGGTTCGGGCGTGGATACGAGTTGGGAATTCCGCTTGCCTAAGCCAGCGAATCAATTTGATTACAGTACGATTGCGGATGTATTCTTCACCATTGATTACACGGCGCTTTACGACACAAACTATCGACAGCAATTACTCCAAACATTGGGCTCCAGCTTGAGTGCCGACAGAGCTTTCAGTTTTCGTCATGAATTTGCCGATGCCTGGTACGACCTTCACAACCCGGATCAAACTTCCATACCGATGGAGGCGACCTTCAAAACACGCAAACAAGATTTTCCGCCGAATATCGAAAACCTCTCTATTCAACAGATCGTGCTCTATTTTTCGAAATCTTCCGGAGTTACAGAGTCGTTGGAAATACCGGTGCAGATAGCCTTCAAAGCAACTGACTCCGCCGTTATAGGGCCGTTGCCGCAGCAAGATGGGATCAAAACGATAGATGGGATCATCAGCACACGCCGGAGCCATGCCAGTGATTGGTTGTCCTTCATTGATTCGTCGCCAATTGGCGAATGGACAATAAAACTGCCAAATAATGACACTACAGTGAGAGAGTTATTTGCAAAAGATAAGATCGAGGACATCCTGTTTGTCATTACCTATAAAGGACGTACCCTTTCATGGGATTAGAAATATTAAAGGGTGTTAGCTAAAAATACTAGAGTTTAGAGTTTCACGCCACTGCATATTGATGCTAATGCTGTATTGGTCTTTTCTGTCGCCCCTCAGTTTTCCAGTTCTTTTAATGTTTCAGATTCATCCAGAGCAATCTTAAGCGTCGCCCTGTCTGTCGCCCAATCCTGGATTTGCGTTCACATTAACGCACGACACTTTCCTAAAAGAGGAATTACTATATCATCAATATCTTGCTTCTTTCTGGTGTCTGAAAGCAAGTACATAATTGCTATTTTAATCAAAGCGATAAAGGGCCTCGTAACCCGAGTCCCAGAAAGGAATAATTAATTCTCACAGCTCAGGAAAGTCGTTAAGTGGTCTACCTGTCTTTGGATCAGCTTTTAGAATTGTAAGTTTTTGTTCGATGGATTGAGCAGCTTTTAATACGGCATGAGGATTTTTATCCGCTAAAAACAGACGGCAACGCTCCAACCCTGCTACCGCTCCTTCAGTAATAATTACTCGTGGCATGAAGGCGCTTCTGTTTCTTTTTCAGCTCCCCAAGTATTTAACCAATTACGCACTTCCTGATTGGTAAGATGCCTACCGGTTTCTTGATAAGCTGTCCAGGATTCCATGGCTTCTTGCCAGAAGCTTTCTCTTGCTTCCTCGCGTTCAATATACTCACGTATTGCTTCTCGCATAATCCAGTGTACAGAACGATGACGCATATCTGCCGAGTTCTGAATTTTATTTTTCAGGCCTTCATCGAGTTTGATTGATGTTGCCATGGCTTAAAAAAATTTCAAAAGGTATTACTATTGGATAACTGTAACATACTAATGACAAGGTAATTTAGAAAACATTTCTAAATTACAGCACCATATAATTCGATTTAGCTGCAGTCACTCTTTAGAAATGATTTTCAAGAACTTTATATGTGACAATTTTGCCAGTCGTCCACGTGCATTAGCGAGCATAGGCGGTAATAAAATCAATAAAAATAGTACTAAATTAGACCTGTTAATCCGCAGGTCCCAGGTTCGAGCCCTGATCGGGGGGCTATACTTTTCTGGACTTACCGTTGATGCCACTAATCGCTGGACTTTTAGAAGGATGTAGTTCTAAAGACCATGTTACTTGGCGGGATGCTTCCCGTTATTGAATTTTTCGAAATATTGAAACAATAAATTCAAATATCCCAGATTTGGATTTGGAATTGGTATTAATTTCATATCTGTGGAGATATTTTGGATACGACCGACTAGCACCCAACTTGGTTCTACAGATTCACATCTTAATAAAACATTTTGTTTTTAAATAACAATCCAAATCCTCTTTAGTATTAGGTGTGAATGCGCCAAATCTTTTTGCTGCATATTCGCGAAATTCATTAGTGGCAAAAAAAGGCACAATGAAGTTACCTGCGGGGAGCATATTAGCGATTTCGGTATCATCGTCTGAATCACCAAAGTAGATGACATCCTTTTCTTTTAAGTTATACGGTCTGAGGAATCGGCGCTCAAGATATTCAGGTTTGCGGTTATTAATATCAAAAGTACAGTCCATCATTTTCAGTTCACCATTAATAAAGCGAGTAATAAAACGATTTGATTCAATAATATCAAATATATTTTCGAAGCCTAATCGAATGAGTGTACGGTCAATTGCGACATCATTCGATGTTGATAGAATACCAGTTTTTGTTCCATATTTATGGGCTAAACAAATAGCGTCAAGAATGCGTTTGTCAACATCATCATTTATTACACATTCATCAACGAACTGGTCAAGGACATCGCTAACAAATTTATAGTCTTTCCCACGAAGAACACGTTTATTAAATGGCTCATATACTTCATGAAGCGACAGCTCGCCTTTTTGATATTTCTCGAAGCATTTCTTTAATTCTCGTTCTGCAAGTAGTAACTGCCCAAAATCCCATAACGCAGAAAGATTACCATTCTTTATTTTTAAATTCGCATTATCAAGAAGCGCATATGCAATTTTCTTATTTTGGGCTTCGTCCGTCGGATATCTAAGAATGGTTCCATTCCAGTCAGATATTATGAATCGATACGACATAGAAAATAATTACTGGAAAACTTTCTAAGTTAGAAGCTATATAGTTTAAAGAGATACCGGTATGAATGTCCATTTGTATGAATATCATCAGCCGAAAAATCAAATAAAGTTCAAACAAAAATTAACCTTTAACTGCCAGTACAATTTTCTCAAACATACCAAGGTCCTTCTCCGATATAGTCCCTGTCACAACAACGTCAGCGCCGGCTAAAACTGTCTTCCTGGCAGCCTCCGGATCTCTTATTCCTCCCCCGACAATCACCGGTATTTCCAAAATATTTTTAGTCACATTCACCATTTTAGGGGGAATCGGCAAATCTGCCCCACTGCCAGCTTCAAGGTAAATACACTCCATTCCATAGTATTGAGCCGTCAGTGCATATGCAACAACCTTATCCATATCTTCCGGCAATATCCTGTCAACATCACCAACACTTTCAACAGTGGTCGGCCTTGCGCTCGTACTTACAACGATATACCCCATTGGAATGGTTTTGATTCCCAGTTTTTTGACATACGGCGCAGCCTTCATTTGTTCCCCAACTAGAAATCTCCTATCTTGGGAATTCATCAACATCATCCAGAAAATGTAATCTGCTTGCTCTGATATACCCTCGGCATTTGATGGAAAAAGAATTGTGGGAAGCGTGCAATTTTGCTTGATAGCTTCAGTTGTCTTATTTGTATCGTCGTAACCGGCAGTGGAACCGCCAATCATAATTCCATCTGAACCACATGCTTCAGCTCTTGCAGCAACCTCTGCTGCTTTCTGGGGCGTTTGTTTGTCGGGATCAATCAGCGTGAAGTGGAGAATCCCCTTTTCTTGTACTAATGGCTTAATAAACATTAGAGATAAATTAGCACAATTCGATGATTATTGTGCATAAGCTCAGATTTATTCGTTGAGTCCATAATATGTATACACAAATGTTTATTCTTATCATTTACATGCAGGCTGCTGTAATTCCTATTAATTGCTGAACAAGTCAATCCATTATATCCATACCACATTCTTAAATTCAGTTACCCGTATTATTCGTTTTGGCGAACCATATTTTTCTTGGACTTTTCACTGATCGCCGGACTTATAGGTACCGAGCTAGGAAAATGGTGAACACACTTTGCTTTTGACCAAACTTACTCACATTGAATTGTTCACTCTGTTACTATCAACCAGATATTTTATCCTGGCTGTACCTGGGCAATGAAAGCTAAACATTCTTGCTGTGTTTACCTTGGTGATGAACTTGCGCGTTACGCATTCGGAGAACGGAAGTCGGGGTCTAACGGAAGTCGGGGTCTGGTCGCGAATCAAGAAAAAGAGTATTTGTTTCACTCTATGTCAAGATCATTCTGTTTGGAATTTCTGAACGCGCTTTATCACGTGACATCACGTGGAGGCCGGCGTGAAACATTTATTAAGGCGATGTGACGGCCTGAGATGCAATCAATCACGTGCTCGACTGAAATCTACCGAGCCACCTCATGTTTGCGCTTTCCTTTTCAGTGCTTTTAACATTGCAGCAATTCTGGGATGTCATCCTGAATGATGCTCCAAAGTGTGTCATTGTCGATACCGAGATATCCGTGAATAAGTCGGTTGCGCGTAGCAGTGATCATTCGCCATGGAATTTCTGGATGAGCTGAACGAACACCATCCGGAATGTGGGAGGCGGCTTCACCAATGAGTTCGAGGTTGCGCAGAGTGACATCATAAGTTAATCCACTTGTTACAAAATCGTCCTGATCAAATCCATCTGTATAAGTGAGAATTTTTTCGGCAAACCCAATCATATCATCAAGATAGAAACACCATTCACGTTTGCTGGTATCAGACATTGATCTGTTCTTGTTCAATGTAAGGACGTAGTTCAGGACGAAGCGCCTTTTCAGTCACTAAGTCTACCGGGCAGTTGAAAAGATCCTCCAGATAAAATTGCACGCCAAAATAGCGTTTGGAAGTAGCGGGTCCGTCAAACGCTACCAGTATATCGATATCGCTGACACTGGTTGCTTCATCACGCGCTGTAGAACCGAATAGCGCGAGCCTGACCACACCAAAACGTGCTTGTAATTCGGGTTTGCTACGCGTTAGCAATTCAATGACGCGTTGCTTGTTCATCGTTCAATCTCTTGTGGATCACTTTCATTTCCTGAAGCTTTTTATGGATCAAAACATTGAGTGCACGAAAATCATAAATATCATGTCAACAATATAACATCTACCCTGCTGCGCGCAAAATGCGGAGTTAATCAACACAAAACTTGATCCGCCACATTCAAGCCATTGACCTAAAAGTGGCCGAAACCAGGGTCGCGAATCAAGAAAAATAAGTATGTGCTACAACTATGTCAAGACCACTCCGTTTAGAATTTCCGAATGCGTTTTATTTTTACCAACCCGCACAAGATTCAATACAACATGGCAAGAAAGTTAATTTCTCTTCATGGTTTCAGAATATTTATTTTTTATGATAGCATCCAAATATAGCAAATATATTCGGAGGAATGGCTTTGTCACAATTACATTGCTATGTGCCAGATGATATCGCTAAAAAATTACGGGCAAAGGCAGAACAAGCGCATTTGCCCGTATCAAAATATCTGGCGCTATTGATTGAGAAAGATGTTGAAAGTCAGTGGCCGGAAAACTATTTTGAATTGCTTGGCAATTGGCAAGGAGAACCCTTGGAACGCCCGATTCAGGGCGATTATGAGAATCGCACAGGCTTTGAATAAATTCTTGCTTGACACCAATGTTTGCATTCGTCTGTTAAATAAAAAACATACGGATATTGAGCAGCGTCTGCGACAGCACCAACCGAATGAAATAGCACTTTGCAGTATCGTCAAAGCTGAATTGCTCTATGGTGCACGTCATAGTCAACATGTTGAAGCCAATCTGCAATTACTTAAACAGTTTTTCGCACCACTGATCAGTCTTCCTTTTGATGACCGATGTGCAGAAGAAGCCGGCCTTATTTGCGCCGATCTTGCCGCCCAGGGAAATCCAATCGGCCCCAATGACCTGCTCATCGCCGCAACGGCCCGTGCCTTCGACACAATTCTGGTAACACATAACACCAAAGAATTTGCACGGATAACCGGGCTGAGAGTGATCGATTGGGAGAAAAAATAAGGCTTTAATCCAAAGATTGATTGCCTTTGCCAGTGACCGCTAAACGGCAGTTATTGCTGCGTGCAAAACAGGCGCATACAGCCAGCGGGAAATCGGGGAATTTAATCAATTGCATCCAACAACAATCGGCGTTATTGTTCGCAAGAATCGAAACTATCAGGCTACCGTTTCAGAAAAATGTCCAAATCCCCGTTAAACAACATCCGCATCGTACTCAGTCATACCAGCCATGCAGGCAATATTGGCGCAACTGCTCGTGCGATGAAAACCATGGGGCTGAAATCGTTATATCTGGTAAATCCTCTGTCTTTCCCCGACAAGGAAGCCGACATTCGCGCTGTCAGCGCCCGGGATCTGCTCAGTCAGGCACAGGTATGCAACAGTCTTGATATCGCGTTGCAAGATACGGTACTCGCTGCCGCACTGACATCCCGGTCACGCGAACTTCCGCATGAAACATTTGACGCCCGGGCAGGCGCCAGGGTTTTGCTGGAACAAGCGCAGCACCACCCGGTAGCGCTGGTTTTTGGCGGGGAGACTTCAGGACTGACGGCAGCCGAAGTCAGTCAATGCCCATTAAAAATCTTCATCCCGGCCAATCCTGACTATGCTTCACTTAATCTCGCCAGCGCAGTGCAAGTGATGGCTTATGAGCTGCGCATGGCGCTGCCGGACGTGGAATCGTGTAAAAAACCTCAGGACGCACCCGCCACACTGGATGAAATTGCGCTGTTCTACCAGCACCTCGAAAAAGTAATGATACAAATTGATTTTCTGAATCCGCAACAACCCAAAAAACTGATGCAACGCATACGCCGGTTGTTTTCACGCACACAGCTTGAGAAAGAAGAAATCAACATCCTTCGTGGCATTCTGACCGCAATGGAAAAGAAATTGCCCCCAAAACCCCCGAATAATTAACGCTAATCAGATTGTCTTTGACACTACCCAGACCGGCCATAAACACGCGTCAAACGGCCGTTTAGCGGCTGATGTTACAGATTCACCCCAGCCGTTCGATCTTAGCGCTGGCCGTTGCAATGTGCTGCTTCAGCGCGGCGATGCACGGATCAAAGCGGCGGCTAAACCCTGTTGCCACCATGACCCGGGCAAGGAACGCGCGCGCCAGGTCTTCAGCCCGACGCCAGGTTTCATTAGGCACATTGACGCGAAAGGTCGCTTCGGGGATGGTTTCAGGTAGCCTGCCGCCCGTGTTGGGCGCAAAAGCCATTGGCGTCATGTCGTAGGCTGGCGCAATGCAATATGGCCGACCATGTTCGGAGACGAATGACAGGTTGCCGCTGTGCATATCCGAGTTGCCGATCAGCGTACCAAAAGCCCACAAGAGATCTGCGCAGTCCACTGCTTCTTGGCTAATATGGCCGCCAACTGCTAAACGTCTCGCCATGACGGGCCAGTCACCTTCCGCTCCGGCGAATTCGGCATCCAGCGCAGCCAGGGAGTGCAGCGCACAGCGGCCCAGGCTGTCAATGCGGTCAAAACGTTCCACCTCGAGGAAGCGCTGTCCGCCATGGTCGACTATCCGTGTTTTTGCGGCAGGGATGTTGGCTTCTCGCAGCGTCTCAAGCGCGAGATGTTCGGCCAGCAGAAGATCCCGCCAGCGCTCGCTCACAGATTCATCCATCAGTTCACTGAACTTTACGATAACGTACCGAGGCCCATCTGGCGTCATGACATAGGCGGTGAATTTTGGCTGCTCGCCCCCGGCTGACGACCCAGGTATTTCACCGTGGACGGCTGCTAATCGGACATATTCCGCGGCCTTCTGACCCTCCAGAATTGGATCAGGAACGGGAGCAGCGAGAAAGCGGTCTTTTGCAATTTCGCCTAAAAGTAGATTCCCTACCACATCATGGCCGTGCACAAGCAGCGCCCGCAAAGCGTGAGTATCGTTCCAATCTTTAAGTCGCGCCGGAAGTCCAAGCTCAGCGCCATGACGAGCGGCGTACGTCCGGCCGAGATATCCCTGGGGACGCATGTCAAACAACCACCATGGCAGGCCGTCGCTGTGCAGGGTCACACCGTCTTCCTGGCGCATGACGAATCCTTCCGGACGAACTGGAATCAGGGTTCCCAGCTCCCGGAGCAGGCCTTCTGCATCGACCCGGTAAATCGGAATATCCGATAATCCGCGCGCGTTATCACGTAGTGTATATTGAATAGATCGCGCAGCTCCGATACGAACGATTTCGCCGCCAAGTCTGGTCAGCGCGCGAGAAATAGTCGGCTGACTTACACCAATATTTACAATGAGTTGTTGCGCAGATAACGGCCCACGCGACAGTTGTATGCGAATAGCATCAGCGTACTGTGACATGCGTATGAATTAATATATGAATACATATGTGAATAGATAGTATAAGCGAACTTTAAGTTCATTTGGAAAAAGATCGAAGACCATAGTCGCATGCTATCAAAACTAGAGGATAAATGCCTACTATGGACGAAAGGCCACTGCCGATCATTTGGGCATGTTTAAAATACAGCGTTTTAAACAAGACAAGGCGAGAACAAAAAATGTTGATGCAGCAAGGCCATTTACAATAGAAGCTTGAGTCGTATTGCCGGAACATATGCATGCCGTCTGGACTTTGCCGCCTGATGATGCGGAATATTCTTACCGCTGGCGATCAATTAAAAGTCATTCTACACATCAACTTGAAAACAAATATCCATTAATCGAAACACCAAGGGCGAGTACGCGCTTTGGCAACGGTGCTTTTGGGAGCATACGTACGCGATGATGTTGATTTTTCACGACATATTGATTATATCGATAATAATCCAGTTGAATATCGCCATCTTAAGCATGTGAAAGACCGGCCTTATTCAAACTTCCACCGTTTTGTTGTGAAATCGGTTATCCGTTGAATTGAGGAATAATGACAAATTTGATCAGTATCAGTTTGGAGAGTAATTTTGCCTGGGACAGGCCCAATTTCCCAGATTTCGCAAGCTCCATCCGGGCTTCTTGCTTTGGATGAAATAGCGTTGTTCTACCAGCACCTCGAAAAAGTATTGATTCAAATTGATTTTCTGAATCCACGACAACCCAAAAAACTGATGCAGCGCATACGCCGCTTGTTTTCCCGTGCACGGCTTGAAATAAACCAAAGGCAGAACAACATTGTTGTACTGATGATTTCAGTTGTAAATTAATGCCGTTGGTATAGCGGCATTGAATCTCTCGACCCGTTATAATTGCTCAGATACAATAACGTGACAGGGTTTAAACCCCATTACCATCTTTTCCCTCACTTTAGTTTTAAATATACCAATTTGTCAGCTTTATATCGGAGTAGCCTCGCGTTACAATACGCCCTGAATAATAGTACTCACATTAACAAGCCATATCTAGGAATACACTATGACTCACAATTTGTTTAACAGCCTGCAAGACTTGGTGATCTCAGAGGGAAAAAGCGCTAAATATTATTCCCTGCCCGCACTGGAGAAAAATGGTCTTGGCAGAATTTCCCGTTTGCCGGTCTGCATCCGAATTATCCTGGAATCTGTGCTGCGAAATTGTGACGGTAAAAAAATTACCGAAGCGCATGTCCGACAACTGGCTGATTGGCAGCCAAATGCTGCCAGAACACATGAAATTCCTTTCGTCGTTTCACGCATTGTGCTGCAGGATTTTACCGGTGTGCCATTACTCGTTGATTTAGCGGCAATGCGCAGCGCCGCAAAAAAGCTGGACAAAGATCCCAAATTAATAGAACCGCTTGTTCCGGTTGATCTGGTTGTTGATCATTCCATTCAGGTTGATCATTATGGCAGCAAAGATGCACTCAAACGTAATATGGAGATTGAATTTGAGCGAAATCATGAACGTTACCAGTTTATCAAGTGGGGCATGCAGGCATTTGATACATTTAGAGTTATCCCACCGGGCATAGGCATTGTCCATCAGGTCAACCTGGAACACCTGGCGCGGGGCGTACATGAAAAAAATGGCATCGTTTATCCCGACACGCTTGTCGGCACCGATTCGCATACCACCATGATTAACGGCATAGGCGTAGTTGGCTGGGGTGTCGGTGGCATAGAAGCTGAAGCCGGCATGCTTGGACAGCCGGTTTATTTCCTGACACCGGATGTCATTGGCGTTAATTTGGCAGGACAATTGCGCGAAGGCGTTACCGCAACCGATTTGGTGCTCACAATTACAGAAATGCTGCGCAGGGCAAATGTTGTGGGTAAATTCGTTGAATTTTTCGGCGAGGGCACTGCGTCGCTTACATTGCCCGATCGGGCCACTATTGCCAACATGGCACCGGAATACGGTGCAACTATGGGTTTCTTCCCTGTCGATGACGCCACTATTGAATACTTTAAAGGAACGGGCAGGAGCGATGCGGAGATTGCCGCATTCCAGCGTTATTTCCAGGCTCAGGAAATGTACGGTATTCCGCACCTCGGTGATATTGATTACAGCAGTGTTCTGGAGCTCGATTTAAGCACCGTGTCACCTTCACTGGCCGGCCCCAAACGACCACAGGATCGGATCGACCTGGCGCAGCTTAAAACAAGACTTAATGAACTCTTAAGTAAACCGGTGGCCGATGGCGGCTTTGGAAAACAAACTGATGATCTGAGTCAACGTTATCCCATTCGCCCAATTGATTATGATGCAGATGTTTGTACACGTCTCGACACAACTATTCCGGATGAAAGTTGTCTGGATAACAACAGTGATCGCCATATCACTGAAATGGTCAGCAATCATCCGACGCCAGACACTACTGACATACCGGTCAATAAATTTGACAGGGCTGTCGACCTTGGCCATGGTGATGTCCTGATTGCAGCCATCACTTCTTGCACAAACACATCAAACCCAAGCGTACTGATTGCAGCAGGCTTGCTGGCCAAGAAAGCTGTAGAAAAAGGACTATTCGTAAAACGCCATATTAAAACCTCACTGGCGCCCGGTTCCAGGGTTGTAACAGACTATCTTACGGAAACCGGCTTGCTGTCCTATTTAGAGAAACTTGGCTTTAGTATAGCTGGTTACGGATGCACTACCTGTATTGGTAATGCTGGCCCTTTGGCTGAACCGATTGAAGAAACTGTTGTCAAGAACGATCTGGTCTGCGCTGCCGTCCTGTCGGGTAACCGTAATTTTGAAGCGCGTATTCATGCCAATATTCGTGCAAATTTTCTGGCTTCTCCACCATTGGTTGTCGCTTATGCGATCGCCGGAACGGTTTTGAAAGACCTCACACACGAACCGCTGGGCACAGATACCGAAAACAACCCTGTCTGGCTGAAAGACATCTGGCCAAGCAGCGCTGAAATACAGGCTCTGATGAAGTTTGCTACACGCGCCGAAACGTTTCGCAAACTCTATAGCGACCTGACCAAAGATCACCCGCTGTGGAATACGATTTCCTCAACCACCGGTGAAACATATAACTGGCCATCTTCTACTTATATTGCTGAACCACCCTTTTTTGAGCATTTTTCTATGCAGCCGGTAGAAAAAGATAGTAAGGGCGATATTAAAAACGCATCTGCACTGGGCATTTTTGGTGATTCAGTCACGACCGACCATATCAGCCCGGCCGGCGCAATAAAGGCCGCGTCACCGGCTGGCGAATATTTACAGGCGAATCAAGTAACACAAACCGAATTTAACAGTTACGGCTCGCGCCGCGGCAACCATGAAGTCATGATGCGCGGAACTTTCGCCAATGTGCGCATACGCAATCTCATGGTACCTGGCAGCGAAGGCGGTGTTACGCTTTATCAGGCAGAAAACCAGCCTGCAGAAGAAATGAGCATTTACGATGCCGCAATGCAATATCAATCTCACGATATTCCCACCATTGTTTTTGGCGGTAAGGAATATGGCACCGGTTCAAGCCGCGACTGGGCGGCAAAAGGCACCCAGCTGCTCGGCGTCAAAGCCGTGATTGCATCGAGCTATGAACGCATACACCGTAGCAATCTGATTGGCATGGGCGTTTTGCCGCTACAATTTAAAAACAACGATAACGCACAGTCGTTGGATATCACCGGCGCTGAAAAATTTGACATACTTGGACTCGACAATCTGAAACCGCAACAGGATGTCACGCTAATCATCCATCATAAGGATGGCACACAAAAAGAAATCCAGGTGTTATGCCGCATTGATACCGCAATTGAAATTGACTACTACGTGCATGGTGGTATTTTGCCTTATGTGCTCAGGGAGCTGCTCAACAAACACTGATTACTTTCTCCGAATAGTTACGCTATTACTCAAGCAAGCACTCCTCGGATAAAAAAGGCAGAAATCCTTATAAAAACCCGATTCATGAAGCCTGATAGGTTGCAGTCAGACGGTTTTTTATTGTTTGAGTCTTATAAATTTTTCCTGGTTGATAGATCTGTCTGTTTGTTTTTCGGTCAGACAGCGATTGGGTTTCTTGTCGAATCATTATATATAAGCATCTTATATTTCAATTTTATTGACCCCTTTCCCATAAATAATTAAATTATTATAGTCAAAGCGTTATTTATTCAATTAAATTTCTTTGTAATAATCATGCTCTCAGCGATGATTAAATGATGAGAATGCCACGAAGATTCCGTTGGTCATCTGTAGCTTCACACAGCTTCGATCAAACGAAAACGGCATGAACAAATTGAGTGCTGTTGTGTTATTTATACAAATAAGGAAAGCTTTAATTGAGGCAATGAAAAATTGCTTGAATCAATATAAACAAGTGGAAATTTGAATTTGTTCGAAAAGAATTTCGTCATGCATGCATACATTCATACGTACATGCAGGAACTCCAGAAGCTAACATGAAAAACAAAAATTCAGAAACATTGCCCGTACCTTCAGGCCAGTCAAACCAGAATTCAGTCGAAGGTGCTGCGTTAGGTTCATCTCTGGACTTGATCTCTGGAATGAAAACAGTACTAGATCAAAAAAATACCTACATTTTTGTGAAGGATATAGCTGGACGTTACACTTATGTCAATCAAAGCGTTCAAGAACTCTTCGAAATGCCGCTTGAAGACATCATTGGTCAAGATGACAGTCATTTTTTTGATTTGAAACTCTCAAATGAGTTAATACTCAATGATCGCTGTGTCCTCGAACGGGGCAAAACGATCGAGAAAGAAGAAAGAAATATTGTCAAATCAACCGGCGAAGAGAGAATATACTGGACAGTTAAAAAGCCCGTACGCAACGATCACGACCAGATTATCGGCATGTGCGGGATTTCTACTGATATTACTGAACGCAAGCGAGCAGAAATTGCGCTGATCGAGTCGCGCAAATTACTCTCAACAATCATTGACACAGCCCCGGTTCGCATTTTCTGGAAGGATAAAAGTCTGCATTACCTAGGTTGCAATCGGATTTTTGCTAACGATGCAGGAGAAACGTCACCAGAAAATATCGTGGGCAAAAACGACTACCAATTGAACTGGAAGGAACAAGCTAAGTTTTATTGTAAGGATGATCGACTGGTTATCAATTCTGGTATCTCAAAATTAAACTATGAAGAACCACAATCGACGCCAGACGGCAAAACAATCTGGCTAAGAACCTCAAAAGTACCACTGCGTAATACCAATAGTGAAATAATTGGTGTGCTGGGTATCTATCAGGATATCACAGAGCAAAAAAAGAATGATGAAAACACGATGCTGGCAGCCGCAATCTATAAATCAAGCAATGAAGCCATCATGGTCACAAATGAAAATAATCAGATTATGGCAATCAATCCTGCTTTTACCCGAATAACCGGTTATGCGTTAGCAGATGTATTGGGGAAAGATCCTAAAATTTTTCAATCCGGACGTCACAAAAGATCTTTTTACAAAAACATGTGGCAGAAACTACTGAGAGATGATCATTGGCAGGGCGAGATATGGGATCGTAATAAGGACGGAAACATTCGGGCGAAATGGTTAAACATAAGCGTTATCCGTAATACAGACGGAAGCATATTTTGCTATGTCGCTCAGTTCTCGGATATTACTGAAAAAAAACAAAAAGATGAAGTGATCTTTAATCAGGCAAATTACGACCAGCTTACTGGACTGCCTAATCGCAACTTATTCAAGGATCAACTGAACAGAGAAATCAGAAAATCAAATCGTAACGGACAGTCACTATCATTAATGTTTCTGGATTTGGACCATTTCAAGGATATCAACGACACGCTCGGCCATGACAAAGGAGACAAGCTGCTTAAGGAAGTTGCCGATCGTCTTACATCTTGCGTACGTGAAACGGATACTGTATCACGCTTGGGCGGAGATGAATTCGCTATTATTTTACCCGAAATAAACAACAAAGCGCGCATTGAAACAATTGCCCAGAAAATTATTAACAAACTGAGCAGTCCATTTTATCTTGATAAAAAACAAATCGACTATTACATCTCAACCAGCATTGGTATTGTTATCTACCCTGATGACGGGAGCGATATGAAGTCCTTAATGAAACACGTTGATCAGGCGATGTACGCAGCAAAACAGTCGGGACGAAATCGCTTTAATTACTTCACACGATCAATGCAGCAAGAAGCGCATGAAAAAATGTCGCTACTCAATGATCTAAGGCACGCATTGATCCGCAATGAATTGCAAGTCTACTATCAGCCCATTTTAGACTTAACAGATGGAAAAATTATTAAAGCTGAATCCTTATTGCGTTGGATGCATCCGCAGCGTGGAATGATCAGTCCGCATACTTTCATTCCTTTGGCAGAAGAAAGTGGCTTAATTAAGGAAATTGGCGAATTGGTGTTCAATGAAACGATTACTAATATTAAACAATGGCAAAGCCAGTTTGGCTATATCGTTCAAGTCAGCATTAACATGTCTTCAACACAGCTCAGCCTTTTAAAACAAAACCAATGGTCCGATAGTCTAGCGCAACAGGGGTTACCAGGTAACTGCATTAACGCTGAGATTACCGAAAGTCTGCTGTTAAAAGACACTCCTGTCGTTAAAGACCGTTTACTGGAATTTCTTAACGCTGGAATAGAAGTATCCATCGATGATTTTGGCACCGGTTTCTCTTCGCTTTCTTACCTCAAAAAATTTGATATCGACTATCTTAAAATCGACAGGTCTTTCATACAGCATTTGACCGACAATGGCACAGACCGTGCATTGGTTGAAGCGATAATCGTAATGGCGCACAAACTGGATATCAAAACTATTGCAGAAGGCGTAGAAACAAAAGAACAGCGGGAATTACTCATTGATATTGGCTGTGATTACGAACAAGGCTTTTTATTTTCACCTGCAATCACAGTAGGAGAATTTGCTGAATTGCTACATAAACAGCAAAATCACGCTAAAAAAGCATGGTGATCTGATTGATACAAAAGAAGCATAAGGTATCTTTCAGAGTCAAAATATGTGAATGTCAAATCCTGACACTGTTTTTTGCTCAAATATATAAAAGTTGCCGACAACAGATTTTAAACGGCCGAAATTGTGAAGGACGGTCACTGCTGTAGAAATGATCTAACAACAAAAAATGTCAGGCTTGTCACCCCAAATGCTTCGTAACATAATTTCACTGGATTACCATTCACATAAATACAGTGAATATGAATCTCAGAACACACAGATACCGCCGTATCAAATCAAGACCATTATTCTGGTCTTTTTTTTAGGAATAAGTGAGTCCGTTGTTGCACAATCGCCCAAAACACCTGACCCGATTACCCTTAACCCCATCAACATCACCGCCACGCGTGGCGAAAGACAAACCAATGAAATTCCCAATGCAATTTCGCACTTTAACCGGTATCCGCAACAAAATTACCAGTCCGGCATAACACTCGATGAATTTGCGCGCAGTTCACCCGGTGTTTTTTTCCAGAATCAAACCAATTTTGCCCAGGATTTGCGAATTTCCATCCGCGGTTTCGGGGCGCGTTCTGCGTTTGGCGTTCGCGGCATTCAGATGCGCGTCGACGGCATCCCGCAAACGCTGCCGGATGGCCAGACTCAACTTGACTCAATCGATCCGGGGATGATCGAACAGATGGAAATCGTGCGCGGACCATTGGCTTCGCTTTATGGCAACGCTTCCGGCGGCATGATCGGTATAACAACACGTGAAGCGCCGCAGGAGCGGTTTGTTTTTTCGCCACGTCAGGTCTTTGGCCAGTATGGATTATTCAAATCCGAGCTTTTCGCGGGTGGGCGTCATGAACGGTTTGATTACACTGTGTTTGGTTCACACCTGCAGCAAAACGGCTGGCGCGACCACAGCACTGCGCAGAATTTTTTCTCGCAGGCACGGTTGAATTTCAAGGTCAGCGACGATTCGGATTTAATGCTGTTGTTCCGGAAATTTTATTCGCCCGAAGCCAAGGATCCCGGCGGTTTAACGCTTGAGCAAACACGGACGAACCCCCGTCAAGCGGCAGCGCGAAACCTGCAATTTAACGCCGGTGAAACCGTCAATCAGGAACAAATGGGTATCCGTTTCAGAAAAAAACCGGCAGTCAATCAGGAATTGTCCATCACCGCACATATGCTGCACCGCGATTTTAAAAACCGCCTGCCCTTTTTTGACGGTGGGCAGGTACAGTTTGACCGTTATGTGGGTGGCGTTGCACTGCAATACAGAAATGATCACCGATTGTTTAACCGCCCAAACCGTGTGATCGTCGGCGTGGATTACGGGATTCAGAATGACGACCGACAACGGTTCAATAATAACGACGGTTTACGCGGCGTCATGACACTGAACCAGATTGAACGCGTACAAAACGTCGGGCCGTTTTTCCGTAACGAATGGCGCGTGCAAGACAAAATAGACCTTGTGCTGGGCGGCCGCTGGGACTGGCTGCATTTTAGGGTGAAAGACGCCTTCAACGATGATGGCAATCAGTCGGGTGACAAAACATTATCCCAGGGCAGCGGTACCATGGGATTGGTGTATCACCTGAATGAACAGCATCAGATTTACACCAACGTCGCATCTATTTTCGAGACCCCCACCACCACTGAACTGATCAACAACCCGTCCGGCAAGGGCGGTTTCAATCCCAATCTCAGCCCGCAAACCTCACTGAGTCAGGAACTCGGCATACGCGGCAATCAACACGGATTTCAATATGAAACCGCGTTGTTTTATATTTATACCTGGGATGAAATTCTGCCGTTTGAATTGCCCGATACTCCAGGGCGGGCGTTTTTCCGCAATACCGGCGAATCCAGTCGCCTGGGCGTGGAAACCCGGCTGGCAACCCCGGAATGGAAAGGACTGCGCGGTGAAGTCAGTTATACCTATTCGGATTTTGAATTTGAAAAGTACGTTGTTAACGATGTCAGCCTTAAAGGTAACGCTTTTCCCGGCATACCCCGGCACCGCTGGGAAGGGTTACTGCGCTATGCACATCCATTCGGACTCTTTGGTCAGTTTCACGTGCAGCGCGTCGGCGCTTTTTACGTCAATGACAGCAACACCGACGCGAATAACACCTACAACTTGGGACAGTTACTGTTCGGCTGGGGAAAACACTACCGCTGGCTGGAGGGATCAGTTTTTTTCGGCATCAACAATCTGTTTGATGAACATTATAACGCCAACACACGCATCAATGCCGCATTCGGCCGCTACTACGAACCCGGCACACCGTTCAATGTGTTTGGTGGGCTGCGTATTCGTATAACACCTTTATAGAGAATAAGCAACCAAGTATTGAGACAGACTGTCAGTGATGATACATTGGCGTTTAAAATCAAAACAATCCGTTAAAAATATTGGAATACATAACCGGTGGTTAGTCAGCAACCGGCACGGTCAGAAATTAAGGAGAAAAAATGTTCCAGCGATTTTCATTTAAAATAAGCGTTCAATCATGTGCGTTATTGGTTTTGTGCTTTTGTGCTTACGTGCTTACCACCCATGCGTACGCGCAACGCATTGCAACGCAATTCGATGTCAAGATTCTTGCACGAGGCCTGCAACATCCCTGGGGCATGGCTTTCCTGCCGGACGGGAAAATGCTGGTTACTGAGCGTCCGGGCCGGTTACGTATTGTCACGTCTGACGGACAAATTTCTGAACCGGTCAAAAATGTACCTGTTGTTTATAGTGAAAAACAAGGGGGCTTGCTCGATGTCGCACTTGATCCGAATTTTGCCACTAATAGACTGATCTACTTGTCCTATGCCGAGCCTGTCAACACATCGGAAGGTACTGTTGCCAGCACTGCGGTAGCCCGTGCCGAACTCGCCGAAAACAGTTTGCGCAATTTAAAAGTGATTTTCCGTCAGAACCCTAAAACCCACGGTGGGCAGCATTTTGGG
The DNA here is from genome assembly GCA_024235795.1 of Burkholderiales bacterium. Lineage (GTDB taxonomy): Bacteria > Pseudomonadota > Gammaproteobacteria > Burkholderiales > Nitrosomonadaceae > Nitrosomonas. Next base: position 56,751 of record JACKLR010000002.1, on the reverse strand, counting down.
TCTCGTCTTGCATTTGCGCCTGACGGCAATCTGTTCATCACGCTCGGCGACCGCGGCAATCATATGGAAGAAGCCCAGAACCCGGGAAATCATATCGGTACCATTATCCGCATTCGCCCGGACGGTTCAGTTCCCGATGACAACCCTTTTGTCAAAGACGCAAAAGCAAAACCTGAAATCTGGTCGTATGGACACCGTAGCGTACAAGGTGCGGCAATTCATCCCGAAACAGGTGAGTTATGGATCCACGAACATGGTCCGCGCGGCGGTGATGAAATCAACATCCCCAAACCCGGCAAAAACTATGGCTGGCCTAAAGCCAGTTACGGCGTCCATTATTCGATGATACCAATCAACGATGAGCACGCAGAACAAGGCTTTGAAGAACCGATTTACTACTGGACGCCCTCCATTGCACCTTCCGGCATGCTGTTTTATACCGGCGGTCTTTTTCCTGGCTGGAGAGGTAATCTGTTTATCGGCGCGCTGGCCGGCAGACATCTCGTCAGAATGACCACCAGCAATGAAAAAATACTAAGCGAAGAACAGTTGCTGCAAAATACCCTGCGGTTTCGCGATGTGGAACAAGGCCCGGATGGCGCCATTTATTTATTATCAGATGAGGAAGACGGCAAAGTTCTCAAAATGACACCGGCTGCAGCACAATAAATTCTCAACAGATGCAACTCGCTTTTTCCGAGGCTGCCGAACGTAACAAGCACCCGATTCTCGAGAAATTGATTCCGCTGTTGACCAACAGCAAACAGGTGCTGGAAATCGGCAGCGGCACCGGCCAGCATGCTGTTTTCTTTGCGCAAGCCTTGCCACATCTCACCTGGCAACCGACAGAACTGCCTGAAAAAATAATCCTGTTGTCCAGTCAATGCAGGCGCTTTCCATCTGATAATCTGGCCGCACCAATACCGTTAGATATTGATGATGCGACCTGGCCTACGGTACAATTCGATGCTGTATTTACCGCGAATACATTGCATATTATCCATTGGCCACAGGTTTGCCGTCTATTTGCCCAGGTTGGCAAGTTGTTGCCGGAAAATGGCGTCTTCTGTACCTACGGGCCGTTTTATCACGATGGACGTTTTTCCAGCGAGAGCAATGCACAGTTCGATCTAAAGCTTAAACTACGAGACCCACAGAGTGGTATCCGCGATATCACTGATCTGCTACAACAGGCCGAAAAGTTTCATTTAACATTACAGGAAGATTATCCAATGCCGGCCAACAATCGCCTGCTGGTTTGGCGCAAACTCTTTCCAGCCCACGCATCACTTTAATTCTTTCCATCATCAAACTATACATCTTCTGGGAATCTCTGCTGCCAATAACGTGGACGAACCTGCCGCCAGCTATTTACTGACAGCCCTGATTTATCAAATCGCACCAATATGGCGCCATGCCAGTCGCTGCGCAGCAGCGTATTTCCCAATTTGCGATAACGATTGACGACCGTTTCTCTGGGATGGTCGAACCGGTTACGGTAACCCACTGTGAAAACGGTCAGAGTGGGATTAACCTGACGCACGAAATCCTTGCTGGAAGATGTCAGACTACCGTGATGGGGGGCGATCAGCACTGTTGACGGCAGTTTTTCATAAGCCGAGTCAAGTAACATCTGTTCCGAATTGCGATCGATATCAGCCGGTATTAAAACACTGCCATAGGATGTAGTTATTTTCAGCACGCAACTGCTTGAATTGGTTTTGCGATTCGGATTCTGGTAAATCTGTGCCGCCGGATGCAATACTTCAAAGACAACGCCATCCCACTGCCAGGATTGATTCATTACGCACATCGCAGTTCGTTGGGCGGCCAGAGAAATGGGGTGTGTTTTATCAAGTGAGGATAAAATTGTGTTAACTGGCATAGCGTCAAGGATCGATAACGTACCGCCGCTGTGATCGGCATCCGCATGCGAAATAATCATAGTGTCCAGCTTGTGAATTCCCTGCGCCCGCAGAAAAGGCATGATAATGCGTTCGCCACTATCCGAGTCACCCAGTGGCGGCCCGCTGTCAAACAATAATGTATGATTCTGGGTTTGCGCAACCACTGCAAGTCCCTGCCCAACATCGAGAATCGTTAACCACAATGCGCCATGCTGCGGCTTTGGTGGTAACACCAGAAACAAGGGCAACAGTGCAATGATACCCAGCCAGCGTGCCGGAAAACCCGAGAAAAAACCCAGTCCCAAACTGCCTGGCAGCAATAACCAGACCACGCCAATAATGGCAACAGGTATCGTCCACAATGGCGGAATATGCTGTTGCCAGACCGGCTGCGGCAATTCATTTAACCAGTGCAAAAACCACATGACGGCACTCAATACACTATGCGCCAAGGGCAACAGGAATTCAAACAGCGGTATGACCGCCAGCAGCGTTAACGGCACAACAACCAGACTGACCAGCGGGATGGCAATAGCGTTTGCGAAAGGCGACACCAACGATACCTGTTGAAACAAGGCCAACAACAACGGAATCAGCCCGAGTGTAATCGCCCACTGCACACGCAGCCAACCTGTGAGCCAGTGCATAGTACCAATACGTCCCACGGTCACGAGCATGATGATGCCGATTGCGCCAAACGACAACCAGAATCCTGCTGATAACACAGCCCAGGGATCGATCAGAATAACCAGAAACAAAGCCCATGCCAATACAGTTGATGGCGCCGCTATACGCCCATACCATATAGCCGCAGCAACCACCGCCAGCATGAAAAAAGCACGCTGCGCCGGAATAGCAAAACCGGAAAGCAACGCGTAGCCAAATGCCACAATCAGACCGGCAACAACCGCCGCCCGGCGTGCAGGCAGGCGTAATAACAGCGTCGCACTGCTGCGCCACAAAGCGAAAGCCAGCATGTAAGTCAAGCTGGCTACTAGCGTAATATGCAGACCGGAGATCGCCATTAAATGGTTGGTTCCGGTACGCGTAAAAATCTGCCACTGATCGGACGGTATGGTGCGTTGATCGCCCGTTGCCAGCGTCATAAGAACACCCGCATAACCCCGATCAGCCAAAATTGAATTAAACCGCTGCTGAATCTGCTGGCGCTGCAACGCTACCCAGTACAAAAAACCGCCTGCCTGGACATCCAAACGCTGATTATCCGGTACCGGCCGCACATACCCAACAGCACGAATATTGCGTTCCAGTGCCCAGGCTTCATAGTCAAAACCATACGGATTTGCGGTACTATGCGGGCGTTTCAATCGGACTGTTATCTGCCAGCGCTCACCAACCTTGATTACCGGCAATTCCGGATTTTCATTTCCTGCCGCGCCATGCAGATACCACGATAGCGACAAACGTTTTGGCACATGTGCTTGTGGTGTCAGTATTTGCTCGACATCAAACTTGAATCGTATTCGTCTATCATTCTCCTGCGGCAAACTGGATATCACGCCAATAATCCGGACATCCCTGCCCTCCCATGCCGTTGGCAATGAATCAGCCAGACGCCAGTGCGCCATGCCCGCCGCCCAGAAAAAACCGCTGCCAAACAGAAGAATTAAAAACAAATATTGGCTGATTACATTCAGTAACGTATTTTGTGAACGCCAGCACACTATAACTGCGCTCAGCAACAGCAGTAAAATCAGCGATGGATACATCGCGGGTAAATCAGCCTGCCATTGCAGCAGGCCAACACCTGAAACAAATGCCAGAACACCGAGTCGTATGGGCACTGACCGGTTAATTCTTTATCAGGTATCTGCTGAAACGTGGGGCGCGGATTGCGATCGATGTTGAATCACAACAGGGATATGATGCCGCCCAAAACTACCCGCAAATTTATCAAAACATCCGGCAATTTGAGCGCCGCAATGTGCGCACCTACCATCATCACTCAATTGATAGCTTTCAATCTCATACCAGTCGCGCACGATGACAGCATGCTCGCACGACGGACAATAGGTCGTATCGCCCGTCACATTGTGCACATTGCCGGTATAGACATATTTTAATCCTGCATCAATCGCCGCTTTCCGTGCATTAATCAATGTTTCCTTTGGCGTTGCAGGAATATCGTTCATTTTATAATCCGGATGAAATGCGCTGAAGTGCAACGGCACATCCACACCAAGTTCATTTACAATCCATGTACTCATGGCTTCAATTTCATTCACTGAATCATTGAGACCAGGTATCAGTAAGGTGGTCAGCTCAAACCATACACTGGTTTCATGCTTGAGATATTTCAATGTATCCAATACCGGTTGCAAGTGTGAACCGGTTTGCTTGACATAGAACGCCTCTGTAAATGCTTTCAAATCCACATTCGCTGCATCCATTTTGGCAAAAAATTCCCGCCGGGGTTCTGCATGGATATAACCCGCTGTTACGGCGACAGTTTTTATGTTTTTTGCGTGACAGGCATCGGCGACATCCATTGCATATTCGGCAAAAATCACCGGGTCATTATAGGTAAACGCGATACTTTTACAACCGAGTGACACCGCTGTATTGGCAATTTCTTCCGGACTTGCTTGAGCGGCCAGTTTGTCAAAACTGCGCGATTTGGAAATATCCCAGTTCTGGCAAAATTTACACGCCAGGTTACACCCTGCGGTACCAAATGAAAGAATACTGCTGCCTGGATAAAAATGATTAAGCGGTTTCTTTTCGATCGGGTCGACACAAAAACCGGAAGACCGTCCATAGGTAGTCAATACCATTTCATCTCCGACGCGGCCCCTCACAAAGCATGCGCCACGCTGACCGTCATGCAATCGGCAATCGCGCGGACATAAATCGCATTGTATGCGCCCGTCATCCAAAATATGCCAGTATTTCGCAGGAAACTGCCCGGTTGCACTGATTGGTTCATCCATTGCTCTTTTCCTCTCTATAATCCGTTTCTCGCCATTTTTGCACGGTGTATCGCGACAAATGAATCGTATCATTCCAGAAATCAGCATTCAGCCCGGCTTTTAATTTTAATTGCGCTAAAAAATCCCGCGGCTGCGGCAAGCTTTCCCATACCTGCGGCAGAAATGTGCTGCGGTAAACACCCCACTCAAACATGACGCCATCGATACCCGGCCGCAATTGCGCCAATGCATCCGCTTCGCTACTGAATGCCATCGGTTGCAAGGCTGACAACACTGAGACTTCGACTCGGATTGAATCCAATTCTTCGGCTGTTACCGGCAAAAACCGGTTGTCGTGCAAAGCTGCCGATACCGCATTGTTGCGGACATTTTCAAGCAGGGTCTGATGCATTTGCAATGATCCGATACATCCGCGCAAACGATCGTATTGCGTCAACGTGATAAACGTGGCGCCCGGTTCGGAAAGCCATTTTCCTGTCGTATCAACTGATTCGGTTTCAAGATCGTCAACCTTTAGAGCACGCGCTATCGATAATCGCGCAATCTGCAGTAGTGTTTTTCCTTTCTCATCGCGTATTACGTCAGAATACATGATATTACTCAATCAACTTAACAAAATGCTATCGCGGCATATCCCACAACCCGATCATGCAAACCCGCGGTATCGCCTGAATTGCGTAAATCCAGTAACTGTGGTTTTAAATGGTGTCTCCGGGCTACCACAATCAGGCCACTTATCGGCGTACCACCACAGGCATGATCATGCGTTATGGGTTGCTTTAACTGCAAAATTGATTCCACGGTATCACGATCTACTTGCTTTGCCGACGCATAGGGCAAATAATGCGAAAGATCGGAGCTCACCACTATGATTGTCTCATTGCCACCCCAAACCCGATCGAGCACCTCGGCCACTTCTTCAGCCGAAGCTTCGCCAACAGCCAGTGGCAATACGCTGAAATCATCCAAAACATGCTGTAAAAAGGGCAATTGCACTTCAAGCGAATGCTCCAGCATATGCGCCTCAGAACTGATAGTCACTTGAGGTAGATCTGAAATGGCTTGTATCGCTGTTTTGTCGACTACAACTGTTCCGAGCGGCGTACTGAAATAAGCTGCATTGGGCAGCGCCAGCCCTCGCACTACCACACGATGTGTAGGGCCTAATAAAATAACACGTTTGATGGCAGCAGCCATCGAAAGTAACGTGCGATACGCTGAGGCCGCAATGGCCCCGGAATAGATATACCCGGCATGTGGAACAATCAGCGCCTTGGGAATCAGTTCGTGTTGCTCCGAGCCGGATATGAATTGTTGTATATCTTGTGATAACTGTTGCGCATCAGCCGGATAAAACAATCCCGCCACGGCAGGCTCGCGAATGGAAGATGTGCGATTTTTTATCATACGGCTTTCTCATCAATCGAATATATTTTGAATATAAGGATTATTTAGGCAGAATCAAGTTGACGGATTGCCGTATGTCAAAATCATTTATCCGAGATTTTCCATTAGCAATTTTCTAATTACAAAAAAACAATCAAATAAACAACTTTTATCGAAATCTTCCGGAAGAAAAACTTGCGGATTCAAACCACTCAAATTTAAAAAAATCATTTTATATTCAACAAGTTTATCTAATTGCTTCCATTAAAGAAACTTACCTAATGGAAAATCTGGGTTTATGAAAAGTTCGTTTACGCTGATGCCGCAAATGCAACCCATAACGCACCAGGGCTGATTCAAAATGGGAAAACTGTTCGGCTTTTTGTTTATATTCGAGCCACAACTGTTGTAGAAGGCTTAACGCCTGCGCTTCGCTAACGATATTTTTTGGCAAATAACCCAACGCCTTTGCTGCCTGGAAAGCCAAAGGGGAAAGTGGCGGCATAGCCTTGGGCCACAGTCCGCGCATTTCCCGCAAAAAAATATGTGCCGTAACGATACCAATGCCTTTACCTAACATCCTCAAACGCCGCTCCAAATCGTGGGCATCCTCAGCCGCAGCATGCAGTAGATTCAAATTCCCGGCATAGTCGTTCAGCAATGTCTGATTAACAGACAATAATTTAGTGGCTGTTTTGAAATCATAACGTACATACCCACCCTCATCGAGCAATACAACCAAACCATCCCAACCTGTGCTGATGATCTTCTCGGGTGACATGACAGTGTGCTTATTAAACACCTGCCAGGTATACGTGGCTATTTTTTCCGAAATACGTGCGCCATAAAGCAGAGCGGCAAAAAACCATTTGTAAATTTCTGTTGGCTTCAAATCGTCCAGATCAATACCCAGCTTAAATGCATAACTGCCACCCTGCTGCGCCACAAAATCGACTGGATCGCACTTAAATTGTTCAGATTGCATAGTAAAAACTATGCACTTTTATGACGATGCTGGCAATCTTAATCTTGTATGGCCAAATGCGCTATACCTGCCGTTAAGTCTGCGCCTTTGGCTTCTTTTCCTTCCAGCTTGATCTGTAAACGCAATTCATTCATTGAATCCGCATTTCTTAAAGCATCTTCGTAACTGATAAGCCCTGATTCATATAACTCAAACAAGGCCATATCGAAAGTTTGCATACCGAGTTCACGTGATTTCTTCATGATTTCCTTGATTTCATGCACATCGCCTTTGAAGATCAGGTCCGAGATCAATGGTGAATTCAGCATGATCTCGATTGCGGCGACACGTCCTTTTCCATCATTTTTAGGCACCAGACGTTGCGCGATCAAACCCCTTAAATTTAAGGACAAATCCATTAACAATTGCGCGCGTCGTTCTTCCGGAAAAAAATTAATAATCCGATCAAGCGCCTGGTTTGCACTGTTTGCATGGAGTGTTCCCATGCAAAGATGTCCTGTTTCAGCAAATGCGATAGCATGTTCCATTGTTTCCCGGTCACGGATCTCGCCGATCAGAATCACATCCGGCGCCTGGCGCAATGTATTTTTCAAAGCAGCTTCCCAGGATTCAGTATCAACACCTACCTCGCGTTGCGTTATCACACTGTTAATGTGTTCATGTACATACTCGACTGGATCTTCAATCGTAATAATATGGCCGTAGCTATTCTTATTACGATGGCCAATGAGCGCGGCCATCGATGTCGATTTTCCTGAGCCGGTACCCCCTACGAAGACCACCAACCCTCTTTTGCTCATCACAACTTCCTTGAGTACGGGCGGCAGTCCCAGATCGTCAAATTCAGGAATTTTTGTTGTAATCGTTCGTAATACGATGCCAACCCGTTGCTGCTGAACAAATGTATTGACACGGAAACGTCCGATTCCGGTCGGATTAATGGCAAAATTACATTCCTTGGTCTGTTCAAATTCTGCAGCCTGCTTCTCATTCATGATTGCATGTGCCAATGCTTCTGTATGCTGCGGCGATAACGATTGCTGGGAGACGGGCGTCATTTTTCCATCCACTTTTAACGCTGGTGGAAATCCAGAGGTAATAAACAAGTCTGATGCTTTTTTACTCAGCATCAAACGCAACAGATCATGCATAAATTTTGTGGCTTGCGCTTTATCCATTACTGAATCCTGTGATTATTAAAAGCGATAAAATTATTTGAAGTTATCTTTATTGGCCGCTTTGTTACGCGCTTCTGCCATTGTAACGACATTACGCTTTACCAGATCAGTCAGATTCTGATCCAGTGTTTGCATGCCCACACTTTGTCCGGTTTGTATCGCTGAATACATTTGAGCAACTTTGGCTTCGCGTATCAGATTGCGAATGGCCGGTGTGCCAATCATAATTTCATGCGCTGCAACACGGCCATTCCCATCTTTTGTTTTAAGCAATGTTTGTGATATAACCGCTCTTAATGACTCAGATAACATGGCTCGAATCATTTCCTTCTCTTCGGCCGGAAACACATCAATAATACGGTCAATTGTTTTTGCTGCTGAACTGGTATGCAGGGTACCGAAAACCAGATGGCCGGTTTCCGCAGCTGTCATCGCCAAACGTATAGTCTCTAAATCACGCAACTCACCGACCAGAATAATATCCGGATCTTCACGTAATGCAGAACGCAATGCTTTCTCAAAACTATGCGTATCACGCCCTACTTCTCGCTGATTAATCAGGCATTTTTTACTTTCATGTACAAATTCAATCGGATCTTCCAGTGTCAGAATATGGCCGTAATCATTCTCGTTAATATGATTGATCATGGCCGCCAGCGTCGTAGATTTACCTGACCCCGTTGGCCCGGTAACCAACACTACACCACGCGGTTGATTGGCAATTTCAACAAAAATCTTGGGCGCTTTCAGATCTTCCAGCGTCAATACTTCTGATGGAATTGTCCGCATGACCGTTGCTGCGCCACGCTGAGTATTAAATGCATTTACACGAAAACGCGCAAGATTAGGCACTTCAAAAGAAAAGTCGCATTCCAGGTTTTCTTCATAAAATTTTCGTTGTCCGTCATTCATGATGTCGTACACCATGTTGTGTACTTCTTCATGTTCCATTTCCGGCAAATTAATGCGTTTGACTTCACCATGTACACGAATCATTGGTGGCATACCTGCCGACAGATGCAAATCAGAAGCTTTATTTTTTACTACAAATGCGAGCAATTCTACTATGTTCATATATTATCCTCTTGCGGATTCATCGTAAATTCTGAATTAATTGACAGACCCGACGTGTTAGCCAAATAAGATGAATTGTTTCTCTTGATTACGGATAAAATGGACAAAAATTAAGAATTCAAAGACTTCGTCATTACAGGCACACCTCGCTCATATCGGTAATACGCAATACCACTTTGCCTTTTACTTTTAAAACTGCATGAAAATGACTATTACCGCGCGTTTAATCCCATTTCATATTAGAATTACGGCTTTTTACTTTCTTTAAAACTTTGAACGCATATGCACCCAATGTTAAACATTGCGGTTAAGGCCGCACGACGCGCCGGCGATATCATTAATCAGGCTTCACGTAATCTGGATTTACTAAACATCACCAAAAAATCCCGTAGTGATTTTGTCAGTGAGGTTGATAAGGCCGCAGAAGAATCCATTATTGGAGTTTTATGCGATGCTTATCCGGATCATGCCATTTTGGCCGAAGAAAGCGGTATAAGCGGCAATACTGAAAAAGCAGAATATCAATGGATTATCGATCCATTGGATGGAACCACTAATTTTTTGCATGGCATCCCCCAATATTCGGTTTCAATAGCTTTGAAGCATAAAGGTTTTTTGAACAAGGCTGTTGTTTATAATCCCAATAACAATGAGCTTTTTACCGCCAGCCGGGGTGGCGGTGCATATTTAAATAATCAACGCATACGCGTCAGCAAACGTACTCGCATGGAAGATTGCCTTATCGGTACCGGCATTCCGTTCAGGGATCTGACTCATGTTGAAGCATATCTGGAAATGTTTAAGGACATTATTCCACGTGTTGCCGGCATTCGCCGCCCCGGTTCGGCCGCATTGGATCTCTCATATGTAGCCGCCGGCCGGTATGACGGATTTTGGGAAATTGGCCTAGCGGCATGGGACATGGCGGCTGGATCTCTGATAATTCAGGAAGCAGGCGGATTGGTGGGTGATTTGGAAGGCAATGATACTTACCTGGAAAGCGGACAGATACTGGCAGGCAACCCAAAAGTCTTTGTACATTTGTTACAGATTATCAAACCGCATCTAAGCAAGGCGCTCATAGAGAATCAACGTGCCGTAAAAAAAATTAAGCGAATAATAGATTAAAAAAACGATTCAGTCAGATTCGTCATCACGTAACGCTGATTTAGGCTCAGGATCCTCATCAGCTATAGTCAAAGTATTCGTACTCGCATCCGCTTCCACCAATGAACCTAATTCTTCCAGGGGCGGAAGTTCGTCCAGTGAACACAATCCAAGATCATTCAGAAAATCTTGTGTTGTTGCAAACAACGCCGGTCTACCAGGTACATTTCGATAACCAACCTGATCTATCCAACCACGCACCGTCAACGTCTTTAGAATCGGCGACGATACGTTTATTCCACGTATTTCTTCTATATCTCCACGTGTTACGGGCTGGTGATAGGCAATAATTGCCAACGTCTCCAGTACCGCCCGTGAATAACGTGGCACTTTAGGTGGATCAAGACGACTCAGGAATGGCAGCATTTCAATTTTAGTCTGGAATCGCCAGCCACTTGCTACCTGAACAAGTTCAACTCCCCTGTCAATCCAGTCGTTCCGTAGTTCTTCAAGGAATTTTGACAATTGTTTTGTATTCACTTTATTGTCAAATAACTTCTTCAACGCAGCGATCGATAGTGGCTCTTGTGAAGTAAGCAAGGCCGTTTCAAGTATCCGCTTTATTTTTTCCGGTTTTTCCAGGCTAGATGTAGCCAATTCAGAACGCTCATCAGTTGAATCGAATTGATCATGCAGCATCGACTGTTCTGACATAAATAGCTCCCAGCACTTCCTGTTGTGTGATTTCCACCAGCGTCTCTTTAGCAAGCTCCAGTATCGCGAGAAATGTAACTATGACCTCGGTTACCGTCGCATAAGGACTGAATAAGTCATAAAAAGCAACTTGCCCACGTTGATGTAAATTTCTCAAAATCTGACTCATATAGGCGCGTACAGAAAGCTTCTCGCGATTGATCTGATGGTGCCGGTTTATTTTGGCCCTAGCCAGTAACGCAAGCCAAACCTGACGAAGATCATCCACAGATACATTAGGCATTTGCTCAGGCACACTCTGATCCAGCCATACCTGTGCACGCGCAAAGTCACGGTCTATTTGCGGTAACTCGTTTAATTGCATGGCCGCCCGTTTAATTTGTTCATATTTAAGTAACCGCTGCACTAGCTCGGCTCTCGGATCATTCTCTTCCTCAGCCTCGGTAACGGGCGACGGCAACAACATGCGTGATTTTATCTCGATCAATAAGGCCGTCATCAGTAAATACTCAGCAGCCAATTCAAATTGCTCGACCTCCATCATTTCAACATAGGCCATATATTGCTGGGTCAGTTGCGCCATCGGTATATCCAGGATGTCCAGATTATGCTTGCGTATCAGATAAAGCAGCAAATCAAGAGGCCCCTGAAAAGTATCTAGAAATACTTCCAGCGCATCTGGCGGGATATAAAGATCCTGCGGGATCTCCATTAACGGTTCGCCGCAGATTTTTGCCACCGGCTTCATGGCAGATTGATTAACAGCAGAATCCACTGTTGTCATCACTTCATTTAATTTCCGTCTAACTTATTCGACATATCAGGAGTAATCCAGACCAACTGCTGCACGAACATCGCGCATTGTTTCTTCAGCAAGCTGATTCGCCTTTTCGCATCCATCAGCAATAATATTGCGCACCAGAACCGGATCTTCCTCATACATTCTTGCACGCTCATGCATCGGCTCCTGTTCAGCCAGCACTTTATCTATAACAGGGGATTTGCAGTCAAGACACCCGATTTCTGCGGTCGTGCAGCCATGCTGAACCCATTTACAGGTTTCATCATCAGAATAAACCAGATGAAACTGCCATACCGGACACACTGCCGGATTGCCTGGATCGGTCCGCCGAACACGCGCCGGATCGGTAGGCATAGTCCGAATCTTTTTTCGCACACTCTCCGATTCCTCTCGAAGGCTGATAGTATTGTTATAGGATTTAGACATTTTCTGACCATCCAGACCCGGCATGCGTGAAGCTTTTGTTAGCAGGGTTCCCGGTTCACACAATATCATTTTTCCACCGCCTTCGAGATACCCGAATAACCGCTCCTTGTCACCCATACTGAGATTTTGCTGTTCTTCAAGTAATGACTTGGCCTCCGCCAGTGCACTTTCGTCACCCTGTTCCTGATAACGCGTACGCAGTTCGCTATATAGTCTTGATTTTTTTGAACCCAGCTTTTTAATGGCGACTTCGGCTTTTTCTTCAAAACCGGGTTCCTTGCCGTAAATATGATTAAAACGCCGGCAAATCTCACGCGTAAATTCAATATGCGGCGCCTGATCTTCACCTACTGGCACCTGGTTTGCGCGATAAATCAAAATATCGGCGCTCTGCAGCAACGGGTAACCCAGAAAACCATATGTACTGAGGTCTTTTTCAGTCAGTTTTTCCTGTTGGTCCTTATATGTTGGTACACGTTCGAGCCAGCCCAGTGGAGTCATCATCGACAACAGCAGGTATAATTCCGCATGTGAAGGCACTCTGGACTGGATAAACAAAATTGCTTTTGCCGGATCAACACCTGCAGCAAGCCAGTCAATCACCATATCCCAAGCATTTTTCTCGATAATTTCCGGTGAATCGTAATGCGTTGTCAACGCATGCCAATCTGCAACGAAAAACAAGCATTCATACTGCTGCTGCAGTTCAACCCAGTTCTTTAACACACCATGATAATGCCCCAAATGTAAATTACCCGTTGGGCGCATTCCCGACAAAACGCGATCAGCAAACATTTTTATATCCTAATATACAACGATACAAGTTATTCTGTTCATTCAAAGAATTGGCAACTTTCTATTGCGGGAAACAATCAGACATATAATCCAAAAAATGAAACAATCATTAATTTAATGAATGTAATCAGTGGCAAAACAATGACACCCAGAACACCACTGATTAACAACACCAGCAATATCATGAAACCATAAGGCTCAATTCTGGCAAAGTGGTAAGCAATCCCGTGCGGCAGAAGACTCACGGCCATACGCCCTCCATCCAATGGCGGCAGCGGCAACAAATTCAGTACCATCAAAATGAGATTGATCTCAATACCTGCTCTCCCCATTAATAGCATGGGTCCGGTAAGATCACTAACAGGCAGGACAATTGCAATCTTCATAACCAAAGCCCAGAAAAATGCCATAACCAAATTGGCTCCCGGCCCCGCAACTGCAACCCACAGCATATCCTGTTTAGGATGGCGCAGGTTGGCAAAATTCACAGGCACAGGCTTGGCCCAGCCAAAAAGAAAACCTGCCCCCATTGTTATTTTACTGACAATGAATAATGTCGCTGGAACCAGAATAGTCCCGACTGGGTCAATATGTTTTGTGGGATTAAGGCTAACGCGCCCCTGATTAAAAGCGGTAAAATCACCAAAATATCTGGCCACGTAACCATGCGCAGCTTCGTGTAAAGTAATCGCAAGAATTACCGGTATTGCATAAATTGTTATTCCCTGAACAATACTATCAATATCCATGTTCAATTCCGAAAGGTTCGAGATCACCCTTGCCCTTCCTGACAAGCACTGGCACGTCATCTGTCAGATCAATCACGGTAGTCATTTCCAAGCCACAGGAACCAGCATCCATCACCAAATCAACCTGATGTTCCAAACGTTTTCTGATTTCTTCAGCGTCATTCAGTGGAAATTCGTCTCCCGGCAAAATCAAGGTCGAACTCAACAATGGTTCATCCATTTCTTCCAGCAAAGCCAAAGCCACAGGATGATCAGGTATCCGTAACCCAATTGTATAGCGTTTGGGATGCAGTAAACGGCGCGGAACCTCACGGCTAGCTTGTAATATAAACGTATAACTGCCCGGTGTATTCGCCTTTAGTAATCGATACTGTCCATTATCTACTTTGGCGTATAGTGAAATTTCTGCAAGATTCCGACATACCAGTGTAAAGTGATGTTTTTCATCCACTTGTCGTATCGTACGAATTCTTGACATGGCTTTTTTATCACCGATCTGGCAACCCAATGCATAACTTGAATCGGTGGGATAAACGATAACACCCCCATTATGTACAATATTAACTGCCTGTTTGATTAAACGTGAATGTGGATTTTCTGTATGAATCGAAAAAAATTGAGCCATCTAGTTTTATTCCATTAAGTCAAATGATTTGTTAATCATCGTAAATAACTTTGCTGTACGCCTAACCGGTTGTCAAACATTTTGGGGCACCTTCCAATCATGCCATACCGGGACACACCCCACGGGTAATTTAGGCAATTGACCTAGATCATAATAGCTTTCACCCGGCCCATGGAAATCTGAACCACATGAAACCAGAAAATCATGCTTTCTCGCATGTTCGGCAAAAATCTCAACCTGCTGTGGTGTATGGCTGGCACTGATCACTTCGAGTGCGCCGCCACCTAACGCACTAAATTCATCGAACAAATCATTCAAAACATTTTTGCCCAAATTATACCTTGCCGGGTGCGCGATGACAGCCCTGCCACCGCTGCCAGTTATCCATTCAATGACTTCACTTAATGCCGCCCATTCATGATGCGCATACCCCGGCTTTCCTTTAACCAGATATTTCTTGAACACCGACTTCATATCCTTGGCATAGCCTTTTTCAATCAAAAACCGGGCAAAATGGGTTCGGCCAATCAAACCACGTACACCGACAAAGGCATAAGCCCCTTCAAGACTGCCTTCAATTCCTGCTTTTTCCAGTGCAGCGGCAATATTCCGGGCACGCTGTATCCGCCCCGCTCGAATCGCGGCAAGACCACCAACAAGCGGTTGGAAATTTGGATCCACATTCAAGCCAAGCACGTGGATTGTACGCCCTCTCCAACTGACAGAAATTTCCACGCCATTGATAAATGTGATATTTTTCTCAAACGCGGCCATGGATGCTTCTTCCAGCCCGGCAATATCATCATGGTCCGTTAATGCCAAAATTTTAACGCCACGTTGGAACGCGCGCTCAACCAGTTGCGCAGGGGTCAAGACACCATCAGAAACGGTGGAATGGCAATGCAGGTCAATATTGAGCATGTAGAATTATTTGGTTTTGTAACAAGAAAAAGAAACGCAGCATCATATCAATTTAAACAAGCCAAAATAAAACGGCGTGCTGGTCGCAGAACAACATAAAGAAATAGTGGGATTATATCAAATACAAGAATCAAGGGACTCTGAATGTTCACTAATTTAAGTTTCTGGCGTCATATTTCAGCTGCGCCGCATCGTAGCTTATTTCTAGCGGGTGCGCTTCAAGGCGTTTTTACATTAGTCTGGTGGGTTTATGATCTGGCTGGACGGTATGCCATATTTGGCACGCTATCGAGCTGGAGTATCGCGCCAACCTGGGCACATGCTTTTTTAATGATTTACGGTTTTTTCCCATTCTTTATTTTTGGTTTCCTGTTCACCACCTATCCGAACTGGATGAATGGAAAAAAAATTACGCCTCGCGTTTATTTGACGACCTGTCTGTTGATGATTGCTGGCGTCGCACTGTTTTATACCGGCCTGGCATATGGAAAATGGATCATCGTTCTGGGCGTAACTGCAATACTGGCCGGCTTTGTTAATGCCTTTAAAGCATTACTCGACGTTCTTCTTCAGGCAAAAGACCAGGACCGGCGCCATGCTAGTGTAACCAGTTCGGCATTATTCATGGCGTGCCTCGGTATTGCCGCGTATTTACTCTGGCTGTTGACCGATGCCTATATTCTGCTGGATTTTTCACGTCATGCGGGCATCTGGTTTTTTCTGACGCCGATTTTGCTGGCAGTTTCACACCGAATGATCCCTTTCTTTTCCAGCCGGGTGCTGGATAACTATGTCATTGTCAGACCCTACTGGATGCTATGGATCATGCTGGCCTGTACTGTTGCGCATGGTATATTGCAATTGACAGGTTTCCCAAAATATCTATGGATTGCAGATTTGACGCTGGCGTTATGTGCGCTGTACTTATCCCTTCGATGGGGATTTCTGCGCAGCTTTCAGGTCAGTCTGCTTGCCGTCTTGCACATTTCCTTTGCGTGGTTCAGTGTCTCGATGCTGTTGTATGGATTGCAAAGCCTTGTATTCATGCAGACTGAAGAAAATACATGGATACTCGGCATGGTGCCGTTACACGCGCTGGCCATCGGTTATTTTGCCAGCATGGTGCTCGGCATGGCTTCGCGGGTGACCATTGGTCACTCCGGCCGTCCTTTGGTACTGGATCGATACACCTGGCAGTTATTTATTGGCTTTCAAGCCGCTGTCATACTGAGAATATTACCCGATATAATCCCTGTTTTTGGTCAATTCACACCGATGCTTTATTTGCTCGCCGGGCTGGCCTGGTTATCCTGCTTTCTTTTATGGGCGGCACACTATATACCGATTTACTGGCGTCCCCGGATTGACGGCAAGCCCGGTTGAATGCAGGCATCATCATTTAACCGGAGTTGAACAGACTCACTTGACAAGCGAACAGGGCTTAGATAGTCTCGCTTCACGGATCAGCTTTGACCTATCTGTTTTACTATTCAATATTTTGCTATTCAATAGACAAGGCGGACAGGAAATAACATAAAGTTATCTAATAATTTATAATTTAGCTGGCCTTTACGCCAGAATGATGCATAATTTTCATAATAAAAATATTTTATTACCTATTTCACGTCGCGTTTCAAAGGAGATAATACAATGGAACTTAAAGGATCTAAAACCGAAAGCAATCTGAAAGCAGCTTTTGCTGGCGAGTCTCAGGCTAACCGCCGTTATTTGTACTTTGCGGCTAAAGCAGATGTTGAAGGTCAAAATGATGTTGCAACTGTGTTCCGTTCCACCGCCGAAGGCGAAACCGGGCATGCACATGGACATCTGGAGTATCTGGAATCATGCGGCGATCCGGCCACCGGCCTGGCCTTTGGTTCATCTCGCGACAATCTGAAAACAGCAATCGCCGGTGAAACACATGAATATACCGATATGTACCCTGGCATGGCAAAAACAGCGCGCGATGAAGGTTTCGACGAAATCGCCGACTGGTTTGAAACCCTGGCCAAGGCCGAACGTTCTCATGCAAACCGCTTTCAACGTGCGCTTGACAGCCTGGTCGACTAGATTGTCAAGGATAAAACCTGCTGACAAGCAGGCCAACCCGGCTTAACAATAGAAAATGGGAATGGAACCTTTCGCGACAACTTGATTGCGTTCCATCCCTACTCCAATTCGTTCACACGTTTCATTTTTCTTGTTACATCAAAAATGCTATGGCCACACGCGAAGGCAGTCTTGAAGCACCCAAGCGTAATCCGATAGACTGGAAAAACATTGAATTCTACAATGAAGCCAGTCTGACAAATGAATTGGAGCGCGTTTTCGACGTTTGTCATGGGTGCCGGCGTTGCGTCAATCTGTGCACCGCATTTCCACGCCTGTTCGATCTGATTGACGAAGGCGCCACCGGGGAACTGGACGGTGTGGAAAAAAGCAAATTCTGGGAAGTTGTCGAACGCTGTTTTTTATGCGACATGTGTTTCATGACCAAGTGCCCTTATGTACCACCGCATGAATGGAACATCGATTTCCCGCATTTAATGCTACGCGCCAAGGCCGTCAAGTATAAAAACAAAGGTGCAAATTTTAGGGACAAACTGCTATCGAACACGGATCTTGTCGGTAAAATTGCAACGATTCCGGTCATTGCCCAGAGTGTTAATACCCTGAACAAAACCACTGTTGCGCGCAAGCTCATGGACAGTTCGCTCGGCATTCACGCAGATAGAAAACTGCCTGACTACGCTGCAAAAAAATTTCGTGCCAGCGCCAGAACCAATATGACATTCATGGTCAGAGACGGTGAACGCACCCCGGGTAAAGTTGCGATCTATTCCACCTGCTACATCAATTATAACGAGCCCGGCATCGGTCATGATTTACTCAGAATTCTCGAACATAATGAAATACCCACACTGCTTGTTGAGAAAGAAGTTTGCTGTGGCATGCCCAAGCTGGAACTCGGAGACCTGGATACGGTTGAACAACTCAAAAATAAAAATATTCCTCATTTATTGAAACTGGCCCAAGACGGGTTTGCCATTCTCTCTGCCGTTCCCTCATGCACATTGATGTTCAAACAGGAATTACCGCTGCTGTTTCCCGATGATGAGGCTGTTCACGCTGTCGCAGCCGCCATGTTTGATCCGTTTGAATATTTTATATTGAGAAATCAGGATCAGTTATTGAAAACGGATTTCAAAACTTCGCTGGGAAAAGTGGCCTATCATATCCCTTGTCATCAACGCGTGCAGAATATCGGAAAAAAAACGCGCGATGTTTTGCAGTTGATTCCAGATACCGAAATCAATGTCGTTGAACGCTGTTCCGGACATGACGGCACCTGGGGTGTCAAAAGCGAATATTTTGCCGATTCAATGAAAATAGGACGCCCCGTTTTCCGGCAAATGGCCGCGAATAAACCTGACTATATCAGCTCTGACTGCGCCATTGCCGCGCGTCATATTGAACAGGGCATGGGAAGCGAAAATACCGCCCAGAAAAAGCACCCGCTTTCCTTGTTGCGCATGGCATATGAAGGTCAAGCGCATCATAGCCGGGCGATTGAACCAAAAAGCGAACCTGAACACAAAAATTCCGATTAGAGAAAATGACCAATATTACACGCGACAGCCTATTAACATTGGAAGATTACGCCAAAGTACGCAAAGAAAAGCGTAAAGAAGTCATGGCGCATAAAAAATCACGCAAAATCCCGCTCGGTAATCACATCACTCTTTTTTTTGAGGACGAGATCACTATTCGTTATCAAATACAGGAAATGCTGTATGTGGAACGCATCTTTCAGGAAGACGAAATCGTTCATGAACTGGAGACCTACTTGCCGCTCGTGCCCGACGGATCAAACTGGAAAGCCACAATGATGATTGAATACCCCGATCCGGTAGAACGCGCCGCCCGTTTGGCGGAAATGGTCGGCATTGAAGACAGAGTCTGGGTAAAAATCGGTGATTTTCCTACCGTATACGCGATTGCCGATGAAGATCTGGATCGTGAAAATGATGAAAAAACATCATCCGTGCATTTTTTGCGCTTTGAACTGACACGTGACATGATAGCAGCATTACAACACCATAGCGCGTTGTCTATGGGTATTGATCATCCCGCGTATCAAGCAACTATCAATTCTGTTGACGAACAAAGCAAGGCGTCATTGACCAAAGACTTGGTCTTCGCATAAATGAATCGGCGAACGAAAATACCGGCTTTCCTGTTTATCGGTCTGCTGCTCTCTGCATGCGCTGCTAAAAAGGAATTCAAAGACGAATTTGATACCGAAAAAAACTGGGTTGAACAGTTATCCCAATTACCGCCCTACCCTGATGCAAACAATCTGATTGAATTTGATGCAGGCTCAGTTACAGACTATGAACATTTTGTAGACGCAACATCCATCAGTATTGGCCAAGATGGCGTAATACGTTTTACCCTGGTCACCCAGTCATCAGCGGGGGCAATGAATATCAGCTTTGAGGGCATCCGCTGTGCAACAAATGAAAGAAAGCTATACGCAATAGGGCGCGACGACAAAACCTGGTCGGAACCCAGGGAATCTGAATGGCAACCGCTCAGTTTCGTCCGACAATTCTATGCACAACGCGAATTGTCAAAAAACCTTTTCTGTCCGCATAAGCAGATTGTCAGCAGCCCTGAAGAGGCAATCAGGGCACTAAAAAAAGGAGTGCACCCGTCGATTTATCGCTAGCTAATAGATAACGCCCGATATTTATCGCTTAAGGCTAATCAAGCGCAGCAAGCGTAACGTCTATAATCTCATCAAGCTGGTCCGGGTCCACCTGAGCAGAGATCATTGAACGAATGCCTGCAATATTGGTCATTATGTAGAAAGCCAAGGCATCTGGCTTTTTCTCCCGATTAATGACACCCGCTGATTGTCCATTTTTAATAGCCTTTTGCAATACTTCATTGAATCGCAAAGTAGAACTGGACACTTTTTGTGACATATATACATCACGCCCGGCAAACTCATGCGCAGTATTCATAAGAAAACAGCCAAAATGCGGCTCATTCAACCGTACGCCTTGAATCAAACCACGTAACAGTGTTTCAATGAATTCACGTCCATTTGAAAAATGTTGCAAACCTTGTTCAACCAATGAAATCTGTTTATCACAAAAGCGGTCAAGGCTCTTCTCGAATATATTAAATTTATTGCCATAGGCATTATAGAAGCTACTTTTAGAAATTTTTGTCGCATCTAATATATCTTCGAGCGTCGTTTTGTCGTACCCCTTCTCCCAGAAAATGTTCATCGCGGTTTCCAGTATCTTATCAGGGTCAAATCCTAGTGGTCTTCCTTTTTTCATATCCAATATTTGTCTGTTATTGTATTTCTTAAGCAAAGTTTCTGATTCGCGCTATGCAGGGCGATAGTTTGCCCCGCCAAACTGGTAATGATTGTAATATAAAAAGATTTCGAGAGAAATAACACTTTAAAAACAGAGCGCCAATGATTTATGTCAATCACCGATCACTTTTGTACATGATCAACTGCAGTTTTCCTGATTGCATTTCAAAACACAACCTTACCCCTGCGCGATATAGAATTCTTTACTGTTTCTTTTCCTGCAACTCTTTAAAACCGCGCAAAGTTCCCGCCTCTAGCCGTGCGAGCGCTGTACGTGCCTTGCGTTCATGTTCATCAAGCTCTAAAAAACGCTCATCTATCAGTGTCTGTAATTGATCCAGATTGGTCCCTCTCACACCATTCAGTGTGGATACCAATACTTCACGCCCACATTTAACTAGAATACCTTCGTCCAAGGCAGCAAAAAACTCGTCCCCATCCGCTGAAAAGAAACTGAGGATACCGGGTTTCAATGCTGCAACAAAGTCAATATGCCTCGGCAACAAGCAAAAAGAGCCATTTTCCGCCTCGGCGATAACTTTTATCACTTTTTCATCCACCAGAATTTCGGTGGGCAGCAACACTTGTAACTGCATACAAAATGGCTCTGTTAACTCAGGTGTATCCAAGTTCATCATTCACTGTTTATTTCATCAACTGAACCAATCATATAAAAGGCCTTCTCACCAACTTCCGAAAACTCGCCAGACAATATGCGTTCACACCCTTCAATCGTCTGTTCAAGGGAAATTCGTTTGCCTGCCTGTCCGGTAAACTGTTCAGTTGTGAAAAATGGCTGGGTCAGGAAACGCTCCAGGCGTCGCGCCTTACTGACAGTTAATCGATCCTCTCGGGAAAGCTCTTCTATCCCGAGCATGGCGATAATATCTTTAAGATCTTCATACTCGGCAAGCGTGCTCCGTACAGTTTGGGCGACGCGATAATGACGTTTGCCGACAATTGTAGGTGTGAGCATTTTTGACTCAGTCTGTAAAGGATCAATTGCAGGATAAAACCCCTGACTGGCACGTTTCCGGGATAACACGATGGAAGCGGACAAATGAGCAAAAATATGGGTTGCAGACGGATCCGTCAGATCATCAGCGGGAACGTAAACTGCCTGTACGGAGGTAATACTGCCGCTTTGTGAGCTGCAGATACGCTCCTCCAGCTGGGCCAGTTCAGTTGCCAGTGTGGGTTGATAACCAACGCGCGAAGGAATACGCCCCATCAATCCCGATACTTCAGTACCCGACTGAACAAAGCGAAAAACGTTATCGATCAGTAACAAAACATCCCGTTTGATGACATCGCGGAAATATTCGGCGACAGTCAATGCCGCATGCCCAACACGGAAACGCGCTCCAGGTGGCTCATTCATTTGTCCATAAATCAGAATGGCTTTTTCCAGAACGCCCGACTCCTCCATCGCGCGGTACATTTCCTCAGCCTCGCGCATACGTTCACCGATTCCACAAAACAGGCTAACACCTTCGTAATGCTCGGCCATATTGTTAATCAGCTCATTGATCAAGACTGTTTTGCCCACACCTGCGCCACCAAACATGCCTGACTTACCCCCGCGCTCAAGTGGCGCCAGCAAGTCAATTGCCTTGATACCCGTTTCAAAAATTTCGGTACTTGTTGTCCGATCAGCGAGCGGCAACAAAGGTCGATGGATAGGCCAATAGGCTTGTGCTTCTATGGGCTTGTCAATACCGTCAATGGCCTCACCAAACACATTGAGCATACGTCCTAAAAGCGCCTCTCCGACAGGCATTTGCAGCGTAGCACCCGTATTATGTGCGGGCATACCTCGACCCAAGCCCCTTGTAGAATTCAAGGCAATACAGCGCACTGTTTCGGTATCCACATGCGTCTGAACTTCAAGCACGACCTGGCGGGACTCGCCTACCAGTAACTTAAAATTGCGTGCCGGCAGTGGTGGTTGGAACCGGACATCGACCACATTGCCCAGCACCGCAACTATTTCACCGTTGGAATTGATGTGTTCATGTGTCAATATGTTTTTCATGGCGCTGATGTTCCCTGTTTCAACTGAAATCGGAACGTTTCAGTAATCCCGGGCAAGCACATTTAGGCTACAGCATTTTAAACCTTAACGTAATCCAAAGCGGATGCGTTATTGATTTAGGAGTTTAGGGTTAAGGCTCAGTTTCTCAATCAACAATTATGCTGTTCGTGAGAAAGGAGTGGACCAAACAATTTTTGAAGTCAATTAAAACAATGAAGGCTTAATCACAACCAGCATCACGACAGCAAACAATATCAGCACGGGAAATTCGTTAAACCAGCGATAAAAAACATGTCCGTGTTTGTTTTTGTCTTCCTTGAAAACTTTTACGTATTTACCGCAATAATAGTGATAAACAATTAACATCAAAACCAGCGCAAGTTTGGCGTAAAGCCAATCGCCTGTAAAACCATAGCCAAGCCATAACCAGAAGCCAAAAACAACCGTCAATACCGCGCCCGGTGTCATAATGCCATAATAGAGCTTGCGCTCCATAATTTTGAATCGTTCTTTGCCTGGCGTATCTTCGCACATGGCATGATAAACAAACAAACGGGGCAAATAAAACAACCCGGCAAACCAGGTCACCATAAAAATGATATGCAGGGATTTAATCCAGAGCATAGGCGTCAGTTCGTTTTATCCTATTGTTAAACGACCACCGGCGTAGTCCTAAACCAGCTAGCATGAATTAATCTCTCAATGTAAAACCTACTTTTATAGTCACCTGCCAGTGCTTGATTGTGCCTTCCTCGATATGTCCGCGTGTTTCAATAACCTCAAACCAGCGCATATCTCGAACGGTTTTAGACGCTCTCGCGATCGCATTCTCTATCGCGCCTTGCATGCTGACTGTGGACGAACCGGTAAGCTCCATGATTTTATATATATGATCTGACATGATTGACTCCCCTGTCTCAGTGGTTAGATTAAAGTTAAGAGTATACCTAAATTCCGGTCTTAGGAAAGGAGTTTAGGCTTAGGTTTTAATTCGAACATCATCCATTTTCCCTACTGTCAACACATAAACCGGTTATACTGATAATTTATAGGCTAACCACGCATACTTAAGTAAAGCAACATTCCGAATAAGCCCTCCACAGCAAAGTTCCGAAAAAGTCCACGCGGTTACCCAACCAATCATTAAAAGACAATTACCATGTGTTTTTCAGCAGAAGCGAGTTTTATCGTTGGCGGCTCTCTTGTGGTCATCGGCACAGCAATTATCAAGCGAATTCATGCCAAAAACGAGATTCCCGTAGCGCTGATACCGCTTATTTTTGCAGCACAGCAAACCATGGAAGGGCTGCTGTGGATTTCTTTGGACAGTGATAATCTTCAGGCTCAATTCTGGTTAAGTAATAGCTACGGCGTATTTGTTGGCGTCATATGGCCTCTCTATGTTCCTTTTGCAATTTATTTTGCTGAGACAGACAACACGCGTAAAAAAATAATTGCATTCATTGGGCTTTCAGGCCTTTTGC
This sequence comes from Burkholderiales bacterium, assembly GCA_024235795.1. Lineage (GTDB taxonomy): Bacteria > Pseudomonadota > Gammaproteobacteria > Burkholderiales > Nitrosomonadaceae > Nitrosomonas. The sequence continues at coordinate 32,217 of JACKLR010000002.1, read as the reverse complement.
TGGCACTTTACACTGTTATCGGTATAGCCCGCCAGCCTGTCACGGCCGAAATCATTAATAACAGTATTTACTATGAGCACGATGTTCACATCTATCCGGTGGTTATCATTTTTTATCTGGTATCAACCTGCTTACCCTTTCTTCTCTCAGGTTTTAAAAATTTGCACTTGGCAGGTTTTGTCATCATGATTGGTTTTTTTGTGGCACTTCTCATTTACACCAAGACATTTGTATCTGTATGGTGTTTTTTTGCTGCCATTGCCAGTGCATTAATCTTCCTGTATTTTAATAACAGAATTCGAAAACCGCTTATTCCTATTCCTTAGAGAACAATGTGAATAGGCTACAATCAAACCCAACATAAAACTAACCTAAATTTATACTTAAATTCAGTACATGTTTAAGCACAAATAACAACTTATTTTTACCTAAAATTGTTATGACATCGCAAAAAAAACACCAAAACTTTTTTAGTATCTTTATCTTGACTTTTCTTTTATTGATTTCAACAGCAGCTATGGCTAATAAATCTGTTTACGGCTATCTTGAACCTGTCACACTGGCGCCAAACAAAGCCACACTCACGGCAAAGTTGGACACAGGTGCAGAAACAGCATCAATATCCGCAACAGATATCCAGTTATATGAAAAAGAAGGCGAAGAATATGTGAAATTCAATGTTTCTCACCCCGAGATAAAGCAGGCGCTGCGCTATGATTTACCGATTGTTAAGCATACAAGGATAAAAAAACGCGCAACCGAAATCACCAAAACTAAACAAAACCACTCCCGTCCCGTCGTGAGGATGCAAATTTACTTTGATGGTAAACCACATAAAATAATGGTCAACCTGATTGATCGGTCTCATTTTTCAACACCGATGCTCTTGGGGCGGAAAGCCTTGGAAAAGGTAGGTGCCATTGTCGACAGTACAGTTGAAAATACGCTGCTGTCGAAAAATGAAAATGCTGAAAAAAGAATAAAAAAACCGCTGTAGCAAAAACGACATAGAATCACTATCCCTCAGTATAGCCGGGGGATAGCCAGGTTTCTTTAATTCTACTTTAGTTCAGGTATTTGGCTATCCCTTTTCAAGGCAGTGCTCAATCCAACGACTGGTTAATTTTTCCTGCACGCTGTTTTGCCGCAAGCGAGAAGCCAGCCCTGCAAAATCAACCTGATCGAGTGGCTGATCCTGATTAAAACAGGAAAAAACATACGTTATCTCGCCTGTATCGGGATCTCGATGTGGCTGCAGGCATTGCGCACAGATTTCTTTCATCATGCATTGCATCGGAGAATTAATAGAACCGATCGCAAAATGTTCAGCTTTCAAGTATGGTTTCAGCTGGTTGTGTCGTGCCGCCCCCACAGCAGCCATCATGCGATCCGAACCAATAGCGATAATCCGGTCAACTTCCGGTAACGGAACAGGCTGTTCACCCAATTGACCGTTGCCATACGCCACCATCGCTTCCACAATATTACCGACAAACTGTTTATCACCCGGCCGTGTCGCTTCAAACCCCGGTGCTTCATCGCAGCACCAGACAACCGTATCTGCGGCCGCTTCGATTTCAGCGACTTTATAGCGATCTTCAAGCTTTTTATAGCCTGCAAAATACAGCACTCTGGAGCCTGCCGCGCGTGCCGCAGCGCCAATGGAAAACAATACGGCGTTACCCAATCCTCCACCGACAAGGGTGACGGTTTCACCCGGTTCAATTTCTGTCGGTGTTCCTGTCGGCCCCATTAAGATAACCGGGTCACCCGGTTTCAAAGTCGCGCACAAATCGGCAGACCCACCCATTTCTAGTGCAATCAATGATACCAGACCGCGCGAAACATCGACTGAGGCGCCTGTTAAGGCAATGCCTTCCATCGCCAAACGCGTATCGCCTGAAACGGCCGCCAATGTGGCGTAATTCTGGAATCGATAAAACTGACCAGGCTGAAAGCGTTCCGCAGCCAAGGGCGCATGCACCACTACTTCAATAATATTCGATGTCAGTCTCTCAACCTTATGGACTGTAGACCTTAATTGCTGATTGAGGTCAGCAAAAAACTGTTCAGCTGTTTTGTTTGAAACTGGCGCAATTTGTTCAAGCACGCGATTTACAACAGGATAACCCTGCTTTGCACTGGACATGGCCTTGACGACATTCCCCGAATACGAAGGGTGCAAATCACCAAAAAAGCTGATAAACCGCCCGTCCTGAACATTCCTGTAACGTCCCAATAAAACAGATGCGCCAGACTTCGGATTACCGTATTCTGGTGACGCTGCATTTCCCATCTCATCACACGAAGCAAAATAGCGCCCGTCCAGCTTATAGATTTCCGCATCTTCCCTGGCCAGCACAGTATTGGGTTGTGTGCCCGCAGCAACCAATAACGCACAGGCAGGCAATTCCACTTCACCCGTTTTTTGCCATTGCCCTTCTTCATCACGCTGTTGTACCGAAAACTGAACGGATTGCACATGTTCCCATTGATTTACATTGACCCGTGTCGGTGTTAATCCCTCAGCAAACCAGATCCCTTCTTCCAATGCCTTCTCAACTTCTTCATGGTTCAACGTGTAAGACGGGCTGTCAACCAGGCGTTTCCGGTAAGCAATGGTGGCACCGCCCCAAGACTGCAATAGCGCCAAAATATTGGCTTCCCGCCCTTCCTGCTCGGCTGCTTCACGTTCTGCACGAATGGCGCGCGCATGTTTCAGGAATTCATTGGCTATTTCAGTTTCCTCGGCGTCCCAGATTGCGCGTAATTTTTCTTCCCCCTGCACAGCAGCCAGGATTTCAAAACGCTGCAGGAATTTCTCAACTTGTATGGGGTAATACGCCAACGCCTCTGTTGCGGTATCAATTGCAGTCAACCCGCCACCGATCACAATCACAGGCAAGCGCAGCTGCATATTTGCGATAGAATCGTACTGAGCGGCGCCGCTTAATTGTAAGGCCATCAGAAAATCTGAAGCGGCACGCACTCCCCGCGCCAATCCATTAGGCATATTCAACACCGTTGGTTTACCTGCGCCTGCCGCTAAAGCAACATGATCAAAGCCCATCGCAAACGCATCATCGGTTGTCAAAGTACCGCCAAAACGTACACCGCCAAACAATGCAAACTGATCTCTGCGTTCGAGCAACAGACGGATCAGCTTGAGGAAATTTTTATTCCAGCGAACTGTAATACCATATTCTGCCACGCCGCCAAAACCGCTTGGCATACGTTCATCCAGATTTTCTTCCAGCGCGCTGGCATGCCGTATCGGCAGAAACGGTACGCGCGCTCCGCGCATATTGACACCGGAAACATGCTCCGACAAAGGTTCGATTTTAAGCCCGTCAACACCCACAACAGCATGCCCTTCATTCATCAGGTGGTGCGCCAATGTATAACCCGCCGGCCCCATCCCCACAACCAGTACTTTTTTACCCGTCGGTGCTTTAGGTACAGGCCGCTTTAGGTTCAACGGATTCCAGCGCGTCAGCAAGCTATAAATTTCATAACCCCATGGCAGCGCCAGCACGTCCTTCAACGTGCGGGTCTCGGCCTGAGGAATGTCCACAGGTTGCTGTTTCTGGTAAATACAGGATTTCATACAATCGTTGCAAATACGATGCCCCGTACCTGCGCACATAGGATTATCCAGCACAATCATGGCCAGACTGCCAATGGCAATTCCCTGTGTTTTGAGTTTATGAAATTCTGAAATACGTTCTTCCAATGGACACCCGGCAAGTAACGCACCGAGTTCACTTTTTTTGAATACAGGTATTTCTTCCGGCGATTTGGCTTTTTCCTTCAATCCTTTGGAGCACGAGTCCTTGCCCTGTTCATGGCACCAGATACAATAATTCGCCTCATCGAGCGCACCGACAAGGTCTGTGCCTTCATCGGTCAAGGCAAATCCTTTTCGTTGCCGCACATGACCGAGCCGATGGTGCGGAAAACCGTTCGACTCGTCGGTATCCAGGGATATCAGGTGCTGAAAATCCAGCTTGGCCGGCGATTTGAATAAAATGCCGTCTTGCGTATGCGCTTGACCTTCCGGCGTTCTTAACGCCCATGCAGCGTATTGTAACGCCATTTTCAGGCGTTCTTCATGACTCGCTTCGTCTTCCATCCACTGCGATACTCTGGTGGCAAAAACCAGTTCCGAGAACGGTTCGCCAAATTCTGCAACCAGTGAATTTTCCAGCGCAATTCCATCGATCCCCGCGAGTTCATCAGCGCTGATTTTTCCCTTTGCACGCCGCTGAACGAATTGCCGTTTACAAAAATACAGCGGCGCCAGTTCATGATGTTTTGCCGCTAACGCGTTAACTTCTGATTCAATTCCAAACAATCTTGCTACAAAATCCTCCAGCCATGGTGCAATTTCAATTAACAACGCCGATTCATCCTTTGGCTGCAACAACTCCGACTGAGCACGGGCAGCGCATAGTTTTTCGCACACTGCATGGTCACCTTCCCGAAGAAAATCCAAAAATGCCTGATCGATTTTGACTAGTCCGTCCCGTTTGTATAAATCCGGTGTTGTGATATTAAAATGATAGTTTGGCGAAGAATCAGTTGCCTGATTGCGGGATGTCGAATCCAAAGTTGTCATAGCGTAATAATAATTAAAATTCGAAGATTAAATGATTAGTGGGTAATAGGTTTTTTTATTAATATGTTATTTTTCAAAAATAGATTCATGCCACGTCAGCATCACAATGGATCTGAAAAACAGACATAAACCAGGCAGCGAAACGGAAACAGATGCTCAAGAAACAGATGCTCAAATAACATAAACCAAATATTATAATTATAGAGTATTAACACTGATAATCGACTCATCAGATTTAGGAGAATTAGAAAACCGCACTTAACTGAAAGTATGATAAAAAGTCAGGCGCTCAAGCCGTTTAACTGGCTAAATTCTTCATGTGGAAGTGGTTTTGAAATAAAATAACCCTGAACTTCTGTACATCCAAGTCCTGCCACAAGGTCCCATTCTGTTTGGTTTTCTACGCCTTCAGCGACAATGTTTAATCCAAATTCTTTTCCCAGATTAATGCTTGATTCCACAATTGCACGTGATGAGGGATCACTTACAGCTGCATTAACAAACACCCTGTCTATTTTAAGCTCAGTGAATGGCAAATTATTCAGCGTTTCCATAGTGGCATAGCCGGTGCCAAAATCATCTATTGACAAACCAAAACCTTTTATTCTCAAGCGTGTCAGAATATCCAAACATAATGCAAAATCCTTTCCCAGCTTCCCTTCTGTTATTTCCAAAACTACCCTATTCCTAGGCACACGCGCAGTACGCACAACCTCTTCAAAAATTTCGGGCAAGTCATGCCGATTCAGATTTTCCATTGAAATATTTACCGACGCTTTCAAATCCAGCCCCTGATCGAGCCACAATGCTAATTGATGCACCGATTTTCTTAAGATTATCAATGTAAACTCATCCATCAAACCTTCTGTTTGTTCGATGACTGGAATGAATTCATCTGGTGGAATAAAACCAATTTGTGCGTGTCGCCACCTGGCAAGACTTTCAAAGCCATTTGTACGGAAATCTGAAACAACGACTTTGGGCTGATAAAACACACTAAATTCATCATTTAACAGTGCATTACGTATATCATTGACATCGATGCGGAGTTTACTGGACTGTGTTCCATTATGGTGAGTTACAGTTACACCTTGAGCCAATTTTTCCATAACAGCGGCCAGAGCGCCTAATGTAACCGGCTTTGGCAAGGTTCCAAGAACCTGCAAACCACTTACTTTCGCAAATCGTTCGGCCGCTTTAAGTAAATCTGCATCAATGCCTGAAAACAGAACAATGTTTCCGCAATATTTGCGATTTGCGATATGCCGTAAAAACTCAATGCCATCCATTTTAGGCATTTCAATATCACAAATCAGCAGATCAATTTCTTTTACCTGTTCTGACAGTACTTCAAGTCCCGTCTTTCCATCTTGTACCCTCAGAACTTCATCAACGCCCAGTTCTTTAAGCAACTCACTGACAAAATCAAGCATAAACCTATCATCGTCCAGGAGCATTACGCGCATTGTTTTACTTAAACTCATTGTCCGGGTTTTGCAAAAAATGCTTTTCGATATTTGCCTCGATCAAACTCAACATTAATTGCATTTGAGCAAAAATACTTTCTGCACGGTCTATTTCTTCATCATTCGCTAACGATTCCAGAATTTTACACAACTCAGAAAACTGCTGCGCGCCAACTGTCAATGAAGATGATTTGAGACGGTGACCGGTCAATGCTACAGCTTGCAGATTCTTTTCTTTTAACGACGATTCAATTTCTACCAGTCCTTCCTTTGCCGAATCAATAAATATTAGCGTATATTTATAGACTTGCTCGATCTTAACACCTAACGATTCAGCCAAAATGGCTGCATCAACCAGTAATTTGCCTTTTGGCTCCAACTCTGCTTGAAATGTATGTTCACCAGGCATCATAATTCTTGATTCAGGTCCATGCCATTACAAAAATGACCGAAAAAACAATGTTAAAGATGTCAATTTAACATTTTAAAATCTTACATGCCAGCATCTCATTCTTTTTTTTGAACCACCAACAACGAGCTGGTGCAATGACAACTATTTCACTTGCAGGCCATCTCGATAAAAATCAGATAATCCAGGCTGCTTTAAGGTAATTTGATAATTTTTAGCTGTTTGTTGTCCAGCTAACTAACTGAAGAACCAATCATTCCTGCAGCCACAGTATTATTACTGCTCTCATCAATAACAATAAAACAACCCATCGAACGGTTGCGCTGATAATCGTCACAAACCAATGGTTGTTGAACCTTAATACCTACATGTGCAATATCATTCATTTTTAGGGTTTGTATTGGCTCGTGATTCATTGTATTGACATCAACTCGGTAATCAATGCGACTCACAACCGCCTTGACTATGCGAGTCGTATGTTTGATCAGATACTTTCGCCCTGGATCCAGCGGTTGTTCTGAAAGCCAGCATAACATTGCGTCAAATTCCTTTGTTACCAGCGGTAAATCACCTGTTTTCACCAAAACATCACCGCGCGAAATATCAAGATGGTCTTCTATCGTTAACGTCACTGATTGCGGCGCAGCCGCATCATCAACATTGCCTTCGTATAGCACGATTTCTTTGATCCGAGAGTTAAGCCCTGAAGGCAATACTGTGACAGCATCGCCCACACACACAGAACCTGACTCAATGCGACCCATATAGCCTCTAAAATCATGCAGTTCCTTGGTTTGTGGCCGGCACACCCACTGCACGGGAAAACGAAAATCATCACGATTCACATCGTTCGTGATTGAAATATTTTCCAGCAGATCCATTAATGTAGTACCTTTATACCAGTCCAGGTATTCACCGCGTTCAACAACCATATCGCCTTTAAGCGCGGACATTGGAATAAAATCGACATGATGCAAATCAAGCTGCTCGGCAAAAACAGCAAAATCCTTACAGATCTCATCAAATATCGATTGTGAATAATCTACCAGGTCCATTTTGTTGACCGCTACAACCAGATGAGGAATACCCACCAGACTGGCCAGATAAGTATGGCGACGTGATTGTGTCAGTACACCTTTACGCGCATCAATCAGAATAACCGCCAGATTTGCCGTTGAGGCACCTGTCACCATGTTACGGGTATATTGCTCATGCCCAGGTGTATCGGCAATAATGAACTTGCGTTTGGGCGTCGCAAAATAGCGATACGCGACATCAATCGTAATGCCCTGCTCCCGTTCTGCCTGTAACCCGTCAGTCAGTAAGGACAAATCAACGCCTTCCATCCCGCGTTTGCGTGTTGTGTTGGTAATAGAGCTTAGCTGATCTTCAAAAATAGACTTTGAATCATGCAACATGCGGCCAATCAAAGTACTTTTACCATCGTCCACGCTACCGGCGGTTATAAAACGCAACAGCTCGGTCTGATCAAGCGGAATTTTTTCAATTTCAGACATTTGGATCCCTTCAGGAAATTCAATCCACCGCAATCACACAACAATATTTATCGTTCATGTTCTGCCTAAATATTTGAGTTAGTTGAAAAGCGGTGTTTTTTCAACTAACTCAATCTGCCCATAAAAAAGCCTGTAAATGCTAAAAATAACCTTCTTTCTTACGTAATTCCATGGACGCATCAGAAGTCTGGTCATCCATACGTGTTGCACCACGTTCGGTAATGCGCGTCATCGCTGTTTCGGCAATAATATCACCGACAGTGGCTGCATTCGATGCAACTGGACAGGTACAACTCATGTCCCCGACTGTACGAAAACGCACCGTCACGCGCTCGGATTTTTCCCCTGCCTTTGGTTGAACCAGATGAGATACGGGAAGCAAACCAGCATCCCGTCGTATCACTTCACGTTCATGCGCAAAGTAGATTGACGGCACTTCCAGTTTTTCACGCGCAATATATTCCCAGACATCCAACTCAGTCCAGTTGCTGATCGGAAAAACACGGATATTCTCACCGGGATGTGTGCGGGTATTATACAAATCCCACAATTCCGGTCGCTGGTTTTTCGGGTCCCATTGACCGAATTCGTCGCGAAACGAAAATATCCGTTCCTTGGCGCGCGCTTTTTCTTCGTCACGGCGCGCCCCGCCGATACAGGCATCAAAACTGAATTCAGCAATCGCGTCCAGTAGCGTTACTGATTGAAACGCATTACGGCTTTGTGTTTCTGAGCGCAATACCACTCTACCTTTTTTAATCGAATCTTCCATGCTGCGCACAATGAGACGTTCACCTAGTTCCTTGGCGCGATGATTACGAAAATCGATAACCTCTGGAAAATTATGTTCCGTGTCAATATGCATTAATGGAAAGGGAAAACGACCGGGACGAAACGCTTTCTCAGCCAGTCGCAACAAAACGATTGAATCCTTGCCGCCCGAAAACAACAAAACCGGATTGGCACATTCTGCTGCCACCTCTCGCATGATATGAATGGATTCACTCTCCAATGCATCAAGATGGGTGAAGGGACGATTACTCATATATTTTCTCTCTACTCTCAAAAACATCAACAAACTATCGTGATAACTGTCAACACAATCATTAACCGCATGAAAAATACTTATTTGAGTGGAATAACATTATTTGTATGCAACCCACACTCTTTATTTTCCGAGGCTTCCCACCACCATCGTCCGGAACGAATATCTTCACCCGGTGTAATTGCCCGCGTGCAGGGCGTACAGCCTATACTCGGATAGAATTGATCATGCAGCTTGTTATAAGGCACTTCGTATTTCTTGAGATATTTCCATACTTCCTCATTCGTCCACTCAAGCAGTGGATTAACTTTCTGCATGCGGTTACCAATATCATAAACCGAAACTTTCAGATCCAAACGCGTCGTTGCCTGTTCACGCCGAATACCTGTTATCCAAGCACGTTTGCCAACCAGTGCACGCCGCAATGGCTCAACTTTACGGATATGACAGCAGGCCTTGCGTAATTCAATACTTTGATAGAATCCGTTGACACCATTTTTTGCCACGTACGCCTCGACCTGTTTAACATTTGGAAAATAAATACGCAAGGGCATTTGATAGCGATCCCGCACTGTCTGCATCAAATCATAAGTCTCCTGGGGCAAGCGTCCGGTATCCAAACTAAACATTTCAATATCAAGCTTGTAACGATCAATCAGATCCGTCAACACCATGTCTTCAGCACCCAGACTATTGGCGAAGGCAACCGGTGCATAGTCATGCACGGTATCCGCAAGCACAGAAACAACCTGCTCAATCTTTTCTATCAAATCAATCATGTGCAGCCATTCTAGCCATTCACTACTTCAACGGAAGATTTTCCCTTCCGTTGAGCACGTCTAAACAACGGCAGTTTCTTATCAAAAGATGTTTGATACACTTCGGAAAAATCCTCAAAGCCTTTTAAGGCATCATGAATATCACGATCCGGCCTTGGGGCAAAAGCGTCAAAACCAACACGCTGCATGTAGAAAAGCTGGTCGCGCAAGACATCACCTATTGCTCGCAATTCACCGGTGAAACCCAGTCGCGCTCTCAAATTAAAAGCAATCGAGTAACCCCGCCCATCTGAAAATTTTGGGAAATCTACCGCAATAATCTGGAATTTCCGCACATCTTCTTTTAATTCTTCCGACCGCTCATCACTGGCAAACCACACGCCCAGATCATCGCGTTGCTTTAAACCATCACGCTGTGCAAGCCAGACTTTCAGCGGCACAATCACCTTGCCGGCAGCAACGACGACATTTTCTGGAGTTTCCTGATCGTTTAACCGCAAAACTTGCCAGTCGTCTTCCACGAGTATTTTATTTTTAATAATCATCATGACTAGAACCTAGGAGAATAAAAAGGAACCGCATATTGAGCAGGCATTACCGACATATCATCGCGATCGTTTTTTACAGATTCCTCTTCAAAATCTGTGGCATACACATAATCTTTAAACGGCTTATGCCCTATTCTGTGGACCGTATCGATAAAACGCTCACCTTCATCAATACGTTCTCGTAAATAAACCTGCAAAATTCGATCAATTGCCTCCGGCACCTGATAAAACGTAAGCGAAGGCCCCAGAATTTTGCCCATTGCGCAATCGTTACCTTCAGCACCGCCAATGGAAACCTGGTACCACTCCTCATGGTTTTTCTTTTCAACGCCTGTCACGCCAATATTACCAATATGATTCTGTCCGCAAGCGTTCATACAACCGGATATATTCAGTGTTATTTCACCGATATCATGTTGAAAATCAATATTCTCAAAACGTTCGGCGATCAATTTGGCTAATGGAATTGAGCGCGCGTTGGCCAGTGTACAGAATTCAGCACCCGGGCAGCTTATCATATCTGTCAACAGGCCTATATTCGGCGAAGCCAGCTCCTGTCTTGTAATTTCCTGCCAGAGATCAATCAAATTGGATTGTTTGACATCGGCAAAAACAATATTCTGCTTATGCGTAATTCGCATTTCACCGAAACTATAACGATCCGCCAAATCAGCAATCGCATCCATCTGTGCATCGGTAGCATCTCCGGGTGCGTTGCCCGGCTTTTTCAAGGACAAAACCACAATGGCATAACCTGGCACGCGGTGCGCTATGACGTTCCGTGACATCCAGTTAGAAAAATTACGGTTGTCCGCTTTGAATTCGTTGAGTTTTGAATTATGATCCGGCAATTTTTCATATTCAGGGTCAATGAAGAAACTGGCCACGCGATCCACTTCCTCGGCTGTCAATGTGCCCGGGCCGTCTTTTAGGTCAGCCCAGTCTTCTTCAACCAGGCGCCTGAATTCATCGATACCCAGCGCTTTCACGAGAATCTTGATACGCGCCTTATACTTGTTATCGCGTCGGCCGAACTGATTGTATATGCGCAATATTGATTCCACATAAGTCAACAGATGCTGCCACGGTAAAAATTCACAGATTTCACTACCTACAATCGGTGTTCGCCCAAGGCCACCGCCCACCAGGATACGAAAACCGATTTCACCCTGTGCATTTTTGGTAGCGGAAATACCAATATCATGTGCAAGAATCGCAGCACGATCTTCCCTACCGCCACTGATAGCGATCTTGAATTTACGCGGTAAATAGGCAAATTCCGGATGGAACGTACTCCACTGGCGCAAAATTTCTGCATAAGGGCGTGGATCAACCACCTCATCCTGGGCCACGCCGGCAAATTCATCCGAAGTAATATTGCGTATACAGTTGCCGGATGTCTGGATAGCATGCATTTGTACAGATGCCAGATCGGCCAGAATATCGGGCGTTTCTTCCAATTTTAGCCAGTTAAACTGTATATTCTGACGCGTTGTAAAATGGCCGTAACCACGATCATATTTGCGTGCAATATGTGCGAACATGCGCATCTGTCTTGAAGAAATCAAGCCATAAGGCACGGCAATGCGCAACATATAACCATGCACCTGCATATACAGCCCATTTTGCAGTCTTAAAGGCAGAAACTCAGTTTCTGTCAGCTCATTTGCCAGACGCCGACACACCTGATCGCGATATTGCGCAACGCGTTCGTCAATAATTTTTTGATCGTACTCATCGTAACAGTACATAGTTTTAAAACCTCATTTATGCTTTCTGTCTATTGCCCGGGCACATACAACAGAAATGCTTGCATTTTTACAATCGAATTTAAGCACTTGCATGGATCAACCGCAATCGGTCTCAGGATTCAGCCTCGGCATAATGCTTGGATACGGGCAACCTCAACGCCGCTTCCAATGGAAACTTGGCGCCATACTTCATGATATGGTCAACATCATCATCTTCATCATGCCTGAGCGCCATACCGATATAGGCAAAATCACCTGTTTCACCCACCACGATACCAATACGTCCGCCACATCCATTAAACCAGGTAACCTGTTTCGGTTTATTCTCTACATTTGTACTCATAAAAATCAATCCCTTGTTTCATGCTAATTAAACTTAAAACCGCTTTAGCTTTTAAACAGTTATCCTGCAATCGTCTCAACCGATCAGCCGTCATTGCTTAAGTCTCTATACGCAATTATAAAACATCTACTAACATACACCTTTACATGTGTCGATCAATTATATTTCCGGTTTTTGCTACGAAATCAGCTTGATACCTATCAGAATGAGAATCGTCGCCAATACCGGCCGCAAAAAACGGTCCGGCAAGCGTTTACTGACATGACTGCCAAGGTATATCCCTGGCAAAGAACCTACCAACAAGCTCACCAGCAAGCTATAGTCCACTGAACCCATATAGGCATGCCCCAGACCCGCTACCAGCGTCAATGGTACGGCATGCGCAATATCACTGCCAACCAGGGTTACAGCGGGAAGACGTGGATACAGCATAAATAGCACAACCATTCCCAATGCGCCTGCGCCGACAGATGAAATTGTAACGAGTACTCCCAAAATCGCGCCTGTCATTATTGTCGCGGAAAGAATATGTCGATCACGCCATTCTACCAAAAAACCGAAATGCGATCTGCCCAAACGTGTCAACTGCTGACGAAATAGCAGCGCCATCGCTGTTAGAATCAACGCAATGCCTAGTGTGCTGGTAATCAACGTGGCAAAAAACTCACTATCAACACTAATGAGGTTTAAAATAATAATGGTAATAACCGCAGCCGGCACACTGCCCATAGCCAAATGCCCGACAAGCGTCCAGTGTACCGTCTTCTGCCGGCCATGCACCCACGCACCACCCGCTTTTGTCAAGGCAGCATACAGCAAATCTGTCCCGACCGCAGTTGCTGGCGGCACATTAAACACCATAATTAATAATGGCGTCATCAAGGAACCGCCCCCTACACCGGTCACGCCAACAATAAAGCCAATGACCAGCCCCGATAATGTATAACCCCACTCCATTAAATTTTCCTAGTTATTATTCTTTTTTTTGGAAAGGCGGCATATTAACAACATCTCTATATAATTCAAAATAATATTATGTTAGATTATTATTCCAATTAATTATTAAAGTCAATTCTTAAATGAAATTACAGCAATTACGTTACCTCTGCGAAACTGCAAATCAAAATCTCAATCTGTCTAAGGCAGCACAAAAACTGCACACATCGCAACCCGCAATTAGCAAGCAAATTCAACAACTTGAAGAAGAACTGGGGGTTCAGATATTCATCCGCAATGGCAAACGCATCGTAAGCATGACGACACCTGGACAAACAATCGTTCAGATTGCACGAAGAGTGTTGCAGGAATCTGAAAATATAAAAAAAGCCGCGCAAGAATATACGCGTGAAAGCGGAGGTTCATTGACCATTGCCACAACACATACCCAGGCACGCTATGCCCTGCCGCCTGTAATTAAACGTTTTACTGCCCTGCACCCCAAGGTCCGGCTTATTTTGCGCCAGGGCAGCCCAACCCAGATTTCTGAACTGGTTACCTCGGGTGAAGCCGATATTGCCATCGCAACAGAAGCGATTGAACATTTTCAAGAACTCATCATGCTACCTTGCTATCAATGGAACCGTTGCGTTGTCGTTCCACCTGACCATTCATTGTTGACCAAAACAGTGTTGACACTCAAAGCAATCAGTCAACACCCGATTATCACATATGACTTTGCATTTACCGGCCGTTCAAAAATAAACCAAGCGTTTGAAAGAGAAGGACTCTCGCCCAATGTCGTATTAACAGCCATCGATTCCGACGTCATCAAAACCTATGTGGAACTGGGGTTGGGTATCGGCATTCTGGCGAAGATGGCGTTTGACCCCAGACGCGACAAACAACTCAGGGCAATTGACGCAAGCCATTTGTTCGAACCCAGTACAACGCGCATCGGCATCAGCCGCAACAGCTATCTACAAGGATTTGTTTTTGATTTCATCGAAATGTTCGCACCCCACCTGAAAAAAGCCAGCGTCCAATCCAAATTGGAAAATCAACCGGATTGATTTTTTTCATCATTGTTCACACAACCATTATTATTGTGGCAAGATGTCAGTAATCACATGCACAATTGTTTTGGAAATTTGTTACGGAAACAACGACTCAAACAGCCAACCGATCAATCAGCACTTGATCCAAATTAGGAGGAAATATGACAAACATCCCCGCTATCCTGAAAGAAGAGGTCGATATACTACTCAATCATATCTGCAAAACTATTCCGAAGGAAAGACTGCACATTCCGGGACCCGATTTTGTCGATCGCGTGCTGATCACAAACAATCGCAAACCGGGTGTATTACGTAACCTGCAGTCGCTATACAACCATGGACGTCTTGCTGGAACAGGCTATTTATCCCTGCTGCCGGTCGACCAAGGCGTTGAACATTCCGCTGGCGCGTCCTTTGCGCCCAATCCGATGTTCTTTGATCCGGAGCATATTGCCAGACTTGCCATCGAAGGCGGCTGTAATGGTGTCGCATCCACTCTGGGCGTACTCGGCAGTATTGCCCGCAAGTACGCGCACAAAATACCGATGATCCTAAAAATTAATCATAATGAGTTGCTGACTTATCCCAATCACTACGACCAGACCATTTTTGCCAGCGTTGACCAGGCCTTCGAAATGGGCGCCTGCGCAGTCGGCGCAACCGTATTCTTCGGTTCCGCAGAATCACGCCGGCAGATACAGGAAATCACAGAAGCATTTGAACATGCGCATGATTTGGGTATGGTCACCATTCTGTGGGCTTACACGCGTAATTCAGCTTTCAAAACGGCAGAAAAGGATTATCACGTCAGTGCCGATCTGACGGGTCAGGCGAATCACCTTGCGGCAACCATTGGCGCGGACATCATCAAGCAAAAGATGGCCATCAACAACGGCGGCTACAACGCGCTGAAATTTGGCAAAACAAGCTCCAAAGTCTATGACGAACTGACCACCGACCACCCAATTGACCTGGTTCGCTACCAGGTCGCCAATTGTTATATGGGACGCATCGGCATGATCAATTCAGGTGGCGAATCCGGCAGCGATGATTTGCATCAGGCTGTACGTACTGCTGTCATCAACAAACGCGCCGGTGGTATGGGACTCATTTCTGGACGTAAGGCATTCCAGAAACCATTCGAAGAAGGTATAAAGCTGCTCAATGCCATTCAGGATGTATATTTGTCTAGAGAAATCACCATCGCTTAAACAATGTTGGAAAATCGTCTCTGAAAGTAACGACCAAGCTGAGTAAGCACGTAAATGCGATTATCTCCAGCAACTGTACTATTAATCAAGTATTACAATGTGTGGAATGAAAAACACTGAACGGAGGAAAAATGAAAGTTGAAGTTACAATCGAATTGGATATCAATCTATCAAAGGCCAGTATTGCAGACATAAAAAAAATTCTGGATGAAATGATCAATGCAAAAAAAATCGATGCGTTGGAATCGGTCCGGGTAAAAGATATCAAATTAGGAAAATGACTGCCATTGCATCGGCGCCAATTAGATTACGAACACAATAATCTTTACAAATTGAAAACCACTCTGAAAGGTAGTTCTAAATAGCATATGCGTTTTTCACAGATTGATATACCACCACCAAAACCGGTCAGCACACAAAAATACAGTTAGATTGGTGTATTGACCGGTTTAATAATATTAATTAGTATCCGCCACTGGATTGCGCTTCTTCTTCGATGTCATCTCCGGCATCTTCAACTACATCACCAGCATCTTCGACGGCGTCTCCCAGCTCATCCATCGCATTATCCATTGCTTCACTCGCTTCTTCTGAAGCATCATCCAAAGTTTCACCTGTTTCTTCAATGGCACTATCAAATGCACTACTGACTTCATCTACAGCCTCACTTAAAGTTTCTTTAGTATCTTCAATGGCTTGGTCTATTGACTCACCAATGCTTTCGGCCGAATCCTGATCAGCACAGCTTGTTACAAAGAAAATCAAAACAACAAACGAAAATATCCATAAAATTTTGCGCATAACATAACCATTCCTCTTGTTCCTTATTTTATTTATGTATATAAAAAATAAAATATCTTTATATCAGAACTCAATACTGATATCATAACATATTGTTTATAATTATGAAAATACAATCACCCAACAACCAAATGAAATGCGACTTCATCTTAACATCCGCTTGTTATTTCAGCAAATTGTTACAACAATGTGCGAAATCTATGCCGAAAACCTTACGCTATGCAAGCATGGCGAGCTCGTAGTTTGTGGCAGACAGTATATTAAACAGCCGTAGTGGCGAATTATTGTCGCCAGGACTGGAATTCAGTCAATCGCTAATGCGAATGAATGGCAGGCGGCAAAATTGGGTGCACATACCCTGCGAAGATAATTTAAATGGATTGACTGCTAGTCAGGATTTATGAAATTAGCCGATGAAATTATGCTGGACAGGGAAGGCGCGAGAAATAACCCATCGTTATGGTATGCCTCGTCATCAAACGGAATTGTTACCTCGGCACACTATAAAGCCACTGAAGCCGGTGTCCAGGTGCTTGCGATGGGCGGCAATGCGGTGGACGCAGCCGTTGCAACATCGCTCGCGCTTGGCGTTGTAGAACCGGCGGGCTCGGGCCTCAGCGGCATGGGCATGATGATGGTCCATTTAAAAAAGGAAGCCAGAACATTCGTCATTGAAGGCCCTTGCCGCGCCCCGGCAAAGGCAAGACCTGAAGTGTACATTTCCATGGCGAATGAATATATGAATCATCGCGGCATGGAATCCACGCGCGAAAATCGTGAAGCGGCCGCAGGTATTGTCAGAAAATCGGGTTACCCGGCAATAGCAATCCCCACGAACCCAGCCACACTCTCCTACGCACTTAAAAATTACGGCTCGATGAATCTTGAACAGGTCATGGCGCCCGCCATCAGTCTGGCCGAAAATGGTTATCTGATCACACCATTCCAGAACAGGTTAATGACTGAATACAGGTCCCAGATCAGGGAAGGCAATGCGGCCAGCCTCCTTTTCGGCGGCAGCGATGATGTTCCCGAGTCCGGCACGCTCGTAAAGAATCCATCCCTTGCCGAAACCCTCAGACACCTGTCCAGGCATGGTTTGGAAGATTTCTACAACGGCGCAGTGGGTAAGAAAATCGTTGAAGACATGCGTCTAAATAACGGTTTCATTACCGCCGACGACATGGCAAACATACCCTGGCCTCGTGAATCCACGCCAATTAATGGAAACTTCAAGGACTGGAAAATCATGAGTGCGCCACCGCCTGGCGGAGGAACTGCGCTAATCGAAATGCTTAACCTATTTGAAGCAATAGCCCGGAATGGTTTTGATCCTGACACACCCGAAGCGGTCGTACTTTTTGCTTCAATAATAAACAAAGCAAGGATTGACAGGAGAGATACCTTCACAAAAGCGCGCGACAAACCGGCAAGCCTGTCAAGTGACGCATATGTTTCTCAGGCCGCCGACCGGCTCAGGGCAAATCTTTCCGGCGAAGGCGAAACAACCCATTTTAACGTGATTGACCGGTATGGCAATGTTGTATCCATGACCCAGTCCATAGAGCGGTCTTTTGGGTCGAAAATTGCCACACCGGGGCTCGGTTTTTTATATAACGGTTACATGAAGGCTTTCAAGCTCAGGAACCAAAAACATCCTCATTACTTGAAACCCGGTGCGATCGCACGTTCGAATGCTTCCCCGACTATCGTTTTCAAAGATGAAAAACCGTTGTATGCAATCGGTTCAACCGGTTCCGAAGGAATAGCCTCGGGCATGTTTCAGGTCCTGGTTAGACTCCTTAATCAGTCGCCTTTTGAAGCGGTAAAAGCGCCGAGACTACACTGTACCCCAGAAAGACAAGTATTTCTCGAAGCCGAAAGATTCAACCCAGAAGCACTGACGTTGCTGAACAAGCATGGCTTTGAAATAAAACCCTATGACGCATGGTCTTTCTCTGTCGGAGGACTTCACCTTGCCGGGACAAATGACAACATATGCTGGGGAGTGGCCGAACCCAGAAGAGATGGCGCCACGGCAGGATATTGAATTTATTAGATATTTTTTACCTTGCCAGGCCTTCCATCGTGTAGCTGAACAGTTCCAGTTGATCTGGCGACAAATCACTTTTGATTCACAAAACACACTGCATTGAATATCATATTAATCAGTTAATAAGTGCATCAGATAACTTACCAACAAACGATCACTATGGATGCAAAACAGTATTACACCGCAGAAGTACATGGCGACTATCAGATTTTCGAACTAGGCGACTTTGCCGTTGCCGAAGGCGGCACCATTCCTAATTGCCAGCTCGCCTACAAAACTTTTGGCACGCTGAATGTCGCCAAAGATAACGTTATTCTAGTCCCCACCTGGTTTTCAGGCAGCCACCAGATCATGCAGCAGGTTTATGTCGGCGAAGGGCGTGCATTAGATCCGGGAAAATACTTTATTGTCATTATCAATCAATTGGGAAATGGCTTGTCCAGCGCACCGCACGACACACCATTTCCGCGTAATCAGGCCAATTTTCCGCAACTGCGTATCAGTGACGATGTCAGGGCTCAGCATCAACTGTTGACCGAACTATTTGGCATTGATTTTCTGGCATTAATTGTTGGCGGCTCAATGGGTGCGCAACAAACATATGAATGGGCGGCGCGCTATCCTGATATGGTGAAACGCGCAGCACCGATCGCCGGTACTGCACAAGTCACACCACATAATTTTCTGCTCACACAAGGGCTGCAAAACAGCATTATGTCCGACCCCGCCTGGTTAAATGGCTGGTATGAAAAATCAACGGATGTGCATATCGGGTTAAGGCGACTGGCAGAACACTGCAACTTGATGGGCTGGAGTCCGGCATTTTTCAAGAAGGATCGCTGGCGTACATTGGGTTTTACCTCGCTGGAGGATTTTATTACCCGGTTTATGATCGGTTATTTTGGGCCAATGGATCCGAATAACCTGTTAGTCATGATCAAAAAATGGCAGCTTGGCGATATCTGCTACCAGCGCAGCGATAATCTGAAAGAGGCGTTGGCCAAAATAAAGGCCAAGGTTTTTGTCTTGGCCATTGAAGGCGATTTAATGTTCCCGCCTGCGGATTGTGAACATGAACAATTAATGATTCCAGACAGCGAATTTCACATCACCCGCACCACGGACGGGCATTTTGCTTTATTTGGCACGGATCCACACCATCTGGAACAAGTCGACGCCCACCTTAAGACACTGCTCGCAACACCAGCCAAAATTTCAATTTAATATTAATTGGCTGAGGCAACTTCCAGTGCCTGCCGGATATCGGCAAGAATATCATCAATATTTTCAATACCAATTGAAAGTCTGACCAAATCCCTGCTGACTCCCGCTCTTTTCAGTTCCTCATCATTTAACTGACGATGCGTGGTCGATGCGGGATGACAGGCCAGCGATTTTGCATCACCGATATTAACCAGCCGCAGGATCATTTGTAAGGCATCAATAAACCGGACACCAGCTTCAAAGCCGCCTTTGATGCCAAAACTTAAAATTCCCGAAGCCCTGCCACCGGTTATTTTCTGACATGCCTGATAATATGCACTGTTTGGCAACGTCGCATAATTCACCCAATCCACCTGAGGATGATTCTGCAAAAACGTGGCGACTTTTTCAGCATTCTCGCAATGCCTTTCCATGCGCAAACCCAGCGTTTCCAAGCCTTGCAGAATCAGAAACGCATTAAACGGCGACAAAGCCGCGCCCATGTTTCTTAACGGCACCACCCGGCAGCGCCCGATATATGCCGCAGCTCCCAAAGCCTCGGTATACACTACACCGTGATAGGAGGGATCCGGCTCATTCAGCATTGGAAATTTGGTTTTGTTCGCCACCCAGTCAAACTGGCCGGAATCAATGATCACGCCACCAATACAAGTCCCATGACCACCGATATATTTTGTCAGTGAATGAACTACAATATCGGCTCCCAGTTCAAAAGGGCGGCACAAATACGGCGTGGCTACTGTGTTGTCGACCATTAACGGAATACCAAATTTGTGTGCAATAGCAGCCAACCGTTCAATATCGACGACATTTCCAGCCGGATTGCCGATAGATTCACAAAACACTGCCCGGGTATTTTCATCAATCGCCTTTTCAATGCCGTCATAATCGTCAAACGACACCATGCGCACATCGATACCCTGTCTGGGCAACGAATGTGCAAACAAATTATACGTACCGCCATAGAGTTGGCTGGTACTGACGATATTGGTGCCGGTATCACAAATGCATTGAATCGCATAAGTAATCGCCGCCATCCCCGATGCAACCGCCAAGGCACCGACACCGCCCTCCATTGCGGCCAGGCGCTTTTCCAGCACATCGGTCGTCGGATTCATGATGCGGGTATAAATATTGCCCTCAACCTTCAGGTCAAACAAATCCGCGCCATGCTGCGTATCTTCAAAGGTAAACGACGTGGTTTGATAAATCGGTACAGCCGCCGCACGGGTAGTGGCTTCCGAATTATAAGCATGATGCAATGCAAGTGTCTCAAGTTTCATTTTTCCCCCACTCTATGAGCTTAGACTTAAACCAAAAGATAAGAATTTACAGCAAACAATGTGTACGAAAAAGATTGGCAGGATTTAATCTGCTGCCAAAACTTCACCATCAATCGGCAGCACCGGATCTCTCGACCATTCATTCCACGAGCCGTAATAGTTGCGTATCATATTGAACCCGGCTATTTTGAGCGCGATGAACGTATTGGATGCCCGCGCGCCTTTGAAGCAGTAAATGATGATATTGTCATCCACACCCAACCCTGCCTGTGCGCAAAGCGCGCGCACTTCCTCGCCGGATTTAAAGTGGGGTATCGGCTGCGCGGAATCCATGAACCGATACCACTCGATCCAGTTTGCACCCGGAATCCTACCTTTGCGCGGTGCAAAATCGATACCATAGGGTGAGGAGCTGACGCCGCGCCATTCATCTTCATCGCGGTTATCAAGTAACTTGACACCTGAGCCAGGTTGGATTGCATTGAGAACATCGTCACGCGTCGCGATAAAATTATTCTGAATTACCGGTTCAAAATCTGATGCCGTCACCTGGGCAGGTTCTGTCGTCACCGGCAAACCCTCTTGAAGCCATTGTGCCAGTCCGCCATCCAGAATCCCAACATCCTGATGACCCAACAAACTGAGTTGAAAATATCCACGGCAAGAGCCGCCATACCGCGTATTCAAACTGTTTTCATAAACGATCACAGTCTGATCGTGACGAATTCCAGCTTTCCTGAACAGCGGAATGAAAATATCCTGCATTTCCCGCAAACCCTCGGGAGTGGTCATAGATAATGTGGTAAACATTTCCGGGATATTCACAGCAGACGGTATGTGGCCTTTTTCAAATTCTTCTGCATCGCGCACGTCAATCAGAATGGCCGTTTTATTATTAAGCTTCTGATAAGCTTCTTTGGGGGAGTACAGGATTTTATTGCTCATGACTTTTTTCTCATCTTAAAAATTACTTAAAGGCGCTGAAAACCATGATAAAAGATGCGAGCAAATTCGCCAACCTGGAAAGTTCGCAATGCAAAGTTCGCAACACCACTGAAATATTGTTTGCCAAGTGATAGAAACCAAAATCTATTCGGTTTTTATCTTATTTCCCCAAGATATAGTATGTTCCTCTGCATAAACTTGTCAGGGATTTTTTTGCTAAATACTGCGGCAACCAGCGTTAACGTTGCACATCCAAGTAATTCGGTTCTCGCGTTCCGGCCAATCAGGGCTTCATTCGAAGCGGATGTTTTATTGACTTCACCAAATACTATGCCTCCCGTACCAATCGTGGCCAGCGTGCCACAGTATCTACTTGAGACTCAGCGGATGAACAGATGACTTGCCATTCCTACAAATCAAGTTCTTCAGCAAGATAATCTGGAAATTCCCGGTAGATATCAATCGGTGTACCACTATAAGCCTGCCCTTCCTCATTGTATGCTTGGTAGAAGGATGCCGTACCTGGAGCAGGCATGTAGGTTATCGGGTTATCAGAACCCGCATAATAGACTTCAATTGTTCCATTGGCATATAAACGCGCATCAGCCTCCTGGCCCATGAACGTGTTGCTCATAGACACAACGGGTCCATACCGCGCTACAGGATCATCGGGAATTTCGATATCCGTCGGTAATTCACCGGGGGAAGTCTCACGCGCTTCACGAACCGGTTCTTCAGTTGGTTGCACTACTCCAGGCTCACCAGTCGATACCATCAACACCCCGCCGGAAGGATGCACCCAGAAATCAAATCCTTGTCCAGTCACACCGATGCGATTCCAGCCCCGGCTTTCAAGGCGCCTGCGATCTACTGTTCGGTAGTCGCTGTAATTGCGCGCGGTCACGGGACCACGCATTGAATCCGCAACACGTTCAAACGATTCGACAAAACCGGCGCCATGACGGGAAACCATCAGGCCGAGCAGCTGGCCTCTTTCGGCTGAATCCAGTTGCGGCCATCTCACCAAAGCCTGACTTGGGTCATTGGCAAAAATCTGAAGCTGCTCCCGGCTGAATGCCTCGCCCCCTTCTCCAGGCGATCTGTACAGAACAGGCGAATTGAAATTCGTCTTTCTTTGCTGCAAAACATGGACCAGTTCATGCGCCAGCAACTTTCTTCCACGGCTTGTTTCGGGCGCGTATTGTCCGTTGTCAAAAACAATATCGTTCTTGACGGTGTAGGCCAATGCATTGACGGCTTGTGCCGACTCGCTGGCCATGGCATCTATATGCACACGGACACGGCTAAAATCCTGCCCGAACTGCTGTTCGAAGAAAAACCGGGTAGCGGGATCCAACAATTGACCTTGAGAACGGACGACTTCTTCCGGTGTTCTTTTACCGACGCTATATTCAGATTCCGCACTCGTTTGCGCGTTTTGTTTGAGCGGCATTTGGCCGAACTTCTGATTCACCCTGTTTGGATGCAAAATGGAACGTACCGCGGGCGTTTGTCCGATGACATAGCGCCCTTGCGTTACCGCACTGACAGCACGCTTACGCTGATTCGGCTGCCGCTTCTGAACAAAAATGCGCATAACAGAGGTTCTCCTATTCAATCGTGATATAAATAACGAGAACTACTACTCCAACAGCAGATTCTATTCAGTGATGCTACCAGATTTATACCGCGAATAGCCACACCCTAGACATTACATGCTTGTCTTTATTAAAATCGCGCATTGCATGACAAGTGCCGACTTCATGCTCGACTAGCACAAAACCAGCGCGCAAAGACCTCAGCCTGTAAAATACGATCAAGCACGAAAACTTCAAATCTAGACCGAACCCGTTCATGTTTCTTCAGTTTTTTCGATAAGCCTGGCTGCTTTCTCATTGCCGCGTGGCACCCAGATTAAAATATCTGGCATCAAAAATCATGACGCGGTTTGCTTCAACGCTCCAACACATCGATCACGGTTTCATCTGTTATCATGTTCATACCAAAAAAAGGATGGTCGTTGATCATGGAAACCATTTTTCGTGCGCCGGTTTGATAATCCCCTTTACTTTGCCGTGGTATTAGACGGTAACACACTTATTTTTTTCAAGCGCTGTTAACATGTCATTCGTTTTGTATCTTAAATCAACACTGGATACCTTCATATTTAATTCTACCGTTATTTATGTCTATCTATTGTAGACACTTTTTCAGCAAACCAAGCGTCACGTGAATCTTACTTTACGCAAAACACCTGTCATTGCATCATGCAGAAAAACGAATCATACACTTTGATTTTTATATAACCACCCCCGCCGCACCAACCATTTCTCAATCTCAACCGCGACAAACACGACAGCAGCCAGTAAAACGCAGATAAACAAATCATATGCAGGCAATGGCATCGTCTTGAAGATGTCATTGAAGATTGGCACATAAATCACCGCGAGTTGCAATAGGACGGTCAAAAACACCGCGCCGAGCAGCTGGGGATTGCTGGAAATGCCGATCTGGAATAATGAGTCGCGTTCCGAGCGTATGGCCATGACATGGAATAACTGTGCAAATGTCAGCGTCGTGAACACGATGGTCTGCCAGTGTTCCACCTGACGGTCGAGCGCCCAGATTTGCGCGCCGATCGACAGCGCGCCGATCAAAATACCGATGACGACAATATGCTGCCACATGCCGTGTGCAAAAATGTTTTCCTGCGGCGGCCGCGGCGCGCGCTGCATGACCTTGCGTTCGGCGGGCTCCGAGGCCAGCGCAAGACCCGGCAAGCCGTCTGTAACCAGATTGATCCACAGAATATGAATCGGCAGCAACGGCAGCGGCAACCCCAGCAGCATTGCCAGCACCAGCGTCCAGATTTCGCCGGAATTGCTGGTCATGGTGTATTTGATGAATTTGCGGATATCGTCAAAAATGCGCCGTCCTTCCTTGATCGCAGCAACAATAGTGGCGAAGTTGTCGTCAAGCAAAACCATATCGGCTGCTTCACGCGCAACATCGGTGCCTTTCTTGCCCATGGCCACGCCGATACCGGCGCGTTTCAGCGCTGGCGCGTCATTCACGCCGTCACCGGTCATGGCGACAAATTCACCCTGCTGCTGCAGTGCACTGACAATGCGGATTTTCTGTCTGGGATCCACGCGCGCATAAATACGCAAATCCTTCACCTGCCCAGCCAATTCAGCATCGGAGAGCTTTTCCAGTTCCTTTCCGGTCATGACGCGGTCATGATCATCGGCAATACCGAGACGCCGCGCAATACTGCGCGCAGTGGCCGGATGATCACCGGTAATCATTACCGGCACGATACCCGCAGCCTGGCAATCGGCAACAGCCTGCGGCACTTCTTCACGTGGCGGATCCATCAGGGCGACAAGCCCCAGAAAAATCAATTCTGATTCTATTTTTTCCGACGATTGTTCGTCCGGCATGGCGGCAAATTCCCTGAACCCGATAGCCAGCACACGATAACCGTCGGCAGCCAGTTCATCCGACTTTTCCAGAACCCGTTTTTGGTCGAATTCCTGGTAACCCTTGGTGGTCAGTGTGCTTTTGCAAACTGCCAGCACCGCCTCCGGTGCGCCTTTGGTAAAACTCACTACACTTGCATCCAATTGATGCAAGGTCGTCATGCACTTACGTTCTTCATCAAATGTCAGTTCACCCATCTTCGGCAACTGTTTGGAAAGTACCGCTTTATCAAAACCGGCATGTTCTGCGGCCAGATACAGGGCAATCTCGGTTGGATCGCCCGCCAATGATTCATGCGTGGATTCTTCACTATTGGATGAACGATTGTCCACTTCATTATTGAGCGCCAACGCCTGACCCAGCCGCTGCCACAGCAGACTTTGCAGATTCTGGCTTTCCCTGGCAGGCAGTGCATTCAACTGTTGGTCATCCGCAAACAACGCTTCCACATGCATGCGGTTTTGGGTCAACGTGCCGGTTTTATCCGAACAAATGTAAGTGACCGACCCGAGCGTTTCGACTGCCGGAAGTCTTCTTGCCAACGCATTGCGGCGGCTCAGCTTGCGTGCGCCAAGCGCCAGCGAAATGGTGACGACCGCAGGCAGCGCTTCAGGAATCGCGGCAACGGCCAGACTCACCGCCGTGAGAAACATCAATAACAGAGGCTGTTGTTGCAGCAAGCCTGCGGCGAAAATAAACACACAGACCACGAGAATGGCGAGCGCCAGATGTTTTCCAAACCGTGCCAGACGGATCTGCAAGGGTGTTTTGACGCTTTCCGCTTCCTGGAGCAGTTCTGCAATATTGCCAATCTCGCTATTCATGCCTGTCGCCACGACCAGTCCCTTGCCGTTTCCACGGGTAACCATCGTGCCATTAAATGCCATGTTGCGGCGATCGCCTAGGGGGAGATCATTTTCCTCAAGCGCTTCGGTATGTTTGGAAACTGTATGCGATTCACCGGTCAGCGCGGACTCATCCACGTGCAACTGGCCGGTTTCAAACAGCCGCAAATCAGCCGGCACCACATTGCCTGCTTCCAGCAATACCAGGTCGCCCGGCACCAGACTAGACGCCGATATGGATTCGGTTTTTCCGTCTCGGATAACGGTTGCTTCCGGCGCGGCCATTTTTTGCAACGCCGCTATTGCCTGCTGTGCGCGGTATTCCTGTACGGTGCCAATGATGGCGTTGAGTATGACAATAACTATAATGGCAATTGAATCGCGCAATTCACCGACAATCCCCGACACGACCGCTGCAACGAGCAGCACCAGAATCATGAAATCGGCAAACTGCGCGGCAAAAATATGAAATGGCGTACGCTGGGTGCCGCGTTCGATACGATTAGGGCCATATTGCGCTAACCGCCTGGCTGACTCGACAGTCGTTAGTCCTTGCGAAAAATTGCTGCCGAGCGCTTGCGCTGTTTTATCTGTCGTCAGACAGTGCCAGGTTTCGTTCTGCATCACCGCAATACTTAGCAAATTGATCTACAGGCATTCTTATTTTCCAAGAGAATGATTTTATCCATTGACATTGCAGCATAGCATAGGCCACAGAACATTGGATCCGGAACCACTCGCAAAACACGCAACGCCTTTTTCAACTTGCTTTATAACAATATCGGCCATGAAGAACTGTGTAAATTACCCTGCTTTAACCAAAAAACTACAAACTTGGCAGTTTTTACCTTATTATCCAATTGTCAGATTTACACATTTAAGAATTAAATCCCATAATACACGAGGCTTATAATGAAATATTTTGTCACATTTACCCTTGCGCTTATTGCACTGCTTTCAAGCACCGCGTTTGCTGAGCGAATTCCTTTCGGACATCAGGTCAGTACTGTTCAAAACTACAACCGCGCAGCACCACAAGTGGCCACTTCCGGGCTGATCGGCGATGGTGGCGCCCCAATACTGGCAGCGCATGGCTTTAGAACAGTCATCGATATGCGGACCGTGAACGAGGGCACACGTGAAGAAAAAGCGCTGGTGGAAGGCGCGGGTATGGTTTATGTCAATATCCCGATGACGGTCGCCAATCTCAGCAACGAGCATCTGGAGGCGTTTAAAAATGCCATGGATAAGTCTCCAAAACCGATTCTGGTACATTGCGGATCGGGCAACCGGGCAGGTGCGATTTGGGCAAGTTATCTCATCAGTCAGGGGACTGATCTTGAAGAAGCCCTAGCGGAAGGCCGCAAAGCAGGCATGCGCCCACCTTTAGAAGAAAAAGTCCGAGCGCTTTTTGTAAATTAATACCATTCAACAGTCTGCCGGATTTTCCGGCAGATTTTTTATTGGCGTATATAGCCGTGTTGTCTTTTATTACACAGCAGCATGACCTGCTGTGTCAGTGATGCTGAAACGATCACCGGACTCATAGGGCTAAGTTGGCTGAAATTTTAGTCTAAAAATTTCATTCTGACAGCAAGAGCATGTGTTAACGAATTACGTTATACAAACGTTCCAACACATAATCATGCGACACTCACTCGCTATTGACACTTGCTTTGTTACTCGACATATCTTTAAGATTATTTGGTGCATGGGCATTTCGTACAAAATACAACACATAACTCATGCCAAGATTTCGCTAGTATTTAGACAGTCATACACATTTAGTTTTCCCAATCTGACATCAGTCTTGTGAATTTCAACAGGATATAAATTCGAGCACGCTGATCGTCACTGTAAATTAACGGATTTAATAATAACCATGCAAAATTGATGCAACTAATTTCTGTATCCTCACATTGATCACGGTACTGATACGGGTTAAAAGGAAATTTAATATGGACAAATTGAATATTATTTCTTTTCATAGAAAAAAGATTCACCAGAGTTCCTTCCATTCCGTTCTTGCAAGAACTGGTTTAAAGATTACGCCTATTAATGACAAACGTCTGATTCAAAAACTGATCTCTGATCAAACGGATGTCAATTTATTTGTCTTCGATGATCCAAGCGTATGCAGTAACGATATTAATCAGACCGTAACCGAAGTCATAAAACGTAATTTCTTGTCCACAAATCTGTGTATGTCTTATACCCCGCCAACAAAAAATTGCGATACCTTCTTTTCCAATTTTGATGATCTACTGTTCTGGCCCTTCGAAGAATCAGAGCTTGTTTTACGCATCAATCGCTACCGCAACAAACATAAAAAATACAGTCAGAGATTCGAGCAAAAAGTCTTTGATGATTTCGCTGCACTAAATCTTGTTGGCCGCACACCTGTTTTTACCAGAATGTTAAAACTGATCAAGCGCATCGCCCAGTACGACGCACCGGTATTAATTGAAGGCGAAACAGGCACTGGCAAAGAAAATGTTGCGCGTTCAATCCATGTCCTGAGCAACCGCAGAGATCACAATTTTGTACCACTCAACTGTGGCGCCATCCAGGACAACCTGCTGGAAGCTGAATTATTCGGACATGAAAAAGGCGCGTTTACCGACGCAAAAACCCGCCAGGAGGGTTTGGTCGGCATTGCGAAAGAAGGCACTTTGTTTCTGGACGAAGTCGACTGCTTGTCTTCCAAAGCGCAGGTTGCGCTGTTACGTTTTTTACAGACCAGGGAATACAGGCCGCTCGGTTCAAACCGCACCTGTCAATCGAATATAAGAATTCTGGCTGCAACCAATGCCGATTTGCAGAGCAACATCAATCGCAATCTGTTTCGTGAAGATCTTTATTTCAGACTGAATGTACTGAATATCAGTCTTCCTGCATTACGCGAGAGAAAACAGGACATCCCGTTAATCGCAAAAAAACTCATTGCAGATTATGCAGCGCAATACCACTTGCCACTCCGGCAACTCTCGGCCAAAACCATCGAGAATCTGACAAAACAATTGTGGCCAGGTAACGTTCGGGAATTAGAAAATGTTTTATTGCGCGCTTTTCTGTTGACTGACGACCCGGTAATAGATATCGATATGGAAAATCATGATTTACCGGCGCATGAAATTGCGAAACACGATATCCCAAAACCGGACACGGCAGAATTAAAATTTCAGGATGCAAAATCCATTGTAATTCAAAATTTCGAGCAGGATTATCTTGCAAAAATCCTCAACAAAACCGATGGCAACATCACAAAAGCGGCCGCCATTGCCGGTAAAGAGCGCCGGGCTATTGGAAAGCTGCTAAAAAAATACAATATCGATAAAAATTGTTTTACTTCGAAATCCAGTGAAATCTGAATAAATGATTCTCTACTGTTCAAGGACTTTCAAGTCAATCCACGTATGCGCGTACAATACGGTTCGGCGACACCTTCACCTGAACATTCTGTGATTGCGCCGTCTGCGGCATCATGTCGTAATGCACCTGTAACATGCCAAAGTTCATGCGCAATTGTTAAATCATCTCTACTGCAGGCACCTTCTCTGGGTTGATTAACGGCCATAAAAAACATGGAAGGTCCCGTATATTCGACGTCATATTCATTTCCACGATCATCCTGTCCACCAAGTATCGTTGTTCCGCCACCTGTACCTTGAATCTCGTCAACAATTAAAAGCGGAATTCCCCTGGCACTGGCAATCAGATCTCCTTCGCCAATTGTCTCCTGTGGCTCAGGCACATCCCGCAAGCCGAGGGGATCACCTGCGGGCCGGGCATGACGGCTCGCCGTTTCAATGGATGCTGCCCCGGGAATCAAAGTCCAGTTAAAATCAAATTTCAGGTTGACACAACAATTTCCGAGTATCTCTTTGGCTTTGTTTATCCTGTTCCGAAGTTTCTCCATAGTGACCCGATTGGCTCTCCGCGCAAAAAATACCGTCACCCATAAACTCCTCCATCCTTCATCACAATCTTCGCAATTGCCGTCAAAACAGCTGCGCTGCACAGACGGATTCAAACCGCCACGCTGCTGTATCACATGCGTGAGCTCATGCGCCAGCAGTTTGTCGCCTTCCAGAGTACCCGGCCGATACTGCCCCTTGTTAAACACAATATCGCGCCCCAGTGTAAAAGCACGCGCATG
The DNA here is from genome assembly GCA_024235795.1 of Burkholderiales bacterium. Classification (GTDB taxonomy): domain Bacteria; phylum Pseudomonadota; class Gammaproteobacteria; order Burkholderiales; family Nitrosomonadaceae; genus Nitrosomonas. The sequence continues at coordinate 1,743 of JACKLR010000002.1, read as the reverse complement.
AATAGTTTCAGCCGACCGGGCAGCATGATCATCCGTATGAATACGCACATCCTCAAATCCATGTCCCATGCGTGATTCAAAAAATCCACGCTGCTCAACCGGCAGTTTCCTGCCTGCGCTCGACGGCGGCGCCTGGATAGTCCCCGTCCCAACCGTGCTGCCAGTCTCATTCATTTTCGGTTTAAGCTGCAATTCTTCCTCACATTCTTCACACATCCGCTGTATGGATTGCGTGCCATTGGCTGGCCGGATTGCTGGCGCACCCGCTACAGCGGCACCCGCCATACTGCCTGAAACAACCTGCTCGGCAACACGATCGGCTTCCTGTTCATAACGATCGCCCGGTTGTCCGATTTTAAGCTTGGTTTGAATGTTGCGGGACGCACGTAAAATATCGGCTACCGTACTGTCCTGGTGCGCATGTGTTGGTTGACGGCGCGATATCACCCTGGCTTTTTTCGTGTCAACTGCCGGTTTGGTTGCCGTTTTTAGTGCCGTTTCCATATGAAAATTTCCTTGGCCTGAATAGAATCTATGTCAATCCACGTATGCGCGTACAATACGGTTCAGCAACCCCCTCGCCCGAGCAGTCCGTGATCGCACCATCTGCAGCGTCATGCCGTAGCGCACCGGTAACATGCCAAAGCTCATGCGCAATTGTTAAATCATCTCTACTGCAACCCCCTTCTCTGGGTTGATTAACAGCCATAAAAAACATGGACGATCCGGTATATTCCACATCGAAATCACGTCCTTGATCATCCTGTCCTCCCAGTATGGTCGTACCACCGCCCGTACCGCGTACTTCATCAACAATCAGCATCGGAATACCACGCGCACCGGCAATAAGCTGCCCCTCGCCAATGCGTTCCATTGGTTCAGGGACATCGAAAATACCACTGGCGTCACCACTTGGGCGCCGATGACGGCTCGCCGTTTCAATCGATGCGGCCCCGGGAATCAACGTCCAGTCAAAATCAAATTTTATGTTGACGCAGCAATTTCTGAGTACCTCTTTTGCTTTATTTATCCTTCTGCGAATCTTCTCCATCGTAACGCGATTGGCTCTCCGCGCAAAAAATACGGTTACCCACAGATCTTTGGTGCCACCATTACAGTCTTCGCAATTGCCGTTAAAACAGCTGCGTTGCACAGACGGATTTGAACCGCCACGCTGCTGTATCACATGCGTGAGCTCATGCGCCAGTAGTTTGTCGCCTTCCAGAGTACCCGGCCGATACTGCCCTCTGTTAAACACAATATCGCGTCCCAGTGTAAAAGCACGCGCATGAATGGTTTCAGCCGACCGGACAGCATGTTCACCCGTATGAATACGCACATTTTCAAAGCCATAGCCCATGCGCGATTCGAAGAAACTGCGTTGACTCACCGATAGTTTCTGTCCCGAACCTAATTTAGGACTCGCATTGCCGACTTCTCCACTCGCACCACCGCTTGACACATTATTGATAGGCTTACGCTGCAGTTCTTCTTCACAGTCTTCGCACATCCGTTGCGCGCCACTGACACCCTCGACATGACGAACTGTTCCCGCACCATGACCGCCTGACACAACCTGATTGGCAATGCGATCAGCTTCCTGCTCGAACCGGTCATTTTCAGACCCGATTTTTAATACTGCCTGCGCCCGATTCGTTCCGAGAATTTGTTTAACACGAACTGCTTGCGGGGCATGCAATGTCGGATGCGCCAGCGGGGCTCGAAACGCCGTTGAACGTGGAC